>CAYQUX010000060.1:0-4315 GCA_964420995.1 uncultured Leptolinea sp. | reverse complement strand
GATTAGGGTTTCTGGATATGCTGTTACCGCCAGCACGCACGGATATCTCGGAAATTACGATTTACTCCAGCGGATTGGTGCAGATCATGCGCAAGGGTTCGGTACGTTGGGAAACGATTGACATGCGACCGGAATCCGGAGAGATTTGGCGCGTACTGGATCGGCTGATTGGTCCCCAAAATAAAACCCTGAACGAAACCAACCCGAGCATCAATGCCAAGCTGCCGGCGACAAAAGACAACCCGGGCGGCGGGCGCATCAAAGCCCTGCATCCGGTGATCGCTCCTCCGGGAAGAAATCCTTCGATCAACATCCGTCTGTATGAGCAAAAGCCGGTTAAACCGGAATGGTTGCTGGAACGCGGGGTGATGAATCCCGAGATGATGGATATCCTTCAGCAGGCGATGGAGCAGGGCCGGCGCATCCTGATTTCAGGTGGCACCCGCACTGGCAAGACCACTTTACTCAGCGCTCTATGCAATTTCCTGCCACCGGCCTGGCGTATCGTGAAGATTGAAGATCCGGAGGAAATCTGGGTCGACCGCCCAACCGTTCAGACCGTAGAAGCTCGCCCACAAGCAGTAGGCACAGAGGTAAAACCCTATACCCTGGCAGATGGGGTGGATGACGCCATGCGCATGTCCCCCGATTACCTGGTCATCGGCGAAGTGCGCGATGGAATGGCAGCCATGAGTCTATTTCGGGCCTTGATGACCGGTCACAGTGGAGCATGCACCTTCCACGCGGACAGCCCGCGTGAAGCCGCCCGCCGGCTGGCGACCGTGATGGGGGCAGATGCAGGGGTGAAGCCGCATGAAGCCAATCAAATGATTTCTGATGCGGTTGATTTGTTGGTACAGATCGGCATCCGTCATGAAGTTCGCCGGGTAGTTGCAATTTCAAATGTAGCAAAGGATCTAAAGAATGGCGATGTTTATTTTGAGCCGATTTTCAAATATTTGGAGGAGTCCTGCAAGGACGAACCTCGTTGGTGGAAAATAGGCGAACTGAATTAAGCAATTTATCCTGTTGACGACCATATAGTGTTAACTATAATGCTTACTTTATCGCTTTCAAAAAATATCATGTCATGTTCTCATTACAACAACTTATATGATAAATCTTTGTCAAAAGATATTATTACTTAACTAACTTTTTTCGGGAGTAAGGGATCATATATGTGTAGAGAGGTTACTCGAAACTAAAAACTAACTAAAAGGAAGGTTTATGGATGAGTTTACAGCAATTGAGCTCTTGAAAAAAGGAGATCTGAATGGTCTGGAATCACTAGTGGAAAAGTATTACATTCAGGCAGTACGTTCTTCGTATTTGATCGTACAGGATCCAGACTTAGCTGAGGATATTGTCCAGTCGACTTTCCTGTCATCGAGCCGGAAAATTAACCAATTAGTAGCAGGTCGCTTTGGCCCTTGGTTTCTAAGAAGCGTTATCAATGCATCTATTAAGGCAGTAAAGCGCCAAAGTAAGCTGATCCGTCTGGATGTCCAGGAGGACGAATTCACAGATAACCTAAAAGAATGGCTATTCGATCGGCAGCCTCTGCCAGAAACGATGGTAGAAACTGAAGAATTACGCCAGCAAGTTCAGAAAGCGTTGCGTTTGCTTACCCCTAATCAACGCGGAGCCGTAGTTTCAAAGTATTACCTGGAAATGAGCGAGGTCGAAATGAGCCACTCTTTGAATGCGCCAATTTCCTCTATCAAATGGTGGTTACACATTGCCCGGCGGAGGTTGCGCCAATTACTTGTCGGGTACGACGATCAATCCACTTCAAAAAGTGCACAATCCCCTTTGGCTTGTGGCAAAGAAAAGGAGTCATGAAATGAACGATAAACAATTAAAACAAACTCTACTTCGCGAATTAGCTGAAGAGGGCATTCCAGAAAATTATGATCCCTGGCAGGTCATGCAAGCAAGAATCAAGCGAGAATCTGTAAATGGGTCAATGCAGCAAAAACACACGGCCAAATCTGCGAATGCAAGGATCTTCAAACCCATATTGGCGATAATTACTCTACTATTCATGGCGGTTGGAATTTTCTTGTTTGCAAGCCCTCAAGGGCATGCTCTCGCACAGGGGATCCTTCGTTTTTTCAACCCGACCCAAACGTCGGAAGAATCTGCTCCAATAGTCTCTACCCCTTTGCCTTTGATCGAGGTTACTCCTTTTATACATGCTGGCAGCACTTCACAGAAAGATCCCAGCCTCGAAGAAGCACAAAAGGAAGTCAGTTATCCGCTGATGCAACTCTCTTTTCTACCACAAGGGTACCATTTCGAATCTGCCCAGGTTGATGGGGAGCGTGTCACCCTTTCCTATAAAAATGACGCCGCTGGTATATCGCTATGGTTTGAACAATTACCTTTGCATAGGGCTGATCCGGAGCCAATCAGCGTAGGGTCTATGGCTGCAGTAGAGTTGGCCCAGGTAGGAAACGATCATGCCGAATATGTTCAAGGCTCTTACTATGGCGATGGGGGGGCTTGGAACGCGGATTCTGGCGCTTCATTCTTACGCTGGCAGCACGATGATATCCTGTATACGATCAGTGCAGTTGTCAACTTATCTTCCGTGACATCTAAGACTGCGCTTACGAAAGAGTCCTTGTTGGCAATGGCCGAAAATCTGACAGATGATCTTTCCGCACAACAATCCGTTGATACCAGTCATATCAATAACCTTGAGAATGCTGAACGCCTGGCTGGGTTTAAGATTCTCGTACCAACTGCACTCCCAGCGGGTTATCAATTCGATTTTGCCACTATCGAAGACGGCACTGGTTTTGTCTGCCTACAATACGCGTACAATGGCGCTTCTTATCCTTCATTGTTCATCCGTCAAAGTACTATTACGCCGTTAACTGAGCTCCACTCAGACGCGAACAACACACTGGATATTTCAACGGTAGAGATTGCGGGTAGTGAGGGCAAATCAAAATACATAATCGGGTTTACCTCTCCAGAAAAAGCCTGTGACCTGCAAAATGATATTTTCCGTGCCGGACAAGCGCTACTCTGGAAAACCGGTGAAATGAACCTGGAGTTGTATGCAGAGTTTCGTTTGCCAGAGGGTGGGGCAGGCTTATCGCAGGCGCAAATGATCGCTCTTGCTGAATCGACCATAGGTACTTTACAGTCGAATCAGGCAGTACTGGATATTACTTCCTATAACGATTTGGATGAAGCAGATCGCGCGGCAGGCTATGACATACAGATGCCGAAAAAGCTCCCGCTTGGAAGCATGCTTAACTCAATCCATTTACTTGGGGATTCTTCGATGGTCTTGTTCACCAATTCGCAATTTGGTAGCCCCAACATCAGGCTTTATCAGTGCCCAAGTGAAAACGTACCAGATTCACCTTGTCATAATCTGATGGAAAATATTCAAGAAGATTTCAAAGCCAATATAACGATAGGGAATGTGAATGCGGTCTATGCAAAAGGCGATTTTGGGAAAGGCGCGAATGAGTCAGATCCATCCTGGCACGAAACGGATCCATCACAAACACAGCGAATGTATTGGCAAACTGGTAATTGGGACTACTTGCTTGTTAGCACAGGTAATGGGATCAATCAACAATTGCTGGCAGAGATAGCAAATACCATTCCCTAACACCATGGACCATAACTGAAAATTAACTAAACAACCGTCTACAAATAATCACCAGGATACCTTTCCGGACTCTGGTGATTATTCTATAATTTCCCAAGTCAGC
This sequence comes from uncultured Leptolinea sp., assembly GCA_964420995.1. Taxonomy (GTDB): domain Bacteria; phylum Chloroflexota; class Anaerolineae; order Anaerolineales; family Anaerolineaceae; genus Leptolinea. The sequence goes on along the minus strand of CAYQUX010000060.1, from coordinate 578 downwards.
TGGTTGCCCTTCCCTGACAACCGTATCAATCTTCATGGCTATATCTATAATGTGCCCCCTTTCCCGAAGGCTCCAACCTGGGACCACGCCATCTTAATATTGTATAGACCAGAGACATGGGTATGAGTATTGAGGTCAGGGAGTACCGGCCCTGGAGATTAACATCATATCATCAATACCTTCGCCAATTTTAAACCACATGTTTCAGTGGGGCAAGCATCTACAATTTCCCGCCAGTTTTGGAATGGTATCCCATTTTAGGCCTGATTCCGGCTTCATAGTGGGGCAAAATGTGACGAATTATGATCAAACATTGCATTCATATGCCATCAGATAATTTTGGCGGAGGTATTGATCATAAAACACTCGATATAGATGTTTGTATTTTCGGATTCCTATTGTAATTTCCGTTATCATAATTTAAATTACGATGGTGGATAATTTGGAATTACTTGAAGACAGCATGATGGAATTTAACCTGGAAGATAAGCTAAACAAAATTTCCAGTTGACTTTTTTGCCGATTTGATCAATAATTAGGTTAATTAACCTAAAGGTCAGTTAACCTAAAATGAACTA
>CAYQUX010000059.1:0-4461 GCA_964420995.1 uncultured Leptolinea sp. | reverse complement strand
GGGATGAAAGAGCCGGGCAGAGTCGATCCACTGAGCTTTTCGGGGGGCAAAATGCAGGTGCCTTCGCGTATTGCGCCAGCGGCCGCCCATTTTTTACAAATGCCGAGCAGCATTGGGTAACTGGGTGTGCCAGATAGATAAACCGCTCCGAACGCAAGCACCGTAGGGAGATACAACAGCCCGGTCCACAAGGCAGTCTGGCCCAGTTTGGCCGCTCCTTCCTGCGCAAGACGGTCAGTGTGATTATCCCGTGCAGCGGGACGAACAAAAGAAAATTCCCTTCATGGACCAGGATGATAGCCGGGAGCAGGATCACCGTGATGGGCAACAACCACCCCACATAGCGCCGCATATTCCCAGCGGAAATCGCCGGGCCATCGCCAAGTGGGAAAGACTTTTCAACGACAAACAGATGCAGCAGCAGGGTGACATATCCCAGGATTTCCTTCCGGGCGATGGCCTGGTGGTCATGGATGTAGAACATAAACAATGAAGGAAGAAATAACAGCCCGAACAAAGTCAATGGGTGAAAACTCTTCCAGGATCGCACCAGCAAGCGCAGGTAACCAAAGACGCTGGTCAGGATCAAGATCCAGGAAAACACCGCAACGACTTCAATTGGCGGAACTGTGGACGGAACCAGCCGCCAAATTTCACCCGACAGACCGCGCCGGATGAATCCCTGAGAATAATCGATCAACCAGTCGGTATAAGCCCAATAATTCAGGCTGGTCCCAAAGGCATCCTTTGGGAACCAATAGAAGAAATCGCGAATCCAAATGGCGGCGAATACCAACAACAATAACGGATTAAAAATGAGGCGGGGCCGGGTAAGAAGAAGCTTGATGCGCATTACAAGAGTCATCTTAAAATCCTTTGTGTCGAACGAGCCTCAAACCGAACGAACCCGCACATTGCCGCTCCCGTTGCTATCGCTGTCACCACTGACGGGAATCCTGTGACTGCCGCCATTGTAAAAACAGTAAACCAGGCTGGTTTACTTTCGGATTCTATGTTCCCATATAGTTCTCTCTGATTCTACGGTTCCATTGAATCATTGCTTCTTCAACGTTCGTCTCCGAATCTACAATTACTGGCGTTGCCGTAGTGGATTCGTATATAACCAAGGCCTGACAATACTTTTGGCTAAGTCGCTTCAAAATTTCTAGCATTGTCCTTTCTTGACAAGCACTCCCAAAAAACTGAAAAGCAAAGCCAGTATCTTTGACGTCTCCTAAGATATATGCATATTGTGACGAGTGCGGTTCACCAATACTAATTCCAAAAGCGTTCTCTGAAACTTGTTCCTTTTGGATTGGTAGGTTGAATGATTCTAAAATAATGATCAATTCATCAAGGGTGGGATAACGCGTTTCCTGGATATCGATAATAAAACCATTTTCGCTTAACCAACCATGTATTTCCGGAACAATTGGAAGGACACCCCAGCTCACAGACATTTCTGCTTACCTGCTTTTGCGTGAATTAAGCACCCAACGGCTTGCGTTACCTGGGTGTAGGTGGAACGAGATCGCACCATTTTGCCGGCATCAATTTCAAGTCAAGAAGCCGCCTAAAAACGCGGCGACTCCCACCCATCAGCTGCCCGTTGTGTTGAGCGGCTGCACGATTTTTAAAACCTATCCCTGTCAAATTCTAAAAATTAACCTTAGATGCCACAACGCCACCGTCACACAAAATATCGGTTCCAGTAATATAGCTGGCCTTATCACTGACGCAGAACGCAAGTAATTCCGCCATTTCTTCCGGTTTCCCAACTCGTCTCAATGCAGAATCTTTCAGCATTTCAGCGGAACTGCTCTTTTCTTCCAAACGCCCCATCTCTGTGTCAAACATACCTGGGGAGACCGAAAGAATCCTCGCGCCTTTTTGACCAAACCTGACAGCGTTCTTCCTGCTATACCACACGACAAAATTCTTGCTGATGGCGTAGGCCATGCCGGTACGATATTGCCCATTGGGTATAAGACGACAGGGGAACATGGCTTTGCGGAAGAAAACATCCCTGTTCGTAAATGCATAGGAATAAGCACGCCTGGGAATTAACCAACCAGGTAATATATGTGCGGCCATGGACGCCACATTCACCAGAACAAAACCTTGCGTGGCAACCTCATAAAATGCTTCCGTGATATTCATTGTCCCCACTGCGTTGACTTTCATGATTGTTTCCGAATTTGCCATATGAGGACTAATGCCTGCGGTATGAATCACAGATGCTACCAACCCGACATTGACTGCCAACTTCACCAATACATCAACAGATCTTTGATCGGTAATATCACATACCATCGAATCGCAGTGAATACCTCGTTTTTCCAATTCTTCGATGGCAGACTCTAATCGTTGTTGATTGACATCACAGATAACAATGTGATGCTCTGTGCCTAATAATTTTGCAGTGGCCAAACCCATTCCGCCTGCACCCCCTGTAATAACGATGGTTTTCTTCATTGCTTGACCTTCTACTTTTACCCGGGTGATTTTGTCAGTCTCGAAGGAGCACCCAACAGATCGCGTTACTGGCGGGTGGGCGGCATGGACTCTGCTTAGAGCAGGCTTATTTCGAATTCAATAATCCCTGTTATCAAATATAACGCCAGACATTCCAATTATACAAACTACCCGTGTCCATGCAACACAAAGAGCGCCCCCCGAATCCGGAAGACGCCCTGTTTTCAAAACGATTTCAAGATCAACTACTGAACAGCAAGGACGAGCCTGAACTCATACCCATAAATCAGACTGGATCCATAAAGCTGTGGTGGAAAAGGCGGCGACTCCTTACCTGTCCAGCGCACGCTGTGTTCGGCCGCACGCCGATATGCCAAAAGCACTCCCTGGACATTTTGTTTCAAGGCTTCTTGAATGGACGTTGGTTGAATTCTACGGCATGACGTTCAATGATCTCGACCGCGCGGGCCACGCCGTTTTCTGCGCGAATTCTTGCGCCTAAATCAGCGGCGCGTGACTGCAGAGCAGAATCAGTCACTGCGGTATGGATAGCTTGCGCCAGTTTTTCAGCCGTAAGCCTTCTATGGTCAGCCAGCCGGAGTCCAATGCCGAGTTTTGCCACGCGATCCGCCCAGGCATATTGGTCCAACATGAAAGGGGTGATGAGGCTTGGCGCCCCAGCGCGCAGCCCTGCGGCGGTGGTGCCCGCACCGCCATGGTGCACGACCGCCGCCATACGGGGAAACAGCCAACTGTGTGGCACATCATCCACATAAAGCACATCCGCGGATGTGGGCAGGCGGGCTACCGCACCCCAGCCCGTCAAGAGTATGCCCCGCTGTCCGGTGAGTTCCAGGGCGCGCAGAGCCAGACGCGTTCGATGTTCTGGATCTTTGTCGCTCATACTGCCAAAACCAATGTAGACCGGCGGCGGACCGCTCTCGAGAAAACGGACCAGATCCGCTGGAGGTTGCCAATCCGGTTGAGCGTCCAGAAACCAATAGCCTGTGATAAAAAGATTATCCGCCCAGTCTGGCGGCTTGGGCAGCACCTGGGGACTGTAACCATACAGCCACGGCGTGCCAAAGTTACCAAGGGCGTCAATCATCTCGCGCATCGATCGCCATGGGGGCAGTCCCAGGCACGTGGTGCGCCAGTGGTTGAGCAATCCGCCTACGAAGAGCCATCCCAGGCGCATATACAGCGCATACGTCAGGTAGTTGTAACCACCGCCTAACGAAAAGCGAAACGGTAACATGAACATGGGAAAAGCCCGGGTGGGTGGAAACAGCGGCTGCAAAGACATCACAGCCAGCGGGATGTCGCGTTGTATGGCAATATCCACGCCCATACTTGCGATGGAGCTCAGCGCCAGAAACTCAGCATCCTGCGCCGCTTGCCAACAATCGTCCATCACCCTCGCCAGGTATGTCTCAAACCCAGACCGAAAATCCTGCAATATGTGCACGATATTGCGGCCTTTTAACGCGTCTCGCCGCTCCGGCTCCTGGATAAACTCCTGCAAACTGAAGCGCAGCGGATACACGTTTATGCCATACGACCGAATCCACCCGGCAAGATCGCGCGAAGCCACCAGTGTCACCTGGTGCCCCGCTTGCTGCAAGCCCACGGCCAACGCCACATACGGTTGGGTATCGCCACGGGATCCGAATGTGCAGATCGTAATCTTCATAACCGCTTCCAAGAGAAAGCCGACGAACTATTAATTACAGGTATAATATCAATTATTATTATAGATTATATGAGATAATTCCGCATTTGAAACGAAGGAAACCCGCCAAAATATGGATCAATTTATTGGATTGAGCAACCGTGAACGGGATGTGGTTAAACTTCTGCTAGAAGGGAAAAGCAATAAGCAAATTGCCTTCTCCCTTCATATTTCTGACAATACAGTTGAATTCCATTTAAAAAACATCTATTCCAAATACCAGGTAAGCTCCAGGACAGAATTAATTGTAAAAC
>CAYQUX010000058.1:0-4514 GCA_964420995.1 uncultured Leptolinea sp. | reverse complement strand
CAAGTAGTTTTTGATCATTTACATTATCTACGCCCACCTCGTTTACAAATCCCTTTACCTGCCATCTTAAATTCCAGATTGCAGATGCTGTTGGCCAAACAAAATCATACAAATCTGTTATTTGGTTTATTACATCATTGGATGCCATAAAAAATAATGGTTTCATAATTTATCTCTAGGAATTATCGATGTAACTGGTGAATGTAAGTGCTATATGCTCTTTCAAGTCTTATCATTGCATCGACTAATTTACCCTGTAATTCATCCCATTGGTCTTCGTCTTTCAGACCATAACCTGAAATCAGATACCGAATTCGACTTGCTCGTTTGTCGGGAAGCAATTGCCAATCCAATGGTTCACCGAAAATCTGCTCTATCTCGGTCTTATGCTGCAAAAAGGTGTTAAAAACCATCTTGTTCCATTCGGCTTCACCTTTATCAATGTACAACTCCACCTGGGCGTCATCCATTCGTACAACATAATTAAATCCAAGACCGCTTTTCCCAGCGCCGGCACTGATCCAATTTTCTATTCCTGGCGAGACCTTGGCATGAAGTTTTGTCTTTGCTTTTGCTTTTTCAAGCAGCTCCCCCCAGAATTTCAGGCGGAGAACATGCCGCTCAGCCAACTCCCCATCATTTTGACCCTGTTGTGACTTCTTTTGATTCCCTTGCGCAATTGCTGGCTTGCCGTCATATCCTTTGATAAAAGAAAACACCTTATAGACCGAACAAAAAGTATCAAGCTTTTCTTGACAGACAATCCCATCAAGATCCGGCCAATAGGACGGTTGCTTATTCTCTTGGTCTTTGAAATGGATGATCTTTAGCCGTAAACCATCGGTTAATATGCCCCAATCAATTTGATGGAATTGAGCAGCATAAAACAGGTAAGATTCCCATTCTAAACCGGGAGTAATTTCTTCAAAATTCTCGCCAGGTTTCACATAACAAACGATCGCTTTTGGAGTGTGGTTAGCCCCCATGAGACCTAATGTCGTGAGGCGCTGGCTTTTCCCATCCGTAGAAAAACCTAGTATATGAAAAAACTCATCCACATATTCTTTCCAGGAAGACGAATCTGGATGTTGATACTCTCGATATTGTTTTATCGTCCTTAGAATATTCGCAATTTCCTCGAAAGATTCGGAGGGTAAATAGTTTTGAGGAACAGTATCTTTTTGTTTTGGAGCTTGATGAATGGCTTTTGGGGCAGCCGCATGGTTTCGAAGTGCCCAAACTCCTTTATCTATTTTATGAAACAAATCATTGCCCTGAAATTTTTGGGTATCAGAAGAGTGTTGATAAATGGTGTCTTGGATAATGTGTTGCCACATTTTCGGTAGTGGTCCTTGCCGGATTCTACTGACTTCATCGTAGATTTGATTCAAGTTAGCCTGACCACCTAGATTCTTCAATGCCTGATTAATATCTTCGATCCAGGTAGCCATTACCTCACTCTTTCCCTTTCCGGATAATAAATTGTCGGGGGCCTGGACCTGGCTTGCTGATGCAACATGCGAAGGTTCTTCTCCAACCTGGTCCCTAAGCGCCCACACTCCATTTCCCATCTTTTTAAAAAGATCAATTCCTCGGAAATGAGCTGAGTCAGATGAGTGAGCTTGGATTCGTTCTTGAATAGTCTCATCCAAATTAACTGGCAAAGGCTCTTTTCTAATTCGTTTTACTTCATCAATGATTTGCCGCCGATGAGCTTGGCCGCCCAGATTTTTCAAAGCCAGTGTGATATCCTCAACCCAACTCGCCATTAATTCCCCCTTTAGGCTTTTTGGAAAATGATATCGGTCTCCCGACATTTCCGCTTGGTCTGATCGATCTCACTCAATTCATACTTCGAATCAGGTTTTTGATAAAAATCCAAGCCGCGGCCCGGATAAATGCACCAACCATTATCTGCCTTGATACTCCGGTCATGAATGACTGGATCGAATTCAAAGGTAAAAAGTATCCCATGTTGAGCAAGACTTGCGCTGATCTCTGTAAACTTTTGTTCCTGGATCTTTTCCTGGTAGGCATCTTCGGAAGAAGTGGTAAGTTTCAATTCCACCTGGCCGACATTGGTATCGATGATTCCAGCAAACGTAATAAAATTCCGGAGTTGATATTCCAGTCGGACATAAGGATCAGTTACATAGATTTTTTTTGCGCCTTTTAGGTAAGGTCCAAATAAATTTTGGTAGCTATAACCAGTTTCGCCTTCTCGTATATGAATGGTTTTTGCGGCTAACTCTGACTCGTTTTCCAGCTTAGGTGCCGGTTCCTCAGTAGCGCCAAAATACCGTAAAACCTCCGCCTCTTCTTCATCACCAGCAACTGAGGGTAGCTCTGGTATAGGTTGAGATACAGTAGGGACAGGTATTGAACTTGGATCGGAATAATTAACAAGCCTGTGCCCTCTTTGGAAATCATCAGGTATCTTTGAGTTGAAGGTGACCGGAACATATTCCCGATCTAATTTGCACAATTCATCCCTGACGCGTTGGCGCAATTCCAGCGCTGGATTGGCGCAATAAAGGTAAAACTCTTCTTCCGTAGGATCTTGATCTGGAAAAAGAATTTTCAATAATCCGGCCGCCCCAGCTTCGACTGCTTTGCTATCGCGCATATCATCGCAGTTTTGCAATTCCATGTTTGTTTTGACGTAATCGCGGTAGCTGATATCACTACGCAACGAATGCAGGATTTCACCAAAGATATCCCCCTTGAGTCCCATCGTTTTTGAAGGTGTGTCCTTGCTAATCCTGGGTAAATCCCATCCAGGCAGCAGCCCTGAGAAACGGTCAATAAAAGCGGTTTCACGCAGGAAATTCGGAAAAACACGGAACAAGCCCACCTGTTCGTTCAATGGTCGTTTGTTTTGATCCAGATCGATGTTCGCCAGTATAACCAGGCCGGCTTCCGCATTGATGGAACTGGCGCTCCCGCGAGCGAAACGGCCGGCTTCGAGGTAAGATTTCAGTAGGGCGGTCAATTCGCCGGATGTATCTGCTTTGACTTTTTGAGCTTCGTCAATCACTACGCTGTCATATCGAGTGATTAATCCAGGGGTCTTACGTGAATCATTAAAAAATAGCACCGCTGGTGAAATTGCACCCGAGCGAACGGCTACATACCGCGACATATTTTCAAAGACGAAACTCTTTCCGGTGCCTTTCGGGGCCAGTTCCACCAGGTTGTAACGCGGTTCAACCATCGGGATAAGCCGGCAGACTAATAAGATCTTTTGCCTTTGGGTATAGAGCTTGTAATTAAAACCCATCGAAGAAATAAGAAAATCAATCCATTCTTGGGTTGTAAAGCTCTTACGGCATTCTCGAAAATACTCCAAATCCATATTTGCCAGTTGAAAGGGCCGGAATTCGCGCATCCAGATTTGCCCACGCGGATTATCATCGTTCTTGGGGACATAATAGAGTTTTCCGACTCCCCAAAGTCCGCTGCTCAACAACATTTCATTATCTTGAATGATTTGTGGGATCGCAAACGCAGCACTTTCATCTAAAAATGGAATGTTGAGATACCGATCACCTTTTTCCAAATTTACATAAACAGAATAATTGTCTAAGAATTGAACTTCCATTTGTTCAAAAAGCTGGTTCTTGATCGTTTCTTTTTGGCTTTTATCGGGAACATATTTCTGAACGAAGCCGGCGATTTTCTGACGCGCTGTTTCTGTTAATTCAGTGCTGTCGTCCAGGTAATGAGAGATAATCCATTCCCGCACATAGGTAGGAATTGCCCGGCTGCCAAAACCAGCTTTATGCACAAAAGACTTATTGATCACAATTTCACTAAAAACGTCTACTGCCTTTTGTTCAAATGTCTCCATCACTCACTCCTTGGACAAGATCTTCATCTTTGGTGGATGAAGGCTTGATGTTAATCGTCAAATACATTGGTACTCTTCTCTTCAATCATCTTCTTCATGATGATCTTGGGTTGCATATCGAAAGTATGCTGTTCGCCGTGGGCATGGAACCGAACTCGAATATGCAGGCTGTTCTGCTCTTCAAGGATACTGGTCACTTTGAAGCGTGCTTTGATCTGGACCGCCATATTTTTCTTACCATTCAATAAGGCTATCCGGACGGAGTCACTTTCCACATTTCCATTCAATAGGCTGACCTGAACCTGTTCGACAGCGGAATCATTAGGGTTACCAATTTCCAGTTCAATCGTTTCCATGCGGTAACGGTATTGATTTTTCTTGAGCAAAACAGTTAAGTCCTGCGTTGAGACAGTGGCCGGTTCAAAAACCAGATACGGAACAATGATTTCTTCGGGCAGCAGCCCGCCGTGAACGTAGAAATCCTTATCGGTGGGTAAAAAGCGGTTGCCGCGCCTGGCGCACAGCACATTTTCTGGATTCATAAAATCATTGGCAGGCAGGAAAAAGCAATCCAGTTTCAAGTTATCGGCCAGACCGGTAAAACGTTCGCTGCTTACGGTGACGTAGCGGTGAGAGCGAGCCTCGAAACCGCTTGTTTTGAAGA
>CAYQUX010000057.1:0-5005 GCA_964420995.1 uncultured Leptolinea sp. | reverse complement strand
CCTTCACCTCCGGCGGGGCTCAGGTTCTGGGGCTATTTTCAAAGAGCTACCCACAGATTCTGCGGACGAGGCGGAATTACTTTGGATTCAAATAATGCGCAATGTAACACTAAAAAGTTCGCTGTATTTGCTGGTTGGAATCTCGGCAGTCGCTTGGTTTTTGCTCGCCTACTTTGGCGGGCTCGATCTGTCAAAGCTAAAAGACTTCTTTGGGCTTGTTCCAAAAGTGGTGAGCGTTGATCTTTTAGTCGTCGCTGTCTTCGTTAAATGGGGCTGGAAACTAAAAATATTCAGAGGGTGGCTTGTTCCATTTCCAAATTTGAACGGAAGTTGGGTGGGATTTATCTATTCAGATTGGAAAAATCCAGCGACGGGCGAAAAGCCACCTCCGATACCAGTTATGCTGACCGTGAACCAGTCCTTCTTCCACATTAGTTGCATGATGCGTACAAGTGAAATGGAAAGTTCTTCGTATTCTGAGGGCTTTCTTATAGATCCCGATCGGCAGATAAAAAACGTAGCATATTCCTATACTAGTAAGCCTAGATTGAGTTTGAACGAAAGAAGTATCCCCCATGATGGAACAGCAGTGTTTCAGATCATAGAGAAGCCAAAACAAAAATTGGTGGGTCGGTATTGGACAGAAAGATTAACAAAAGGGGAGTTGGTGCTTGAGTATTACTCAAGAGAACTGCTAGAGGAACTTCCAGAAGATTTGGGTGAGCACCCCGTAACAGAGAATGAAAATAGGCGCTAATCGGGTAGCCGGGGGAATCTCTCCCCCAGCCCCCACACCACCTGGCATGCGGGTCCGCACCAGGCGGTTCCCATGAGTTACCGAGCCGTAGCCGGGTAATGAATGTTTACCCACAGATCTTTGACAGAAAGCAAACCTTGATCCTTGAGCCATTGATTGGTCATGCCTGAGTGGGTTGCCAAGGTGCGGGATAATCTCCAGGGACCTTTCCGGCTCAAGCCGACCGAGATGGCAGTTCGCAGGAAGGTGCCGAGCTTGGTCAGCTCGCGAACCTTGGTGCGGCAATACCGCCACTGCTTCCAGTAGCACATGCGCACCCTGCGGCGCAGCCAGTGGTCGAGTTCGGGTATCGGTCGATACAGCTCCGATATCCCGAAATATCCCATCCAGCCACGCAGGTACTCGGCCAGCTTGAACATTCGATACTCCATGGAGACACCCCAGCTCCGTCCGGTCAATTCCTTGATGCGCTGTTTGAAACGCACAAAAGCCTTGTCCGACCAACGGATCTTGGCACCCGTAAAGGAAAAACCGAGGAAGGTGATCTTGTTGGTATGAGCCACCTTGCTTTTCTCCTGGTTGACTTTGAGTTTGAGTCGCTTTTCAAGAAACCGGGTGACTCTGGCCATGACCCGCTCACCCGCCCGGCGATTCTTCACCAAAATGACGAAGTCATCGGCATAGCGGGCGAAGCGGTGGCCGCGCCCTTCCAGCTCCTTGTCAAGCTCATCCAGGAGGATGTTGCTGAGCAGTGGTGAAAGTGGACCACCTTGAGGTACACCCTTGCGGGTCTCGTGAAGACGGTCACCTATAACCACTCCTGCTCGCAGGTAGGTGCCGATCAGCTTCAAGACGCGCTTGTCACGCACCTTTTTGCCGACCCGGGCCATGAGCACATCGTGCTCCACCGTGTCGAAAAACTTTGCCAGGTCGCAATCGACAGCCACGCGGTATCCCTCGCGGATGTAATGACGGACCTGGTACACGGCATCGTGGGGCGACAGCCCCTTACGGAAGCCAAAACTTGCCTCCGAAAAACCAGGATCAAAGATCGGCACCAGTACCTGAGCAATGGCTTGTTGGATCAGGCGGTCAAGGACAGAGGGAATTCCCAGGGGACGCGTGCCCCCTGTTGCCTTCGGAATCTCCACCCGCTTGACCGGTAACGGCTTGTAACTGTTTGCAAAGATAGACGAACGGATCGCCGGCCAATGTTCCCAAGCATAGGCCATGAAGTCGTCTATGGGCATGTCGTCCACACCCGGCGCTCCACGGTTGGCCTTGACCCGTTTCCAGGCCTCACTCAGGTTGGCACGGGAGAGAATCCGCTCCAACAGGTATTCATCGGGATCGGATTGACCGTCAACGCGCCGACCAACTGCTCCCCCGGTCGGGTTCATCGCATTGGTCGAGCATGACGGATCCTTTCCCTTCTCTGGGTTCGGTCCTTCGTTCGCTGGCGGCGAACTACTATGACCTCTGCTGACTCCTGCCCGGGGACCAAGCATGTTGCCATGCATGGCGCTTTCCAACGGGAGTTGGATCGCATACCGGACAGGTCTCCCCGGATAAGGACGTGATCTTTCACTATGCAATCGCGGCATTTACCGTATCTCCTCAACCCAGGGCGTTGTCATGTTGTGCTGACTTACCCGGAGACTCGGCCTTGTATGCCGTTTCTGTTCGTCGACTCATAGCTTTGCGCTCCAGCTTCCTTCGGACGGTCCCTCGCGGTTCCGCCCTTGCCTTCGGCTAGTATTTATGCTCCTGTCATCACGACAGTAACAGGGTTTACATACAGGGGACTTACACCCCATTAGATCACGCCCATGCCGGGCGTACACAAGGCGCTGCACTGGACGGCAATTCCGCTGTGCTCCATTGCCGCCGGTGAGCTTGGTAGTTCGGTGAGTAAATAGTTCGAAATTGGTTAATTATTGGGAATGATCAGAATGTCAACAAATCAAGCCAACCCCAGTCCCTTTGCACAGGATTTGGAAGAGAAATGGCAAAAATAAATCAAATTCAAAAAGCTCTAATGGAATTGGATGGAGGTTCATTCCAAAAAATAGCGGATTCTTACCTGCTGCGAAAGGGGTATTCACAAATAAACCCTATAGGTTCAGTTCTTGGGAGCAATAAGGTAAGAAAAGGAACTCCTGACACCCTAATTCCCTCGCCTGACGGCAAATATGTTTTTGGAGAACATACAACCATTGCTGCCGACCAGGTGTACGGAAAATTCTGTAAAGATATTGCCAAGTGTCTTGATGAAAGTAAAACGGGCATACCAGTTTCAAAAATAAATGAAATTGTTCTGTGTTTTACATCTGAGTTATCTCCTGAAAACATTGATAACCTACGGGTGATTTGCGAGAAGGAAGGGGTCAATCTTAATCTGTTTGGTATCGGAGCAATTTCTTATGATATCCTTGAGAAATTTCCAAGTATAGCTAAGAACTATCTTGGAATTGAAGTGGATACAGGGCAAATCGTACCACTCGATGTATTCGTGACTCTGTATGAGAAAAACAAATTAACCACAACTTTGAGTACCCTTTTTCATTTTCGAGAAGAAGAAAAGAAAAACATTCTTTCTTTAATAGATGAAAACAATCTAGTTATTATTTCCGGCCAAGCAGGAGTGGGGAAATCAAGAATTGCCATAGAATGCTATCAACAGTTCATCAAGGAAAATGAATCATACAAAGCATATTGCTTGTTCAATCAGGGAATAGATCTGTTTGAGGATGTAAAAGCCTATTTTTCTGATTCTGGAAACTATCTCATCTTTGTCGATGATGCTAACCGGGTTAGTGGTTTTCAATACATTATCCAGCTATTGCAATCAAAACGCAGTAACCAAAATTTCAAAATAATTGTAACCGTAAGAGATTACGCGCTGGATAAAATCAGGGAGATCTGTCAACCGATTGACTCTGGTGCTGAGATAAGCTTAAAACCTTTTACCGATGAGGAAATCAAAGAACTCGTACAAGATGAGTTTGAAATCAATAACCACTTATACTTGGAACGGATAGTTGATATTTCCCATGGGAATCCACGTGTAGCGGTAATGGCAGCGCAAGTTGCCAAAGACAGTAATTCGCTCGACAGCATAAGAGATGTCTCAGAGCTATATGACAAATACTATTCATCAATAAAAGCTGATCTTGATTCTTTGAAAGATGAGAATATTCTGAGGGTCGCTGGAATTATATCCTTTTATAGGAGTGTAGATAGAACGAACAATGTCTTGATGTCAGATATAAATAAAATATTTGGAATTCCTGCTGAAGATTTCTGGGAGATGTCAAAAACACTTCACGACATGGAAGTCCTCGATATGTTCGAAAACGAGGTTGTTAAAGTATCTGACCAAGTTCTCGCCACCTATCTTTTCTATCTTGTGTATTTCAAAGAAAAGTTGATTGATTTCTCCATCCTGATCACCGAGTTGTTCCCACAATTCAAACAACGCCTTATCGATGCAGTAAACCCAATACTGAACACCTTCGATTTTGATAAATCCAAGGAAATTCTGACACATTCTGTTGAAAGAGTTTGGGGGAAACTACAAACAGAGAATGAAAATACATTTCTTCAACTAATTGATGTGTTTTGGTTCCTAAAGCCAACGGAGACGCTTCTTTTTATTCAGGAAAAGATCAAAAGCTTGGACAGTCAAGACATATCTATTGATGACATAAACTTCGTGGTAGGTTCAAACTCAAGCTACCCTGAGTTTCTATCCACTCTTCCGAGGTTCAGGTTTTTAGGAATGGATGAACTCAACATGTCGTTAGACCTTTTCTTGCGGTACGCATATAAACGACCATCTGATACTCCCGCAACTTTACATTGTCTAGTCCAAGAATACGGATTCAGGCCTGACTCTTATCGATATGGTTATCATGTACAACATGCCGTTATTGATAAAATATTGGAATACAGTAATTCAGGGAAAATCGAGTACTTTGCTCGAATATTTTTAGTTGTAGTTGAAAAATATCTACACACTCATTTTTCAAGCACAAAGTCTGGCAGAGGCCATACCATAATCATGACACAATTTGATTTGGTTGAATCAAGTCAACTACATGATCTCCGTAGAAAAATTCTGACCAATTTGTTTGATCTTTTTAATAACAAAAATTTCAAACATCATATTCTTAAACTACTACTGACTCACACGCAGAGTGGGCTGAATGTTTCCGTTGCCAATATTGTTGAAGAAGACGCTAAGCT
>CAYQUX010000056.1:0-5079 GCA_964420995.1 uncultured Leptolinea sp. | reverse complement strand
GCGCTGACCGGCGCGCAGTACGTCTATGATGGCGACGGTCGCGAAGCACCCCCGCAGCGAAGCGGAAGGGGGGACTATGATGCGCGGCACGATCAACGGGGTAACCACCTTCTACCCTGGCCGGCATTACAACAAGGAAGTCGGCCCGGGTGCAACGAAGATCCAGAAGTTCTACTTTGCCGGGACGGTCACCATAGCGGTGCGCACGCTGACCGACAGCGCCGACACGCTCACCTGGGTGCTGGGCGATCACCTGGGCAGCGCCAGCACCACGGCCAACGCAGACGGTACGTTGAACAGTGTCATCCAGTACACCGCCTTCGGGGAAATACGCCTGACACAGGGTTTAACACCCACGAAATATAGATACACGGGTCAACTGGCGCAGGCTGAACTGGGGCTTTCATTTTATGTTTCAAGATTCTACGACCCGGCGCTTGGGCATTTCGTGCAGGCCGATACGATTATTCCCGAGCCGGGGAGGAGTCAGAGTTGGGATCGTTTTGCATACGTCCTAAATAATCCTATAAGATTGATTGATCCTTCAGGCTATAAGTGGGTTTGTATTGGGGAAAATAATGACCATTGCTATGACGATGGACAAGGAAAGAAGAGTGGAATGGCTACTTCCCCCTTAGCCCAGGAGGTAAAAAAGATATTAAATAATCCTAGGGAATATGAGGCTAATAAAAAAGCACCGATTATGTTATTAGGAAATGGAATTGCCATTTCTGAGGAACAAGGAGTATGTATAAATTGGGGGGATATTGGTTGTAGTGGAGGTACTAATTATTCAGATTGGCTGAAAAATGAATATTATCCCAATATGAGTTATTACATTCATCTAGATGTAGTAAACTTTTCGGTTGCTTCACAAAATGCGGCTTTTATTTTTAGTTCTATTGGTGCATTTTTTGAAATAATTGGGATACCTCAAGTACATCAAAATGCGACTAACTATTTGGAGACGGGATCAAGTATTTTATCTACAGTACTCACAGTAGGTGATGATTTATTATATACAAAAAAAACCCATTTTGAGAAAGGTTGGTTTCCATTAATTATTGATGAAGGATCACTCCAATCTGTTGTTGGTACTATTGTAGGAACTAATCTCATGTTAGGTGCCGAAGATTTTCTTATTGATGGTTACTTGGTTGCTTATAATTATGGCTTTTCAAAAGGATTTTTATCAGATTTGGGTTGGAATGGTACGAATATTTTGGGAATTGTTCAATTTGGCGAAAAATAACACAACTAAAATAAAAGGAAAAATTGATGAAAAATATTAATACTATATTGGAATTGCTATTCATTTTTTTTGGAATTCTAACTACTGTGTTTTGCTTAACAATTCCCAAACAGAAAATTTGGATTACCCTTTTATTCGGTTTTGTTACAGGATTTCTTCTTTTTATAAACTTTAGTTCTAATTTACTATTAAATATTTTTCTTGCATGCTTATCAGGTTTATTTTCAAGCCTCTTTTTTTCTTGGGGGGGGGTAAGAGTTCAAAACAATGCCAGAAAAGGTTGGGATGAATATAAACGAACACATAAGCGATGATGATGCTGTCAATAAAATCAAGGGGTAAGTGGTTGAATCTTGAGAAAATTTGGAATAATACACCTTTTTATCGAATACCAAATATCAGGGGCAATTATTTTTTGTGCGGTCTGCCGTACATTGACGCGTTGATCGTCTCCGCGCCGGACCCGGGCATCACGCCCACGCCGGTCAGCACCATGGTGCCCGGCGGCACGTACGAAGACAACGCCGACAACCTGACCTGAGTGCCGGGTAGGCACCCCGGCGGTAGCCCGATATGCAATAGGCCGGGGTCTGGATCATCCCTTGACAGGTTTCTTATTAAAGGAAGCGGATCGCCGCATGCCGGTTATTTCGTCGCGGTTACCTTGTGGATGGTGCGCGGCGCTTCGGTGCTGTAGCCGCGATGGCGGGTGAGGTGGTAACCGAACAACTGCGCCGGGATGATGGACACGATGGGGCTCAACCACTCCGGGATGCCGGCGGGCAGGGGGATGGGCGCCTGGGCCATATCCAGCGCTTCTTTCTGGTCTGAGATGACCGCCAGTTCGGCGCGCTGGTTTTGTTTTAGCTCACGCATCAGCTCCAGGATGGAGCCGTACACCATGCCGGTCGGGTTGACCACCATCACCGGGAACCCCTGGTCCACCATGGCGATGGGGCCGTGCATGAAATCGGCGGAAGAATAGGGTTCCGCCTCCACATAGGTCAATTCCTTGAGTTTAAGCGACCATTCAAAGGCGGTGGAATAATTGAAACCGCGCCCCAGAACCACGCAGCGCTGCATATAGCGGTAGCGCAGAGAGATCTGTTCCATGGCCTGGTCCAGTTTCAGTACTGACTCCACCCAGCCCGGCAGGCGGTCCAGTTCCTGCCAGCGGTCTTTATCCCCGCGGAGGGCGGCGGAAAGCATGGCGATGCTGGTGAGCTGAGCCGTATAGGTCTTGGTGGCAGCCACAGCCTTCTCGGCTCCGGCTTCCACGTCCAGCGACAGGTCAGATTCCCGCGCGAGGGGGGAATCAACGTCGTTGGTGATGGCCATGGTCAGGCAGCCCTGCCGTTTGCCTTCCGCCAGAACACTGACGATATCCGGCGATTGGCCGGATTGGGATATCCCCACCACCAGCGCGTTTTGCAGGCGGGGAGGGGTATTGTAAATGGAAAAGAGGGACGGGGTTGCCAGAGCCAGGGGAAGCTGGTTGAAGGCTCCCCACAGGTAATTCGCATAACGGCCGGCATTGTCCGACGTTCCGCGGGCGGCCAGAAAAACGTAGTGGATGTCCCTTTTCTTTATCTCGCGGGCAATGTCTTCAATGTGTTTCCGCTGCGCGGTCAATAAGTTGCGGATCACGCCGTATTGATCATAAATCTCTTCATGCAGGGTCATTTTGGACCATCCTTTTCCATGGTGACGAGCAGCCGGTTTACCGATCTCAATTCATGAATACGCACTGACGTTCACTGTATGGACTGGATCACTGTTTTAACGCGTTGTGCGTCAGTGACCCTGCGCAGGTATTCATCCGGCTGGTAGCTCTTGCCCATATGAACGCCGGATACCTTATAGAGCATCGGGCTTTTCTCCGATAAGCGCGCGGCGAAATGCACTTCACTCACGCCGGTTTGGGCGGCAATCAACGGAAGGGTTTTTTCGTTCACCCCGCCTCCGGCCATGATAATGATACGTCCCTTTGCCTGTTCAACAAGTGATTTGATGCAAGCGGCCCCGCTCAACGCGTCCGCCTTCTGGCCGGAAGTCAACAGGCGGGCAACGCCCAGGTCGATCAGGTCTTCCAGAGCTTCGGCCGGGTCGCTGCACAGGTCAAACGCCCTGTGGAAGGTCACGGACATTGGCCGGGCAATGGCGATCAACGCGCGGGTGCGGTCTTTATCAATGCGGCCGTCAGGGGTCAGCAGGCCAAAAACAACCCCGCTGGCACCGCATTTTTTGGCGGCCAGAATATCGGCTTTCATCACATCCATTTCGAGGTCACTATACACGAAATCACCGCCGCGCGGGCGGATCATTACATTAACATCCAGCGATGCGGAACGGCAAGCCAGCTCAATCGTG
Organism: uncultured Leptolinea sp.; assembly: GCA_964420995.1. Lineage (GTDB taxonomy): Bacteria > Chloroflexota > Anaerolineae > Anaerolineales > Anaerolineaceae > Leptolinea. The sequence continues at coordinate 1,457 of CAYQUX010000056.1, read as the reverse complement.
CCGATGCTGGGGGTCGTGCCGCCCTCCACCAGGTTATCGCACAATTCCACGCGCTGTGCGCCGCCTTGTTGAGCAGCCAAAGCGCCTTCAACCGAATCAATACACACTTCAAAGATCATAGAGTCTCCCATTCGAGAAAATCATCATTCTCTTTAATGTATTCCTGAGGAAAGGGTATTGATTTAATTATTTTTCCTGCTATAGTTAACTATGTTAGTCCATTGGACTAACATAGTCAAGCATCTTTTCCCCGGAATGTTCATGAAATACATAAAGAGAAACCAGCAACAGACTCGGGCATACAACCGTCAACTGGTCCTGCAAATGATCTATGATCAAAACGAGACCAGCCGGATCGACATTGCCCGTCAAACCGGGCTCACCCGAACCACGGTGTCTGATCTGGTTTCCGAATTGCTGACGGATGGTCTGGTGGAAGAGATCGGCCAGGGGCAATCCAACGGTGGAAAACGCCCCACGCTGCTGAAATTCATTGCTGACCAGCGCTGCCTGATCAGCGTTGACCTGGCATCCCATGAATTTAAGGGCGCGGTGGTCAACCTGCGCGGACAGATCATATATAAAACGTCTGTACAGGTGGGTGACAGCAACGGGGAAGCCGCCCTAAAGCTGGTGTACGAATTGATCGACCAGCTTATAGAACGGGCTGATATCCCCATTCTGGGGATTGGTATTGGTTCTCCGGGGTTGATCAACCCGGTCAGCGGCACAATTGATTATGCCGTTAACCTGGACTGGCGCGATCTGCCCCTTGCCGCGCTGATCAAAGAGCGTTACAACCTGCCCGTGCACGTCGCCAACAACAGCCAGGCGGCGGCCTTTGCGGAAAAAACCTTTGGAGCCCACCATGACCTCCGAAATTTGATTGTGATCAAGATTGGGCGCGGTATTGCCGCCAGCATTGTCATCAACGGGAAGCCGTTTTATGGCGACGGCCCCTATACCGGGGAAATCGGGCATGTGGTGGTCAAGGAAAACGGCGACCTGTGCGCCTGCGGCAAACGCGGCTGCCTTGAAACCGTGGCCAGCAGCCGGTTCATTTTAAAAAGCGCGCAAAATCTGGCCCGCCAGAATCCCGCGTCAAAACTGAATCAACTGGTGACTGAACCCTGCGACATTACCCTGGATACTGTGCGCCAGGCCTGTTTGATGGGTGATACAGAAGTAAACCAGTTGATCGATGAAGTGAGTACCTACCTGGGAATGGCGATCGCCAACCTGGTCTGCGGCATCAATATTCGCCAGGTCATGATCGCCGGGATCATCACGGAACTGGGGGATGTGTTGATCAATTCCCTGCAGCACCAATTAGCCCAGCATACTCTGGCATACCTTGCCAAAGAAATCCATATTGAAATGAGTCAGTTGGGAAAAGATATTGTCATCCAGGGGATATCCGCTTTGCTTCTTCAGCGAGAGATGGGAATTTACTAATA
>CAYQUX010000055.1:0-5358 GCA_964420995.1 uncultured Leptolinea sp. | reverse complement strand
CCGATTCTAACTTTCAGCGGCGGTTACCGCAAGCCGCTGTAAGCAGAAAAGAAAAGGCCGGGCTCCTGTGAACCCGGCCTTGGGATCAGCCGCCGACTTTCTTGAACGTTGGCGAATTAGTTGGCGTGTTGGGGATGTTCGTCCACGTTGGCGTGCCGGGAACGTTTGTCCAGGTTTGGGTGAATGTCTGCGTCGCGGTGTTCGTCCAGGTTGCCGTGTTCGTGTTGGTAGGTGTGTTTGTAAACGTGCGTGTGAACGTTCTGGTGTAGGTCCTGGTATGGGTGAACGTCATGGTAGGCGGAGGATTGGTATATGTGAGAGAAGGAATCAGAGTTCGTGACGCTGTGTAGGTGGTTGTAGGTGATAACGTGTTCGTGGGTGACAATGTGTTTGTGGGAGACAAAGTATTTGTGAATGTTCTTGTCACCGTCTTCGTGTTTGTGACGGTCGGAGTATAGGTATTGGTTGCCGTGGAGATGGTACCCAGGTCGGCAAACAGGTAGCTCTGTGGAATTACCTGCCGGGGCTGGCTGGGGCTGCTCCATTCCAATTTGGTGCTGGCACTGCCAGAACCCTCGAAATATTCCATAACCAGGGTGTATTTCTGGCAGCGTTCCAGTTCTATAGCACCAGATCTTGTAGTTGCAGCATGACTATTCCAGTCGTCTACCAGTTTGAAGCCGTTGACCCATAGACGCTGGCCGTCATCCGATGTGGTATAGAAGGTGTAATTCTCCGTGTACTCCGGCATGACCTGTGCTGTAAAGCGTATGGAGAAATTATTTGTTCCGACACTTGTTCCAGGTGGGCCTCCGGAACCAAAGTTAAAGTTAATATTGGGTTCGATACGCACATTTAACGGCGCGCCTGGGAACCTGTTACTGGAGTTAGTCCATGTGTAGTAATCCGCGCGCACACCGTTTCCGTTGGCAGTGCAGGGCACCAGGGTGTTGGTGTTTGTCACAGTGGGTGATGCCGTGAAAGTGGCGGTTGCGGTTGGAGAGTTGGAGGCGGTAAATGTGGGTGTGTCAGGAACGATATTGCCTTCCGAAAGACCGGTTACCCGGGAAGTGCGGAATTTTTCCACTTTTCCAAAGCGCATGGAACTGAGGCGCAGGGTAGGCCACCAGTCACTGATGAGCGGCATAATCAGGTTATGGCGGTAAGTCAACGCGATACGAATTTCATCCCCAGGACCGCCGGCATCGTCAAGGTAGGCTTGAACCGGGTCATACAACTGGCAGACGAACGGATAGTACAGATATTCTTCAATTCCATCCTTGCCATCCATATAATGGGGAGAGGTATTTGATTCGGAGATAAAGAAATGCTGGTTTTTTTCCGCCACGGTGGTGGCGGCATCAGGTTCGACAGGCCGATTGGAGCAGATGGAAATACCGAAATATCCCGGCTTGCTGGGATCTCCACGGTTCGCGGAAGAGAAGGTGCTGCCATAGGACGCGGATGTTCGAATGTACTCCAGATAATCACCCGAAACCGCAGGGTCGTAGGCGATGCCGCTGGCGCCGGCCAAGGCGGCATCCCGGATGGAGGGCAGACGCGCCCAGTCCTGCAGTTCTTGTGTCTGATCGCGCGCAGCTTGTTTTTGATCCTCCGTAGCCCCGGGTGGAGGTTCCACAACGCAGTCCGCGTTGCCATCATTAGCCGTAAGACCAAGCGCGTCGCCGGCGTCATCACAATACGAAGGGTTGAATTCGCCGGTTACGGCATAACGCACGGCAAAACGGGAGCCGTTTTCCAGCGCCAGCCAGGCCTGCAGGATGCGGCCAAATTCCACCACGCCAAACGTGGCCAGTAAGAGCACCGGAAGCGCGATGGCAAATTCAACCATGCTTTGCGCGGGGGTGGTCTTTAACCGGCGGACAATCCAGTAGCCGAGGCCTCGGTTTTTCGCTTTCATACTTGCCTCACTTGGTCAATCTTGAATAAATACGGGTGGAAATTTCATTAAAAATGGCGCGAAGACCTGCCCCGCTGGGAGCGTAAAAATATTGGCCGCAACTGTTTTTGGCCGCAACCTGTACTCCGGTAACAGCATCGAAACATTCATCCGTGGCGCGCTCCCCATCGTCGCCGATCTTGGCCATGTAGCGCAGCAGGTATTCGCCGATGGGGCCGGAGGTAATCGCGTTCCCGTCAAGATCCACGCCTGACCAAGTCGCATCAGCACCGCCAAGACCAATGGAGTACATGGCAATATCCGTTGTGACGGATTCCACTTCTTTTTTATTGGCAGAATATTGAAGTCCGGCGTCATCGATCTGATCCAGCGCGTAATCGTATACCGTGTACTCGGTCGTGGTATGGCCGGGGTCGTAAACCCAGGTGGATCCGGGGGGGCACTTGGCTTTGTCTGAGTCAATACAATGACGGGTACTGCCAAAATCTTTGTATTTTTCGTTCGTGTCATCCGTATCGCCGTCTGCATTCCTATCCACCTGAATGGTCTGGTTATTGTCCTTTAGCGGGTCGTTGCACACATTGCCCCAGCTATAGCTGCCAATTCCACCCGTGCAGTACCCCAGTGGGAAATCATCTTGATCGATTTTATCATTTGTGGCATTTGTGTCGCTGAGATTGACCAGACCGTCAGAAAGGAATACCATGACCCAAACAGAATTTGGGCGGCCGTTGTCTTTTAATAATTTCGTGCCAAGGTGAATACCGCAGCCTGTACAGGTGGAGTTCACAGAAAAATAGGTCCAGATGGGTTCACAGCCGGAGAGGGTAGCAACATCACACCCCGGTGATTTTGTGGTAATCCAGTTTTTGGCAGCGGTGTCGTCAGCATCGGTGTACTTGCCATCAGCATCCCAGTCAAAAAAATCGAACTTGGCCGGATCGTCGCAGGGCATGCCATCCGGATCTAATTGGTAAGAATCGCTGTCAAAATCCCACCGGGTCTCAAGTTCCGCGGTGGTGTTCATGTTACAGGCCTCGTCGTTATCGTCCAATCCATCTCCATTGCGATCTTCAGGATACACTGGATTAAACCCCTGAATAGCAACACTGGGATTGGAATCTTTACGGACATAGAAAACATTTGATCTGATCTTGTCCTGGGGGGGATCATCATGCACTTTGATGGCGTCCACGGCGTTTTTGGCGTCGGTTAACGAGGTTTGCATACCCAGGGTTTTGGCGGTCACGTCATAGTGCACGATACCCACGTGGTCATAGGTATCGTACAGGGTGTCAATCAAGCCTTTGGCTGCCACTTTGGCAGAGTGCAGCGGCTCACAGGTATCACTCAAATTACAGGCACTGGGGTCATACGATGGTGCATTGGGGTCGTAATCACTCGTTTCGCTGGCCATGGATTCAGAGGTATCAATGACAATGACCAGGTCGATTGGCGCGGCTTCGGCAATGGCCTGGGCGCGCAACGGTACCGACTTGAACCCGAGGAGAAACAGAAAATACAACGGCGCTTTCTGTCGGGCATCGATCCAGACCAGTTTACGAGGGTCATAACCCGCGCCGGTGTCAGGACACTGGTTGTAAAAACTGGGCTGCGAGGTTTGCAGGCTGGCATCGCGCAGGTCGTCGCCATCGCTGTCGCACACGTACAGATTCAGGTCCATGGTGGTCGAGTCGAGGTTGTGCAGCTTCATGACTTCAAGAGCGGCCGCTTTCATGCGGTTGATCGGCGGGACTTTGTTGCCGGCTCCTTCCTGTTTGTAATCATTGGCCGCGGCCACGGCAGCGGCATCAATGGCGCGGCGGAGCTGGCCGTAGGTAATATAGAGGGAACCGGCGTCAATGGCCAGACCGGTGAAGAAAAGCATCGCCAGTAACGTCACCGCGAAAATGACAATCACCTGCCCGCGGGAGCGGGGGGTGACGTCAGGGTGTGGGGGTTGGCTGGGCAGCCGGAAGCGGCATAAGAGAGTACGCATGGATCCTCAATGGATTGGGTATAAACCAGTTCCAGATGGGAATGTTAAGCACCTGGTTGTAACAATAATAGAACTCCACACCCACAAAGCCTTTGTTTAATGGAGAACCGCTTTCCAATTGGCTGGCTATCACGGAGGCGGTGTAGTGGGGGGAAGAATTCACCACATTTCCCTGACAGTCCTTTTTCCAGTTTCCGTTGAATGTCAGGTTGGCATCGTGGTCGGATAACGCCCAGTATCCATTCGGTGGTGGATTGACCAACTCAACCGTTGTCGCGCCCTTGACGGTGTACACCGAGATAACCACATCATCTGTTTCCTCATTAACAAACACGAGCGGATTCAAACCATTGCAGAACTTCATATCCTGCACGCAATTGGGAGAACCGTTCGGCGGAGAAAAGATACAGGCAGTGTGGTAATAAAAACTGAAGGGGGTGGACCGGTTGCACTGGTAAAGACCATTGGTATACGAATAGGTGGAAGTTAGTTGTGGATCTTTGATGGAAGCGAAACGGGCGGCCTCGCGGGTCAGGTCCATAATGTCAAGGTAACGCGCCATCAAGAAGGCGATCTCAATAACGCCCAGCAGGATCAGCAGAATGATGGGCAGTACAAGAGCCAGCTCAACCAGTGATTGGGCTTTTTCGCCTTTCTTTCGAAACCATTGCACCGCTTTTTGGATCAACATACCCTGAGCACTACCCTTTATTTGAATCTTTGCAAATACTGTGGGATTACTCCAATCCTACAATAAAGCGGGAAAGCCGTTTTGTCAATAAAAAAGGTGTGAACCCAACAAAAGTGTAATGCCTCCCTGCTAACTATAAATTTTATATCAATTTTCGGAAGATGTAACCCCCCATTTTGGTATTTTTTACCACAATATTTGCCACTTTTGGCAGATTGCATTTTCTGCGGGGAGTCCTATACTGGTGCTATATAGAACATATATTCCATTTCAGGAGAAAATATGCCCCGAACCAGATCCGCGCGCGCGGCCATTTCAAAGAATGAATCCATCGAAGACAACGCGGTGGATGCGCTGCATTCATCTGTTACCACCATGCAGGAACTTCTTCAACGGGTGGTCTCCCTGGCTGATGATGGTCTCAGCCTGAAGGAGCTCATCCAGATACTGGAAGTGGTCGGTCGAACATCCAACCGGTTGAGCCTGGTACTGAAAAATCAGAAGCAACTGGCTGGGGGTGAAAACCTGGCAGACTTCCTGAATAAGGCTCTGGCGGATGTTGTTCAGGAACTGGGTGTGGACGCGGAAAAGCGCGGCGGATCGGCCGCTCGGTAATTTAGATATGAGGACACGCATGGTTGCGCCATGTGAAAACAGCCTACGGCTCACCGGGCGTGTGATGGATGCCAAATCTTCCCTGGATCACTGCGCCATCCCCGCTGAGCCGCCCTCCCTGCGCTTCCCCCG
>CAYQUX010000054.1:0-5424 GCA_964420995.1 uncultured Leptolinea sp. | reverse complement strand
GAGCGGGTGCTGGCCCTGGCGCAGCTGCAGCATGGCGGCAACAAGGCCTGTTACCTGCCCACGCCGGACCTGGTGCTCCTGCCGAACCGGTCCGCGTTCGAGAACAGCGACTTCTACTACGCCACCGGCTTCCACGAGATCTGCCACTGGACCGGGCACGCGACCCGGCTGAACCGGGTGTTCGGCACCCGCTTCGGTGACCTCGGCTATGCCTTCGAGGAACTGGTGGCCGAGATCGGCGCCGCCTTCCTGGGCGCGCAGACCGGCATCCCGTTCGAGACCATGCGCCATCCGGAATACATCCACCACTGGCTGCAGATCCTCAAGGGCGACAGCAAGGCTATCTTCACCGCCGCGGCCAAGGCCCAACACGCCGCCGACTTTGTCCTCGACAAGGTGGGGATTCTTGGTGCTGAGGAAGATAGTTCCGCAACGAACGATCTTCCCGTTGCGGCGTGAGAGGAGAGGGTGGTGAACATGAAAAGGTAGAATATTCCAGTAGCTTTTGAGTTCGCTGGAGCATTCAGTATCGAAGCGCCTTCACTCGCGGCAGCGAGACAGTATGCCCAGCAACATTGCGGGCTAACCATAGGTACGGTCCATTCGACCTTGCCTGCCGATCAGGTTGACTGGAGTTTTTCCTGCCATCCAGCCAAAAAGGTCGGGAAAATGTGTCGCTGTGAAGCAGCCGATCACTGACCTCGAATATTATCAAGAAACGAAGAAACCCCAGCAACGCCAACGGCTGCTCCGACCATGACGGTTGGGCAGCCGTTTTTTGTTGCTGGCTTGATGGTCAAGGAGGGCAAGAAACAGGGCCTTCGACCAAGAAAGAAGAAACGGGGCGATGGAAGAAAGGAAGAAACAGGTAGTTAACGTCAAAATTTACAACATTGACTTTCTGGATTACAGAGGCAAATGGACCACCCCTTTCTAAACGGAGTCGGTCAACGTTTTCACTGTGACACTCTCGCCAATAGTTAGCTTCCAATCATACATATTTTCTGTTGCATTAAAACCGTAAATGCTAATTGGAGGATGAACAGTGGGGGAATATTGCTGCCCTAGATAGAATACAAAAGAAGCCTGGGCTGCGATAAACAGATGTATCATCTGCAGCTCCGGATAAGATTTTCTGAGTCCGGCCAGAGAATCGTAAAATTGTCTCGCCAATTTCTGTTGATCATACTTACTTGACAAAGAATCCTGCCTAGCCCCACCAGGAATCCTCAACCACATAATCGGCGTTTTTTTGACTGCTCTTATTAAGGGCTCCTCCCCAAATTCAACGCTAAGAGGCATGGCTATCGCCAGGTCTTCGCCAACACGTTCCTCAGGCTTCTCTACTACAAAAGAGTAATTCTGTCGTGGCCGATCTGGTTCGTGCCAGCACCCAGAATGACGGTCCCACTCCAGAATAATTTTGCATTCTTTCCGGTTAGAAATAACATTGCCGGCATAAAAAAGAAAAGGGATCGGTGCTAGCCCTGCATAGACCAATTCAGCATTATTGTTAGCGCCATCAGCCAAATCCTGCTTCAATCTTTCATTGAGTGTGTCAATTCTTCGTAGAATATCCTTCTTGTCCGCAGAATAATCAATACGGATCAGTCGAACCTCACCGGTTTTGTATCTCCCTGGCAGATTTCTTTTCGGATCGCCCAGGTCCATTCCCGGCATCCCTCGATGATCGATCAAAAAACAACCGACCTTGCTGATACCAATCCTGATCCGCCATATACCAAGACAAAGACCAATCGTAATGAGAACCGCTCCAATAAGAACAGGCTGCTGGGGGCCAAATTCAACTGTTATAGGGAGGTTTAACTCGGGAACGAGTGTTGTAATCGCCCAGCCAATACCTCCTGTGGTCAAACCTGCTCCCGTTACCAAACAAAGTTTCGCAAATGAAAATATGGGGTCAACATAGCGATAACGGCACCACTTGTCCCAAAAGTCGTAAACAATGTCTGTATATTTCCCCATATCAGTCTTCTTGGAATTCACACTGAATAAAAAGTGGTGACCTGAACCTACGTCTCATCCCAATCCATAGTCGAACAACATTCTGCCCGATAATCATGAAAAACAGAGGCTTGTTGAATTTACCGCACCTCTTCACAATTGCTGCCCAGTCACGGTAGTCTATATCAGATGGTGTTGGGTCGATTTCTGGATGGGTATGCCAGGTTCCCAATAGCTGTCCTGTGCTATCGGTATTACGCCAATATTCAATGTGGCGCAAATGGTGTCCTTCACCCCTAAAAAAAAGGGCTCGCTTTTGAACATCGCCAGCCATCGGAGAGGTAATTTCATCAGAAATGCAATCAGTCGCACCTACAATGCGCCGCCCCAGAAACAACCCTCCCGATTCCGGTACTCCTGTATCTGTCTGACGAAAATTGTTTAATTGCTGTTTAATGCTCTCTGGCAAGACAAAGCAATGCTCTCTGTAAAACCATTTATTTTCCCGGTACACCATGGGCTTATCGTCTCTGGCACACCGGGCAACCGTGTCGCTGCTTTTGTTGCCACCAGTCCTTCTTGTCTGTAAAGTGACTATCATAAACCGCCGAAGTTGTAATTTGGGTCGAGTTCGCTACTTCTCTACCACCAATCCAGCAATCGTAAATACTTCCCCCCTGGCCACAACGATATTTTTCCAAGGTACGTACAGCCAGCAAGGCGGTCTGTTGTGCATCCAATCCACTGAAAGGAGTGAAAGCCCCTCCACAGCCGGTGAGGTTTCGGGTAACCTTTTGCCCAGGTTGGATAAACGAGGTCATCAGAACACCCGAGAACTCATTTTCGCTGGTAAACAGGCAATTCAAACAGCCTTGCGATTCAGATACACTCAAGATCACATGCCCTCCAATCCCAACCGGTTCCAGCCAAGTTGAAAGAAAAATGTGTCCTGCTGGGCTGTGTTGATGGAACAATTGATTCAATCGACGTTCAAGAGTTGGGTTGCCGGTGGCAGAGATGATGACAGAGTGGTTATCGATATTTTCGGGAGTTGCCCAATCAATAGCGACTTTAGTTACAGGTATGATATTTAAGTCAATATAGCCTTCTTCAAGAAAGGTCTTTAAGGCAAGGACTTTCTCTATCCCAACATACTGTTTTGGTAAAATATGCCGATAACAGTTTTCAGCCTGAAAAATGTCGTAATCAACTAATGTGAATTCAGTGTAACCGCTCTGAGCCAGCAGACTCGCAAGATATCCCCCAACAGCTCCACAACCTATTATCGCAACACGCTGCTGAGTTGTGGGTTGCACCTCAGGCAGTCCCCCTCTCTCTAGTAAATATTTTCGTGCGTGCCGATGCACCGTATAATAACGAATTTTTTCCCCGAAATTCTTGTTCTGAATAACACACACACCAAAAGCACCTCTTGATCCATCTGAACGAGGTGTAGAAAAAATATAGTACTGTTGATGTTTTTTGAGATGCTTTTCAAGGTTTGCCACTTTTCCGACAAAGGGCATTACAAGGGGTTGAATCTCTTCAACAGTCCAATCCTCACCGGGTAACGGAGGAACTACTGGATGATCTAATGGCAAGTAAAATGCAGACGGATTACGTTTTTCTTTTATTTTAGTTGACAGACTGAATCCAGACGAACTCTCTGGCATCCAACACTGTTTTTTATTTTCGAAGAAATTGATGGTATTCGGAAATAACGGCCGCTGGGAAGAGTTCAGTTTACGAGGGCTCTCATCTATTGGGAAATAGCAATCCATCCAACCTCGGTTTTCGTTTGTGCCGATCAGGTTGAAGTAACCTTCGCTCTCATCCCAAAAGGAGGATAATTCACCATCTCCTTCGGCCTCTAGCACCGAAACTGCTTCAGCAAGGGCTTCGGCCAGCACCGCTTCAAGCATCTCGAGGTCAAAGGAAATTCCCTCGCCATCGGAGTAACATATCTTGCGGTTCCATGAAACATGTGGACGGTGCCGGAAACAGTGGTCCAATGCAAGAAAGAACTCTGGAAGAACTGTGAGATCATCCCATTGAACTTCAAGCTGCCACGGATGAGAGTCTCCATTAACGGTAAAGAAGTGTCGTGGAGACTCAAACCTGATATCTCTTGCCCCCGCAGCTAACAGGGCATGTTCAATATCACATTGCATCCCTAGGCCGAAGTACCCGCTGGAACTATCGCTGGCTTGCTTTTTTCACCCGTGCTTTCTTTGTCCGGCACCTCAAATTCATCTCCAAATTGGTTTTGAAGTCTTTTTGCTGCCTCATGAGGGCAAGCAAGAGAAATAGACTCCTCCAAGGCTTCTTTCAACGATTCAAGTCTATTAACGAAGTCATCCATCTGCAAACTTGTCATATTGCCAAGAAGATCCGAGTGTGGGTGGACAGGGAGGTTAATGTGGATTCTACCATTCGACTCTTGCGAGAGAATAGATGCAACCAAATCCTTGAGGGCGAACTGATCATTGGGAACTTGGTTTTTTCCGGGAATATATTCAAGAAACGGATTGAACCAGTGATACGCTGAACAGGTCAGGGAGATGCTGGGTACCGCCCCATTGGAAAACTGTTTATCCCGCCAACGCTTAAAATAACGTATACAGCGTCGCATCTGGGCACGCTGCTCTTTGTTGCTCTCGCCAGAAAACCGTTCATTGATCTCCTTTATCAATCCCTTGGGGTCATTTTCGTCCCAGTATCGATATTCACTGGCAGATCCTTCTTTGCCACGTGCCAAATCAAGGTGGTCAGGGTTACCTGTATTCCCACGATAAATTGCCAGGTCGACATGGTAGTCGTTCTCGCCATTTTTAATATATTGAACTGTAACACAAGGTCTACGGATATTTACTGTCCTCTGAGGGATATCTAGAGCTTTTTTAATCCGCATTTTTAATGCGACTGGATCTTTTATATAATCGCTATGATCTTCTTCGGTTAAGTTGAAAATGAGGCCAACGTCTATGTCGTAGTCATCAGATTTACAGAACGGTTTTGTGCCGGTGTGCATAGCGTAGCTACCTTGGTTAAAATTTGTATAGCTCAGCCTCGGATCGGCACTGTCCTTGTTAAGGTTTGCTTGCAGTGCATTGAGCAGTAAATCTCGTTTTTCTAATAAGTCTTTGTTTTCTTCGTAGCCTCGAAGGCGGATTTTTTCATGAAAATCAATGAGTTGTTTTTGGAGCTTAGCCATTGTTTTTTTCTCTCCTAAATATTCCTATATATTTTCAAAATGTTGAAAGCAAGGTTAACTATTCGTAGAGTGCTGTCAAGCCTGGGTTTACGGGTTGTGGAACACGCCTAGCCGCAAAGCCTTGCCTGGTGGGCGTTGGCGGGTGGGATCATTTTTGGCGTGTGCCTACATGATTACACCTGTTTTTCTCGTGGCTCAATGCCGAAAACCTTTGCAGGAAGCGGGGTTGCGAGCTTTTTCAGCAG
>CAYQUX010000053.1:0-5916 GCA_964420995.1 uncultured Leptolinea sp. | reverse complement strand
TCTGGAATGGATCAGGTCCGCGGCTTGAGACTGGCCACCCTGTGATTGGTTACGGAACTCTTTAAAGAGCTTTCTTTTGTACTTATTGACAAGCCGGATTTTGCTGGTGGACGATTGTATGATCAAATTCCAGCAATTTACACTCACCTTGAAAAGGTCAGCGAAAAGCTATTGGACGAATTCCCTGTCATCGCCGAAGACGAACAAGAAGATGAACTATCCGCTCTTTTGGGTGACCAGATAGCAAAAACAGAGGATAAAACGCTCGATTTACCTCTAGCAAAAGAAATCACCAAACCAGAAAATATTGGTAAGGCGCGAGAATTGCTAGTGGACATTCTTGAAACGGAGAAGCAGCTCAAAAAGGACAGCAAAGGCGCTAATTATCTGATCACCTGCTGTGCCAAAGCGCACAGTCAGCTGCAAGCTGCTGTTGCAGATTTGAAAGCAGAGACCAGTACGACCGGAGTGATTTCTCAGTTGGACTCGATCGATGAGCTTGTAAATAAAATTCGCGATTTCGTAGCAAAAAATGCTTAAAGTTGCATATAGAAATACGGACCGACGGGCAGTATTCCAATGGTCAAAGCAGAGCGATGCGGAGCAGTGGGTAGCCATGCTGCGGCGCTTGCTGTTTGATGCGATCCCCGAAGATGCCACGCAAGAGGATGCCTATACGGTCAGTGTTCCATGGTGGAACTTTGTGGCGGTACGAGACAAGTTTTTGGTCGTCTGCCGCCGAGGCGCCCTCAAGCCCCCTCATAGCCTTTTGTTTGACCCGCAGGTAGAACATTTACTCAGGCAAGCCCGCCGTTCTGTAGAGGGATACAAAAGTGCTGTTGAAAACGCTCTCGTACCCGCCCAAACGTTACAAAACAAGCTCACCTCTGTGGGGTTTAACCGAACTCTAACACCCCGCCAGCTAGAAAATGTCAGCCGAATCGCTGCGCTACCTGCCGGTGCAACCTTTTCTGTGCCAGGAGCGGGGAAGACTACCGAAGCCCTCGCGACCTTTTTTTTCCGCTCCGCCGACGAAGATGCCTTGTTAGTGATCGCCCCTAAAAATGCCTTTGCGGCATGGGATGAGCAAATCACCGATTGCTTGCCTTGTTTAAAGGCGCAGTTTTGCCGTCTCAAGGGCGGCAGAGACAAGATTGTGGCTATTCTTCAGACAAAGCCGCGCTTTATGATCATTACGTACCAGCAACTCACGCGAGTGACTGATGTGATCGCTGGGCACCTGGCACAACACAAGGTGTTTGTGTTCCTTGATGAAAGCCACCGGATCAAAAGTGGCACAGCCAAGCAGACCGCCCGGGCAGTGTTGAGCCTTTCGTTCCTACCGGTAGGCAAGCTCATCATGTCCGGAACGCCAATGCCTCAAAGCCCTGACGACCTGCTCCCGCAGTTCGGGTTCCTGTATCCCGAGGTGCAGACAGACACGGACTCTGTGATGGAGCTAATTAAGCCGATTTACGTACGGACCAATAAGGCGCAACTGGGGCTACCTCCAGTCACCCGCAATCTCATTTCGTTGCCGATGGCGCCTCTGCAGCATGAACTCTACAAGCTTATGAAGTTTGAGGTGGCGAGAGAGGCCGCCTCTGCATTGACAATAGGAGGCAAACAGGCATTTCGCGCCTTGGGTCGCTCAGTCGCTCGACTGCTACAGTTCGTTTCAAACCCTGCCTTGCTGTCCCAAGAGATCGGGTTTGCGCATGGTGATTTGCTCTCCGCAGTGCTCTCAGAAGGCGAGGGCCCAAAACTCAAGTACGTTATCAAGCGAGCCCGCACTCTCGCCAATGCTGGAAACAAGGTTTTGATTTGGTCCTCCTTTGTAAAAAACGTTGAATACATAGCGCAGCGCCTTGCTGACCAAGGTGCTGTTTATATCCATGGAGGTGTGGATGCTGGGGACGAGGACGATGATGAAACTCGCGAAGGCAAAATCAAGCTGTTCCATGATGACGACAATGTCCGCATCATGGTCGCCAATCCTGCAGCCGCGAGCGAAGGGGTAAGCTTACATCGAGTTTGTCACCATGCCCTGTACTTGGATCGTACCTTCAACGCTGCCCACTATCTTCAGTCGGAGGACCGCATCCACCGCTATGGCTTGAAACCCGACCAGGAAACGATAGTAGAAATCGTTCAGTGCTTGCACTCAATCGACGAGACGGTAGACCAGCGATTGCAGTACAAGATTGGGTTGATGGCAAAAGCCTTGGAGGATTCTGCCCTGTGCACCGAACCCATAGCAATAGAGCCCGTGGACATCGATTCCTACGACGAATTCAGTACTGGGCTGTTACCAGGGGATATTCAGGCTCTGCTTCAGAGTTTTACGGTGCGATAATGGTACGATTTTCTCCGGGGGTCGCACAGAGCTGCCATGAGTTGCTGGTACTTGCTAAAAAACACGCTTTGGCCCCTAAGCATTTGTTGTCAACCTTTACTCATATTGGTGCCATTCCCAGCGATAAAGTGTGGGGCATAGCGCAAGAACTCAACTGGGCGTACGTAACAGACGAGGGGCTTCTAGCGCCAACCATCAAAGGCGAACGATTGTTAGCATATACATGCTATCCGCAGCTGCTGCGACAAATGCTCTTGGACTACATCGATACTGAGCGACCTGCATGGCTGCAAAACGCTTCCAGCGGCAGAGCCAAGGTTCTGATGTTTGTGAGAGCTGAGATCGCCCAAGTCTTTGTCGAAGCTGAACTGGCACAAGGCGTTGACGAACAAACGGTTGCGTTTTGGGACGCGCTTGCCGCTCTCGCTAGAGGACAAAAAAACGATCGAATCAATGAGGTCGGACGCACAGGAGAACGTCTTTCCCTTGGATATGAGAGCCGGCGCACCCGGCGAGAACCACGATGGGTCTCTATCGAAAGTAACGAAGATGGTTACGACATTTTGTCAGTACTCTCTGCGGATAATGCCGCCAAGCTCTCAATTGAGGTCAAGGCGTCCACCATGGGGATGCATGGTTATTTTTATTTAACTGAAAACGAATGGGAGCGAGCGCAAGAAGCCACTCACCATTGCTTCCATTTATGGGATATGAGTGCTGACGAACCGAGGTTGTGTATCCTTACTACTGAGCAGATAAGAGCTAATGTCCCTCTTAATCTTGGAAATGGGTTGTGGCAATCTGTGAAGATTCCTTTTAACGCCTTTTCCTCTAACTTCACTCCTATTCACAACGCAACACCATCGGCAGTGTAAGTGTACAATAACAGGATCATGGCGGAATAAAAGATGTCACCCCTTGCCGCTATCAAACTACTGGCAAGTTCCCATGAAAGTAATGGTCTTAAGCGGCAGTCCACGCAAAAAAAGTAGTAAAAGATTGCACTATTACGCTCTGCACAATTCAAGTAACGACCAGATTCATACCAAGTGCTTTTGCCACTTCATAAAGGATTGAAAAAACACCTGCCCACGAATTGGCGCTTTCCGTAAAATGAATGAAAGGATTGAAGCCATGGAGAAAGAACTGGAAAAAGGCAAGATTGGCAGTTCTTTCAATGATTTTTTGAAAGAGCAAGGCACCTATGAAGAGACAACCGAACGGGCTGTTAAGCGTGTTCTCGCCTACCAGCTTGAAGTTGCCATGAAAGAAGGCGGTCTGACCAAGGTTGAGATGGCGAAACAGCTCAAAACGAGCCGTTCTTAATTGGATCGCCTGCTTGACCCTGAAAACGACAAGGTAACGCTTGCCGCGCTCTCCCAGGCTGCAAAAGCAGTCGGTCGAACGCTCCGCCTTGAACTGCAGTAACTGCTGCCTCCGGTACCTGCCTCACAGCTTTTCGAACCTCGCTGGATTGAGGGTCGTGTACATGACGGTGCACTGGATTTCCCGGTGTCCGAGGCAGGCTCGGATGAGGCGGGTAAAAGCGCCCTGGTCGACAAGGGCTCGACGGCGGTTCTTGATAGTACCGTGTCCCGCAAACGCGGGGATGAACCGGTGGGACTGTCGCGCGGGGGCGTGGGTTGAAACCCGCACCGGGACACGGTGGCGCCGAACATGCGAAGATGCAACGGTGTCGAATCCTTGAAGACCAGCCTGCCCGGCACCGAACTGATTGAACGCGAATGGCAGGCCTGCCGGCATGCAGGCAGGGAGGGGGTATAAGATGGTTTTAGAAAACAGATTGAATATCACCAACCAGGTAGAGTTGGCAAAGGCCGAGGAAAAAATCAGCAAGCAAAAAGCCAGGCAGCTTTTTGACTCCGGCGATATTGCCAGGGTGGAGGTCGGCACCTTTGCCGGGCTTTCTTTCATCCATGCCTATTTGTTTGCAGATATTTATGCCTTTGCAGGCAAAATCCGCGAGGTGAACATCGCCAAGGGGAACTTCCGATTTGTGCCGCTGATGTACCTCAGGCAAGCGCTGGAGCATATCGACGCCATGGCCCAAGGCAGCTTTGATGCAATCATCGAGAAATATGTGGAGATGAATATCGCCCACCCCTTCAGGGAAGGGAACGGACGAGCCACGCGCATCTGGCTGGACCTGCTGTTGAAAAAAGAAATCCGGCAGGTGATTGATTGGAACCTCGTGGATAAGGAGGAATATCTCTCCGCCATGCAGCGCAGCGTGGTGAAAGATATTGAAATAAAAGCCCTGCTCAAGCAAGCCCTGACGGATCAAATTGATGACCGTGCGTTGTTTATGCAGGGGATCGATGTGAGCTATCACTATGAAGGCTATAGCCAATTCAAAACAGAGGAGCTGTAGCCATGAGCGGGAAGAGGGTCTCATGCGAACACTTGAAGGCACGAAGGGGGTCAGGAATTGATGAGTTGATCTGGCACACCACTGGCAGCGACACGACACTGACCAGTTTCAAGGCGGCGAAACTGGCGCGGGGCTTGGCGGCGGTCGACATGGTGTTGTTCGTGGTGGATCGCGAAAAACAGGGACAGCCCCTCAAAAAACAGGGACAGCCCCTTATTCCCGAGGGAACGTGACTACGAAAACGACTTCAAAAATCGTCATCTACGAAGGCGACCACGTCCGTGTCGAAGTGCGGCTGGATCGTGAATCGGTCTGGCTCCCCCAGGAGCAGGTGGGCCTGCTGTTCGGCCGCGAGCGCTCGGTTATCACCAAGCACATCCGCAATGTGTTCGCCGAGGGTGAGCTTGAGCGTGCGGCAGTATGTGCAAATTTTGCACATACTGCCGCGGACGGCAAAACCTACCGGGGATTGGGGATAATGGGGACATCCCCCTTATATTGAAACGGCAATTGTTATTATGGCGAATTCGCCGTAATTAAAAGTCACGCCGAATAATGGGGAAATATAATGGGGAAATATGGAGAAAGTCCCGTTATCTCCACTGCTCTCCAGGGAGGCTTGTTGCGCCATGAACCATCACCTGGACGAAACTCCCTGCGGGGCAGCAGGCAACTCGGCCCCCGACCCGCCGAACATCGTTCCCGGCTGGCTGAAGTTCTTCTGTTTTGCCCTCTGCATGACCCCGGCCGTGCTGGCCGGCATCTCCGACAACCCCTGGGTGGTTGCGTTTGGCCTGCTTTGGCCGTTCCTCATGGCCGCGGCGCTCATCCTGGCACTGGTCATTGGCGCCCGTAGGGGCTGACGAACACCTGGGAAAGTCCTTTTTTCTTCCGCACGACCGGCACGGTTCAGCCTCCTCGAGCAGGGCCAGGGCAACTCGCTCGCCCCCTGCGCTCCGTGGCGGTCCTGTCGCCGGTGCTCACTGGCGCTGACCCCACAGCCGGCCGCACTGCTCCATGCGCCCGGTCCCGGGGCGCTCGATTCCGCTGGTCCTGATCCGGGCGTTCCAGTACCATGCCCCCGACCACCCCCATTCCAAAGCACAGAGGAGATCCGTAAGCGTCTAATCAGCCCCCTCCACCGTGGCGAGCATGATTTTTTTCCGGT
>CAYQUX010000052.1:0-6125 GCA_964420995.1 uncultured Leptolinea sp. | reverse complement strand
TTTTAATTTCGAGTATATGGGCTGGCATGGAAGATACCGGCATTGTTCCAGAAGTCAGAATATTTAAAGGTTGGACTGTGGCCAAAGGGATACAGGTTGTATCAGGCGCTGCTTTCTTTTTGGGCTTAATGATTATTAACACAATACCGGATTTGGAAAGGGTACGATTAGGGAGAGAAGTACAGGCTCGGGCATACGAATTTCGCCAAGAAATTCCCGATAATCGCCATAGGCGGATGGCCATGGCTGTCGGAATTGCTGAAAGGCAAAATGGAAATCGGATTACTTTAATCGCAACTACTGAGAAAGATCGGCAAGGATTGTATTTGCGTCCCGGAATGACTCTAAAGTCAAATGAAATAATGGTTTCTGGTAGGGGTCATGCTGAAGAGCGGATTGTCCGTTTCTGTCGAGAGCAAAACCTACGTCTTTTAACAATTACTGCAACACGAGAAGTGTGTAAAGACATATGTGTACCAGTTATTCTTCCAACAGGTGCTGATATTGTGGCTCCGATATCAGACAGTCAACTTAATCGATAGATTTCTGGATTGTATTTAAATGAAGTATCTGTGATAGTATTGAGGGCATTTTTGGGTATGGACTAAACGAAGGTTTTGAGATCAAACAGTATTAATAAAAAAGAATACAATGGCGATTATATTATTTGACCAACCTGATACTAATTGGCAAGAATTATCAGGCGCTTTTCCATCTGGTTTGATCGATACTCATCCAGGTGGTAAATATGTTGCCTTGCAGGTTCAACTCTTTGATGAAGTTACAACTGAAAGGGCAGCTATTTTGAACTCGAAAACAAGAAAAATATTTTGGAACCCTGGAAATGCAAACGCACTTTGTTGGATAGAACAATGTTCTGAGATGCTAATTCTCGAGAAGGTTTACACGGAGGGATCAGTAAGGCCGCCCATCTATGCAACTCCGACACAGGAAGAATACCAGCATTTTATGCGAAGGGTATCTTGGCCTGGATTGGAAACAATTTCCTGTATAGAATTGAAATTCCCAATGGGTTGGCTAATCGATGTTGTTGCGTCACCAATTGATAAATTGGCATGTTTTGTATGGCAAGATCAATGTGAATCTGGTATCGAGTTTGTGACGTGGACGGAAGGAAAACTGCGTCAGATACCAAATATTGGATTTTTCATGGATTCAAACCTTATTCGCGGGCCTGTGTTTAGTCCTGATGGTTCCATCCTTGCGATGACCTTCGGAGGGGGAATCTGGTGGGCGGATGAGCCGGAGAAGTTCTCATCAGGTGGTGTGAAAAAAGTGGGGAGTGTGGTTTGGTCTGAAACAGGGTCCGGGCGATACTATAGAAGTGATCTTCAAACTGAAGTTCCCGATGGTTGGAGGCCTGAAGATCCGAACGACATTTTAAAAAATGAATTCCTGCCTTTGCCTGAGTTTATTACGCCAAAAGAAATTTCAATTGTTATTCCGACTGGAGAGAAAAAGTTGATATACCTTTAGCAACTGGCTCCGCACATTTAATGTGAGAACATAGCAGTCGTTCTTTGAAAAGTCCATAAACAAAAGTCCACCCCCCGGCCGACACTGTCGCTGTATCATCGGTGTTTGTGCGTGCTGTTTGCGTATATCTTCCTCATCGGGCCGGAGAATATCCAATCGCTGGCGGCGGCGGAGATTCAGTACGGCAACCTGCACACGACGACGTGGGGACAAAGCGGCGACACCATCGCCTATGTGTACGACAATAACGGTTCATTGACGACCAAGACCACGACTCGCGGCGGCCTGACGGCCGAGTTGGTGGAGTATGAATATAGTCTGCCGGGCGAACTCAAGCAGGTGACGACTACGCCGTATGATAACGGTACACCGGGAACACCAATTGTCACGCAATACAAGTATAATCCGCAGGGGATTCGGACGGAGAAGAGCGAATCCGGCGTTACCACGAAATACCTGATCGATCCGTATAACCATACGGGGTATGCGCAGGCATTGGAAGAATGGACTGGCGGTTCGACGCCTACCGTGACATATACAATTGGGGATGATGTCATCGGCCAGACAGTCGGATCGACGGTGAGCTATTTCCTGTATGATGGGCACGGTTCAACACGGCAGTTGAGTAATCAGCCGGTTCCACCGGCATTGCCGGGGTTGATCGACAACTACAGCTATGATGCGTACGGGATGATGCTGGGCGGCAATCCGACGACGGCCAGCCCCGGGACGACGAAGCTTCTGTATGCGGGCGAACAGTTTGATCCATCGCTGGGTCATTATTACCTGCGTGCGCGGTATTACAATCCGAGTAATGGACGCTTCAACCAGACCGATCCGTTTGCGGGTAATCCTTCCGATCCCCAGTCGCTGCATAAGTATCTGTATTGTCACGCGAATCCGGTAAATGGGACTGATCCGTTGGGTTTGTGGAATACGGTTCAGATACTTGTTATTACAGGAATTATTGCAAATCTGTTTGCAATATATCTTGATACAGGTAGGTTGATAAAAGCAATACGGGATAATGATGATGTTGAAACATTTTTCGCTAAGCTATGGTTAGGAATTGATCTTTTGACGTTATGTATACCTTTTTCTGGAGGTGCAAGTTTAGCCTTCGCAGGAGGGAGAACCCTTACGCTATCAGCAGTACACATAGCAAGGTTACGTATCGGCCTGGCCATATATAGAGCCGCTGCATCTACAGGTGATTACATTGATGCCACCCTTGATTCGCATGGAAATCAGCCCTCCCCTAGACTTAATGAGACAGAATCTCATCATGGAGTATTAGACAGATGGATGAAGGAGAATTTTACGAATTATAATTCAAATAAAGCCCCCTCCCTTCTTATACCTAAAAGTGCACATGATAAAACAAGGGCAGTATATAATACATGGAGAGCTACGATGAGAGATAGGATGGGAGGGGCATTTGATTGGAGCAAAGTAAGTTTAAGTGAGATGAGACAGTTATCTAAACAGATGATGGATGCAGCAAAAGTATCACCTGAAATGCAAAAACAATTTTGGGAAGCGTTTGAGGAACATCATAAAACTCTTATACCAAAATGAAAAGTATAAATATATTTCGAATATTGTTTTAGAAAGATTGCTCTTATTAATGTAGACAATAGAGATATTCTAATGCATAATGTATATGTATATATATATATATATATATTAATCATAACCTTAGAGGGTAGGTATGTAAAATGGAAAAAGGTGATTTTGCATTAATTGTTAAGAATGGGATCATAGCAAAAATTGAAACCAATGGTCTCGACAGTTTAAGCCTAAAAGAGAAAATTGTGGAACTTGTTTCTACTTTAGATTATGAAACAACACAGGGTGGATTATACAGCTATTATTATAATACATCAGGAAGTCAAGCAATTGAAGTAATTGAGGCACTGAATGCTATAGGGGCAAAAAAGGCCGCAAATATCATGAAAGAAATAAATGAATTATTTCGAAATGGTATGCCTCCCAAAAACCATGAAGAAAGAAGAAAAGAACTCCATGGTCTTGTGCAACCTTTGGAGGAATATACTGAGAAATTGTATAATAGTGTGGAATTGTTTGATTTAATCGACGATTATATTATAGAAAATCGAGAAGATTTTTCTCAGACAAATAATGGCTCCCCCCACGATTAAAGTTTCATTTATCTATATGGGGACGGCGTTTTCGCCAACGGATTTGCCGGGGTCGGATGCGCGGATCGGGGCATTGGGAGCGTTCTGGCGGGGCTTGCCGTCGGTGTGCGATCGGTATGCGATGGCGGTGTTGATGGCGCTGTTGCCGTTGGCGGCGTTCGGTCCGGCGTTGGCGCAGTATTGGCGGCGGATGCGCGGCAAGGCGATGGATGGGCCACGGCCGACGCTGTCGCTTTATCATCGATGTTTGTGCGTGCTGTTTGCGTATATCTTCCTCATCGGGCCGGAGAATATTCAGTCGCTGGCGGCGGCGGAGATCCAATACGCGAACCTGCACACGACAACGTGGGGGCAGAGCGGCGACACGATCGCATACGGATAT
The DNA here is from genome assembly GCA_964420995.1 of uncultured Leptolinea sp. Classification (GTDB taxonomy): domain Bacteria; phylum Chloroflexota; class Anaerolineae; order Anaerolineales; family Anaerolineaceae; genus Leptolinea. Next base: position 2,084 of record CAYQUX010000052.1, on the reverse strand, counting down.
GACGCTAACGGTTCGTTGACGACCAAGACCACGACTCGCGGCGGCCTGACGGCCGAGTTGGTGGAGTATGAGTATAGTCTGCGGGGCGAACTCAAGCAGGTGACGACCACGCCGTACACCGGCGGAGTACCCGGAACGGAAGTTGTCACGCAATACAAGTATAATCCGCAGGGGATTCGAGTCTCGCAGAAGGTAGGGACGACCGAGACAACGTATCTCGTCGATCCGTATAATCCTACGGGGTATGCGCAGGTACTGGAGGAATGGACCGGCGGTTCGACGCCTGCGGTGACATATACAATTGGGGACGATGTCATCGGCCAGTCAGTGGGTACGACGGTCAGTTTCCTGCTGTATGACGGCCACGGCAGCACGCGGCAGTTGAGTGGGACGTCGGCGGGTGTCAGCGACAACTTCAGCTATGATGCATACGGGATGATGCTGGGCGGTAATCCCACGACGGCCAGTCCGGCTGCGACGAAGCTGTTGTATGCGGGCGAGCAGTTTGATCCATCACTGGGCCACTATTACCTGCGTGCTCGTTATTACAATCCGAGTAACGGCCGGTTCAATCAGACCGATCCGTTTGCGGGTAATCCATCGGATCCGCAATCGCTGCATAAGTACTTGTATGCGCATTGCAATCCGGTGAACGGAACTGATCCAACAGGAAAAATGACCTTTATTGAAGTTACTGCTATCGCAAGTATCATAAGCACAATGCTATCAGTAGCGATTCCCGTAACTACCGCAACGATTGTTGCGATACGAGCCGGGGTTTCTCCATGGGAGTATTTTTCGCAACTCTTTGCCGCTGCAACATGGCAAGAGGCATTAATCGCACTGGGTGTTGGAATTGGGGTATCCGCTTTAATCAAACCTATTGTAAAAGAACTTGGTAAACGAGGAGCTGCAGTAATCGGGCTGGCTTTCTCTTTGTGGTCACTATTTACTTCAATTCAGTTATCAATTCAAATGGCTCGTAACACACAATTATCCAAAAGAGAAATTGCACATTATCTGGCTGTGCTAACCGCATCGACGGTACTTGCCATATTTCTTGGAAAAGTAGCCCGACATATACAAGAAATGCGCGGACAAGGGTATAAAAGACCATATCTCAGGCAAGATTTGCGTAAAGAGATTATGTCAAATGCATTGAGAACTGCTGAGGGTAAATTTATCGATCCGAATACCAAGAAACCGATCGAGGGAGCATTTCAGTTTGGACATACCTACGGAAACGAACATAGACGTCTTGTAGAGAGAGCTCTTGCTCGAGGGATGACTCAAAAGGAGTTTAACGACTGGGTGAATAATCATCCGGAATGGTTCCAGATAGAAGACCCAGTATCTAATATGAGCCATGAATTTGAGATGTTAGGACCATGAAAAATCCAACAAACAAGCTAATCGAGTCGATTTATTGTGGACAAGTACGGAAGATTAAACAGGCGATTTCTGAAGGGGCTAATGTCAATCATCATGATGAAGATGGATTTACACCCATCATGTGTGCCATTCTTGAAGATAAACCGATTCCTGACGTAATCAAACTGTTGGTAGAAAATGGAGGAAACGTTTATCTAAACGATAATCGTGAAAAATGGACAGCACTGCATTTTGCTGCTCGTGCTGGTCATGTCGAAATAGCTAAGATTCTTCTTGATGCAGGCGCTCTAATAGATGCAAGAGATATATTTGGAAATACACCCTTAATGAGGGCAATTTCTGCATTTAGAAATCGCGATCAAATGATACGGTTTTTAATTCAGCATGGTGCTGATCGAAATGCTTCTAATGATAGTGGGATATCCCCGATGAGTTTGATAGAGTCTATGAAGGATCAGAACCTAATGAACTTGTTAATGGGTGACTAATACGGTATTGTCATTTGTGAATCATCTTGGGTCGACAGGCGAAGGTGATTACGCTGCCGGGGGATTCGCAGAAGGTGGCCGAGACGCTGACGGGCTATGACGGGCAGCGGCAGGCGTGGACGGAAGATGCGCGGCATAACCGGACGAGCTTTGAGTACGATGCGCTCGGCCGTGTGACCAAGACGATCCATCCGGCGACGGCGG
>CAYQUX010000051.1:0-6177 GCA_964420995.1 uncultured Leptolinea sp. | reverse complement strand
AACCCCTCAATGCCATTCAGGAGGGCTCGCTTGGGGGCAAAATGGGAATTGCTGTGTTGATTCAACAATCCTGGTCCTCGAAGCCAACGAAAACATCCAAAGGAAGTGCCAGGGGTACCTGACCAAGACAGAAGGATTTCACCATCATCGATGAAATGCTTTTCTGAATATGTACCTGAATAGTTGTTGAATGGTTTGTTATGGTCATTCAGATTCTGAATGCGAACAATTGGCAAACCTTCTGTGCCCCAATCTGATGGCTTAAATGCACGCCCGTTTATCAGGTCGCACAACTCACCAATTGGTTTTGTAGACCATTTTACCATTACTCTGCCTCTAAAATCCCTTCCAGCTCATTCAGCAAATCCATGATCCGCTCTTCCTTGGCTTTGATTGACTGCACCAGTTCGAGGGCAGGACGATGCTCATAGTCATCCTTGCGGTTTGGATTCTTTGCCGAGAGATCGTAGCCCCGTTCAATTATCTCGGCGATGGGTACGGTCCACGAGTTATCGCCCTCCTCTCGTGTTCGCCATTTGGCTAGAAAGTCGGGGATCTGGTTACCTTCCATGGGTTTCCTGGTCTGCTTCAGTTCAAAGCCGTCGTTGGTCAGTTCATAGTACCAAACGTTTTCTGTGCTGCTGCCATCCTTGGGTCGGTCAAAAAAGATGACGTTGGTCTTGACTCCGGTGTAGGGCAGGAAACAGCCGGCGGGCAGGGAAAGAATTGTGTGGACGTTGAACTGTTCCAACAGTTCCTTTCTGACTTTCTGGTCCGGCCCACCTCGAAACAGTACCCCTTCCGGAATAACCACCCCGGCCCGGCCACCCTTGGCGAGATTGGCCATGATGTGTTGAACAAAGAGACACTCGGTGGCACTGGAACGAACCCGAAAGTTGGTTTGCATCTCCTGGGCCATCTTGCCGCCATACGGAGGATTGGAGAGAATTACGTTATATTTCGCCTTCTCACCGACATTCTGGCTGTGCACCTCCAGGGTATTGGTCAACTCCAGATTGGCTCCTTCGATTCCATGGAGGATCATATTCATGGTGCCGAGCAAGTAGGTGAGCGGTTTGATTTCCATGCCGTAAAAGGTCTTCTGTTGTAGGCCATCAAGTTGCGGGCCACTCAGGGTGCTGTTGCTTCGGATATAGTCGGCCGATTCTCCCAGAAATCCGGCGGTACCGAAACAGGGGTCATAGACCCGGTCGCCGGATTTTGGCTGCACCACCTCGACCATGGCACGAATAATATGGCGTTGGGTATAGAATTCACCGGCATAGCCCGCCGAATCGGCAGCCATTCGTTTCAGCAGGTCTTCATAGATTTCAGAAAGTACGATAACATCAGTCTCGCTGGAAAAATGGAGCTTGTCCACCTGCTGCACCACCCGGGCAAAGGTCGTTCCCCGGCGGCAGTAGTTGCGGACATTCTCAAAAATCCGGCGGAAACGCTGCCCCAACGAGTCGTCTCCCATGCCTTTTTCCGGATCAGGACTGGTGAGCTTGATCCACAGCTTGCCATCGACAAATTCCAGCATACGGTCTGCGTGGTCGGTATCCTTGGCCCAGCTTGACCAAGCATACTCGCCTGACAGTCGACGTTCATATCCTGTATCGTCAAACGCGGCCTCTTCCTCTCGCCGGGTTTCGGCTTCGTCAAAGGCTTTGAGAAAAAAAAGCCAGGCAAGCTGTTCCACATAATTGCGGGCATCAACACCTTCCTGGTTGAGTTGGTCGCAGGCATTTTTCACGGTCTGCTGCACTTCCTGCCGGCGGTGGTCAGTTGTATTGGTCATAGAGGTGTTCCTTGCTTATACGGCCATAGGTACATAGAGGTGGCGCTTAACCGCCTCTAGGTCGCTTTTCAAAAGATGCGGTCCGCCATAGCGGCTTGTCAGGGTTTGAAAACTACCGAACTGCTCGGCAAATTGTGGAGCCCCATAGGTGCGGGCCTGCTCAAGATCATCAATGCCAAACAGACGGTAATGATCAAGCGCAGTGTTCCAGAAGGGAAGCCGGATGCGAACCTCTGGCGGAAGATCTTTTTCTCCTAGTTGATTCAGCAGCCAGTTTTCGTCTTCTTCCAAAAGGCGAATGACACGATCATCGCGAGAGGGGACCCGCACCAGGCTGAAACCGACCTTGGCCAGAATATCCACATCATCGGTTTTCGGCAGTTCGAGGTAATGCCGAAAAGCCGAAGGGTAAATGTCATGGTCGCGTAGCTCCTCGCGCAATTCCCTGCGGCTATTCTTATCAACCCAGATGTTGAGCAGCTCATCCAGGCTCCTGGTGGAGACACTCAGAATCACCTCGCGCGACTGCTCGGTATACTCCTCGAACGGAATCTTGCGGCCATCTGCCAGACAAACATAACGGTTGGTGCCAGAGATCTCTACCTGGATGCCTTCGCCCACCAGTTTGGCTACCGGCCCGTCAGTCTTTTTCTTGGGCTTGGCTTTGGGTTGCGCCCCTTTCTGTCGATTGGCGGGATGGCCGTCAAACTCAGCATCTTCCAACTGGCTGGCGCCGGAGTAATCAAAAATGGTGAAATATCGCTTGTTGATGTCCTCGCAGAGCCGAGTACCGCGCCCTTTCATCTGTTTATAAAGGATGGCACTCCTGAGTGGCCGAACAAAAACGATATTTTTGACATCTGGGGCGTCAAATCCGGTAGTCAGGAGATCCACGGTCACGGCTATGCGCGGTTTGCTGGGGCCAACAATGGCAAAATTGCGTTCCAGTTGATGACTGTTACGCTCAGCCCGGGTGATACGACCAGCATAGTCGTTGTCGCCGGAAAGACGCCTCAATTCAGCGGCCATGAAGGCAGCATGGGTATCGTCTACGCAAAAGACGATACTCTTTTCATTCCGCAGATCATATTTTCCTAGGATTGACCAGAGGTCTTCGGCGATGGCACGGGTTCGGTCCGGCATGCGGATGTCACGCTCGAAATTAGCGGTTGTGTAATGCCTGCCATCTGGGCCGTCATACCCCTCCTCGTCAACATTGGTGATGCGCTCTTCCAGGAGATAGGGAACAAGGTAGCCATCTTCAATGGCCTGTTTGAGGCTGTAGGCATAAACCGGCTCGCCAAAATACTCGTAAGTGTCGCGGCGTTTTTCATCATCAGTAAGGGTACGACGGCCCTCTTCGAGTTCGCGAGGGGTCGCAGTAAGACCAAGCTGCAGGGCTGAGCCAAAATGCTCTAACACTCCGAACCAGTCACCGAAGCCGGAGCGATGACACTCGTCGATGATGACCAGATCGAAGAAATCTGGTTCGTAATGGGCAAAGACTTTTTTGCCGTTTAACTCTTCATCAAGACTTTGATAATTGGCGAAGAAAATTTTGCCGACTAAATGCTGTCCCTTAGCCACGGTATCCTTGTCGACAGAGACACGTTCGTTCGCGGAAAAGGCAGCGAATGCCCGATAGGCTTGATCCTTGAGAGAGTTTCGGTCGGTGAGAAAGAGAACATGCTGACGCTTGAGAGCATCGCTGTTCATCATTTTCCAAATAAGCTGGAAAACGGTAAAGGTTTTACCTGTACCGGTGGCCATGAGAAGCAACACCCGCTTGGTACTTTGCGCAAACTGCCACAGGGTCTTGTGGATAGCCATATCCTGATAGGGGCGGACCTTCTTGCGGGTCACCTGGTCAACATGATACCCGGCAGCAAAAGTATCGCCCCATCGGTCCCAGTCGAAGTTAACGCCGTAACGGGTGAGGATGTCTTCCGGTGTAGGTGTGGCGGTAAGCGCCTCGAACGCCCCGGTATTATTATCTGTAAGAATCCAGTCGGTGCCATTGCTGGCGATGGAGAAACGGATATCCAGACGACGGGCATACCGGGAGCCTTGTTGCATGCCGTCAGCAGCACTTAGCGATTCGGCCTTGGCTTCAAGGACAGCAAGCGGAATACCCTTGTAGCGCAGCACGTAGTCAGCAATAATGGCTTGGGTCTCATCATACATGGCCTCGCCGGTAATGTTGACACGGCCAGGGCCAATAACGACCTGTAGGTCATAATGCCATCCAGCGCTTTTAAGAGCAGGTTCAATCAAGTCCCTGCAAGTCTGTTTTTCGTTTCGGCTCATCGTATTGATCCAGAATTTTAATTTCTCAGCAAATAAAGCAACCCTTATGCCAACTTACTCGAGACCGTACTTCTTCAGCCAGTTGGTCAAAGTCTGGTAGCTTCGCAACCCAAGGGTTTTGGAAGTTTTTGTCTTGTTACCATTATGTTTTTCAAGCGCCCGTACAAGATAGTGGACCGCCACGGTTTTCATAATGGCCGGTAAATCAATGCCTTGCTCCAGGGGTTGGTCGAGAATGGTCTCCTTTCCCTTGCCAAAACCTGGAACCGGAAGCAAGGCCTCTCGAATGTCCTCATCGCCAAGCTCTTCATCAATTGACCAGACTGCAGCCCTAATCAAGGTGTTCCGCAGTTCACGCACATTTCCCGGCCAAGAGTGACGCAGCAAAAGATTTCTTGCGGAAGCAGAAATTTTCTTTTGCTTGTAGCCTGGTTCTCCGCTGCTCTCTTGGTTGATTTGGCCAAGGAACTGATCAATCAACAGGCTTAGATCGCCTTCACGCTCTCTAAGGGGAGGAAGCTTGATTACAGCTACAGCAAGCCGGTAGAAGAGATCCTCTCGAAAAGAGCCGGACGTCACCTCGTCTATAAGATTCCTGTTGGTTGCCGCAATAATTCTTGCGTCGATCTTCTTAGGTGCGCTAGCGCCAATCCGTTTTATCTCTCCCTCCTGCAGGGTTCGGAGCAGTTTGACCTGTATATCCTTAGGCAGCTCGCCTATCTCGTCGAGAAAGATAGTGCCTTGGTGGGCTGCCTCGAAATGGCCAATGCGGGTGGTGATGGCACCAGTGAAAGCACCTTTTTCATGGCCGAACAGTTCAGACTCTACCAATTCGGCTGGGATAGCCCCGCAGTTGATGGCCACGAATGGTTTATTCTTACGGGGGCCGGCATCATGAATGGCCCGGGCAAAAAGTTCTTTTCCTGTTCCAGATTCTCCTTCAATAAGGATCGGGATGGAGCGCAGCGCGATACGGCGAGCTTTAAGCACCGCTCTCCGCATGACTTCGCTGCGATGAATTATGCTCTCGAATTCCGTGGAGACCTCTGGAAGTCCTGCGGCAAGGCGTTCAAGGTTCCGGTCAGGTGCTCGGAAGAGATCGGGGATAAAATCGGCTGAGATGTCAAAAGGAACCGAGGCGGTGCAGACACCATGATCCCTTGAGGACTCGATGAGCTCGGCGTGGAAGCGAGCTTTGGCGAGAAGGATCCAGACAGCGGCCATAGCAGGCGTGCCGGGACTTAAATGAAAAACAAGATTCACCTTCTGTCCTACCTGCTGAACCCTCTCAGAAACAGCCAGCGACGCAGCCCGATAAATCTCGCCAAAATTAGTTGGCCCTGAAAGATCAATATTTACCAGAGAAACGAGGGAAGATGTCTGACTTTTTAGCCAGTTAACATAATTACCCGCTTCCACCCTGTCCCAGTTGTTGAGCAGGACTATTTCCTGGTAGAGGGAAACTTTAGCAGCCTGGGCGACAGGTCCTAGGCCAACATCCGCCTGCCCACTTGCAGCCCTCAGATCTGTGGCCCCTAGCCAACAAAATAGCAGTCGTTTATCCATTGCCCCGGATTACATAAATTATCTTGTGATATAATAATTTTTCTTGCTCAGTTTAATCGGTGGCCCAGGTAATTGGTTGTAGTATTTATGGCTGCATTGATCAATCTTTAAGATCGAAAAATACTGTTTTTCTTGCCTATTTCTATGCACAGGGTCAAGGCAGAAAAATCATATCGATATTGGCATACATTCTGCTTTTTAAATGCATGACACAAAATTCGAACACAACATTATTTGCCAGTTAGCTTGAAATGGAAAAATTTGTTCACTCCGCTACTTATCCCTTCAGTTCAATTGGTGCACCATGCCCCCAGCCCTTTCAGTTGTCGTTAGAGCGGTGCCGTGCATTCTTAACTGAGAATATCCCCACCTGGAGAACGGTTTCATGATCAAAGAGGGCAGCAAGTGAGCTAGCTGCAAAACCACAATATATTGTATATCTCAACCTTGACCTAAGTTTGCGGGTTGTGGGCACATTTTAGTGCAGTACCGAAAATTTTATC
>CAYQUX010000050.1:534-6722 GCA_964420995.1 uncultured Leptolinea sp. | reverse complement strand
GGAGCTTCAACGCTGGTAACAGGATAACCCCATGTGCTATTACCACATTCCTCCATAAAATTAACGCTGCCGGTGATCATGGTGTTATACGGATAATTTATAGATGATTGAATTACCACGTCAGGCGGGTCCCCACATAACACCGGTGAAGCCGGGTCTTCCCAACTATACCAATAATCCTCATTCAATACGCTGCTTGTTACCCCCTCAGGCAACAACAGGGCGGTTAACCAAAGAGTTTGACCGGTTGTCAACGACGTCAGGTTATCAAAGAAAGCTGCTTTAACAGCCGCCCCGGTTGTAGCAGTGAAGATAGCAGTAACGATGGCAGTTTTTGCCGCCAATAGCTTTGTAGCCAACCCGTCAAAATCGATCACGTTGCCCATTGCAGTAATGAGCAGGGTTTGGTAATCACCGTAACTAACAGGTGATCTCAAACTGCTAAAGATGTTCACGATCTGCAATAACAGCCCGGCATTATCATTAGCTAACCCGGTTATCTTTTCGCCTGCGCGATCACAGCAATAATAAATATGATCAAATAAAGAGTTACTAACCCGGCATTTACCCGTAACAGTAACAGGATTGCCAAAGTCACCGCCAAAAACGTGATCAGACTGTAATGCCCCATTGCCTATGTTCTCCGATATATCTTTCAGATATTTTAGATATTCTTGCCATTGTACCATTGCCGGTAGGTTAGCATCAACTTTCCCAGACAAGGTAGTTAATTGGCTAGAAACGTCATTCACAGCCGCTATTAGCTGATTTAATGCCTCTGTAACACGATCATTGGTAGTTAGTCCCGGCATCGTCTTAAACCCCCAGGATGGTGGCAACAGCCGTTAAATTGGTTGCTATGTCTGATAATTCATCAGCCAGGCTATCAGGGTCAGCCGCTTCTAGCACATCTTTAATTTCTTCCAGCTTCGCAATCAGGTTTGTTATGTCGGTATGCTGGTTGGTGTTACCGGTGTCAATTGATGTTTTAACGGTGCCGATGGTGGTATTGATGGTTGTCAACCGGCTGTTTGTAGTGTCAACGGCTGTTTTAACGGTGCCGATGGTGGTATTGATAGCAGATAGATCAGTGTGTCGGGCGGTGTTTCCGGCTGATAATGTTGGTTCAATACCGGTTGGATCATAGGTGCCGGTTAAATACGCTGCCGGGTTATCACGGTTAATACTTTCACCTGTTAGGGCAGCTACTAACATCAGGTTAGTTTTAATCAGATCATCAATAGATAATACTGCCATAAGATCACGCTCCAAGTTATTCTTAAAGTCTTTTAGGGCTGATTGGCTGCTTGTGTCTGTTTTATCAATTTGCCAAAGCCAGTACCAAGGAACGACCATATTTACCAGTGACAATAACACCGATAGCTGCTTACCGGATAAGCAGACAAGCCAAAAGTGATCAATGTCATCAGGATAAGAAGACATTAACCCTTGCCAGCTTAGCGGCTGCCAACCAGGTATAAATTGGTAATGGTCGTTGGGTCTGCTTTTTGTCATTGTGTGTTATAATGGGGACATATGTCCCCATTACGATAAAAGCACGTCTTCGATTGCCGATAGATCAGCCCTGATGTTATCCCATTGATCGTTATCCGGTCTTACACCGTCAACCCGCCAAAGGTGCCGTTGTGTGTAACTATTGATTGCCGATGTTATGATCGCAATTTGCAACCCGGTTAATGTTACGGTTGCCCCGGTTGATAATGCCAGGTCTGTTATTTCTTGATAGTCAAGCTTGTCCATAGGTTGAACCTGTTAGAAATAAACAGGGCGGGTCTTGCCCGCCCCCGCCCTGCTATGTTCTCTTACCCGTTGCGGCTGCCCCGGTGAATGCGTTTCCCCTTCCAGTTGCCGGCGGCGGTCGGGTCTTCGATACTTTCGCCGTCCGATACCGTCAAAACACCGGTTGAAGTGAAGTTAGCCAACCATGCGCGAGTGTCAGCGTCAGCGGTGTCTACAATGTTGCGGTTATCGCCTGTGGTACCCAGGAACATTCCGTCAACAGGTGCCGGCACCCGTAAACTGACAGTTTTACCCGGCACTGACCCGTCAACCTTGGCTACAATCAGCGCATTGGCTTCGACTTCGCTGCCGGCTGCCCCGTAAAAGGTTGCGTCCTCAGCGAAAGCTTCTCCAATGCTATAGCCGACGATCGTCGCGTCGGTAATGGCGTTAAGGTCAGCCAACACGCCGCCGGCACCGGTGATGTCTGCAATGTTGGTAGACAGATCAGCCAGGTCAGTGTATTTGGTGGCAAGATGCAAGTTTGATTTGTTACCGGCTGCATCGGCAAGAGTAACGTTCAGAAAAACGCCTTTTGATACAAGAGACATAATACCCTCCGTTAAATGATAAGTGTTTCAAAGCGAAACGTTCCAATTTGAAACAAATTATAACACCGTGACTGCATAATAGCAATACGTTTGTGCTAGTTACACGATAAACTGCAACATCCCCACAACAGCCCCACGTTAAAAATGCCCAGGCAAAGCCGCATACCCCATACTAGATATTGATAATCATCCTCATATTTACGGTGTAATGACAATATATTGAGTACCCAATAAACCAAGATGACAGTTGTCAAGAATGCCCTGATGTCAACGTACACTACAATCCTCACAAAACAATTGTTCTATGAGGGTATTATACTAGAAAAATGGACGGTGTTACAATCTACTTACTACCAAGTACCTGTCTTTTTTTGTTTACGCTAATTGAATATTAACTGGCAAACAGCCCGATTATCACGCGACAGGATACTTGGTAGGTCTCCCCTATGTGATAATCGGGCTGTTTGTCGTAACAGTATAAAAGGAGACTTACCGAATGTCTACACGTTCAACCGTCACTAAACCGGCAATTAACCCACTGTTTGAGTACCCCTACCTTCGGGTGGGTAGTGTTATTGTCCATTTTGACCATGGTCCGAAAGTGATTAAGGCGATCAGGGCAGCCCTGGCTTCTCAATTCAGGATTATTCCGGATGACATTCAGCCGCTGTGTTGGATGAGAGTTTTACCGGACGGTGAAGTTGATCTCAATAACCCGTTTACTGACTTCACCAAAATCGGGTGGTTTACCACCTGTTTGATAGTTTTTGCAGAAAGATATGATCCGGTTGCAATGGTTGATCCGGTTGCAATGGTTGCAGTCAATCAGGATCAACAATTGATTGCAACCACTGCAACCACTGCAACCACTGCAACCTTGCAACCAAACCCTGACGAAATTTGGGATTTAGTCAGTGAAGCCTTCAAATCATTGGGGGGAAAATGACTAACATCGCTAACATTGATCTAGAATATCAGTTTTTGGCAGCAATTGTAACCGATCCTTTTGTTTGTGACACCAATCTTATCAACCCGGACATCTTCACCGCCCCGATCAGACGTGATGTCCTACAAATCATCAACAAGGTTATCAGACCTTTAGGCGGGTCAGATGGTGCCGGTATACTCGGACAGGAACTTGATAAGCTGGGCTATACGTCAGCCGAGTACGCCGGGTTAATTTCTGAAATTGCCGGTAATTTTGTGCCGGTGTGGTACTGGGACAGGTTGTTGGATGAGCTCAATAAACTGCACAAACGGCGGGTACAACTGGCTGTTGCCGAAAAGATCGCCAAAAAGGCGATTGATGGCACCGATGGGGATTTTGACGCTTTACGTGATTACCTGGCAACCGTTGAAAATAGCGGGCAGGTGGTAAAGACTTATCACACAATGGCTGAAGTTGCCGCCATGCGTTTTGATCCTATTCCGTTTATAGTTGACGGGATCATCCCCCCTGGATTAACCTTTATCGCTGGCCGCCCAAAAGCCGGTAAGAGCTGGTTGGCATTGCAGTTGTTATCAGCCGTCAGTAATGGGGATCAATTCATCGGGCGGGCAACCCGCCCCGTAAATTGCTGCTACATTGCCCTGGAAGACTCTTTAAGACGGTTGTCAGGCAGGATTAACAAGCAGGGGTTGGGTGTATCGAACAAAGTGAAGATCGTCCTACAAGACAACTACAACGGGTTAGACAAGGTAAAGCGGCTGTTACTAGACTTTGACTTGATCGTTATTGACACGTTTACCAGGGCAACCGGGGCGGATCAGGTTGATCCGGTTGCCATGCGGAATTTGCTAGGGCCGCTGCAGTACGCTGCAATGGGGCTGAATAAAGCTGTGGTTGTCATTGATCACATGCCCAAAGGTCGGGGGGGGGATAACCTGGGCAGCGTAATTAACGATCTGTATGGATCAATCAGCAAAGCAGGTGTTGCCGATTGTGTCGTCGGGCTGTATCGTGATGATGGTTCCGGCATACTTACCGGCACCGGCAGGGACATACAAGACTTTGATATTGCTTTGCAATGGGATGAGCATACCTGCACCTGGGCGGCAGCCGGTGGTATTGTAGACAGGTTGGGATACTCTGAAAACAGATTGGCGGTACTGTCGGCAATCGTTGAAGGGGATGACGGTATATCAACTCTTGATCTGTCAGCGGTGACTGGCATCAACAAGGGGACTGTCAGCCGGACGCTGCAAGAATTATTGTCAGCCGGTTACGTTGTAAAGTTCGTTGATGGTAAGCGGATTTTATATCAACCGTCTATTGTTGGTAAGCAGGACATATTACCACAATGGGATCAACGATCAGCCGGCGCCGGCGCCATACTCCAGGGCAGGTTAGCATAATGATCCACGTTGCCCCGTTTCCTTAAACCTTAAATAAAAAAACCAGATATTTTAATGGGATTTTTATGCCATTTTAATTTCTGTTTGTTACGATAGTGGTGCGGGGTTTCCGTGACCACTATTTTTTTTTGCAAAGAGAGGGATAAAATGACTAAAAAAATGACCAAAAGGAACGCGAGAAAATTAGCACAAGAGATTTTGTATGGTGTTTCGTTCAGCGGTGGCGATATCTTCAACCAGGTTGTCTTAAGTTACGAGATATCGCGCATCGTTGGGGATGACGATTACTTACCTGTCTACAATGCGGCGCAATCGATAATTGTTAAATTGCTCAAGCTTTTGGGGCGGTAATGACACCTATAGATCAAAATCAAAAACCTAACATCGGCTTGCACGCGACCGAGCAACCTTGTCTATTTACCGACGAGCAACCTTGTCTATCTTATCATATCTCAAAGTGGTTGGGTGGGTGAAATGAAATTAAGCGACGTCCTCTATCTGATTGACAATATACCAACAACAAACCGCGAGGGGTTTCTGGTTAATACAAACCAAACGATTGGCGACATTAAAGCCTACCACGTAACCAGCGCGGCTAATACAAAACAAATTAGGTCGCAAGGTCTTAAGGCTCAAAGTAGTCGCCAAAGCTATGATCGTCCGGTAGCGGTTTACTTTTTTTTAGACCGCGATGAGATCAACGAGATCAACAAGGCGATCTTGTTGGATAATCCAGATGACGCAGTGGTAATTGAGGTCGTTATCCCACGCGCGGAATTTTTGGCAAAAGCCCATTGGGATGGGCTTTACAATGCCTCTTTTTATTCGCGCAGTGCGATCCAGTTTTTTGGAGATGTGCCAGCCAGTTGGATTGTGTAAACCCAACCTTTGTGCAATCGGCACAAAAATCACCGGTGGTTGATCCGGCTAAAGTTAGAAACGAAAAAACCCGGCTGATTATCAGCCGGGTTTTTTCGTTTCTAAATTACCCAACATAATAACTTGCGGAGAATAACACGATGTTACCCGTTGACAGATTTGATCCACAGGTACACTCACCGGTTGTACTGCCAATGTTACCTTGTAGGACGGATGTTAATGTTATGCTGGTTGCAATTGGAATGACTAACGCTGTGGATGGTCTGTAACCAGATGGTAAGGTAAACAATACAGTGCCGGCTGTTTTATTGGCTGTTAACGTTGCCTTAACCGTTATATTAACCAATCCCCCCACTTTAACAATGGATTGATGGTTAATAGTTACACCAGTGCCAGCCGTAACAGTTGCGCCTGTTGTAGTGTGGGTGTGGCTGGCCGTTGCAATCCCCGCCTCGGCCAGCGTGTTGTTGATCCACTTTGAACCGTCCCACTTGATCAGTTCCCCGGCGGCAATACTGGTGATGGTGGTGTCGGATAATGCGCTCAGGGTGTGGGTGTGGCTGGCCGTTGCAATCCCCGCCTCGGCCAGCGTGTTGTTGATCC
>CAYQUX010000050.1:0-434 GCA_964420995.1 uncultured Leptolinea sp. | reverse complement strand
GCAATACTGGTGATGGTGGTGTCGGATAATGCGCTCAGGGTGTGGGTGTGGCTGGTTAGCGCATAATCTGACAGGTTTACCAGGGTAGATAAATACGTGTCAACCGTCCAGGTGATATTATCACCCGCAGCATGGCCAGCCAGGTTAGCGTAGCGGAATTGGATTTTACCGGATGATACAACGGTGTTAATGACAATTGCCCCCCCGGTTGTAGCATACAACCAATTGGCGTTTACCAGATCAGCCCCTGCTACCAGGTACAAGTTGTTTCCACTGGTATTATGCCAAAGCAATTCATTACCCTGTAATTTGATAGTAGGTTCGGCCCCGCCTGAACTGTTTGTCCAGGCAGTAGATAGAATATCGTTACCCTTAATGGTATCCGCATCCAACCCCGACCCCGCCCCGTCAACAGTCTTCAACAGATCTAACAC
>CAYQUX010000049.1:0-6902 GCA_964420995.1 uncultured Leptolinea sp. | reverse complement strand
ATAGTGGACATTTTAAACCGTCCTTTTACTGACATTCCATTCCGTTCTTGACAGTGTTACTCGGCAACGGTGTATTGGTGCGCGACGGCGTGGGCGAGGGCGTGTATGCCGTGGCTGTCGGCGTTGAAGTCGCCAGTCCGCGCACTATGAAGGCGTCCACGTTGTAGTAGCCGTCCACATAAGCCACGCGGATGGTGTGATACCCCGGCGTCAACAGCGGGCTGGTCTATGTTTTCTGCCAGGTGAGCGCGGTTGTGCTCTGGTAAATACAGTTTTGCAGGTAATAAATCATTGAAATATCAGTATTGTATAATTATTTGAAAGATGAAAAACCTTTCGGTTATTCTTCTGCAACTTACCCGGGGTGAGTTTGAGTTCACCCGTCATGCTTTACGACGTGTTGTCGAGAGAAATATTTCAATGGCTGAAATTTGCGAGATGGCATCAAATGCAGTTCTCATCGAAGATTATCCGCATGATAAATATGCCCCAAGTTGCCTGTTACTGGGATTCACAAAAATGAAAAGACCACTGCATATACAGGTCTCCTATATTGACACGGAATTGGTTAGAATTATCACCATCTATGAGCCGGATCCTGATGAGTGGATTGATTTTTCCAGGAGAAAGTAGTTATGTTCAAATGCCATGTTTGCGGATCGACAGAATCACATTCCAAAGTTGTGACCGATATTTTCATGGTTGATGAGAAACCCGTTCTGGTGGAAAATATCCCCGCGCAGGTTTGTTCGCATTGCGGTGAAGAGGTTTTCAGCAGCGAAACCGCAGAGCGGGTGCGTCAACTGGTGAGAAGTTCAAACAAAGCTGTCAAATCCATCAAAATGGATGTCTTTGATTACGTCTAAGCCGACCGGATACACAGCCCAATTACGCAGTAACTGCGAACAGTACTATTAGAGTTGCCAGTCAGTTCACATTTAACTGCATCTGCCCTTTGGAATCTCAAATCTGGTAGGCCTTTTGATCCAGATTACCTCAAGATTTATTCTCTTACCCTGCGATATTAAAGAAAGCATCTACCACTGTGGCAAAATGCCCCAGCAGCGGGTCATAGAATCTTGACACGTAAAAGTCCAGCCCCAGCTCAGCCTGCGCCAGTTGACCCGTGTAGCGGTACTTCGTCGGCGTTAAACCCTGCGTTAATCGTATCTCCCCGAAGGCGGTGTACTGTATCACGCTGTTCAGCGTGCCGTCGGCGTTGGCCGTGGTGCTGGCGCTGCTCGCGAAGCATCCTGTAAGGGCCAGGTGATCACCCAGCACCCAGGTGAGGGTGTCGGCGGTGTCCGTTAATGTACTTACTGCAACCACTGAATCGTGCTTCGCGCGGCGTGGGGCAGGTTGGAGCTGTCTCGACAAGAAAAAGTTCCTTTTCTTTATTACCCTAGGTTGACTTATTATTTTGATTTAACTACAAAATACCTAGAATATCCTTCCCAGGTTTCCAACTTAGATAATTCTTCGTCAGTCCAACCACGAACACAACCATTTTTTGATTGATTAGAAATATCTCCTGGATCTGTAAAAAAAACATACTGAATATTTAAATTTGGATTAATAAAAAAATCTTCTGAATCAATTCCAATTTCCACCGAACTAGTTGTACAAATCCCGGTATTAGTGAAAAAAATATATACTTGCGTGTAATCTTGTCTGCCACTTATTGTGGAATAGATTAATACTCTATCAGGTTTGCCAATTTCATTAATAATCTCAGACAATGTAATGGAATTTATGTAACTTAATCCCATAGAAATTACTTTATCATTTTTGAAAGAGAGACTCCCACTTCTTTCTCTTTTAGCTAAAAATTCCCATGAGATGCTATTATCAAAACTGCCATCATTTGAAATTGTCCAATCGTATGATGTGTGATCAATACTCTCAATTTTTTCTAATTTTTCGATAGCTTTCTGTTTTTTCATACCAATAGATAAATTATTCCAACATTGTTTATTGCATTCATCTTCTTTAAGAAATATGCTATCATTTTTTATACATCCAGTAAGGAGTAGAAGTAATGATATAAAGAGGAATTGATTAATTCTCATTCTCATTCCAACTTTCTACTTATTTGTTAGATAAATTAATGATGATACCCACGAAACTGCTTTCATAGGTGCATTAGTTGAAGTTGCAGAAATTGTGCTTACTGTGAATGAATGTGCAAAATAATCTACTGTTGAATTATTACCATATCCATATCCATTTCTTGGAATAAAAAGATTTTCAGTGTTTTTCATTGATAAACTAGAATTTTGCCATCTTACTAAAGAGGTTGATTCACCCCCTACAAAATTCATCAATTGATCTGATGGTCCATGACCTGACCAGATTGCTTGTGAAAATCCCTTTTCACCTAACATTTTGTTATCCCATGTGTGTCCTAATTCATGAACTATCATATTATTTTCGCTATATTCAACATAATTCCCTTTACCCAGTTTTTCAAAATCATTCAATACATGGACTGTCTCATTATCAGCATAATTTGAATTCAGTATCTCAGACCCTGTTGAACCAATATCAATTTTTGTTCCTCCAAGATTCTTTTTTTATCCAATTAGCCCCTTCACCATTAGTAATTTCGTCTATTCCTTTTTCCATACTCATAATTCCAATAACTACAGGAATTAACTCAGCCAATTCCCAGTTATCCCCTACAATTTCGATTTCATAATAATCCTTTAATTTTGACTTATACTCTTCCATTCTCTCTTCGGTTGATTTAGTTTTTCTACAGTCATCATCTTCCTCGCAAGCTTTATTTCCTGTAGGGTCAGAATAAATTATCGGATTATTTTGTACATAGGCGTACCTATCCCAACTCTGACTCCTCCCCGGCTCGGGAATGATCGTATCGGCCGAGGTGAAATGTGAAGTCACCGGGTCATACCAGCGAGCCACATAGTAATCCAGTCCCAATTCAGCCTGCGCCAGTTGACCCGTGCCCTTACAGGATGCTTCGCGATAGCGGTATTTCGTGGGCGTGATGCCCTGCGTCAATCGTATCTCCCCGAAGGCGGTGTACTGGATCACGCTGTTGAGGGTGCCGTTTGCATCTGCTTGCGCCCCGAGCTTGTCGAGGGGTGGCGGTGGTGCTGGCTGACCCGAGGTGATCGCCCAGCACCCAGGTCAGGGTGTCGGCGTTGTCGGTCAGCGTGCGTACGGCGAACCCTGCACCGTGCTTCGCGCGGTGCGGGGCAGGTTGTCACTGTCACGGCAAAGTAAAATTTCTGGATCTTCGTTGCTCCCGGACCGACTTCCTTGTTGTAATGCCTTCCGGGGTAAAACGTAGTGATTCCATTTACCGTGCCGCGCATCAGGGTCCCCCCTTCCGCTTCGCTGCGGGGGTGCTTCGCGACCGTCGCCGTCGTAGGCGTACTGCGCGCCGGTCAGCGCCTGGGGCGCGGGTTCCGCAGTCAGCGGCGTGGGCGTGACGGTGGGGACGACGGTCGCCGTGGGGGTAAAAGTCGCTGTATTACTCGGCAACGGTGTATTGGTGCGCGACGGCGTGGGCGAGGGCGTGTATGCCGTGGCTGTCGGCGTTGAAGTCGCCAGTCCGCGCACTATGAAGGCGTCCACGTTGTAGTAGCCGTCCACATAAGCCACGCGGATGGTGTGATACCCCGGCGTTAACAGCGGGCTGGTCCATGTTTTTTGCCAGGTGAGCGCGGTTGTGCTCTGGTTCAGCCGGGTGATCAGCGAGCCGTCAATGAAGATATCCGCGTGACCGTAGCCGCTGATCCCTGCGTACACCAGGGTGACGTGCGTGCCATAAAAACTCAAAGACGCACTGCTTCCCGCGTACGCCGTATAGTGCAGGTTGTTGTCTGAAGGGCCGGTGTTGTTGTATACCGTCCATGTACCCGAGTAGACCACCTGCGCGGCGCTGTCTTCATACGTGCCGCCGGGCACCATGGTGCCAACCGGCGTGGGCGTGATACCCGGGTCCGACGCGGAGACGATCAACGCGTCAATGTACGAAAGGCCGCACAAAAAATAATTGCCCCTGATATTTGGTATTCGATAAAAAGGTGTATTATTCCAAATTATCTCAAGATTCTTACCCCTCACCCTTTGATTTTAAAGACAGCATCTACCCGCTTTTGCTAAGAGTACCTATGCAGTTTGTAAGGTACCAGACCGTCTTGATCAGGTTGGCTCTGGTTTTGTGGTGCAACGATGTTCGGACATAATTAGTTGTAACTCCAGCTCTGCGGTGCGGTCGATTTTGACCGCACCCATGAAGCTTTATGTTTGGGAGGATTATTTAATCCGTGTATATATTAGAAAATATGTTTTCATTCTCAAAAAAAAAGTAAACATTAAAATTGTTTTGGGAAAAGAAACAAGTTCTTACTTCAACTTTAATAGACCTATTTAATGATTCAAATTTATCATCACGAACAATATGAAAATTTCTGAATTTACGAATAATCTGAATAACATCATCGTAATTCATCCCTTTCCGAACTTTTTGTTTTACATCCATAAAAATGGCACTCCTAATTGCTTCATATGTTGGTTCAACTTGATAAAATTTCGCATCATCTAAATAGCATTTTGACGCATCAAAATTTAGTAAAACCCGGTAAATGATTGGGAAAAGACAAATGAATATCAAAATAATTGAAGGTAGAAAAACAACAAAAAGATTTTTTATTGTGGACTTCTTATTTATTTTTTTTATCATTTTCCACCCCAAAGAAAAAACCATAATAATGCATGTGACGAATTTGGCCGCAGATTAGAATCAATTGCATTGCCTACATCAAGTGGAGAAATCTTCCCGGACCGCAGATTGTCACCGATAATCGATCCTTCAAATCCAAGAGCAAAATCATTTTTTGACATACCTCGTTTATCTCCAATTATTGATTCATGAGCAGTGTTAATAACATTTGATACAAAAGAACCTGATTCGTAAGAAACCTGTACATAAAACCAGAAATGATGAGGTTGATCACCTCCAAAAGTTGGAAGATTCGGATCACGGATTACATTAGGGTCTTTGAAAACGCCTGCGAAACCACTTTGCAATAATTGTTCATCATTACTTTTTCTTTCGACATAAAGATCATTGCGTTTTACAAAAGGAACATTTGCCTGATTTAGAGCTTCACTAACCGCTGAATTACCTTCCGAAAGTCCCGTTAATACTGCTCCCATATTACGTTCAAAGCTATCAGGATCATTTGCTGAAAAGGAAGCTGTATAGTCACTTAATTGTTTAAAAGCTTGCAAATCATCTAAATTTCCTGATAGCACATCAGTATACAGATTTTTATACTTCTCATATACCTTTTTTTGAATTTGCTTATTATTTAATTTATTTATACCTCCCTGACATTCTGATGCTTCTCTTCCTGCACACCCCACATCATGTCCCAAAGGGTCATTGAATATGATAGGTGAATTATCTACATAGGCATACCGGTCAAAACTCTGTGTCTTTGATGGGTCAGGTATGATGCTGTCAGGCTGGATCCAGTGGTTAAGATAAGGGTCATACCAGCGGGCCACATAGTAGTCCAAGCCCAACTCAGCCTGCGCCAGTTGACCTGTATAGCGGTACTTCGTGGGCGTGATGCCCTGCGTTAATCGTATCTCCCCAAACGCGGTGTACTGGATCACGCTGTTCAGCGAGCCATTCTCATTGGCCGTGGTGCTGGCGCTTCCCAGGTGATCGCCCAGCACCCAGGTGAGCGTTTCGGCGCTGTCGGTCAGTGTGCGCACCGCTATGGTGACCGTCCCGGCGAAATAGAATTTCTGTATCTTAGTTCCCGAAGGGGATATTTCCTTGTTGTAATGCCTTCCAGGGTAAAACGTGGTCACCCCGTTGACCGTGCCGCGCATCAGCGTTCCATCCCCGTCATAGGCGTACTGCGCGCCGGTCAGCGCCTGCGGGGCCGGTTCCGAGGCCAGCGGTGTCGGTGTGGCTGTTGGCGCGTTGGTGGCGGTTGGGGTAAATGTACTGGTCGATGGTGGGATCGGTGTATTCGTTCTTGAGGGCGTGGGTGAAGGTGTGTAGGCCGTGGCGGTCGGCGTGGCCGTTGACAGCCCGCGCACAATAAAGGCGTCCACATTGTAGTAGCCGTCCACATAGGCCACCCGGATGGTATGATACCCCGGCGTCAACAGCGGGCTGGTCCATGTTTTCTGCCAGGTGAGCGCGGCTGTGCTTTGGTTCAGCCGCGTGACCAGCGTGCCGTCAATGAAGATATCCGCGTGGCCGTAGCCGTTGATCCCCGCGTACACCAGGGTGACATGCGAGCCGTTAAAACTCAAAGACGCGCTGCTGCCCGCGGATGCCGTATAGTGCAGGTTGCCGCCCGATGGGCCGGTGTTGCTGTAGGTCGTCCATGTACCGCTGTAAACCACCTGCGCAGCGCTGTCTTCATACGTGCCGCCGGGCACAATGGTGCTGACCGGTGTGGGCGTGATGCCCGCTTCCGGCGCGGAGACGATCAGCGCGTCAATGTACGAAAGGCAGTTCAAAAATTATTTGCCCCTGATATTTGGTATTCGAAATAAAAAGCCTTTTCATCTAAATTACCTCAAGGATCAACCTCTTTCCCCTTGATTTTAAAGACAGCATCTACCCGCTGTTCATTGTCTATATTTATTTACTTATTTTAGTGTTTCTAAAAGTGTGCAATAATCTACTGTGGAATAGGCCAAATATCTTTTTGTGTATAAAAACAGCCTTGTGAATTCTTTTGAATGTCGTTAATAAAACCAATATTGTTTTGATTTGTAATTCTATTAATGTCCATTAATCCGCCTTCTGGTGCAATTATCGATTCTTAATTTAATATTCCTTTTTCAGGAAATTCCTCCTATAGACGATTTGAGAATACTAAAACATCTACATAAGATTC
>CAYQUX010000048.1:0-7690 GCA_964420995.1 uncultured Leptolinea sp. | reverse complement strand
TAATAGTGGACATTTTAAACTGTCCTTTTGCTGACATTCCATTCCGTTCTTGACAGCAATTGGCATCTGACAAAATGGGCGCCGAGTTCAACACGCGGCCAACCCGGCGTTTGGCAGTCACCAGCAACCACATCACCGCGATGGAGATGACCGAGATGATCAGGCCGGGCAGAGTTGATTCTGGTTTGTGGCCGGAGTACAGGTTGTAGGCGGCGGTCAGGCTAAGGCCGGCGGCCAGCAGGTAGAAGGCGATGCCGGTCACCCGCAGGGCGGTCTGTTCGAAGCGTGAGCGCGGTGTCTCCGGGTTGCGGCGGATGCGCTGCACCATGGCAAAGATGCCGATCCCCGACATCACCTCGATAAACGAGTCAACGCCAAAGCCGAAGAGGGTCAGGGTTTCGTCTTCCGCCCCAAAATAGATGGACACCAGGCCTTCCGCGATGTTGTACAGGATGGTGAATACCGCAAGCCAGAGGGCGGCTGTCCACAGTCGGTCTGTTCGCGCGCGGGTTGTTTCCATACATCACCTGTAAAATCAACTACCATTCGGAAAACCCGGAAGTATCTCCAGTATGAAAGATGGACTGACACAGGTCAATCCGGTGTACAGTCCATGTTATGGCAATTCCAGTGGGCCCGGCTGGATTCGAACCAGCGAAAAACTTTACCACCCTCACGGTCCATTTTTACGGCATCTCGCGAGCGCTTTTTCCAGGTTGTCTTCTTCCGCCCGCCAGTCAAATGCTTTGCTTACTTTATATAAAGCAATTATCAATAGAACACCAAGCAACATGAATGATCCCCAAGAGTTTATAGCTGCTCCAACTGTCTCATAATAAGCAATAAAAATCAGAATATACCAAAATAACCGTGTTACCACTTTCAATGGTCTGTTCATACCAATTTGAAGAAAAATCAGTATAAACATATCAATTGTTGAAGTAACTCCCCATGCGCAAAGTAGTAATACCGGAGGATCTTCCAAAAACCCACCTATTCTGAATAATCCTAAAAGAATGAGAAATATGACCGATAAAAGGCCAATGATGGAAGTGATTTTTAAGACGAGTGAGAAGAACTTCATAATTTGGATTATGTATGGGTTTCACACAGCCAGGCAAATTTAAACCTGTTTTCCGCATAATCAGATAATTCACTTGTTATGTAGGCCAATGAATGTATCACTATTTTTTCCCCGCTACCAATAATCAGTGGGCCCGGCTGGATTCGAACCAGCGACCAAGAGGTTATGAGCCCCGTGCTCTGCCGCTGAGCTACGGGCCCGACAGATACGCTTATTATAATTTACTTCCCCGCCTTCGTCAGTACTTTTTCTACCAGATACCCGGGATCAGGCGGTAGCGGGTCTTCTGCGTGTAGTCAGAATAGCCGTCGAGGTTCTTCTGCAGGAATTCGTCTTCCAGGCTGGTCCTCAACACCAGCATGGCGCACAGGAAGAGCGCCGGCAGGAACGCCCACACGGAATGCAGCAGTACCGGCGTGGCCAGGTAGGTGATCAGCGTGGCGGCGTACCCGGGGTGGCGCATAAAGCGGTACGGTCCGCCCGACACCACCTGATGGCCGCGGTCGGTCTGCAGGCGCACCACACCGGAAAAGTAGCGGTTCTCGATGAGCGCCCAGGCGCCCAGCGCGTAGCTGCCAATGACCAGCGCCAGCGCGATCAGGCGGGCGGCCAGGCTGACATACCAGTACGGCGGCCATGCGAACAGCCGGTCAAGGCCGGCCACCAGCAGGATGAGGAATCCGCCCAGCGCCACCAGCGGTGAAAGGATCTTATCCCACGACTGGGTGTCTTCCTGCTTGCCGTAGCTGGCGCGCTCGGTGAGGATATCCGGGTTGCGCTGCACGGCCAACCGGCGGCTGACGATGAATCCCACCACGCTGATGATGCCGTACACCCAGGCTTCCCACCAGTCCCAGCGTTGGGAGATGAGCAGCGGCAGGAAGGGCAGGATGCCGATGAAGATGATCATCTGGATGATGGCGGTGATGGGTAGTTTTTTGGGGGTTGCGTTCATGTTTCCCTCCTTGTGTGTGGGTTCGACAGGCTCACCCACTGAATAGACTATCAGGCTTACCCGGCGGGATTTCCGCTGCCTGAGCCTGTCGAAGGATGCTGCCTGAGCTTGTCGAAGGACGGTGCCTGAGCTTGTCAAAGGACGCTGCCTGAGCTTGTCGAAGGCAGTATACCTTGAATTTCATGGAATGTGGGTTCGACCCGCCGGGGCATCCGCTGCCTGAGCCTGTCGAAGACAGTGAGATGGTTGGAATCGCATGGGGCGTGGTTTCGACCCGCCTGGGGCAGGCATTCTCCCCCGCCGGGGGCAGGCAGGCTCACCCACCGGGGGCAGGCATTCTCACCCGCTGCTGGTTCCGCTACCTGAGCCTGTCGAAGGCGGCGAGATGGTTGGAATCGCATGGGGCGTGGGTTCGACCCGCCGGGGGCAGGCAGGCTCACCCACCGGAAAACCGCTGCCTGAGCCTGTCGAAGGCGGCGAGAAGGCTGGAATTGCATAGGGCGTGGGTTCGACAAGCCGGGGGTTCGACAGGCTCACCCGCCGGGAGTGTGGGTTCGACAGGCTCACCCACCGGAAAAACGCTGCCTGAGCCTGTCGAAGGTGGCGAGATGGTTGGAATCGCATGGGGCGTGGGTTCGACCCGCCGGGGGTTCGACAGGCTCACCCACCGGATTGATTGGCTCACCCGCCGGGGAATCCGCTGCCTGAGCCTGTCGAAGGCAAAAAAACCGCTTCAGGCGCACCTATTGTATTTTGGTTTTCTACTGAATCGGCCTGAATTACTTTACCGCGTTCTTGAGCACTTCCTCGTATTTGGCCACCACGCGCTCCAGCGAGAAGACGTCGGCCATTTCGCGACTGGCACGGCGCGCGTTGAGCAGTTCAGCGCGATCGGTCAGCCAGCCGCGCAGGGCAGTGGCGAAACCGGCCGCGTCCTGCGGGTCGAACAGGTAGCCGTTGCGCGGCGCGTCCACCAGGTCAGGGTTGCCGCCGGCGCGGCTGAGCAGCAACGCAAGTCCCATGGCCATGCCCTGCACGCCCACCACGGGCAATCCTTCGGAGAGTGACGGCAGAAAAAGGATGTCGCTTTTTGCGAACCTGTCTTTGACGTCGGCGGGGGTCAGCCAGCCGGGGAAGGTGATGCGGTCGCGCAGACCAAGCCGGTCGGCCAGGGCTTCCACGTCGGGCTTCAACGCGCCGTCGCCAGCCATCACGCACGTCCACGGCAAATCCTTGACCATGTCCAGCGCGTAGAGCACCCCTTCGGGATTTTTCTGCGGAACAAAGCGGCCGGCAAACGCGACACGCGGCGGGTCGTTCAAGGCGATCTCGCCGGGGTCATATTCTTTCGTATCCACCCCGTTGGGGATGACCACCGGTTCAACACCCGGGTAGGCTTCGCGTGCCAGATGGGCGGTGAAGCTGCTCACCGCGCAAACGGCGGATGCTTTACGCCAGATGGGCGGGGTGAAGGGATAGATGAAGCGGAACCACTTGCCGGTCTTTTCCGGCACACCGCCGGGAACGTCACCCAGGTGGGCGGTGATCACATAGGGCACACCGGTGAGGATCTTCAAGGTCAGCCCCAGCGCGCCGGCCGGGACGGCAAAATGCACGTGGATCACGTCCGGCTTCCACGCGCGGATCAATTTCAGACAGAAGGGCAGGGCGGCCATCAGGTAACCGGCCATGGCGCCCAACCCGGCGCGGAATTCCTGCTTGCGCCCGGAATTCAGGCGGTGGATCGTCACGCCGTTCTGTGTTTCTTCGCGCGGCAGGTCAGCAAAACCGGCCGTCACCAGACGGACATCATGCTCGCGCGCGGCCAGCCCGGCGCAGATATCCTGCGCCACCCGTCCGCCGCCCCCGCCGATGGGCGGGTATTCATGGCAGAGGACTAGAACGCGCATCAATCTTCCTGCTGGGAAAGGGACTTCCCGAGGACGGCGCGCACGGTATAGGTCGGTTTGGCCTGCGATTCGTGGTAGGTGCGTGCCAGCAGTTCGGCGATCAGCCCGAGCAGAATGGACTGGAACCCCAGGATGAACAACATCACACTCAATAGGAGCAGCGGAGAGCGCACCAGTGATTCATTGAAGGCGATCTTGCGCGCGCCGATGTACAGCAGGGTGACCAGGCTCGTCGCCAGCATACCCGCTCCAAATCCACCAAACAGGTAGATGGGCTTGTTGGCGTAACTGGTCAGGAATTTCACGGTAACCAGATCGAGCAGCACCTTGAAGGTGCGTTCCAGTCCGTAATTCGCCTTGCCGTGCAGGCGCGGATGGTGGTGCACTTCCATCTCGGCGATGCGCGCGCCGACGGAATTGGCATACACGGGGATGAAGCGGTGCATCTCGCCGTACAGGCGGAACCCGGTGATCACCTCGCGTTTGTAGGCTTTGAGGGTGCAGCCGTAATCATGCAGCGGTACGCCGGTCACCCAGCTGATCAGCCCGTTGGCCATATGCGAAGGCAGGGTGCGGGTGAGCCAGGTATCCTTGCGGTCGCGGCGCCAGCCGCTGACCACGTCGTAGCCTTCTTCGATCTTCTGGATCATGGCGGGGATGTCACGCGGGTCGTTCTGCATATCCGCGTCGCACAGCACGATCAGCTCACCGGCGGCATGGTCGATGCCGGCGGCGATGGCGGCGGTTTGCCCGAAGTTGCGGCGCAGGATCACAGCGCGGTAATGGTCTGGGTCGGCCGCCGTGAAGGTTTCAAGGATCTTCGCCGAGCTGTCACGGCTGCCGTCATCCACCAGCACGGCTTCCCAGTGGTAGTGGTTGGACTGCATGACCTCATCCAGAACCTTTTTCAGTTCCGGCAGGTTGGGTTCTTCGTTATAAACAGGGACAATGACAGAAATTTTCATCGGATGCGTTTATAAGTGTGGATTTGTGAATAATCGCGGCAGGTGGCGATAAACCCGGTGATGGGCAGTTCTTCAAATTTGTTCAAGTCTATCACCGAATCGTAACCCTGTCTGTAGCCGTAATCGACGATCAACAGGTAGTCAGCCTCGTCCATCCAGCGGGTGGAAAGCTCCTCGTTCCAGAAGCCGTAGCGGTACAGGTCATCCGAATTGCCGCCGCGCCTGAAGGAGTACCCGTCGTTCAATTGCGCGCCGTAGATCTTGATGTCCTTCAGGTAGAGTAGCGGGGCGGGCGACAGTCCGCCATCCCAGAAGACAGTCGACCCGGGCGGCACCAGCCCGGCCAGGTGACGGCCGGCGGCCTCCACCGTGGCGATGACGTCACCGCCGCAATCCTCTTCCGGCGGGTTGCCGAAGACGGGCGAGGGGCTGAGCAGCAGGCCGAGGGCGAAGAACGCCAGCAGGGTCAGGGCGCCCCAGGAGATGCAGGCGCGTTGTTTCTTCAACCGCGACCAGGCGAAGGACACAATTATAAGGAAGAGAATCCCCGCCAGCAGGCCGGCAACAGTGGGGATGATCTGCGAGAGCTGTTCGGCGGTATAGCCGAACTTGTTGGCCAGCAGGCGCCACAATTCGGTCGAGCCAGGCAGGATCTGCAGGTTCTTGACGCGCGGCACGGTGAGCTTCATCAGCGTATCATCCAGCTCCTGGTGAGCGCCGAAACCAATCCCCGCGCCGGTGACCAGAATGACCAGGGTGATGAACGCGTCCGTAAACCGGGAGGTCTTCAGACGGAACAACGGGGCGGACACGGCGACCAGGGCGACGCCCAGGATGCTGAAAAAGTTCAGGTAGAGGGCGAAACAGAAGACGCAGTAATCCTTCCACAGGGCGGCCCAGGCGTGCGCGGCGATCATCAACGCGGTGGTGACGGCCAGGAAGATCACCGTGCGGAAGGAGGAGGTCTTGCGCCAGCCGGTTTTATCCGGCCAAAGGGTGATCAGGACGATAAAACCGAACAGCATGGCAAAGTGATAGCGCACGCCCTGCCAGAAGGAATAGACGCGCGAGGTCAGGCTGATGGTCGGGTTCCAGATGGCCTGACCGGCGGGAAGCTGCGGGAAGTAGGGGTAGAACGCTTTGGGCAGCCAGGGCATCCAGATGTTGGTGACGATCAGCGGCCAGTAAATGGCGTGCACGATGGCCAGCAGGATGACACCGGGGATGGCGGCCAGCAGGGCTTTCTTCCAGCCGTGTTCAAAGACCAGGTAGATGAGGTACAGGCCGAAGACCGGCAGGGTGTTCTCGCGGGTGAGGATGGTGGCGGCGAAAAGCAGGCTGGCGGTCAGCAAGTGCCACAGATTGCGTTCTTTACCCACGCCAAAGGCTACCGCGGCTATCAGCAGGCAGCAGACGATCCCTTCAGAGAGCGCCTGGGCGTACATGCGGATCACGCCGGGGTTGACGGCGATCACCGCCACGGCGGCCGCCGCCCACCACGCGCCGGCTTCACGGCGCACGAACCACCACAGGGCAAGCAAAGTGAGCAGGCCGAGGAACACGGCGAACAGCCGCCCGGTAAGCAGGCCGGGGCCAAACAGCGCCTGCGCCGCGCCGGGGATAAGAAAGGCGAAGGGCATCTTGTTCGTCCACACGCCGTAGGCCTGGAAGGGCTGGATCACCCCGGTGACGAACAACCAGCCTTTGTAGAGGTAATTGCCCTCATCCAGCGTGGAGGGAAGCTGGTGGATATAGACCAGCGACTGCCCCAGGAAGAGGAGCAGCCCGGCGCTGAAGGCGGCCAGCGGCGCGGATCGGGATTTGAGGATCGAGGTTTTCACGAGAGGGTAATTTTATCATCCTGCGGAGGTACGGAAGGATGTTCCCAACCGTGCGAAGGTGCCTAGATGAAGCGGGTGGGATCGCGTTTGATCCCACCATAGGCCGGGTATACAATTAACCATATCAAATGATCGCAGGATAAAAGAACGAGATTTGAACATGGCCTGGTAAAACGGGCAGCCGAACGGTGGTGGTCAGGTTTTCATCGCTAGGCAGGTCAGGGGATATACGCGAAAGGTTGCGGCGGGTCGGCGGAAATGACGTTTATGAATAAGGGGCATGGTGAATAATGTTGTGATGCGCTCAAACGCGAGCGCATCCTACCTGCTACATTTCATTATGTATAAATCGAAATTTATGTCAGCATTGAAAATGATAATATTCCCATTATTACAGGATTCGCGTTTTTTATATAGAAAGGTGCTTTACTTGAGATTTTCAAAAATATTTCCCCAAAATAGTCATATGATTTTTGTATGTATTATATTAACTTTCTTTCAAACATCAAGTGTATTAATACATACGGTTCAACATTTTCCTGATGATACTTCTTTTATTCAACCAACAAGTATTGATATTTGTTGGAAAAAAGCAATTTTGCAAAAGGAAGAAAATAATAAAGGAAGTCTGATTATTAAAAATTCTTCAAAGCATTTTTTTGCCTGGGATATTAATTCTTACAAGTCAAAATTTTTTAGTGGCAAAGTAACAGACTTTACAAATCTTCCGCGGAATAAGAGTTTTATTCCTGTAATCAATATAGATGGAAGAATATCTATTATTCATTCGAAAAATCAAGATCTAATAAATGATCTACCGATTAACTCATATTCAATTTTCTATTTTGGAGATCAAGAAATATTATTCCTGCCGAATGAACATTTACTTAGCCCCCCATTAGAAAATTCCGAATATATTGAAGATGTTGGTTTAA
>CAYQUX010000047.1:0-7838 GCA_964420995.1 uncultured Leptolinea sp. | reverse complement strand
GCATTGGAGTATAATGCCTTCAATCAACTGACAAAACGTTACATGCCGTTTGTCGAACTACAGGAACAGCAGTCATCTCGAAAGCGATCTGCTCAGTCGGTTTGAGTATTCGTGTTATGCGGATGGGCAACGTGCTACGGCCGAGGAAAAACTTCGCCAGGGAAGTAGTTATACTACCACGCAAATCATCTGGAAATATGATGCATTGAACCGATTGACTTCTGAGACGATAGGGACCCAGTTACCCATCGTATATAAATATGATCTTGTGGGGAATCGCGTATTAAAGGGGCATTTGGATAGTGGCAACTATGTCAATGATATCAGTTATTCCTATAACGCGATGGACCAGATGTATTTGGAGGATTATGTTTCTGGACAGGATATTACGTATGTGTATGATGGTAACGGCTCTTTGGAAAGTCAAACACAGAATGGGTCGACGACGGCATATGTGTACGATCTGCGTAATCGGCTCAAGACGGTAACGGCCGACAGCGTTACGACGACGTATGGCTATAGTCCCGAGGGGTCGCGGGTCAGAAGGCAAATCGGGACGGGCACACCGACAGTGTATCTGATCGATCCGGCCAATCCGACGGGATACTCACAGATCTTGCAGGAAACGACCGGTTCGACCACGACGACGTATATCCTGGGTTCGGATGTGATCGGTCAGGCGGTTGGTTCGGCCACACCGCAAAGCCTGATGTATGATGGGCATGGCTCGGTGAGGCAAATGGCGGCCTCGACGGGGACGCTGGTTACGGGGCAGGAATTTGATTACGATGCGTATGGGAATCTGACCAATACGGTTACCCCGCAGACGCAGTTGTTGTATTGCGGCGAACAGTATGATTCTACTCTGAAGATGTACAACCTCCGCGCGCGTTGGTACAGCCCGGCGACGGGGAGGTTTAATGCGATTGATCCATATGAAGGATCGCCCTATGATCCACCTTCATTACATCGGTATTTATTCTGTCACTCAGATCCTATCAATCGGATTGATCCGAGCGGTTTATTTAGTCTCAATGAAATAAATGTTGTCCAGGCGATCCAAAATAAATTAAAACAAGTATGGAATAGCAAGTCGATAAAATTTCTTCGGAGAGGTGTTGATCCAACCCGTCAAAGATGGAAAATGTGGCTTATTCAGTCGAAAGGAATGCCTATTCATTTTGGTTTGTGGTTAGAAGTACTCAATAATATCGGAGAAGAGACAGGAATTGGACCATATTTTGATGTAAATCCCACGACAGGAGGACTCAGACGATTATTGTCTGGAAGCGTGTTTAGGTACATTAAGATTGTGCCTGGAAGATTGAATGTTAGTGTAAAGTCTGATTTTGAAATCACCTTTATGGCTACAGGCAAATGGAAAATATGCAGTTTTACCCATCCACAGTTCGGTTTATGGACAGCAGCAGCAGTAGGTGCATCGTATGCCGAGGACTTAACTGTTCCCGTTCAATTTAATTTATTCTTTATTCCTGGAACATTAAACTGTACGAAG
This sequence comes from uncultured Leptolinea sp., assembly GCA_964420995.1. Classification (GTDB taxonomy): domain Bacteria; phylum Chloroflexota; class Anaerolineae; order Anaerolineales; family Anaerolineaceae; genus Leptolinea. Next base: position 6,322 of record CAYQUX010000047.1, on the reverse strand, counting down.
TGGGTTGCTGAAGCCATAACCTTGGCGTTGCCGATCAGTATTCTACCGATATAAAATGAGGATAATATGCAAAATCCAAAATCAATTATGTATAAGTTTTTCGATAACAAAATTCAAGAGGTTATGCTTGATTACCTTGAATACTTTGTGAAAATACATCGTGACCTAACGTGTACAGATGAAAAAATAGGTTTCTTGACACCTCCTGTTGATTTTTCAAAACTAAATCAAGGTGACGATATTTTGCACGATGGAGAAACTCTGGTCGAGACTTTTAAGCGGCGGAATATGAATAAACCATATCGGGTCCAATGTTTCATTGGTGGAGTCAGAAGTCCGCATTCACTTATGATCGAATTTGTTCCATCTTCAATACCCCATATAACATTAGATACTCAAAGCACGAATCCAATTTCCATTTTCAAGGTTAATTCAGAGAAATATGTTAATCATTTGATCAATAATCATATTGTGGATGTCAAATATTCTATTGGCGAGGGTTTTAAAGGTAACATTCGGGGTATCTATGCACTCGGGAAAATATTTTCGAAACCTCGATTAGAAAAGATGATGAATTCATTTGCCCCAGATCAGAACTGGGGGGGGCTTTCAATAATCCTTTCCATGCTTCAAGATGTACTTAGTGAGGAGGAGCGTTCTATGGTTCAAGAAATACAGGACATTCCCAAAATGATCAATATCTTTCTTCAAGAGTGGGATAGCAGGATAATAGACAAGGTCGGCTTTGACAAGTTACAAGCCCAATTGTCTGTTATTGGCTTAAGTGTAAACAATTGGCTTGAAAATTAGGATTTTGTACCGACGCTAACGGCTCTTTGGAAAGTCAAACACAAGGCACAACGACAACGACGTATGTGTATGATCTGCGGAATCGATTGCAGTCGGTGACGGCCGACAGCGTAACGACGACGTACAAATATGATCCGGCCGGTAACCGGGTTGGAAGGCAGGTTGGGACAGGTACGCCGACGGTTTATCTTGTCGATCCCATGAACCTGACGGGCTATTCGCAGATTCTTGAGGCATGGGCGGGCGGATCAACACCGGCGATGACATACACCCTCGGTGGCGATGTGATCGCTCAGGCCGCAGGGACGGACGTGAGGTTTTTGATCTATGACGGCCACGGCAGCGTGCGGAATCATGCGAACTCCACAGGCACGCTGGAGTGGTTTGATATTCTGGATAAGGTGTATAATTCGGACCCCGGCCAGACGACGAATGATACGAAGCTGTTGTCTTACGATGCCTGGGGTCAGGAATGCAACGGGCTTTCCGGGGATGGGCTATATTATACCGGCGAGATGTACGATCAGAAGCTGTCGATGTATAACCTTCGTGCCCGCTGGTACAGTCCGGCGACGGGAAGGTTTAATGCCGTCGATCCGTATACTGGTTCCTCCTACGATCCGCAGTCATTGCACAAATATCTCTACTGCCATGCCGATCCGGTGAATGCTGTTGATCCAACAGGCCGATTCAGTATTGCCGAAGTATCAGTAAATATGGCTATTCAAAGCATAGCCATGAAAATTATCGCGCCATTTGTAAAACCAGTCGAGAGTATTTTTGCGCAAGGATTAATAAAAGGGCTTTTGCCGGAAGATATTTTTGAACAGATTAGTAATGCTCGTCTTAGTGCTGTGATGTTTGGTGGTTCGTTGAGTGGAATTGCGGCAAAAGGAATAGCCGTTGGATTTGGTGGGGGGGTAGAAGCGGTTATTAAGGGTTGGCCCCCTAGGTTTGGAATATTTGGTTACAGTGAATGGATAGTTGGAATGACAAGAGCCAATAGTGGGGTGATGGCTGTTGCAAAAGCTGGATTGATATTTAACATGAATCAATTCAAAGATTATGAAGGAAATTTCAGGAGTATTACATTTCCATATCGTGTATTACCGAAAAGAGTTCGTCAACAAATAATGAATAGATTGACAAAGACTCCTTGGGAAATTATGACGATGCCCAAAGTAAGCGAATACCAAGCAATGATCCAAAATTTCCATGAGAAAGCGAAAATACTACCCAAATTAATTGACGGAAGTACTCAATTAACCATTTTTTATACGCCTGGAAATCAGGGTCCTTTTGGGATTTCAATTTCAAAGACATATTTACCAGGAAATACCGGTCTTGTCGCTTTTGGTATGCAATATTACAAAATGCTTGCAGGTAAACCAGAAGATTAATAATGATTGATATCTCATTTGATGTTTTGTGGTTAACTATTAAAAAATGTATGGATTGGTGATAGACTATGAGAAGTTATATTCATTCCATGAGGTTGTCAAAGGCTTCCTTTGTTTTTGAGGTTATTTTTTTCATAGAAAAGGGAGGACACAATGTTTGAAACGATAATTGCATTGTTGATTGCATTATTAAGTCTGGATGCTGCGAGAAGAATTATATACGGATTGATTAATAAACAATTTGAAATTACGTCGAAATGGGTAATTGAGTTTAAGAAAGAACCAATTGTATTTTGCTTCTTTGTTTTGTTGTATTTTTTTGTCTTCCTTTTTTTAATAACTTTAGCTTGGTTTACTTTTTATAACCGTTGGTTTAAATAATTATTTACAAAACTTGTCTCGTGCCTTGGCTTTTAAACCTCCGGAAGAAACGACCTGTACATACAATGGCAACGGCAGTCGGGGATCGATTAAGTTACCCAATGGGGTGTATACGCAGTATCAGTACAACGGGCTGAATCGGCTGACGGAGTTGATTCATTTCCAGACCCAGCCGCAAGACGGCCAACCCCTGCCGACGATTATGAGTTCGTTCGGCTACAGCCACTATGCCGACGGGATGCGGGCGACGGCGGCGGAGAGCCAGAAGAAGACCACGGCCGCGGAGTATGTGGATAATTCGCTTTCGTTCCGATATGATGGGCTCAATCGGCTGATGCAGGAAGCGGCGGTGAATCCGGACAGCATATCGACACTGGTTCCGAACGGGTATGGCTACACGGTTGATTATGAGTATGATCTTGCGGGGAATCGGACGTTGCGGCATGTAAAGGTGACACGATACGGTGGCGAAGATCCGGTGGTCGAGGACCTGTGGACGGACTATGAATATGAACCCGTAACAGATCGACTGGTCCTGGAAACGCATAGTTCCACGGCTCCGTCGGCGGCGCTGCCCTGGGGTCAGGGTCGGATGTATGTGTATGCGTCGCCGGGTGGGAAGCTGTCGTTTGGCCTGCCGGGGTCGGATAAGCGGTTCGGGCAGTTGGGAGCGTTTTGGCGGGGTTTGCCTTCGGTGTGGAATCGGGTTGTGATGGCAGTGTTGATGGCGCTGTTGCCGTTGGCGGCGATTGGGCCGATGGTGATGCAGTATTGGAGGCGAATGCGCGGCAAGGTGATGGATGGCCCGCGGCCGACACTGAGCTTATATCATCGGTGTCTGTGCGTGCTGTTTGCGTATATCTTCCTCATCGGGCCGGAGAATATTCAGTCGCTGGCGGCGGCGGAGATCCAGTACGCGAACCTGCACACGACGACGTGGGGGCAGAGCGGGCAAACGATTGAGTATGGCTACGATGATAATGGCTCCCAGATCCGCAAGACAACCAAGAACACTTCAACCCAGCAAGTACTCGAAGAACTTCGGTATGACTACACGTTGCGGGGCAATCTGCAGCGTGTGGTCGATACGAACAAGACCTGGGACACGCCGGCCGATGACAAGACGGTTGTCGCATACCGGTATAATCCGGACGGGATTCGCGTTGGCAAGACAGAATATGTCGATGGTGTGGCGACGACGCAGACCAGCTATCTGATCGACCCGTATAACCATACGGGTTATGCGCAGGTGCTGGAGGAATGGACCGGCGGTTCGACGCCTGCGGTGACATATACAATTGGGGACGATGTCATCGGCCAGACAGTCGGATCGACCGTGAGTTATTTACTGTATGATGGGCATGGAAGCACGCGTCAATTGAGCAACCAGCCGGTTTCGCCGTCATTGCCGGGTGTGATCGACAACTTCAGCTATGATGCGTACGGGATGATGCTGGGCGGTAATCCCACGACGGCCAGTCCCGGTACGACCAAGCTGCTGTATGCGGGCGAGCAGTTCGATCCAGCCATGGGCCACTATTACCTCCGCGCTCGTTATTACAATCCCTCCAACGGCCGGTTCAACCGGACCGATCCCTTCGAGGGCAATCCCTCTGATCCGCAGAGCTTGCATAAATATCTATATGCACACTGTAATCCGGTGAATGCAACGGATCCGTTAGGATTATTCTCGATTCCAGAAATAAACGTTTCAATGGTAATCAATACTGCAATGAGAGCTTGGACATGCTATAGTATTTATAGCACGGCCAAAAAAGCATATCAGGAAGGAATTGGTGCCTTAACTTTCTTTGATTGGTTGTTCTTAGGCCTTGATGTTCTGCATGTTACATCTGCTCTATCTTGGCTTAAAATGACCTCAACATGGAAAAAACAAGCGCAATTGTTTCATAATTTAGGAGATGATCTCGCAAAAGCAGTGGGCCGGGCAAGAAGTTCAATAGCTGGGCAGTTGGGAACTCGAATGCATGAAGCCCTTAAGTCATCTTGGCTTGGCAAATCTGTGGCATTTCTACAGCGACAATTATCTGATTATGGAGTGCTGATTTTTATTGATCAAGCCATAGGTACAGGGATTGGGGGACGTCCAGATATTACTATTATTTTGCGCAAGTTTAAGATAGGAATAGCATTTGACCTAAAGCCAGTTCCTAAAACAATATTCTATTCTGGAGTTCTGCCCTCATATAAATATTTATTTGAGCAAGGCGGACAGATTAGGATGCAAAGAGAAGGTGCAACACAGATCTTACAGCAGGACTACGGAGCTACATGTCTTTACTTCTATATTCCCTATCCAAGTTTTGTTAATTAAATACCTTTTCATAAATCAATACAACATAGGAAGAAATATGGAAAAATATAAAGAACAATTTGATCATTTTCTATATCTTATGTCTGAAGAAACGAAGAGTAAAGAGTATGACGAAACTCCTGGTGAATTCCTGCTCAAGCTCTGGCATTCTGACAGAGAATGTTTTTCTCAGGTAGTAATGGATTCAGCGCATTATAGGGGGAACATTCGTGGTATGGATGATTGTATCGTTAATGTCTGCCTAAGTATTGGACAGGAAACCAGAGGTTTGATTGAGGGTATTGTCCTTAGGTACAAGAATGTTTCGGAAAGGAATTATAGATTCTTAATAGCAGCAATATTGCTGGGTTCAACGAAGGTCGCCGAAAAGTTCAGACAATGTTTCGAAGAGACATTTGCGAACGGGGTAAAACATTATTCTGACTACAGAGTGAATGAGTTATTGAACTTCTTGGAAACGATTTCATTCCTTCATCTTGATTTTATGCAGGATCTGGTGGGAAAACTGGTTCTAATGAGGGATGAACAAGGACATAGAGCTAGAAACCATGTATTATGGAGTATCTCCAAGATGCTTATGCCTGAAAGGTACAAGCGAAAACTTAATTATTTGGATAGCGAGCCGATAAAACTCGCAGAAGCTGTAAACGTCTATTTAACAAATGGCACAGACGGCCTTAAAGATTACCTAAACACAAAAACCGATTCTGAATATCGAGCCAGTAATTATTTATTTTGCCTTGCTTGTGATCGGAACCCGGATGATTATGAGTATTTCTTGCAGCAATATAATTTCTATAATGACCCGCTTGTGAAGAAAGTATGTATCGAGGGTGTCATTTATACAAGTGACTCCTCCAAAGCCGCAGCCTTCCTCGACGAAGAACTCGGCCGATACGACCTGCAGCACCTTATAGAGAAGGTTGGGCATGATTTTAAAATCATAACGGTTAGGGCACATGAATTACTATTTTATTTTCTTCTGATAGCGTGTTATTATCTTAAGACTCTCAACGAAGGCCTTATCAATAAACTTAAGATTCTTTCCAATGCTCGAGAAAGTACCACCTCTACTTACGCTATGGTAATCCTTCAAAAATTTGGAATGGTACTGTTTGATGAGAATATGATTAATTCGAATCAGGAACTTCTGCTCAAAACGTTACCTTCGCCAGCACATCTGTTAAGTATGGCGAAGTCTTTCGGTAAATTATGAGTCATGTCGGTTATGATGGCCTCGGGCGCAAGGTGTGGGAGGCGGCGCAGACGGTTTATGACGGCCAGCGGCAGGCATGGACGGAAGATGCGCGGGGCTACCGGACGAGCTTTGAGTACGACGCTCTCGGCCGTGTGGTTAAGACGATCCATCCGGCGACGGGGTATAAGTATGTCAGCG
>CAYQUX010000046.1:0-9784 GCA_964420995.1 uncultured Leptolinea sp. | reverse complement strand
TGCGGGCGTCGCCAAGTGGTAAGGCATCAGCCTTCCAAGCTGACATTCGCCGGTCCGAATCCGGTCGCCCGCTCTTTTTATTTAAGATCGCGCCAGGGCATCAGGACGGCTTCCGTTACCACGATCCCGGCTGCGACTGATCCTGCGGTCATCTCAGCCACCTGTGCTTGAAACGCGGGTGTGTTTTCCACCCGAAACCGCGCGGTGAGCGTCACATCAGCCATGAAATCTTCGCTCAAAATCATTCCATCGCAACCCGTCACCAACCGGCGCATACGTTCCAGGTAAGTATAGGGGAAGGCAACCATCACCGTGTCGGTCATCACCCTGACGGAACGTTCCACTTTCTCGAGCACGGCGCGCACAGAATCAGAATACGCGCGAACCAGGCCGCCGGTGCCCAGCTTTGTACCCCCAAAGTAGCGGGTGATCACCACCACCACATCCCCCAGGCCGCTGCCCTGCAGCACAGCCAACGCCGGTCTGCCCGCCGTCCCCGATGGTTCGCCGTCATCACTGCAGTGTGCCGTGACGGAATCGCCGTGCCCGATCAGAAATACCGGCACATTGTGAGTGGCATCCGCGTACTTTTCCTTGATGGCGCTGATATACGCGCGCGCTTCCTCCACACTGGCTGCCGGTGATAAAGAGGCGATGAATCGCGAATTGGCCACCCGGATTTCCGCGGAGACTTCCCGGGATGGAATGGGATAAGGTTTACCGGACAAAGGATTTCTTGTTTCTCATAAGCGGGTTCAATTCTCGTTTATTATATAATCAAGCCCGAGCGCAAAAGAAACCGAAATCTCTTAACTTTGGTTGAAATCAGGGAATCTGCATGAAAAAAATTCTGGTAATTGACAATTGTTACCCAAATGAAGAGAACAAATACGGGGATTTCTTTGTGCATGTCCGCTTGAAGGAATATAAAAAAGAAATGGATGTATCTGTTGTCGGGTACAGCCGCACATTGCCTGAATCGTATATCTATGAAGGCATCCAGGTCCGCAATTTTAACGACAAGAAAGCCTTTATCGACTACGTAATGGCTTTCGAGGCCGATCTGGTAATCATCCATTTCCTGGAATACTGGATGATTCAGCCCATTGCCATGAAATTGAAGAAACCCCTGATCATCTGGGTCCACGGGCATGAGGTGGTCCGGTGGTACCGGCGTACCTGCAATTTCGAATTCTCACTGGATTTCTTTAAGTACATGATACGCACAGAAATCCAATCTGTTCTCTGGAACCGATTGATCCGCCTGGCCAATGCTTCCAAACATATTCATATCGTATTTGTCTCCAACTGGTTAAAGTCCATTGCCGAGGAGGACAGTCACGCGCGGATCAAATCCTTTTCCATTATTCCCAATCCGGTGGATGACGCGGCATTCGCGTACGTCTCCAAACCAGTCGAATGGCGCCACAAAGTCTTAATGATCCGTTCCTTCGCTACCCGGATCCACGCCAACGATATTGCCATGAAGGGTATTCTGGCCTTTTCACGCTTCCCTGAATTTAAGGATTTTATATTTGACATCTTTGGTAAAGGCAAATACTGGTATGAGTTGACCGCCCCCTTGAAGGGTTTCCCCAACGTCCACCTGAATAATTACTTCCTTGAAAACAAGGATATACCCGCCGTTCACAAAGACCACGGGGTTTTTCTGTGCGTTTCCCGGCAGGACACCCAGGGGGTATCCATGTGCGAGGCGATGTCCAGCGGATTATTGCCATTAACCACCGGGGTCGCCGGTATCCTGGAATATGTCAGTGATCGTCAAACCGGCCTGTTCGCGAAGACGCCCGAAGAGATCGCCAACACGCTGCATGAGTTGGACAGGCACCCGGAATTGTTCGTTGATATTACCCAACGCACCGCGGCTTCTGTGCGTGAAAAATGCGGATTAAAGAAAGTCACCGACCGCGAAATCGATCTGATTCGCGCCATGCTTCAGACCGGAGATGCTGTCTGAAAATTTCCGGTAAATGGCGTCAGATACGGGAGGCCGGGGCAACGTAAAGGTAAACTTTTTTGATCAGCAATCGCACGTCATCCATATGGATCAGGCCGGTAAAGATCAAGCTGATCCCGCCAATTACAAGTATGACCGACTTGATCAGAACATTCACGATCAGACCGAAGTCCGGCAGTAGATAATTTGTGCCCATTACCAGGGCTGTGAACAGGGCAATGGATAGAAAAATATTCTTCCAGCGGTGCGGAACAGGGTAAAGTCTCTGGCTGAGCGCCATTACAGCCACCGCCGCGGCCGCGTTGGTGACCAGGTTCGCCCAGGCGGCACCGCTTAACCCGATAATCGGAATAAGCGCGTAATTCATGATCAGTGCCAGCACCGCGCCGGATATGTTGATGACGGCAAAGTATGACGTCTTCTTGGCAACCGCCCAACCCAGGGTAAACACGTTTATCTGCCCCAGGGCGTAGGCTGTGGACAGTACGGAAATGATCTTCGCGGCTTCATAATAGGAAGGCTGCGAAAGCAGCATGACGATTTCTATGGCAAATATGGACAGAAACAAGATGATCAACAACGAAAAAGCCACAAAGTATTTAAAGATACGCGCGATCTCGCCCGGTGTTTCAGGTTTTTGATAGTTATCATAGAAGAGGGGAGTCAACGCCGTACGGAAGCCCATCATGATGAACTCGATGAATGACGTGATTCGGTACGCCACACCGAAAATGCCCACATCCGACAGGGTCATCAACGAATTAAGCGCGATGCGATTGAAATAGATCATGATCATCGAGCACACACTGGAAGGCACCAGTGGGATGGAAAAGCGCAGCATCTGCCACAATTTGTCGAAATCAAACCGCCAGGCGAACGATGCCCGTCCTATATAGAGCGCCAGAAGGAAGCCGGCAATATTACCCGACATTTGGCCGGCTACCACACCTTCCGCCCCGGTCTTCATAAAAAGTACCAGGACAATGGTTACACCGATGGATACTACAGAAGTAACCAGGCCGGTCAGCGCGTATTGCTGTGGTTTGTGCTCCCAACGCAACTGATTGATTGCCAGATACGACATGCCGTATCCCCAGGTTGAGATGGCAGCCAACGAAAAGATCAGCGATCTGCCGGTTTTGTTCAGGATCAGCTGTGACAGCGGTTCCGCGTAGATCAGGCACGCGGCGGTAAAAAGGGTGAACACCACCAGGTCAAACCACAATGCCGTGGATGCGTACCCGACTTCCTCTTTTTTGTCTTTGCTGTTGGCAAAGTATATGGCCACTCCCTGCACAATCTCCAGCGCGACCGCCAGGCTGGCGATGGAGGTGAACACAAAGAGCAGGTCAGTGATTCCAAAATCGTCCGGAGTCAGAACTCTGGTGTAAAACGGCAGTAATAAATAGGATACACCACGGACAAGGATATTGCCGATGGTGTAAACAAAACTTTCTTTAATGAACTGTTTGAACATGGTTCGAAGAGGTTAATCCGGGAATAGGATTGCCAATCCGGATTGTCTCTCTGATCCGGTCTGTGAACTACATCTTTTCAATCTTGTTGAACATGACCAGGCACTCATCCACGCCGATCTCGTATTCACCGATCTCGCCGGTTTTGATCGAATGCGGATAGTACCCGAAAGAACGCAGGTACGCGCAGATATCCTGCGGTGATGTGCCGGCCGCTTCCAGGCAGCCACCATGGATTTCGATGTAAAACTCACGCACCAGCCCCTTTGCCAGGGTGTTCTTCATCCCGATCAGGGCTTTCTTCTCATGTCCTTCAATATCCATTTTTAGCACATCAACTTTGGTGATGTTGTTTTTTTCCAGGTAATCATCCAGGGTCGTACACTGGACTTCTTCAAAGGAAGAGGTTTTCACTTCAATGGATGAAGTGCCCTGCTCTTCGTCTTCGGTCAGGTAGATTTTCTTGACTTCGTTGGTATCCGATACGGCGTTGTTGATGAGCACATCGTTGGTGAGCTTGTTTAATTCGACATTTCTCTTCAACAGACTGAACTGGGTGGAAAGAGGTTCGAAGGAATACACCTTGCCGGAGGTCAGGCGCGCGAACTGGATGGAATAGTAGCCCATATTTGCGCCTACATCGACGATCACATCATCCTTCTGAATTTTTGAGAGCATATACTGCTCGTACTTTTTCTCCAGACGATAATTTCCATAGATGAATAGATGAAATGGCAGGAAATCATCCAGGTTGCATATGATCTTCCCACCGCCCGGATTCTTCATTTCGATGATACTTTCCAGTTTCTTGCCTTTGATCATCGGGGCGATTAATGTTCTGGCCAAAAAACCTTTGCCCGGAAAATCCGGAAGGCTTCGAAGGAACTGTCCCAAGCGGTCAATATTCATATGTCTCTCCAATCACTCAAATCAAATTGCGTCTACAACCCGGCGTCTGATCGTTCGATCAGAAAGATCGCATCAGGCAGTTTCGTTCTTTTTATAAATATAGAAATCCGCGAAAGATCCGGTTCCGTCTTTGATGTTATACGGATACTTATTGGGAATGAATTTAAGTAACGACCAATCCGTGCGATTCTGATCAATCCAGTTGGAGAATTTACGCACCCGGATGTGGGAGGCTTTCTCTTCAAAGGTATCGCTGTTGATGGAATAGATGATCACAAAGCGGTTCGCCGCATCAAACAACATCTTCATGTGATCTTCAAACACCTCATCTTCCACAAGGTGATAGACCACATCCAATGACATGGTGAGATCCGCTTTTTCACCTTTATACTCATCCAACAACGCGAAGCGAAAGACAGGATTGTTGGGGAAGAGTTTGCGGCACAAAGCGATGGCCGTCGGGCTGATATCAAACCCCACATAGGATGGATATTTAGCCAGTTTCAGTTGGTTCCCGTCGCCGCACCCCAGTTCGATCACGGATTGGATGGATTGCTCCGCGACGAAATCATTGATGACATCGGCTTTAAACTGCGCCATATCACCATAGGAACCCAGTCCGGAATTATCACCGGTGGCATAACGTTTTTCCCAGTAGTTTTTTGTCCCCGGAAAAAATAGAGGGGCAATTATCGCGGAATATGGTTTTTTAAGTGCTTTACGAATTCGATCCAGCATAATGGGTTTGTTTGATCAGCCTTTTAAGATTTATGGTCTTTCAGAGAATGCTGCGCCAGATTTTCTCAAAGGATTTTTCATCGTTTGAGCAAATGGCCATGTAATCCAATGCCTGTTCCAACTGATCGTCGCGGTAAAAGATCTGGTCAATGTTAAGTAGAGCTTTGACGTCCACCGCTTCTGAGGGTACAGATTTTTTTCCTTTGATCAGCGCTTTCAATGAATTCTGCAGCGATTCCGGTAGGTATTTTTTTAATGTACGCCGCAGCAAGGATTTGCTGTCTTTCCGCGCGTTTTCGCGGGCGATCTGCACACGGGTGACTTCCACGCCGCGGAGCGGATCTCGGGCGTCGAGCCCCAGGATTTTTACATATTGGAAGTATTTCCGCAGCAGCTCTTCCAATTCAATGTGGGAGAACTCGCGCACATGGAATTTATTCCAGGGCTTCATTCCGGGATCAAGGCGAATCTGTCCATTCGGGGTGGTAAACATGGCAAAACCATCCGGTTTCATCACCCGTTTGAGGGGACCAAGGTACCCGTCGTAGTCGACAATGTGTTCGATCACCTGAAAACTGGTGATCATGTCAAACTCGCTGTCAGCGAATGGCAGGGTAATCCCGTTTACCTGCGTGAATTCCACATTCGCGCTGGCAAAATTCTTTCGGGCATATGCGAGGGCTTTTTCAGAAACATCCACGCCCACAGCTTTTTTCGCTGAAGAACCCAGCGTGCCGGTTCCGTACCCGGTATTGCATCCGAGGTCCAGAACAACTTTGCCGGCTGCCAACCGCACAGCCTGGTTGTAGGCAGACTCATGAATTAGATGTACGGTGTAATCTTCCTTTGATTGAAAGGTTTCCGCGATGATCAGGTCGCCTTCTTTTGCCTGGAAATCAATCATTTCTTCATTAGAGCGCATTGGGCCTCCGGAGGGGGTCTGCCGTTATAACAGACGTAAGAGTATATCTTTAAAATATATGTATGGCAAGAACGATTCCATTTCTGCGCTGGCCGCTGAAGTTCCGCCTTCCACATAATTAATCTCTTCTTGACAAATTTTCTTCAGAATTCAACGCATCAAAACACCCGGAATACAAGTGATACAATTCACATACGAATGAAAATGAACTGATCACAAGGTAATCTTGTATTTCGGTAATTTATCCGTTCAACAAAAGGAGCAGCTGCATGGCAGTTAGAATTCATCCCACATCTGACGTCGCCGCGGATGCCGTCATTGGTGATGGCACCGCCATCTGGTTATTCTGCCAGATTCGAACAGGCGCGCATATCGGTAAGAATTGCAACCTGGGAAAAGGCGTTTATGTCGACAATGACGTCCATATTGGCAATAATGTCAAAATTCAAAACAATGTATCCGTTTACCATGGGGTAACTCTGGAAGACGGCGTTTTTGCCGGGCCTCATGTTTGTTTCACCAATGACCTGCGACCGCGGGCTGTCAATCCAGATCTAAGTGTTAAAGGTCTGGATGACTGGATTGTCACGAAAACCCTGGTGAAAAAAGGCGCCGGACTTGGCGCCAATTCCACCATCCGCTGCGGCGTGACCATCGGTGAATGGGCCATGGTCGGTTCCGGCAGCGTGGTCACCCGTGATGTGCCTGACCACGGGCTGGTGTACGGGAACCCTGCCCGCCTGCATGGTTTCGTTTGCGCCTGCGGCGAAAAGCTGAACACTGGCGAGATCAAAAATGGCAAAATGGCCGCTGTCTGCCCGGAATGCCACACCATAGTTGAAATTCCATTGAGTGAATGGGAGAAAATTGAATGATTAATATGGCCAAACCCCAGATCGGGGATGATGAGAAGAAAGCCGTCCTTGAAGTCATGGACTCGGGCATCATCGCCCAGGGTCCACGCACCAAAGCGTTTGAGGAAGCCTTTGCTTCCATGTGCACCACCAAACACGCCATCGCCACATCCTCCGGCACCACCGCCCTGCATATTGCCATGCTGGCACACAAGATCGGACCTGATGATGAGGTGATCACATCCGCGTTCACGTTTATCGCCTCCGCCAACAGCGTTCTGTACGCCGGCGGGCGCCCTGTGTTCGTGGATATCGATCCGCGCACATTCAACCTGAATGTGGATCAAATTGAGGCGGCAATAACCCCGAAAACAAAAGCCATCCTCCCCGTCCATCTGTTCGGCCTGAGCTGCGATATGGACCGCATCATGGCGCTCGCAAAAAAACATAACCTGGCTGTCATTGAAGATGCCTGCCAGAGCCACGGCGCCACGTATAAAGGAAAAAAGGTCGGCTCCTTTGGAACCGGTACGTTCTCCCTGTATCCCACCAAGAACATCACCTCGGGCGAAGGCGGCATGATCACCACGAATGACGATGCGGTGGATGAAGCCTGCCGGGTGATCCGCAATCACGGTATGCGCAAGCGTTACTACCACGATGAAATTGGTTATAACTTCCGCATGACGGACATGCACGCCGCCATCGGCCTGGCCCAGATCGTCAAGTTGGACAAATTCAACCAGAAACGCCAGGAAAATGCCGCTTTCTATGACAAAAACTTGAAAGGTGTTGCCACGCCGTTTGTCCCAGAAGGTATTGAGCATGTGTATCATCAGTACACCGTGAGGGTACCCGGCGGCAAACGGGACGCCCTGCGCGCCTACCTGGCTGAACACGAGATCGGCTCAGAAGTTTATTACCCTGTTCCGATCCATAAACAGAGTTTTTACATAAAAGAGTACGGGTACAATGTCTCCCTTCCGGAAACAGAAAAAGCGGCCGCTGAAGTTCTGTCACTGCCGGTCCACCCGGGAATTACCGCCGAAGACCGTGAAAAAGTGGCGAAAACCATCAACGAGTTCATGGCAAAAGGTTAACCCGTGACCACACCCATTCGAACCGCTGTGATCGGCGTTGGGTCCATGGGAAAGAACCATGCCCGCGTTTATTCAGAACTGGCAGAAGCCGACCTGGTCGGGTTGTCTGACGCTAATGCGGAAACCGCCAAAGCCATTGGTGAAATGTTTGGCGCCCACGCATATTCGGATTACCATGAACTTCTGGAAAAAGAAAAACCGGAAGCTGTCAGCGTGGCTGTGCCCACGGCTCTCCATGAACAGGTGGTCACGGAAGTATTGAAATCCGGCGCGCATGTGCTGGTGGAAAAACCCATCGCGGCCACGCTGGATGAGGGCAGACGCCTGATAGAACTGGCGAAGAAACTCGACCGCAAGCTGATGGTCGGGCATATCGTGCGTTTCAATCCGGCCATCCAGGAGCTGAAGAAACGCCTGCAGGCCGGCGAACTGGGACGTATTTACCAGGTTTTCTGCCGACGTGCCGGACCCTTCCCGGCCCGTATTCGTGATGTCGGCGTGGTGATCGACCTGGCTCCGCATGACGCGGATATCATCCGCTTCCTGACCGGAATGGACCCCGTCCGCCTGTACGCCGAAACTGAACAGCGCATCCACACCGATCACGAAGACCTTTTGTTCGGTATGCTGCGCCTCCCCGATGGTGTCACCGCGGCCGTGGAGATCAACTGGCTCACGCCAACCAAGATCCGCGAGGTGCTGGTGCTGGGGGAACGCGGTCTCTTTCGTGTGGACGACCTGACCCAGGACCTGTATTTTTATGAGAACGCGCAGGCTTCCGGCCTGGTCTGGGATTCATTGAAGAATTTACGCGGGGTGAGCGAAGGCGGCATGTCACGCTTTGCCATCCAGCGTTTTGAACCCCTGAAGGCGGAACTGCAGGGCTTTTTGAAAGCTGTGGCCGAAAACACACCCGTCCCCGTCAGTGGGGAGGATGGTTTGGCCGCCCTGAGGATCGCCCTGGCTCTGGTGGAAGCCGGTACCACGCATCAGGTCATCACCTTCTAATGCAAAGGGGCGGAAACGCCCCTTTTTGATTCCTGACTTTTGATACAATTGCAGCGCCTGAATAAAACTCAAAACACTACTGGATAACCACATGTCTCATACCCAACTTGAGAACTTGATCGCATCAAAGAACGCCCGCCTGGCCGTGATCGGCCTGGGTTACGTCGGCCTGCCGGTGGCCGCCATGTTCGCTGACAAAGGATTCGATGTCCTCGGCATGGAAATCCGCGCAGACCGGGTGAATATGATCAACTCCGGTAAATCTCCCATCGAGGGGGATGAACCCGGTTTGGAAGACCTGCTCTCCAAGGTGGTGGGTGGCCGGAAAATGCGCGCCTCGTCTGACTATGCTGACCTGCGTGACCGCGACATCATCCTTATTGACGTTGAAACCCCGGTGGATGACACCCACACGCCGCGTTACACCGCATTGAAATCCGCGTGTGAAGGGCTTTCTACGGTACTCAAACCTAGCGCGCTGGTGATCATCGAATCAACTATCGCCCCGGGTACCATGAAGGGAACCGTACTGCCCATCCTGGAAAAGAACGGTTTGAAACTGGGTAAAGACTTCCTGCTGGGCAACTGCCCGGAACGGGTGATGCCCGGGAAACTGCTGGTCAATCTCAAAAAGATGAGCCGCGTGTGCGGCGGTGACAGTCCCGAAACAGCCGCGGACATGATTTCGCTTTATCGCAACATTGTGGAAGCCGATCTGGATGCCACCGACTGGGCCACGGCAGAACTGGTCAAGACCGTGGAAAACACCTACCGCGACGTGCAGATCGCCTTTGCCAACG
>CAYQUX010000045.1:0-10831 GCA_964420995.1 uncultured Leptolinea sp. | reverse complement strand
ACGCCGCAGACGTTGACGCAGACCTTACCGCAGACGTTGATTGAACAGGAAGAGCACTAAAGCGCCTTTTACCGTAAAGAGCTATGGAAATACCATTCGACCGATAATTGCCCCGCTATCCAGAAAAACTAGAATCTAAACCAGCAAAAATTGCACCAGCATGGATAGGTAAAATGGAGAATTTACCAGATGAGGGACCGTAAATTCTTGCACAAATAAATCGGCATATTTTTTTGTGCAAGGAATAACCTTCTTGATCCATGGGAACAGTGTGCACTTTGTTCCATCCACTTCGATCCCCTAGAGTCTTAAGGGGGAACGGGTCAACGGAGTGACACATCGTTCTCTGTTGGATGGTCTTTGATGGTTTTGAGAATATCACCCAATCGCGAAGGACGATACTCCCTGACCTCAACGCTCATATTGATATGGTTCGGTCCTAGATTGGAACCTTCAGGTAGCGGTGGAACGTTATGAATATGGCCGTGTAGGTTGATCCAACCGTCTTCAAGGGGGACGATCGGGCGATGCGAAAAGATCAATTTCATTTGATCGGATATCTCGACGTTCAAGGAATTCTTAATCAAAATTACGCCACGGGTTTCACAATAAGATTTGCTGATCCGGTCATGGTTTCCTTGGATCAAAACCAATCTGCCCCTTAACATACCAGTCAGAAGGTCAAAATTGTTTTTATTGCCTAATGCAAAGTCACCCAGATGCAGAATGGTTTCGTCTGGGGAAATCAGATCATTCCAGTTTTTGATGATCAGCTCCTGCCAGTTTTGGGGGCGATTGCAGTATCTTCCGATGTTCTCATGAAAGAAATGGGGGTCGGAAATGATCCAGGTATTTAGGGTGATGTTGAGAATGTTGTCGGGTGCCATCCTTTAATTATATTTGGAGATTTTTGTTTTCCCTACCGGGAATTAGCACGGGAACGACCGGACAGGGTGTTCTTGTCAGGTCGTTCCCGTAGAGTCTTAAGTGGGAACGGATCAACGGCGTGGAACTCCGTACTAAACATCACGATTTTTTCAAATTTTGAGAATATAAACCACTCGTCAGGGTCGATAGTCATTAGCCTTAACGGTCATATTTATATTGTGGGGTTCCCAAATAGGACCTTCAATTTATTGGAGCTGGTCACTTCTCTCCCAAATTATGTGACGCTAAACAATTCGAGGGCTTCATCCAGCGTTTTCAGATGAGCTTTAATATCTGCTCGACTTAACAAGTTCTGATAGAAACTATCATCCACTGAATAACCTATTTTTATCAATGTGTTTTCAAGACCCTCAATTTCAGAACATTCAGTCATTGCGATTTGAATCCGATAGCCTCCATTATCGCTGAACACTGAAAATGATATGTTTTTATCTTGAATATTACCTTTCAAGTTAAAGCATGGTTCCGTGTATTTATCCGGTACTTCCCAATACGACGGCTGTAGAAATTTAAAAGTATCTTTTAGCTCGATATAGAGACAATACGTAAACAGGTCCGCATGAAATCCATTTAATTGGGATCGCCTAAGCAAATAAATGATGTTTTGATTCTCTTTCCGAATATAGTTTTTATCACAATATTCGAAAGCCTCCGGACAGTGAATTAGTGCAGCCCGCCAAGGTTCAAGCTCGTGAACTGAATCAATCTGACTTTCAAGCTGTGGCGTAAGATCTTTATTCGAATCCAATTGATCCCATAATTGCTTTAGGAATTCACGCGCTTCGGGATTGGTACCTGTGCCCCTAAGCAAGCGTTTCCAGCTTGTTTCATCGGTCACGGTATTAACGAGGAAAGAAATGTTTGAGCCTCGTGGAAGTAGGTAGTCACCATAACTGAGAAGTGCCCTTTGCCAACGATACCTACCAAGATCAACAAGGCCGGAAGCCGAGAAGGTCTTTTCAGCCAGGGTTAGGTATCTTCCAAAGTTAGCCTGTCTTTCTTTGTGTTTGATATTACCCCAGAGACTTGGATCCAAATCGGAAGCTTCTGTAACAGCGCCACAAAAATCCAAAAGAAACCAAATCTGGCCGCGGAAGTAACCATGTCGCTCAGCTTGGTCTATCAGTTTCCGCCAATGGTTATCCGCCAATATCAACTTAGCTTTAAGCGTCTCTTCAGCTATTTGTGGTTCGTAGAATCCAGATGTAACACTCTCTGCTTGAGCGAAATGCCGTAGTATATCATCTGCGTTTTCAAGCAATCCATTTAATCCGCGAATACTGCGCCGGAAATCTTCAACCCGATTGTAAATGGTGTTAGTGGACAAGTTGAAGATAATCCGCATCCACTCCTGAAAAGCCGCTGAATCAATAGAATCATGATACTTGTCAATGTATGCGACATATCCCGCAAACTGAACGACCTCCGCGTAAGAAAGACTTTCGCGATTTAAGGCAATTTTGTCGAAAAATAATCTTTCATCGAAAAGGCTGTTGTCGGGAAGGAAACATGAGAGGTTTCCACTCTCGCTGCTCCATACATCAAGCAAATGAATGATTGTCAAAGTAAAGCGATCATCAAGCCAACCCCGTGAATGGAAATCAGTGTAGGATGGCACTTCCCCTTCGCGTGTGCTTCTCAACTTGTTCACATCATCCAAGTAATTCTCATCATCCGGATTGCGAGTGACTAAGGCGACCGTACGCGCGAGATTCATAAATGCTTGGTCAAATTGGTGGCTCTTTGGATCTCTAAGTTTCCAGAAAAGGTCAGCCCAGGCTGTGTCCATGCGCTGCGCGACATAATCCGCTACACTAAAAGGATGCCCGGCAAGGGAAAACACTGCTCCATTGAGCTGGTTTTTGAGCTTCTCTTCGTAACGGGCTTTGAAAGTTTCAAAGGGGGTCAGCGGCTTTCCCCGGGCATTCATCTTAATGTAAAGGTCGTCCGACAGGCCAAAGTCTTTCAGGTCGAGCAATTGGAATGTAATGGCAGGATGGTTTTCGTCAATTAGTCGCGCGAACAGGCCACTTGATGATACAAATTTCTCATGAATGGCGTCAAGCATAAGCAACACAGATTGAATAGTTGGATCAAGCCGCCAACTACGAAAGTACCAGGGTTGGTCAGTTATCAGGGTAGAAATTGGCTGCTTAATCCCAGTAACATCTTCAGGATTAAGTGATGGACGGTAGATAACCAGTTGATCAAAGAACTCATTGCTGCTCGGACGTACATCGTAAGAAAACTTCGCTTTCTTTCCATCCAAGAACATAGCTTCAAAATCCGCCCATTTCTCGTCCCGCCAGGCCAGATACCAGTGCAACAAGAAAAGCGTTGTCAGTCGCTGTTGACCATCCAAGGGTAGAAATCGGGTCTCCTCTCGACCTTCTACACTGCCGTAAATGAAGTCGAGATTCAATGGTAGAGTTGGATCATCGATAGGTTTACACAAAGCTTCGCTTAATGCCATCAGGAAAAGCTCGCGCACTGTGCTTTCCGACGAACGTCCTTGGGCAAAGTCACGTTGAATCATAGGAATTTGGATGCGCTCATGTCGATCCAGCAATTTCTTGTAGATGATCTGGCTATCGTGGCTCATAGATTTCCTTCCTTTTTTCCACAGAAGAAATTGACTAGCACGTTTGTAATGGCCTCTTGATAGCCCTGCTGGTCTTCTTCACTCCAGAACATGGCGTTATCCACTTGGGGGCTATAACACTTTAAAAAGACATTCCGGGTACAGAGAGGGACGAAGATACCATGTTGATCAAGATCTAGAAGGCGCTGCCTCTTGACTGCAAACGGGGCATTTTTGTAACTCCTGTTCGTATGTTCATCGAGCAAGGTTAAGTTAGCGATACCATTAACGGCCTCTCCTTCTGTAGCCTCCCCGAAAAATTGTAGGATCTCCTCATAGAGAATATCGAACCTTTCGTTAGTGGCTTCGACTTGGGAGAGATCAATAAATTCCATAATCTTGCTACATAGTTCAGGCTCTATATCCTGTTGCTTAAAGTAGCCAAGACATTTTTTCAACCATTCCTTACGCTGATAGTCGCGGTCAGGCTTGTCATCGCCCACAGAACGGATATGTTCGATATCCCATTTTTCTGTCTTGAAACTGTCAAATTGAAAACGTAGATTTGATCGTTGGTTATGAAGCAGGGTTGCAACGTTAAAGAGCAGCAGAATGGATGTGACGCGTCGACTCTTGGAGCCATATACAAGTGTTTCCAGGTAATCCTCAACATCCAATCGTACCGCAGCTTCATCGGAGGGGCACAACGGTTTTTGAGCAATTACTCGTTCGAATATAAGTTGACGTAGGCTTTGTTCGAATTCGCTCTTTGTGCAGTTTTGGGATTGGGTTCGAATATCTTTAATGGAAATATCCTGGCTGACGAGAAATCCAACCATGTGGAAGAGCGTGCGGTCCTCAAACCACTCTTCAAGCATCAAATATGTCTGCTTGATCTTACGCCATTCACTTTCAGGTGTGGCGCCGGCTTCTTTCATTCGCTGATTGAAAAAGTAAAAAAGTCCATAAGCGTCATTTGCCATGTCGTCAGGCATACCCTCTGTGCGCGCAACCAGGTCAAAGATAAAGCCGATACGGTTTTGACCTAATGGATTTCGGTTGCTCAGAAAATACCAGAAGTCGTCGGATTGGAGTCCTTTTTCCAATTGATCCCATTCATAGGCGATTCGCATCCGGACGTTTTCAACATTCTTTTTGTCTAGACCAGTGCGTCGCAGAAAAAGTGCGCGGATCAGTTCGTCATTAGTCAGAGGAATTTTACCGACATTAAGACGAGTAAAGGCATCAACCGGATTGTCACGCTCAGCCAGTTCAAACCAGATAACCTTTGTTTTATTGAGTAGGGCAGATTTAATAGCTTCCACTTCGCTATCTCGTTGTACAAACCACGCTTCGATGGCTTGGATGGCTTTATAAAGGTGGAAGTAATCCGCATTTTCATTAGCGGTCTCCTCCCTGGGAGATTTCAAGAACTCTTCCAAGCCCGGACGCGTTTCATATGCTAAAGTAAAGAGTGTTTGTCTGTACTTCTCAGTCAGTCGTTCATTAAAGTGACGCATGATGAGCAACAAGGTCGTTAATCTTTGCTGGCCATCAACCACTTCAAATTCGCCATTCGATCGTACCTTGACTACCAATGGCTGAAGACAGTAAAACTCATCTGGTTGGGGATCTCTTCGCAGAGTGAATTCACGGATGTCATCAAGCAACTGAGTAACCTGAAGGGGCAACCAACGGTATCCGCGCTGGTAAGCTGGCACCCAAAACCTTAATGGTGTGTTGGAGTCAGAATCCACCCTCAATTCGTCTACAGTTTTCAAGCAAATTTGTTGACCATTCATAATAATAATTATCCTTGTTGGTCTTCTGCGAATTTTCCGGCAGTTTTTCCGTTTATTACACCTTCAAAAAACCATTCTCAAATGCGCTGGGGAACTCGAAGCGCTTTTGACCCTGTTCAAAAGCAACAGTGATCAGACCGCCGCTAAGTTCTATCACTTTACCGGCTCCAAACGCTTTGTGCTGCACAGTCACTCCGATCGCAACGCCGGAGGTGTCCACTGTTGGTTTTACATCTTTCTTAGCAAGTTCCGGAGCGATGGGGGACTTTATACCAAAGCTGGCTGTGACAAAATCGGGCACGGGGGGTGTGACCGGAGTTTTCCGGGCGCGTTTAGGATAGGTAACGGGCTCTCTGGTTTTGGCGATGACCGTTACTTCTTCTTCATCTTCCTCATCGGAAACAGCAGTAACAGGTTCATCGGGCATATCAACGATATAATCAGCCGCCGCTTCCATCGTGTATTGCTGGTTGTAGAACAACGCTTCATATTCACTGCGCTTGACCACTGTGTCCCAACCGCCGATATCCTCGCCAGCATGTTTATCGATGCCAGTGTAGGAAAGACTGGAATCCTCATAACGCTTGAATTTGAAAATGGCATCGTTCATTAGAGAGCCGTTGAACACATTCAACGAGACCAAAAGTTCAAAATCTTTAACATCCAAGCCGGTAACCTTTTTGAACAGTCCTGGTTCCAGTTGGGTGATCACATCTTTGAGCGAGCGTTCTCGGTAGTCGGTCAAATACATGAAAATCGGAATGCGCGTGGCAAATTTGATCAGCTTTTCTTGAATCTGTTTGCGCATCGATTTGTATTCTTTTTCTTCATCGGTAAGCTCTTTTTTCTCTTTCGGTGTCAGCTCTCCGGTGCCATCTTTCTTTACCTTTTTAACCGCCTCTGATTTGTTTATGATTGTCTCGATGTCGGCATTCAAACTGCGGAACCCCTCAATTCTCATCAGGGCTTCCATTGCCTCTTTGTTTGCCATTAAGCGAGCTAGGGTTTCATTGTCTACGTTGACCAGCAAAGCGGATTCCCATCGTTTGGCAAGCAGTGTTGCCGATGTGCCGGCCATGGCAATATCCAGAATATCCTGCGCATTGATCTGCTTCATGCTGCTGCCGTCGTAGGCCAGCACCGGCAGGAAATTAATAAACTCTGCGACTTTCTTTTCCGGGTTGCTCTCATTGACGTTTAGCCGGCAACTGTAATCCGAAATCTGTTTCAGCGCGCGGTCCAGGGCAAAGTCGAAAACATAACACTCGTGCTTCATAATCTCTCTTGTGCCCGCACCGGTGGTGATTTCCCATGGGCTTTGTACCCGAAACGCCGCCTGGAAATAAGTCTCCGGGCTTTTCAAATTGCGCAGCATGAAGATACCCGTCCACGGCCTGACGGTAACGCCAGTGGTCAGTTTACCGCAGGAAAGTGTGATGGTTCTGGTGGAAAGCGGATCTCCCATAGACTTTTGAACCGGCACCAGCGCATCCACACCGATTCCGGCGGAGGCCCCAGCACACAGGTTAATTTTGTACGAATGGAAAAAGATGTTCTGTTTTTGTGCCAAGAGATTAAACATAGCATTACATGATGCAACATTGGGCAAGAACCAAAAAGTATGCGAGAGTACATTCAACAAGCGGGTATCGGAAAACGGCATGGGAGGTCGTTTATCCTGGCCGAGTTTCATATCATCCACGCTGGCAGGCAGATAAGAACCGCGAATCAAATCAAGCCATTTTTGTACTTCATTTTCATAAACAAACTTAGCTTCTTTGCCTTTGCCCTTGGCTGAGAAAAATACATTCAGGTCAAATTCGTCGAATTGCCCTTGAATGGCGATCTGACGAATACTATCCGGTATGCGGTAAGTTAGCATGACCATGCGCGGAAGGGCAGCATAAGGATTATCAGAAGCGTCGCCCCAATTCTCCTTTGCGCGCTGCTCATCCGAATAGGTCCAGTTATAAATCTGATCCTCGATAAACTCGCCGCTGTTGATGGCGCGGAACGGCGTACCGGAGAGGAATAGGTAATACGATGTGGTGATGGGCAAAAAAGTTTCATTGTAGGCGTTATCGGCTTCGTCTTTTTTGTATTTTTCCAGATCGAAATCGTAATCTTCATCTTCGTCCGGCTGTTCGAACAAGGCCTTGGCGTTCTCGCGCCACGCCCCAAAATGGTATTCGTCAAAAATCACCAGGTCCCAATTGGTGGTATGCACCCATTCATTTTTTGCTTTGATGCCACCACTATCATTGGTCCCAAGATAATCTTGAAAAGAACCAAAACAAACCAGCGGTCGGGATGGATCGGCTTGTTCGTAGGTCATACCGCCGCGGCAAATGAACTGCCAGCCCTCAAAATCCACATGGGTCATCAGATCTTCATCCCAGGCTGCTTCCACGGCTGGCTTGAAGGTCAGTACCAGCACCTTTTTAAGACCCATGCGCTTCGCCAGTTGATAGGCCGCAAAGGTCTTTCCAAAGCGCATCTTGGCATTCCACAAGAACTTGGGGGCACGGCTGGGATCATCTTTTTTTGCGGAAGCAAAATATTCTATCGTTTTATCAACGGCTTCTTTTTGTTCGGGGCGTAAGGCAAAGGTTTGGGTGCGGTTTTCGAGATTGGATGTACCTGTTTTAATGGCCACAATGGCCGCTTTGACTTCTTCAGTGGTGCAGTGAAACCATTCGCCGCCGACGTTGCTGACCCTTTTCTTGCGAAGAAGATGATGAACGTCATGGTCGGTAAAGCAAGTGCCGTCATTACGCATGGCCGACTCGGACAGTACGATTTTATAAGGCACCAGTCCATCCGGCCTTTTTGTGGGATATTGCTGCGCCACCCGCTTTTCCACATCTTTTTCGGTATAACCAACCTTCAGCAAACCCTTATACTGCGGATTGCTGTCGGAATAAGCATAGATCATCGGGTGCGATTCGGAACGCTGAGGAAAAAATTCCTTAATCGCCATTATTGGCACCATTTATTGTTGAAATTCGAGAATCAATATATTCCCATTCTTCTCTAGAAATATCCCACATTTCACATAGCTGGTTATCAGTATATTCACCTTGATAATTTCCTAGATCAGGAATAAAGCAAAAATTCTTCTTTGTGACATCTTGGGAAACTACAGTCTGAAGAAGTAAGAATCTTACAGCCTTTGTAAAAAGGTAAGTTTTGAAAGACCTTACCTCACATTCCGTATCAAATGCACCTGCAACAATCCAAGATTCTGTACAGCATTCCCCGGGTTTTGAAACCCTAGTATTTCCATCATAATAAAAACCTACAGGCTTTGAAAAATCAGTTTGCCCCGCAATTGGTGCTTTGGGTACTAATAATTTCCATTTGTCCAGATAGCCTTTTGTATTATCAACATCGTTCTTATCAGCATAAGCTAACCCAATTCTTTGAATGAACCAACATGGCACGCCTGCCTTGCGCGGTTCGTAATTTGTTGGTAATCCAAAAGGTTTTCTTGCTGATACTCTGTTGGTAAGATTTTCTTTTGTTCTATTTGCTTTTAGGACTTTTCTAACAATTGTGAGGGCCAAGTTTTGACGTATAAAAAACTCATACTCCTCTAAATTCCGTTCCATGGTAATGGGATGTTTTTCGTCAAAATTAGTTACTTCGCAATTTCCGGAATAATCTCTATCCCATAGAAAATAGCAAGCACCTCCGGCAAGATCCACCCCCGGAAAAACATCTTTGAAATTTTCATAATCTACCAATTTTCGGATTTTTTTATCCGACAACATGCTTTTTCTAAACTCGTCTAAACCTTTTCCGCCAGAAAACCAACGAGAGGGAATAATCATCGACAGGTATCTTGGATTTAGTTTTTTTGCTTGATCGACGAAATGTTGATATATTGGCTTAGCACTCATACCATGTCCACTATCACTCAATTGATAGGGTGGGTTAGCTATAATCACATCAAATTTCATTTTGAATATCTCCTCCGGGCGGGTGGTGTGAATCAGTTCATAGGCATGGGTTTCAAGAGCCACATCACGGTCATATTGGTCTTGACTCGCGCCACAGAAAATACAGCTCCCATTTTTCCACTGGTGCTGTATGCGTTTGAAACGAATATTTCCCTGGGCGTCATTGAATGCAGACACCGAATAAATACTATTGGGGTACTTGCTGCAATATACACCACGCCGCGAAAGCAAGCTGGTCATCTCGGTGATGGCTATACCGTAAAGCTGGTGTTGAAAAATGTGGTCAATGCGCTGCTGCAGGTCGGGGATCTGCGGTTCCAACCCCTTGATCAGCCGTTTGGCAATTTCGCGCAAGAATACGCCAGATTTGCACGCCGGATCAAGGAATTTAGTATCGGGACTTAAAAACAGATCCTGCGGCAGCATGTCCAACACTTGATTGGCGATTTCCGGTGGGGTGAACACTTCGTCGTTGGACAAGTTCGCAATGCAAGACAGAACATCCGGGTTGTATATCCCGCTGAAAAAATCCTCAGCCATTCTCCTGTACCCTCCTGTAATGAGAAATGTATTGTTTTAAAAACACGCCTTCTTCATTGGGGCTTTCCTTCTCGGCATTATCCAACAACGAAGGCTGCACCGGTTCAGATTTTTTGGTTTTCTTCTCTTTGGTAAACAGGTTTCTCCCCTCTTCATCCCCCTCCAACAGTTTATCAAAAGTATAGTCCTTTCGCTGCAGGTTGAAACCAGTCACAAATGCCCACTCGGAAAATACAATTGGCTCAGCGGTATCCATGCCATTTGCATCCACTTTTTTTAGGGTCAGCGCGTTTCCACAGACAATGTTGCGGCTGAAAATGAACCGAACCGCGGCGCGGCAGTCTTCATTGACTTCCTTTTTCAAAACGGTCTGGTATTCTTTGTCCCAAATCTCAAACATGCGCTGACGACAGGCGTCCACATTGTCCTGCAAGAGATCCACGCCATAAATGCTAGTCGCGGCTAGCACGGTGTACTTCTCATAATCGATGGGGCTTTTTCTATATTTTCGTTTAACAACGACAAGTTTTCGGCGTAGAATTTCCGCGAGAAAATTACCGTCACCACAGGCCGGCTCCAAAAAGCGGCTGTCAATACGTTCGGTTTCCTGCTTGACCAAATCCAGCATGGCATTGACCTCACGCTCGGCAGTAAACACCTCGCCGTGATCTGTCACACGCTGTTTTGATTTCACTTGATCTGACATAGTATTCTTGATCTTAACCTTCAAGAGGTTTGGCTGTTGTTATAGAGAGGGAAGGGCCATTTTCCTCTTTTACCTTGATCCATTCAAGGATTGTTTCCCGGCGAAACCGCCAGTGCTTTCCCACCTTAAAACCGGGTAACACTTTGTCCTGGGCGAGCTTGTAGATGGTCGACTGTGGAATACGTAAGTAATTCGAGACTTCTTCTGCCGTCCAGAACTCATCCGTGTCGGCCATTACTCACCTCGCTGTTAAAATTGAGATTATCACAGTTGCTCCAATGATTATAGCATC
>CAYQUX010000044.1:0-10944 GCA_964420995.1 uncultured Leptolinea sp. | reverse complement strand
TTCCTCATACCCCCTAAAAACAGGGCGTAACGGGATATCGGGAACTGCTGGAATCAACATATATTTAAGGTGCGGGTGGCAGAAGATGAAATGGATGGGGATTTTTTCATTTATGCCGTCAACAGTAGACTTGATGAAATGATCCGCCAAGCTCATGGTGGAGTTGGACTACGCCATATAACAAAAACAAAATTAGAAGCTATTCATCTTCCAGTTCCAAAAATCGATGAACAGCGCCGCATCGTCGCCCGCATCAAGGAGTGCATGGAGCGGGTGGAGGAGATTGAGAGGCTGCGGGCGGAGGCGATAGAGGAGGCAGATTGCCTAGCCCCTTCGTTGTATGCTGCTATTGAAGATAATCAACAATGGCCAACGAGAACTGTTGGCGAAGTAATCTTAAAGTCGAGAAACGGCAAATCTATCAAGCAAAACAGTCTCAAAACAAATGGTTACGTACTTTCGTTAAGCGCAGTTCATGATGTTACATTAAACATAGATGACCCCAAACCCATTGTTTTGCCAGATAATGTGGCCTCCCAATACTCAATCTCTGCCGGCGATGTCTTTGTGTCACGCGCCAACACAAGGGAGTTGGTTGGTCTGGCGTCAGTAGTCATTGACTCCCCAAAGGATAGAGTCATATATCCAGATCTGTTAATTAAATTGGAGGTAGACCCTGATATTATCACCCCTCGTTTCTTGGCATACGCACTCAGGACCCCTGAAAGTCGTCGTCAAATAAAGGAGAAGGCATTTGGCACTAGTCAAAGCATGGTAAAAATTTCAGGAGGACGTTTAAAAGAAGTCAGCATTCCGGTTCCTCCCTTGGATGTGCAAACAAATTTGATAAACCGTTACGACGAACTTCATGATCTTGCAAGTGGATTGGCATCAGAATTAAAATCCCTTAATTCCAGAGCATTAAAGGAATCCATCCTCCGCAAGGCCTTTGCAGGAGAACTCTAATGAGCCTTGTGACGGATAATTTCAGCTTGCAGGTAAGCATTTCGACCGACGATGACGGCTATCTGGATCGGGCCTGCCCGAATGAGGTATGTGAATCCGAGTTCAAGGTTTTGGTAGATGACTGGCAAGATAAGGTCTGCGATGAAGAAGTGTTCTGTCCAATCTGCGGCCACACAGCTACATCGGATAATTGGTTCACTGAGGGACAGATTGAGCATCTGCAAACAGCAGCTTTGGCGGAGTTTATGCCCCTGCTTGACAATGAAATGAAACGCATGACGCAGGATTTCAACCGCAGCATGCCCAAGGGCGGACTGATCAGCATATCCATGAGCTACAGGCCGTCCCATCCTGTGACCATTGTACCTCTTTCGGCAGCGGAGTTAATGCGGCAACGCTACACCTGCGAGGAGTGTGGTTGTCGCTACGCGGCAATAGGAGCAGCTTTCTTTTGTCCCTCTTGTGGTCATAATTCAGCACAGACAGCTCTTGTGGAGACCTTGGCCACAATCCGCAGATTGCCGGAGGTACGGACTGCCCTGGAAGCGGGGCTCGACCGTGATGCTGTGGAAAACACTTACCGGCTCATGCTTGAAGAAAATATGGGAAAGCTGGTGGCTTCGTTTCAGCGTTTTGCTGAAGCAACATTCGAGACCCTTCCCAACGCTGGTGATTTCACTCCGCGCCGCAACCTATTCCAGAATCTGGCTCAATCAAGCGACTTGTGGGAACAGGTCATCGGCCTTCGCTATGAGGCATTGGTCACCACTAACGAGTGGGGCCAGTTGCAGCGTTATTTTCAGCAGCGACATATTCTCGCCCACAAGGATGGCATTGTGGATGAAGAGTACCGGCAGAAAACCGGCGACCGACAATACCAATCCGGCCAACGCCTGGTCATTAAAGAATCGGATGTTATGCGTTTTACTGACTTGGTGGAACAACTTGCCACCAAGCTCCGGAGCGCCTGTTTGGAAAAAATAAAAGGATGAACATTGTGGTCGAACAATCTTCTTCCATGCAGGCCTGGAAACTGCTGGACCGAATACGCGCTGTCAGTCCTATGGATTCCCACGAATTCACACAGGGATTAGCTGCACTTCTATTCCTGCGCTGGGCTGATTTTCAGGAGGCGGAATTGGAGGCTATGGCTGCCTTTGATGACACCTCATATGAACCGGCTCTATCCTCTTCTTTGCATTGGCGGACTTTGTATCAACAGCACCCCCAAAATCTACGGCATTTTCTAGCAGACCACCTGTTCTCAGCCCTAAGTAGGTTGAGCAATTCCCGGCATAATCCTCTAGCTACACAACTCCATCGTATAGCAAGCCCGCTACAAAAACTGATTGAGTTCCCGGAACCCTCCTTGGCAGCTCTGATCAAGTGGTTAGCTGATCAGCCTTTTGAGACTCCGCATGATCGTCGTCAATTACTTGAGATTTTTGACTCGATTCTTCAATCCAACCAGGACAAAAATCGAGGCGAATTCCGCACTCCAAGTCATGTTGCCAAACTGATGGTGACCCTTGCTGCTCCCACGACAGGGGAAAACATTTACGATCCCTGCTTTGGTGCGGCCGGATTGCTGACCAACGCGATTGATTACGCCGCACAAAATAGCGAACAAAGCAAGGTTAGAAACAGCGAGAATGGCCTGCGGGTTTCCGGCATTGAGTTGAACGAATCCGCCTACATCATTGGCTTAACTCGTTTGGTACTGGCGGGGTGTGATGATCCGCAATTGGAGTACGGGAACAGTTTGTTGCGTCCGCCATTAACGAGCCCCAACAGGGAGGGGTTTGACGTAGTAATAGCCAATCCGCCTTGGGGCTGGACCGCCAGGATGGATGAACGATATGGGCTGGAACATTACCCGGTCATGACCAAGGACAGCACGGGGCTTTTTATTCAACATGCCCTTGCCAACTTGCGTCCAAATGGTCGCGCGGTAATCGCAGTTCCAAACAGCATTCTTTTTCGAGGTGGTACCGAGCAAAAGATGCGGGAATGGTTGATTGCCAACCATACTGTCGAAGCTGTAATTTCTTTGCCTGAAACAGCATTTCTGCCAAACACGGCTATCAAAGCAAGTCTCCTTGTTCTGCGTCGTGGCGGTTCCACCAGTAAGATCCGCATGGTGGAGGCCGAGTCTTTCTTTCAGAAAGGGAAAGGAAAGCAGCCGGCTACCATTTCAGAGAACCAACTTCAAGAACTTGTTGGGAAAATCCAAACTGTAACACCTGCCGATTTCTGCTGGGACATCGACAGCGACACCTTGGCTAACACAAACTATGACCTTACCCCTCGTCGCCGTACTCAAAGCGGACTGATTGATATTTTTAGCTCACTCGGTCCATCAATTGAAATTGTTCAGCTTAAAGATTGCTGTCGGGAGATCTTCCTTTGCAGGCAAATCCGTGCAACTGATCTACTTGATGAGTTGCCGCCAACGTCTAGGCCTGATGGGCAGCAGAAACTTTTCCCAGAGTTAGAGGCCAAAGCCAAACAGCAAAGCTTGTTTGAGCCAATTGAGCCCCTTCCCTTTATCCGGATTAAAGACATCAACAAAGGACAGGCGAATAAGGGTTCATCATGGTTGTCACCGGACGCCGCGCTTGGAGTAGATAGGCAATGGAAACTGCGAGCCGGTGATGTATTGCTATCAAAGTCCGGCACCATCGGTAAGGTTGGAGTTGTGCGCAACGGCGCTGTAGGTGCGGTGGCAGCGGGTGGGCTTTATGTCCTGCGGACTGATAGAGACCGCCTTGATCCCCACTATCTTGCCGCATACCTTGATAGTGCTGAGAGCCGTGCCTGGCTTCAGGATCATGCCTCAGGTGGCGTCATCAGCCATCTAACCAAACGCATGATTGAAGAACTACCCGTTCCAATCCCCCCATTGCAGATACAACATCAGGTGGCCACGATGTGGCGCGAACATGGGGAAGATGCCCTTGCCTTTCTTGTTCAATTAATCAGCAAAGACGAGAGTAACCCTATAGCTGAATGGCTTGATAAGGAGCTAATGTCCCTTCCGGCTGAGCCTGAGTCCTTGACCGTTCCTCTTGACCTTGCTCTGCTCGATCAACTTGCTTTACGCGTCCGGTCCCTTCGTAACGAGGCAGCCCACGGCAAACATAGTCATAACCCTCTTGTGCCTTGGATTTTTTCGATCAGTGAGGCAGTGGCTTCTCTGCGCGGCGTGGGTGATCTGCCGAAAGGTCCTGCCCTTTTAAGCGTTCTTCAGGAATCAGCACTAGGGATCATGACCGCCAAAGACGAGATAAAGGGGTATCCACCAAACGAGAGCAAGGCAAGGAAGCTGACGGATATTGTGACCCGTTTGCTCAGTCGCGCGACAAACGCTTTATTTGATACCGCGCAACTGGTCTTTGGCGTGGAGACATCCACCTTGGTGGCGGACGAATCTCAAGACATCGACATACAAGTGGAAAATGTTGGCCCCTTGCCATTGCGGAATATCGAAATCTCTCTGGAACCAGAATGGGGCTTGGGAAGTATTAAATATCTAGCTGAGAACAGCTCGGAAGTCCTAGGGATGCGGGCTGTTTCACCAGCTAGCGCTGGACCGTTCACCCTGCTAGTTACCTGGTCCGCCCAAACCCTTGACGGCCGCCAGGTTGATGGCTCTCGGGAAATTGTTTTTGAGGTTGTGCCTGCCTCGGCGCCGGAAAAAAGTCCGGGTATGGATTTGGGTGCCAGCCCTTATGTAACTGGAACAGCTTTATTTCCTAAGGATGATGTTTTTTTTGGCAGAGAGGAGCTGCTTGACCAGATCCGCCGGCAAATAATTAAGACTGGAAATGTCGTCTTGCTGGAAGGAAATCGTCGAGCAGGGAAAACCTCAATCCTAAGACATTTGGAGGGAGTTGGCCAGGTAGCGGGCTGGCTTGGTGTTTACTGCAGCTTGCAAGGACCTGGTGGCGGGGAAGTTATTACAGGTGTCCCAACGGTTAATGTGTTCCGCGAAATTGCCTCTGAAATCGCCAGTGGGATGGCTACTCTCAATATTGAGGTACCGCTGCCTGATGGTAGTGTACTGGCTCCAGGAAAAAAGTTAGGCATTAGAAAAGCCTGTCGGAATGGAATTAACGAGAAGCATTCATTTGACGATTTCCGTGACTACGCAGAAACAGCACTAGAGGTCGTTGCCGAAAGACAGCTAGGCATCCTTTTGATGTTAGATGAATTCGACAAGTTACAAGAAGGTATTGACAACGGGGTGACCTCTCCCCAAGTGCCGGAAAACATCCGCTATCTCGTGCAATCCTACCCTGGTTTTTCAGCCATCCTGACCGGCTCTCGCCGACTCAAGAGATTGCGCGAGGAATACTGGTCGGCGCTTTTCGGACTCGGGACGAGATTCGGAGTGACATCACTTTCCCCTGAAGCTGCCGGGCGTCTGGTGACAGAGCCGGTCAAGGGTCGTCTGGTTTACTCGCGGGAGGCCATTGACAAGGCCATCATATTGACCAATCGCCAGCCATTTCTGCTACAGAGCCTCTGTAACAGAATTTTTGATATGGCTGCCCAGTTCAAAATCCGTTCCATCACTCTGGATGTGATTGAGGAGGCCGCAACCC
Organism: uncultured Leptolinea sp.; assembly: GCA_964420995.1. GTDB lineage: Bacteria > Chloroflexota > Anaerolineae > Anaerolineales > Anaerolineaceae > Leptolinea. The sequence goes on along the minus strand of CAYQUX010000044.1, from coordinate 5,371 downwards.
TGCTTGCCGATGACAACGAGCATTTTCGCTCTTTGTGGAGCTATGCTGAGACGGACCGCCGTCGCTTTATCCTGGGGCTTATGCATAAAGAGTCGGCCGGGCCTGATCCGCTGCGTTTCGGTTTTCTGCTAGAACTGCTTTCGACTCATGGTGTGGAGGTCGATGAAGAAGCATTAGGCGGCGACCTTGAATTTTTACGGGAACTGGAACTCGTTGATTTGGTCGGCGAAAGCGGTAGCGGCCATTACGCTCTGGCCATCCCGCTCATGGGAAGATGGATCGGCCGGCAACATGATTTTGAAGTGCTGCGAAACAAGGCCCGAATTGAAACGGAGGAGAGCCATGGCTGATGCCTTATTTCCTATTCTGGGGGCGACTATCGCACCCATGCTGGGACGAGCCGCCATTATGCTGCGGCTGTGGAATGATCTCGCGAAGCAGACCCCAAGTCATCTGTCTGTTGTGGGGCCGAGATATGCTGGAAAAACTGTCCTGATGCATGGACTAGCCGAGCGTATGCGCCAGAGGGACTCACCTTATGCAGCGGTGATCATCTGGGACCTTGGCCACCAGACTCCGGACAGCAATACTGCTTTTCTCAAGACCCTTTGCCGAAAACTGGGAGAGGGGTTGAAATCAAACGGCAATGACTACGGCGATCACCTCCTTGCCGTGGAGAGTGATGAATATGATGAAATGCGTGAGGTGCTCGACGCTCTGCGCACTGATGAGCGCAAGGTGTTGATGCTCTGGGATGGATTTGACAAGCCGCTCAGCACCGGGAAACTCACCAGAAATCTGTGGGACCAGCTAAGAGAACTGGCTTCCTATCCAAGCTTGAGGCTGGTCACCGCCACCCGCCGTCCCCTTGCCGAGTTGATTAGCAGTGAGGAGTCGGTAACCAGCGATTTTTGGAATATCTTTGATATGACGCCCGTGCGGGTTGGCATGATTGATGAAGGTGACCGAGCCATTATTCTCGAAAAACTGTCCGGCGTAACCTTCAAGAGTGGAGCTAAAAGCGAGTTGGAAAACTGGTCGGCTGGATACCCACCCCTTTATCTGGCACTGCTCAACAAAATCATGGAAAACGGAGCTACCGGTGAGATTGATAACCAGGTGGTAAACGATGCCGCAGGTGCAGCTATTGATAGAGTCAGCAGCATTCTGCACTACCTATGGAATGACTGCTCGGAGACGGCAAAAAATCTTTACCGGCACCTGGTTGAAAATAATGAAATAGCGGCAACAGGTGTGGGCATTTCTGAGCGTACGCAGCTGACCGAAATAGGATGCATTAAAGTTTCCGGAGGCAGGATCTCGAAAGGCTGCCGATTCCTAGAACAACATGTTAAAAGCCTTGGAGAGGATGCCGGCAGTATTGTTCGTCTGTTTGGCCCCTGGGAAGGATATCGAGGCAACATCCGAGGGCTGCTTGAGCTCCGGCTTGCCCAGATAAATCGATTTGACGAGCGACTGCCGCGCTACGTCGAATTTTCCATCAAACGACTTCCCGAAGATCCTGCGAGCGCCTTAAACGACTTAACAAGTATTGAAGAACGTTCTCTTGATCTCATCTGGAATCGAGAGTTCGGGTCCGATCGACTAATACCACGAGATATTGTTGCCTACTGGACGGCAAGCCCAAGAGATCGAAATCATTTCATTCAAGAAATGATGAAAAACGATTCTTTTAAGGTGCATCCGGACAGATTTCAACAATTACGACTGATGCAACTGCTTACCGGCAGCACAAAAGATTTTGAATCAAAGGCAAAAGCTGTCTCTAAGGATAGCTATGTTTTATTGAACGCAATTCACTGTTTCCGCAACCGCAATCAGCATGGAGAAGGTCAGGAAATACATCTTGGTGTCGCTGTCGCGGCAATTATGACTTGCCTTGAATTGCTTGCATGTTTGGAAAGAGAGTTGAGGGTTGAACCGTGAAAGAAAACGCCGCAAATGTTCAATTCATCAAAGTCACAAAAGAGAATGTTCTTTCTTTTCTCGGAGAGGCTCGTAATCGAATCGTTATTGCAAAGGCTGGTTATTTTGTTGACGAGATAGATAAGCTCCTGGACCAGGCGGAGAAGGATGTGCGCTGCAACCTTTATGTTGACACTGGTGAAAATTCCATCCGCTACGGATTCGGCGAGCAGGCGGCACTTGAACTCATCAAGAAAAATCTCGAATTGCTGAACGTTCAGAGTGCTAACTATATCAGGATGGCCATTATCATTGTTGATGATGCGGTCATGGTGTACTCGCCTGTGGCCTTGTCTTGGGAACAAGTGCCGAAGCAGATAGAATTTCCCAACGGCTTCATTGGTGGAAAGGATTTGGCCAACAGCTTGTTGAGGCAGATTGAAAGTGAACCGATTGAGATAAAAATTGAAGGACTGAATATCGCTATCCAGACTTGTCCTGTAATCCCCAAAGCCCCCGAAGATATCAAACAGGAGATTGAGGCGACCATCTCGGTGCTTAAAGAGAACCCGCCGGTGGACCCGGCTGAACTACGGAAGACATTGTATTATAGGCAGAAATACAAGCTGTTGAAAATGATCATCCACGGTGTTCGGATCAATAACAAATCGATCTCTCTACGCCCATTCAACACAATGTTTCTGAAGACCAACATGCGGCTGAAAAGCAGTTGGAATGTTCTGACACGCGAGGATGTGGAAAGTCTGGCGGCTATCAATGAGTTCCAAGAAGTAGTAAAAATTTTGGTTGATGAATGCACACTGGATGCGAAACGTTACGGCGTCATGATTGAAACCAAAAACAAGAAAATACTCGAACAAAGTATCAATTGTGCCGCAGATTGCTTGAAGTTATGCCTTTGGAAAATTTATCCTACAGAAAAGGCTGATTCTATCGCGCAGGAAGATATAGCGAACAGTCAACATACCGAGAAACCAGATGAAGAAACATCAAAACGAAAAGATCAAAGCCTAGCTGGTATCCTTAAGGAGAGCCGGACCGCCCTTATAGACCATCTGTTTTCACAGGCAATGGGGGAAAAAGATTGCTGGAATCAGCTTTTTACAAATGACAAGGCATTGTACCGCCAGATGCATGAGAAGAAGATTCCGGAAGAGGAAGCTGTCAAGCAGGCAGTGGAGACCTTTGTCGATCACCGGCTGAATTTCCCAAAGGCTCAGGAGATGATCGACCTGATTCGCGTTGAATTTGATTATTACGACATCTCTGACGAACTGTTGGCAAAAGAGGATTTTTTCGAGATCGTTGCGAAATTTGACATAGAAATTCGCGACTATCAGGAAGGATTTAAAAAAACAGGCAAATGAGCCTATTTGATATTTCTGATTAAAAATCAGAGGTTTCTGTGGGGGGAGGATCATCTGCAGGTTCGGTAAGATTGGTAATTATCCAGAACCTTGGCGACGTAGATCTGGGTTTGGTGAATATTTGGGATTGCATTTTTGACATTACCCGGCCCCGCATTATAGGCAGCCAGGCTTAACGCCACATCCCATCCATAGCTGTCGAGCAGAGAACGCAGGTATTTGGTGCCTCCGGCAATGTTGTCTTGAGGGTCATAGGGATCAACAACCTGCAAATCCCTGGCCGTTGCCGGCATGAGTTGCATCAACCCCTGAGCTCCTTTGGGCGAAACAGCGGCAGGGTCAAAATTCGATTCGGTTTTTATGATGGCCTTGATCAGCAGGGGGTCAATGCCGTGTTCGCTTGCGGCTGCATGGATGAAGGCATTGATTGTTTGAGAGGAAAAGTTTCCTGTTGATCGTGGGACAGGTCGGTTGATTGCTATCTTCCTGTTCGTTCGATTGCTCTTGCCTTGCATATAATGGAGGTTCCCTTGAACATCCATATAGGCAGCAACGGTTGCCCCGGCGGTGATCGGTAGAGTGCAACTCGACGCGAAGAAGAGCAGAAAACTGGCCAGGAGCGGAAACAGTGCAAAGGGCTTTCGTTCTTTTTGATCCACCTCAATCCTCGTATCTATCATATGCAAACTTATTTCCGATGATTTGACTTTTCCCGAAAACATGATAAGGGTTAGCCTGAAACGCTCTCGCACACGAACCGGTATTGATCATCCCAACTCCCCAGGACTTCGGAGACCAGCCATGTCTGACCAGACCAATTGGACTACCATCTGCCCCCACTGTGGGTACGAGTCCGAAGACAGGGCGATGTGCCAGTCTTGCGGCCGATTGATGGATGAGTCGGTGCCGGTGCGACCTTTTTCTCTTGCGCAGGCTGTTTCTTCATTTGCTGGTTCCCTTTCCTTTGAAACAACAAGAGAAGTTTGGGGCAATGAGGACAAGGCAGACTTTCACGAAAACATCCAGAAGAACCCTGTTTATTCTTTTTTTCAGGGAATATTTTCCATAAAAACAAAGGGTAACTATTTCCTTTTATGAATTTCTGCCACAGCGCCGGGTTTTCCTTCGCCCGGAGCTAATTTATTCTCTGGTGGCGCCTGAAAGTACCCCTCAGATGTCGGTCGATTCCCCTGACTGTCCACCACCCCTTTAAACACCTTACCAACCCCCTCTGTGGCCATCCCTTTCATATTGGTGCGGATTCGACCTTGCCCGGATTCTTCATGTCTATTGACACTCCGCAGGTTATCAGCATCGGTTATGGTTCGCGTCCCGTCCGGTTTTTGTAACGGGAGGGGGCTTTCGGGAGGTTGGATGCTTCTCTCCGTGATGCCGACGGTGTTGGAGCGAACTGATCCGGCAGCCTGATCGACAAAACCCTTCATCAGACCTTGGTCATGGATTCGATTCCGGGTGTTGTGGATGGTTCCTTCTACCTCTGATTGGGTACTGCCCCATCCGTATCCGTTACCGCTAATGAAGCCACCAACAATGTCACGCATATTGTTGATGCCGGCCGCACCATGTTGCGTGACAAAATTGTTGAAATCGCTGATGGTTTTGCGGATCGTTTCCGGGGTTTCCTCGCCATATCGCTCTCGGGCGTAATTTTTCACCAGGGCCGTGGTCAGGTCTGCACCATAGGATTCCTGCGACCTGTTGATTGACCGGGCCTCGTCAATGACGGAGTAGGCCTCTGTAGCGCCGATACGTTTGGCTACGTTGGCGAGGTAATCCAATCCACGACCATTGCTGAATGTCTGATCGACTGCTTCAGAGCGCACTTTGGCTTCGTCCCTGGAAAAGGCTTTGGCCGTGTCTTCAGAAACGGAGAAATTAGCAACTTCTCCATCGGTCCCTACGACTGAAAGCTGTCCATTTGCACCCATCCGAAATCCTTTAATATTTCCAACCCCCAATTGGCTTTGGATTTCTGTTCTTGTCAGCAATTCCCATTTTGCCCCCAAGCGAGCCCTCCTGAATGGCATTGAGGGGTT
>CAYQUX010000043.1:0-11329 GCA_964420995.1 uncultured Leptolinea sp. | reverse complement strand
AAAATACCGAACATTGCACCCGGGCGGAAATAAACAGGCCAACGTTCAGTATTACAGTGTAAAAAACAAGCTATCGTTAACTTTTTTGGACGCCTTTGCGTCTCATTCAATTATAAATTGATTATAGCACGCGTTTTCTGTCTTGAAAAATTATTGGTGATCTGCGATCTGCGCGACGGATACATCAAGGTCGACGGCGAGACCCTATACGAGAACGGCAAGTTTGTGATCTAACCGAAAACGATAGAAAATTTACCCCGGGAATTGACTCCCGGGGTTTTTTGTTTATTCGTCTTCCACCTTGATCAGTACTGCTTTGACGATATCCCTCCACTTGTATGTGCCGGTAGTCTCGTCGTATCCTGCACAGGTGATCAACGTTACCCAGTCCAGTTTTTCATGCGCCATGATGGTTTCGTCATCCGGACGCACGCGGGCAGTGATGCGCACCTCGTAGGTGTAGCGCATCCCGTTTGCTAGGATGTAGAAGCGGTTGCCCCAGCGCAGGTTCTTCAGGTTCACGAATGGACCCGGTTTGCCATCGGGCAGGTATACATGCGCGGTGATGGCGGTGTTGCCTTCCCAGGTGGGGTAGGCTGACCCTTCCAGCCAACCGGCTTGTTTGCCGAGCCAGGTCAGGTCCCAGCCATTTTTTGTTGCAGGAATGCCAACAACAGGAAGTTTGATACCCAGCGAGGGGATATCCAGCATAATACTGCCGAGATCAGATGCCTGAGTCTGCGGGATTCCTGAGATATCAGTGACCACCCCCGGAGCGAAACCGGTGGCGGGAGCCACATCCAATTTCGGGATGGAGAATTCAGCCGCTGTTCTGACACCGTATATGTTTACGGCATCACCGGGATCATAGAAGCGCTCAGTGGAGAGCAGGTTATTCGGTGTTTGTGGTGCGCTGAGATCACCCGGCAAGCTGCTCCAGGCAACATTGGCGTCGTTGATGAGTGTGGTACCTGGACCGGCAGCATTGTTAATTCGCGCCTGGTATTCGATGACCACGGTGGTGGGGTTGTTGAGGGCATCCCGCGCCGGCAATGCATCCCAGCCGATCTGCAGTAATGGAGCTCCGAGTTCTTCCAGCAGGTCAGGGGCAGGTCCGCTGAGAACCTGCAGGGTGCCCGGGATATAATCCATGCCTTTTGGCAGTGTATCCTGCACCAGCACATCGAATGCTGTGGCATTCGAGTCGCCAGTGTGGGCAACTGTCAGGGTGTAAGTGGCAATCGTTCCGGCAATTCCGGAGGTTGGGTCGACTATTTTTCCAATGCTCAACGTGGGTTCAACAATGGTCACTGGAGTGGATTCAGTTTGCAGGTCATTATCTGCGCCCCACTTCCAGTGGATCAGGTTCACCATGTCAACATCGCGGATATTCAATGCGTTGTCAAGCACGTACACGGTGTAATCCAAAGTGAGGAGAGCATTACCTGTTCCGGCATTGGTCACATCACCGAAGTTGAAGAGCACATTCCGCCCCTGGTTCGCTGGTTCCAGGCTGGTCAAGGGTTCTGCGGTAATGATTGGTGTGCTGCAGGTCGTATCAAACTGGTTTGCAAGATTATTGGTTACCAATTGTGATGAGGAAGTGATCGACACGCACTCGCCAAACGCCAGACCAAGCGGCAGGGAATCGGAGAGTGTCATCGAGGGCAGGTCACCCGGCGGCAGTACAAAGGTAACGCGATAGAGCAGCGATTCACCGATGGCCACATTATCCAGCAAGGTAGACGGCTCGCTCGTGCCTGCCACGATCTTGCTCAGGTTTGTATTGGGCAGGGTGGCGAGGTAATCGGTATCTGTAGAGGTGTTGTCTTCAGGCGTCGGATCTTCCCCGTTGGTACCGTCATCAGCAACCGCTGCACTGTTGACGATCTCAGTCACACCCGCCGGCATGGGATCTTCCACCCTTACACGGTAGGTAAAGGTGAGTTCAGCGCCAGCAGCCACTTCACCCGCTACATTCCAGGTGAGCACGGTCTGGTCAGGATCTGTTGGGATTGGTGCCGGCACAGTGGTCATAGAGGTGAATGCCGGAGTGGCGCTGCCATCCACATACGTCACGTGGTAGGGCAGAGTATCCGTGACCACAACACCGGTAGCGCCTTCGTTTCCATTATTGCGAACGGTCAGGGTGTAAGTGAGTTCGATACCAGAGGAGATGATGCTTACCCCGTCCGTCTTGGTGATCGCCATATCCGGTGCAGCTGTGAGCGGGGTATCCTCGTCGTCAGTGTTATTTGTGTAGACAGGTTCTTTCTCGTCTGCCTTGATGGACACGCTGTTGAGGATCTGGGTGGTATCCGCAGGGACGGTCTCATCAATGACGACATCAAAGTAAAGCGTACCGCTGGCGCCGGCTGCAACTGTGGCAATATTGAAATGGCAGGTAGTGCCGGCTGCGGAGAGGTCAGCGCAGTCCCATCCGGTGGGCGGCAGGGTATCGCCGCCGGTGGAAGTGAGTTTGTTGAAGCGCGTGAACTGCGGCACAGTTTCGGTGATCACCACATTGGTGGCATCGATATCGCCGGTGTTGCTGTAGCTGATGGTGTAACGCAGCACGCTCGGCACAGCAGGCGTGGTGGGGGTGGCAGGGATGCTTGGGGTGATAGTGGTGGGGCTGTCAGCCTTGGTGATCACCAGTTCGACGCCGTGGAAGGTGACCGTTTGGTTGTCCTGGTCAGCATAATCGTTCAGCGCGCCGCCGCTTCCGTCTGCTCCTGTACGTTCTTCAGGCGAGGTCCCGGGCATGGAAGTCCAGGTGGTTGCTGCAGTATTGGTGAGGTCAGTGAGGATCGGGGTGGCATTGTTGACCTCTGCCTTGTAAGTGAACTGGGCGCTGCCCGCGGTAAGTGAAAGATCGCCGGTGAAGGTAACCACCTTGCCGTTGAGGGCAAAGTTCCAGCCCGCCGGCATGGTGGCGGATCCAGCCACAAAGTCCAGCCCATCAGGCATTGTATCCTCGATCACCACATCGAACGCGTCCGAGCCTGAAATGGTTGTATGAGCCAGATCGAGGGTAAAGGTGATCTCTTCGTCTGGAGTGGGTGCATTGTTGTCGACAGACTTGGTGATGTTCAAATCAGGTTCAACCAGCGAGATGTCGGCGGTATCACTGAGGATAGCACCGCCGTCAGCCTGCACGGTCACGCGGTTGGTTAGGGTGCCGCCCATTTGGTTATTTACATCATTCAGCACAACTGCCTGCAGCGTGATGGTGAACGTGTCGTCCTCGGTGGCGGGGTCAGAGTCTGTGATGATGATCGGACCTGTGAAGTCGAAAGTGACCCGATGGTTCGCACCGTCTTCAGTGATGGCTGGCACAGGGATAGTTGTGCCGGTGCGGTCGGTGGTTGTGGCAACCACTGCCGAGCCGGAGATGTAAGCCATACTGGCGGGCAGGGTATCGATGACCTGAAGGGTATTGGTAGTGCCTTCCGGAATGTGAACAGTGACCTTGTATGTAGCGGTTTCTCCGATGGTCAGGTTCGGGTCGGTGGTTTGCGTCACATCGCTCGAATCAAGCACCTTTTCAATATCCGGATCACTCGTGGTGAAACTGACGCTGTCATTATCGGTGTAACTGCGTTCTTCAACAGGTGTACCCGACAAAGTTGAATACCCAACTCCGGCGCTGTTGGATACCAGCAGCCCTGGTGTGATCTCCTGTTTCAATCGTGCGGTGAAAGTCACTTCTGCCTGGCAGCCTATTGGCAAGTGCGCGATGGATATGCTCACCGTGTCTGTGGCAGGAGTGGAATTGTTGATGGCGCTGGCGCAGGCCGCCGGCGTGAAGGTAATGGTTAAAGCGGTGTTATCAGCAGTGGTAAAGTCCAGGTAGGTGGTTGGCACTGTGTCTGATATAACCACATCATAGGCATCCGCGGTGGAGACGCTGGTGTGGTTCAACAGCAGGCTGTAGGATACCGGAGAGCCTATACTGTTCGAGGGCGGGCTGACGATGGATTTGACCAGGTTGAGGTCCGGTTCCACGATGCCAGTGCTTGTGCTGTCTGTGAGAGGACCGGCTGTGCTTCCATCCGCGCGGTGGTAAGTGAGGCTGGCGGAGTTGCCCATAGTATCCCCTGTGGTTGTGGCGGTTTCATTGGCAACCGTGACTGAGTAAACGAGGGTGGCAGGTTCGGTTGATTTTTCCACGTCGCCAAAATTCCAGGTGACGGTGACAGGTGCGCTGCCGTCGTTCGTTCCGTACGTCGGGGTGGGACTTACACTCAATCCGGTGAATACGGTGTCATTGTTGAAGATCCATCCTGCATCCAAGTTATCGGTGATACTCAGGTCGCGCAGCAGTCCGTTGGGTCCGGTGATGGTGAGAGTGTAAGTGACCACCTCACCAATGGTGGCGCTGGACTTATCGACCGATTTGCTGAAGTTGATGCCGGAGGCGGTGAAACTGGCGTCATCCGTGTCTTGTGTGCCATCAACCACACGTGAAACGGTATCGTTATAAACACGTTCATTGGCTGAAGAACCGGCCAGGCTGGTCCAATCTGCATCTATGGTGTTCGTGTGAACGCCATCCAGGTACAGGTCGGCATCCGCGGTCACGTCGTAGGTACAGGTGATGGAACTGCCGGCGGCAATGTCCCAGGGAGAACCGCTTGCGCCGGAAAGGTCTAATGAGCTGCCATAATCCGTAACCGCGACGGTAGCGGGCAGGCAGGATGCGCTTGCGGGGACATAACTCACACCCTGGGCAAGTACATCATGCGCGGTTACATCAAATGCAGTGCTCGAGCCTGTGTTGGTAAAGACCACGGTGTAGGTGAGGGTATCCCCCGCCTGCACGCCGGAGGTTGGCGAAACAGTCTTTGTCGTCTGGATGCGCGGTTCCACGATCGCCGGAGCAGCGGTGGCTGAGAGTTGTGCAGCCGCTGCGCCCTCCGCCGTCTGGTGGTCCAGCAGGAAGGTGTTGGTCACCGTCATTGGGGGGGTTGCCCAGTGATTTCCGGCTACATCCGCCACACGCGCGGTGAACACCAGGGTGGCGCTGTCAGTGGTTTTGGTCACGTCCGCGGCTGGCCAGGTGATGGTCACAAGTGCGCTGCCGTCATTGGGGCTGCTCACCGTTGGGGCAAGCAACCCGGAGAGCCCGGTGACGACGGTGTCATTGTTAAAGATCAGCCCTGCAGGCAGCCGGTCAGTGAGCACCAGGCTGCGCAGGAGACCATTTGCGCCGTTGATGGTGAGCGTGAAGGTGAGGTTCTCACCAATGGTCGCAGAAGCAGGATCGACGGATTTCTGTATGGTCACAGATGGGGAGGAGAAGACGGCATCATCCGTATCCTGTGTGCCATCCACGGTACGGCTGACCACATCGGTGTAGGTGCGTTCAAATGGATCGCTGCCGTCCAATCCGGTCCAATCGGCGTCGATGGTATTAGTATGTGTTCCATCGAGGTAGATGCCGCTGCCTGCCGTCACTGTATAGGTGCACTGGATATACCCGTTCACCGGGATATCCCATGCGCCGGCGGGAGAGCCGTCGAACCCAAGGGTGGAATTATTGTTTGTCAAGGTAACTGGTACGACCGCACTGGTATTATCCACGCAGGAAATGCTGCCGTTGTTGTAGGTGACTCCCTGCGTGAGAACATCCAGGGCGGTTACTTCATAGGCGGTACTGGTGCCGGTGTTAGTGAAGCGCACAGTGTAGGTGACGATATCACCCGCGTCCACCCCGGTCAGGGGTGAAACGTCTTTGGTGGTGGCGATGCGCGGCTCGGTGATGGTGATGGTCTGAGTACCGCCATTCATCGTCACATCCGAACTGGTATCGGGATCAACATAGATCGCTGTTGCACTGTTGGTTTTAGTATTGCCAATCTGATTCTGGGAGATATCCAGCACTCGGGCTGTCACATTGATGGTAAATGCGCTTGTTCCTGATGCTGCCGTTGCAGTAACGGTCGGGTTGCCAAATGTGAATGTGGTGGTGGAAGAACCGGTCACCGGGTCACCGACTGTCCCTACTGTTGGACTTGTAGTGACCGTTCCGGTAAAGCCGGTGGTATCGACTATGTAAGAGAGGTATGCCAGCCCCTGCGGCAGGGTATCAGTGACCCGCAGGCTCTGGGTGATGCCTTCGTGCAGGGTAACGACGATCGGGTAAGTGATGGTCTGCCCGATGGTGTAGGTGAGGGGGGTGGGTGCATTTTTCACCACACTTACCGGATTGGCAAGCGAGAATGAGACCAAGCTCTGGGCGGCATAATCATTCCAGCTGCGGGTACCGCCGCTGGTGTCGCCGGTGCGTTCACCGGTATCGCTGCCCGGGGTGCCGGTGTTGGCAGAGCCTGTGGGGTTGCTGGTGGTGCCATTGCTGCCCGGCAGGCTCGTCCAGGTGATGCGCCCGGTGTTGGGGATGGTCAGACTGGAAGGAGCATCGGCGTTGACTGTGGCGGAGATGTCCACCGTGATGGTCTGATTGACGTCCAGGCAGGTTGCGTTGACCGTGATCAACTGACCTACGGTTGTGATCGATTGGGAGGATGCCGTTCCCCCCTGGCAGGTGGCGCCTTGAGTGGTGCCGGTGATGCTGGCGCTGTTGATGGTCAGGTTGCTGTTGATGGTATCGGTCATCACAATGTCAAAGGCGGTGGCAGGAGTGCCGCTGTTGCTGTTGGTGATCACCAGCCGATAGTTAACTGGATCACCAGCATCAACCGGGGTGGTGCCGGTGATCGATTTATTGATGGTCAGCACGGGTTCTGCAACGCGCACATTCACCAAGGCAGCAGTGCCGTTGTTTTGACTGCCATTAATGAATACGCGGAAGTCATTACCCAGAAGGTCACCAGCATCATTGCTGCCGGCACTGGTGTTATCCACCAGGGCGTTGAATTCCACGATCACGAATTCAGCATCACTATCACTGTCATTGTTGACAAGCGTGCCCAGTTTGAAGTACGGATCGGTTCCTGTTGAATAACTGTCGGCATTGGCAGATGTTGAGTTTGAGCTGCCAATGTTATAGTCGGCCAGAGGCGCACAAGCAGCAGGGATGGCAGGAGTTGTGGCATTCACCGCATTACCGGAAAGGTAACAATCGGTGTCTGAAATTGCCGGGACAGGCAAAGTGCCGACGGCTGATGAAGAAATCCCAGTTCCATTGGACACAAAAGCGGCCTTGGCGGTGCCGTCATTGAGGAAGATCATTCCAGTGGGAAGGCGGTCCTGCACCTGGAAGTTGGTGCTGGTGCCTTCCGGCAGCTGCACGCGCAGGCGGTAACGAACGATCTCACCGACTGTTACCTGCTCAGTGCCTGCCACCAGCGTGGTGTGTGCTTCCGAAGTAGCCACGATATATTTCTGAAGTACTACTGAACTGATTACAACATTTACCGAACCCTGGGTGCGGTAGTCGTTCAGTTGACCCCCTCCCAAAAGGCCGCCGGTACCATCACGTTCATAGGCGTTCGCATTGTAAGCAGAGCGACCTGAAATCGTCCCAGCCATACTCGTCCACCGCGTTTCAGCGATATTGGTGATTGTCTGCCCAGGAGCGCTGGTGTAATTAATGGTTGCCTGGAAGGTGATCTGGCAGGACTGACCAGGCTGGAAGAGACCACCGCTGCCAGATAGGGAAGCAGGAGCTGAGAAGGTGATGCTTGGCGCAGTGGCTGCGGTGCAGGTTCCTAATGCCAGCGAACCGGCAACATAGGTCAGCCCTGATGGAATTGTATCGCTCCAGGTTACATCATGGGCGCTGGTGGAATTAGCTGCTGGATTAGTCAGTGTGATTGTAAATGTGGCAGTGTTGCCTGCATCAAAAGGGCTGCCGGAAACGGATTTGCTTGTATTTACAGTTGGTTCTATCACGGTTACATTTGCCGCAGAAGCAGAGGCGCTGCCGCCTGTCCATGATAGAGCAGCTGAATTGTTTAGTAATGTGCCTGACTGGTTGCCTGCAACATTTAATGTGACAACACGGTATACAAGGGTGATAGTTTCGGCTACAGCATCATCTGTATTCGTGTTGGTGACTGTGCCCAGGCTGAATGTCACGGTTTGCCCGTTATTGGTGATCACAGGTGTGGTGGATCCGGAGATGGAAAGCCCCGTCGAAAGGGTTGCAGAGGTCAGATCAACATAGGCGAGCCCTGCGTCCAGGGTGTCGACGATTTGGGCGTTTTGGGTAACGCCTTCAGGTACAGTGACAACTACCTGGTAAGAGGCATATTCGCCGATCACCACCTGCGTGTTGGAATTGTAGGCGTCATTGATCTCGGAGCTAACAAAGGTCTTGGCAATGGCAGGGGGTGCGGGGGTGACCGTGGCGGTGTCCGTGCGTCCGCCGGGGATGTGATTGGGACCGCCCGGCTGACCGGCATAGCTGGCGAGGGTAGCGGTATTTGTGTAAGCCTGTGAGGCTACAGCATTGGCGTCTACAGTAACATTGTAAGTAACGATGGCGATATTGGTACCGGTCGCAACGGTTGTGCCGTCAGATAACTTTCCTCGGGACAGGCTGGTGAGGGTGATGCCGCTGCTGACCAGGCTGTTGGCGGCACCGGTAAATGCCAGCGCGTTGCCTGCGCCGTCAGTCACACACACACTGCCGGGCACGAAGGTTAATCCCGCGGGGATCGCGTCTCTTACCAGCAGGTCATAAGCTGCGTTGCGCCCGGTGTTTTCGAGCACGATCGCCATTTTGACCGTATCATCGGCATCCACACCTGCCAGGTCGCTGTTGATGGGAGTCGCGGCCAGGTTTGTGGAATTGACGGTACCGCTAAATGCCGGGCATCCGCTATTGGTGAACGAAACTGGTCCCGGAGTTGCTGGAGCGTAAGAAACACCAGTTTTATCAGTCCAGACAACACCCTTTTTGATATTCACAACCGGTTCCTGCAGCAGGATTTGCACGATGCCGTCAGCTTTATGATCACCAGCGTTGGTCGAGTTCTCCTGCACATGCGCCTGGTTGGTCAGGAAAAGCCCGTCCGCGAATGGCAGGTTATTGACCGTGACCGTGAAGAGGAGGTCGATCTTGCTGGGCTGGTTGTTGTTGGCGTCATAATTCCCGTAGGTCCAGGTGACGCTGTTCGTGGCGCTACTGGTGGTCAAAGTAGGAACCACCGGGGTTGGAGTATTTGGCAGAGCGTGGTAGGAATCCGTTGGACCGTAACAGGAGGTGCCGCTGGCAGGAACCCCGCAGACACTTGGGTTAAACGTTGTCACGGTAGTCGAGTCAAAAACCGGCAATGGCAGGTAATCCGTGAGTGCCAACGCTTCAAAGTCGCTGGTTGGCAGGGTATAAGTTACCCTGTAGGTTATGGCATCCCCGGGCGACACGCTGACTGGGGGGCTGAACGATGTGCTTCCATTTATAGCGTAGATCGCCTTGGAAATCTCCCCGTATGGGATGCTCACGCTGGCGCCGCTGCCGTCCGCTTCATTCTCGCCGGTCGGGGTGGCAGCATCGGTCACCGTAAGCAGGTCTCCAACAATACTGACACTGTTGCCTAACGTGTCGCCCTGGTCAACACTTGGGTCTCCCGAGGGATAGGTATCGGTAAAATTCTCGAGGATCTGGGTGTAAAAGGTGATTGTGCCGGTGGTGGCGCCGTCATTGTATAAATTGCAGCTGGGGAAGTTCCCTGAGCCGACGCCGGTGTTCGGTACGCAGCCGCCAACCATGCGCCCATCCTGCCCGCGCCGGATGATCTCGGGCGAGATCTCAAAGAGGATGCTGGTGGTGCCGTCGTTTGCCGCGGGGTTGTCTGTGTCACATTCTGAACCGGGGCCGCCAGTGTAATTACACGAGACATCCACATAGTCTGCATCCAGAGCTGCTGATCCAAGTGAATATTGGTTGCCGTTGATCGACATTGTCGGTGCATAACCCGGGGCATTATAGAAATGCTGCCCGTCCGAAATAACATCTGTGATGGAGATATTTTGAAATGCAAAATAATCGGACACCTGGAAGTTCAAGGTATACCGCAAGATATCGAGAGGTGAATTGGTGCTGTCGGTGACGTTGGCAACCCCTTTTTGAATGGCGATGGATTTGTCCGTGAGGATATGTTCGAACCCAGCGGGATCAACATTAACCGGGGTAAGCGTGTCGCGGGTGTCGAGCGGCTGCCAGCTGCCACTGGCGCTGGCAGTGTTTTGTGAAAGCACATCGTCGCCGCTGATGGCGTTGATCACAGGCGAGGAGGAACTATCGTTTAATGGGATGAAATAGCGGAAGGTCATCGATGCTGTGTTGCCAACCTGTGTGACCGGGCACGTGATCGTTCCGCCAGGGGTGCTGGTGCTTGGCAGTATGGAGCAGGCAGCGTTTGAGGGATTCACCATGGTCAGGAACTGCATATTGTTCGGCAGTACATCGGTCAGCGTCAGGTTGGTCACAGTCTGCTCGGGGGCAATTGTGGCAGTGACGGTGTATTCGCGCGGGTAGTTGGGTCCGGTGGCGGTCTCATCTTCCGGTCCGTTGTATGTCTTTACGAGAGTGATCAGGTTGGGGGAGGGCACAGGGGTAACTGTGGCAATGGAGGATTGGATGACGGGGTCAGACAGGGGGTTGTCAAGGGGGTCCGCGCCGAACATGAAACCACTGCGCACCTGTATGGGCAATCCCACATTCAGGTCAGCCAGGTTGCTCAGTTGGGCGCTGATAGTAACGGTGGCATCCGGCTGGCCGGGTACAAAAGAGCCAAACGGCATGGTGATCACCACCATCTGCCACACGAATGGGCTGAACAACCCGGCTGGCTGAGCCGGGCAGACGACGGAAAGCCCGGTGAGCGGGTGAGTGACACTGCTGCCGGCAGGGCAGTTGAGGATATTTGTGGTAACAGGAGCACCCAGGTAATTGGCGCTGATGATGGAAATACCGTCATTGGCACCGCCCGTGGTGCCATCACTACCGCTGAGGGGCAGGAAAAGATCCATGTATGGTCCATAACCGGTATCCACGGTATTGGAGAAGGTGGCGCTGATGGAAAGTGTCTCCCCAATGAACGGTGCAGAAGGTACACTCACGCTCACACTGGGGGTGGGAGCAGCGGCTGGTTTTGCGACTACCTGAGTGGCTGGAGAGACTGCCATCCCGAGTGTAATGACGGCAACGATGAAAAACCTGATGAATTGGGATGCAGTAATTTGGAAATGATCTGCCGTGTGAATAGAATACCCGCCTATACCCATATTAACTCCTCTGGACAATAGTAATTTTTTCGACAATGCCGACAATTAATTATACAAAAAAATGAGCAATTAGATATAACCCGGATTCCACGTCGAATAAATTTTGCCACCATTTTCACCCTGGAGGCGTGAT
>CAYQUX010000042.1:0-13251 GCA_964420995.1 uncultured Leptolinea sp. | reverse complement strand
CCGACGGGTGTTCCGTTGCCCGAGCTTGTCGAGGGCATGCCTGTGGCTTCGACAGGCTCAGCCACCGGTGACGTCCACCGCCCGGGCTTGTCGAGGGCATGTCTGTGGCTTCGACAACCGACAGGTGTTCCGTTGCCTGAGCTTGTCGAGGGCATGTCTGTGGCTTCGACAGGCTCAGCCACCGGTGACGTCCGCCCCCTGAGCCTTTCGAGGGCATGCTCGTAGCTTCGACAGCCGACAGGTGTTCCGTTGCCCGAGCTTGTCGAGGGCATGTCTGTGGCTTCGACAGGCTCAGCCACTGGTGACGTCCACCGCCCGGGCTTGTCGAGGGCATGCTCGTGGCTTCGACAGCCGATGGGTGTTCCGTTGCCCGAGCTTGTCGAGGGCATGCTCGTGGCTTCGACAGGCTCAGCCGACGGGTGTTCCGTTGCCCTGCGCCTGCCGAGGGCACAGAGTTCGCCAGGTACAGGACTGTCAAACACGAAAATCAAGAATACCATCCATCATCCCCGTAGAAATAACCGGAGAAAATAATGCGTGCAATACTCTGAAATATGAAACACACTTCCTGATTCTTACGTAAAATAAGTACAAGTATTGATTCTTTATTCAACACAATTTTCAACGACCTGCATGGAGGAACATATGAGAAGGAAAATTGTCAATACGTTCCTGTTGGGATTCGGCCTTTTTATGGCTGTCGCGATCGCCTGGCGGTTTGTATCCCGGTTGCGCCCTCTCCCTAGCCCACCCTGGCTTGACTGGTTGCTGGAAAATCCATTTACGCGCGGAATGCGGGCTGAATTGCTGGTCCGGCGCGCGGGTTTGAGACCCGGGATGCGGGTGTTGGATGCCGGCTGCGGTGCTGGCCGCGTAACCGTTCCTGCCGCGCGGGCCGTGAGCAGCAGCGGTGAAGTGGTGGCACTCGATATTCAACCTGCCATGCTGGATAAAGCCAGGCGGCGTGCCAAAGCCGCCGGTTTGGGGAATGTACGTTTCATGCTTTCCGCCCTGGGCGAAAATATGCTGCCAGAAAACCGATTTGACCGTGCTTTTCTGGTGACTGTCCTTGGCGAGATCCCCAATCAACTGGCAGGCATAAAAGAAATCGCGCAGTCTCTTAAACCCGGAGGTATTTTATCCATCACCGAAATTCTCCCCGATCCACATTACCAGCCCATCCAATCCATTCGTAAATTGGCCTACCAGGTTGGTTTGATCGAATCGGGTGTGTTTGGCAATAATTTCACATACACCATCAATTTGCGCAAACCTCTACCGGAAATAGAATAACCAGGTAACTCGACTATTCATCAATAATGTGATCAAACCGAACCAGATGTATTCTACATGTTAGAATACATGTATTCATCACAGTTCTGGTTAATTCCACTTTGCGATATGGAATACTGGAACTTTTTTTGTCTATAACCGTATTTGGTACCTGGTCTATTTGTATGAAAGATTTTTTACCCACAACACAGGATGAAATACTTGCCCGCCACTGGGATCAACTCGATGTGATCCTGGTCACCGGTGACAGTTACATTGACAGCCCTTTCAATGGGGCGGCTGTCATCGGACGTGTTCTTGAGCACGCCGGATATCGGGTGGGCATCATCGCCCAACCGAATATGCAATCTGAAGAAGACATCACCCGGCTGGGTGAACCACGCCTTTTCTGGGGTGTTACCGGTGGCAGTGTGGATTCAATGGTGGCCAACTACACCGCCACCCGAAAACGTCGAAAAAGTGATGACTATACGCCAGGTGGGGTCAATGACCGTCGGCCGGATCGAGCCGTAATCAGCTATACGAATTTAATCCGCCGCTTTTTCAAGAATACCCAACCCGTTGTCCTGGGTGGGATTGAAGCCTCCCTGCGCAGGGTGGCGCACTATGATTACTGGTCTGATTCCCTGCGACGCTCCATTCTCTTTGACGCGAAGGCTGACCTTTTACTTTATGGCATGGCTGAGCAATCCACTCTTGAACTGGCAAACGCCCTGCAAAAAGGCACAGGTATCCAGGCTGTGCGCGGGTTATGTTACATCACGAAAGAGCTGCCTGAGGGCGATTCGGTTTCACTCCCATCATATGAAGAAGTAATCGCTGACCCACTCGTTTTCATTCAGATGTTTCATGAGTTCTACAGAAATAATGATCCACTAACAGCCAAACGTTTGGTTCAACCCCATGGAGACCGTTTCCTGGTGCAAAATCCCCCGGCGGCATATCTGACCCAGGATCAACTGGATTCCGCGGCGGCTCTGCCATTTACACGCAGACAGCATCCATATTACGAGAGACTGGGAAAAGTAAAGGCACTGGAGACCATTCAATTTTCCATCAATACGCACCGCGGATGCTACGGGGAATGCAATTTTTGCGCGATAGCCGTGCATGAAGGTCGCACTGTTCGCTGGAGAAGCGCCAATTCCATTTTGAAGGAAGCGGAAAGTTTCACCAAACACCCTGATTTCAAAGGCATCATTCAGGATGTGGGTGGTCCAACTGCCAATATGTATGGCTTTGAATGCCGCAAGAAACTGACAAAAGGAGCCTGCCCGGATAAGCGCTGTCTATTCCCGGCAGAATGCGCCGTGTTGAAACCCAACCACCAGCCGCAGATCAACCTGCTCAAGGCGCTGCGCGAAATTCCCGGGGTACGAAAGGTGTTTGTTGCGTCAGGCATCCGGTATGACCTGTTGCAGGCCGACCAGGTGGCGGGAAGGGAATATCTACAGGAGATTGTTGAAAATCATGTTTCCGGGCAATTGAAGATAGCACCGGAACACAGTGAGGACCACATTCTGTCGCTGATGGGAAAACCCGGTCGGCAAAGCCTGTTGAAATTCAAAAAAGATTTTGACACATACTCGGCAAAAGCAGGAAAAAAACAATACCTGACCTACTACCTGATTGCCGCTCATCCCGGCTGCGCCGATGAAGATATGCGCCGGTTAAAGCGCTTTGCCAGCCAGGAATTGCATGTGTCTCCTGAACAGGTCCAGGTGTTTACTCCCACTCCCTCAACCTATTCCAGTTTGATGTATTACACCGGTCTAAATCCATTCACGCTCAAACCCATCTATGTGGAAAAAGACAATAACCGTAAGGAGCAACAAAAAATGATCGTGGTGGAGAAGACAGTCACACCGCGTTACCCGGTAAAAAAGACTGGAATTAACAGACAGAGGAAATCATGAGCTTCCGATTGTTCGCCATAACCGCGCCGGGTCTGGAATCCTTTACCGCCGCCGAGCTTTCCAGCCTGGGGTTGCACCCAGAATCCCACATAATTGCGGGTGGGAAAGGTGAACCCCGAGACGAATCGGGCGGGGTTGGGTTCGAGGGCAGCCTGGCAGACCTGTACCGCGTCAATCTGCTCTTGCGTACCGCCAACCGGGTCGTCTACCGTATGGGCGATTTTTCTGCCGTGTCCTTTCCGGAGTTAAGGAAGAAGGCCGCCCGTCTCCCCTGGGAAACCGTCCTTCGACCCGGCCAACCTGTTGCCCTTCGGGTTACCTGCCATAAATCAAAACTCTATCATTCCGATGGGGTCGCCGAGCGGGTTGCGGGGGCAATCGGCGATCATCTGGGCAAACCTGCGCCCATGCAGAAATTTGTCGAAAGCGCCAATCCGCTGCCCCAGCTGGTACTGGTGCGTTTCGTTCATGATATATGCACCATCAGTGTGGATACCTCCGGCGAGCTTTTACATCGCCGCGGATACCGCCTGGAAACCGCCAAAGCTCCTTTGCGTGAAACCCTGGCGGCCGGACTATTGATGGCTTCCGGGTGGGACGGTCAATCGCCGCTGCTGGATCCGTTCTGTGGATCAGGGACCATTGCCATTGAAGCAGCCCTGCTATCCCGGCGCGTCGCGCCAGGAAAAAACCGCCGTTTCGCGTTCATGGACTGGCCGGGGTTTGATGAACAAAAATGGAAACACCAGCTTACCCGGGCTGCATCTCTTGAAAAACGTTCTTGCGCGCCGGTCTTTGCTTCTGACCGGGACGCCGGAGCCATCCAGATGGCCACCCGAAACGCGGAACGGGCTGGCGTTCTGGAAAACATCCATTTTGAAATGAAGGCAGTTTCATCCATTCAACCCCCTGATCGCCAGGGCTGGGTGATCACCAACCCACCGTATGGAGTGCGGGTCAGCCCGGGGCGTGATTTGCGTGATCTGTATGCCCGGTTTGGTGTCGTATTAAAAGAACTGTGCCCCGGATGGAATTATGGAATCATCAGTTCCGGGGATGTTCTGATGGGTCAAACACGCTTAACAACAGACGAAAAATTTCTTTTTACCAATGGCGGGCTTCCCGTTTCGTTTTTCCGGGGAAAAATCTGAAAGATTCTCCCAAAACAGTTTCCAACCACAATTTTCCATTTTTACGTACCATTAGAAAGTACTTTACAAAAGTGTAAGGACTTTTATAATGCAGTATGGTTAAAATAGACACAGTGAAATAGTCTTTGTTTTCAAAATTCCAGGAAGAAGGGGTTGAAATTGGCCACATCTCGTACTCAACTTATGGTAGATCGGTTAAACCAGATGCAATCGTCCTCTCCGGATATCGAGGCATCTGCCGTCGTCAGCGTTGATGGCCTGACCATCGCATCAGCGCTTCCCCATGGCGTTGAAGAAGACCGCGTTTCCGCCATGTCTGCCGCCATGTTATCCCTTGGTGAAAGAATCGCCGGCGAACTTGGACGTGGTTCATTGGAACAAATTTACATCAAAGGCGACCAGGGATTTGTGGTCCTGATGTCTGTTGGAAGCGATGCCGTTCTTACCGTCCTTGCCCGCGAACAGGCGAAACTGGGTTTGATATTCCTTGATATCCGCCGGGCCGCAGACGACCTGTCCAAACTGATCTAAGCGCTGCTGACTATGGAACATCTTCCTAAGAGTGGTCTATATTATCCAAACAATTTAGCCCGCATTACTTTTCTTGCCCTGGATGATGTTATCGGAACTAACGGGGTTAACGCCCTGTTAAGCATGGCCAATGAACGGGAATACATTGGGAATTACCCCCCCGATAACATGGAACCGCAGTTTGATTTCGCAGATTTTTCCACACTCATCGGCTCACTGGATGAAATGTATGGCGCCCGCGGGAGCAGAGTTCTGGCATTACGCGCCGGCATTGCCACATTTGATGAAGCGTTGAAAAACATCGGTGAGGCTGTGGACGTAAACGATGAAGGCTTTGTTGCCATGCCAGTCGTTGAAAAGGTACGGGTTGGCCTTTCACTTGTTGGGATCACATTCAGCCAATCAACCAGGAACATGCCGGCCATACATGAAGAAGATGACAAATTCATCTACTCCGTAACCAACTGCCCGGTTTGCTGGGGTCGTAAGACGGAAGAACCCTCTTGCCATCTCATTGCGGGTCTATTAAAGGGCTCGCTCAAATGGGTCACGCGGGGAAGTGAATTTAATGTGACGCAGACCGCTGCCCATTCCTGCGGTTCACCCACCTGTGATTTTGTAATTCCCAAAACCCCTTTGGAATAAACTAAAACATAATTCACAACCCTTTCAACACGGTGACCTTTAATGGCCACCGTGTTTTTAATCCAATAAATTGGCGCAAATGTGAAATATCAGGCAGAATAAGCATATTAAGGAAGTGATCAGGAATGCAGGAGACTGCCAGTGGACAGGTCAATCAGCTGGTTGATGGATGGACCGGCCTATGTGCGATACCGTACAAGGGTCGATCTTTTGGGCCAAACGGAGTCGGATGCTGAAGTGCAACGCGACCGCCAGGGCATGCTGGACCAGCCTGATGTGCGATCACTGGTCAACTCATTGGAAGACTGGCCCGGCAAGGCTTTATCCAGCCACAAATCAGCCAATCAATCTTTTCATACCCTGAACTTTCTGGCGGATCTGGGACTTAAATCTGATGATCCAGGAATGCAGCCTGTTATTGACAAAATATTGGAGCACGCCTCGGCGCAGGGACCATTTTTCCTGGGCATGAATATCAGTACCGCCCATGGTGGAAGTGGAACGAACACACAGGCCTGGGCGCTATGCGACGCGCCAAACCAGGTCTACGCGCTGATACGCCTGGGTTTGCGAGTCGATCCCCGGGTGCGGAAGGCACTGGAATATCTGGTAACCCTGGGTAAAGATTTTGGATGGCCGTGTGCCGCGTCGCCTGAATTGGGAAATTTTCGCGGGCCGGGGAAAAAAGATGATCCCTGCCCATACGCCAACCTGGTTATGCTGAAGATGCTGGCGTTGTTGCCGGAATATCAGGATCATCCGGCAGTCAATAACGGGCTAAACGCCTTACTTGAACTATGGAAAGACCGCCGCTCCCGGCATCCATTCATCTTCTATATGGGCACAGATTTTTGCAAAATAAAAGCGCCGCTTATATGGTATGACATTTTGCATGTTCTGGATGTACTGTCACAATATCCGCAGGCCAGGAATACCGCTGAGTATGCTGAAATGGTGGAAATTGTCCGATCCAAATCAAACGATGACGGCCTTTTCATACCTGAATCCGTTTACCTGCCTTACAAGAACTGGGATTTCGGTCAGAAGAAAGGACCATCCCAGTGGCTTACCTTCCTGATATATCGAATATTCAAACGCTCTGAAACTTGACCAAACGCCGAGGGAAATATGTCTGCCATTGATGAGATCGCTTACGCACTTGGAAAACGTGACGAGGTTCCCAATCGATTATTGGCGCAGAAACTTGCCAACCAGCCAGATCAACCGGGTATTAAGGAGATCAGTGAATACCTGTGGGACAAGAACGTCAATATCCAGAATGACTGTATTAAAGTCCTTTACGAAGTGGGAATGATCAACCCCGACTTAATCAGTCCCTATTATGGTGATTTTCTCAAACTGATCCAGTCCAGGAACAACCGGCTTGTCTGGGGCGCGATGATCGCGCTTTCCACCATCGCAGATCTACAGGCAGACGCGCTTTTCCCACACATTGAGTTGATCATGAAAGTGACAAAAAACGGTTCGGTGATCACCACAGATGGAGGCATTAAAACCCTCGGTTTGATTGGTTCAGCAAAACCCGAATACCGCAAGGCGGTTTTTTCATTCCTGTTGGAGCATTTAAAAACCTGCCGGCCTAAAGAAGTACCGCAGCACAGCGAAAGCTCTCTTCCGGCTGTAGACGCAGGCAACCGTAAGGAATTTATAGCTGTCCTGCAAGAACGCATGGAAGATTTATCTTCAACCGGACTCGTGAGAGTAAAAAAGGTGATCCGATTAGCAGAAAGCCTGCCAGAATAAAAAAAACGGCCGGTTTCCCGGCCGTTTCAATCTAGCATCCTGCGCAATTACGAATATCCACCACCCTGTTCACAAAGGGTTTGATGGCTTTCAACAATGTCTTTTCTTCCACACCTTCGATCCGAAAAACCATTTGAGATGTTTTACTGTCTTCGCCCAGGAATGAACCGGTTGACAGGATATTCCCGCCCGTCTCAAAGATGGCCTGTGACAGTTTTGCGAGCAATCCGGGACCTTTTCCCATCTCCACAGTCAAGCGCAGTCCGGCTTCACGCGCCCCCAGCACTTCAAGGAAGGCTTTAAAGATGTCGGTCTCCGTGATGATTCCCACCACCCGCTCACCGCGTACCACCGGCATTCCGCCAATCTTGTGATCAGACATAATGCGGGCGGCTTCCTCGAGCGGCAAATCTTCGGTGACCGTAAAGACCTCTTTGGTCATAATTTTTTCCACCGGGAAGGAGCTGAGCAAAGACTTGATCTCCCATACGCTTAGCGTGGTCGCGGCGGAGGGCGAAGCCTTAAGTAGATCAAGTTCGGTGACGATTCCAACCAGACTGCCTGATTGATCCACCACAGGCAGACGCCGGATGTGCTCTCTGTTCATTAACGAGAGAGCTTCATCGAGCGATGTTTTGGGACCGATGGTAATGACCGGGTGCTTCATGCGAGAACCTACAAACATGGCAGTCTCCTTTATAATCCTTTTGATGAATGATTAATCATACAATACAATCTATTTATATGAAATTGATAGGATTTCCAGATAATCTATTTATAATTTAGTTCAGAATGCCCACAAGTCAAATGACGGTATAACCTGACCGCAGGTATCCATTTTGATGCAGATAGGAGTCATCCATGGCTGAATCATATTCCCGCAGACAATTTCTAAAAAACAGTTTACGGCTGGCGGGGGCGGTTTCCATCGGGCGGGTTGCAAACCTGGGTCCATTACCTGCTCTTCCACTGGAAACAGAATCATTTCCAGAAGCAGTGGTTTCGCAGGGTGTTGATCAGGATACACCGGCAGAAATATTAAAAACCGCGCTGGATGCCCTGGGGGGTATCGGCCGCTTTGTAAAGCCGGGGCAATCGGTAGCTATTAAACCCAATGCCACCTGGGCATTCGCCCCGCATACGGCATCATCCACCGATCCAGATGTGCTTCGCGCGCTGATTGAACTGGTCAAGGAAGCCGGCGCGTCAAAGATCACAGTCATGGATCACTGCTCCATCGAACCAGGTACCGCCAAAGCCTTGAAAGCCAATCTGCTGGGGACTGTGGTCGAAGAGACAGGTGTTGAAGGACTTTTCCCTGATCGATGGATGGGCCCCAAAGGGACGTACACCACAATTGAGCTTCCTGAAGGCCATTCCTTCAAGAAGATTGGTGTGATCAAGGCCGCTGTTGACGCGGATGTACGCATCAACATGGGTGTGGCAAAAAGCCACAGTGTTACCCGGGTAACCCTGGCGTTGAAACACATGATGGGCTTTCTTGAGACGCCGCAGGGGTTGCACGCCTACCTGCATAAAGGCATCGCCGATATTAATACCCGGTCTCCCATGCAGGCGCAATTGCATATCCTGGAAGCTCTGCGCATCCGCACCGCTTACAATGATTACATCACCTGCGGCGGTCCGGAGACAGATGAAACCCATCCTTTTATGATCTTCCGGAAGAACCAGATCATTGCCGGTGTCAACCCGGTGCTGGTAGACGCCTACGCGTGCAGTACGTTCTACAAAATCAAACCGAAAGAACTGGCGCATCTTAAGAACGCTTCAGACTGGGGATTGGGTGACCTCGATCTTGAAGCGGCACAAACTGCGGGGAAATTCCGGATGGTTAATGTTGGTGAGGTGGCAGCCATCATTCCACACCCGACCGAAACGCAAAAACCGGTTGAGGTCAATACCGCCACACAGGTTGAAAAAGAAATAACCACTCCACAAAAGATGGTCACAGAAAAACCGGCCGCCATACCTCTCCCGACAGCGAGCGGTCCCATTGATGGAGCGGGGGTTCCCATCGCGGCCCAACAGACATCGTCCAGCGTGGTGAATCCAAATGCCATGCTCAATAAAGCTCTCATCCCGGCCTCCATTGTGATGGTTGGCGCAGGGATCATCGCCACCCGCAAAAACTCATCATCCGCCAACTCGCCTGAAGAACCATCCGATGAACAATAATCCTTCGCGAACATCCATTTTGCGCGTAAAGGTCGGGCGTCGGTTGGTACAAATCGGCGTCTTATTGCTTTTTTTATTTCCGTGGTTGCCTGTAATAACGGCATATATTAAAGGTGATGATGTTCCAGTTTTTACCTCCTGGCTGTTACCGTTTGATCTATTAAGCAATATCGGAAAATTATTCCATGGTGATTTCCTATGGATTACGGTCGGCGGCGCGTTATTTCTTCTTGCATCATCCTGGGTTTTTGGCCGGTCCTTTTGCGGTTGGATCTGCCCGCTGGGCACCGTTCTTGATCTTTTTCAATCTCTCATCTTCTGGCGGAAGAAGACCAAAATAAAACCATCCCGATTGAACAGCAGGGTGCGTTTCAGGCTGCTGGCTTTTATATTAACTGCTTCGTTTCTTTCTTTGCAATTTTTGGGCTGGTTTAATCCTCTGGTAATCTTCAATCGGGCGGCGTCTGCCATCATCACCAATCTCGCGCTGTTGGACCTGTCCAATATTCGTTCGGTTCCTTTTGCCATTTCGTTTATCTTCATCGTGATCCTGGCGCTTGAAATCATCCGTCCGCGGTACTGGTGCCGGAATCTGTGCCCGTTTGGAGCACTGATCAGCGTGCCCTCCCGATTCAGCCTGTTGAACCGCCGGGTTACAAACGCCTGCATATACTGCGGTGAATGCCGGGATATCTGCCCCATGGGCGCCATTGGCGCGGATCCGCATGATACGCGGTATTCCGATTGTATTTTTTGCCTGGAGTGCGAAGCGGCCTGTCCAAATCAGGGCATTCGCTTTGAATTTGGCAACCTGGCCAGATTGAGCTGGAAAAAATCCAAACCTTCGTCTGCCGGTTCCAATTTTCCATCAGGAGCCTACCAGAGTACAGACACCTCCACCGATCCTGCCATTTCACGGAGACAGGCGATCGAGGTGTTGGTCGCGGGAGGGGTAGGTCTGGCTGCCACGCCGCTGATGGCTTTGAGCCAGCCCAAAGTGGGATTGGTTCGTCCACCAGGCGCGCTGCCCGAGAAAGACTTCGTGCAAACCTGCATAACCTGCCAGGAATGTATCCGCGTCTGCCCCAGCCTGGCCCTTCGCCCGGCATTGTTTGAAGGCGGCCTGGCATCCATCGGGACGCCATACCTGGCTTCGCGTCAGGGTGCCTGTTCGTATATCACCGGCTGCCCGCAATTGTGCGCCCAGGTTTGTCCGGTAGGCGCCATACAGCCCATTCCATTGTCCCAAATGAAAACAGGCGTCGCCCGGGTGGATCATCGCGCCTGCCTGGCGTGGGATCAAGGTGAAAAATGCCTGGTGTGTGTTGAAGCCTGCCTGTCAGACGCGGCAAAATCCATCAATGGCCGGGTGATCGTGGACCCGGAGAAATGCATAGGCTGCGGCCGTTGTGAAAGCGGCTGTCCGGTTCCGGGCAGCGCCATAAAGGTCTTTCCGGTCTAGTTAACCTGGTACGCGATCACGGCACCGTCTTTACCGGCAATGAGCAGAAGTTTCCCCTGCACAAGCGGGCCTGATTCGATCCAGTCGCCGGTGTGAATTTTCGATTTGATCTCACCGGTTGCCGCATCAAGTGAAAAGAGATGCGGTTGAGATACACCGGCGAAGAATATTCCGTCTCCAATAATGACCGGGGTGGATCGTACAGATACGGGCAATTCCATTTCCCACACAGGCTTCCCGGTCGCGAGCTGCAACCTGGCAGCCTGTTGTCCGATGGAAAACACGAAAACATCACGACCATGAACCAGTGGACTGGCATAAATACTATCCGGCATGGAATATTGCCAAAAATACGCGTCACCGGACAGGCTTAACGAGGTCAACCGGCTATCTGTTCCGGCGATCAATACCATGTCCCCGGCTGGAACAGGAGATACCTCCAAACCGCCGCCCAGGCTTGCCGGCGTATTCCACCGCGCTTGCCCTGTGTTGGCATCAATGGCATGGGCCTTTCCGCCAGTGGTCACAAAGTAAAGTATTCCATTTTGCAGCGTTGGCTGGCTTACCACAGCATCGCCGGTTTCCACCTGCCATAAGATCTTGCCGGTGGGCAGGTCAAGTGCCGTCATGCGGTCATTATACGAACCGATGTACACCCTGTCGCCCGAAATGTATGGCGAAGCGAAAATGGAACCGGTAAGATTTACAGTCCAAACAGTGTCGCCGGATTTGCGGTTCAGGGCAATCACGTCACCGGACTCGCAGCCAAGAATGATCCAATCGGCTGTAATTCCCGGAGCCGAGGTGATGGTCTGACGAATGTTTTTTGTCCAGAAGGGAGATCCGTCTGCATATTTGAGCAGGGTGACCAGACCGGATTTGTAACTTGCAACAATGGCATCATGATCCGCGGCCAAACCAACCGGTTCACTCTGGATAAGATCATTAATCCACAGGAAATTGACCGGTGGTGAGCTCGAAGGCTTCCCCTGTGATAAATCCTCGGTCATTTCTGACTGTTCCTGTTGGGTCAACCTTGAATATTCAGTTTTTGCCTGCCGTATTCTCTCCTGTTCCACATATAGAGGGATCAGCTTCTTTATGGCAGAGTGATTGGAGGCATCCGCTTCAGCCGCCTGATGAAATGCCAGTAAGGCTTCACTTTTCCGATCATCTGCCAATAACTGATCCGCCTCACGTTCCAGGCGTTGGGAGGCGTTCAGAAATAGCGATGAGGAACATCCCGTGAGACATGCCAAAAAGAAGATCGCCAATAAATGATGGGAATGATAACGTTTCATAGGGTAGGGTATATCATAGTATGAAATTGAATTTTCGGGAGAAAAATGCTGATATAATCTGAAATTGAACCCAATGATAGAAAAGGTCAGAATACCATGAAAAGTTTAAAAATCACTGGCACAATTGCCATCGTAATTACGATCGCCAGCCTGCTGTTGTCAGCCTGCGGCGCAGGTGCCCCGGCCACGCCCACCACAGACCCGGGTGCGGTTTATACCATGGCAGCCGCCACCGTCCAGGCGCAATTGACACAGGCCGCCGCGGCAAACCCCACTGCCGTTCCCCCCACCGAGACTCCACTACCCCCACCCACTGTAGCCCCAACCGTGGCTCCAGCACCCACCCAGGAACAGGCTCTGCAACCCACATTACCATTTGCCGCCGCTGCCGCTCCGACTGTTGCCGGCAGTGTGAATGGGCTTAATCCATTGATGGCGCCAACCCAGTCTTCCGCTTCTGCCGCCGGATTCAAAGTAGGTGATTACGCGGAATTTCAGTATAACGTCCCTGCAGATCTGACAGTCTACGCGCCGGGAGAACCCTTCCAGTTGGAAGTCGGTTTCAAGAATGTCGGTAGCGTCACCTGGACAACCGAATACGCCCTTGTGTTCATCGGCGGCGACCAGATGTCCGGTATAACGAAAGTTCCATTGAAAGTGGCTGTTAAACCGGGCGAAAAAGCCATTTTCAACATCGACCAGAAAGCTCCCGGCGAACCAGGCAAAAAATACACCACCCGCTGGGCGCTTGCCACACAGACCGGCGCGTATGTAATCAATGGCGAGATGTATCTGACCATTATTGTGAAGAACTAGGATCATAGAAAATGAAAAAAGCCGGTCAAAGTGACCGGCTTTTTTTCTGCTTGACGGTCTTGCACGAAAGTGGTATATTAATTGGACGCGATGCGGGGTAGAGCAGAGGCAGCTCGTCGGGCTCATAACCCGGAGGTCAGTGGTTCGAATCCACTCCCCGCTACTAACGAGAACCG
>CAYQUX010000041.1:0-13692 GCA_964420995.1 uncultured Leptolinea sp. | reverse complement strand
TATCGGCTGAGGTGAAATGAGCTGTCAGCGGGTCGTAGAATCTTGACACGTAAAAGTCCAGCCCCAGCTCAGCCTGTGCCAGTTGACCCTTTTATTCCCAAATGATTGATGTAATATCATTTGAAATTTTATAATTCGAAATAGTATGTTCTTCTTCGATCGAATATATGAAGAGTAAATCATTTAGAACATATGCAATACATTTATCATTCGGAGACCATGTTAATAACCTCGCGCTTGTTGAGAAATCAGTTTCTTGAATTAGTTCTTTGGTTTTTGAATTTGTAATTGTGATTTCACCCATAGCATTTTTGTTAATAACAAAATTACCGTGTGGAGATAATAAAATATCCTTCTTTTGAAATTCAATATTCTTTATACTCTTAGATAATAAGTCATATAGATAATAATTCGTTATGTTGTTAACATTTTCTTCATATATTATCCCATTTTCGTTCCATTCAAGTGGAATTTGAGTTTTGCCAACCTCCATCTTATTCAACATTTCAGTAGATTTAGTTGTTAAATTTATAATAATTAGTTGAGATTGGTTATCGCCTAACCAATGAGAGACGACAATCTGATTACTATTTGGTGAAAATAGAGGGGCAAGAAACCAACCATTCAAATTTTGGTCTAATTTAATTAATCCATTACTTGATAGTTTTAAATAAAACAAATGTTCAGCAGCAAGAATAATTCTGCCCTTTTTATATCTAAACCCTGTAATTGAACTTTTTTGATTAATTGGTATTTGTTTTATTGAATTACTACTCATTTCCATTGGCAATACTAAAATATTTGAATCAATCCTTTTTTCAAGCATAACAATTTTTCCAATAGCACATGTTTTTTCTGAATTTATTATTGATTGGCAACCCACTAATGTTATAAATAAAAACAGAAGAGAAAAATAATACTTTTTCATTAAAAACAGCTCCCAGTTGTACTTAAGGAATTTTGGTTGCAAAATTCGCTGAATATTTTGTAATATCCATTTGCCCAATTAGCAATTTCTCCTTTATAAGTGAAATCTTCAGGATTAACAATCGCACGAGCTTCTGCAAATTGATTTGGTGATTGGATTTTCCCAAGATAATAGTGTCCTGATTTATTTAGAATTAGATACCTTAATGATATTCTTATTGACAGGTCTTTATTCTGGGCGATTATGTCAGGATTATTTACTAGATCAAATCCAAAATTCTCGCCCATTTCTTTATAATTTTCTTCAAGTGTCAGGTGAATAAACCCGCGCCCATAATATGGAGAGTACCATTTTGAATTTCCTTCTATTTCATGCATTTCTAAACCCCATAGAGATTCTGCGCGAATCGTAGCAAACAGGTATGCCATTGAAGCAGGATTAAAAAGTAAATTTGGGTTAATATTATTACGATCTAAATCTAATACTTGGGCATTCCATTGTAAATAAGGAATAAAATTTTGTTGACAGTAACGAAGAAGTAATTCGATATTTTCACGAATCTCTCCCATTTGTTCTTCTGTTTCATCACCATAAATTATTGAACTTGTATAGTTAGCTAATTTTTCAATAAATATATTTTTTTTATTCTTTTTGTCAGTGAAATCTTTCCATTTTCGTAAATCATTTGATCGATTACAATTTGCGTCACCAATACCACAGTCTATTCCATGCCCATTCGAATCAGAATATTTAATTGGGTTGTTTATTGTGTATGAAAGCCTGTCAAAACTCTGACTCTTCCCCGGCTCGGGAATGAGTGTATCCGCCGAGGTGAAATGGGAAGTCACCGGGTCGAAAAATCTTGACACATAAAAATCCAGCCCCAGTTCAGCCTGCGCCAGTTGACCCGTGCCCTTACAGGATGCTTCGCGATAGCGGTATTTCGTGGGTGTTAAACCCTGGGTTAATCGTATCTCCCCGAAGGCGGTGTACTGGATCACACTGTTCAGCGTACCGTCTGCGTTGGCCGTGGTGCTGGCTGACCCGAGGTGATCACCCAGCACCCAGGTGAGGGTATCGGCGCTGTCGGTTAGCGTACGCACGGCTATAGTCACCGTCCCGGCGAAGTAGAACTTCTGGATCTTCGTTGCACCCGGGCTGACTTCCTTATTGTAGTGTCTTCCGGGGTAAAACGTTGTCACTCCGTTGACGGTGCCGCGCATCATGATCCCCCCTTCCGCTTCGCTACGGGGGTGCTTCGCGACCGTCGCCGTCGTAGGCGTACTGCGCGCCGGTCAGCGCCTGCGGCGCGGGTTCCGAAGCCAGCGGTGTCGGTGTGACTGCTGCGTAGCGCTCTGTAAGAGTCGGCGCGTTGGTGGCGGTTGGAGTAAATGTACTGGTCGATGGTGGGACCGGCGTATTCGTTCTTGAGGGCGTGGGCGAGGGTGTGTATGCCGTGGCTGTCGACGTGGCCGCTGCGAAGCGCTCTGTAAGAGTTGCCAGACCGCGCACAATAAAGGCGTCCACATTGTAGTAGCCGTCCACATAGGCCACCCGGATGGTATGATACCCCGGCGTCAACAGCGGGCTGGTCCATGTTTTCTGCCAGGTGAGCGCGGTTGTGCTCTGGTTCAGCCGCGTGACCAGCTATTCTTCTTTCCTCCCTACCGATTAAGCATAGGCTGATTTTCTTACCCGGTTTTTGATTGCCGGTACATGCTACAATAATCGTGTGAAAATTTACCTTGATATGTGTGCCATTCAAAGACCGCTTGATTCCCCGGACCAGATTCGCATCATTTTGGAATCTGAGGCAGTTTTAGGCCTGATCTCATTAGTCCACCAGAAACAAATTGACCTTCTTTCTTCGGATGCGCTTCTTTTTGAAGGTGAGCAAAATTCGCTTTCCATACGGTTTGACCATACCAAGGCTGTTCTTTCTCTTGCCCGAGAAACAGTACGCATATCAGATAATGTTGAATTAAGGGCAGCAGAAATGGTAAAATCTGGTTTCAAACCGTTGGATGCCCTGCACCTGGCTTTGGCGGAAAAAGGTCAGGCTGATTATTTCTGTACAGTTGATGATGGTATTCTTCGCCTTTCAAGGCGGATAACCACCTTAAAGGTCAAAGTCATCAACCCAATTGACCTGATTCAGGAGATTGAAAAATGATCACAGATACCCGGCCATTGATGGAAGTTAATCAACAGGCCATCCGTCTTTTATACAAAGAACTGGGTGTGGTCGATGCTGTACGTTTTCTCAAACAATTCAAAGAGGGATTTGGTAACTATACTAGTGAAAGACAGGAACTTTTTAAAGATAAAACACTTGATGAAATAATCAAAGAAATAAAGAACAACCGGAAAATCTAATTTTCATTGGCAGGGAAGCTGTAATGTGGGGTCACCCCTAAAGTAGAGGGACAGGCAGGCAACCCAGCGTTATTACTACTCGCCGGTAGGCTTTTTGATCCAAATTATCTCAAGATTCAACCACTTACACCGTGAGTTTAAAGACAGCATCTACTCGCTGTAATGGCCAGGTGATCGCCCAGCACCCAGGTGAGCGTATAGGCGTTGTCGGTTAATGTTCGTACGGCAATGGTGACCGTCCCCGCAAAGTAGAATTTCTGGATCTTCGTAGCGCCCGGGCCGACTTCCTTGTTGTAATGCCTTCCGGGGTAGAAGGTGGTCACCCCGTTGACCGTGCCGCGCATCATAGTCCCCCCTTCCGCTTCGCTGCGGGGGGCTTCGCGACCGTCGCCGTCGTAGGCGTACTGCGCGCCGGTCAGCGCCTGGGGCGCGGGCTCCGAAGCCAGCGGTGTGTGTGATGCCCGGATCCGGCGCGGAGACGATCAGTGCGTCAATTTATGCCAGGCAGTTCAAAAATTATTCTCACATGATATTTAGTGTTAGAAAAAACAGGCCTTTTGATCCAAATTATCTCAAGATTCAACCTCTTACCCCTTGATTTTAAAGACAGCATCTATCACTTTTGCTAAGAGTACCTATGCAGTTTATAAGGTACAGACCGCCTTGATTAGGTTGGTCGTGGTTTTGTTGTGCAACGATACCCAGACAGTATTAGTTGTACCTGTAGCTCAGCAGAGCGGTCAATAGCGACTGCATTAAAGAGCTAAGGCTTCATATCAATCGAAAAAGATTTCAATATCATATTTTTAGAGTATTTACATTTAATGTCTATATCATATCGACGACTCCAACAAATTTTAACTTGATAATCTTCTGAGATAGAATCTTCTGAATAGATATTTCTGTATGAATCTATTTCAAAATTTCCAATTCCATGAATAACTTGCAAAACATCTTCTCGGGTCATGCCTGGTTCAATTTTTTTTTTCGCATATATAGCAATTGATGCCCAAGTTTGATCGGTATTTAACTTCTCTGCAATTCTAGGAATACAATATTCGGGATCAAAGTAATAATAAGCGTATATCTGACTGATCCATATTAGTATTACCAATAATATTGGTAGTAGAATGATCCAAAAAACCTTATACTTATTTTTCTCGAAGAAATTGTTAATTCTATTCATTGATTCCACCTTTTTTGTAAAGACTATTTCCCTGTTACTTTGTAATAAGCGTAATCTGTTACGCCAAGCGCGATATCAACAAGAAGGATTCTTTGACTCCAATAGGTAGAAGATGGTGAATTTGTTGAAAGCGAATCATGAACATAATTACCAACATCACCTGGGTTTATTTGTCCTGATGCAAGATTTTTCCCAAGAGTTATTCCTTCAACGCCTAAGATAAAATCCTCTGAAAAATTCCCTGCTGGATTGTCAGACCCAAAATCTGTTTCATGCAAAAATGCCGTCACTAATGGAAATGCACTACCATTTGATTCATAACCCATTTGGACATAAAACCAAAAATGATGTGGTTGATTTCCTCCTCCATGTATTGTATTTGGGTCTGAAAAAATACTTGAAAACCCTGATTGCATCAATTCATTATCCTCAATTTCCATATATGCAGGATTATGTTTAAGAATTTTCTGCTGAGAAGCAACTTCATGAACCCAAGCAGGGGATATTGAATCCCCAGTACCAGCTGGTAGGGTGGGATCGCCTTTGATCCCACCACAACATTATTCTCCACGACCTTTGTCCATAAGCGCAATCTCCGAAGTTCCACCCCAATCAACGGGATAAATTCCATGCCTCACATACCGGTGAAAACTTGACCACGGCCATTCGGATACCTTTTTTACCAATCCATGTTTCAACGGATTGATATGTATGTAATCTATGTGGGTGTTAAGGTCATCCTGGTCGAAAAACGTATGCTCCCAGTACCTGCGTTGCCAGACAGCCGCTTCCCCCTGAATTTGACGGGACTCGTTGCGTACTCCACCGGGACCTACCTGACGAATATACTCCCTCGTGAAAATGCGCTTGATCTCTTTCCATCGCATGGGATAATCCGCATCATTTTCGGGTAATTTCCATATAGCATGAATATGCTCCGGGAGCAAACACACGGCAATGGTTTCAAACGGGTGGCGGGATTGCACCTCGCACCAGGCATTATGAAGGATGTCACGGCATTGTTGGTTAGAAAACAAAGGAAGCCGGTTGAACGTCACGAGGGTGAAGAAATATATCCCGCCTGGTTCCTTTGCCCTGCGATAATTCGGCATGGTTAATTGTATACCTGGCCTGTGGTGGGATCAAACACGATCCCACCCTACCCGACTACTACCTACTCAATAAAAAAAATTATTCACGAGGTAAAAACCAATGTCAAGTTAATATACTTTTTTGTATATTAATCTTACATTGCTCGCGCAATCCGTCCCGCAATCATCCGGTCGATCTTCCCCATGGCATAGTCCCCTAGTTTACTCACCTCCACCCACTCCAGCCCGTCGCTGGCCAACGGCCGCGGCTCGCCGCTCACGATCTCACACTCGAAGGCGTGCAGCACTACCTTGAAATGTGAATAAGCGTGCCTGAACACCCCCGCTTCATCCTTCACAGCAACCTCAATCCCCAGCTCCTCACGCAGTTCGCGGGCCAGGCATTCCGGCAGGGTTTCACCGGGCTCCTGCTTGCCGCCGGGGAACTCCCACAGACCGCCTAATAATCCATCCGCCGGACGTTTGGAGAGCAGCACTCGGTACCCCTTCCGCAATATCCCCGCGGTCACCGTCAGGGTGGGTACGGCGGGTTTCTTTGCCTTCACCGGGAAGTCCGCCTGCCGGCCGGTCAGATTAGCCTGGCAAAACTCCGTCAGCGGGCAAACCTTGCAGCGCGGTTCCCTGGGCAGGCACACCTGGTTGCTCAGATCCATCAGCGCCTGGTTGAAATCACCGGCGCGGCCGGGTGGCAGCATTTGACGGGCAATGGCGGTCAATTCGGCCTCCGCCCGCGGGGTTTTGATATCCAGCGGCAGGGCGGTCAGGCGCGCCAGCACGCGGCGCAGGTTGCCATCCAGCGCGGGCTCGTCGGCGCCGAAGGCCAGCGAAGCCACAGCAGCGGCGGTGTACGCGCCGATCCCCGGCAGTTTGCGCAGGTCTTCCATATCAGAGGGGATCACCCCATTGAAGTCGGTCACGATGGCGATGGCCGCCCGGTGCAGGTTGCGGGCGCGCGCGTAATACCCCAGTCCCTCCCAGGCTTTCAGCACGGCATCCAGCGGGGCCGCGGCCAGCGCCCGCACCGTGGGGAACTGTTGCATCCAGCGCAGGTAGTACGGGATGACCGTCTCGACGCGGGTCTGCTGGGCCATGTATTCCGACACCAGCACGGCGTAGGGGTCTTTTACCCCGCGCCAGGGAAGGGCGCGGCCGTTGGCTTTGTACCAGTCCAGAAGCCGGCCGGCCGGATCAGCGCTGCTCACGGCGGCCGCTCAGAATTGAAAGCCGCCGCGCGCGGTGACGATCTTCTGGGTGTAGTTCTTCACGTAATCCTGCAGGTGATTGTGCAGTTCACGCCATTCGTTAGATTTCAACACCTGCCGGGCTTCCTTCGCGTCAGGCAGTACGGCCGTCACCATAATTTGTGGCGAGCCGCCGTACACGGTGGCCCATGCGTCTGACAGGTCAAAGCCCATGCGCTGCACGCCCGGTATGAACTCCCGGACGACAAATTCAAAGTAGTCCTGTTCTTGATCTGCCGAAATGTCCCAGGTCATGATCAATTTGACAGCCACGCTGACCTCTAATTTCGCTGGTAATCCAGAACGATGACTTTAGTCTCCTCCGGCAGATTGGCGCCGGTTTTGATCTGATAAGAGGGCTGCACGTCGGGTTCCTTGTCGATCCCCATGGTTTTCAGGAAGTCCTTGAGTGGTTTCAGGTTGATCTTCGCGGCCGGTGTCTGGTACATCATGGGGATGATGATGTTGGGTTCCAGCAGGCTGATTACCTCGGATAATTTCTCATCGGCGAAACTTCCGCCAATCGGCACGAGGGCGATCTTCACGTTGCCCAGGGCTTCGATCTCGGCCTGGGCAGGCACTTTTGTTATGTTACCCAGGTGGGCAACGGTAATATTATTGTAGTCAAAAACGAACAGAGTGTTGCGCGGGTCGGTCTCTTTCTTGGTATGACCGTTTGTCTGCACACCGGTAATGAACACCCCGCCGATCTCAAACTCACCGGGGCCGGTGATGGTGTACGGGTCGCCTTTCACCGAAGATATATGGTTGTGTCCGGGCGTATCCTGACTGACAGTGAGGATATCCGCTTTTAATTTCAACGGTTCGTAGCCGATCTCGGGTGAATTGTACGGGTCGGTGACCACGGTAGCCAGTCCGCGTTCTGTCAGGCGGAAACAGGCGTGTCCAAACCAGGTAATTTCCATGAAGCCTCCAGTTACGGGGCTAATTATACTTGAAAGAACTACTGTTCTTCAATCAGGTAGCCTGATATGAGCCACTTGCCCTTTTCGCGCGTCAGCGCCAGGTTGATCACCGCGCGCCGGCCGCGGGTGAGGTTGCCGGTGCCTTCCACTTCGCCGTTATTGCCGGTCATACGGAACAGGTTGAGCTTCCACTCGGTGGGGATGGCATCGCGGCCGGCAGTTCCGTGCCTCAGTTCATCCACCGAGCCCAGCTCTTCCTTTAGAGAAGTACTGCACAGGCTGAAGGCGGTGTCATAATCGTCCGTTTTCAAGGACCCCAGAAATTTTTCCGAGGTTATGGCCAGATCACGGGTGATCAGGCGGTCAAACGCGCCGCTGGCAATCCCCCAGATGATCCCGGCGGCAGCCAGGATGATCGCGGCGATGATTAATATCTTTTTTAGTTTGACCGGTTTCTTTTGCATGATGCTCTAATTTTAGCTCAAAAAAAAGACGCAATTGACAAACCCGCTCCAGCGGACTAATAATGATGTTGTTCTTTAACAGGAGGGTAAAATATGCGCTCTAGAGGGATGGTAATCGGGCTCATCATCGCAGCCGGATTGGTCGTCATCGTGGGAACCGGCATCTTTTTCTTCCTGAATACACCGGAAGCCAGCCAGCAATTGCCGGCTGATTCAGGTACAGTTACTCTTTCGATAACCCGGCCAGAGAATGACACCTATGAGAATATCGGGGATGTGGTTTCTATCGATGCCATTGGCAGCAGTGAGAAACCTATCACAACCATTCAATTGAGCATCAACGGCATCAACGTTCCTAAATCACGACATTCTGGCCAGTTGCCTGACGGCCTTTTCAAAACAAGCTGGTTATGGACCCCTTCTGAAGAAGGAAGTTACCTGTTGGTAGCCCGCGCGTCAACACAGGATGAAGATAGCAGTGTGTCAAATGCGGTTACGGTAAATGTAACCAAAAAGGTTCCTCCGCTTGTTGATGGGGATTTCGCGCCTCCACCTCCTCTTGTGGAAAAGCAAGCTGCTGACCTAATCTCTCGAGGAAGCGGAGAGCCGGCTTTGGCGTTACAGGCGCCAACCCCTTATCCGACACCTGATTCCAATGTGATCGATTTTTCAATGAAACCCACACCTTTGGCTTCGGATGGCGAAATAGCGTCCGTTGGAATCGGGCAATCGGCAAAGTATATGTTGATATTACAGGGCATCACATCACGCATTGGCGCAATCGCCAGACCGACCGCGGCGCAGATCACCTCACGACCGCGCAACTGCGGGGCTGCCCTGGTGGTCTCTGACCAATCGGACACAGAAGCCGGCTTCTTCCTATACCGGTTGGACCCGGGATCCGAATTCTTCCGGCGGGTTGCCACTCTGGATGGCCACCCAGGAAAATCAAGTTTCGAGTATGAAGACTTGAATCTTCCGACTGGCAATTATGGATATTACATTTCAGCGTTCAATACGGCAGGGGAAACCGCCGGTGATTCAATCTTCGTTCCGGTTAAAGGTGAGAATTGCCCTGCACAAACCGTGCGACCGATTAACCTGAAAGAGTTGAATATCAATCCGCGAACGGCGGTTGACAGAATGTACTGCTACATGACGACCGATGGCAGCATATGGACCCGCGTACCGGCTGGACAGGAAGCCTTTGTTTACCCCGAAAATGGAAAATATAATTTTGCCCCATATTTGCGAAACACGCTGCCGACGAGGCCAGTCTCCGGAAAAGAAGTCATCCGAATGGATTGTTGGGGATGGATCGGAGAAAATTTGGAGGGTCTTGGACCGGGTGAATTGAAGCTGGAGAATCAGGATCCTGGCAAAGGAGTTGATCTTGGTGACCAGTTCGAGGTACCCGGACCTTTTGACAATGACGGCTTGGTCACTTTACCGCCGCCGCATGTCAACGAGACCTGGAAAGTAGATTTTTCGAAGCTGGCCTGCTCGATAAACCTTTTTTCAAAGAAAGAAACCTGCATGCCTATTGAACCGTATGAGAGTTACGATGCCTATGTGTGGATATGGAAGCAGGTGCCGGACGAATGCGCGACACCGTTATGTAATTATGCCCCGGCGGATGGATTCCGGTTATATACCTACTGTACATATGATGAAAATCCGAAATTGGTAGCGGAAATCCAAGACCCGGAACGAAGGTGGCTAAAAAACAAGAATGGCATGTATAACCGCTGGCTTACGGATACAAAATGCCATTTGCAGGTAAATTTTATTCGAGCATATAACAACCTGTATGGAGAATCGGATAATGGATGGCCGGCATTTTCTGGTGGGGGGGTATTGAGTACCCATAAAGTGGAGCCAAAATCCATAGAACAATTCCGTTTTGTAACGAACATAAATAAAGCAGATAAATCAATAACCTATAATAACGAGGAAACTAAAAGATTTAATGACGCGCACCCGATTTCAGGCTATTTAAAAACCTGTAATGCGGCTGATTCCTATTGCCGGCTGTCTCAGGATTCCGCTATTATAAAATTTGAGGTTCCGGTAGATATCACCAAAATGTACGGTGCCCAGATTGAGTGGGATATAAGCAGTGTCTCTTCATATGGATATGGTTCGACACTTGAAAAGAATGATTGCAATAATAAAATAAGTGTTTCTTTCTACGAGCCAAAAGATGATTTATATAATGCAGACTATAAAAAGTTTCCGGGGTTGTCTTCCTTTCGTATTTATGATTTTGGAAATGGGCCATTTATGGGTTTTGGCCCAACGAAAAATATAACAGTATCCATTGGGGAACCAGCAGAACTCCATAAGCAAACAGATATTCCGGTAGATTTTTGTGAAGTCCAATTGGATAGCATCAAGTTCGTTTACTTTGATTATTGGGACTGACCTGGCAGAACAGGCTATATGACTGGCAGTTCAAGGTTTGGATCAATCGGACCAGGTACCTGTTGATATCCATGATTAAAAAATTCAGAGATAAAAGGGACAGAGTCAATACATCTTATTATCAAGCCATCTGTTCGGTAGAGTGAAGTGCAGGAAATGAGAGATTATCAAAGGCAGGTGGAGTATGCTCTCAAAAGGGATGTTAATCGGGCTTGTCATCGCAGCCGGATTGGTCGTCATCGTGGGAGCCGGTATCTTTTTCTTCCTGAACACACCGGAAGCCAGCCAGCAATTACCGGCTGGAAGCGGGGTGGTGCAGGTAATCATTCAAAGTCCAGATAATAATGAAACAGCCCTCATCAAATCGCCGGTTATCATTAATGCCGGGGCGTATAGTGAATTGGCCATCAGGGAACTGCAACTAAGCATCAATGGGATCGATTTACCCAAAAAATTCTACCCTGATGTAGTGAAAGAAAACCGCATCCTCTCCTCATGGTCCTGGACGCCCACCGAAGAGGGACAATTCACCCTGCTCGCGCGGGCGTCAACTGACAGTGGGATCACCGGCCTGTCAAATGCTGTTCAGCTAAAGGTTACCAGCGCGGTTCTGGATGTTCCAGAGACTCAGGCGCCATCCGGGCCGACCCCCGATTCGGTAAAGGCCCGGCTGAATGAAGTTAACATGATGCTCGGCAAGATGACGCCTGTCGAGGAGCCGCAATCATCGCTGGCAATGGAAACCAACCGGATCACTTTTGCGAATCAACCGGCACCGGTGGATACCAGCGAAGGATCGGTGGAAAATTCCGTTTCCCCCAAACATTTACTTTTGCTGCAGGGGATCACTGCAAAATTCAATCCGATGCCCCAGCCGGAAGCCCCGGTGATAAAAGGCAGTCCCGGTCATTGCAGCACGGTTTTACGGATCACTGACCAGTCGGAGACTGAAGCTGGATTCTTCCTTTACCGCCTGGACCCGGATACGCAAGTCTTCAACCGGGTGGCCACCCTGAACGGCCATCCCGGTACGTCCAATTTTACATATACCGATCAAGACCTGCCATCCGGCAAGTATGGTTATTATCTGTCGGCATTTAATGCGGCCGGTGAAACACAAGGATCCCCGGTATTTGTCGAATCAACGGGAACAGATTGCCGGAAACCGCTCGTGCGATCGCTTGAATTCGCGTCACTCACTATCAACCCGGGCAAACCTGTGGATAGGATGTATTGCTATTTGTCAACCGATGGAAGCCGGTGGAATCGAATACCGGCAGGCCGGGAGACATTTGTGTACCCCGGGAAGGGGACGTTTGACTTCGCTCCTTATTTACCCAACACAATTCCGGCGGGCAATTGGCCTGCTGATGTGGCGATTGGCATGGATTGCTGGGGTTGGAAAGGCGAAGACCTGGAATACCTGGGGCGGGATGGGAAGCTGCTGCCAGGTTGGAGCACCCGGGATGTGATCGAATTTGATCTGATAGAGCCGGGCAATATGCCCGATCTAAAAGAGATATTCCCGGATGAAACCACAAAAGATCTACATAGCGGAATACTGGCGCCCTATAATTTTCATATTGGTAACGCATCCTGTGCGTTCAATTTGCAAACAAAAAAGGAAACTTGCACAGAAGTAACCCAAACAACAAAAAAGAGAGTGCTGTTTTGGGACTGGGACCAGTATCCATTTGGCTGCCCGGAAAGTGATCCAAAGTGCGATTTTTACCCGGCTCAAAGTTTCCGTATATACTACGTCATGAGCCTGGACAAAGCTGCGGGTTTTGACACCCCTACATTGATGGTTTCAATAGACGACCCGGAACAAAAATTTTTCGATGGATTACCTATTGATAGTGTTAAATTGGACTATTACGGGTGGCCAATATTAACAGTACGGGCATTTAATAGTTACAAAGGGGAATCCGTTGATAGCAACGAAGTGACATGGAATAAGTATCGCATTCAAACTATTAAACCTGATTACATTGAAACCTATATAAAATCAAAAGAATATGACCCATTGGGCCAGCTTGTGCAAACCAATTGGTTTGGTTTCCTTGGAGATCAACTTTTGGTCGGATACTTCAATGAATGCGATCCGAAATATGCGAGCGTTTGCCATCAGTTACAGGAAAATTTGTTTATCGAATTTACACTTCCAAATGACATATTTGACGAAATTCACTCCGCAGATGTAATTTGGAGCACAGTGTCAACAGCCTCCTACGGGGTAGGTGCTGCAATGGAACCTAAATATTGTAACTGGCACGTGTCGACTGCATTTGATGGCCCCAGTTTGTGGCAATTTTATGCGCAATATGACAATCAAAACATTTTGGGTGCAACCATACCAGCCAGCGAAATTAATAATGCTTTGTCTTCTGGAAATCGAAAAATCGGATTCTGGATTGTTGGGCCGACTGTGCCGGATGCCAAACCTGGAGCCATGGATTTCTGCGAAATTGGAGTGGGTGATGCATACCTTAGAATATATGGAAGGTACTCTCAATATCCATAATGGCACAATATGCTTGAAGCGTTAAATATCAACCATCCCATGGAGAATGAGCAAGAATGCCTGATTAATCCAAAATTTTGCACCTGCCAATCATGCGGAAATGAAAATCATCAGACAATGTGATTGGAATTCATCTGATTAACGATTCTGCCAGGTTCAACTGTTGAAACGAACTGGTAAGATATTGAGTGTTGATATGGCTATTTCTTATTAGCGATGTCAGAAAATTCTCTTCAGTTAACAACACAGTCAATTTAGTTGTCTTGTTGTTCAAGATGTTATCGGTGTGGGTAATATGTATCTTGTATTGAAGGGAAAGAATTTTAGGTAACGGCCGTTGACTCGTTTGTCAAAGGTTGATAAACTAATAAAACGTCTCTGGAAAAGACGGAAAATATCCCCTTGCCTTCCCCTGAAGGGTTTGGTATAATCCGTCCGCTTGACCAGTTTAGAAGCTTAACAATCAAGCCGCCGACGTAGCTCAATCGGCAGAGCAACCGCCTTGTAAGTG
>CAYQUX010000040.1:0-15214 GCA_964420995.1 uncultured Leptolinea sp. | reverse complement strand
CAATATTTCGCATGAGCTCAACAAACCCTCTCGTCGCCTCATCCCTCATTTTTGTTGGGGATTTTTTATCGGTTTACCGCTGCGCGGCATTTCGCGTGAGCTCAACAAATCCCCTCGTCACCTCAGAGACCCCAGAAGGGGTCTCTCTTTTTTTTATTCGGTTCATTGCTGGCGCAATATTTCGCATGAGCTCAACAAACCCTCTCGTCGCCTCATCCCTCATTTTTGTGGGGGATTTTTCTATCGGTTTACCGCTGCGCGGCATTTCGCGTGAGCTCAACAAATCCCCTCGTCGCCTCTGAGACCCCGGAAGGGGTCTCTTTTTTTATCAGTTCATTAATTAATAAAACAAAAACCCTAAGGGTCTTTTAAAGACCCTTAGGGTTTTATTTTCAAGCACCCGATCTTAAGGGGCAAAGCACGCGATATGAAATGATGGAAAACGTAGAAACCATGTTCCGGATGCTTTGACCGCGGCTTGATTGATCCTGAATCCCGGTAGACGTAAACGGAGTCGGAATTATCCTTTGTGCAATGGACCTTGCCGCTTGAATCTACCCTACCGGTTATGATTATCCCTTCAACCCTTTGCTGATCTCTTTTCGCGCCCACAGATAATGGCTGGACATGCTGGACTTAAAATACGCCGCCAGGGTGTTTTTGTTCTGCCATTTGTGCAGGCCGGGTGTGAACAGGTCCGCTTCAGGGATGGATTTCAGCAAATCCAGTATCTGGTTATACGAGCGTTGGAATTCTGCCATGACGGCATCCCGTGGATCATCCCTGTGCTCGAGATAAATCTTATCGTTCAAGGCGGGCAACTGGCTCCACTTGAATCCTTCGGCGGGTACCGGGATGCTCCTGCCTTCATAACCACTGGTCACCCATAAAATAACCATTTGCTCCCATGCAATCAGATGGGTAATGATATCTTTTGTTGTCCATTCACCCATCACCTTCCTTGCGGTGAAAACATCCGCCGGAATGATGTCCAGTAAGGATTCGAGTTTTTCGCGTTCATCGTATATTTCTTGGAGCAGTGCTTCGCGAGTGGTTGGTTTTGGCATAATACCCTCCAATTTGCCATGGAATGGCAGAAAATCACCTGAGAATGGCTTTGCGGGCTTCCCGATCGGCCAATTCGTTCATGGGTGTGCCAACATGTCCGCGCAGCCAGTTCCATTTTATGTTTACCCGTTTGGTCTGGGCGTGCAACGCCCTCCAAAGGTCTTCATTGGCCAGCTTGCCGCCCTGCCGTTTCCAGCCGCGTTTGACCCAACCGGGCAGCCAACTGGTAATACCCAGCATCAGGTATTGCGAGTCAGTGAAAATCA
This sequence comes from uncultured Leptolinea sp., assembly GCA_964420995.1. Taxonomy (GTDB): domain Bacteria; phylum Chloroflexota; class Anaerolineae; order Anaerolineales; family Anaerolineaceae; genus Leptolinea. The sequence goes on along the minus strand of CAYQUX010000040.1, from coordinate 13,880 downwards.
CAGCATTGGACCCATCAGGCAGAGACTCAAGTGCCCGCAACGCGGCAGTCAATTCCATGCGGTTGTTGGTTGTCGGTTTTTCGCCGCCGCTTAAAATTTTCTTCTTGACCCCATCCACCGTAAATATGGCAGACCAACCTCCCGGTCCGGGGTTGGGGTCGCAGGCACCATCTGTGTAGATCACATACTCTGTCATCGGATTACGGCACCGTTTTTATGGTCTCACCCATCTGGTAGATCAGCGTGGGGATGGGCATGGGTGTGGGTTGCAGCATCTGCCAGAATCCATCTTCCAACACCGGGCGGATCTGACGCCACCCGGCAGAGGCTGGAAGAACACGGGCATCATCCACCAGCTTTTGAGCGTCCTGCCACCAGGGATGTGCCTGGCGAAAATCTGCCATAAGGTCAATCGCAAGGCTGGTCGGCGGGATGGATCCATCAGCTTCTGCCAGACGTGCCTGGTTGCGCGGCAGCATCATCCAGCGAAGAAATAACCATGACGCCAGTTGTTTCACCGCGTCCGTTTTGGATATGCCGTAGGACAGGCCGGTCAGCAAGGCAGGCGCGGATTTCACTTCGCCGGGATACGGCAAAATGACCCACTCATCGTTGTTTTTCGCGAAAGTCAGCGTGTCTTCCAGTTCCAGAAGGTCCGCGAGGGTGGCTGAGAACGCCAACGCCTGGCGATCGGCGAAATAAGTAAAGGGTGAGGCTACCCGGCTGTTCCAGGCACATCCTTTTTGCATAAGCCCGCGAAGGAAGTCAAAGGCTTCCCCGGTGGCCGGCTGGTCGATCCAACTTTCCGCGTCAGCCGCGCTGCCGTCAAAACTGTTTATCCAGGAGAGCAGCACGGTGGAAGATGAATTAATAATCCAGCCGCCGGTGCCGTCATTTTCCTTCTTCGAATCTTTGTTATGGGTTGAAGCGGCCGCGCATAACTGGTTTTCAAAGTCGCTCCGGGTCACCGGAAGCTCTGAAAACCCAAGTTCAGCCGCCCATGTTTTATTGAACACCAGGAATTGTAGGTTTGACTGGGCGGGAATGCCGATCTGAACATCACTTTTTTTGTTGGCTTCCCAGGATTGTTTCAGGTAGGTATTTCTCTCTTTTTCAGGAATACCCCACTCAGGGTTTGCGATATACGGAGCCAGATCAATGATATTGCCAGCCTCCAACCAACCGGCCAGGTATTCAGGGGGAAGGGCGACCATATCCAGCCGGTCTGAAGAGTTTAGATTCTCAGTATATGTGCGGGCGGCTTCGGTGACACTGCCATTTTGTGTTTCATAGACTTCAATGCCCCACACATTTTCCCGGTTGAACTCAGCGATCAAGCGGCGGAATTCCACTCCCGCCTGTCCCACCCAGGGATGGATGATTCGAACCTGCGTGTCTTTAAGACTGGAAAGCTCAACGGGTATGGTAGCGGAGGCAACAGGTGTCGCCGTGCCAACGATCTTCAAGGTGGGGGTGATGGTTTCAGTGACGTCAACCGTACCTGTACTTGCTGCATCAGTCACCGTACCGGTTGAGTTATATGGTGTGGATTTTTGCGCGGAAAGTGAACTACAGGAAACCAGTAGACAGGCAGTCAGCCATATCAGGATAATGGTTTTTGATCGGTGGGAAATCCCGTCGATTGCAGATTTTAAGTATCGCATGGATCAGGCAGCCGGTCCGGCCGCGGTGCAGTTCCCCTGCCCGCAATTTTCCATTTCAATCTGGATGGTTACATGATCCAGAGAAAACTGGTTGTGTAAAACTGAACGGATCTTTTGCAGTAAAACATTCTGACGATCGCAATACTCCGGTGTGATGGCGACATGTGTGCTCAATGAAATATTTCCCGAGCAGATATTCCAGATATGCATATCATGCACATCGGTCACACCGTCAACGTTTTCAATGGCACGGGTAATATCGGATACTGAAATACCTTCCGGTGTTCCTTCCATCAGGATGTGGATGGAGCGGCGCAGTACCCGGTAACTGCTGATGGCAATCATGATACCAATGAAAATACTGATCAGCGGGTCGATCCACATGGCGCCGGTCAACCAGATGGCGATGCCGGCAATGATCACACCAACAGAAGAGAGCGCGTCGCCCAGTACATGCAGATACGCGCTGTTCAGGTTCAGGTCATTTTTTACGCCAGGTTCACCATGGCTGTGGCCATCTTCGTGTCCGTGATGATGGTGTTCTCCTTTTAGGACAATGGCTACCAGAATGTTGGCCACCAGACCAATGGCGGCAATGATCAACATGGGCAGGCCGCGGACTTCACCCGGAGAGATGAACCTCTGGGCTGCTTCCCACCATATGCCGATGCTGATCCCGGCCAGAGAAATACCGTTGACCAGGGAGGCGAAGACTTCCACCCGATGATATCCGAACGTATGACCGCTGTCATGAGGTCGGTTGGCCATTTTAAATGCCCCATAACTGATGGCCAATGCCAGAATATCCGTGAAAACGTGCGCGCTGTCAGAAAGAAGGGCCAGGCTACCCGTCCAGATTCCGCCCGCGATTTCCGCAACCAGTACAACGGCGGTTATCAGGATGGAGTAGAGGTAACGCCCTTCCAATTTTGAATCTTCGTGATTGTGCATAAATGTGTTTCTATTATGAATCCTGAATGGGACAGAAAAGCGTGATCGGATCAGGATAGGAATCATCCCAGCATTTTTCCGGCAGGGGTTTTTGCACATGCATCGGCGCGGTGAAAACCTGCGTGCCATCCGCCGTTACCACCACCATTGTGTAATCCATCCACCATTTCGGAGGATCCACAATATAGGAATGTGTCATCACGCCGAAGACTTCCTTGGGGTTATTCGCATTGACCTGCATATCGTATTCAACAAAGGGTTCCTGCGGGCGGGCATCCCAGATTTGCAATTTCATGCCGGCGGGAGCCGGCTGGTTGAATGCCAGCACGAGGGTGCAGGATGCCGCAGGGATCGTGAAATTGATCACGTTGGTTTTCTTATTTATGGCGCCGGCGGTGGCGTTATCCGGCATGGTGGCCGGACCGTAAGGACCATCCACGTGGGCGCTGAAATACTTTTTGGTCAGGCACCATGGGTTGATGCCGTCAGGGATCACGGCCAGCGGTGGAACCGGGGTGGCTGTGGGTGTTTCTGTGGGAATGGCCGTGTTGGTGGGAATCGCGGTGGCTGTGGGCGGAATTGGTGTGGGTGATGGAATGGGGGTCTCAGTTGGCGGTAATTCCGTCGGCGTTGCTGTGGGCGGAGCGAGGAACGGAATCGAGGAACATCCGGCAATATTAGTTAGAAGGATCAGCAGTATTCCAGAAATAAAAACTTTCGAATAGTAACTTTTTGAGACCATATTTACGACTCTTTCATCATGTGGTGTTTCGATTATAACATTCCAGTTTTCATATATCATTCCTCACTACAACCTGTGTTATAAAAAATAGAGCGGTTTTCCCGCTCTTTCTGGTGAAATAATAGAACCTCGATCAGGAGATCAGTCTTCTTCACGTTCGGGCTGAATATCGGCGATGGAATTGACGATGCGTGTTGGTTTGTACGGATAGCGGTGCAGGGTGTGTTCACCCGTGACACCAGTGAGTACCAGTATGGTCTCCAACCCGGCCATCACACCGGCGACAATATCCGTGTCCATGCGGTCACCGATCATCACGGTATTTTCAGAATGCACACCCAGATAGTTCATGGCAGTGCGCATCATTAATGGATTGGGTTTGCCGATGAAGAAGGGTGTGCGTCCGCTGGCCTTTTCGATCAATGAGGCGATTGCTCCGCAGGCGGGAACCACACCGGCTTCATCTGGACCGTTGGCGTCGGGATTTGTGGCAATAAACGCGGCGCCCTGAACCACCAGCCGGATCGCCTTGGTGAATTGGTCCATGTTGTAATTGTTCACTTCACCCAGAACTACGTAATCCGGGTTGATGTCGGTGAGCACATACCCCACGTCATAGAGCGCCTGGGTCAGTCCACTTTCACCCAGCACAAAAGCCGTGCCGCCGGGATTCTGACTGCGCAGAAAGAGAGCCGTGGCCATGGCGGATGTAAAGATGCGGTCTGGAGGGATTTCCAGTCCGATAAGACTAAGGCGATGAGCCAGATCTCGCTGAGTGTACAGCGGGTTGTTCGTAAGGATCAAAAATTTGTGTTTTTGTTTTTTAAGAGCTTCAATGAAGGTATCCGCTCCTGGGATAAGGGTTCTTCCCCGCACCAGTACGCCATCCATATCAATAAGGTAATTCTTTTTTGTTCCCATGCTTTTCACAGTTTCCATGTATTTGAATGTCTACTCCCGTTGAACCCGTTCGTTTTATAGATCAAGGTTATGCCCTGCTGGTTGTGTTCAACAGTCCCATTATACGGACGTTTTGATAAGTGCACATGACGAGTTCTGTGCAAAATTCTACGAGCACATCATGATCATGTGTAAAACGCTTATCTCTTGCATATAAAAGGAAGAGGCCGAAGATACCTGCCTGTATCTGTTGTATAATTTCCTATCCTCGCTGATAGGACGGAAAACGGGTGCCACAAAACCATCCGGTTGATGATTACTCTCTGGAAGAATTACAGTCGCTGGTAGCTGAAAAGCGGGTGAAAATCCGTCGTGAGCGGCTGGAATATTACCGGCGTACAGGCCGTATTGCCACCGGATCGGTTGTTGAGAGCGGGTACAGGCCCGGCCGGATTGTCAATGAAGCCGGGGAGGTACGCGAGACGGTCGCAGCGCCCTCAAAGCGCAAGCTGTGGATTGACCGTCTGCTGGTGGGCATCGAAATCGTGGCCGTAATTGGTCTGGTTTTCGTACTGTTAAATGGTGTGTCAATTTTACGCAACCTGAACAAAGAGGTGGCGGAATCATTGGTGCAACCAACTCTGGCTCCAACCGCGATAATCCGCGCTGTCGTGCTTCCATCCGGGCACACTCCGCCAAATTCGCCCGGGGGTGTTCAACCCAACGAAGAAGAAATCCCGGCACATTTGCGACCTCTGGTACAATCACTGGCAGCCATTCCTGTACCTACCGCCAGCCCGGAACAGGCAGTACGCATTCAGATACCGGCCATCGGCGTGGATGCTCCGGTTATTCAGGGGGATGGCTGGGAACAACTTAAAAAAGGTGTAGGCCAGCATGCCGGAACACCAAATCCGGGAGAAACCGGCAATGTTGTGCTTTCCGCCCATAATGATGTGTTTGGCGAAATTTTTCGCGACCTGGATAAACTTAAAACCGGTGATACGGTTATTCTGTTCACCAATCTGCGGACTTATACCTACATCATTAATCAAAACCGCATTGTTGAGCCATCGCAGGTTGAGGTCATGTCGCCCACATCAGATTCCGTTGTAACGCTGATTTCGTGTTACCCTTATATGGTTGATAACCGCCGGATTGTTGTCTCCGCGGTTTTGAAAAACTCATAATCTCTTTCAGGATAGATCCAAATGGCTAAAAAAGTAAAACGACAGGTCTCTTTTGCAACAACATCTGATGATGCGGGTGTTGCCCGCCCGCGATTAAGCGGGGTACGCCCTGGCAACAGTGAATTTAATCCAGATTACACCTATGTAAAGAAGGACCTGAAATTCCTCTTTGTTCAAATGGCAGCTTTTGTTGGGATTCTCTTCATACTAACATTCTTCCTTCATTAATAGCGTCCAATCCTCAATTTCCCAAAGGAGGTTATTATGTCCCCCATGTTCGTCCCTGGCCCCGTAGATGTCGCTCCGGTGGTTCTTTCTGCGCAGGCCAAACCGATGATGCCGCATCGCAGCAAAGATTTCGAAGAGATTTTTCGCCGAACAGCAGAAAAAGCTCAGAAATTATTCTTTACGCAATATCGAGTTTTTCAGGGCACATCATCCGGTTCTGGTATGCAGGAAGCAGGTGTCCGTAATTTTGTGCAGGAACAGGTTCTTTCCTGTGTGAATGGCGCGTTTGCCGATCGTTGGTATAAATGCGCCATTGCCAATGGAAAAAAGGCGGATAAGATCGAAGTTCCCTGGGGAGAGGCAATAACCCCCGATATGCTGGCGGATGCCCTCAAGAAGAAATCCTACGAGGCCGTCACCATTGTTCACAATGAAACTTCCACCGGTGTGGAAAACCCGCTGAAAGAACTGGCCAAAGTGGCGCATGAGATATCTCCAGACACGTTGATCCTGGTGGATGCCGTATCATCGCTTGGCGGCACCAAGATCGAGATGGATGCCTGGGGTGTTGACTTTTTATTAACCTCCTCGCAGAAATGTCTGGCGCTGCCGCCAGGCCTTTCACTGGCTGCCGCCTCAGACCGGGCGATGAAAAAAGCCGAAACGGTTACCAATCGCGGTTGGTACTTTGATCTTGTCCTCATGGAAAAGCACCGCCTGAAAGATTCCACCCCCATGACTCCGGTCATGCCATTGATCTATGCGTTGGATGTTCAACTGGATCGCATCCTTGAAGAAGGTTTGGATAATCGCTTTGCCCGTCACGCGGCCATGGCCAAACGTACGCAGAGTTGGTCTATCGCGCATGGCATGGAGCCGCTGGCTCCCGAGGGCTATCGTTCAAAGACAGTCTCCACAATAAAAAATACCAAAAGCCTGGATATTTCCGCGCTGAATAAATTCCTGCAGACCAAGGGAATGCGCATTGCCAATGGGTATGGCGATTTGAAAGATAAAACATTCCGTATTGCTCACATGGGCGAGATCACCATGAGTGACGTGGACACGCTGCTTGGACTTATGGAAGAGTTCATGGGATAACCATTTGGTAAAACTGTAGAGCAGGCAGAGCCACCAGCCTGCGGTGTTGCGACAACCTCAACGACCTCAAGGGTGCACTCGAAAAATGAAAAACGAGCGCGCGTTTGAGGTCGTTATGATAGTTTTGGAGTGGTGATGATATCCATCAGGCAACAGGAGAAAAAACCGGGCGAACAGGCCGCATACCGAACGGCTCTAATTATTACGGTATGCGGAAATTTACTCCTGCTCATAATTAAATGGATTGCCGCTTATCTGAGCGGATCAGTCGCTCTGTTCGCTGACGCAGCCAATTCAGCGTCAGATGTGATGTATTCCCTGCTTATGGTTCTGGGATTATGGATGGCGCAGCGTCCACCCGATTCCAGTCATCCCCAGGGACATAGCCGCTTCGAGCCGCTGGTTGGTTTGATGATCACGCTGTCGATGACATATGCCGGTTTTTCCGCTGCGCGGGCATCTTATGAGCGTTTCGCGGAAGGCGGAAAAGCTATTATTTTGGGTTTGCCTATCTTTGTTCTACTGGCGGCAGCCTTAATGAAAGCTGGCATGTTTGTCTGGATTCGCAGACTGGCAAAAAGGTTACACAGCCCCACACTCGAAACAACGGCCGTGGATAACCTGAGCGACGTTCTCACATCCACTGCTGCGTTCGTTGGCATAGTGGGATCTGCCTTTATCCACCCGCTGGCAGATCCGGTAGCCGGTTTTCTGGTAGCCGCGTGGATTTTCCGCGCTGCCTTCATGGCCGCCCGCGATAACCTGGGATTCTTAACGGGCGCGGGGGCATCGGAAGAATTAAGGATGCAATTAATAGCCGCCGCGGAATCCATTCCGGGTGTGATAAAAGTGCACCACGCGATCACAGAATACAGCGGGCCGCGTTTGGTGGTTGATATGCACTTGAATATGGATGGAAACATGCCGCTCAATCAGGTCCATGTGATAAGCGACCAGGTGATTGAGCGGCTGGAGAGTTTCCCTGAGGTGGACAGAGCCTATGTCCACATAGAACCAGAGGGATGGGATTAGTTGGCGGTAATATTGTAGAAGAAATTGAACGCGTAGCGGCCGTCTGGAAATTCGATACGCATGTCGATGGGGGAGAACCCTTTCAGGGTGGCCGGAATATTGAAGACGATTGTCTTTTGTCCGCCGGCATCGGTGTCAAACGTTCCCAATAATGTGCCGCCAAGACCGTAAGTACCGTATGGGCCCATAAAGACGGTGTACTTTGATTTGGCCGGGAATTCAGATGTCATGATTGTAACCGTGCTGTCGCCGACCACACTCAGAATACCAAAGGTGGGAACCCCTGGAATGACCGGGAAATTGGGGACAAATTTCGTGACTGTTGGCACCGTCATGGTTCCATACATCACACCGGGTGTGCCGGTTCCGGGTGTGACCATGGCGGCTGGCGTACCTGAACCTACCGGTGTCGCCGGGTAAATGGTACCCAGAGCCATGGGAGTAGCGGTGATGCCGGGTGTGCCGGGCATGCTGGTACCCACTCCGGGAGTTCCGAATACGCCGGGTGTACCGGACGTCATACCGTTAATCCCGGCGGCTGTGGCGGTTAAGGTGCCCGAGCGAATTGTGGCCACCGCGGTCTGTGTGGCGCTTAAGATTTCTTGAAAACCGGATGCCTGAGTGGCAACCTTTACCGGTGTCTTGATCAATAATGTCGGGGTGACAGCCTTTACAACAGGCGCCGTAGTCGGGGCGACGGCAACCGGAGCGATTGTCGACGGTCTTTCACAACCGCTGATCCCGACGAGCATCACGCACATTAAAAAGATGAACAGCAATTTCCTGGTCAAATTGGTTACTCTCTTTCCTTCCCCATGGCGCCCGGACACAAATGAATAACGGCGTCTGCGCGTCGGGCAGGAGGAAATGGATGGCAAAGTGCTGTACGCCGGACAGGGGTGATGAATCTACACGGCGAACAACACAAATTGTTGCAAGAAGCGTTCCACCTCGCGGTAGTAGTCCATCAGGGTTTCTTCCTTACGGAAGCCGTGTCCTTCACCTTCGTACAATCGGTACACGATCGGAATACCCCGCCTGCGCAGTGCATCGACGATCTCTTCGGATTGCGAAGGTGGAACCACACGATCAGCGCTGCCCTGGAAAACGGCCAGGGCGTCCTGGATTTTATCCACATGAAATACCGGCGACCAGTCGTGATATTTCTGGGCGGCTTCTGGCAACGGACCGACCATGCTGTCAAGGTAGCGGGCTTCGAATTTATGCGTATCCTGTGCGAGGGTAAACATATTGGTCACCCCGTACTGGCAGATTCCGGCCTTGAAAAGGCCGGGGTAGTGAATCAGGGCATTCAGCACGGTATATCCGCCGGCGCTCCCCCCGCGGATGATCAACTTCCCCGGGTCAGCCAGTTCATTTTCAATCAACGCGCCGGCAGCCAGGGCGGCATCTTCCACATCGACCTGCCCCCACCGGTCGCGCAAAGCCTGCAGGTAGCTGCGGCCAAAACCGCTGCTTCCCCTGTAATTCACATCCAGCCAGGCAAATCCCCGGGAGGTGAAAAAGAGCCGCTCCGCACTATAGCAGACCGGTTGTTCCGAGGTTGGTCCGCCGTGAATATACAGAATGGCGGGCGGTAAACCATCGGATTGATAATGAGGATGGGTGGGCGGATAATAGGTACCATGGACCGGGGTTCCATCGCCTGCGGTCCATTGAAGCGGCTTTGAATCAGGAAAGAAGGTTTCGGGCAGACGTTCCGTGTCACTATAGGCCACCACGCGCAGGTTGGATCCATCCCAACGAACCACCCGGGTGGGAATGCCGGGCGCGGAAGCCAGAAAGGCGGCTTCATCGCTTTTTGGCGAAACAGAAAGCTGATAGATCCAGGTGTAGGCTGCGGTATCGATGGGCGTAGACTCTCCTGTTTCGATATCCACTTTCCATAAGGACGCCTTACCGGCCTGGTTGCGTATATACATGATTTCTTGATTGCCGGCTGACCAGCCGTAAAACCGTTCCCCCTGCACCCAGGCGGGTTGGGCAAGGTGAAACCCATCTCCGGCAATAAGGATTTTCGATTCTCCGGTCTGCAATTCAAGAAGAACCAGATCTTCCCAATCACCATGGGTGACGATATAACTCAGGTAACGACCATCAGCGGAAAACTGCGGTTGGCTTACGGACTCGGCGTTGTCACCCGCCACAATGTGCGAATCGATCAGTCGGGGAGGGGTGCCATCCAGTTTGCCGAGCATCAGACGGGTGCCGTCCCAGGGCATGTTGGGATGGTTCCATTCAACCCAGGCCACGATCTTTCCACCGGGGTGCCAGCGGGGCCACATGTAGAAATCCGCTCCCTTCACCAGCTGGATCGGCCATGACAGCCCGTTGGCATCAACGAGGGAGATCAGGTCGGTGGCGCCGTCTGAAAAAACAGAAAGAACCCATTGTCCATCCGGTGATATCTGGGGGTCTGCAAATGCGCCGTAGGAGGGAGTTAAAGGCACAGGATCGCCTTCATCCAGACCGGTTTTATACAGCCGGCCGTTTTTTTCTGCGAAGATGACAAAATTGCCGTGCGTGGAAAACTCTCCGCCTCCATAGCCCACGCCGCCGCGCACGGAAAAACTTGTGCCGGTCAGGTCACGCCGCGCGTCACCTGTTTTTTGGCGCACCAACGCGCCCACACCGGAACGGCCTTCAACCCACAGGATTGACTCGCCGGACGAATCAAACTGGGCATCTTCCATACGCAATTTTTGACCGGCAACCGCGGCTGTAACCGGGCTGGGCCATAAACCATAGGGACAATCCTGCCTGTTTTCTGTCATGGTTTCTTCCTATATATGCGGGGTGACAAATTCACCCAGCTTCTCTTTGCTCTGCAACCCTACCGTGCGGGCCACTTCTTTTCCATTCTTAATTAAAACCAGGGTGGGTAAACTCATTACACCAAATTGCATGACCAGTTCATTGTTGGTATCCGCGTCTATTGAATAGAGGACAACTTTTTTATCCCACTCCTCAGCCAGCCCTTCCAGAATGGGAGCCAGTCGCTTGCAGGGGGAGCACCATTCTGCCCCAAAATCCAGAATCACGGGGATGGGTGATTTCAGTACTTTTTCTGAAAATTCCGTCATTTTCAGGGATTGCAGGTTTGACATGATTGCCTCGAAAACATAAGATATGTCTATTGTAATAAAAAACAGGCGGAGGTGTCCGCCTGTTTGCCTTTAATGATATTTTGTGAATATCTTATTTCATTTCACGCGGTTTAACGCGTTCCACCAGTTCGCCATGCGTTTCTTCATTCAGGTCAGCCCAGTGTTCGATGGGTAAGACCAGGTGGGCGACAGATGCCGTGGGAAGAGATTCAACCTGCCCGCTGAGGATTTGCAGTAAACCCTCCAGCCCGGGGTTGTGCCCGACAATCATGATGCGTTCAAATTTGTCGGAAATGGATTGCAGTGTGGAAAAATAGGCGGTTGGTTCTGCCAGGTAAAGGGAATCAAGGTATTCCACTTTTCCCTTGAAATTCATCTTATCCAGCAATCCATCAACCGTCTGGGTGACTCGTTTGGCCGGGGACGCCAGAATATGCTGGGGTACCAGTTCTTTCTCACGGAGGTATTTTCCCATGCGAGGCGCGTCTTTTTCCCCGCGTTTGTTCAATGGTCGATCGTGGTCCTGTAGATCGGGATGTTTCCAACTGGATTTGGCATGCCGCATGAGCAGAAGAGTTTTCATACCGAATTGTTCCTGATATAGTTGCTGATAAAGACTTTTAACACTTTACTATCATACCTTAATTCAACGAACCGGTTTTGTTATTAATAAAATGTTAACCATCGTGTGTTTTGTTCAGTTTTCACGGAATCGTTATAATCTTCATTATTCATCGTTTTGACTATGTCACTGGCAGATCAAGCGGCTTCCGAAACAGAATTAATCACCCGCGCCCGGCAGGGTGACCTGGAAGCATTTAACCGGATTATCTCGCTTTACCAGGATTGCGTGTTCAATACCGCGTTTCGCGTACTGGGTGGATATGATGACGCGGAAGATGCCACCCAGAAAGCCTTCATATCCGCCTACCGCTCCATTCAAGCATTCCGCGGCGGTTCATTTCGCGCGTGGTTGTTACGCACCACCATCAATGCCTGCTATGACCAGATTCGCCGTGCGAAACGGCACCCTGAAATTTCGATGGATGCCGACTCGCGCGATGATGATCACATGGATATGGACTATGGGTATCCTGACCCAACACCGTCTCCGCATCAGATGGTGGAAACCCGGGAACTGCAGCAGGCGGTACAACACTGCCTGCAGGAATTGCCGGAAGAATTTCGAATCATCGCTGTTCTGGCCGATGTGGAAGAGCTGGATTATGAAGAGATCAGCCGGGTTACAGCCAATCCACTGGGCACTGTAAAAAGCCGGCTGGCCCGCGCCCGCCAGAAATTGCGCGGCTGCCTTGCGGATTTCTGGGAACTTTTGCCGCTCAATCTCCGTCAAAAATATGAAGGTGCCGGATGACCAGCAGATTGACTGACCGCGATTGGGAAACCCTCTCCGCCTATCTGGATTCCGCCCTGCCGCCGGAAGAGCTACCGCGGGTACAGGCCCGGCTGGGCAGGGATGTGGAATTCATGGAGGCGTATGCTTCTTTGCTGAAAACCCGTGGGATCATGCGGTCTGTTTCGCGCATCAAACGCCGCAGAAGTTTTTACCTGACGCCGGAGATGGTCAGACCGGTTCGGTGGGGTTGGCTTCTCCCGACCTTGAACTACAGTTCGATGGCGGCTGGTATTCTGGCTTTCATATTCCTTGTAATGGATTTATTGCCGCTTAAAGGGATACCGGTGACATTCCACGCGGCAAAGGAAGCCCCCGCGCCGCAACTCTCCGCGCCGTTGCAGGAAGCTGCTGCTCCCGCCGCGGTTATTGCCTACACCCAGACTCCACTTCCATCGGTCGTGGCAAACAACCTGGCTGCCGAAGAGGCGCCGGCGGCGGATCAATTCGCCCAAAATTATGAAAGTGCTCCATCGGAGAATGAAGCCGCGGTGGCGGGAGCGGTACCATCCACGCCCCCTGGAGAACCGGAGGCGATTGTTCAACCGGGTGTGTCTGATGGCCAGGACACGGCGCCTTCCATGAAATTGGAAGCAGCTCCATCTGAATCCATACCATTGCAACCATTAACTCCAACAACGCAGGAAGAAGAACTGCCGGCTGCTCCTCCAGATGAAAGCATCCCGGCTGGCACTGTCGCGGCACCGGCCTCCTCCAAAATTTTGCCAACGGCAACCGTGATGGATCAGGTTACCCAACCGGCAGAATCCGGTCCGGCAATGGCGGCGGAGGCGGCAATTCCATCTCCCGCGCCTGAACTTGACCGGGGAAAAGGGGTGGAGCCAACCGCGGTACTTGAGCCTTTGCCCACAGGGAAGCCGGTCATCCCGCCGGTTGAGAAAAGCCAAGGGATACCTTTCGCATGGATTGGAGGGGCACTCCTCGTGCTTTCTCTGCTTCTGGGAACGGGCGGCTTTATCCTCAAGAGACGCGGCCGCTCATGAACATTCCCGCCTCCATTTCTTTTTGCGTTAACTGTGGTACGGCTCTGCGGTATGAGGAGAAATTTGGCCGTCAGCGGCCGGTCTGTCCGGCCTGTGGATGGATCCATTTCACCGATCCTAAAGTCGCTGTCGCCGTAGTCGTCTTGAAGGACGATCGTGTGTTGCTTACCCGCCGGATTAACCCTCCGCTGAAGGGAAGCTGGTCACTCCCCGCCGGTTTTATGGACGCTGGGGAAGACCCGCAGGAAGCCGCCTGCCGGGAATGCCGAGAAGAGACCGGTCTGGAGATCCACATTGACCACCTGGTCGATGTATTTAGCGGGCGGGAACATCCCAATGGCGCAGACCTTGTCCTTATTTATCAGGCCACTTTAATCGGGGGGATTCTGGCTGCTGGTGATGATGCTGACCGGGCAGATTTCTTTCCGGTCAACGCGCTGCCCCCGTTGGCTTTTCAGTCCACCCGCGTGACAATTGAAAAACTAAACCATGACGAATCCAGTCATAACAAATAATTTACATAAAA
>CAYQUX010000039.1:0-19008 GCA_964420995.1 uncultured Leptolinea sp. | reverse complement strand
TTAATGCGCTTTTCCCTGAGGAAGAATCATCCACCGCCAGAAATTTGCGTGACGGCTTGAAGTCTGTACTTGAAAGCGTAATCCGGCAGACGGGCATCAAGAACGTGCCTGTTCGACACACGGCAGTTCTTGTCACTTCGGCGGGCAGTGAACCCTTTGTGATTTGCGCCAGAGAAACCACGGCATTCGCACCCGGCGCCGTGATCGTTACCCTGCTTAAAGTTGAACCGGTTAAAGCGGATGATCTGTTCGAATTTTCTCCCGTGAAACAACTTCAGATATCGCAGGACGGGATCATATTACAGGCCAACCGTAAGTGGCTGCTTGACACCGGCTTTAACCTTGAGAATATCCTGCGCCAGCCAGTGGCGAATCTCTTAAGCGGCGAATCCGCGGATACCTGGAACGAATCCATTCTCCCCGGACTGTTCTCAGGACAGGTGTATGACGACCTGTGTCTGGATGTCAAAAAGGCGGATGGCGATTTTCTTCGTTTAAACGCGCGTTTCTCCACCCTTCCCGCGAATGGCTCTGTGCTGGCTGCCTTTACCGAACCGGTAAATAATGAGGCGTTAGTTGATGAAGAAGCCACGCTGGCCAACGCCCTGCGCGACACAGCGGAGGTACTCACCAGCACGCTGAATTTTGATGAAGTCCTTGATCGCATTCTGGCCCGGGTGAGTGAAGTGGTTCCCAACGAAGCAGCCAATATTATGATGATCTGGTCCGGTGTGGCGTACATCGTCCGTTCCACTGGTTACGCGGAGCTGGGTTTGGAAGAACGGATGATGAGTCTTCAAATCCCGGTCTCTCAGGAGACTCATTACCTGAGCATGTACGAGACCGGTATGCCGCTGGCTGTGGCCGATATACAGGAATACGCGGCGCTGCAAAGTCATACCGACATTAACTGGGCGCGATCCATGGCGTCTGCCCCGCTGCGCAGCAAAGGGCAGGTTTTCGGATTTCTCAATCTTGAGAGCTCGCGGCCGGGTTTTTACAACCAGAAACACGCGGATCGTTTGCAGGCGTTTGCCGATCAGGCGGCCGTGGCCATAGAAAATGCCCGACTGTACGCGGAAGTACAGCAGTACGCCATTACCGATGAATTGACGGATATTTATAACCGGCGCGGCCTGTTTGAATTGGGACGCCGCGAGGTGGAGAGAGCCCGCCGCTATGGACGAAGTCTCGCGGCTGTGATGATCGACACTGATCATTTTAAATCCATCAATGATAATTACAGCCATGGGGTGGGCGACCATGTACTGCGCGTCATGGCAGATCGATGGAAGAGCAGTATTCGTGAAGTGGATATTCTGGGCCGCTATGGCGGTGACGAGTTTGTGATCCTCTTGCCGGAAACTGACCTTACCAGCGCTCTGCAGGTGGCTGACCGGCTGCGCGTGGCCATTTGCGGAACAAAGATTGTCACTCCAATGGGCGATATTGGCGTCAGCGTGAGTGTGGGGGTCGCGGAGATCAACAACGATGTGACCACATTTGACGCCCTGCTGGAGAAAGCCGACCAGGCCATGTTCCAGGCAAAGGCCGGTGGGAAGAACCAGGTCAGCCATTGACCCAGACGTGGGGCAAGTTTGATCCATTCACGGTCACGTTAACCATCAACCATTCCTGAACAAGATACTTCCTGTGATATCATTCCCGCACGGTTAATTCGGGAAGGTTTTCGTGATTGGTGCAATTGCAGGGGACATCATTGGTTCAACATACGAGTTCCACGCGGTAAAAAAGGTTGAATTTGACCTGCTGCCGGTGGGCTCATTTTTTACTGACGATACGGTATGTACCATCGCCCTGGCCGAGTCACTCCTTACGGATGGCGATTATCAGGAGATCTTGCTGCGTTACTGCCGGCGTTTTCCCCATGCCGGGTATGGCGGTCGTTTCAAGGAATGGATCTTCTCATCATCACCGCGGCCCTACAACAGCTTTGGCAATGGCTCTGCCATGCGGGTCAGCCCGGTGGGATTTGCCTGCCAGACCGAAGCCGAAGTTTTGTTAAAAGCAGAGCAAAGCGCACTCATCACGCATAACCACCCGGAAGGGATCAAGGGCGCGCAGGCTACCGCCCTGGCCATCTTTATGGCGGCGCGCGGCGCGGATAAATTGACCATCAAGAAGGAAATTGAATCCCGCTTTCAGTATGATCTTGATCGACGGTTGGATAACATTCGCCCCAATTATTATTTTGACGTGACCTGCCAGGGAAGTGTGCCTGAGTCCATCCTGGCTTTTCTGGAATCCAGTAGTTATGAACAAGCCGTCCGCCTGGCGGTATCTCTGGGCGGCGATGCAGACACCATGGCCTGTATCACCGGCGGTATTGCCCAGGCGTTTTACCACGACATACCTGCCAACATCATCGAAACCACGCTGACCTTACTCACGCCCGATATGCGTGAGACAGTGGCAGCATTCAAGGAACGTTATGGCTGGTAGAACTGACCGCATTAAAGCGGATATCGTTCTCATTCTTGTGGCGGCTGTTTGGGGCGCGGGATTTGTAGCCCAGCGAAGCGGCGGACAATATGTCGGGTTCTTTGTGTTTGGTGCGGCACGCTACATTATTGGCGCGCTGGTCATGATCCCATTTATCCGGCGTTTTGCTATCCCGAAACGATACCTTCTCTGGACAATTTTAACTGGCGCGGTGCTCTTTAGCGGAAGCACCCTGCAACAGGCCGGCATGAAAACCACCACAGCCGGGAATGCCGCCTTTATTACTGGATTGTATGTGGTGATTGTGCCGATCATCATGGCCGTATTAACCCGCAAACCTGCCCCGATGATCACCTGGTTCGCGGCTGGCATTGCCGTGATCGGTACACTGTTGCTTTCCACCGGTGGTGTCTCTTTAACGTTCGCCTTCGGTGACCTGCTGGAACTGGCCGGCGCTTTTTTGTGGGCCTGCCATTTGATCCTGGTCAGTAAACTTTCTCCAAAGATTAATGTGGTCGGGTTTTCCCTGATCCAATACATGGTGGCAGGTGTGTTAAGTCTGGCATGCGGACTTGTCTTTGAGTTTGACACTTTCTCTGGTCTGTCACAGGCCTGGGTAGCCATCGCGTATGCCGGAGTTGTTTCGACAGCCGTTGGGTTCACCGGGCAGGTATGGGGCCAGCGTCACGCCCCTGCGGCGGATGCCGCTCTGATCCTTTCCATGGAGGCGGTTTTCGCCGCCATTTCCGGGTTCTTATTTCTGGAGGAACGTTTTACAGTGATCCAGACTCTGGGTTGTGTGTTGATCTTCGGGGCGGTGGTATTGGCGCAGCTCTGGCCTTTGGTTAGAAACAATGTCCCGGTTGCCGCCATCGAAACCGTTGAATGATGGATGAAGACAGGCGATTTACTCTAACAATTCACGACGTTTTTATTTTCATTTTTATTCAATTAGATATAATATCTCTAGTTTCATCAGAAATTAATTTTTCTGATCGCTCCTTCCACCCAGGTCAATCAAGTTCCTCCCCGGGTGGTTTAATGTGTTTTACCATTCGCGCCAAAATTTTTTTAATCGGGAGTCTTACTGGTCAGATGAGAATACAACGAATCCTTTTTGGCATCATCGGGCTGTTCTGGCTTGCGGGTTCATTTTTCCCGTCTTCCACCCTTCCGGTTATGGCGCGGGCGGACGTCTCACTGCCAGCCCAGGTCAACAAGGAATTTGTCCCCAACTCTATCAGCGCGGGCGGTGTTTCCACTCTACGGATCACTATTTTCAACCCGAACACTTATCCGCTCACACTTTCCACAACACCCGCCAGCCTGACCGACACCCTGCCCGCGGGTGTTACATTTAATTCCCCTGTCAATCCTACAACCACATGCGGGGGAATCGTCAGCACCATGGGCACCACCGTTTCCCTGATCGGCGGTACCGTGCCGGCAAAAGTCGGTACGGTGTTCGGCTCCT
The DNA here is from genome assembly GCA_964420995.1 of uncultured Leptolinea sp. Taxonomy (GTDB): domain Bacteria; phylum Chloroflexota; class Anaerolineae; order Anaerolineales; family Anaerolineaceae; genus Leptolinea. The sequence goes on along the minus strand of CAYQUX010000039.1, from coordinate 15,071 downwards.
GTGTCATCACCGCGGATGTTACGTCGCTGGTGGCAACCACGCACATCAATACCATTCCGGCCAATAACCTGAAGTCCACAGACCCGACTGGCACGATTCCTGTGACGAATACCGCTTCCGCCAGCAACAACCTGCTGGTCAACGCTGTTCTGGCGCCATCGGTTGTAAAGACGTTCAGCAACAATACCCCCTATGTCGGGCAGGTTGTTACGCTGACCATCAACATCAAGAACAATGATCCGACATATACAATAACTGATGTTTCTCTGACCGATTCTCTGCCCGGCCAGGTTCGGGTTGCCAATGCCACGGTAACGAAAACCAACTGCGGCTCACCAACAGTCACCGGTCCGACCGGGAATCCGTTGGCGGCGAATGACGCGTCCATCACCATTTCGGGCGCCAGCATCGCGGCAGGCGCGACCTGTGTGGTTACCGCCAATGTGACTTCCGCGGTAGCCGCGGCAAATGTGAACACCATTCTCCCCAATGCCATCACGTCCCGGCAGGGGGTGACAAATGCTTCAGCCGCCTCCGCGCCGATAAATTTCCAATCCATTGGAGCCACAAAGGCGTTTTCACCGGCGAATTTTATGATCGGTGGAACGAGCACATTCACCATCACCCTGCGTAATCCGACCAGCACTCCTTATTCCGGAGTTCAATTCACCGATACACTGCCAACCGGACTGACAATAAATTCCGCGCCTGCTTCTTCACAGTGCGGCGGAACGGTGACGTATGATGCCACCCACATCTACTTTGCCGATGGGGACATCCCGGCGGGAACAATCGCCTCGCCCGGTACGTGTACCATTTCAGCTGAAATCACGGCGGCCTATACGGGTTCGTTTACCAATAGCATTCCGACGGGAGAGCTCCACACCGACCAGGGAGCCACAAACATTAGCCCCATCTCGGGAAATGTAACGGTGTATGCCTCTGGTTTGGGTATTTCCACCTGGAGTAAATCATTTAGCCCGGGAACCATAACCCTGGGGGGAACATCGACCCTCACCATTAACATAACAGCACCGGCGGATACTGACCTTACTGGATTTTCAATCACTGACGGTTTGCCCGTTGGAGTCGTGGTGGCTCCCACACCGGCGATCAGCAAGGGAACCTGGTGTCAGGGTGGAACGTTTAACCCGGCACCCGGCGACACTCTGCTGGAATATACGGGAGGCACAATACCAAAAACCCGGCAATGCACTCTCAGGGTGAATGTTACGACATCAACAACCGGGTCGTTTACCAATGTCATTTCTCCGGCCAATGTTAATAATACGGAAGGCCGAAAACCCGCGAGCAGTATTTCGGCAACTTTAACAGTCAGTGGAATTGGCCTGACGAAAGCGTTTTATCCTGACCGCGTGAATTTAAATGGTGTCTCCACACTCACCATTACCTTGACCAATGACAACACCGAGTACCTTGATCCGGTGGATTTCACGGATACCCTGCCGACAGGCACCAACATTGCCGCGAATCCCAATATCAGGTCCACCTGTGGATCGGTCAGCGCCATATCGACCAGTACGGCGACACGGCAGATCATCATGAACGACGGCGTGGTTCCGGCCAAAGTCGGCAGTGTTCCGGGTGTATGTACAGTGAATGTGGATGTGGTGGGGTTGACCACGGGCGATAAATTAAATCGCATGGAAGCCAATACAGTTGTTGGCACCCTTCACGATTCCGGCTTGCTTATTAGAAACCCGGCACGCGCGGATGCTCATTTACTCGTTGAAGACCTGACGATCAACGTGGTCAAAGCCTTTAATCCATTAAATGTGTCCGGCGGCGCGTCATCCAATCTGCAAATCACGTTATCCAATCCCAACGCGTCACCTTTGGTCGGGATCAATTTCACGGATACCATGGTATATAACGCGGGCACTCATGAGGGTATGACCGTCGCCAGCCCCGCTCACATCAGCACGGGTGATTGTGGAGGAACACTCTCCGCCACCCCCGGTGAGAATACATTTACCTTTACCGGCGGCTTTCTGGCGGTAGGTGACACATGTACCCTCTCATTGGATGTCACCATGAACGTGGAAGCCAACCTGGATAATACCATTCCCGCCCATGATCCCCTCGTACCGGGTTCTGGTGTCACCTCAACCAACGGCGGGTATAACCCGAATGAAGCCAAAGCTTCGTTGACCAACCTGCCCGGCGCCAGCATCACCAAATATTTCCAGACCAATCCCATTACCAGCGGCGCCACGAATTCAACCCACCTGGTGCTAACCATACAGAATCAGTCCAACTTCGCCATTTCCGGAGTTGGATTTATCGATGTATTTCCGGCCGGGATGTCTCTGTCCGGATCATTGACTCCCACTCAGTGTAATGGCGGTACCGTCTCATATGATGGCCCCACGCGCACACTCTCGATGAGCGGAGGCTCTCTGGGCGATGGCGCTTTCTGTACCATTGAATTGGATGTTACCGCGCCGGCTGTGGGAACATACGAGAACTGCATTGAACAGAACGCCCTGTTTTTCAACGGGGCCGGTGCCAACGACCGGGCCTGCGACACATTGATTGTCGAACAGGGGATCGACCCTCCGGTGATCAGCAAGAATTTCTCCCCCGATCCGGTGGCGGTGAATACCACCTCTGCATTGACATTCACAATCACCAATCCAAACTCTGTTGCCCTGACCGGAGTGGCTTTTTCCGATACCTTCCCCGCGGGACTGGTGGTTTCTTCACCGCCCAACGGAAGCCAGTGCGGTGGATTGGTGACCGGTTCCGGCGATACGGTCAGCCTTGCCGGTGGGACCATAGCCGCCAACGGCAGTTGCACTGTGATGGTTGGCACAAAATCAGCCGCGGGCGGGGTTTATGCCAACACCAGCGGTAATGTAACCTCCACCAATGGCGGTACAGGTAACACGGCAACTGACACGTTGACCGTAATCGCTCCGCCGTTAATTTCCAAGTCATTCACACCTCCTTCCATAATCCGGGGGGGCATCAGCACATTAACCTTTACGGTCACCAACCCACCGGAAAATACGGTAGCTTTGACCGGGGTGGCATTCACAGATAATCTACCGGCCGGTATGAAAGTGGCTTCCTCACCGAACGTTGGTCTTTCTGCGGAATGCGGCGCGGCTACTTTCGCGCCTACGGCAGATTCCACAACATTGACATTCAGCGGCGGGGTGATCCCCGTCTCGCCGGCGGTCTGCACCGCCAGTGTGGACATAACCGTCACAAATGGAGGGACATACCCGAATACGTCAGAAATGATCACGTCAACGAACGGCGGCACCGGCGGAACGGCCAATGCGACCCTCACGGCCACCGGGGTAGGCTTGACTCTGTTAAAGTCAACTACGACCCCCAATTTCCGTGCCATCGGAGATACCATCACGTATTCCTATAAACTGACCAACAGCGGTACAGCCGAATTGTACGCGCCGTACATGATCACGGATGATAAATTTGGAGCGCCGTTTGCGTGTGTTGGAGTTTCTCCTCTGGTATCCGGTGCTGAGATCACCTGTACGGCTGACTATACCGTTGTCGCGGCAGATGTGACATCGAAGTCTGTTACGAATACGGCGACGGCCAAAGCCCTGGATAGTCTAAATGGCGATGTTTTCTCAAATTCCAGCAGCACAACCGTGAACCTGGCGCGTCTGAACCTGGATAAAACCACAAGTTCAACCGGTTATACGGTGGTTGGAGATCGCATTCCGTATTCCTATACGCTGACCAACACCGGACTTGTGAACCTCTACGCACCCTTCCAGGTATCCGATAATAAGATTAATGGCGGCACAGCATTTACCTGCGGTACTGCGACAATCCTCCCACCCGGAGGGGTAACATCCTGCTCCCTTTCCACCGCGAACCAGTACGCCATTGTGCCTGATGATTTGACAACCGGCTTTGTCACCAATACGGCTGTGGCCGGGGCGATGGACGCTGCCAGCGGCGGATCGGTGGTCACATCCAATACAGACAGCGTCACTGTCTACCGGCTGTTGCCTCCGGTGATCAGTAAAGTATTCACCCCGGATCAAATTCCGGTGGGCGGAACGTCAACCCTGACCTTCACGATCACCAATCCGAATGTTCTGGCTTCACTGACAGAAATTGCGTTCATCGATAATTTCCCGGCAGGTATCACCCGCGCGTCTGACCCGGCTACCGCTCAATGCGGCGGTACTGTGGCGAGCACAGCAACCAGTATTTCCATGGCCGCGGCCACCGGCGGTTTCCTGATCCCCGGCGGCACCTGTACGGTTTCCATCCCGGTAACCAGCTCCACACCGGGTGATCATGTGAATACCAGTCTGGTGGTTTCGGCGAAAACGGCGGGAAATGGAAACACGGCAACCGACACGTTAACAGTCCTGACCGCGCCGGTGATCACCAAATCCTTCTCTCCCGATACGATACTGGAGAACGGGACGAGCACCATGACTTTCCGGATCACCAATCCGGCGGCCAATACGGTTCCACTCACCGGCGTAGCCTTCACCGATCTTTTCCCGGCAGGATTAAAAGTACAGAATCCACCCAATGCCACCGTGACCAATTGCGGCACACCAACGTTTGCCCCGGCCGCCAACGATACCGGCTTGAACTTTGCCGGCGCGACGATTGATGTGGGTGGTACCTGTGAGGTGACCGTGGATGTCACCGCGCCGCATGGCGTATATGACAACTTTACCAACCCGGTCAGTTCCGCGAACGGCGGAACCGGGGTGAAATCCAACACGGCCAGATTGACCGTCAACCAGGCGGTTGACCTGTCGGTAACAAAAACGGATGGCCGGCTGGCGGTAGACCGCGGTGAGTCCAATGTGTACACCATTGTTGTTAACAACGCCGGGCCAAGCGCGGCCGTTGACGCGCATGTGTATGACACGATTCCCTCATCTTTGACAGGCAGTTCCTGGACCTGTACGCCTGACCCTGGATCAAGCTGCACGGCATCCGGCAGCGGTAATATTTCAGATACGGTTACGCTTCCGGCAGGCGGCCGGGTGACGTATAGTGTCTCGGCAGATGTCTCAGGCACTGCTTCCACCAGTATCCTGAACACGGCTTCGGTAGTCCAACCAATCGGCATGGTGGAATTGAATGACACCGATAACAGCGCGTCAGATACCGATGGCTTGAACCTGTTGACAATGGATAAGACCGCCGCGGAGTCAGACTATGATACGGTTGGCACAATAATCCATTACAACTTTAAATTAACGAATTCCGGCACGTCAATTCTCAATGCCCCGTTTACTGTCACCGATGACCGCACGACGGCCACCTGCCCGCCAATACCCGTATCATTGAATCCCGGTGAGAGCCTGGATTGCACCGGTGAATATACCATCGTGCAGGATGACATCGACAATGGTTCAGTTACCAACCACGCGTATGGCAATGCTGTCGATCCGGATGGGGATACTGTTACATCCAATACCGACACGCTGATCATCGCCAGCGACCAGAACCAACTGCTCACCCTGTTGAAATCCAATGTCTCGGGCGATCCATATATTCACGCCGGAGACCCGGCGGAATACAGTTATGTGCTGGCCAACACCGGTAATGTCACCCTGACGGGCAAGGGGCCAAGCGGCGAGTTCACGATCACTGACGACAAATCGACGGTTACCTGTCCTACGACCATCACGAAATTGCTGCCAACGGAAACTGTGACCTGTACTTCAACCTACACAATCACCCCGGCAGATATTACGGCCCAGAGTGTGACCAACCGGGCCACCGGCCACGCCCTGTTTGGCGCGACCGATGTGAATTCCAACGAAGACACGGTCACCATCAATATTAAACGCGGACAGATCGTCGGTGTGGTGTATCTTGATGCCAACACCAACCAATCGAAGGAGGCGGCGGAAACAGTCATTAGTGGTGTGACGGTTGATATTTACGCCGAAGACGGCACTACCCTTCTGACTACCTTGACCACTGACGCGTCCGGCGGTTTCAGTTATACCAACCTGCTCCCCGGAAAATTCGTTGTGGTGGAACACGACCCACAGGGGTATGTGAGCACCACACCCAATCGTTTGACGGTGACCGTCGAGCCGGATGGCACCGCCCGGGCGGATTACGGTGAATATCGCGGTGGAATGACCAGTAACAACCAGATTCATGGTTTGGTTTACACGGATGCCAACCTCAACGGCGTTCCTGACACCGGGGAAATCCCGCTAACACCCGTCAAAGTTGACCTGATCGATACCACCGGTACGATAATCGCCACAACGACCACCGGAACGGATGGAAAATATCGATTCATCAACCTGCCTCCGGGTGTGTTTTCTGTTGTTGAAACCAATCCGGGCGGGTATGCCAGTACCACACTCGACCGGGTATCGGTAACCTTATCATCGGGAACTGACGCGGAAGTCAATTTTGGAGACGTAGCCGGCGCGGTGACCGTGGTTGATCCGGCCGTGACGAAAGCGGGAACACCTGCGTACGCCCAGATGGGAACCAGTGTGATCTTCACCATTACTGTGGGCAACAATGGGGCTACCGACGCCGTGGGAGTGCAGATCACCGACACACTGCCAGATTTTCTGGACCTGGTCAATGTGACCATCAGCCCGGATAAAAAGCAGCCTGTAACAGTGACCGGCAATGTGGTCAATATTGTCTTTGGCACGGTAACGCCCGCGGATTCCTATACGATTACCATTGTGACCAAAGTCAACGCGCTGGGCGCTCCACCGGGAGGCGTCAACAATGTCACCCTGGCCACCACGTCCATGCCGGAACCGGTGTTCAACGATGCCGCCAGCGCGCGGGTGACCATTTATTCCTCATCCGAGGCGGATATGCCGGAAACCGGTTTCGCGCCGGATACGGTAACCGCTCTGCCGGTTGAACCGCTTGCCGTCTACCGTAATTTACCCGGCCTTGGTCTGGAGATCCCCTCGTTGGGCGTGAACGCGCCTATCGTCGGCCTGTCGATGCAGGACAACCGTTGGGATGTCTCCTGGCTGGGCGACCGGTTGGCTTATCTGGAGGAAACCGCCTTCCCCACCTGGAACGGCAACAGCGTGATCACTGGGCATGTGTACAAGGCGGATGGCACACCGGGACCTTTCCAGCGCCTGAATACCCTGCGATACGGAGATACGGTGGTTGTCCACGCGGCCGGGTTCAAGTACTGGTTCGAGGTGCGCGAAGTGCTGACCATCCAGCCGAATGACCTGAAAGCCGCGCTGAAGCATCAGGACAACCCCTGGCTGACGTTGATGACCTGCCAGAATTATGACGCCGAAAACCACCGCTACAAATTACGTGTGCTGGTGCGCGCGGTGTTGATGCGAGTTGAGTAATAGGAATCTGGTATAACGCGGACTCTGCCTATAGCGATCATTTTTTCGCTGTACACATCACCGCGCCAGGTAAACAAATCAACGATATGAAAGGTTGCTTCGCCGGAAAAGGGCATCCGGCTCGCAACGGCAAGAAATGATATGTCATTGCGAGGGCGCCGCCCGAAGCAATCTTCTGCTTGAGTAAGAAGCCCTTCTGACAGAAAACAGGTTAATAAGGTTGAAGGTTGCTTCGCCGGAAAAGGGCATCCGGCTCACAACGGCATATACAGGAAGGGCCCTTATCGTGACGTCGCTCGGATTGATTATTCAAATCCCCGCGTTGCTCAATGATTCCAGCAGGCGGGAGAGCAGGGCGGTCAATTTGGGGTGTGTGGCCTCAAAGTGATAGAAGGCGTCTTCCACACGCTGGAAATCGGTTTTCGGTATGAGGTCGGGTTCCACTTCTGATTTGTCGAGCAAATCATGAATATCATTATCCAGGCTGCGCAGCAATCCCGCGCCTTTCTCATCCACCGCGTCGGTGCGTTTGATCTCTTCCTGTACCTGTTCGAGCAGTTTGACAAAATTGCCTGTATCCATGGGTCTTCGTCTCCTTTCTGACATTCCGTAAAAGAGAATCCAACCGGTTTGTGCATTTTTATTATTCCTCGTAAAGTTGCCGGATGCAACCGGAAAATTTTGGAATTTTTCGGGAGGACGGGGTATTGAGTGACAAAAGAGATCCTTCGCTACGCTCAGGATGACGGGCGACTGAATAATAGAAAATACATTCCATTTCCCTATTGACATAGAACGCCGGTTCTTATATACTGTAGAAAATCCTTTTCAGAACAGGTATTCTACTCATGAACTCACTTGCCACCCCCACCCGTAATCAGATCCAACTGGTCGTCGCGCCGCACGCCGGGCGTGACATGATGCTGGCGCTGGCTTCCCGCCTGGCCCCCGGTCACGTCGTACGGGTGCTGGACGGCGGCAACCAGTTCAACGCCTACACCGTCTCACGCGAGATCCGCCGGCACACCGCCGAGCTCAACCAGGCCATGCGCAACATCCGCCTCTCGCGCGGCTTCACCTGCTACCAGATGGTCGTGCTGCTGGCCGATACCCCCACCATTCCCGAACGACCGGTGCTGGTGCTCGACCTGCTCTCCACGTTCTATGACGAGAGCGTCCCCCTGGCCGAAAGCCGCCGCCTGCTGGAGAACGCCATCATCCACCTGCGCCGCCTCAGCCGCACCGCCCCGGTGATGGTCAGCGCGCGCACGCCCTCCGCGCTGTGCCCCGACCGTATGATCCTGCTGGACTTGCTACGCGCCGCCTGTCAACAGGTGATGGTCGCCGAAGCCCCGCGCATGCAGCCCATCCCCGGCCTGATATAGAAGGAGCCGTCCACCGCCATGGGCCGCACCCTCCCCTCGATCACGCAGGAATTCCTGATGGAGCAGGAAGCGTTCACGCGCTTCCGCCGCGCGCTGCGCCGCTCCGATCAGATCGCGCTGGACGACCTGTTTGTCTCCGCGCAGAAACATCTGGCCGCCGCGGCCTATGCCGCGCACGCCCTGCCGCTGGAGACCTTCATGCTCTCCATGCTGCTGGAAGAACATAAAGAAGTGCAGCGCCTGCGCCGGCAGATGGACGAGATCACCGGGCAATTGCCGGCTGGCGAAGAGCGCGTGCTGCTGGAAGAGGAGATTGGCGACCCGCTGGCTGAGCCTGTCGAAACATCGCTGGCTGAGCCTGTCGAAGCCGCCCCTCGACAAGCTCGGGGATCGAACATACCGCTGGCTGAGCTTGCCGAAGCCGCCCCTCGACCCCTGCGGAAAAACAGCGCGGGGCAATGGCAAGCTCGGGGATCGGATGTCTCGCAGGAGGTCGTCGATGTTGACCCTGACCCATCCTGACCCGTGCTGCTTAATTCCCTGCCATCTCTGTCCCCTCCCAAACCGGGAGGGGATTTTGTCCCCCGCAAACCCGTTCACAGCGGGTAGGGGTGAAGCAGGCGGATTGCATTCAAGGACGCGGAATTACCCAACCTCCGCCTGCTTCACCCGCAGGCCGGAATTGAAATTTTCCGGGCACGCGGTTGATCCCCATCCCGCACCCGCGGGCGAAGCATCCGGAAAAGGTGTCCGTTTGCTGCCATGTGTTTTCGGCCGGATGCTTCGCCTTTACAACCGAATTCGGTTTGCACCCCGTAGGGGCGTACGGCCGTACGCCCCTGCATGCTGCCTGGCAGGATGAACCCCATGCACGGCTGGTTCCTTGACCTCTACGTTCACGAAACAGACGGCCTGATCGTCTGGGTGATGCTGGATGACGGCCAACGCCTGCGCCTGCGTCATCCCTTCCCACTGACCTTCTACGCGGCGGGTTCAAACCGCCAATTGCACGAACTGGGACTCTGGCTCAAGAACCAGACTCCTGCGCCGCGCCTTTCACGCGCCGAACGCCGCGACCTGTTCGTTCCGAAGCCGCTCAGCCTGCTGGCCATCGAAGTGGACAACCCTGCCGACCAGCCGCGCCTGTTCCGTGAAGCCTCTCTGGCCTTCCCCGACCTGACCTACTACGACGCCGATGTGGAGATTGGACTGCGCTTTGCCGCCAGAACCGGCGCCTTTCCCACCTGCTACTGCCTCATTGAGGCGGAGGGTGACATACTGCTGAATTTGCGCGCGCTCGACAGTCCCTGGGACCTTGACCCACAGCCCTGCCCGCTGCGCGTGATGGAACTGGAACCGGACAGCGACCCCAACCACGCCGCGCCGACCGGCATCAACGTGATGGTTGACCGGCATGTGTACCGCCTGCCATTGGAGCCAGCCCGCCCGATGCTCATCAACCTGAACGCCCTGCTGCAAAAGTTTGACCCCGACCTGCTGCTCACCTCATGGGGCGACACCTGGATCCTGCCGTACCTGCTGTATCTTTCGCAAAAGCTGGGTATGGAGCTGCCGCTCAACCGTGAGCCCACGGCAAATGTGCTGCGTAAGGCCTCGCGCACCTACTTCTCCTACGGACAGATCATCTACCGCGGTGAGCAGGTGCACCTTTACGGGCGGGTGCACATTGACCGCTCCAATGCCATGCTGTACGGCGACTACGGTCTGGAGGGTGTGCTGGAGGTGGGCCGCGTTACCGGACTGCCGCTGCAGACCGCCTCGCGGGTGTCGCCGGGCACCGGCATTTCGTCCATGCAGATACTCACCGCTCTGCGCACCGAAGTGCTCGTCCCATGGCACAAACAACAGGCCGAGCGCGAGAAATCCGGACTGGACTTGCTCAATTTTGACCAGGGCGGGCTGGTCTACCAGCCGATCATCGGGCTGCATCGCGATGTGGGCGAGATCGACTTCGTGTCCATGTACCCCAGCATCATGGTGCGCTGCAACATTTCACCGGAATGCACCCCGATCGGCCTGTCTGATCCGCCCACCGAAGAACCGGGACTCATCCCGCAAACGCTGGATCCGCTGCTGCGTAAACGCATCGCCCTCAAACACCGCCTGGTGGTAACGCCGCCCTGGGATCCGCGCCTGAAACTGGATAAAGCCCGTTCGCTGGCGCACAAGTGGCTGCTGGTCACCTGCTTCGGCTACCTGGGATACAAGAACGCGCGTTTCGGGCGCATCGAATCCCACGAAGCGGTGACTTCCAACGGGCGTGAGGCGCTGCTGCGTGCCAAGGAAGCCGCCGAAGACGGCGGCTTCAACATTTTGCAGATGTACGTGGACGGCCTGTGGGTGCAGAAACCCGGCGCCACCGATCCGCGTGATTATGATGAACTGCTGGATGACATCGCGAAGCAAACCGGTCTGTCCATCGCGCTGGATGGCATTTACCGCTGGGTGGCTTTCCTGCCAGCGCGGCGCGACAAGCGCATGCCGGTGCCCAACCGCTACTTTGGAGTCTTTCAGGACGGCAGCATCAAGACGCGCGGCATCGAAGCCCGCCGGCACGACACGCCGCGTTTCATTTCAGAATCACAGATGGAAGCCCTGCGCTGGCTGGCGCAGGCTCCCAGCGTGGATGAACTGCCGCAGTACATGCCCGGCGCGCTGGAACTGCTGCGCCGCCGGCTGCACTTGCTGCGCGACGGCCGCGTTCCATTGGATCAACTCGTGGTGGGGCAGCGTCTCAGCCGCGAGCTCGATTTGTACGTTACCCCGTCGCCGGCCGCCCGGGCAGCACTGCAACTGCGCGATATTGGCAGGCAGTTCGGCCCCGGTCAGAAGGTGCGCTTTCTGCTGGTACGTACCGAAGCCGGGGTGCACGCCTGGGATTTGCCGCAGCGGCCTGATCCGCGCGCCATTGACCGGGCGGCCTACCGCGTGCTGTTCCTGCGCGCCGTGCGCACCCTGCTGCAGCCCTTCGGCATTCAACCCGAGGAAGTGGCGGATATCCTGAATAATGCCGCCACCCAGCCGGAGCTGGATCTGCGCGTTCATGTGGATACAAGTATCCCGGCCCGGGGTTCCCGCAGCAGAAATCCCCGGTTCGCGAACGGCTGGAAGGAGGTTAATTCGTATTATCAATCCGCGTACTAATGGGTCTGTACCTGCTTTTTGCCATCAAACCAATAAGGGAGAAACTATGAACACCATACTCATATCCGTAGCAGTTGGAATTGTCGCCGGCCTCATCGATATCGCGCCAATGATCGCTCAAAAAATGAATAAAAGCGCCGTCCTCTCTGCGTTCCTTCAGTATTTCTTTGTGTCCATTATCATCCTGCACATTGATCTACCCGGTGTGATCTGGTGGTTAAAGGGCGGTCTGGTATCGCTGGCATTGGCGTTACCGATCATGATCATTGTGGCTGATCGAAAGGCTGCACCCATCATGGCCGGAATGGCCATTTTTCTGGGTACGCTGATCGGATTTGCCGGGTATTTCCTGATTTAACGGAATACATTAATGAAATGAAATTCCACCGATAGAAAACACGCTGAAATAACAGCTCCCCGGATCGAATTTTGCCAGACTCGGGGAGTTGGTTTATCACCCCGCATCCGGCAGTACATCTGAAATCACGGCCAGTCGTCGTATAATTCGAGCTTGATTGCGAGATGATATGAAACAAACCCAGAGCAGACCAAAGATCAAGAACAGAAAAATATTCGGCCGTATTCCGTTTTATATATTTTTCGTGGGCGTCTATCCGGTACTCTTCCTGTGGCTTGCCAATTTTGGAAAAGTCCACAGCTATGTGGTGCCGCGGTCGCTGTTGATCTCGATAGGTTTCACTGTCTTTGTATTCCTGCTGACCTGGCTGTTTGTCCGGCCGGTGTCGCGAGCCGGACTGGTCGCGGGATTGTGGTTGATCCTTTTTTATACCTACGGTCACCTGTTCTCGCTGATCGACAATGCCAGCCTGTTCGGATTTGTCTATGGACGACACCGATTCATGATTCCCTTGTGGCTCCTGATCGGATTGGCAGGCACGTTCTTCATTATGCGCAGCCGGTCAAATTTCCGCCAGGCCACACGAACGGCCAATTTTATTTTTGCCGTTTTGACAGTTTTTGTGCTCGTTCAGATCAATATCCTGGCTCTGACCAGCCAGCCGCAGGTTTCACCCACGGCTTTAAGTACACCTTCCGGTAGCACGGATTCCTCTCTCCCCGCAATTCAGCGTGATGTGTACTACATCCTTTTGGATGGTTACGACCGGGCGGATTTAATGAAAAAGGACCTTGAACTGGATATTCAGCCATTTCTGGATGAGTTGACACAGCTTGGTTTTGTCATTCCCGCCTGCGGTCAAAGCAATTACACGGATACGGCCATGTCCATGGCTTCCACCTTTAATATGGACTACCTGGATAAGCTGGGCTTTACCTATGAAGAATTGGCCACCCAGGATCATGAAAAACTGCTCACCCCATTGATCAAGAACAGCCTTGTCCGTCAGACCTTCCAACAGATGGGGTACAAATTCATCACATACAAATCGCCTTACCTGTTCATTGATATACCTGATGCCGATCTCTATCTGGATTCTGAAACGGCTACCGACCCGGGAGAAAAGCTGGGGACACTGAACTTCCAGCAGCTATTCGTCAACACCACCTTTGCGCGTACAGCCGCGGAATGGTTGGTGGAAAATCCGTACGATTCCAATCGAATGCCGGTTTTCCTGGTCTGGCTGATCAGCCCTGGAAGTCTGAATCCAGAAAGCAGTACCTTTGTGGGTCGTAATTACAAACAGTACCGCGAGAACGTCTATCAACTGGACAGCCTGGTTACAATTCCTGATATCCCCGGGAAAAAGTTTACCTACGCACATTTGCTGGTCACCCATCAACCGTTTACATTTACATCAACCGGTGAATTTCGGATGGAAGAAAAGGATAGCTACGAGAGCTATAAAGACCAGATTCGCTTTACCAATGTGCGTATGATTGAGATCGTCAAGACAATTCTGGAAAAATCATCCGTTCCACCGGTGATCATTCTGCAGAGCGATCATTCTTATTCGGATGGCGGAAAACGGGTACTCAATTTTCAGGCGTATTATCTTCCGGAACTCAAGGAAACTGCGCTTCCCGAAACGTTTTCCAACGTAAATACCTTTCGACTGGTATTGGATGCATATTTCAACAAAGACCTTGACCTGCTACCCGATCAATCATTTCAGGTTGACAAAGAAGTCAAAGGATACTCCCGCCCGATTGTCGGTTCGTGCATGCCATAATTATTCGAGCGAAAGAGCTGCATAAATAGACGTTTTTACTTGACGTTCCTGGTGATCTCCAAACAAGGGTGGATTAAATTACCGCAATGCAGATGACAAATATCCTATTGACATTCAAAAAAAAATAGGTATTATATAAATAATTAGTTTGGTTACTAAACAAACTAATTATTTGTCTCTCTTATTACTAGTCGCATCTCCATTTTTACAGCGCAATTGAATGTCGGATCACCCCGGGTGCATGCAGTTCATCTTTGTTCAGATGTATTTGCCATGCCAGTAACTGGGGGAAATGTTCATTTTTTCTTGAGACGATCTGCGGATTTGATCTTCAGATATGGTGTCTCTACCGTGGGTTGATATTCAATTGACTGCAATGGTTCTGTGAAAGGAGGAAGAAAGGAGAAGAAGAGGACCAGAGAGAATCAGCATTGAAGTCGACAAATTTGTTTTTCAAAACTTTTGAAAGGGTAAAAGGATATGTCCAAGTCATACCGTTCCATTTTGACCGTTTTGTCACTCATTATCATCGCCAGCATGGCCGTTGCCTGCGGTGCCCCCGCGACCCCAACCGCCGTCCCCGCCGAACCCGCTGCCGCTGAACCCACCAAAGCCGAAGCCATGGCTCCTGCTGCCGCTGCCGGTGAAAAAGTCAAAGTTGGTTTGTCCTTCTCTGACTTCGCGACCGAGCGCTGGAAGAACGAAGAAATCCTCATGCGGAAACTGCTGGAAGACAAGGGCTATGAAGTCATTTCTTCCGAAGCCAACCATGACGTCAAACTGCAGAACGACCAGATCGACAACATGCTCTCCCAGGGCATCAAAGGCTTGATCGTCATCGCTGAAGACGGCGACGCCGCTGTCACCGCTGTTGACAAAGCCGCCGATGCCGGCGTCAAAGTACTGGCCTACGACCGCTTGATCAAGACCCCGAAGATCGCTGCCTACCTGTCCTTCAACAACGTAGCCGTGGGTAACGGCCAGGCTGATGGTGTCTTGAAAGCCCTCGATATCGAAGGCGGCAA
>CAYQUX010000038.1:0-22525 GCA_964420995.1 uncultured Leptolinea sp. | reverse complement strand
GGATTGGGGGAAGGCCGGGATGGGGGCACCTGGTCAGGCAGATTCGACTCAATCCAGCCGCACCCGTAAGCTAAAGAAAAAAAGAGTCACGGGCACGTCTGTAATTCAGAACCAGTCGAAAATCACCTTCTCCCAATCCTGTTTTGTGGATTGGGGGAAGGCTGGGATGGGGGCACCTGGTTAGGCAGATTCGACTCAATCCAGCCGCACCCGTAAGCTAAAGAAAAAAAGAGTCACGGGCACGTCTGTAATTCAGAACCAGTCGAAAATCACCTTCTCCCAATCCTGTTTTGTGGATTGGGGGAAGGCTGGGATGGGGGCACCTGGTTAGGCAGATTCGACTCAATCCAGCCGCACCCGTAAGCTAAAGAAAAAAAGAGTCACGGGCACGTCTGTAATTCAGAACCAGTCGAAAATCACCTTCTCCCAATCATGCCTTGTGGATTGGGGGAAGGCTGGGATGGGGGCTAATTGCTTGGCTTGAACGCATCTTTGGCTGGAAATCGAAGCCCCCACCTGCCTCCCCCGCCGGGGGAGGAATTTGAACACATCAAAAAAGTGGATATATCCTGTCGCCGAACTCGCCAAACCGCTCGTCAAGTATGTCGAAGCGAGAAAAACAAGTTCAGTTAATCTATACTTCACCTTCTCCCAATCCTGTCTTGTGGATTGGGGGAAGGCCGGGATGGGGGCTCTTAGCCTGCGGAATAAACTCCACCCAGTCTCACCCGTACTTAAAACGAAACAAAAAAACTGCCCTGAGTTATATATCACAGTCACCTGATCAGCTTTTCACAAAGCTCACCGGGTGGGGCGCCGGGATGGGTATGAGCCAAGCACTCGCAACATGGGGGCGAATTGCCCCAACTCCTGCAGGGCTTCTTTGACCGGTTCATTTTCCGTGCTGCCCGTCATGTCAATATAAAACAGATATTCCCACGGTGAACCCACCAGCGGGCGTGATTCGATCTTGCACAGATCGATCCCGCGGGTGGCGAACTCACGCATGGCGCGGTATAGCGACCCCGGTTCATTCTTCAGGGTAAACACAATGGATGTCTTGGCGTTATCCACCGGGTGCACCGGTTCCGCCGCCACTACCAGAAAACGCGTGAAATTAGCCTGATTATCTTCGATATGCTCCGCCAGTACCTGCATGCCGAAGATCTGCGCGGCCTGCAGCGATGCAATGGCAGCCAGGGAAGGATCGTTCTGACTGCGGATAATCTTTACACTGCCCGCGGTATCGTAAACCGGTTCTACCTTGATGCCCGGCAGGGATTTCAGGTAACCGGCGCACTGCGCCAGCGCCTGGGGATGACTCATCACAGTCTTGATATCAGCCAGAACCGCGCCGGGTTGGGCGATAAGGCAATGGCTGACCCTCAGATAATGCTCTCCCACCACCCAGAGTGGATTCTGCATAAGCAGATCATAGTTCTGGTGGATGCTGCCGGCCAGCGAGTTTTCAATGGGTAATACCCCATACTGGCAATCACCGGTCTTCACAGCCTGAAAGACCAGTTCAAACGATTCGCAGGGGACGGCAGAGACTTCGTCCGAAGAAAAGTGCTCAAACACAGCGGCTTCTGAATACGCGCCCGGCTCACCTTGAAATGCTGCCCGCATAATTATTCTCTTTTCCATTTACACATTGGGAAGTGCCGACCATGACCACAATCCTAATACCCGAACGCCCTGGCAATCAGGAAATGGGCAGATAACGGATCGGCTTGATCAATTTTATCAAGAAATTGACCGGCTTTCACACCTGAAGGTAATTATTACAGGTTTCCATAATATAAAAAGGGCTCCCATCACCAAATTGATGGGAGCCTATTCGTTATCGTTAGAAATCAGTTCACAGCTTTTCCGGGGCTGAATACTTTACCCAACCGGGGCAAGATCCAGCGGTCCAAACCCAGCCAACCGGCTGTTTTCCAGGCTAGAACCAGCCAGGTAGCCACGACGAACATCATCGGATTGGTGCTTACGGTACCGGCCATCAGGTAGTTCACATTCATGAATCCGCCAAAGAAGGCGGCCAGACCGGTGAAAATACCAAGAATAAGGGCAACACCCACAAGTATCTCACCAATGACTACAAAGCGGCTCCACAGTGGTGCGTTGGGCATGACAAAATTTTGAAGAAACCCGGCGTACCAACCCTGCACATCCGGATGTTCACCGGCGGTCTTTGCCAGTGCGCCGTTCAGGAACCCGGTAAGGGCCACTCCTGCTTTATCACCAAACCACACCGGGCTGAAAAGCTTGCCCCACCCGGCCATCAGCCATTCATAGCCAAGATACACCCTGAGTACCAGCCATAACCACGACATACGCACGTCGCTAAAAAGAAATTGGGCTATCGGCGGATCATTTATCAGGTTGGGACGTTTTCCAACACTCTTAGCAGCTACTGACATTTCAAACTCCTTGTGTTAGTACAAAAATTGCATATTTTATATATTAATACTCATATTATTATATAAAGCAAGCTCGTTATACAAATCAACTTATAAACCGTATCCAAAACATGTTAAAGATGATGCAGCGTCCTGCTATGCTATACTTACCCTGTAAGCACACTGGTTGTGGAGGAAATCCATGCTGCGAAGATTGTTCAAAACCGGTAACAGTATTGTCCTGTCTTTGCCACGTGAGGTTCTGGAAGGATTGAAGCTGGCCGATGGGGATGAAGTAAACCTTACCCTGGAAGAAGAGAACAACCGGCTGGTGGTGATGAAGGTGGAAAAGCCGGTCTCAGCGGCCGGTGTGGATGAAGACTTTGCCGGGCATCTCGCCGGATTCATCAAGGAATACCGTTCCGTGCTGGATGACCTGGCCCGATGACCATCTATTTGACCCCTGAACAGGCGCTGTTTGTGCATTACCGGTTGATCCATGAAACCGGCGGTGAGCCGGGTGTTCGCGATCTTCCCGCATTATTGGCCGCCCTGCAAAAACCCGCTGCCATTGAAAAAGGGCAGGAAGTCTACCCCGGACTATACAAAAAGTCCGCCGTCCTGCTGGATGGCCTGCTCAAAGCCAGACCGTTCCATGCCGCCAACCGGCGGACGGCCATAACCATCATTGAAATGTTTCTGCGCATTAACGGCCAACGTATTGGCACAGAAACCAATGAAATGGTGCAGTTTGTAAAAAAGTGCGCGCATACGCCGGTCAGCCTGGAGTTCATGACAGCCTGGTTTTGGCAATACGCCCGGCCGCTGCCGGCAAAGCGATTGCCATAATACACAAAACTACCAGGTGTACTGTAGCGAATTTTTTTGGAGAATGCCTGCCTTCACCATCAAAGGAACACAGATGAAATCATTGAACTTTAAAAAAATTGACGCGTTTACCGGCGGCGGATCCTCCGGGAATCCGGCCGGGTATATCTGGCTTGATGAGCCGAACAGCCTGACCGAAGCCGAAATGTTGCAGGTGGCAGCCGAGCTGAAGGGCTTCGTCAGTGAAGTTGGGTTCGCCTCGGAAAAAGGCGGCGTTTATCACCTGCGGTATTATTCGTCAGAATGCGAGGTGGCCTTCTGCGGTCATGCCACCATTGCCATCCTGTACGACCTGCTTCAATCTGATCCTCGATCTGATGTAACCATTCGGGTTAAAGCAGGTGACCTTAAAGTCTTCAATCGCATTCCTCAGGAGGACGCGGTATATATTACTGCGCCTGCCCCGCAATTTTTTGACAAACGGCCTTCCGCCCATGATGCCGCCGGCGCGTTGAGACTTAACCCGGGCTCAATTGCGGATGATCTGCCCATTCGGGTGATCGATGCCGGTTTGCGCACACTTCTGGTGCCCATGAAGAGGTTGGATGACATCCTGTCCATGCACCCCCACCAGGAAATGCTGCGGCAGTTCAGTCTTGACAATGATTTTGACATTACTCTGGTCTTTTGCGCGGAAACCGCCCGGTCTGCCAACCATTTTCGTACACGTGTGTTCCCTCCCAAATTTGGGTATCTTGAAGACCCCGCCACCGGTTCAGGTAATTCAGCCTTTGGTTATTATTTGTTGGCGGAAGGCCGCTGGCCGGGCGACATGTCGCTTGAACAGGGTCCAAGCCGCGACAAACCGAACATCATCAAGTTGAAACACGCGACCTTGGATGGAATAGACCGAATTCTGTTTGGCGGCGGAGCGACCACGCGTATCGTCGGGGAATACAAACTGCATTCCTTCTAGATATATGTCTGGAATAATTACAAACCTTGAAGTAGTCTGCACAACGGGTTCATATTCCAAAAAGTTACACCGACTTTCTACTGGAAACCCATTCGGGATCGAAAACACATGGCAAAAGTTGCTGTTCTATCTGACATTCATGGAAACCTTCCTGCCCTGGAAGCTGTTGTTTCCGATTTGGAACAACGCGGGGCAGACATTGTTATGTGTCTTGGCGATCATCTATCTGGACCATTATGGCCCTGTGAGTCCGCGCAATTCTTGATGGGGCGGAACTGGGTTTGCATTGCGGGCAATCATGACCGCCAGTTGGTCGAACGGGATATATCTACATATGGACCGACCGATCACTACGCTGACTCAGTACTGACCACGAACATAAGAGATTGGCTTCGTTCTCTGCCAGCAACCCGAACAACAGACCAGGGGTTTTTCCTCTGCCACGGCACGCCAGCCAGCGACATGGAATACCTTGTCGAAAATATTGATAAAGAAAGAGTCCACCTCGCAGCCACTCAGATAATTGCCAACCGACTCCAATTAGTAGACTCCTCTGTAATTTTGTGCGGTCATACGCATATTCCTCAGGTAGTACAACTATCGGAAGGAACCCTGGTCATCAATCCGGGCAGCGTTGGACTGCCTGCCTACACGGATATCCATCCGCAGCCGCATATCGTTGAAATGGGATCACCCGCCGCGCGTTATGCCATCCTGGAATCCGCCAGTGGATCACGGGTTGTGGAACTGATTGCCGTACCGTATGACCATGAGTGTGCCGCCCGTAAAGCGGCCATGAACACAAGACCTGATTGGGAATTTTGGCTTCGAACTGGTTTTGTATCCTGAAAGGTTATGGGAGTTGAATTAATGCAGCGCATCGCGTTTCTCTCTGACATTCACGGCAACATACTGGCGCTTGAGGCGGTGGTCACCGACCTGAAACGGCGCGCTGTTGACACGGTAATCACCCTGGGTGACCTGGTTTCCGGCCCATTGTGGCCCCGGGAGACCATCCATTTCCTGATGGCGCAGAACTGGGTGCAGATTGCCGGCAACCATGAACGCCAGTTGTTGACCCTGCCTGAATCGGAAAAAGGCCCGTCCGACCGAAACGCGTATTCACAATTGAATGATGCCGAACGTGACTGGCTGCGCGCGCTGCCGACCGGTATGATTTTTCAAAATGACATCATTTTGTGCCATGGCACGCCCGATGATGACAAAGTCTATCTGCTCGAAACCATTGAAAATGGCCGCACACACCTTGCCGGCTCGGGAGAGATCCGGAAACGTCTCGGAGAGATCTCTTGCCCGGTTCTGTCCTGCGGTCATTCGCACACACCGCGTGTCATCCAGTTGCCCGGCGGACCTTTGATCATCAACCCGGGAAGTGTGGGCATGCCGGCTTACACCGATGACAGTTCGCGGCCGCATGTCGTCGAGACAGGTTCACCACACGCGCGGTATGCCATTCTTGAAAGAAACGATGATGCCTGGACAGCGCAATTGTTGGCGGTTCCCTATGATCACGAAACCGCCGCGCGGCAGGCTGACCGACTCAACCGGCCGGAGCTGGCCATGGGATTGCGTACCGGTTACGTGACCGCCGGGTAACGCGGCTTGTCAATCGACAGACGAAATTTGCGTTTTCTTATACCATTTACCCACCTTGACAGGCTTTATTCTGCATCAGGATTGGGAAAAATCTGGAATTGGTGTTCGCGTCCGGTAACCGCTCAACCTGACCTGACCCCCTCTCCAGGAAAATACGCCTGGAGCGCAAGCAGCCAACCTCACCCGATGCTCAAAACGAAACAGAAATGCCACAAGATACGTCAGAAAAACAAAACCTGACGAAAGTCACCTTCTCCCAATCCCGCTTTGTGGATTGGGGGAAGGCCGGGATGGGGGCATCTGGCCTGGCAGACTCGCCGCTATCCAACCTCACCAGTCCTCAAAACGAAACAGAAATGCCACAAGATACGTCAGAAATACAAAACCTGACGAAAGTCACCTTCTCCCACTCCCGCTTTGTGGATTGGGGGAAGGACGGGATGGGGGCTTCTGGCTGGCAAATTAGCTGTCAGGACTATGACGGTAATAAATCCCTTCCAGGACGCGGGCTCGACATTTGCTCGGACAAAGCAAACGCCGCGGGAACAATTATTCTTATCACAATCCTGTCCCTGACAGGTGACTTTTTCAGCCGTAGGGGAAATTCACGATTCTTTTTCCCAATGATCAATAAACACATCCAGGGTTATTTCTTATGTAAAATAAGAATTAGACCCAGAAAAAATCAATCAAATTACCAGGAATATGAAAAAACTTACTTTTACCCGCCCATCCACGCGTAATTTCGTATCAGAATTCAAACAATCCCCGCATTATTCTTTTTTCAATCTGATCCACGGGTACTTTTACGCGCGCTGGATCTATTTCTACATTGGTATGGGTACCGGGCAGCACCCCCTGGCGAAACGATTTTCCCCGCTGGTCAGGTGGATCGGAAACATTATCACAAAAAGTGCGTCGACCGGAGAGGATAGCCCGGCGGTACAGTTTCAGGATACATACCACGGCAAGGTGGTCCCCCTGCAGGCCGCCCGCGAATTGGTATCCGTGAAGGAAGACATCAACCTGGGCGACCTGGAACACATCATTCCCTATTCCATGGCGCGTGATATTGTCCTAAAGAACCCTGATCATATCGTGGTCATGGACTGCCCATGCCGGGTGACAAAACCCGTGCATTGCGAACCGGTGGATGTCTGTCTGGTTATCGGAGAACCCTTTGCCGGTCTGGTGCTGGAACATCACCCCGAACGAAGCCGGGTGATCACACCCAGTGAGGCCGTGGAGATCATCGAAGCGGAGGATAAACGCGGGCACGTACATCATGCCTTCTTTAAAGATGCCATGATTGGCCGCTTTTATGCCATCTGCAACTGTTGTTCCTGCTGCTGTGCCGCGATGAACGCCCACCGCAACGGGACGCCCATGCTGGCATCATCGGGTTATTTGGCAGAAATTGATCCGGCGCTCTGCCGGGAGTGTGGCAAATGCGTAAAGGTTTGCCCTTTCAACGCGCTTTCAAAGAACGGGTCGATCTTAGTGGACAGCGAAAAATGCATGGGTTGCGGCGTGTGCATGGAAGCCTGCCAGTATGATGCCATTCACCTTAAACGGGTTCAATCACGCGGCGAACCCCTGGAAATCCAGAAATTGATCCGCAATTTACAGAATTGATTCGCAATCCATCCACTGGTTGAACTTGAAGGGGGACTGCGCCAGGTTAAACTGTCGAGATGATCGTTCCCCGGGTCAGTCAAAGAAAGATCATCGCTTTAATCCCAACCGCCATCCTGTTGCATGGATGGCGGTTGAAAAAAAGGAGAAAAAGGCTTCGGAAGCGTGAAGGATTCAAGAGGAGGAATTCTTCAGAGTATCAGGTTGTTCCCGAACCTTTCGATGAACGGGTGAGCGCGCGCTGCATGACGATGAAGAACAGGGTCAATAAACCGATCACAATGCGCGTCCACCAGGAAGTAAGCGTGCCGTCAAAAGCGATGATGTTCTGGATGATGCCCTGGATGAGCACCCCGAACACCGTGCCGATCACATAACCCACACCGCCCGAAAGCAGCGTGCCGCCGATCACCACTGACGAGATGATATCCAGTTCAAAGCCGTTGGCGTTATTGCCGTAGCCCGAGAGCATATAGAAGGAATAGATCACCCCGGCCACCGCCGAGCAAAAACCGTTGAAGGTGAAAACAAGCACCTTGGTGCGTTTGACCGGCAACCCCATCAAGAGGGCGGATTGTTCACTGCCGCCAATGGCATACACGTTGCGGCCAAAGCGGGTGAAATGCGCCAGGTAGACTCCCAGCAGTACCATGAGTAACATCACCACGACGTTTATGGAAATGAAACTGTTTCCCGGCATGGGTATCTGGAACAACGACACCTGCAGGTAAAATGGGTCCTGAATGTTGATGGCCTCAATGCTGATCACGTAGCACAGACCGCGCGTCAGGAACATACCCGCCAGGGTGGCAATAAAGGCCGGTACATTGTAGTAGGTGATCACATAACCCATGGCGGCGCCGATCAACGTGCCCAGCGCCAACACCATGGGGATGGCCAGGAGCGGACTTATGTGCAAATTTTCTGTCAACGCGGCCGAGACCATCGAGATGAAGGCGATCATGGCGCCCATGGACAGGTCAATGTTGCCGGAGATCAGTACAAAGGTCACACCCACCGCGCTGATAATAATGAAGGAATTGTCGATCAGCATGTTGAAAAACACCTGGGGAGTTCCAAAACCGGTGTACTTGAAGGATGCCGCCGCGAAGGCCACAACAAACAAAACAATCGTAACGGTAACCGGCAGATATTTACGGTCAAAGCGGGAGAAGTATCGTGTCATCATGATGCTTTTGTTCTCCAGAACAGCATTCTCTCCTTGATGGACATCCGGAAATTCTCGGATTGCAGCATGCTGACCACAAAAACCACCAGGGCTTTCACCACCAGCACATACTGGGGCGGAACACCCAGCGAGTAGATGGACGTGGTCAGGCTCTGGATGATCAGAGCTCCCAGGAAGCTGCCAGCCAGCGAAAACCGACCGCCGGCCAACGCCGTGCCGCCCAGCGCCACCGAAAGGATGGCATCCAATTCGTAATACAGGCCGGCATTATTGCCGTCCGCGCTGTGCATGTTGGAACTGACCAGAATGCCGGCAATTCCGGCACACAACCCGCATATGGTGTAGGCAGCCAGAATAACATTTCTGGAGTTAATGCCGCTGAACCGGCTTGATTCCGTGTTGACACCAATCGATTCCAGGAACATACCAAACGCGGTTCGGCGCAGGAAAAACCAGGCAACCAGATAAACCAGCGCGACGACGATCAGAGAAAATGGCACCACCCAGTATCCCTGTGAGCCAAAGAAGAAATAAGGTTCGTAAAATATGCGCACAATCCGGCCATTGGTTATCATCTGGGCAATGCCGCGGCCGGCCACCATGAGGATCAATGTGGCCACGATGGGCGCCACGCCTACCCGTGAGACAAGCAGACCATTCCAAAGGCCAAAACCGGCCGCCACAGCCAGGGCGATCAAAATAACCAGCGGCATGGGCATATTGGTGACACCGCTATTCACTCCGATGAGGGAGGTTGCCACGGCGCCTGTTATGGCGATCACCGGGCCAACCGAAAGGTCGGTACCGCCGGAGGCGATGACAAGGGTCATTCCCACCGCCACAACCATCAATGGCGCGCCATTGTTCAGGATATCGATCAGATTTCCGTAAAGATGCCCGTCTTTCATTTCAAGGGTAAAGAACTGGGGATTGATGATCAGGTTGACCAGCAGCATGAGGAACAGGGCGATGAACGTCCAGAGCAGGCCGCTGGAACTGATCTTTTTCCAGAAATTGTTAAGTTTTTTCATGTCAGGCAGCTCCCGCGATGGTATGCATTATTTCGTTCTGGTCAATCTTTTCGCCTTCCAATTCGGCGACCTTGCGGCGGTCGCGCATCACCATTACGCGATGGCTGCAGCGGATGACTTCTTCCAGCTCGGAAGAGATAAAGACCACCGCCTTGCCTTCTTCGGCCAGTTGCAGGATCAATTTCTGGATTTCCGTCTTGGTGCCGATATCGATACCCCGGGTTGGTTCGTCCAGGATCAGCAGACGGGGGTTGATCGCCAGCCACCGGGCCAGGATGGCCTTCTGCTGGTTGCCGCCGCTCAAGTTTTTCATCAATTGATCCGCCGACGGTGTGCTGATGTGCAATGCTTTTATGTACCTGTCGGCGATCTCATACTGCTGTTTCAACGGGATGTACCTGAACCATCCCTTGCTGGCCTGCAAAGCCAGGATAATGTTTTCGCGCACTGTCAGTTCGCCGATGACGCCTTCTGACTTGCGGTTCTCCGGGCACAGGCCGATCCCTTTAAGGATGGACTGGAACGGAGACAGGTGTTTGTATTCATGGTGATCCATTTCAAGGCTGCCGCTGTCGGGCGTATCCACACCGAACAGGATGCGCGCGGCTTCTGTTCGGCCGGAACCCAGAAGACCGGCAAAACCCATTACCTCACCTTTATACAGGTCGAGGTCGAACGGCTGCACGGAACCTTTCAATCCGAATTTTTTCGTTTTCAACAATAATTTCGCTTCGTCATGGACATTGGAGCTTTCTTTGATCCTTGATAGACTTTCAAGGTCATCCAGGTCTTTGCCGATCATTTTCGTAACCAGTTGGAGGCGGGGTAATGCCTCTGTTTCATATGTTCCCACCAGTTCACCCTGCCGCAGCACGGTGATGCGGTTGGATATCTCGTAAACCTGGTCAATAAAATGGGTAATGAAGATAATTCCCAGACCTTCATCCCGCAACTGGCGCATGACTTCAAACAGCTTTTGAACTTCATGAATATCCAGGCTGGATGTCGGCTCGTCCAGGATCAAAACGCGGACCGCTTCTGTGTTTAACGCCCGGGCAATGGCCACCATCTGCTGAATGGCCACCGAATAACTTACCAGGGTCCTGGTCACATCGATATTGATATTCATTCCTTCCAGGATGGTCTTTGCCCGGCGGGTGATCTCTTTTGAATGGATCATGCCGTGCCACAACGGCTCACGACCGATGAAAATGTTTTCTGCGACTGAGAGGTTGGGACACAGGTTGACTTCCTGATACACGGCGCTGATGCCCAACTTTTGGGCATGCAACGGAGACGCGGGTTGAATGGATTTTCCATTCAATGTGATCTCGCCTGATTCCGGCCGCTCCACCCCGGTAAGCACTTTGATCAAGGTCGATTTTCCGGCTCCGTTTTCCCCCATCAGCGCGTGCACCTCTCCCTGGCGGAGTGAGAAATCAACGGAAGACAGTGCCCGAACACCCGGAAAGGTTTTGTCGATACCCTTCATCTGGAGAATAACGTTGCCTTCTGTCATGACGGGGATTTCCTTTTCTTGGTACCTGTTTCTGGTTGAGAATAAATGAGAAGCGGCGCTTTCGAGGCGCCGCTTCTCTTCCAGCATTTTTGAGACGTCCTCAATGAGGATGGATGGATGATTTAGTACACGCGGTTGGGCAGTTCTTTGGCCGCGGTATCCTGGCGGAAGATGCCTTCGTTGGATTTGATCCATTTGTCAACTTTGCCGCCGTTGGCCAGGGTCAAAGCCGCTTCGAAGAATTGCGGGCCAAGCAGGGGAGAGCATTCCACGGTGACATTCAGTTTGCCGTCAACCATGGCCTGGAAAGCCGCTTTTTCGCCGTCGATGGAGACGATCTTGATTTCGGTGCCGGGTTTCATACCGGCTTCTTCAACAGCCTGGATGGCGCCGAGGGCCATTTCATCATTGTGGGCATAGATGCCGTTGATCTTGTTGCCGTATTTCTTGATCAGAGCCTGGGCAACTTCTTTACCCTTGGCCAGGTTGAAATCACCGGACTGGGATTCGAGGATCTTGATATCTTTGTGGTTGGCAGCCATTTCATCATCGAAACCCTTCTTGCGGTCGATGGCCGGGCCGGCGCCGACGGTGCCTTCCAACTCAATGATGCTGCCTTTTTCGCCCATCAGTTTGGCGAGTTCGATGGCGGCATTCTTGCCTTCCAGAACGAAGTCGGAGCCGATGAAGGTGGCGTAGTAATCTTCGGGGACATCCGCTTTGCGGTCAACGAAGATCACGGGGATGCCGGCATCTTTGGCTTCTTTGAACACGGTTTCAAAACCGGTGGTGACTACCGGGGGGATACCGATGACATCCACTTTCTGGGCAATGAAGGAGCGGACGGCTTTAATCTGATTTTCCTGTTTCTGCTGGGCGTCAGAGAATTTCAGGGTAACGCCAAGTTTGGCGGCGGTTTCTTTGATGGAATTGGTCTCACCATCACGCCATCCGGATTCAGCGCCGATCTGGGCAAAGCCAACGACGAGGTCTTTGTATGTTTTTTCTGCGACAGGTGAGGCTGTTGTATTCACCGGCATGGTGAAGGCCATTGATGAGAAAACCATTGTCAACATCAAAACCACGTAGAGCAACTTGCTGACGGATTTCATGACACTACTCCTCGATTAAATTTGGGTTGGGGGATTTGAATGAAGCTGTACACACTTCAACGATTTCATTCTAACGGCCAGGATTTTTTCTTCAATTCAATTTGATGAGGATTGAGTACAACTTTTTCAGTGTTTATTATTCTGATTTTTTCGGTCGGGTTAATTATTATTGGAAACCGGTATAAATTTTTTCGATTCTCCAAGTTCAAACGGCAAGCGGACACGCACCAGCGTGCCGTGCTCATAGCGGCTTTCAATGGTCAGGCCGAACTGTATGCCATAATACAGCTCAATGCGCTTGTGCACATTGAAAATCCCGTATCCGTTATCCCCGATCTCCACCGAGGCATCATCGTTCTTCAAGGCCTGCTGGATCTGGCTGAGTTTTTCGGGGGCCATCCCGATGCCGGTATCCGCGATCTCAAAGATCACGGTAGCCGGGTCTGCCTGCCAGCCCCGAATGGAAATCTTGCCGCCGCCGCGCTTGTTCTTGATGCCGTGGTAGATGGCGTTTTCAACCAGCGGCTGCAGGCTCAGTTTCAAAATGGAGCTGTCCATGATGGCATCCTCTACATCGATGCTGAAATCCAGGATGTCGCGGTAGCGCACTTTCTGAATGGTCAGGTAGCTGCGTACATGTTCGATCTCATCGCGGATTTTGATCCAATCTTTGCCGCGGCTCAACGAAACGCGGAAGAAGTTGGAAAGCGCCCGCACGATATCCACTACCAGGTTCGTCTGGTTGGTTTCCGCCAGCCAGATGATGGTATCCAGGGTGTTGTACAGGAAATGCGGATTGATCTGAGCCTGCAATACGCGCATTTCTGACTTCTTCAGATTTTCCTGCTCTTTAATTTTTTCTTCCAGTAATTGCCGGATGCGCGACGTCATGATGTTGAAGCTCAAACCCAGTTCGGTGAGCTCATCGGCGTTGCTGCTGTTCAGCAGGGGCTGCAGGTCTTCGTGAGTGATGGTCGCGGTAACGTTCTGCAATTTTTTAATGGGCACATAAATGCTGTTGGATATCCCGCGCGCCAGAAGAATGGATATGATAATGACCAGCAGCAGCACCAGGGTACTGATGAGCACCCAGCGGGAAAAGCCGGCCTGGGTTTCGTTATATTTCTCCCCGGTGCGGTTGATCTCAAAAAGCATGAAGTCCTGAAGGCTTTCCTGGAAAACCGACGAGACGCCGCGGATGTTATCCAGCGTCTTTACATTGTCATCATACTTGCTGCCGGCGCGCATTTGCTGGCCGAGCATATCCACGTAATAGCGCAGGGTATCAACGGTTCGGCGCACCACCTCCAACTGCTGGCGGCCGCTTTCCGAATCTGTCGCCGCGGACATTTGATTCAGCGTATTCGTAATGTCATCCAGAATTTCATACTGTCTGCCTTCATCAAACGCCACCTTGCCTTTGACGATATCCCAGGTGGCGGAATCAATGGCCGATTTGGCGTAGCCGTTCAGTTTATTGGCGGTGGTGATGTTGTTGATCATCACGTCATACTGGCTTTTGTAATCCAGGGCCAGGATGACCAGGGAGATATTCACGCTGGCGATCAGGAAGATCACCAGCAGGAAGGACAACAGTATCTTCAAGCGGATGGAAAGGTGAACCGGCGGCCTGCCCGGCAGCCGGCGGCTTAACCAGGCCATAACCTGCGAGAGAAAACTGCTGGTTCTATCTAGTTCTGACATATTCTTCTTCCCTGGATCGCGGACTATGGGCCGGATCATCCGGCATTCACATTCTGGTTCCTGTATTCGGTGGGAGAAAATCCGGTGACCTTTTTGAATACCGTACTGAAGTAATGCGGATTCTCGTACCCGACGCGGTCAGAGATCTCGGAGGTGCGCATGGACGATGACCGCAGGTATTCGCGGGCTTTTTCAATGCGCCGATTGGTCAGATAGCCGATGAACGTTTCACCAGTTTCGCGGCTGAATACCACGCTGAAGTGGCTGGGAGAGAGGTTGATATGCGCCGCCACAGAATTCAGTGAGATATCCGGTCTGCGGAAATTATCGTCAATATACTGGCGGGCCTTGCCGACCAGGGCCGCCGTCTGGCTGCCGGAGCGTTTATCCCGAAAATCCAGCGCCTGTGTCATGATCTGCCTGACCCGGGCTTGAATTTCATCCAGCGTGTTCAGGTTGGCCGCCAGGGTCTCGCAATGCTGCAACTCGGGCAGGACGACGCTGGCGTCGCCCCCCAGGTCATTGATAAAGTTGGCGGCGGTGAGCAAAATATCGAGGAAGATGTACTCCAACAGCAGGCGTTTGACCTTGCCGTTCTTCACCACCGGGCTGATATACGCCTTGAAGTACTCATCACAGTCTTTCTTGATGCCGTAACTCAGGAATTTGTCCGTCGCGGTCTGGTCCAGCGCCAGCAACTCATCCGGCCGAAGGGACTCGGGCTCCGGCAAAACCGGCGCGGCCGAGGTGAAGGGCTGCGCGGCGATCAGGGCTTCAAAAAAGGCACGCGGCAGGTCGCCCAGACGTTCGCACGGCGCGCTGACCCCGATGCTGACCTGTGAATCTGTCTTCTGCCGCACCTCTTCCTTGACGGCTTCGGTCAACAGGTAGCAGTCCTGTTCCAGGTGGCTGATGGAGTCATTCTTTAGTATGACGACGGTTTCACCCAGCCCCTTCTTGAACGAAATGACGTCCGATTCGCGGTTGACCACGTCGGTGATGATCGCTTCGGCCTTCTCGTAGCGGTCGTAATCAAACCGGTCGGGCTGCTCTTTGTAGAATTCGGCGCGGATGAGGATCACACCGTAGCAGCGGGCGATGAGGTTGATCTTAAGCTGGATGCTCTTTTCCAGCGCTTCCATGCTGGAAACGCCGCCCAGCACAAGCTGCATGAGCAGCCTGTCCCGCTGGATCGGCAGGTTCTGGTTTTCCTGGATGCCCTTCAAGCGTTCCAGCTCGGCGGCGTTCTGGTCAAACTGGCGGGAGATCTTCAACAAAACATCCAGCAATTCCGCCGGACTGACCGGTTTGAGCAGGTAATCGACCACCCCCAGTTTGATGGCTTCGCGCGCGTACTCAAACTCATCATGCCCGCTCAAGATCACGGTGCGAACGTCCGGCATGGTCTCATGGACAATGCGCGCCAATTCCAGCCCGTTCATGAACGGCATCTTGATATCGGTGATCATAATATCCGGCTTCAGTGACTGGATCATCGGCAGGGCAATCTCGCCATCCGAGGCTTCGCCGCAGAAGTCCAACCCGTTGGCTTTCCAGTCTATGCGTTCGCGGATGCCTTCGCGAATGACCACTTCATCTTCCACCAGAAACACTTTATAAAGAGACTTCATACCAGGGACCTTTACCGGCACAGTTCTTACTACCCATTGAAGTGG
This sequence comes from uncultured Leptolinea sp., assembly GCA_964420995.1. GTDB lineage: Bacteria > Chloroflexota > Anaerolineae > Anaerolineales > Anaerolineaceae > Leptolinea. The sequence continues at coordinate 6,833 of CAYQUX010000038.1, read as the reverse complement.
GCAACATTGTAACCCGGTTATCTGTATAGTAGCACTTGCTTCCAGTATCAAACCTCACTTTTGACACATGATAATCTGCGCCCGGGCGGGTAAAGTTGATGAAGTCTTGCATTGAGGAGCACACCACCCGAATGAACATCAAATTTCGTGAACCCGTCAGCGGCCTGACCCATCTGGGCGCCGCCATTGTTTCTGCCGTCGGCCTGATCATCCTGCTCGTTCTCGGAAGGGGCGACCCTTCTCGCGAGTTGGCGCTGTTCATCTACGGCCTCAGCCTGACCCTGATGTTCGCGGCCAGCGCCGTTTATCACCTGACAGAAGCTTCCCCGCAAAAGATGCTGCGCCTGCGCAAGCTGGATCATTCCGCCATTTACCTGTTGATCGCCGGGACGTACACCCCGGTATGCCTGACGTTCTTCACCGGCTACTACCGCTGGGGGCTGCTGGCCGCCGTCTGGCTTTTCGCGTTGACCGGCATCGCGGTGAAAGTTTTCGTGATCCACGCGCCGCGCTGGTTAAACGCCGGTATTTATCTGATCATGGGCTGGCTGGCCGTCTTTGCCATCCCGCAGATCGTGACCGGCATGCCCGCGGCGGCCGTAGCCTGGCTGGTGGCCGGCGGGTTGTTCTTCACCATTGGCGCGGTGATCTACATCACCCGAAAAATGGACTTCGTGCCGGGTGTGTTTGGCTTTCACGAGGTCTGGCACATCTTTGTGATCCTGGGATGCCTGTGTCATTTCATCCTGGTGGCCGGGTTTATTGCGGGCGGCGTAAATATCGTTTAAACGGTTGTTTTAAATAACATTTACCTGCCATGGATAAGGAATGCAAAATGTAGGGGTGGACGGTTGCCTGCACTTGATGCACTTTTCAAGTGTCCACACCAAACGTTGCCACACGAATAACGGGTAGGGGTAAAGCAGGCGGCGTGAAATCCAGGGTGGAAAATCAATGTTCCTCCGCCTGCTTTACCCGCCGGCCGATCGGGAAATCTTCATGAGATTAAATGATTCCTCTGCATGAATTCGGTAGAAGCATCCGGAAATAACGCCCGAGTGCTCCCATTTGTTTCTGCCCGGATGCTTCTACCCTACCGTTGTATTAGATTTTTCTTTTTACCCTTGAAAAACAGCAGGGTGTGCTCGCGTTTGAGCGCATCCCATTCCCGGATGTACAATTGATTATGACCAATTGCCGCCGTTTACGTGAACCCGGGGGAATTTATTGTTTCACGGTAATTACGTTCAACCGCCATCTGAACGCACTTATTGATTACATTCACTTCATTCCAAAGAAACACGGGTTTGTGAAACGGTTGTCAGAATGGCCGTGGTCAAGTTTTCACCGGTATGTGAGGCAGGGAATATATCCGGAAGGACGGGGTGGAATGGCTGAAAAGACATTGATGGATAAGGGAAGTGGAGAATGATGTTGTGGTGGGATCAAAGGCGATCCCACCCTACCCGCTACCCACTTATGCCATTAATTCCAGTCCATCGTATCAATAAAATTCTCGAAGGATTGAGACAAAATGGACACATTTAATATAAAGATAAACATTGATAAAGGCAAACTTCTAATTACAGAAGTTGATGGAAAAAATGTGCTATTTGAAGGAAAGCCATTTGGAATAAGCGCAGAAGATATTTATCCCATACCAAATTCAAATGATTTCATATTACTTCTGAATTATCTAGAAGCTCGCAAAAAGAAAAGAAAGAATCTCATAAGAATGAATACAATTGGAGAAGTTGTGTGGGAGGTGGAATCTCCGAGGAAAAAAAATATTTTTGGAATTAAAAGAGAAGATATTGAATCTTATACAAGCATAAAATATTATAACGATCTTTTTATAGCATATTCATACAGTGGTTTTTCAGATACTATTGATTTAAATACAGGGAAATTGTTAAAATCAATATTTGTAAAATAATATGAATTCAAAAAAACTGTCAGTTTAGCAAACTTGAGGTTCTATTTGTGTATGTGATTAAGGATTCTAAAACAAACTGGTCACGCGGTTGAACCAAAGCACAGCCGCGCTCACCTGGCAGCGACTAGATGCTGTCTTTAAAATCAAGGAGTAAGAGGTTGAATCTTGAGGTAATTTGGATCAAAAGGCCTGCCAGATTTGAGAATTTCAAAGACTGATCGTACAATTAATCATTTCCAACTGCCGCAGATAGGGAGTTCAAATTCGGGGAATGCAATGTTTCGGTTTTCATTTTGTTTTAACCCTTGAAAAACGGGGGTTAAAAATTGTATAGTTAAGGTAGAAGGGGGACAGGCCGGCCGGATCGAAGACGATGATATGGAGAGGATACCATGAGTCTTCTACAGAGCTTATTCGCGGATAAGAAACAGGCCACCCAGCTTCACAACGCTTTTAGCATGGGAATGGAGCAGGCCAGGCAGCATCTGTGGGAAGCCGCCCTGCCCAATTTTTTGATCGCCGTTGACCTGGCGCACAGCTACGTCAAGGCGCAGGTCATGCTGTGCCTGTGCTACAGCCACCAGGTGGACGATGAATCGGTCAAGATCCACCTGCGCCACCTGCAAAAGGCGGACCAAAAGCTGGCCGGGAAGATCGCCGCGCTGCCGGGCGGGTCCCGGGCGCTGTGCCTGGGTACCGTTGACGAGCCGGAATCCCCACAATTCACCCGTGTGCTGGTGGACGTGCGCGACCACCACAAACTGCCGTCCATTTTTGACCTGCGCCTGACCCCGTCGAACTACATCAAATTGATCCTCGGCATGGTTGACGATGGATATATCAGCCGTGTGAAGGTAAAAGACACAAAAGATGTGGCCGCCATGCCGGAGGTTTGCTGCCCGGTTCTGACCCCCAAAGGCGAGCAGGCGCTGGATGTCTGGGAATCCACCTTCGCGATCTTCGCCGATAACGTGATGGCGCTGGTCGAAAGTCATTGACCGTTTCTTAACCATTCTCAAAAAAGGGGTATGATTGGCGTCCTGTGAAAGGACAGGTCAGCGAATGAAGATCACGAACGCCAGAGATTTGCTTGCCCCGGGGCAATCAGCCATTGTCTTTTTTACCCACGGGCAGGATTTTCATATCGACAACACCGGGGAAGGCGAGACCGGAAGCTGGATCTTGAATCCCGACCTGGTGAAGAAAGTGGACCGGGTGATCGTCTACCTGCGGGATGAAGACCGCAGGATCAACACGATTTACATGGGTAATTTTCACAGCCTGCGCAAGGGTGAGCGTTCCCGGCGCTGGACGGTGCGTTTCACCGAAATGACCAATCTGGGTACCACCGGCATCCACTGGTGGGATTTTGGCAACGGCAGCAAGGCGCCGGTCAATTACGTAGAGAACGCCTGAACGATCATTCCGCCGGCGGGGGGAACAGGGCCGTATCCAGCACTTCGCCGGTATTGGGGTCGATCACCACCAGGTTCAGTCCATTACGGTGATAAGAGTAATCCCTGCCGTTGACCATAATGACGGCATCCTCTTCTCCAGTAGTCCGCCCGGCGCTGATCATCTGCACGTCCACCGGGCTGGTGATACCTTCCCGCGCCGTCCCTTTGAGCAGGGTGAAATCGAGCTTTTGCGGCCCCTGCCGGTAGACCTTCACCCGGTTCTCAGCGATTATGCCGATAAAACTGGATCCGGATCCCGAAGGCCATTCCAATTTCAATTCCGGTGCCGATGGAACTGTAAGCACGCTGTAAGTACGCAGGAAAGACACATCCTCCATGCCTGCCATAAGGATCACGTTATCGGCATAATGGTTCAGAAAATTTGGTAAAGACAATCCGGCGCAGTTGGCGATCTTCCCGGTAATAGCCGCGTCCCTGTACCCTGCCGTGGGGGGAACATGACCGGGGGCAAGCACCCATTCACCATTAACATACGCCAGGTAATCCGTCTGCCCGTATCGCGCGCAGACCTGTCTAAACAGGTCGGGGCTCTTGATGATGTACATTTCCCCCGGCTGGCTTTTGCCGGCAGTCAATTCGGTCATCTTTTGCTGTGAAGCCGGTTCCAGAAGGGGGCTCTGCCGCGCGTAATAAGAGTAGTTGATGTTCAGGCGGTTTTCCGCGGCGTAGCGGGTCAGCGGAGCCCAGTTATCCAGGCTCAACGGCAGGATCACCACGGATTTAAATCCTTCAGCCGCATCCTCCCAGAACTGCGAACGCAGCGGAGTACGCCTGCCCTGCGGATCGCTGAATTGGGCATGGAAATGTTGGAGCTGCGGAAAAACCTCGGTCACCTGCACCGTCAATGCGGCCAGAAGGATGACGACCGTCACCAGCGGCCGGCGGCTCAGGCGCGGCGCCTGCCCGATGGCAAAGATGAACACCAGGTAATAGATCGGCCAGAGCATACGCTCCGTTCCGCGGAACACACCCCATAGTTTGAGAATCGGGTCGGGAAGGGTATAGCTGAACAGCACGTGCTCGTTGAAGGTGATCACGTTGCTCAGGGCGAAGATCCCCAGCACGGGGATGATGACCAGCAATCCAGCCTGTCGCGCGATCATCCCGCGGTCGAATTTTTTCTTCCGTAAAATAAAGGCAGCCAGGCCGACCAGGAAAAGAAGGATGATCCCCGCTCCCAGGTAATTCACGTTCAAGGCGTAGGTGTTATCGTCCAACGGAAGCGGGGAAAAGAAGCGCGACCATCCCGCCAGGGGATTGAAGAAGGCATTCAGGTTGGCTTTGAAATAGCCCAGTCCGGCGTCCGACATATCCACCGAGGCAGTGAAAAAACCAACCATCCACATGACCAGCACCGTGGAAGCCAGACTGACCGTCAGGTCGCGCAAGACGGGGATGATCTTGCGCTCTTTCAGATACCGTTCCAGCAGGGCACCGCAGAACACCACGAAGGTCATCACGAAGAAATATCCCTGGATCAACACCGCCATGATGTGCACCATAGGCCACAGGTGGTCATATTGGGTGCCGCGCCGGTTAAGGAAGAACAGGTAAAGCGCGAAGAGGATGATCCACTGGCCGGAAAGCGGTGTGTAGCGGAACACGCGAAACAGCAGGATATCCGCTGTGCAGAAGAAAGCGGGGGCGATCAACGCGGCCAGCCGGCTGCCGGATACTTCGTAAAGCAGCAACGCGGCAAATAATCCCTGCAAGGTGAAACTCAATAATGTCCACAATCCAAAGTACTGGAAAGTTGCCGGCAGCAGGAAGTTGAATACCTTTAACGGAATGGCCAGCAACGGGATGGAATCCATGAAACACATACAGGTTCCGGTGGGGTATCCCAGGCTGGTACTGAAACCGATGGGGAATGTCCATGGGTCATTTCGGTAGAATACCCAGCCCAGGTAGTGCTGGGCGTTATCACCCAGGATGAACAGCCAGTCCACCCGCCCGGTATCCAGCGTGCCCGGGCCGTAGATCAGGTAAAAGACCAGCGCGCCGGTCAACCCGCCGAGAAAAGCCAGAAAAGCATGTGGTTTGATCAGCGTGTGTTCATCCATACAGTCATTGACGCGGATCAACCCCCAAATGAGCAGGGCGAACAACCCGGACACCATGACCAGCATGAGGGTCTGGACAGGGAGACTGCGGTCTGTGAAAGGGATACCGCCTGAGAGGATTGGCGCCCACATGTTACGGGTCAGCCAGGCGAACAGAACGCCGCCTGGCAGCGCGATCAGGGCACGGAGAAGCACAGCGTTTCGGGTAAGCGGAGCGGATTTCATACGCTTATTTTACCCGGCCTGCGCGGGCAAAAAAGCAGCAAGCCCAGAGATTTGATAGAATTAGGTATCCCTGTGACGAATTGAGCAGCGTTGCCGGGACAAGACCCCCTTCACAGCCTTCCCTCAATCCGGAAGGCAGGATTTGGAGAAGGTGCCATTTGACCGGGTCTCTTCCTACGGCAGCGCACTGATTGGGGTCGGTCGGGTTTGCCTGACCGCACCCCGGGAGGAATTCCATGAGAACCCAATACAGAATAGCGGTAATTTGCCTGATCTTCATGGTGTTATCGAGTCTGCTGGCCGCTTGCGGCAACAACGACCAGCTTGAATCACTGCCCAAAACCATGGCCGCTCTGACCCAGAAAGCCATGTTCCTGCCGGCCGTGACCTATACACCCATCCCGACGGAAACCGCCACCCTGACCCCCATCCCGTCAGAGACGCCGACCATCACCATCACGCCCACACCCGATTTCACCAACTTCCTCAACGTCACCCCGGCATCCGCCCAGGTGAACACGGCTGTGTTCAAAGGTGTGAATTTCAAGTTCGTCAAGTCGGAGATCAGCGAGACCAGCAAACCGATGGATCCCAATTCCACCACTGGCAAGGAAACTTCCTACGCCAAGGGTAAAAAGACGGCCAATGTGTACTTTATGACCGATTCGAGCGAAATGTACAAGAAGGTCATCGGCGACAAGACGTATATCAGCGTGACCTTCTCAGACGGGGTCAAAGAAACGGTGTACGAAGGCTGGGAAAAGAACGGCGGCGCGTTGAAGAGCTATTACGCCAGCGAAAAGAAGGATACCGTCGGCGAGGTGGATTTCATCTTCGGTATTCCCAAAGACAGCCTGACCGTGGTGGAGGTCAAGATCGCGGAAAGTGTGGAGACAAAAGACAAGGCTGTGGTGCTCTACAAGAAGTAAAGCCCCCACCTTTTTAGAAATATTTTGAGGCAACGAAACCCATAGGGTCCATAAAGACTCTATGGGTTTGGTTTTTTTCCGAATCCCGCGTTAGGGATAGCACACACCTATAAAAAAGTAGCTGTCAAAAGGCACCTTCTCCCAATCTGGATAAGAGCGAAAAAGTAGACACGAAAAATGTCCTGATCAAGTAGACTAACAA
>CAYQUX010000037.1:0-22734 GCA_964420995.1 uncultured Leptolinea sp. | reverse complement strand
GGAATACTGCCGGGAATAAAATTTTATAAAAAGAGGATACCATAAAAATTTTACAAAAATAATTCGTGCAGTTCACTATAAAGTTTATATATTTGTTTTTTTAATGATAATAATTTTGATTTTTTATGCATTATATTAATGTAATGAATTATTAGTTATTTTCTATCCTTGAAAATAACTGTATAAATAATGAGAATATTATAGCGACAATGTAACCAAGATCGGGGAGTCATATGGTGAATTATTTTTTTTATGCAGGTAAATGATATGATGCCTGATAATCATAAAAAGGAATATTTAAGCAAGTCTTACTTATCTGCAGTTGTTGCACAAGCTGGATATATATGCCAAATGCAAGAACAAGATTATGGGGTGGATGCTGTTATATCTGAAATTCAGGAATTAAAAAGTGGGAAATTGGTATCATCGGGCTTTCAGTTCGATGTTCAATTAAAATCAACTCACATTTTTACTAAGAATAAAAATGATATATCTTATGCTCTCGAAGCTGAAGCATTTAATAAACTTATTTCCCGAAGATCTGGCTTGATTGTTTTAGTTTTATTTTGCGTTCCAGAACTACCAGCTGATCGATTGATTTTGTCCGAGGACTGTCTTGAGCTTAGAAACTGTTGTTATTGGTTTATAGTTTCTGGAGACTTGACAGAAAATACAGCATCCAAAACAATTCACATTCCAAGGAATCAAATATTCAATCCAGAAAACTGTCGTAATCTAATGGAATATGCAAAATTAGAGAATATGTAATGAATTCTTCAGACCTTAGAAATTTTCGAAAAAAAATTGATATTCAAAACAATTTAATTCCTTTCTTGACTCTTTCAGGATGGGTATTAGATGATATTAACAATAAAAATTGGTTTATTCTGCATGGAGAAAATGATAACCAAAATAAACCATTGGAATTAGTTCTCCCTAAAAATAAGTCGGATGAAACCTTATTAGAAAATTATATAAATAAAGCAATTGAATTGTTATCAGCAGTTAAGAATGAACAATCACAAATAATTATTCAAAGCATACTCTATTATGATAGGGATCAGATATTCATTAAAAATTCTGATCAGTTAGATTCAGATGCAATTGAACTACCACTCGCGTTTAACCAGATAAAGAATTTAAAAAGAACGATAGAGTTTTCTGGTACAGCAGAGCATGATGCTAAGCCTTATTTCAGGTATGCAAGTCCTTATTCCAGAGAAATAACAAAAAAATTTCTCTTTGGTCATACATTTAGGGGGAGTTTTGGTTTTACTATCCATGCACCTCGTCTCTCTCTTCCGAATAAATTCATTCAGACAAGATTAAATTTTGAAGAGAATCTTCCAGCAATAATAAAATCGGATATTCCTTTTGAAAGAAGAATAGTTGAACGAATTGCTCGGGGATTGAATTACACTAAGGTAGCGGAGGAGAAACAAGATTACGAAGTGCTTTTACACGATTTTGCAAGTGGATTTAATTCAAATATGTGTTCATCAATTATTGGTATTTCTAATGAAAGACGCTCATCAGTTGAATATAAAATTGTCTGGTCACCGAAAATCAAACAAGGTAGTGATCTTGATGAAAATATTAATGTCCGTATTCATGAAAATGGATATGAGATTCTTGAATATGTAGCAAAGCAACTAAAAATTAGAAAACCCGAAATGATTGTCTTGAGTGGAAATATTCGTGCATTAACTGCTTCAGATAATCCTTTTAATCAACAAACACATAGAGCTGTAATACTTCGTGGTCAGATTCCTGATTCCAAAAGAGCAACAGACATAATCCTTGACTTGGAACGCGAAGACTACAATAAAGCAATTAACGCTCACAAAAATTGGCAGATTGTAAGAGTAAGTGGAGTACTTTCAAGAAGTGGCTCTGGTTGGCGATTGCTAAATATTAAGGATTTTTCGGTATTAGAATAAAACAAAATTTTTGTTTTTTCTGTATTTTATCTTTTATAAATTTTTATCTTCGTGAAATATAGAGACTTCTTTTTGTCTAATTTGTTTTCCTCATCATCACCTTCTCTAGTATTTGCATGCCTTCGTTAATCTCCTCGGGAGTACGAATGGAAAAATTCTGGCGAATGAACGACCTGCCTTCGTCCGGGTAGGGGAAGCAGCGTGTTCTGTGCATGTTTAATAATATTGAATTTCCAATCACAGGGATGGCCAAAAAATCCGGCGTGATCTATGTAATAATTCACTCATAATGGAATTATTGCATGTCGCTGCCCGGACCTGACCCATCCCTTCAATCCCTGCTTGACCAATTGAGATCGCTCGAAGGGGATTTCCCCTACTCCACCCTGCTGATCAATGTGCCGTCATCCTCCAACACGGAAGATCTGTTCAGGGAGCTTTGCCTGCGTGCCCTGCGTGAACCGGCCCCATATGACCGTTACTGGATTCTGATTACCCTTAAAGAGAAAACCGGTCTGGCCAGCGCGTTCCTGGGGTACATGTATACCGCGGCGGACAGGCTGCGCGAGACCAGAGACGTTCAATGGCTGGAGGTTGGTCTGGGGGCCTCTATTCTACAGGAAGGCTACCCCGACTGGCGGGATTACATCCTCGCGCTGGCCAACCTGTATGTCACCGCCGAAGAAGCCGGGATCAACCCGGACCCGGCTTTCGCCCTGATCGGGTATAACGAGAAAGACAATTTCGGCCGGCATGCCGTGGTGCAGGAACGCCGCCGTAACGGGCATTGATCCAACCACGGACAGGTTTTACCTGCTTTATATGGAACAATCTGCCGGCTTCTGCAAGAATTAACCATCTTTTACATAAAACGGAGCCGGTCATGAACGCAGTCCAAACGCTGATCCAGAGAATGTCATCGGAATTGCAGGGAAAAGGCTACCTGCTGGACACCCGACTGGTATTGGAGGGAACCCGGGGACTGCTGTATGTTTCATCCCCCCAACCCTACCCGCTGATCGTCTCAAAAGTCATTGATCATTTCCTGTTCCTGGACTGGGACAATGACCTGTTCGGACGCAAAGATCATTTGATCGATGCATACCGTGCTTTCAATCACTTTGTGAACGCGAAGTTCAAAGTCCCGCATCTTCTCCGCATGACCATCCCCAACATGGCGGTCATCGCCCTGTCAGAAACCGGGTTCGACGCGGAAGTAATGGAGTACGCACAGCGTACTTACCTGGTGCCGTTCAAAGGTGGCGAGGTGGGCCAGTTCTTCCTGGTCGATCTGACCCAAAAGCTGGTGACTTACCGCCAGGAATATGTACGCAAACAGTATGGATCCGCTCCCCTCTACCAGGCGCAGGGCATCCTGGTGCCGATGCTGAAAAAGTGCATGCAGGAAGAGTACACGTTCCCGGGGCTTTAATCCGCCGGTAGATCTGATCACTGGATTTCGAGTTGATGCTTTGTTTCAGCCTTTACATTTACTACAATAATAGGTGGATCAGGCGGATGATCCGTATTACCGAAACTTTATTGCCGGTCATTAAGGCAGAAGGAGAATGTCGATGAGCGGATCTTCGGGATTTCCATGGAAGACAGTCATCATTGTGGCGGCAATTTTGGGTATTCTCTTATGCTGTGCGGTTGTAATGGGCGGAGGAGCAGCATATTTTCTTTCCCAATCGGATACTCATCTATCGGACTATATAACAATAGATCTTGGTGATGAGCCAGAAACCCAACCGGCGGAGGAAAATTCGGCTCCTCCACCCACGGAACAGGTTGCCACTTTCCCTGTGGCAGTGAATCCGACAGCAGCAAAACCGGCCCCATCACCCACAATTCCCGTAAAACCCAAACCGACCCGCACCCTTACAACTTTACCGGAAGAAATCGAGCCTCCAGATGAAGAATCTCAGGTTGAAGAGGCGACAGAAGAAATTTTACCGCCTGAAGAATCTCCCCAGTCTGTCCCGAAATTGACCGGCAAACAGGAACGGTCGGATTACCGCATTTTTGACGACTTCTCTTCCGATGCCCTGAATTGGTATCAATCGGAAAACGATTCTGAATCGGTGCTGATCAAAAATGGCGTCTATACCTTGCATGCCAGAGAATCGGCTTTCCAGGCCAGGTCGGAATTTCCCGTTGACTTTATTCCCTATGAGATCGCCTTTGATGTCAAAGGCCCGTCCGGAGTGCAGGATGGTACCTTTGGCGTGGAATGTCAGTACAAAGATGACGATAATTTGTATTACGTCGAATTTGATCTGGAAACCCGGGAATACACCATCGCGGAGATCAATAACGGGGTGCAAATGGCTCTCACCAAAGTGAACTCCGTTGGACAATACTGGCAACCCGCGCCCTCGATGAAATCGCCGCCCACCGCGGTCAACCACATTGCCATCAGTTGTTACCTGGATAACATCACGGTCTTTGTGAACGATAAACTGGTGGGTCAGGTGGATGTGAAAAAACCACTGCCTGAAACAGGATATGGAACTTTCTATGTGTATTCCCTTCCAAACGCGGATGAGAACGGCTATTCGGTCAGTTTTGACAACGTGGACATATTCCAACCCCGGCAATGAATTCATGAGCGCGTACAAAATCCAAAGGTAAGCAACCATTACAATATGTGTGATGAACAAATCTTTACAGGAGAACAACCATGACGGAACGATTGGATGGAACCGTGGCGCTGGTCACCGGAGCGAGCAGTGGGATTGGTGAAGCCGCCGCCCGCCAACTGGCCGCGCAGGGAGCGGCTGTGGCGCTGGCAGCCCGCCGCCGGGATCGATTGGAAGCTCTGGCTGCCTCGATCACCTCGCAGGGCGGCAAAGCCCTGGTGCTGACCGCGGATGTGAGCAAACAACAGGAAGCTGCCTCGATCGTGGAGCAGACGGTCAGCGCGTTTGGCCGCCTGGACACACTGGTGAACAATGCCGGTCTCATGCTGCTGGGCAACATGGAAAACGCCCCCATGGAAGAATGGGAGCGCATGATTGATGTCAACCTGAAAGGGGTCCTTTACACGGCGCACGCCGCACTTCCCCACCTGTTGAAAGCTGCCGCGGATTCTCCGCGCAACGTGGCGGATATGGTCAACATCAGCTCGGTGGCCGGCCGGCGCGCCCGCGTGGGCGCCGGGGTGTACAACGCCACCAAATTCGGCGTGGTGGCCATCACTGAGTCGCTGCGTCAGGAAGTCACCAGCCGGCACGTGCGCGTATCGGTGGTGGAACCGGGTGTGGTGGCCACTGAGTTGACCACCCACATGAAGCCCGATGTGGCCGCCCAGACCATGAAACCCTTTGCCGGCATCACCGCGCTTGAATCAGAGGATATCGCCGACATCATCACCTTCATTGTGACGCGGCCGTGGCGTTCGGCCATCAACGAAGTGCTGGTGCGCCCCACCGAGCAGGCTTTCTAAAATCAATTTGCGAATACTATTAAAAACGAGACCCGAAGGGGTCTCGTTTGGTTTTGCTGCCATTGAGTTCAGAATTTTTAAATGGAGGTAAAGACCTTAACCGCCGCCGCCAATCCTGTTCCCGGCTGGAACTTGTATCCGCAGGCGGCCAGTCCGCTTTCGATGGCGCCCAGCGTGGCCAGCACATCACCCTGGGTGACCGCGCCCATATGCCCGATGCGGAAGTATTCGTTCTTGATCTCGGCATGCAGGCCTCCAGCCAGGGTAACACCGGCTTTGCCAATGGCCGGGATCAAATCGCCGCCGGTCACACCAACCGGGAAGCGCGGCGCCGTCATGGTGTGCGCCGCCACAGAATCGCTTTGCGGCACCTGCCCCATACCCAGTGCGGCAATGCCTGCCTTGACCGCTTTGCTGATGCGTGCGTGCCGGGCGAAACGGGCTTCCAGCCCTTCCTGCAGGATCTGCCCGAGGCTCACATTCAGGGCAAACACCAGGTTGACCGCCGGGGTGCCGAAGTAAGCCGCTTTGCGGGCTTCATACGCCTGCATGACCGGCAGCCAGTTGTTCCAATCGGCATAGTAGCTGCCCACCGGGGACTTGCGGGCTTTGAGTACTTCGAGCGCTTTCGGTGAGGCCACCAGCAGCGCCAGTCCGGGCGGCACACCGACCGCCTTCTGCGAGGCGGTGAAAGCCACATCCACACCCCAGGCATCCATATCCAATTCTTCACCAGCCACAGAACACACGCCGTCGACAATAACCAGCGCGCCGTATTTCCTGCCAAGCGCGGCCAAACCTTTTACGTCCGCCAGCACTCCGGTGGAGGTATCCACGTGGGTGATTGTCATGACCTTGTACTTACCGGCTTTCAATGCCGTTTCCACGTCAGCCTGTGCCGGGTGCACACCCGGTGCGGGTTTCACATGGGTCACACTAGCACCGTAGCGTTCGAGGATCGCGCCGATGCGGTCGCCAAAATAGCCCGTGTTGACCACCAGGGCTTTATCACCCGCTTCCACCAGGTTGGCGCAGGCGGTATCCATACCGAGCGTGCCCGTGCCGGCCAGCACGAAGGGTTGGCCGTCTTTACACTGGAACAGGGTGCGCGTGCGTTCCAGCGCCTGACCGAAAGCTTCAATGAAGTTCGGCGCGAGGTGGCCGGTGGTCGGCGCGCCCAGGGCAGACAGCACAGCCGGGTCAAACTCGATGGGGCCGGGGATCATAAGGAGTGAACGATTTTTCATTTCCTGTCCTTTGTATGTCAGTTAATGATCGTAATTTCTTACTTTCCCCCATTATAGATGTGCCAACCTGAAACCTGTAGTGTTATCCATCATAAAAAAACGGGAGAGTTGCATGAACTCTCCCGTTTGCATCAAACGTTGATCTACTTCTTCTTCAAGACCGTATCCAGCACGGTCTCTTTGGATAGGGGTTTCGTGCAGAAGAACCAGTCGTAGCACTTCATGTCCTGCTTGTTCTCCATGCGCTCCTTGGCCACACCGCAGGAACCGGCGGTGGGGACGATGACTTCGTCACCGGGCTGCCAGTCGGCCGGGGTGGCAATGGAGAAGGCGTCTGCCGCCTGCATGGCCACCAGCGCGCGGTACAGTTCGTCAAAATTGCGGCCCAGGCTGAGTGGATAATAGATGATGGCGCGGATGATCCCCTTTGGATCGATGAAGAACACGGCGCGAACAGCCTTGGTGTTGCTCTCGCCCGGCTGGATCATGCCGTACTTCTTGGCCACTTCCATGGTGATGTCTTCGATCAACGGGAATTTGACCTCAACATCCTTCATGCCTTTGTATTCGATCTTTTCTTTGATGGTGCGCAGCCAGGCAATGTGGCTGTACAAACCGTCAACCGAGAGACCGACCAGTTTACAGTTTGCTTTCGCGAATTTTTCTTCCTGCGAGGCGAAGGTCATAAATTCAGAGGTGCACACCGGGGTGAAGTCCGCCGGGTGGCTGAATAAGATCACCCAGCTTCCGGAATAATCGGCCGGGAAATTGATGGGGCCCTGGGTTGTGACGGCTTTGAATTCAGGTGCTTTTTCGCCAATGCGCGGCATGGGAATAACTTCCTTTTCAGTTGTTTCCATTTATATCTCCTTTTTGACTTTCCTCAAAATTTGATTGACAATCGGGACATAGCCCGTAATACATAATGCGAGCTCCCCTGACCATGTACCCCGAAGCCCGGCTGACTTCGGCCTGAAGACTGACAACCTGATCCGAGTCAATATCAATGATGCGGTGGCAGGATGTGCAGGCCAGGTTGATGTGCGGGTCGGTATCCGCGTCAAAATGCACGCGGCCGTCACCCGCAGGCCCCAGCACGTTCACCGCGCCCAGTCCCACCAGCGCGTCCAACGTGTTGTACACGGTTGCCAGAGACAGGGTGGGGAATTGCCGGTGAAGATCATCAAAGATCATACCTGCCGTCGGGTGGGTTTCTGTTTCAATAAGATGCTTACAGATGGCCATGCGCTGTGGTGTGATTCGCAGCCCGGCTTCCTTCAAGGTTTGGGTAAGGGTTTCAAATGTGTTCATATTATTTAGAATATTTCTTTATTTAGAATTATTATAACAAGATAAATAATTAAGTCAATACCTGTCTTAAAACTATTTTTATATTGGCGGCAACATGAGTATCATGAAACCATACAATGAATGTGGATGAATACTTCTCCGACTACTCGGAATCCAGGCGGCTTTTTGATCGGTTGTTGGATTTGACGGATGGGTTGACCCCCATCACATTCAGGGTGACAACAAGCCAGATCGCTTTGCATCACACAAAGCCATTCGCCTGGGTCTGGGTTCCGGAAAAACATGTGCACCGCAGGGCTGCCCCGCTGGTGTTATCCATTGCGTTTCCGCAGCGCGATCCATCGCCGCGCTGGAAACAGATCGTTGAGCCCGCGCGCGGACGCTTCATGCACCACCTGGAGATTCACTCCCTCACGGATTTGGATGATGAGGTTAGAGTCTGGCTTCACACGGCCTGGACAAACGCTGGAAACTTTCCATGAAATGGCTATGATGAAATCTACATAGACCTGCTATCAAATGGAGAGGTAATTATGCAGAAAATCTACCCATGTTTATGGTTTGACTCCAACGCCGAAGAAGCGGTCGCCCTGTATACGTCTGTTTTTAAAAATTCCAGCATCGGTGAAATTTCCCGGTATGGCAAAGACAGCCCCGGACCTGAAGGCAGTGTCTTAACCATAGAATTCACCCTGGAAGGGCAGAAATTTCTCGCGTTGAATGGCGGGCCGCATTTTTTGTTCACCCCGGCCGTTTCACTGGTGGTCGATGTGGAAGACCAGGAAGAGCTGGACTCCATCTGGAACGCGCTTTCAGCCAACCCGGAAGCCGAACAATGCGGCTGGCTGCAGGACAAATTCGGCCTGTCGTGGCAGATCGTTCCCACGGTACTTAATAGATTCATGTCTGACAGCGACGTGGAGAAGGTCAGCCGGGTGACCCAGGCCATGCTAAACATGAAGAAGCTGGATATCAACGCCCTTCAAAGGGCGTACGATAACGCGTAATTTCCACGCGCTATTTGGCTTAATTCCGGATATTCCGGCAAGAAACTGTTATGGTTCTGACAGGTACATCTCAGGAATTGTCTGTGTTGTCATGCGGCTCAATACGAAAATCAACAACTCGCGGGTGGTCATGCGCTGCGTGACGGTGTGAGAGATCTGACTTTCCAGCAGCAGTGACACGAACCCGTGCACCAGGCTCCACACACTGACAGCGGCGGCATCTGTCAGTCCGGCTTCAAGTACACCCGCCGACTGGCAATCCCGGACGATCTCGACCACCACGGCAAAAGATTTCTGCGACATCTCAACAAAGTCCGGGTGGTCTTTTTCTTGTTCAATGACCCCTGAAAAAGTGATCTTGAAATGCGCCGGGTCATCCAGCGCAAATCGGGTGTAAACCCAGCCTGCTTCAACAAGCTGCCTCAATGGATCATCCGCGTATTGCGAGCGCACGGTTGCCAGCTTTTCGAACAAGCGGCGGTAGCCTTCTGTCGATATGGCGGCGATCAATGCCTGCTTGTCGGCAAAGTGTGCATAGGGCGCAGAATGACTCACCCCGGCTTTTTGCGCCACCTTACGCAGGCTTAATCCAGCCACACCTTCGGTGGAAAGAATTTCAACCCCGGCTTGTATCAGAGCGTTTTTAAGATCCCCATGATGGTATTTTTCGGATGCCATAGGGATATCGTAGCGGGTTATCTTGACATTGTCAAGTTAATGGTCTACAATCTTTACAGTGTCAAGTTTGTGTCTCTTCCATTCTCACGTACCCTACAACTAAAGATCAGCGAGGCAAATATGTCAGAATTTTCCTCCCAAAAAGAAGAAATCGTCTCCTCCTGCCGTATCCTGGTGGAAAAAGGCTTTCTTATGGCCACGGGCGGAAACGTCTCCCTGCGTATTCCCGGAAGGAACGCCCTGGCTGTTACCCCGTCTGACTATGATTACCTGAAAATGACACCCGAAGATGTTTGTGTGCTGGATTTTGACCTGAACGTCATTGAAGGTCGCCTGAAACCTTCGGTGGAAGCCGCCATGCATGGCGCCATTTACCAGGCGCGCCCTGATGTGAACGCCATCATCCACACCCATCAGGTGTACACCAGCGCCCTGACCCTGATCAAGGCACCCATCCCCGAGCTGTTTGATGAACAGGTGCGCTTTCTGGGCCGCAGCGTGGAGATCATCCCCTACGCCCCCTCCGGTACCGGTTTGTTAAAAAACCAGGTGGCCAGAAGCGTGAAAAACCACCACAACGCCTACATGATGCAAAACCACGGCGCGCTGGTCTTCGGCGGCGATATGGAACGCGCCCTGAACAACGTGGAAATCCTGGAAAAATGCGCACTGGCCTACCTGCTGGCGCTGTGCAGCGAGAGGAAGATCAGCAAGATTCCTCTTGTCGTGCGTGAAGTGGCCTTTTCAAAACTGCGCAATGACCAGAAGAAACTGGAAAATAAAACCGCGAACGAGCAGGGAAGTTAATCTTTTCCCCGGGAGATGAAAATGGAAAACCAACAATACGCGATCAGCGAATACCCCGATGTTGAAGCCATCTACGACCGGTTAAACAAACTGGTGGCACAACCGCTTCGGCCGGTGCGCCGTGAGAAGATGCAGGAATACCTGAATTATTTCGAGAACAAATGCAAACGCTCGAAAGCATTGACCGACGAAGCCAAAACCTTCATTCCCGGCGGGGTGCAGCACAACCTGGCCTTCAATTATCCGTTCCCCATCGCCATTGAGAAGGCGGAAGGCGCCCACCTGTGGGACTCGGATCAAAACAAGTACATTGATTTCCTGCAAGCCGGCGGACCCACTATTCTGGGCAGCAATTACGCGCCAGTGCGCGACCGGGTCATTGAAATGCTGCAAACCTGCGGCCCGGTTACCGGCCTGTTCCATGAATATGAATTGAAACTGGCGGAACTGATCAACCAGTACATGCCTTCGATTGAAATGTTCCGTATGCTGGGTTCCGGCACGGAAGGCGTAATGGCGGCCATCCGCGCGGCACGCACCTTCACGAAAAAGAAGTACGTGATCAAAGTAGGCGGTGCGTATCACGGCTGGAGTGATTCGATGATCTTCGGCCTGCATGTGCCCGGCACCGGCCGGCTGGAAGCCGCCGGCATTCCCCGCGGAGCGACTGGCAGCACGGAAGAATTTTTCCCCAACAGCCTGGGCGCGCTGAAACGCCAGTTGATCCTCAACCGCCTGGTGGGCGGCACCGCCGCCGTGATCGTCGAACCGGTGGGACCGGAAAGCGGCACCCGCCCCGTTCCCCGCGATTTCAACCAGAGAGTCCGCGAGCTGTGCGATGAATTCGGCGCGTTGCTGATCTTTGATGAGGTTGTCACCGGCTTCCGGCTGGGTCTGGGCGGAGCGCAGGGTTACTTTGGCGTCAAGCCTGACCTGACGGTGTTCGGTAAGTGCATCACCGGCGGGTATCCCATGGCCGGCGGTGTGGGCGGCCGCCGCGATGTGATCATGACCTTCGCGGCCGGTATCGGTGGGATCGGCCAGAAAGCCTATGTCGGCGGGACGCTTTCCGCAAACCCGCTTTCCTGTGTGGCCGGATATACCGCGTTGAAGGAAATGGAACGCACCAACGCTCCGGTGATCGCCGGTAAAGCCGGCGACCGGTTGACCCGCGGGCTTAATGCCATAATAGAGAAGTACGGGCTGCCCTTTGTGGCGTACAACCAGGGTTCCATTGTTCATCTGGAAACATCAGGCGTTATGCTGCTTGATCTTCGCAACCCTATTCGCCTGGCAAAAGAATTGAAACCGCGCAAGCACATGATCGAAGAGATGGGAGCTGCCTACATGGCCAACGGATTGATCACCCTCGCGGGATCCCGCATGTACACCTCCATGGCTGACACGGATGATATTATCGATGAATCCCTGCGCCGGTTTGACTCTGTGTTGAGCGAATGCGTCTGATGTTGTACCAGGTCTCCCCGCTGTGATCCGGCGGGGAGACACTTTTTTGAATTTCCGTCGAAACCACATACCGGAGATTGCCCCATGACCGACCAATTCAAACTATATCCGTACCGCTGGGTTGTGATTGCCGTTTTCATGTTCATCAACCTGACCATCCAAACCCTGTGGATCAGCTACGCGCCGATCACCGGGCCGGCGGCGAAGTTCTACGGCGTCACCGACCTGCAGATCGGCTGGCTGGCCATGTCGTTCATGATCGCCTTCATCCCCCTATCCATTCCGGTTTCGTGGGTGATCGACACGTACGGCTTCCGCCTGGCGGTCAGTATTGGCGCCATACTCATGGGTGTGTTCGGCTTGATGCGCGGGTTCGCCGGGTCAAGTTACTCCCTGGTATTGGCTGCCACCATTGGCATCGCCGCCGCGCAGCCCTTTTTGTTGAACGCCTGGACCAAGGTTCCCGCCAACTGGTTTTCCATTGAAGAACGCGCCACCGCCGTGGGCATGGTGACGCTTTCCAACCTGGTGGGCACTGCGTTGGGCATGGTGTTGTCTCCCGTTCTGATCGAAACCATGAGCATTCCCACCGTGCAGTTGATCTTCGGTGGTGTCGCGGCATTTTCGGCCGTGCTCTTCGTTCTACTCGCCCGTGAAACCCCGCCCACGCCGCCCTGCCCGGCCGGGCAGGAAACCCGCGCGCTCATGCTGGACGGATTGAAAAACGCGCTGAAAAACAAATACTTCTAGTTGTATCTGGCTGTGTCGTTTATCGGACTGGGCATTTTCAATGGCATCACCACCTGGGTGGAGAATATTATCCGCCCGCGCGGTTTTACCCCCACAGATGCCGGCACACTCGGCGCGCTGATGCTGGCCGGCGGGGTGATCGGCGCGGTGGTCATTCCGCCGTTTTCCGACCGGCAGCATAAACGCAAGAAATTCATCCTGTTTGGTTTCGTCATGACCATTCCCTTCCTTGTCGGGTTGACCTACGGTACTTCACTGCCCATTTTGCTGGTATCCGCCTTTGGGCTGGGTTTCTTCCTGACCAGCGCCATGCCGATTGGTATGCAGTACGCCGCCGAGATCACCCGCCCCACCCCTGAAGGCACCTCTAACGGGTTGATCCAGCTCTTCGGCCAGGCGTCGGTGGTCTTTGTATACATCATGGAAAGCGTAAAAGCAGCGGATGGTTCCTTTACACCGGCATTGATGCTGGCCACCGGATTGCTAGTTGTCGGCATCCTCTTAATCGCGCAATTGAAAGACCCTGAAATTCCAGCCGTGTAGAGTATACAGGTAATAAAATGTCATCCTCCCCGCTTATCCTCGCCATTGATCATGGTACATCCAGCATGAAAGCCGCGCTTGTCCAGGTGGACGGCGGGGTGATAGGCTGGGAAAGCCAGCCGGTAAACCTGTACCTCACCCCGGATGGCGGGACGGAACAATCACCGGATGAGTGGTGGGATACCCTGCTGACCATTGCCGGCCGGCTGTTGCAGCGCTTCCCTGAAGTACGGCAGCAGGTACACGCCATCTGCGCCTCCACGCAGGGTGAAGGCACCATCCCGGTGGACGCGGACGGCCGCGCGCTGATGAACTGCGTTCTGTGGATGGATATGCGCGGGGCGGAAAATTTGCACCGCCAGTTCCGTGGGTTGGTCAATATAAACGGGTTAAGCCTGTATAAAACGCTGCGCTGGGTGAACCGCACCGGCGGAATGCCTTCCCTCACCGGCAAGGATCCCGCCGCGCATATGCTGTTCATCCGCGACCATTACCCCGATATTTATGAACGCACATATAAATTCTTGAATGTGGTAGATTACCTTAACCTCAAGCTGACCGGCCGATTCACTGCCACGTTCGATTCCATTCTGACCTCCTGGGTGACGGACAACCGGTCACCGGATGCCATCCACTATGACCGCGACCTGGTCAAAGACAGCGGCATTGACGCCGGCAAGTTCCCCGAGATCGTGCCCTGCACGGCTGTGCTGGGTAACCTGAAAACGGATGTGGCCGACATGCTGGGTCTTTCCGGTAATGTCAAGGTGGTGGCGGGCGCCATCGACAACACGGCGGCGGCCATTGGTGCCGGTACGATCGCCGATTTCGCCACACATTTTTATATCGGCACGTCAGCCTGGATGGCGGCGCACGTACCCTTCAAAAAAACAGACGCCGCCACATCCATGGCCTCCGTACCCTGTGCGCTGCCGGGGCATTACCTGCTAACCGCGCTGCAGGCTACAGCCGGCGGCAACCTGACCTTCCTGCGCGACAATATTCTGTACCACAAGGACGAACTGCTGCAGGAAGAGAACGTGCCGGATATCTTCAAGGTGCTGGATATCATTGCCGCCCGCGTACCGGCTGGCAGCAACGGCCTGGTCTACACGCCGTGGATCTGGGGGGAACGCGCGCCCATCGACGACCGGGCGGTGCGCGCCGGACTGTACAATCTGTCGCTGCACAACACGCGTGAAGACATCATCCGCGCCATGCTGGAAGGGGTGGCCTTCAACGCCCGCTGGCTGCTCGACCCAGTGGAAAAATTCATGAAACGCCGCGTGTACGAGATCCATCTCGTCGGCGGCGGGGCGCAATCGGATATCTGGTGCCAGATCTTCGCCGACGTGATGAACGTTGAGATCAAGCAGGTGGCCGAACCGGTGTACGCCAACGCCTGCGGCGCCGCCTGGATTGGCGCGGTTGGACTGGGGGAGATCACGTTCAACGACGTCCCCGGGCTGGTGCGATTCAAGAACATCTACCGACCTGATCAGCGCAACCGGGCGCTGTATGATGATTCATTCAACACCTTCAGACAGATCTACCGGCAGATGAAGGGCATCTATCACCATCTGAACCGTTAGAAAAAGCCCATCCCGTCTGGAGCAGTGTCATTGGCATTTACATATATAATTATTCTGTCGGGGAAAAACAATTCCTGCGGCCTAAATATGGCTACGCGCCCAAAGTGGAGGATTTATGGAAAATACCCCTTCCATCCGTCAATTCCAACGTATTCTGTCCTACCCGTTCGAGGATTCAAAATGGAAGAGCAAGCTGCTGATCGGCATGGCGCTCACTCTGGGTGGCATGATGCTTCCGGTCATCCCTACCCTGTTCGTGTTGGGCTACGGGTACCAGATCACGCACCGGTTGATTGTCGAACAGGGCGATCTGTACCTGCCGGAATGGACTGACTGGGAAAAACTGTTAAAAGACGGCTGGAGGCTGTTCTGCGTGTCATTTATTTACACGCTACCCATGGTGATCTGCATCGTGGTCGGTTACGTAGTCTACTTTGGAACCTTCGGGATAACCATGGCCACCTCCAGCGGCTCATCCAACGACCCGGCAGTCGGAATGTTGATGTTCGGGGGGATGGCTGTACAGTTCCTGATGATGGCGCTGGGGATTCTGTTGGGTCTGACGACATCCTTTGTGCTGCCTGCCGCCATGGCGCACACCATTGCCCGTGATTCCTTCTCTGCCGGTTTCGATTTCATCGGCTGGTGGAAGGTGCTTAAAGCCAATTTTTCCGGATTCCTTACGACAGTGGTCATGATCATGGGTCTGGCGATGCTGATGACCACCTTTATGCAGGTGATCTACCTGACCATTGTGCTGATCTGCCTGGCGCTCTTCATCCCGGTGATCGTAAGTTTTTATATGCTGCTGGTCAGCAGCGCGCTGATCGGCCTGGCGTACAGGGATGGAGTGGAGTCATTGAAAGCATCTCCGGCGCATGCAGGGATTGAAACACAGGTTGTTGAACCTGGTCAATAAACCCCCATTCCGACCTTCCCCCCAATCCCAAAACCGGGAATGGAGGAAGGTGCTTTGCAGACAATTGAATGATCGTTACCAAAAAGCATGTAGGGTTCTAAAAAACCTGAATGTTTTATTTTGGGCGCGTTTCCTGTGTCTCCACCATTTTCACAAAACGAAAATAGTGGGGGTTGGAGGGGGATAGTCTATTGCGTAAAGAGAATCCAGGTTGACTCACGCTTACTTTTTCCTCAACTTCTCCATGGCCGGGATCATCCGGCCGGCGGCGCAACATTCCGCCAGTTCGGCCAGGCGTTTCAAGCGCGTCTCTTCTTTTTTCGCGCAGACCACCCACCAGTTGACCACCTTTCGATAGGACGGCGGTTGTGCCTGGTAATATGCCCAGGCGCCTTCGTTCTCTTTCAGGATGGAAACGTACGGTTCGGCCAGGTCGGGACTGCGATTCTCGTAGGTAAATTCGCCGAAGACCTTCTCCTTGCGGCAGGCGAACGCTTCCAACCCGGCCGGCTGCATGCGCCCCTGCGCGCTGAGTTCTTCCACCCGTTTGATGTTGAAGGGGCTCCACAGGCTGCCCGGCCTGCGCGGGGTGAAGCGCACCCGGTAACTTTCCTCATCGATCTTCTGGCGGATGCCGTCGATCCAGCCGAAGCACAGAGCCTCATCCACCGATTCGGGGTAGGTGATGCTGGCCTTGCCGGATTCCTTTTTGTAAAAACCAACCGATAGTACCTGCCTGTCCGCATGATGCTCTGACAGCCAGGCATGGAACGACCGGGCGTCAGGGAAGAACGTGTCCGGCATATCAGGCAACTGGCAGTTGTTTGATCTGTTCGAGGTGCGTCTCGCCGTGACCCACATACAGCGCCAGCAACTGATCCAGCGTCATCAGCCCGTTTTCCAGGTGAACGCCCGAACGCTGCCAGCTTTCTTTGGGCAGAGCCTTTAACATTTCAGCCCAGCGCGTGTGCAGGCCGCGCAGGATGTTTATCGAAAGCTCAACCGGCAGTTTCATATCGTCCAATTGCGCCCAGGCATCCTGGTCATAAGGTTTGAGGATGGGCTTTGTTTCGGTGAGGACCAACCTCATGCGGACAAACGCGTTGAGATGCGCGTCTGCCACGTGATGCACGATCTGGCGGATGGTCCATTCGCCCGACCTGACCGGCGTATCCAGCCGGGATTCGGGGTACTGCGCCACCAGGGCTTCCAGTTTCTGCGGGTACTCGCGGATCTGGGTGATCAGGTTCTGTCGCTCGGCTGCGGTTGGCATGGTTTCCTCCTGTGGTCTGTTGAGCCGATTGTATCACTCCGGCTGTACGCGCAAAGAGTCCCCCATACTTTCAAACAACGGCAGCAGCGAACGGACGCTATCGCTGATCTCGCCATTCTGCGCGCGTTTCAGGTCCGTCTCGAACTCCTCCTTGAAGTCGCCCAGCTTGATGACCAGCGCGGTGTAATCCGTGTCAAAGGGATACGTGTAGGTCTTGAAGATCGGGTAGGTTTCGTACCCCCAGCCAGGCATGTAGCGCGTGAATCCCAACCCATCCTGCAGCAAGGTGATCCCTTCCAGCGTGTTTCCGCGGTACGCGGATAGTTCCTTCGATGTCATGAATTTGACATATTCCGTGCCGCCGGAAAAATCAAAGGTGGAATAGACCAGGTAGATGGCGCTCCAGCCCGAGCCGGAGTAGGTGTTCTCAAACCCCAGGCTGACCATGCGTCCCTGTGACGCCACCCCGCCTTCAACGCTCCAGTCCGCGTTGATGAACGGCACGCCGGCTTCCGGCGGGATGCACAGGGATTCGATGTGCATCAATTGGTAATACGCCTTCAGTTCATTCTCATCAAGGGTGAAGCGCGGGGTGTTGTTGATGCCGTGTTTGTACGGCTCACGCAGTTCGCGGTGCTCGAAGTGTGTCTGGCAGACGGGGGATGGGGTGATTGTGGGTAATGGGGTTTCTGTTGGCGCGGATGTCGCGGTGGACGTGGGAACAACCGGCGCAACGGCGCAAGCCGCCAGGCAGACAGCCAGGCAGGCGGTACAAAGGATTCGGGAAATGGTTTGCGTAATCGTCACCCTATCATTTTACATAAAACGCGGATTGGTGTTCAACGCACTATTGCTGAAAGGAAACCGCGTTCTTTCCAACTTGGGAAAAGAAATATAATCAACCTATGCGTATCTGCATTCATCGCGGCAGTCAGCAAATAGGCGGGAATTGCGTTGAACTTGAATCCGGTGGTCAGCGCCTGCTGATCGACCTCGGCCTTCCGCTGGATGCTCGGGCCAATACAAAAGAGTATCTGCCATCAGTGGACGGCCTCGATGGGACTGATCCTTCATTGCTGGGGATCCTAATTTCGCACCTGCATCTCGATCACAGCGGACTGCTGAGTCACATCTCTCAGTCCATTCCCATTGGCATGGGGCCGGCTGCCCGACGAATCATGGCGGCAGCCGCACCGTTTCTGAAAGGCGGCGGACCCGACCCGGCGCCGGGGTGGGATTTCGTCTCCGGTCAGCGGTTGGATATCGGTCCATTCACCGTCACCCCCTGCCTGGTGGATCATTCCGCGTATGACGCCTACGCATTGTTGATCGAAAGTGGCGGAAAAAGACTCTTCTATTCGGGCGACCTGCGCGCGCACGGCCGCAAAGCGAAATTGTTTGAGATGCTTGTTCATCACCCGCCCGGTCCGATTGACACCTTGCTGCTGGAAGGCACCTCGCTGGGGCGGTTGGCAGAAGATGAGCATTTCATCACCGAAAGCGACGTGGAAAACGATCTCCTGCGGTTGTTCAAACAGACGACCGGCATGGCACTGGTTTACACGTCCACCCAGAATATTGACCGGGTGGTTTCCATATTTCGCGCCGCCAAACGCGGCGGCCGGAAGCTGATCATTGACCTCTACGCGGCGGCTGTCCTCGAAGCCGCCGGGAATCCCCATATTCCACAATCGGATTGGGAGGATGTGGCGCTTTTCATTCCTTACCACCAGCGGATCCTGATCAAGAATAATCAATGGTTTGACCTGCTCAAGCACCATTCCGATCATCGAATTTATCCGGAACATTTGCGGGGAATCGCCGCGAAATCCGTGCTGCTCTTCCGCCCCCAACACTGCGGTGACCTTGATCGCGGGGGATGCCTTCAGGGCGCGTCCTTCATCTATTCGATGTGGGAAGGGTATCAGGAAGAGGAACACTATGCCGCTGTGAAGAAGTGGCTGGAGAAAAACGCCATCCCGGATTACGCCGTCCATACCTCCGGCCATGCCAGCGTACCCGACCTGAAGCGGCTGGCGGCAGCGCTTGATCCGCGGCAGGTGGTTCCCATGCACACCCGCTACCCTGCCCGTTACCTGGAATTGTTTCCCCGGGCTGTCTTACACCCTGATAATGAATGGTGGGAGGTTTAGATGCGGCAATTATCCGAAAAATTCATGGACGATTTGAAGAACCCCGGCGGCGTGCTTAACCCACTGCTGGAAAAGGTGAAGCGCGATAAAACCCTGATGCTGGCCATCCGCGAGGAAAGCATCAACATATATTATCGCGGCGGCAGCCTGCTCAGGCTGGATCGCAAACTGAACGACCTGTATCTCGCCGTTTTTGATACAAAATACAACGCTTCCCGGTTGCCCATCCCCGACTACCCAAATTCGATCGCTTCACAGGCGGACAGCCTGCGCTGGGTGGAGGTGTTTCCTGCATTCAAGAACATGATGGACGAATACCTGGCGAAACACGAGAAACTGGAGCGGGAATTCCAGCAGGTGGTGGTGCGCGAAAACAATGATTCCCCCATTTCTGGGATGACGGAATATTTCATCACGGATATTGAACTGGCTGAAAGTGAAGACCACGCGCGCTTTGACCTTGTGGGCATCCGCTGGCTGGCGGGCGACCGCAAGGACGGATCAAAGTGCCGGGCGGTGCTGATGGAAATGAAATACGGGGAGGGCGCCCTGGGTGGCGAGTCCGGCATCAGCAAGCACCTGCGCGACCTGGAAGCGCTGATCACGGACAAACCAAAGTATGCCGCCCGGCTGGCGGATATCGAGTCCCAGTTCCATCAACTGGACGACCTGGGTTTGATGAAATTCAACAAAGGCACCAGCAACGCGCGGGTCACCCTGAGCGCGGAAGACAAACCAGAAGTGATCTTTATTCTGGCCAACCAGAATCCACGCAGCACGAAGTTGAGAAACATTCTGAGAGACGACCCCGAGGTAAAGCACAGCGCGGAATCGTCATTGTATGATCTGCGCTTCTTTGTCTCGACGTATGCCGGGTACGGCCTGCATACAGATTGTATGCTGACGTATAAGGAATTTATGAAATTTTTTGAATAACCCGGTTTCTATTCGATTTTCTTGCTAAAATGGATATGCCAGTCGACAAAATTCGGCTACATGCCGTGTGGTTGCGGTACTACGGTAGCTACAACGCTATATCGCTGGTTTTACCTTTATCAAAATTGGGCTGGGTAAAAATCCACCAATATGTAATAGTCAGTGTTTGGTTTCGATATCTGGATTTATAGTAATTTTAGGAGGGAAATATGATAAAAAGAATTTTTGTAAAAGCATTCTTTCGAACTATTAAAAATTTCCCTTGGAATTTTCGGACAGTTGTGTTTTCAATAGTGTCTACAATTTTGTTTTTTTTTGGTAGATGGCAAATATTAGGGAGGGGAATTGCAATTCAATATCTTGAGGAAATAATAATTGAATATATTTTATGTTTGGTTTTGTTTGTACTTATTCTTTTTATTGTAAACCTTGCACGGGCACCATTTCAAATAATAAAAGAACAAGATGAGATAATGAAATTATTGACAGGGAAGAAAGACAAAGAAAAAATCCTTATCGATTTGGAATTCCAAAGAAGAAAAGGAGTTGAACTAAGAAATAAAGGTATGAGACTATTATCCGAAACAACCGCTAACGAATGGTGGCAAGAACATTTGGATTGGCGAAAAAAAACAGCAGAAACCATAGAATTAATAAACAAGGAAAAAGCAGAAAGATGGAAAACACTTGACAGATATATTCCCTCGAACAGCTATCCAAACGCAATAACTCCAGAGCATCGACATAATTTACAAATGTTTGATGAATGGTTATTACGTCTTTCTAAGGTAATAGATGACCTCACAAGAGACAAACTTTAGAAATCAATAACTATAAATATATGTTTCAATAACTCAATTTATCGCAAATGGGGAGACAAATGTCAATGACAAAAGATTTTGAAGTTTTACAAAATATTGAAACAATGCAATCGCTTATCACAAACGACAATCTCGGTGATTTATTAAGCCAATGCATTAATGAGAGACATAAGATTACAAACCCAATAAACCTTTTAATAGCTGATACAAACTTGAGTGTTATTCGAGGTTTTGCTGCAAGAGCAGATTCTGGGAACAGATACTTTCGAAATATCCAAAATCCCTCCCATCAACTGACTGATGATGAAGTAATTCAATTAATTTCACTTGAACGTTCTTTACATGAGATTTGCTTTGGATTTGAAAGACTCGAAGAAATTTCACATTCTTCTCATGGAAACTCTACGCCGATAAGATTTTTTATTAATAGTATTTATAACTATTTAAGTTCGATGTTTCTTATTGATAAAGATAAACCCTCGCATAAGGGTTTGGAAGCTGGCGGTTCTATTATTTTGGTTTTACACCCACTCGGATTACAAAACCTACTCATCCCAATTTATTCAATATTTAATAAGGAATTAGTCAAAGGATTCTCTCTAGGTGATTTAGTCTTAAAAATAAGGCATAGTTTTATTGTTCATGGAAAGTTTTCTCCCAATTCAATAGAGTATGTAGTTCAACAGACAAATCTAAGGAATCCTAAACAGCAAATTCTCACAACAACTTTATTATGGGATGTTTTCTACCAATTACTTCTTTTACGACTACAAATTCTCTCAATTTTTTTTAATCTTGAGATCAATTTTGATCAATTGATGAGTAATTATCTTTCTAAAGTTTCTTCATAATGATTTTCTCTTTACGATGAAGCTTTAGGGTTAAAATTGTACTCTTGTAAAATCTTAAAAAAGAATGCGGATGGAAAAATCCGCATTCTTAAGTGGAAAAATATTGGAGTAGAAATGTATCTTATTTTTCTTCTGGTCTTGATGGATTCATTACAGGAATACTTGGAGGTGGATCAATATTATATACATGCTTTAAAAATAAATAGAAGAAACCTAGCGATATAAATAAAACCAAGCCTCCTACTAAAGAAGAGGCGAAATATAAACCTGATTTTCCAATTTCAAAAGTCGTCTTCGTAGATTCGGGATTTCCATATAAGATAGCATAATATAGTTGAAATGCCGCAAAAGCCACTCCGGAGATTATAAGAAACACCACAACTATAAAAATTGCTAATCCAAATGATTTTCTTCTATTTGTATAATCTTTATATTCATTGCTCAACCACTCAAAATTTGATAGATTTATTTTATGATATTCCTCCCCTTGTGCTTTAGTAATACTCTTTGATTCCATCAGTTTATTGACAATATCAATGGAATTGTAGACAAAATCAGAACTTGGCTGGGGAATTATTGCACTTCCTGCAGGGCTTTGGAAAAAGTGTTGTTTTTGGTTTCGCAGCCATTCGTTATGATCAATAGCACCACCTCGATAATCCGACATAATTTACCTCCCTAGATATTTAGAATATATTTTGTTATGTCAATAAGTATACAGTTTTCTATAACTTAAAATATATATACTTCTTGGAACAGATACACTTCCGCTAGGTTTCTGGTTTGTCTCCTATTCGTTGCCATTGGTATTGCCCGTTAAGATAGTTCATTTTTGAACAGAGTTCATCCAGCATCGTCTGGACAAGAACCCCGTCATCCTGACCGATGGGAAGGATCTCACAAAACCTTCCAGAATCAGTTCCAGTCAAAGATATCGCAGCAATAGACATTCACCGTTTATGGCATTGCGAGATGTTTCGCTTCGCTCACA
>CAYQUX010000036.1:0-22742 GCA_964420995.1 uncultured Leptolinea sp. | reverse complement strand
CCCCCTTAGACGGGCGTCTTCTCCCGTCCAAGGGGGGTTGGGGGGATTCTGCACCGGATGGCATATACCGCCGGTCTGTCATAAATTTTTCATAATTGGTATTTGTTACGGCTTATATGTATGAGGAAAATATTTTTAGAGCGTGGAATTATGCGGACTTCACCCCGGTCAAAGCATCCGGAGCATTCATCCACTCGCAGACAGGGTTTTCCGCCGGATGCTTTGACCCTACCGGAATATCGCCGCTAATTATGGTTATTGAGCAACCCGGCGATTTCTTATGAATCGAAGAAAATTCCATAGCTGTCTCAGCCTACTGCGTCTTTTATCTTTCTTAGACATCTTTATCCCCCCTTAGACGGGCGTCTTTTCCCGTTCAAGGGGGGCTGAGGGATTCTGCGCCTGTAAACATTGCTTTCTGACAGGTCAGACCAAGCCGACCACTTGCAGGTATTACATATGAAATAGTCCGTTGTACAAATCATGATAGCGCCCTCCCAAATCAATATCAAGTCAAGGCATGTGTTTTCCATTACAATTCCCATTTCCCATCAACGAGGACAACGTGAAAACCGTAACCAAATCCACAGGAACCATGCTCGCCATCATGGCCATTCTGATCTGGAGCACCCTGGCGCTGATCAGTACCCGGCTGTCACATATCCCTTCCTTTCTCATCCTTGGCATCGCCTTCCTCATCAGCGGTCTTCCCGCGCTTTTCAGGCGGTCCGCCTGGAAAATCCCGTCAGCCACTCTGCTGACAGGTGTGGCTGGCATCTTCGGGTATCATTTTCTCTACTTCCGTGCCTTTGCGTTGGCGCCGGCGGTCGAAGCCAATCTGATCAACTACCTGTGGCCGCTGCTCATTGTTGTACTTTCACCTCTATTTCTCCCCGGATTTAATCTAAATCTCCGGTATGTGATCTCAACTTTGCTAGGCCTGGCCGGCGCCATATTGATTGTCACGGAAGGCCGTTTTTCGATCAACGGACAATACCTGCCCGGATACCTGTGCGCCTTCAGTGCGGCGATTATTTGGGCGGTCTATTCCCTGATGACCAAACGCCTGCCACCATTCAATACGGAAACCGTGTCGGTGTTCTGCCTCTTATCCGGGATAGGCTCATTTCTCTTCTTTGCCATTTCCGGCGGCACATCCATCCAATTCCCGTCCATAACCGCCGGTGATTTGACGTTGCTGGTTCTGGCTGGCATCGGCCCACTGGGAGCCGCTTTCTACTGCTGGGATGCCGCTTTGAAACGGGGTGATCCGCGTGTGATTGGATCTCTGGCATATTTAACGCCGTTGTTATCCTCGCTGAACCTCATCCTGTTTGCCGGCAAACCGTTATCTTTAAACAGCATCGCCGCCATGATCTTAATCATTGGCGGCGCGATACTGGGATCCATCAAATGATGGTTTAACTGTATCTCTTATTTATTAAATGGAATATTCAACGCCTCCGCGACCAACGAACAGGCACCCATCACACCGGCTGAGTTATCCAACTCTCCCTGAACGATGCGGCATTTCTGGATCGGGTGCATTAAATTGGCTTCCACCAGCGCCCTGGTTGGCGCCAGAATGCGATCACCCAGACGGGAAACCCCGCCGCTGATGACAATGATTCCCGGGTTGAACAGGTCGATCAGATTTACCAGTCCCACGCTCAATTTCTGCGAGAACAATTCGAGGACCTTGCGGCACACCAGATCACCTTCGTCGAACCCACGCTGTATCATTTCACCTGTGATTGCGAACAGGTTCCCATTGGTTTCCTTAATCAGGCTGGTCTCAGAGAATTCCAGGGCTAAACGGCGGGCATATCGGGTTAATGCTGTGCCGGAACAGCAGCTTTCAAAACAACCCCGTTTACCGCACACACACAGGTCACCGCTTTCTTCTATGACCATATGGCCGGTTTCCGCTGCCACGCCAGACGCCCCGTGCAACAATTTCCCATCCATAATGATCCCGCAGCCCAATCCGGTACCCAGCGTTAAGAGGATAAGCTCCTTAAAGCCCCGGCCGGCACCGAAGTGCATCTCTCCCAACGCGTTGATGTTGCCATCATTTTCGGCGAATACCGGCACGCCGAAATGGTCTTTCAGCGGGGTGGTCATATCCGTATTTGTCCAGCCCAGAAAGGGAATATTGTAAGCCAGACCGCTGCGACTGTCAGTTAAACCGGGAATGCCAAACCCAATACCCAGCAAATCCTTTTTCGCAATGGAAGACTCCGTCAGTAAATTCTCCACGTGTTGGATGATGGCCGCGAACGTCTCATCTTTCGGTCTCTGAAAGGGTGTGGGAATGCTTTTGGAGACCACCACATGAAAATCAGAGTCAAGAATGATGGCTTTGATATTGGTTCCGCCCAGATCAATTCCGGCTATATATTTCATCTCACGATCCTTTTAAGAAAAGAGAGAATCCACCTATTCCAGATTGGCATGAGTCTTCATCAGGGCTTTGTTGCTGTCTTCAATGTGGTTCTTTTCAATGATGCGGATGACGGTGGCATCGCAGAATAACAGCATGCTTTGTTCGAACATATTTGCGCCGGGTTGGATTGATCTGGCGCCGCTGTCTTTATCACTCTTGGTGGTCGCCGCCACAATCTGGACGACGATATCCGCCAGTTTTCCTATGGTTGATTCGGGGTATATGGTGATGATGGCAAGTTTCGCGCCGATCTTTTTCGCCTTGTTGGCCATAACGGTCAATGTGGCGGTTTCACCTGATCCTGACCCGATGATCAACAGATCGCCGGGTTCAATGGCCGGCGTGACTGTCTCGCCGACCACATACGCCTTGAAACCGAGATGCATCAAGCGCATGGCCAGCCCCCGGATCATCATTTGCGACCGGCCGGTGCCGGCAACGAACACCTTGTCTGTGGAAAGTATGGCGTCAACCAGGGCTTCGGCTTTGCCGGGGTCAATTTGTTTTAACGCGCCTTCCAGTTCTTTTATGATGGTCAGGCTGATATCTACCGTATTCATGTTATTCCTGCTTTCCATTAATTCTTAATCGCTGTTTCCATTTCAATTACGGCCGCCCGCAGGTCTTCCGCTTTAGTCAGTGCGCCGCCAGCCACCACGATCTCGGGCGAGAACTTCTTGGCCAGAGGGATGGTGGTCATATTGATTCCACCGGCAACCGCGCTCCTGGCATGTTTCAGCACTGACACGACCTGTTCGAGTTCATCAAACGGTGTTTTTCCAGTTCCCTGGACGTCTATCGCCGTATGCAGACAGACATAATCCACACCCAGTTTGTCCAACTCAATGGCCCGCTTGCGCACATCTTCAATACAGATCATATCCGCCATTACTTTGCGGTTGTGTTTCTTTGCGGTGTTCACAACCGCTTTAATCGTGGCATCATCCGCCACGCCAAGCACGGTGACGATATCCGCGCCCGCGTCAAACGCGTCTTCTGATTCAATATCTCCCCCATCCACAATCTTGGCATCGGCCAACACAGTGACATTGGGAAATTTTTCTTTAATTAATCGAACGGGGAACATGCCTTCGCGCATAATCATGGGAGTGCCCACTTCCACAATGTCGATGACATCCTGGATTTCTTTAACCATTTTCAAGGCAGTCTCAGTATTTACCATATCAATGGCAATTTGCAGTTTCATATCGGATTTCTCCTTACAATAAAGTCGTTAAAACGATAATGTCAAACCAACATCTGGTTTATATCTTTTTCATACAGCGCCGGATGCAGCAGGAAATCAAATTTTTCCGGATTATGAATGAATGACCCGTATATCGGTTCTCCAAACGTAATTCCCAGATCGGGGTTTTCCTTTGGCTTAACCACCTGGACAGGTGGGACATTTCGATAATGCGTGTTTTGGATAAATTGAGGCGACCCGTTTTCTTTCAAAACATAGTTTGATAATCCATGCCGCTGTATGATCGGTTCATAATGTAGTGGACATGAAACGACAGCTATGTTACTGAAGATCATCGGCCCTTCGCCAGCATTTATGGAACAATGCCCATAAAATGGAGGAATTATGATTGCCTGACCGGCTTCAACAAGAACAGCTTTTAGATCCTCAATAACAGGTTCCTCGCCGTCTTTATCGAAGTTTCTAACTTTTTGAAGGATGTAGATGGCTTTGCCTTCAAGTACTTCATAAACCTCGGGATAGGTCAGGGGATGGCCCGGAATATATCCGTGATAATGCCCGGATGTTTTCTTGCATTCCCTGTTCACTGTTCCCGGCATAATCGCGGTGATGTCATACCGAAAATTATATTTTTGGAATAACGCGCGGTCTTTTTCAAAAACAATATCCCTGTACGCCTCATAACAATAGTCTTTCTCATCAACACCTTCGGGAGCGTACAACAACCCTTTCATTTGGCCGACCTGTTTCTTACCGCTGCCAGCACAAGTCAGACCTTCTCGGAAATCCAATTCAATTGTTTCTTCATTGAACCAGATCGGCAGGCCGGATGGTTTTATTTCTTTCATGATGTTCTTTTTTACCTATTTCTTTTTGTCATCCCGTTGGAAAATAACCGAAATGATGATAATGATTCCTTTTACCAGGCCGGTCAGGAACGGGGGAATATTGGCGGCAATCAGAATTCCCTGGATCATCTGGAGCATAATGGCACCCAGGAAAGAACCCAGGATGCGGCCGCGGCCGCCGCTCATTGATGTGCCGCCAATGGCGACAGCGGCAATGGCATCCAGCTCGTAGTTCACACCGGCATTGGCTGCCGTGACAGATGTCAACCGGGAGCACAGCAGGAAGGCTGAAAGGCCGGAGAGCATGCCCACAATCGACATGATCGCCAGTTTGGTGCTGCCCACATTAATACCGGCCAGAGAAGCGGCGTATTCATTGGAACCGACGGCAAATACATATCGTCCAAATTTTGTGTATTTCAATACCAAAGATGTACTCACCGCGACAACAATGAAAATGATGGACATGTAGGGAACGACTTTAAAGAGCTGACCGGCGGCGATCATCCGGAAGCTTTCGATCAAGTCAGAACGCACCATGAAAGGCCCACCCTGCCCTACCTGCACGATAATTGAACGGTAAGCCGACATGGTGGCCAGAGTGGCAATGAAGGGTGCCAGTCTGCCTTTGGAGATCAGTACTCCGTTAAACCCACCAAGTATCGTGCCAAAAACCAGGCAGAATCCCAGCATCAGCCAGGCATTACCGGTGCTATTCAATACAAGGATTCCAATCCCTGAGACCAATGCGACAATCGAACCAACTGAAAGGTCGATCATGCCCGAAATAATGACCAGGGTCATGCCCACGGCAATAATACCGGTGAGTGTCGTGTTTACGAGCAGGGTGTTGATACTGGAGAATCGGAAGAAATTGGGATTGGCAATATTGGCGATGATCAGCAGCAATAGAAAAGAAACCAGAAAACTGTATTTTCTATAGAAAGCCGACCAATTCCTGTCAAAGAATGATCTTTTTTTTGTGGATGTTGACAGCTCTTGTCCCATATTATTCCTCTCCATGTTTGTTTGCGCCGGTGGCATAGTACATGATCTTGCTTTCACTAAACTCGCTGCGATCCAATACCGTATTGATCCTGCCTTTATACATAACGATGCATCGGTCGCCAACTTTCTGAATTTCTGGAAATTCGGAGCTGAACAGAATGATGCTTACTTTTTGCTTGGCCAGGTCATTGATCAGTTTGTAGATCTCAAATTTCGCGCCAACATCTACGCCCTGGGTTGGATTATCAAAAATGTATACCTTTGATCCGAGAGCCAACCAGCGTGAGATGATCACTTTCTGTTGGTTGCCGCCGCTTAAGGACGTAATCTCATTGTTTGGATCAGAGACTTTAACATTCAATAGTTGCTTGCAATCTTCAAAAAGTTTGACCCGATCCCGATCA
Source organism: uncultured Leptolinea sp. (assembly GCA_964420995.1). Taxonomy (GTDB): domain Bacteria; phylum Chloroflexota; class Anaerolineae; order Anaerolineales; family Anaerolineaceae; genus Leptolinea. The sequence continues at coordinate 16,829 of CAYQUX010000036.1, read as the reverse complement.
TTTACGAAACCGCTCTTTTCATCGTACGCGTATTTCGCCACGGCCAGGTTGTCGTAAACACTCATGTCTTTGATGATAGACCGTTCCTTGCGGCTGCGTTGTATCATCCCAACGCCGCTCTGCATCACTTTCTTGATGGAAGAAAGATCGAGTTCCTTGCCTTCCAGGAATACTTTTCCAGACGTTAATTTCCGGGCTCCAAATAACGCTTCTGAAAGTTCTCCTCTGCCGTCGCCCTGAAGGCCGGTAAAAACCAGGACTTCTCCGCGTTTCAGTTCGAATGAAACATCGTGGAAGTATTCTTCACAGCTAATGTGATCAGCCGATAAAAGAACTCCTTCGGCATGGCTTTCTTTTTCGATCTCATCCTTGATATGCTGTCCGACCAACAGCTCGGTAGCTTTGGTCATGGTGATATCTTTAAAGAAACCGGTGCTGATCAATTTGCCATCGCGCAGGACGGTGTAGCGGTCGCATATTTCAAAAAGTTCGGGCATTTTATGAGAGATATAGATGATGCTGACGCCCTGGGCTTTCAATTCCCGCATGATCACAAACAGGTTCTGAATCTCTTCATCAGAAAGCGCTGTGGTGGGTTCGTCCATGATGATGATCTTGGATTCGTACAGCAACGCCTTGGCAATTTCCACAAGCTGTTTGAGCGAAGTATCCAGATCGGACACCATGGTCCTGGGATTGATATCTATTTTAATTTTTTCCAGAACCCCACGGGACAGATCGATCATCTCCCGGCGATTTAAGATACCGAGCTTCGAAGTGATTTCCTCACCGAGAAACAGGTTTTCCTGCACGGTCAGATCATTGACCAGATTTAGTTCCTGGTGGATGAACCGGATCCCCAGCTTCGTTGCTTTCTTTTCATCCAGATCGGCAAGTTTGCCATCGTCAAGGAGAATTTCGCCATTGCTGGGAGTAAGCACACCGCCCAGAATATTCATCAGGGTGGATTTACCCGCGCCGTTTTCTCCAAGCAATCCATGGATCTCACCTTTTTCCAGGGAAAAATCCACGTTATTCAGCGCCTGGACTGAGTCAAAATTCATGCTGATGTTCTTCATTTGTAAGAGCATGTGTATTCACCCTGATCATTTTTTAGCCAGGTATGCCTGCCAATTCTTTTCAGTTTCGGCGGGCATACCTGGGATTACTACCTTCTAAATACTACGTTAATAATCCTGCTTTTGCTATTGCATTTTTTCTTCGTAGCGGTGCATGTACTCGGCTGATTTGCGATATTCAGCCTGGTTATCGAGACGGATCTCTTCCACCGGAACCAGCTGCAAACCGGTCTTGCCCTTGCCATACATCGTATCCACGGCCAGGTCAACGGCCAGGCGGATCATCCCAGGGGCGTAGGTGTATGACAATACGTCGATGCCATTCTCATCCTTGGCTTTCTGCATCTCATCCAGAACAGCCTTCTGCGCACCCACACCGGTCAGAACTTTGATGTTCAGTTTCGCGGGGCCGGTGTAAGAGCGGATCGCGTCCAGAATGCCCAGCATCGGTTCGTCGTCATGGGTGTAGATAGCCTGGATCTTCTCGATGTCTTCCACCTTCGAGCTGCTCAGGAAGGTCTCCATCTGCTGGCGGCCTACATCACGCTGCCAGTTCGTGACAAAACTCTGCACGATCTCCAGATTCGGGTCTTTGTTATCTTTGAAGCTGGAGCTGCGTTCCTGTGCCGCCAGTGACGTGTCGCCCTGGAATTCCAGGATCGATACCTTGCCGCTCTTCAACTGGTCAGCAAAGTACGTGTTGAAGTACTTCGCGGCCTGCGTGCCAATGGTGATCTGGTCGCCGGTCATTTCGGCATCCGGTTTGAAATCGGGGATCAGACGGTCGTATACCACCAGCGGGATCTTCTTGTCCATGATGGACTGGGCGGCGCTGCGCAGCGGGGCTCCGTCGATGGGCCACAGCAACACGGTGTCCACTTTGCCTTCCAGCACCGTGGCTACCTGGTTGGCCTGGTCGGAAGCTTCCGCCGAGGTCACCTGTTTGAATTCAAACCCTTTTTCTTTGGCCAGGGTCTCCAGTTCGGCTTTGGCCTGCTGGATGGATTCAGCCGTGAAGCCATGGTCTGCACTCGGCATGAACACGGCAAGCGTTTTCATTTCGGCGGGGGCGGCGGGTTCAGCGGCAGCAGCCGGAGCGCCTACACCCTCTTCGTAGCGGTGCATGTACTCGGCTGATTTGCGATATTCAGCCTGGTTGTCGAGACGGATCTCTTCCACCGGAACCAGCTGCAAACCGGTCTTGCCCTTGCCTTCGAGAGTGTCAACAGCCAGATCAACGGCCAGGCGAATCATCCCAGGGGCGTAGGTGTATGACAATACGTCGATGCCATTCTCATCCTTGGCTTTCTGCATCTCATCCAGAACAGCCTTCTGCGCACCCACACCGGTCAGAACTTTGATGTTCAGTTTCGCGGGGCCGGTGTAAGAGCGGATCGCGTCCAGAATGCCCAGCATCGGTTCGTCGTCATGGGTGTAGATAGCCTGGATCTTCTCGATGTCTTCCACCTTCGAGCTGCTCAGGAAGGTCTCCATCTGCTGGCGGCCTACATCACGCTGCCAGTTCGTGACAAAACTCTGCACGATCTCCAGATTCGGGTCTTTGTTATCTTTGAAGCTGGAGCTGCGTTCCTGTGCCGCCAGTGACGTGTCGCCCTGGAATTCCAGGATCGATACCTTGCCGCTCTTCAACTGGTCAGCAAAGTACGTGTTGAAGTACTTCGCGGCCTGCGTGCCAATGGTGATCTGGTCGCCGGTCATTTCGGCATCCGGTTTGAAATCGGGGATCAGACGGTCGTATACCACCAGCGGGATCTTCTTGTCCATGATGGACTGGGCGGCGCTGCGCAGCGGGGCTCCGTCGATGGGCCACAGCAACACGGTGTCCACTTTGCCTTCCAGCACCGTGGCTACCTGGTTGGCCTGGTCGGAAGCTTCCGCCGAGGTCACCTGTTTGAATTCAAACCCTTTTTCTTTGGCCAGGGTCTCCAGTTCGGCTTTGGCCTGCTGGATGGATTCTGCCGTGAAGCCATGATCTGCACTCGGCATGAACACAGCGAGGACTTTCTTTTCGCCGGCAGCCGCAGCGGGTGCGGCAGCTTCAGCCATGGTCGGTTCCATGGCAGCGGCTTCAGCCTTTGTCGGTTCTGCCGCGGGGGCTGCAGGGGCGGGCGCCGGGCTACAAGCCGCCAGGCCTATTAATAAGGCCAGGAACAAAAGACCGAACTTACCTGCAAACTTACTTATCTTCCTTACCATTTTGCTTCTCCTTATAAGATTTTGAACATCCTGCAGTCGGAAGTTACCTGCAAGGAATCCACTATGGTGGGGACTGGTGCCATCCCGATATTCAATTGTCCGGGGCGCTACAATGCGTATCCCTGTGCTGAAACGCATTACTTCACGGCTACCCAGACGTGTTTCTTCGCGCTTTCAAGTATCCTGTCACACAGCACCAGTTCATGCCGGCCGGTTTCAAACGTGGCATAGTCAGGTTTCTTTCCTGGCTTGCCCATATCGGCATACATCGCCCGGAAATTATTCTTGATGGCGTCGGGGAAACCTTCCCCATGACCGCCGGGATAACCGGAATTTATACGCACGTTTTCGTTCAACAGACCGGGGTCTTTTTCAAAAATCTGACTGTACTCGCCGCGGCGGCCCAGCCACATCTCATTGCAGGTATCGCAACACCAGGTGACTGATTCTTTCATACCGGCGATATTGATAGCCAGTTTCGCTTTACGCCCGGGGATGATCTGACTGAATACCGCGCTGCCTATGGCGCCATTGGAAAAGTGCATCAATACGTTGGCGTGGTCTTCCGTGTCAACGGGGATTTCTTTGTATTCAATTTTGGTGTTCGTCTTCACGAAAGTCTCGACGGCGCTGACCGGTTTCTTGCGGGTTTTATGTAAAATCTTGAAATCGGCAAACACCTCGGTGATCTCAAGACCGGTCACATTCTCCACCAGGTCCATCCAGTGGGTGCCAATATCAGAAACGGCACGGGTTCGCCCCGACTCTTTCGATTCGATGCGCCAGTTGTAGTCGGTCTCGTAGAGCAGCCAGTCCTGGGCAAATTCGCCGTAGATGGCATGTATGCTGCCGAGATCCCCTGCTTTGACCATTTCCTTCAATTGGGCTGTCATCGGGTAAAAACGGTTGTGATAGTTAACCCCGTTTACCAGCCCCTTTTCTTTGGCTTTGGCAATCATCAGATCTGCTTCTTCAACCGATACACACATCGGTTTTTCGCAAATCACGTTGACATTGCGATCCATCGCATACAACGCGATTTCGCAATGCGTGAAATTGGGGGTGCAAATATGAACGAAATCCAGGGATTCTTTTTCCAGCATCTCCTTGTAATCGGCATACCCTTTGGGTACACCCAGGCGGTCCGCTTTGCCTATGCCGTCCACAGGGTCGGCAATGGCGACTACGTCGATATTTCCGAGACGCCGCATGGCTTCAATGTGGGCGACACCGATAAACCCCACTCCAATCACTGCTGCTTTTATCTTCTTCATTTTGATAATCCTCATCGAACCACAATAAATAGATCAGGCATACACCCGAAGGTGAGAATTGGCAGAGCTACCAGTAAAAAAGAGCTGTACCGCTAATTCTTCAAAGCCGAGTCGAATGCAAAATCAGACGGCTTTATCCGAAGCCTGTTCACATAATCAAACGATTCTTTTGCGCCCTGCTCGCGTTCCATGCCGCTGTCTTCCCATTCAATGGACAGCGGACCCTGGTAGCCGGCGAAATTCAGTTCGCGCATGATGTCTTCAAAATTGACCATACCACGTCCAATGCTGCGGAAATTCCAGCGGCGGCGTGGGTCGCCAAAGGTCAGGTGGGAACCAATAATGCTGGCAGTATCTTCGTTGGAGATGTAGACGTCCTTCATGTGGACATGGTAGATCTTTTCGGGGAAGGTGCGGATGAAAATGTGCGGTTTGATACCCTGCCACAACAGGTGGCTTGGGTCAAAGTTGAATCCAAAGGTTGGGCGATTTTCAAGCACCTTGAGAAGTTTTGCCGAGGTGTAAATATCATAGGCAATTTCAGAAGGATGCACTTCGAGCGCGAATTTGATACCGCAGCGGTCAAACTCGTCAAAAATTGGCGTCCAAAGTTGTTTTATGCGGGCAAATCCATCTTCGATCATGGCGTCGGTGGTTTGCGGGAAGGAATACCAGAAATTCCAGATGGGAGAACCCAGGAAGCTGGTGGTCACCGTGCAGCCCAGGTTTTTCAATGCCTGCGGGGCATGCATCATCTGATCAACAGCCCACGCACGCATTTCGACTGGTTTGCCTTTGACTATATCGGGCACCAGATTATTATGGCGAATGTCATACTCATCGCCCACAATCTGCCCGGCTACATGGGTGGAAACAGCCCAGCATTTAAGGTTGTATTTGTTCAGGAGCTCGCGTTTTTGTTCCGCGTAGCTTTTATCATTGGCAGCCTTGACGACATCCATGTGATCGCCGCCGCAGCCAATTTCAAGACCTTCATAGCCCATCTGACTGGCCTTTTTGCAAACTTCCTCGAATGGCATATCGCCCCATTGACCGGTCAAAAGTGTGATTGGATTCTTTGCAGCCATAGATTCTCCTGTCGATAAAAACATTAAATTAATATTAATTTGTACGGACTATTGTTGCAATTTCTGTATTTGTACATACATTATTACAAGATAATACAGTTTTCTCGGCCGTCTGTCAAGTATGACATTCACCTTTTGGGCAGTAATTTGTCAATGACCTGAAAATCCATCACACAGGATTGAAATTTTCTTTTATCATTGTAAATGTTTACAAAATGGGGATTCATCCTGGATTTTCAGAAGAAATTCATGGTTGACAAATTGTTATAATGTATGTACATTTTAGCAAAGTTCTTTTGACTTTGCAATAAGATATACATGAGGGATTTATGGCAGCCAGAATCATAACCATTAATGACGTTCCACTCACACCGGTAGACGGGTCCAGCCCAATACCGCTTTACCACCAGATCTATATGGATCTACTCAATTTGATTCAATCCAGGCAACTTCTGCCAGATGACCTCATGCCACCGGAAATGGAATTGATGAAGGCCTACAACGTCAGCCGCCAGACCCTGCGCGATGCTATGGACCTTCTGGAAAAAGAAAAGTTGATCAAACGGACAGCCGGCAAGGGCACCATTGTCCTTGCCGCCCAAACCCGGATACAGTTCATAATAAGTCAGAGTTTTGCCATTCAAATGAAAAATCTGGGTTACAAACCAGGGTCGAAAGTATTGAAACTTAACCCCTGTGTCATCGACCAGAAATCACCGGAAAAATTGCAGACCAAGACTGGCAGTGCGGCACTCGAACTTGTGCGCCTTCGGTTTGCCAATGACGAACCTATCGGTGTTCAGTACACCACAATAATCACCGATTCGATACCCGATCTTATCAACAATGATTTCAACACTGAATCCCTCTACAACCTGCTTTTGACCAAATACAGGTTGCCTATTAACCAGATCGATTATGCCGTCAGCGCCGTTATGGCGGATCCCTGGCACCAGGTGCTTCTAAAACTGGAAGGCAATACTCCGCTGTTGGTCATCCATACCATGACCTTTCTGGATAACGGTTCCCCCATCGAAGAGACCACCAGCTATTATCGCGCCGATAAATTCGAATTCACCAACAGTCAAAAGTTTTAGTAGACATTTGTCCGGGCAAACCTTTCAAGCTTCCTTTGCCAGTTTCAGCCACCCTTCACAAACGGCCATAACGGTTTTTTGAACGTCGTCAGTTACTGGCACATCATAATCAATCATCCCGGGTTGGATGATCAAAAGAAAACAGGCACAATTCAATTCTTTTTCCAGGTATTGTCCCAACACGCTTAACGGCAGCGAATGCCCGAACGCGCTGACACCCTCTGCTTGATCACAGGCATACAATCCAACGCTGCCGGGCGGTTCATTCATGTCTCCCGCGTCAATGAAAAATACCAGACCAGGTTGCGCGCGGCGGATAAGGCCGGTAAAGTTCTCTGGCGTTGGCCCGCAATCTACAGGAATGAATCGTGACTCTGCCGGCAAAATGGTTTTCAAGTGTTGAACAACCAGAATGCCGGCAGCGTCATCGCCCATCAGGGTGTTACCTACACCCGCAAGGATTACATTCTTTTCGGGATTATTTTTCCACAGCTGTCGCAGGCTCTGGTTGATTCTGTCGTTCCAGGAGAGCGTCAATGTCTTCTTTTCGTCCATACAGTAATTCAAATGGTTGTCTTTTGTCCGATGCGAGTTCCCATTCCTCATTGGACAGCTCGATACATCCAAAACGGCAAGACTGAACACATTGCGCGCAAAAAATACATCGGTCCGCCTTGTAGCGCATGACAAATTTTTTCGCCACTTTATCGATTGTTATGATCTCAATGGCATCAGCCGGACAGTCTTTAACACATAGCTGGCAACCGGTGCATTTTTCCGAATCATATTTCAACTGTCCGCGTAACCGGACTGGTGTATCCGACTTAACATACGGATACATTTCCGTTACGGGTTTTTTGAACAATGAACCAAATATATCACCCAGCATGGCGCCGATTTTCATAAGCCAAATCCTTTAAAGACGATCAGAACCAGCAATTGCAATAGCGCGAGCAGCGCACCCAACCTCCACCACATACCGACGGTCTGATCAATACGCAGCCGGGCAAACAATGATTGAAGCCCCGCCGTAACCAGCAGAAGAGCAAGTGTCTTCAGTATGAAGAACAATGGATTGGAAATACCACCCAGGTAAAAAGCGGAGACAAGGGTCAAACCGATCACCAGTTCCACATTTTTTCCAAGATGGAAAAGTGCCAGCCCCCGGCCGCTGTACTCCGTCAACGCGCCCGAGACGATTTCTGTTTCTGCTTCAGGAGCATCAAAGGGAGGGAGTTCAAGCTTGCCCATCAAGCCGACTATGGCCACAACCGCGCCTATGGGCAAAGTGACGATCATCCAGAGGTTGGATCCGGCGTATGCGTTGATCTCACGGATATTCCAGGAGCCCGCCATTATGGCCGGCCCCAACAGAGCCAGCATAAAGGGCGCCTCATAAGAGAACATCTGTGTCAATGTACGGGTGGCGCCGACAAGTGAGAAACGGTCATTTGTGTTCGCTCCAGCCAGGCCCATACAAAGTGTCATCAAGCTCAGCAGGTACATGGCCACGATTAGATCGCCCTGAAAACTGAACGAGGGTTGAAAACCAAACATCGGCACATTCAATGACGCGGTCAGCGCGGCAGCCAGTGCCACAATCGGCAGGGCAAAGAACAGGCCGGCGCTTACCCCGGCGGGGGTGATCTCTTCCTTGGCAAGCAGCTTGATCGTATCGGCCAGCGGTTGGAACCAGCGCGGTCCGTAACGATTTTGGAATTGGGCGACAAGTTTGCGGTCAGCCCATTCATACACCAATCCCATAGCGATCAGGAACAAGCCGCCCGGGAAAATCAGTAGATAAAGTAGCGAAAGTGAATTGTTCATCGGTAGTATGCTATCCCATATTGACGTAATTGTTCCCAGGTCCAATCAATTCTATGACTTCCACCCCGGTTGATCGAGATAGACCGGTCGTTGCAGGAGAAACAGGGATCGATACCAGCCAAAAGCATGGGCATATCTGCCAGTTTATGGCCGACCGCATAATTTGTGATGGATGACCAGTTGCATAGAGATGGAGTGCGGATTTTTACACGATCCGGGGTGTCGGAACCATTGCTCTTAAGGAAGTAGAAGAGTTCTCCACGAGGGGCTTCCATTCTACTGACCGCCTCCCCTTCCGGTATGCGGCGTGGGACTTTGACGGTCAAATCACCTTCCGGCATGTGGTCAAGCATTTCTTTGATCAGCCGGATGCTCTCGTAGAGCTCTTTGATCCGAACAACAAAACGAGCCTGCAAATCTCCGGCATCATCAGTTATCATTTTGACGGGGAATTGTTTGTATGCCGCGTACGGCGAATCTATGCGCACATCATGCTCAACTCCAGATGCGCGACCGGTAGGTCCAATGGAACCAAGCATGTAGGCTTCGTCTTTGGGCATTACCCCGATTCCTTTTGTGCGGCCAATGAATGTCTCATCGGTGGTTACAACCTTCATGTAATGCTGCAGGCGGGTATCAAGAAAATCGAGACCTTTTTTCAGTTGATCGCTCATCTTCTCGTCGATGTCATATTTCACACCGCCAATGAGGTTTACGCTGTAGTTAACCCGGTTCCCGGTAACCAGCTCAAGCAGATCCATGACAGTCTCGCGATCACGCCAGGAGTACATGAAGAGAGTATCAAAACCGCCTTCATGAGCGGCAACGCCCAGCCAGAGCATATGGCTGTGAATCCGTTCAAGCTCAGCAGTAATTGACCGGATAACTTCGGCGCGCGGGGGGATCGTAACACCAGCGAGCATCTCAACACCCTGGGCGTAAACCGAAGCATGGACATGAGAGCAAATACCACAAACACGCTCTACCATATACATATTTTGAGTCCAATTGCGTGACTCCGTCCCTTTTTCAATACCTCTGTGAACGAACCCTAACCGAACCGAGGCTCCTGTGACAATTTCACCGTCCACAGTAAATTCGAAGTGGCCAGGTTCTTTCAATGCGGGATGCTGTGGGCCAATGGGAACGACAAATTTTCCTGTTGTTGCAGTTTGTGCTTCCATTGTTATTCTCCTTCACCCTTCTCGGGCTTGGCTAAACCGGTAAATTCTTTCCGCAACGGATAAACGCCTGCCGGCCAATCATCCGGCAAAAGCAGTTTGTCTGTATTTGGTGTTCCCTCCATTGTTATTCCAAACATTTCAATGACTTCCCGTTCGTACAAAGTGGCTGCCGGAATAACACTGCAAACAGAAGGCACCTTTAGATTGCTATAAGGCAATGAAACACGAATTGTTGCGATAGCGGCGCTTTCACCAAAGTGATAGAGAACTTCAATATGATTCTCGCCCACTTTCTTCTCACCTTCAGGTGGCTCAGGCGCGGGTCTATCAAGTCCGGTAATTGTAAGAAGGTAGCCCCATTTCGCCTTGGTCAAGATAGTGACAGCTTCCAACAATTTTTCAGGGGTTACGATTGCATCAACCCGGTAAGAGGCAGGACGGGAGATTTCTTCACTAACGGGTTTCAATAATTCTTCAGCCCGCGCCAGGATCTTTTCCATATCCATACTCATTCTCCTTTACCCGGGTTGGCCGAGGCTTTTAGCTTTTCGAGCAATTGAGCCACCCCGTAAATTATGGCTTCCGGTCTTGGCGGACATCCAGGAACGAACACATCAACCGGTAAAACATCACTGATGCTGCCGGTTATGTTGTAGCATCCGTGAAAAGCGCCACCCGAAAGCCCGCACGAGCCAACAGCAATAACGAATTTTGGTTCAGGCATCTGTTCATAAATACGAAGCAGTCTATCCCGCGCCTGGCGTGTTACAGGGCCTGTGCAAATTAGCACATCTGCATGGCGCGGACTTCCCTGCAGTTTAATTCCAAGTCGTTCCACATCGAACCGGGGGGTTAATGTAGCCAGGATTTCAATATCACATCCGTTGCAGGAACCGCTGTTGAAATGAATTGCCCATGGACTGTTCACCCGAGCCCATGTTTTTACTTGATTTAAGGTCTTTGACCAAACTGAATCCAGTTGTTGTTCCAAGGTCTTGCTCCTGATCTATATCACCGTAATTAGATATATTATACCTATTTACGGTCTTTAACCCATTATTAGAGCGATCAACGCCAGCGCCAATCCAATTACATAAGCACCGGTCGTCCAATTGAATCCGCCTGTGCCCAGCACCAGCATACCTAAATGCAGAAAGGCGAAGAAGAACGCAACCAGAAAGAATGGTTTGTAACCGGGTGCGGCCGCCGTCGTGGGGGCTTCTTCGCCCGAACCATACAGGCTTGATTTCATAGGATTGGCTTTTTCAGGACCGGCCAGTCCACGCCCAAGCAGGGTAATAAGCCCGACAAGCGGCAAGTAGATCAAAAAGGCAACAGGAGGTGAAAGTAAAATATCCATTATTAGCCTCCAAACGCTTTTAGCAGAGCGGCTGCTGCCGGCGTGGTTATAAAGGTCATCGCGGCAGGCCACAGGCCGAGGGCCACAACGGCTGATGTCAATATGACCAGCGGGATTTGAATTAAATAGCCCAGTTCTTTTCCATCATTTACGAAGTCAGAGGTCTCGAGACGGTACATGCGGTTTACCATGGGGGCGTAGTATCCCAGTGATAACACACTGTTCAATGCCGCGTATACCACCAGGATCATCACCCAGATGTTCTGGGTTTCAAATCCGGCTACAAAAATCTGCCACTTGGACATGAAACCGGCCAGTGGGGGCAGCCCTCCCAGGCCAAGAACGGCAACTGACAGCGAGAGAGCGACCATCGGGTACTTCTTGCTGGCGCCGTTCAGGTCTTCGAGCAGCAGCGGCCCGTGTTTATGGCGGCTGATATACAGGATGTACAGAAGTGCTCCGGCCGAAAGGAAGGCCAGACCTTTCATCATCATGTGCGTGATCAGGTGGAAGAAACCGCCGGCTGCGCCATTCAAAACACCGAACTGAATGGCTACCCCGAAACCAATAAGCATGTAACCGACGTGGCTCAGGCTGGAGAAGGCCAGCAGGCGTTTCACCTGGCTCTGGCGCAGCGCCATCAGGTTGCCGTAGGTCATATTGAACGCGCCAAAGATGAGCAGGATGACTCCCCAGGACAGGGAGATGTGTGCCAGCGCTCCCAGAGACCGCAGCATGGCCATCAGACCAGCCTCGATGACGATGCCGGAGAGCAGCGCGGAAACGCCGCTGGGAGCCTGCGAGTGGGCATCAGGCAGCCAGGTGTGCATGGGCACAAGAGCCGCCTTCACACCAAAACCGATGATAAACAGGGCGCCGGCAGCCAGCAGTATGAGTGATGGGCCGGATGTCAATTTCTGGATGTTATCCAGGTTGGTTTCACCGGTTACCAGAAATACCAGGGCAATACCCAGAAGCACCAGAATGGAACCCGTGGCGCTCTGTACCAGATACTTCACACCGGCTTCCAGAGAGCCCGGTTGTGAGGAGTAGAAGGCAACCAGCATGTAGGATGTGATGGCCATGGCTTCAAACCAAACCCACAGGTTGAACAGATCATTGGCGCATGACAGGCCAACCACAGCCGCCACCATGCTGATTAACATGGCATAGAATTTTTCCTCACCCATTTCACCGGCAATATAGTCGATGGAGAATAGTGAAGCCAGTGTGCCGAGCAACAGCGCGGAACCGCCCAAAACCAGGCTCAGTCCGTCAAATTGCAGGGCGACAGTGCCATAAACCAGGTTGATGGGTCCCATCACCAGGAATTGCCCGGCCAGGGTGACAAAGATGTAATCAACCACCAGGAAAAGAACAAACGACAACCAGCGGGCAGGATTATTTTTTACCTTGCGGATCACCGCCGAACGACCGACCAGGTAGGTAACCATGGCGCCTGCGAACGGCAGGATCAGCAGCCAGAGAAAAAGTGTATTCGCGTCCATAGCTCAGGCTCCCATCACCAGAATTACCATCACAATGATCAGACCAATTAGAATACAGGCGACGTTCCAGTTAAGCACACCGGTCTGTGTGACCCGGAGAGACTCACCACTGGATTGCACACCGCCCACAATGCCGCGGTTGATGGCTTCAAATCCGAAGCTGTTGGCAGCCGCCTCGCCCAGTCCTTTCAAGCTCTTGCCCAGACCAGCCAGCCTGGCACGCTGCCACCAGGCGACAAGACCCAGCGCTATGACCGCCATGGCGATCCAGGTGGCCGGAGCCTGGAGTACTTCCTCCACAACATGCATGGTTGAGACTGATTCGATTTCATGGTGCGGGAGGGTATTTTTTAACATTTCTGAGAACGGTCCGGCAGCCAGCCAGGTGACCAGCGAAAGGGCAGCCAGCGGAATGAGTGCCGTCTTCATGAATGGACCGGCATCATGAACATGTTTGTCGGTGTGGGGTTCGCCATAGAACACCATCCAGACACAGCGGAAGGTATAGAAGGCGGTTATGCCCGCCACAATGACCATGATCACGAAAGCCCACAGAGGACCTCCCACCAGACCGGATTCAAGGATGAGCTCCTTGCTCCAGAAGCCGTTGAGAATGGGTAAACCGGCCAGAGCCAGCGACCCGATGACAAACACCGCCCGGGTTACCGGCATGTGCTTACCAAGTCCGCCCATTTGACGCATATCACGCGTCCCAGCGGCATGAATTACCGCACCGGCGCCCAGGAATAGCAACGCTTTGAATACGGAATGGCTTAGCAGATGGAACTGGCTGGCAAATACACCGCCCGCGCCCACCGCGTAAACCATATAGCCAAGTTGTGAGACGGTTGAATACGCCAGCACCCGTTTCAGGTCTGTGGCAACCATGGCCATTATGGCGGCCATCAGTGCGGATAACAAACCGACGATGATGACAGCGGTTGACCATCCCGGAACATGGGAAAACGCCGGGAAGAAGCGCGCCAGCAGGTACACACCCGCGTTTACCATCGTGGCCGCGTGGATCAGCGCACTGATGGGGGTTGGTGCTTCCATGGCGTCAGGCAACCAGGTCTGGAAGGGAAACTGCGCTGATTTTGCAGCCGCGGCAGCCAGAAAGCCGAATGCTGCAAGACTCAATATGTTGGCCGGGATCTTGTCCCAGTTGGCCAACAAATCGTTCAACTCGTAACTGCCCAGATAGCTGCGGACCAACAGGGCACCCAGCAGCAAACCCACACCACCCAACTGGGTGATGATCAGGGCTTTCATACCACCGGCTACGGCTTTGGGATCATCGTTATTGAACGCGATCAACGCGTAGGAACATAACGCGGTGATTTCCCAGAAGGCAAAGATAAGCAGCAGGTTGGTGGTAAGAACCAACCCCGCCATGGAGCCGATGAAGAAAAGCACAAAGGCATAATAACGGGCGATCTGCTCTTCATCCTTCATGTAGTCCACAGAGAAAATGACCGCCAGGGAACCTATGACCGTAGCCACAGCCGAGAGGAAGACACCCAGTCCGTCAGGGGCAAAGGTGAAAACGCCAAACACCGGGCCGCTGTCAACCGAGATAATGGGAGTTCCATTGGCATAGGGGATCAACATCAGGGAAACGATGCCGGCAGCCACTGAAAAGGCCACAGAAATCCCATGCAGTAGTTTTTTGTATTCATCGCCAACCAGCCAGATGATTACAGCGCCAGCCCAGGGGATGGCAATGGTGAGCAAAAGTAATGTGGATGCCATATCGCTCACCTCTTTAAATTGGAAAGATTGCGGAGGTTCATGCTACCGACAAAACGCCGGGCCTGAACGGCCAGTGAAAGACCGACCACCGCCACAATGGTATCGGCAACCACCACCGTCAAAGCCATGCTTTGTCCGGTGCTGATATGCCCATTGGCCTGACCGGCTGCCACAAAAGCCAGAATGGCGCCTTTGGCCAGTATCTGTAGTGCGATGATCACTTTAATCAGGTGGTTGGCGGCCAAAAGCGCATAGAGGCCTACACCGATCAAACCGAGCACCCCAATTACCGAAAGGGTTATTGTGGAAAGTTGCATATTACTCCTCCCCCTTCTTAGCATGAGATGGGTTTTCCGCCAGGAGTCCAAGGATACCCAACGCGCCGGCGAAAATGATCACGAGCTGTACCAGCACATCCGCCGCTCGATTTTGCCAGAACTCCACCTTGAACAGGTTGCCATCCACGGCAGCTGCTGCCGGGAAGCCCGCGGAAAGGCTGAACCAGGCCAGCAATCCAATGGAAAGGATCACCAGTCCCCAGCTAACAGCGCGAGGCAGTATTTCCTTTGCAGGAGTACCGCCTTCGCCCGCGATATTAATGGCAAAGACAAAAAGAACCGTCACCAACCCTGCTCCAACGCTCAGTTCGATGACGGCAATCTCGGGCGCTCCAAGGATAAACATCCAAAGGGCCACAAGCGCGCTGGCTCCGGCCAGCCACAATGCCGAGATCAGCAATTTCTGTGCGCGGACGGTCATGACCGCGCATAGAAGCATCCCAATCAGGATCAAAATTTGCCACACAGCTCTTATCCTCCTTATTGGTCAGGAAGTTAGTTCCTTACCCGTTAGTTATACTGTTTTTTATTGCAGGTTTCATGTGATATATAACTTAAAATGACTTGTACACCTTCCCGAATCTAGTATTAACATAAGGGGATAAAGTTCCGGGAATAAATCGGGTTTAACCCGATTAAAATCACATGGTCAAAAAAATCCCACAACATAATAATGCACGTATTGTATCAAAACCTTAAATTCGGTCAGGGTAATCTTTGGCTATAATACGTCACGAATTTCCCTGCCATTCGACTGACTTTTTCAGTACAGGAGCTGATCATGCAAAAGACGATCCTTTGTTATGGCGATTCAAACACCTGGGGACATGATCCATCCGGAAAAGACCGGTTCCCGCGTGATGTGCGCTGGACAGGTGTTCTTCAAAAGTTCCTGGGGGGTAATTACTATGTGATCGAAGAAGGCTGCAACGGCCGCACCACCGTGTGGGATGACCCGGTTGAACAGGACAAGAATGGTAAAACGTACCTGTCACCCTGCCTTGTGTCTCACAAACCGATTGATCTGGTCATCCTGATGCTGGGCACCAACGACCTCAAGCAGCGTTATTCCGTCCCACCGTCAGACATCGCCCGCAGTATTGGCGTGCTGGTAAAAATCATCCTGCATTCTGAAACCGGCCGGGATGGCAGTTCGCCCGGAGTGCTCGTTATTGCTCCGCCGCGACTGGGAAAGTTGAACGATTTTACGGAAATGTTCTCGGGAGGCGTTGAGAAATCCCAAAACCTGGCTGGATATTACAAAAAAATCACCGACGAACTGGGCGTTCCATTACTGGACGCCAATTCCGTGGTGACCACCAGTGATATTGACGGTATTCACTGGGAAAAGGCCGAACACACCAAATTTGCCCGCGCTCTGGCGGATTTGATCCCGCTACTGCTGAAGTAGGTTAATCGCTGGCAACGCGCAGGAAACGTTCCGCCACGTCATAATTCCTGCGCTCGGGCTTGGACCCGGCTTCGAAAAACAGGGTTTCACAGGTATCTGCCAGCCCTGATGCTTTTGCGTCTTGATAGGCGTCTTCACTGCGCCAGACGGATATGATCTGCCAGTCCGACTTGTCCTGTTTGTCATGGATCAGGAAGGACTGCAGCAATCCCTCTGGTGGATGCTTGGATTTCTTCGCGAAGGATTCTTCCAAATTTCGCCTGTTCTCTTTACTAACATGGCCGTGCAGTGTAGTGATGAACATGGAATTCTCCTTTCGCCGGGGAATCCATCCGGTCAATATCAGTATAGGTCAAGTTATACATCCAGGCAACAATTCAACTCTTGCATTCTCCTAAATATGTCAATCGTGTCCCTGTCGAGGCGCGGATGTTTGCCAAACCGAGAAAAATCTTCTTAATCTCATTCTTTGAGATGGGGGAAGGCATTATTTTCTGGAAAAATTCATCAAGTCAGAAAAATGCACCTTTTCCCAAACCTGTTTTGTGGATTGTGGAATAGGCTTAAGAATAGGGTTTTCGGGATAGGCGCTTCCTCGTCTCTTTTTTGGTGAAGAATCCATTGGAATTAATCTGTCAGAAAAAGGCACCTTCTCCCAATCCTGCTTTGTGGATTGGGGGAAGACTCAAGAATA
>CAYQUX010000035.1:0-24988 GCA_964420995.1 uncultured Leptolinea sp. | reverse complement strand
AAAAGATGGTATTAGATGCAGGTTATCAAGCTAAAATTATTGTGAACTATCAATTTGAAAAATAATGGTAATTATTATATTGAGCCAATTACGTTTGGAATCATTGAAGAATTTTGTCTTTATATAATATTAAAAAAGCCAAAAGATTTTTTAACAACTCATAGAATGAAACGAAAGAAGTAACCTTATACAAGGCTACTTCTTTCGTTTGAGAAATGACTAAAGCCATTTTTTATTAAGGATATTGCCAATTACTTTGATTCTATTGCCACTTATTTTGGAGTTATTGCCACTATCTTTGATTCCCTACAATCAGATATCCAGGTTCTTTACATCTTTCGCGTGGGTAGTGATGAATTTATTGCGCGGGGGTACGGCTTCCCCCATCAACATATCAAACGTACGGTCAGCCGCCGCCGCATCTTCAATGGAGACTTGAAGCAAGGTACGCTTTTCTGGATCCATGGTTGTGTCCCACAATTGCCCTGGATTCATCTCGCCCAACCCTTTGTACCGTTGAATGGAGATTTTTTCAGGGTTGCCGCCTATCTCTTTTAGGACCTTATCCTTCTGTTGTTCGGAATACGCGTAACGCACGGTATCTTTATACGCCAGCCGGTAAAGCGGAGGCTGTGCGATAAAGAGGTGCTCGTCTTCGATCAGGGTTTGCATGTAGCGGAAGAAGAAAGTCAGCAGCAATGTGCGAATGTGACTGCCGTCAACATCCGCATCGGCCATGAGAATGATCTTTCCATAGCGCAGATTGGATGTGTCAAAATTGTCGCCAATGCCGGTACCCAGAGCGGAAATGATGGCCTTGACTTCATTGTTGGAGAGAATTTTGTCCAGACGCGCTCTTTCTGTATTTAAAATCTTTCCGCGTAATGGAAGAATCGCCTGAAAATGCCGGTCGCGTCCCTGTTTGGCAGAACCACCGGCCGAATCACCTTCCACGATATACAATTCTGTTTTTGACAGGTCGCGGTCTGAACAATCAGCCAGTTTACCGGGAAGCGTGAGACTTTCTAACGCGGATTTCCGGATAACCAGATCGCGGGCTTTGCGCGCGGCATCACGTGCGCGTGCCGAGGTCAGGCATTTTTGAACGATAGCTTTTGCCGCGGTAGGGTTTTCATCAAGGAAAGTAGAATATGCCTCGACAACGACCTGTTGAACAAAAGTCTGAACTTCTGGGTTCATCAGCTTAACTTTGGTCTGACTTTCAAATTGCGGGTCAGGGTGTTTGATGCTGACGATGGCTGTCATTCCTTCACGGGTATCGTCACCGGTGAAGTTGGCATCCGCTTCTTTTAAAAGATTTGCCTTGCGGGCATAATCGTTGATTACCCTGGTGGTGGCTGTACGCAGACCAGTCAGGTGGGTACCGCCGTCAATTGTGTTGATGGTGTTGGCAAATGAATAAACCGATTCTGAATACGCGTCGGTATATTGAACGGCAACTTCAACACCCACATGTTCCAATTCTTTTTCTGCGTAGACAATGGGGTGAAGACCTTCGCGATTACGGTTAAGGTACCGAACGAATGAAGTAATTCCACCTTCGAAATAGAATGTCATCTCGCGGAATGAACGTTCATCCAACAGGTGAATGCGGACGCCGCGGGTGACGAAGGCCATTTCACGAAAACGTTGGGTTAATGTAGAAAAACTGAAATCCAAACCTTCGCCTTTGAAGATCTGACGGTCGAAAAGAAAGGTGGTCTTTGTGCCGGTCTCGTCAAGTTTGCAGGTGCCAATTTGTTTAACGGGTTCTTCGGGTATGCCCTGGTGATATTTCTGGCCATAAACCTTTCCATCACGCCGGACTTCCACCTTACAATATTCAGAAAGAGCGTTTACAGCCGAAACACCCACACCATGCAAACCGCCTGAAACTTTATAACTTCCGGAACCGAATTTTCCACCGGCATGAAGCACTGTCATGACAACTTCGAGCGCGGATTTTTTCTTCTGGGGATGAATATCAACCGGAATACCCCGGCCATTGTCTGAAACGGTTACTGAGCTGTCCGCGTGGATGACGATCTCTATGCTGGTACAGGCTCCAGCAAGGGCTTCATCAATGGAGTTGTCAACTACTTCGTAAACAAGATGATGGAGGGCTTTAAGGTCGGTTCCGCCAACATACATACCGGGACGGCGGCGGACAGCCTCTAGACCTTCCAATACTTGAATATCTTTTGCTCCATACGTGCTTAAATCGGCTGGTTGCATGGTGTTTCCTCTCAAACAGGGTGTAATTAAAGTTGTACAGCCGTCTGGCGTTGTTTGCTTTCCATCCAGGCTATTCCCTTGCGGTAATAAACAAAACTGGAAGCAATCAATCCTGTGCTGATAAAAGCATGTCCAAGGATGCCAACCAATGACATCCATGAAGAATCTGGGGCTGTTTCCCAGAGCAGGTTAAGTCCCTGATACAGTAAAAGTGCTGTCAAAATAAACATCCCGGTTCCGGGAAGGTAATTGCGGACGAGTTTGATGCTATTGGATATGGATGTGGTTATTGGTTTGTTTTCCACGAAAACCCCATGCGGCGTAAAGACAAGCGGCATGATGAACCACAAAAGGACAACAAAAATGAACAATAAAACGATTTCTCCAAGTGCGGCCGAAATCAAAGAGAGCAGTGCGACTATGATCATGACCGGAAAGGTAAAAAGTATCAATGACACAAAGAAAAGAATTGTGAAAAGGAATATCTGCCAAAAATTGTTGATCGTATTGGCAATGGAGAATTGAGTCTCCTGATTATCTGTTGAATGCGAAATGGATTCGAAATACAGGCTACCCAGAAAAATCCCTAATAAAGAGAATGCGGTCCACAACATGACAACCTGGAAAAAACTGGTCGCCTCATATAAAGCTGGTGCACCGTAGGGTGTCTCAATTGGAGAAAGTCCGGACATAAGACTCGGAACCCCAATGGGAAAAACATGAACCAGGCTGATCAGGTTGAAATGTTTGAGGATGATGTCCCAGATTTCTTTGCTCCAGTTGGCAACTTCTATGATTTCCGGTGCAGCAAGTTCGGGCATTTGACTGGTGATTTCAGCAATTAGCGGTTCAAGAAGATTCTTTACGCGTAAATGCGGCCCCAGCCATAAAAACATATCCAGAAGGAGAGGAAAGAGAATCAGATAGATATGATTCGCAACAGTATTGAATCCCTCTGTCAAAGACGCGATCAGACGGGGAGCATTCGCTTGGGTAGAGTTTATCTGGTTTTCCATAACCGGTTAATTTTACCACTATCGGTTAAATATCTTGTCGTTTATAGAACAAATGATTTGAAAGTGGCCAGGCAACGCAATCAAAAGATCGTCAGGTGATAAAATGAGGTTATGGATCACACTGTTCCGAAGATAAATGGCGGTCGATTAAGTTTGATCATGGCCTCCATCATGCTGGCTTATTCCCTGACACCGTTCATAAAAATACCCAGTCGTGAATTGAATTTCCAATTACCCGGATTTCTATTCCTGCTTCGGGTGGATTACACGGGACTGGTTTCAATTCTATCAGCCGGATTGGGTGCCACAGGAATGTCATGGCTTCTTCAATCGCGAAATAGTGAACTACAAAATGGACGTGATTTCCAGCACCTTTTGTTCCCGGCGTTGACCGCCTGGGCAATCGGGGTTCCCCTTGGAGCTTTAGAAATTAATCTTCAGTGGTGGGCAGTGTTTATTTTTGGCGGGCTCCTCCTTGCGGCTGTTTTCTATGCCGAATTTATCGTTGTCAATGCCGCAGATCAGCGTGCCGGACTGGCAACCATAGGTCTCTCCGCCGTAGGGTATACCGTCTATCTGATACTCTCTGTGGCCATGCGCGGGGCAGGGTTGCGACTCTACCTGACGTTACCTGTTTTTCTAATGACAGCCGGTTTGATAAGCTGGCGTGTTCTATCACTCAGACTGTCAGGGCATATCCGCTGGCATTGGTGTGTCCTTACCGCGCTGGTTACAACCCAGGTATCCATAGGTTTACACTACCTGCCTACCCAACCCATACAATTTGGCCTTATCCTTACCGGGCTTTGTTATGTTCTGATTTCGTTGGGTTTACTGTTTGAACTGGGGACGAATACGAGGAACAATATTTTAGAACCGGTACTCATATTTGCCTTCCTTGTGGGAATGGCATTGATTATTTACTAACATGACTCAAAATAGGCAATAATCATGACTTTTGTATATCTTTCTTAAAATAATGAGTCTGGTATTATTGGTGGGCAAAAATAGAAACGAAATAACACGTAGAAGTGTTCTATTTCATGCGAATCACTTGATAGAAAGAAAAATACTATGGATTTTTTGACCATCATACTTTGCCTGATTGCCTCCTACTTACTGGGGGCGATACCCTTTGGACTGATCATTGTAAAAATTGGCACTGGCAAGGATGTGCGCGGAGTAGGCTCGGGACGTACCGGAGGCACTAATGCCATGCGGGCCGGCGGTGTTCTGGCTGGAGTATTAACGGCTGTTTTTGACATCCTAAAAGGAGCGGTAACGTATTTTCTGGTTTCTTGTTTTTCCCCGGGAAACGCCTGGCTTCAGGTTGGGTGCGGGTTGGTAGCCATTCTGGGACATAACTATTCCATTTTCCTGATCCACCGGAATGAAGAAGGACGCTTGCAGCTCACCGGTGGGGCTGGCGGGGCAACCTGTCTGGGCGGCGCCATTGCGATCTGGCCGCATATTTGGGCGGTAATACTCCCCCTGGGCATACTTGTTTATATTCTCGTTGGTTTCGCTTCTGTCACCACAATGAGTATTGCCCTGATCGCGACGGGTGTATTCATCTACCGGGCTGCCATGGGGTATGCCTCATGGATCTATGTTGTTTATGGTGTTGTGGCGGAACTTCTGTTAATCTGGGCGCTGCGTCCGAACATCAAACGACTGATCGATGGAACAGAGCGTTCTGTGGGGATACGATCGTATATTCAACGCAAAAAAGCCGGGAAACGGCCTGATTTTTATAATGGAGATGACCTGGAGTAAGCCGACAGGGTTAATCTGCTATGTGTTTTTCCTCTGAATCATCAGAGTAGATGGCACTGGCGCCTTCATGCAGGAATTTCGTATAGAGAGATTTTAAATTGCGGCGGTGAAGTTCTTCACCCAATCCACCCAGATGCACGCGTGATTTTCCGCAACTTTCTATGTCCATCTGGCTTAACACTTCTTCGGGATTCCTCTTTTTGGACGCTGTTTTAACCGCTTTTCGGATATTTATCAGGTAAGCCAGGTTTTCCTTGACTGCGCCTTCAATCTCTCCACGCAGGATGATGTCACCATGTCCCTGCACAATATTTTCAAGTCCCATCTTGCCGATTTGTTTGATTACTTCGCTTAATGTGTCAATATCGCCATCAACAATATGTGGAAGCGGCATAAAGGCATCGCCGGCAAACAAAACACGATCTTCTTCAATTAGTACGGATATCCCATCTGCGCTGTGACCGGGCGTGGTCATCAGAATAAGGTTTTTCTTGCCCACACGAAGTGACATGGTACCCTGGTCAAAGGTGAGATGCGGAAGGACGATTTTGGATTTGTTATAGGCAGAATTGGTCTGCCGTGTAATTTCGAGAGCGGGAATAGCCTTTTCCTGCATGGCTTTACGACAAAGCGAATGGGCCAGGACAGTGGCTCCCGGGAAATAACAATTCCCCCATGTATGATCCGCATGGTAATGTGTGTTGATCACATAGCGGACAGGCATACCCAGTGTCTCTTCAATATATTGGCGCATATGTAAAGTCTCATCAGGTATGGCAAGAGTATCGATAACCACAGCCCATTGTGTGCCGGTAACAGCACCTGCTGTCACCTGAGCAAATACCTCACTTTGAAACCAGTAAACATTTTCTGATACACGTTCGTGCTGCATCTATTATTTCCTAAACCTTTGATGGGATTATGTTAGTGTTTGATTAATAGTATCCAAGTGCGTAGAATAGCATAAAACATAACAAAAGTCAAAAAAGTGGTGGTTGAGAAACTCAACCACCACTTTTAGTTAGAGAACTTTACTCAGGAAGAGTCTGGTTCGTTCTTCCCGTGGATTCGTGAACAAGATTTCAGGCGGAGCTTCCTCAACGATCTGTCCACCGTCCATCAAAATGGCGCGGTGTGCTGCCGCACGGGCAAAACCCATTTCATGTGAAACAACCACCATGGTCATGCCTTCTTTCGCCAGATTAAGCATGACATCCAGCACTTCCTGGATCATCTCAGGATCCAGTGCGCTGGTGGGTTCATCGAACAACATGATTTTGGGGTTCATGGCAAGCGCGCGCGCAATCGCAACGCGTTGCTGCTGTCCACCTGATAACTCGCCGGGCCTGGCGTATGCCTTTTCAGGAATACCAACTTTTTCCAACAGATCAAAGGCTACTTTTTCCGCTTCATCTTTATTCCGTTTGCGGACAACCTTCTGGGCCAAAAGGATGTTGTCCATAACCGATAAGTGCGGGAAAAGGTTGAATTGCTGGAAGACCATGCCTACTTCGGTACGAACCGCATTGATGTTTTCTGCCGTATTTAACGGAATACCATCTACAACAATCAAACCTTCATCATATTTTTCCAGGCGGTTGATGCAGCGGAGTAGGGTGGATTTTCCAGAGCCGGATGGCCCGATGATCATAACCACTTCACCTTTTTGAACGTCCAGGCTTACATTGTGAAGCGCTTCCAACGTACCAAACTTTTTCGTTACATTTTCAATATGAATGATGGGTTCCATGGTTATCTCTCCAGGCGGGTTTTGTGTTCAATATACGTGACTACCCGGGCTGAGAATAAAGTCATGGTTAAGTACAAAAGAGCGACCATTGACCAGGTTTCAACCGGAATGAAGTAAGTCCCTGCGAATTCGCGACCCCGACGGGTGATATCAGATACCGCCACTACACTGATCAATGAAGAGTCTTTTAGAAGGGAGATAAATTCGTTGCCAACCGGCGGAAGGATGACGCGAATGGCCTGCGGCAAAATAACATAACGCATGGCTTCAATATGCGACATACCCAGGCTACGCGCGGCTTCCATTTGACCTTTTGGTATGCTCTGAATGCCCGCACGATATATTTCGGCCATATACGCGGCATAGCAAAAGGTTAAACCCAATATTGCCATACCAACAGGATTCGCGAGGTAATTCTTCAGCGCGTCTATATTTAGCGATTGGCCAATATTTTGAATGACGGAAGGGAAGGCAAAATACCAGAACATTAATTGAACCAGCAACGGAATTCCGCGGATAACTTCCACGTAGACGGTGGAAACACCATTGATCAATTTATTCTTGGAAAGGCGCCCCAGACCGATGAAAAGGCCGACGACAAGAACAAGGAAGAATGCAATCACTGTTGTAGAAATGGAGACCCATATGCCGTCTTGGACAAAGACAATGATCCTCCAGTATGGATCACTTTGGGTGCTTGAAAGGTAAATTATGAGAAAAATTACAAAAAAAACTAACAACCACCATTTATCAAATCGTTGATTTTTCCCCGTACTAAGTGCTTTACTTTCCGGTGAAAGCGGTACCATGGCATCCGTTTGTATATCCATTTGTTCACCAATCCGAAAACAAAATTTTTGTAGGATTCTTTTCGCTCATTGCATTCTCCTGCCTTTATATGAGAGAAGATAATACATAGTTAGACAATTTTCGCAGTATATCACTTTAACCCTTTATTCTCGGGGTGATTTTCTTTGTACCGGTAACCGGTCTGCGTCATCTTGAGTGTGAAACTTCTACATGCTAGAATGCAACCATGACAACGAAATTTAGGAATGAATTCTTTCTCCTTTTCGATTTACGAAATTTACTCAACACCAGCGGCGTTGTGCTTTGCTACTTTTTGGGATTGGGTATTGCAAACTTTTTAGGGCAATCCATCAATTGGCAGACGGCAATATCTGGATTGAGTTATGTTTTGCTGTTGTTCTTGTGTGGTTCTCTATTAAGCCAGTACTTTGATACTTCTGGCAGGTTGAAGAAGGATAATGAAGGCAGGCAGGTAAAATCGGAACACGAGGTCAGACAAATCCGTTTCACCACTGGCCTGATTACTCTGGCGGTTAGCTGCGTTTTCGCTTATTTGATCATCCTCAGAGGCAGCCGTTCTTCAGAAACCATCACATTATTACTGTTGCTTTTGGCCCTGGTGTTAATAAACGCCATTCCTCCGTTTCGGCTTATTTCCCGAGGATACGGCGAACTGGTCATGGCGGTTTGGATGGCAAACCTTGTGCCGGCGTTGGCTTTTGTCTCTCAAGGAAATACGATACATACATTGTTACCTGTTCTGACTTTTCCCCTGACGACGTTCATTCTGTCAACCATCCTCGCCACCAGCCTCGAGGGATACCTGAATGACATGGTAACCGGAAGAAAATCGCTGGTAATCATGCTTGGATGGAAACTCGCGATGAAGGCATACAAGTGGTTGATATTGGCAGGATACTTGTTTATCGCTGCGGCATCATTGATACGGCTGCCATGGAGCCTGACCTGGCCGCTGCTTTTGCCTGCTCCCATTTTTCTATTGACCGCTTACGAAATTTCCAGAATAAAAAATGGGATAAAACCACGATGGGTATTTCTTTCAATAACGGGGTATGCCGGAGCAGGTTGTATGCTATATGTGCTGCTGGTGGCTTTATGGGTATGATGAGAAAGAAAAACAATTAACCAAGGAGAAAACAATGCCATTGAATTCAGCTATTCAAGCGCCTGATTTTACTCTGCAAGATGAAAACGGAATGGAACATTCGTTGAGTGAATACCTCGGGAAAACTGTTTTGCTTTACTTTTATCCCAAAGATGATACCCCGGGGTGCACCACTGAAGCCTGCAATTTTCGGGATGATTACGGAAGTTACGAAAAGGCTGGAGTTGTCATTCTGGGAGTGAGTCCTGACACTCCAAAGGCGCATAAGAAGTTTAAAGAGAAACACCACCTTCCCTTCACGTTGCTGGCAGATGTGGATCATACCGTGTGCCAGTTATATGGAGTATGGGGTCGGAAAAAATATATGGGAAAAGAATATGATGGCGTATTCAGGACATCATTCTTAATAGATGCTGCCGGAAAAATTATTAAGGTCTACGAAAATGTCAAACCTGCTGATCACAGCGCTGAAGTGATCGCGGATACAAAATGAAGAAAAAAGCTGGCTGAAAAACCTCCTCAGCCAGCTTTTTTTGATTCATCCTAAAATTCTCGCAGCCGCTTTGTTGTGTTTCTCAACCAACTTTCCGGTATCGAGATTGACCATATTGCCATGATCAACGACTTTTTTGCCCTGAACGAAGCTGAAATCAACATTCTGAGGAGCGCAGAAAACAAGAGCGGAAACTGGATCGTGTTGAGCTCCCGCGTATGCTAGTTTGTCCAGTTTAAAGGCGATAAAATCCGCGCATTTACCGGTTTCCAACGAGCCGATATCTGTTCGGCCAAGAACAGCAGCACCACCGCGGGTTGCCAGTTCAAGCGCCTGACGCCCGGTCATTAAAGGCGGTACACTGTCTGCTGAAAGGGAAAATCCTTCAATGCCGGACCGAACGCGTGACAGAAGAAGCGCCTGACGGGCTTCACCGAGCAAATGTGATCCATCATTGCTGGCCGAACCATCCACACCGAGCCCAAGTTTAACGCCGTCTGCCATAAACTCGCGCACAGGGGCAATGCCGCTGGCCAGGCGCATATTGGAAGACGGACAATGCGCGACACCGCAACCCTCTTTCGCGTAGACATTTATTTCGTCTTTACTCACGTAAATTGAATGTGCAAACCAGACATCCGGCCCAACCCAGTCAACTGATTGCATGTATCCAACAGGGCGGTAGCCAAACATTTTCTGACAGAATGCTTCCTCGTCCTGGGTTTCTGCCAGGTGTGTGTGAAGGTGTACACCGTAATGACGGGCCATTCTGGCGCTTTCACGCATCAGGTCGCTGGTTACACTGAAAGGCGAGCAGGGGGCCAGTACGATTTGAAGCATGGAGCCGGGTTTGGGATCGTGGTAGGTTTCTATTAATCGTTGGCTGTCACGCAGAATGTTTTCTTCCGAATCCACCACGCTGTCTGGAGGAAGGCCTCCCTTGCTTTCGCCCAGTGACATGGAGCCGCGGGAGGCATGCAGGCGAATACCCACTTCCTTACCGGCGGCAATCTCGTCATCCAACCGAGAACCATTGGGAAACAGGTAAAGGTGGTCAGAAGCCGTAGTACAGCCTGATAATGCCAGTTCGGTCATGGCTGTTTCCGCGGAAATAAATACATCCTCTGCGTTCATCCTCGCCCATATGGGATAGAGAGTCTTCAGCCAATTGAAGAGATTGGCATCTTGCGCGGCGGGAACGGCGCGTGTCAGAGTCTGGTAGAAGTGATGGTGTGTGTTTACCAGACCGGGTAGAACAATATAGCCGGATAGATCAATAACTTCATCGGCAACGGTCGGAAGGTCGTTTGATTTGCCAACTTTTCGGATAAAGCCATCTTCGCAATACAATCCGCCGCCAATAATTTCGCGTCGGGCTTCATCCATTGTGACCAATACATTAGTATTTTTTATTAAAAGAGATGTCATACTATGCGGCTTTCTCTAACCATTCGCCATTTTGGCGGCGTTGAGAGTACTTCTGATCAGCATGGCGATAGTCATCGGACCGACGCCTCCGGGGACTGGCGTTATGGCTCCTGCCACCTCAACGGCCTCCTCGTAGTTCACATCGCCAACAAGACGGTACCCTCTGGGGCGGGACGGGTCATCTACATGGTTGATACCCACATCAATGACCACGGCTCCGGGTTTTAGCCAGTCACCGCGAACCATCTCAGGGCGGCCAACCGCCGCAACAAGAATATCTGCCTGGCGGATAATACCGGGAAGATCCGCGGATTTGGAATGGCAAATGGTTACTGTGGCGTTCGCCCGCAGCAGCAATAAGGAAACAGGCATGCCCACGATATTTGACCTTCCGAGAACGACCGCGTTTTTCCCTTCAATTTTTGGGACGTACTTCTCCAACATAACCATGCAACCGGCCGGGGTGCATGGAACAAACAACGGTTCACGCCCTTTTTGAGCCAATCGTCCAATGTTGATTGGATGAAAGCCGTCCACATCCTTTTCCAGACTCACAAGACTCAAAACACCTTCTTCGTCGAGCCCTTTGGGAAGGGGCAGTTGTACCAGAATGCCATGCACTTTGGGGTCATCATTCAGCTTCTTTACCAGATCCTGGACTTCCTGCTGTTTTGCCGTTGCGGGTAATTCATGCCCATAAGAGGCAATGCCGGCTTCCGCGCAGGCTTTATGCTTTGAACGTACATAATCGTGTGAAGCGGGGTCATCACCAACCAGAATGGTTGCCAGACCGGGTTGCGATTTTCCCGATTTAATTCGCTCGGTTATTTCTTTTGCCACATCCGCTCTGATTTGTTTGGCGATTTCTGAACCATTGATTATCGACGCAGGCATAACAACCTCCATACGATGTGATTATTATTACTATATAGAATTATACAGACCGAAGCAAAATTCCATATAGGATTTTGTCCATTTCTTGATGACTCATTGAAGGAATAATGTCATAACTTCCAGTATAATTTGTCTCTCGGAGGGTAAACATGAGCAAAATTTGCGTCGTTGGTACAGGTTACGTGGGTCTGGTTACAGGTACCTGTTTTGCTGACCTGGGAAATACCGTAACCTGCCTGGATGTAGATGAGAACCGTATCTCGAAATTGCTGAAAGGAATCATGCCGATCTATGAACCAGGGTTACAACAACTGGTTGAGCAAAACGTCAAAGCTGAAAGGCTGATCTTTACGACAGATTATAAAAAAGCAATAACAGATGTAGAAATTGTCTTTATCGCGGTTGGAACGCCATCCGGTGTTGATGGCGAAGCGGATCTGCAATACGTTCGACAGGCGGCAGAAGCAATCGCTGACCTGGTAGAGACGAAAGTTATCGTGGTAAATAAATCAACCGTACCGGTGGGCACGGGAGACTGGGTTGCCGAAGTAATTCAAAAACGGCGCAACGGTCGTCCGTTGGATTTGAATGTGGTTTCCAACCCCGAATTTTTACGGGAAGGTTCTGCCATTAATGATTTCATGCAATCAGATCGGGTCGTTTTGGGGTCTGAAAATCGAAGCGCGGCAGAAAAAGTAGCCGAGCTGTATTCCCCGTTGCGCTGCCCCATTTTGATCACTGACCTGCGCACGGCTGAAATGATCAAGTACGCGTCAAATGCTTTCCTGGCTACCCGGATTTCTTTCATAAATGAAATCGCCAATGTTTGTGAAGAACTGGGCGCTGATGTAAAAGTTGTTGCCCAGGGAATGGGTTTGGATAAACGAATCGGCAGTGCCTTTCTGGATGCGGGTTTGGGTTGGGGAGGCTCCTGCTTCCCGAAGGATGTGAAAGCCCTGGCGCACATGGCAGTGCTGCATGGTACGCACCCGCAATTATTACAGGCTGTGATGGAAATCAACCGGAATCAACGCCGCCGCCTTGTGTACAAACTTCGCAAGGCGCTGGGCAGCCTGAACGATAAGACCATAGGCATACTGGGTATATCTTTCAAACCCAATACGGATGATATTAGGGAGGCACCTGCTTTGGAGGTGATCCACCTTCTTCAAAATGAAGGCGCGCATATCAAGGCTTACGACCCACAGGCCATGGAAAACGCCGCCCAATTACTGACGAAAGTAAAACTCTGTGAAAATCCCTATCAAGTCGCGGAAGGCGCGGAAGCGCTGATCCTCGTCACAGAATGGAATGAGTTTAAACAGATCAATTTCACGCGGATCAAGGAACTTATGAAAACCCCGATCATCGTGGATGGGCGAAACCTGTGGGACCAGGAAAGCCTGAAAAAGATGGGATTTGCTTACTTTGGGGTAGGCAGGGGAAAGTAGACCTTATCTAAAAAAAACTAAAAGCATGTGCTTTGAACAAGCGCATGCTTTTTTTGTTTAAAAAAAACCCCGCTGTGCCGATGTGCTGCATAGTTTTGCACCTGCTTTCGCAGGTAGGATCCCGACCCAGTAGATCCGCCTTGGCCGAAGCCTATCGCGTCACAACTGAAAGATGAAGATCCGTTTAAAAACTGTTGGCGCAAAACCGCAGTTGCAGCATCACGCACACAGCAGGGTAATTTCCTTATACCACAAACTATTTTTGATGTATAGTGGGTTCAACGCGGTTGTAAAGATAGTGATAAGAGCCATTTACCACAGGTGCCAATTTTGAGAACATTTATAGCAATCCCTTTGCCCGAAGAAGTTCAACATATGTTGGACAATACGCAAGCGCAATTGAGGAACCACCTGGGTACAAGTGTGGGCTGGACCAATCCAGAATCCATACACCTGACGTTGAAGTTCCTTGGTGAAGTTCCCGAAAACCAAATTGTTGAAATTTCAAAAAGCATATGCATGATCTGCCGCGAAACAACATCATTTCAAATTCTCTGTGGTGGGTTAGGCTGCTTCCCGAATTTACGAAACCCAAGAGTAATATGGATGGGAATTCAGGCAGACAACCAGCTAAAGGAATTGCAATTACAACTTGAAGAGGCGTGTGAACCGTTTGGATTCGCCAGGGAAGATAGACCGTTCTCCCCGCACCTGACACTTGGGCGTATTAAATCCAATTTATCCGGGAATCAGATTGATGCTATAAAAAAACTCATTGAAAGTGAAAACCAGAAACAAAAAATTCCGATAATCGTTAACCATGTGAATATGTACAAGAGTGATCTGCAGAGAAGCGGCGCGAAATACACAATCCTCAAAGAGGCTCCATTATTGCCGGATACCACATACTGAAACTGGGATATACTTTAAGAAATTTAAGGAGAGGTGAATTCTGAATACGGTCGAAGTTGCGAAAAAACTGGTCTCAGTTCTGGAAGAAAAAAAGGGCGAAAACATCGTCTTATTGGATGTGTCAGGGGTTGCATCATTCACAGATTTTTTTATTTTTTGTAATGGTAACAGTTCAAGGCTTTTACAGGCTCTGGCTGAGACTCTGGAAAGAGCGGCAAAAACAGAATTTCGTCTGCATTCCAGAGTGGAAGGCAGATCAGAGGATGGATGGATTTTGCTTGACCTGGGGGACATTGTGATCCATCTATTTGATCCTGATCAGCGGAAATACTACGCGCTTGAAGACCTGTGGAGCAAAGGAAGAGTTCTGGTTAAGTTCCAATAGATTCCTGAAAAAACTTTAAGGTAAAAAACGATTCTTGCCAATTGAAATGTCAGACATCTGACGTATAATGGTGTTAATGGCAAGAGATTCTTCCCCTATAATGCCGCCCATGATACGGGCTCCGCGAATTGAGCTTGAATCTTCTCTGATTCAACTGGTTAATAACCTTAATCCCGGTGACAGGCTGCCACCTGAACCTGACCTGGCAAGGCAGCTCGGTGTGTCGCGCGCCATGCTGCGAGAGGTTGTGACTGGTCTGGTAGAACGCGGCCTGTTGATCCGTCGTCAGGGAATTGGCACTTTTGTATCCAGTCAGACTCCGTTCTTCGATTACGGGCTTGAAATTTTGGAAAGTCTGGATAGTCTGGCCAGCCGCACAGGCATGGAAACAGAAGTGCGAGATTTGGAGATTCAATCCCGCACGATATTGCCGAATGAGATGGCATTGTTAAACCTTGTAGATGACAGGATGGATGTACTTGAGGTCAGCCGGGTGATTGCCATAAACAATAAACCGGTGGCATACCTGATTGATATTGTCCCCGCCACCTTTCTAACCGAAGAAGAAGTAAAAAGCAGTATTCATGGATCTGTCTATGACCTTCTGGCGCAGAAAAAGGACAATATGCTTTCTTACTCCAGAACGGATATCATGGCGGTGAAGGCAAAAGAAGATCTGGGAAGAAAATTAGCCGTTACAAAGGACACTGCATTGATCATGCTTACGGCACAATTGTGTGCCAATAATGATCAGGTGGTTGATTATTCATACAGCTATTTTGTTCCAGGACAATTCAAATTCCATGTGATGCGGCGATTGGGCAGGCCCAAAGAAGCCTGAAAATCGCTTAAGAAAAATAATATTTTGATGGAGGTAAAAATGCGTAGTTTTGCCGGTCGCGATATTCTCTCTTTGAAGGACTTTGAACGAAACGAGTTCTTCCATGTATTGCAGGTTGCTGATGAGCTGGAACCCATTGCCCGTTCACGCAAGAATGTTGATATGCTCAAAGAAAAAACGATGGTAACGGCTTTTTATCAACCGAGCACCCGCACCCGTCTGGCCCATGAAGCCGCCATGCACCGCCTTGGCGGCCATGTTACGGGTTTCTCAGACGCCAAAATGACCCGTGCCGGTGACTGGTATCAGGAATCCATTAAAGATACTGTAAAGATGCTGGAATTCTACGGTGACGTTATTGTGATGCGCCATTTCCAGCAGGGCGCTCCCCACGAAGCCGCCAAATGGGCTTCCGTGCCGATCATCAATGGCGGCGACGGATGGGGTGAACATCCTACTCAGATCCTCACTGATCTGTACACCGTGTTAACCGAAAAAGGAACATTGGATGGCCTCACCTGGTTATGCGTGGGCGACATGCGCATGCGCACCATGCACTCCATCGCGTACGCGTTGACCCAGTTCGATGCGAAAGCCATCTTTGTCGCTCCACCGGAAATGTCAATGAAACCGGAATTCAAAGAAGAATTGAAGCAGTACAACCTGGACTTCTGCGAAGCTCCGCATGTGGGCGATGTGATTGATCAAGCAGATGTGATTTTGGTGGAACCGGTCGTTCAGCCAGATTACACTAAGTCACGCCAGGAAGCCGGCGAACATGGAGAGACCCCCGCGAATTACAAGATCACCCGCGACCTCTTATTCAATAAAGCCAAGAGCGATTCCATCCTTCTACACTCACTACCGCGCATGGATGAAATCCCCGCCGATGTGGATATCACCAAGCATTCCCGCTACTGGCAGGAAGCCTACAATGGCGTCGTCATGCGTATGGCGCTGCTTGCTCTGGTTCTGGGCAAAATGGAATAAATAAAATAGAACCGGCTGCTGCGTGGTTGAGTTTTCCCGCAGCAGCCGGTTATGACCCGCATTCATGAAATCATTGCGAACTCGCAAATGGGCTGACCCATTGGGGCTATTCATACTGACCATTTTGGCGTATGGATTGGTGATACCACGCCTGGGTCTTTTTGGCGATGACTGGCCGCATCTCTGGGTGCTGCATACCTTCGGACTGGATGGCCTGAACCAACTGGTTGCATGGGATCGTCCATTTTCCGCCTGGGTATACACGCTTATTGCTCCTGTGGCCGGTGAGAACATCTGGCTATATCATTTTTACCTTCTGGTTCTACGCTGGATTTGCGCTTTTCTCTTTTATCTATTGGTGGATGAAATCCTGCCTGATAGCAAGCCGCTACCGCTCTGGGCGGCAGCCTTTTTTTTGCTTTACCCGGGATTTCGGCAGGAACCACAACCTCTTGAATTCATCCTACATTTCACCGCCCTGGCTTTGATGTTGGCCTCGTTCTGGTTCATGATCAAGGCGAGTCAGAGATCTCTGCGACCATGGTTGTTTCAGGCAGCCGGGGTTGCCTTTGCTTTTTCAATTTTTTCGGTTGAATACTTCATCGGGCTGGAATTACTTCGCCCGGTGTTTCTTTGGATCCTACTCCGGAAAACCTCATCAAGTATAAAAATAACTGTGCGGAAGGTGTTGGTTAACTGGATCCCATACCTTTTTGTTCTCGGTGTTTACGCCTACTGGCGCGTGTTTGTTTTCAAATTCCCCACGTATAAACCGACTTTTCTCGGGCAGATAACAAGTCATCCCCTTCAAGCGGCTGCCGGCATGGGACAGACCCTTGTAGAGGAAATTCGTGCGTCCATCTTTGGCGCGTGGCGGCAAATGATCTCCTTACCGGCAGACCAGTCGTTAAACTGGGGGTATCTGGTACTGGTTTGTGTCACCTTCGCAGGTGCTTTTTTCTGGCTGCGATCAAAAAACGCGAGTTCGGAAAAGACATCTCCATGGCTTTCATTGTCAATTGGTGGAATTTCCATTTTTCTTGCCGGAATTCCCTTCTGGATTACCGGTATACCGGTTCAGTTGGATTTTCCATGGGATCGGTCAACGCTCCCGTTCATGGTAGGTGCCAGCCTATTGATGGCCGGGGGATTGCTTTTATTCCGGCCGCAATGGCGAAATGGACTGGCCGCAGCGTTGATCGCTTTAAGTATCGGAATGCACTTCCAGAACACGCTGCTTTACCAGAAAGAATGGGCGAAACTCGGCCAATTCTTCTGGCAGCTTGCCTGGCGCGCGCCTTCACTAAAGGCCGGAACAGTTGTGATTTCTGATTCAATCCCTCTGTTTTATTATGGAGATAATAACCTTACTCCTATCCTGAATTGGACATTCAACCCGTCAGGAAAATCTCTGGACCTGGCCTACAATTTTTTCGACATGGGTGAACGTCTTGGGAAGAATCTTCCAGAGCTAAAACCAGACTTGCCCATTTCCCATGGGTACCGGTTTGTAAATTTCACATCAAACAGCAGCATGCTTCTCCCAATGTTTTATAAAGAAGATCGTTGCCTGCGGATCATTGATGATCGGACAATAAACCTTTCAAATGTGCCGCGCCGGTTGAAAGAAACGGCCGGATTTTCTCACCCTGAGTCACTGATTGAGACATCCGGACAATCCCAACCGCCGTTATTTATCCCTGAACCTGATCACGGTTGGTGTTATTACTACCAGAAAGCTGAACTGGCCGTCCAAAAAGGCGACTGGCAGGAAGTAAAAAAATATTATCTAGAATCCAGAAAAATTGGTGTCGAGCCAAATGATCAAACGGAATGGCTGCCTTTTATTCAAGGGTTGGCCATGTCAAATGATCTCGCTGAAGCTGTGGAAGTTACAAACAAGGGTTATGAACAGGAGGGAGTAAAACCTGTTCTTTGCGATTTGTGGAATAAACTCGCGAAAGATCCTCAAATTCAGAATGGCCTGAAGGCAGGCAATTATCAAACTGGATGCGAGTAAACATATGGCACAGACTAAGATACATCCCATAAGTGATCGTCAAAGTCATATGCTGGCGTTGGGTCTCATTTTCCTGACTGTCTTGTTCAGTTTTGGTCTGTCAGTTTCCACTTTGGGGCTTTACGGGGATCAGTGGGCAGTTATTCTTGAATCTCTACCGGTGGGTTCGGGTATTACCCTGGAAAGAGTTATTCAACAAATACTGATCACGATGTATGGAAAAATGGTCATTCTATATCATTTGACTAATCTGTTTTTATGGACTCTTGCCGGTTATTTATTTTTCAGAACTCAAACCCGAGCGGGAATACACATAGACAGGGCACTCGCCGGTTCACTTCTATTTGTTGTCTTTCCGGCTTTTCTCTATCCTGCCTCTGCTTTTGAACTATCCCCGGCTCTGGCGGGTTTATGTTTGATTTTTGCATCCACAAATTTGTTTATTGATGCGTTAAGTAAAACCAAAATAACCATCTGGAAACTGATTTCAGGCATGGTATGCGCCATTCTGGCGATTTTAAGCTCTCCGGTAGTCACGGTTATGGGGGCATGCCTTGCCCTTATGATAATCCTTTACTGGATAATTTGGCATAAGAAACAGAAAAAACTTGTATATGTTTTGGCTCTGTCCTGGCTGGTAGTTTCATTACTGCTTCTCTTTCTCAATTCTGCTCCAGAAACCCCCGGTCTATCTGTGGCAACCGAGAGTTTGAAGCAATGGATAAGCAGCTTCCTGCTTTCCTGGAGACAAATTATTGCGACACCGGACAGCGGTGGGAAAACGGCCTTGTATCTAGCGATTCTTATGATGGCCGTTGTATTACTCTGGTACAGTCTGTTAAAAATAAAAATTAGCGGCAGAAAGAGTGCCGGTATTGAAGGCATGTCAATTTGCAATACTCTGCTGACAGTCTTTGTAATTGGAGGAACAGGTTTGGTTTTCTTCCTGTTATCCTCATTATTTATTACCAAACCGGATTCCAGATATGGCATTGAGACAACTCAAGCGGCGGCTGGAATTCTGGCCGCGCTGCTGGTAACGGAAACCATTGAACTCCTTTTCATGGAGAAGTACCATACATTTATCCTGGCCGTTCTCATTGTTTTCTCCGCAGGGACCCGTTATCAGATGATCGATCGATATGGCGTAGAAACAACAAAGGTGAATGATTTTATACGACAGTTATACATCAGGGTTGATGACTTTAAAACGGGGACGAGACTGGTTGTCGAGCAATTACCCTTTGATTACACAAGCCGGAAATCATTGCAGGCCTTGATCAGCGACCAATACTTGCCGAAAGCAAATCCGGAAGCTCTGTCTGTGATTCCGGCTGATGATGAGGGGTTCAGAGAATTTATGGAGAACACTTCGGCGTCATCCACAACTTTGCGAATAGACGAAGAAGAAATTTTCATATCAAAAGATTCGATTCTGGCAGTCTGGCAACCGGTCGGGCGTTGTGTTGAGTTCATAGACGATTCAGCCGAAAAGGAAGAATTGCCTCAGGGTCTCTCATTGGCGGCTGATTATTCCAATCCCTCCCTTATTCTGGCAGAAGATGGGACAAGTACTTCAGGCATTGAGGAAAGTAATACCAGCGTAACAGACACCTGGTGCAATTACCTGCAACACGCCAACAGACTGGCTCAAAACGCTCAGTGGGATGAGGTCGAAATAATCTATAAGTACGCCAGTGACAATAACATTGTCTCCCAAAATCAAAAGGATTATGCGACGTTATTGACCTCACTGATTCATCAAGGAAAAATTGACGACGCGTTATCGCTTTTTCAAAATTTAAACACAAATCCTGACATCCAAAACTATCTTTGTAAAAAATGGACAAAGACATTGACTGATAGCACAATAGCAAAGGAGGTGGTAGAAGAAGCCCGTAAGGCTCAAAGCACACTCGAATGTGAATAACCTGGAAAAAAATATGCAGTAGTTTTGCCATATCTAACAAAATTTGAAAGGATGTGAATCATGCAAACATTTTTACATGGTCGGGATTTAATCGGTGATCTTGATTTCAGCAAAGAAGAAGTTGAAACAGTCATGGATGTCGCGTTTGACCTCAAACGAAAACGCGCATTGAATGAACCTTTCCCCCTGCTGCGTGACAAGGTACTCGCCATGTTATTCTTTTTCAGCAGCACTCGTACCCGTGGTTCATTTGAAGCTGGTATGGCTCACCTGGGCGGGCATGCCGCCTTCATTGAGTCTAAGTCCACTCAGATTGCACATGGAGATACACCTAAGGAAATTGGCGAGATCTTTGGCCGTTATTTTGATGGTATTGCCATTCGCCATGTGGACTGGGGTGTCGGGAACAAGTATCTCAATGATGTCGCCAAATACTCCCGTGTGCCCATCTTGAATATGCAGGATGAAATTTATCATCCCTTCCAGTGTCTGGCTGATCTGATGACCATCATTGAGAAAAAAGGGCGCGACCTTCGCAAGAAAAAAATGGTCGTCTCCTGGGCTTACGCGGCTTCCTACCAGAAACCGATGTCAGTCCCGCAAAGCCTGATCCTGCAAATGCCCCGCTTTGGGTTGGATGTCACTCTCGCTTATCCGCCCGAATTTAAACTCATGCCCGACATAATGGCCCAGGCGGAAGAACAGGCGAAACGCTTCAATACTAAATTTGAAGTTGTTGATGACATGGAAAAAGCATTTAAAGACGCGGATATCGTCTATGCCAAATCATGGGGCGCCATGTTAACCACTACCGATGCGGAAGAAGGGGCCAAGATCATCAAGAAGTATGAATCATGGATCACAGACGAGCGGAAGATGAAACTGGCCAAACCGGATGCCATTTACATGCATCCATTGCCGGCTGACCGCAATGTCGAAGTGACCGACGGTGTGATTGATGGAATCAATTCTGTTGTGTACGATGAAGCAGAAAACCGAATGCATGCTCAGGAAGCTGTCATGGCTTTGACCATGGGCTAAATCTGAAAGGAAACCATAAGAATGGAAAAAAAAGGTGTTGCTGTTGTCGCTGTTGGTGGAAATTCGTTGATCAAGGATGAAAGCCACAAGACAATTCCTGACCAGTATCATGCCGGTATGGAATCAATGAAGCACATCGTCGATATGATTGAACAGGGTTGGGATGTTGTTGTCACCCATGGGAACGGTCCACAGGTCGGGTTTATTCTACGAAGATCTGAACTCTCACGACATGAATTGCATGATGTATCGTTGGATTTCTGCGGCGCAGATTCCCAGGGATCGATCGGGTATATGTTTGCCATGGCTCTGCATAATGAATTCCTGAAAAGAGGAATTAAGAAAGAAGCCGCGGCAGTGGTCACACAGACTGTTGTTGACCGCAGCGATAGGGCATTCCAAAATCCAACAAAGCCAATTGGCAGTTTTATGGATGAAAAGACAGCCAAAGAGCGTCATGAAAAGGAAGGCTGGGTTGTGGTCGAGGATGCCGGCCGGGGATGGCGGCGGGTTGTCGCGTCACCCATTCCACAAAAGATTGTGGAAGCCGAAGCCATCAACGCCCTGATCAAAGCGGGATTTACCGTCGTAGGTGTGGGCGGCGGCGGTATCCCTGTCGTTGAAGACGAAAAGGGCAACCTGATTGGTGTGGAAGCGGTGATCGATAAAGACTTTGGTTCTGCGCTTCTGGCCAACTTGATCAACGCCGATCTTTTTGTGATCAGCACGGCAGTGGAAAAAGTAGCTATTAACTTCAATAAACCGGATCAGAAGTGGCTGGAAAAAATGACAGCCGCCGAAGCCCGGAAATATATGGAAGAAGGGCATTTTGCCAAAGGCAGTATGCTTCCCAAAATTCAGGCTATTTTAAAATTCCTGGATGCCGGAGGAAAGAAAGCCCTGATAACAAATCCGGAAAATATTGGGCGAGCCTTAAAAGGTGAAACCGGTACCTGGATAGTTCCGTAGTATCATAAGCCCCTGACTGGTCTGCCTGTCAGGGGCTAATTTATCCAGCGGTGGTGAAAAAGAATGGCCTACCCCAGTGTTTCTGTATGTTTTCCTGCGTACAATGAAGAATTGACAGTTAAAAATGTATTGCAGGAAGCTTACGATCTTCTATTATCGTGGCCTGTGCGGTTTGAACTGATCGTTTGTGACGACGCGTCGGTCGATGGAACCGGAAAGATCATTGACGAATTTGCCAGTGGTAAACCAGAAGTTCGTGTAATTCACCATGCAAGAAACGAAGGGATCAGGAATACATTCGAAGAGTTGAATCATGCCGCCCGCAACGAATTTATATTTCTAAATGCCACTGATGGGCAGTGGAAAACGGAAAGCCTGATTCATATGTTGCCCATGACTGAGAAATGGGATGTAATCATCGCGAGCCGCATTAAAAAACCGTATGGTATTAAACGGATGATCATTTCGACGGTTTTCAATTTGATCCCCCGGATACTTTTCGGAGTGAACACATATGATGCCGGCGCGGTAAAACTGATCCGAAAAGAAATAATTGATCGATTCTCCGTTACCTCTCAAACCCCATTTTTTGAGGCGGAACGACTTATCAAAGCCAGTAAAGCTGGATACAAAATCACAGAATTCCCGGTAAAAGTGGATTTCCGTAAGACCGGCAAATCTACAGCGGTCAAGTGGGCTGTCCTTCGACACACAATTGGAGATGTGATCCGGGTTTGGTGGAATATTCAAATTAAAAATACCCCTTTGTAGTCATTTCTTGGAGGTGGACAATTAAGTTACAATGAATACGGGGATTCAGGGGGCAAGGTACTCTCGAACGAAAAAATGCAACAAAGACCGTTTGTTTCACTTGCTGGAATAAGGAAAAACGACTCACCAGGTTGTTAAATTATTACGGTTAGGAGAAGAGATGATCGTTGCAGGCTCTGATGCTTATATCCACAAACGAAAAGAACTCTCCGAAGTAGCGCGAGATTTATCTGCTGTTGCCATGGGGTTTCTTCCTGCAGATTTAATTCTAAAAAACGGTAAATTAATTAATGTAAATACTGCCCAGATTCAGGACAATATTGATGTAGTCATTAAACATGGTTTTATTGCCCTGGTTGGAAATGCCGAGCATGTGTCTGTTGGCGAAAACACGCAATGTATTGATCTGCAAGGTAGATATATGGCACCGGGCTTTATCGATTCCCACATGCATGTTGAAAGCAGCATGGTGGATATTCGCAGCCTTGCTGCCGGAATATTGCCGCATGGCACGACCACTATCTGCCCGGATAACCATGAAATCACCAATGTGTTTGGTTTAAAAGCGGTAGAACTTTTTCATAATGCGTCATTGGATTTACCGGTGAAGGTTTTTCTTGCCATGCCGGTTTGTGTTCCATCCATTCCGGAGTTTGAAGATGCCGGTGCCAGCATCACAGCCCAGGATGTTACAGAAGCTTATGCCAGAGATTGGGCTCAGTTGCAGGGTGAGCAAATGAACTTCCCCGGCATAATCTATGGTGATCCAGCGACTCATGCCATTACATCCGCCTCGTTGCAGGCGGGTGTAGTTTTAACCGGG
Source organism: uncultured Leptolinea sp. (assembly GCA_964420995.1). Taxonomy (GTDB): domain Bacteria; phylum Chloroflexota; class Anaerolineae; order Anaerolineales; family Anaerolineaceae; genus Leptolinea. The sequence continues at coordinate 1,327 of CAYQUX010000035.1, read as the reverse complement.
CATTATCCCTCTCTTGAGTTTAATAAAGGGTTAAATGCATTTATCGCCGCGGGAATGAACGCGTGTCATGAATCCACAACAGCCGAGGGTACCCTGAGAAGAGCCCAATTGGGGATGTATGCTCAGCAGCGCTATGGTACAGCCTGGTTGGATTTACCGAATACGATTAAAGCAGTAACAGAAAACCCGGGGATTGATTCCCGGTTCTTCACCATGGTTACGGATGATGTCTCTCCGGCTACTGTCGCGAATGAAGGACACCTTGTTCGGGTGGTTCGGGAAGCCATAAAACAAGGCGTTAATCCGGTTACTGCCATTCAAATGGTGACCATAAACGCGGCCCAGTTACTTGAAAAGGCGCGTTATATTGGATCGATTTCTCCATCACGAGCAGCCGATATATTAATAATAAGTGATCTCGATAATGTAACCATTGATGAAGTATACGCGGATGGGGCACTGGTGGCGCAACATGGAAAAATGGTGGTTGATATCAAAAAATACAATTACCCTGATTGGGCGCTGAATTCTGTACATTTAAACCAGCTGAAAACCCGAGATTTCGCAATACCGGCGGGCAAAACAGAGAAAGTCAGGGTCATTCGTGTGCATCCAGGGAAAGTGCATACGACTGAAGAGGTGGTGGAGATGTCTCCGGTTAATGGGGAGTTATCTTCTGATGTAAACCGTGATATTGCCAAAATGGCTGTCTTTTATCGACATCAGGAAAAAATGGGTTGCACCGGTACAAGGGGATTGGGTTTTGTTACCGGAATCTCTTTAGGACATGGATCCGCCTTCGCATCTACGGTTTCACATGATTGTCACAACCTAATGGTGATTGGCACCAATGATGAATCCATGGTTCTGGCCGGCAATGCGTTGATCAAGGCTGGCGGTGGATTTGCCGTGGTTGTGGAAGGAAAACTTGAAGCCCTCATGCCGTTGCCGCTGGCAGGATTAATGACTCTTGAACCTGTTGAGACTGCCGCGAAACAGGTAAAAGAAATTGAAAACGCACTTAAAAAGGCAGGATGTCAGGCTGACTCAATTGAAATGACATTGAGCCTGCTTGGGTTGATCGTTCTGGAAGAGTTGCACCTGTCGAATAAAGGATTGGTGGAACTCAAACCCGGGAAACCGCCAACATTCGTTGACCTCATTATCAACCAATAAGGCCTGGAAAACGGGATTTCTCAAAAAGGAGGTGGTTTACTGAAATATCACACGTTTTGAAAATCAATCAGGTCAATATATTTTAGGAGGAGTAGTTATGAATAAAAATGTACTATGGCGTGTTATTGCTGTCGTAATGGTCTTCTCGATG
>CAYQUX010000034.1:25580-25686 GCA_964420995.1 uncultured Leptolinea sp. | reverse complement strand
TTAATCTGTCAGAAAAAGTCACCTTCTCCCAATCCTGCCTTGTGGATTGGGGGAATAAGCTCAAGAATAAAGCTAACGGGATAGTCACTTCTTCGTCTCGTTTTTA
>CAYQUX010000034.1:0-25480 GCA_964420995.1 uncultured Leptolinea sp. | reverse complement strand
TGATGAAGATAGCATTGGAACTAATCTATCGAAAAAAGGCACCTTCTCCCAATCCCGCTTTGTGGATTGGTGGAATAGGCTCAAGAATAAAGCTAACGGGATAGTCACTTCTTCGTCTCGTTTTTATGATGAAGATAGCATTGGAACTAATCTATCGAAAAAAGGCACCTTCTCCCAATCCTGCTTTGTGGATTGGGGGAAGACTCAAGAATATAGCTATCGGGATAGGCACTTCCTCGCCTCGTTTTTATGAAGATAGCATTGAATTAATCTGTCAGAAAAAGTCACCTTCTCCCAATCCTGCCTTGTGGATTGGGGGAAGGCCGGGATGGGGGCATTGATCTGCCTGACTCGCAATCAGGCCAAAACGGAACTTCCTCTCCGGGAAAACCGCCTTAAACGCCCCCTCCAACCTCCCCCATTTTCAAAGAACGAAAATGGAGGAGGCTTTAATTTCTGTAAATCAATTAATCAAATCTGAGGAAGGCACCTTCCTCCATCAGGCAGAGATGGGGGTTATAGCTGCACTTTGATCTTAGCGGCTGTCTCTTCGAAAGCCGCCAGCTTCGCGCGTTCTTTTTCAACCAGCGCGGCCGGTGCTTTGCCGGCGAAATCACTGGAAAGCAATATCTTCAGTCGGGTGATCTGACTCTCCGCTTCGGCCAGTTCTTTCGATAGGCGGGCGCGTTCGGCGTCCATATCCACCATACCTGCCAATGGGAGGTAAACCTCTACACCCGCCACCAGAAGCGAAAGCGCGCCGTCCGGAGCCGTCACGGATTGATCTGTAAGGGTCAACAGGGTGTCATCAAGATGAGCCAGCGATGTCAGTGTCTTACGTTGTCCTTCAAATACCGGCTTGAATCCACCAGCGGCAATAATGGCGGTGATTTTCTTTCCCGGGGTTACCTTCTTTTCCGTGCGAGCGTTGCGAATGGCGCGAATAACCTCCTGCACACGGTTAAAATCAGCCACTTTCACGTCTTCCCAGCCTTCGACTGACTGTGCTTTGGGCCAGGCGGCCACCATCAAGGCTTCTTCCCAGCCGTTATCAGGTGCCGCGCCGGGCAAATTCGCAGCGGCTTTCTTCAGGTGTCCCCACAGTTCTTCGGTGACAAATGGGGTAAATGGATGCAGCAACCGCAGGACGGTATCCAGTACTTTAACCAGGGTGACGGCCGTGTAATGAGCGCGATCGCCGCCTTCCGCCATCTGTAATTTGGCAATTTCGACATACCAGTCAGCAAAATCGCTCCACAGGAAATCATATATCTGCCGGCCGGCTTCACCATATTGATACGTCTCAAACAACCGGTCAACCGTACGGATAAGCTCCTGCAGCCGCGCCCAGATCCAGCTATCCGCCAGAGTCCAGTCCGCCTTGCCGGCCGCCGTCTTCGGCGCGTCTTCCACTGTGCCGATGATGAATCGCCCGACGTTCCAGATTTTGTTGGCAAAGTTGCGATTCGCTTCCACCTTTTTCAGGCTCAGGTTGGCGTCATTGCCGGGGGTTGAACCCACCAGCAGGGTGAAGCGCAGCGCGTCGGTGCCCATCTCATCCATTACACCCAACGGGTCGATCACGTTGCCTTTGGTCTTGCTCATCTTCTGGCCGTGTTCGTCGCGTATCAGGCCGTGCAGGTAAACGGTATGGAACGGCGGCTTGCCGGTGAATTCAATACCCATCATGATCATGCGCGCCACCCAGAAGAACAGGATGTCATAACCGGTTTCCATGACAGCGGTCGGGTAGAAATAGTCCATGTCCGGCGTCTTATCCGGCCAGCCCAGCGTGCTGAACGGCCACAGGCCGCTGGAGAACCAGGTATCAAGAACATCAGGGTCCTGTTCAAGTTTTGTGCTGCCGCATTTCGGGCATTTCGTCGGGTCTTCCCGCGTGCAGATCATTTCGCCGCACTCGCAATACCACACCGGGATGCGGTGCCCCCACCAGAGCTGGCGGCTGATGCACCAGTCTTCAATATTCTCCAGCCAGTTGTAATACACCTTGGTGAAACGTTCGGGTACGATTTTGATGCTGCCATTCCTTACGGCATCCAGGGCGGCATCAGCCAGCGGCTTGATGGTCACAAACCATTGCGTGGAAACCATGGGTTCCACAATCTCACCGCCGCGCTGTGAGCGCGGAACCTTGATGAGGTAGGGTTCTTCCTTGATCACCAGACCAGCGGCTTTCATGTCTGCCCACAGTTTCTTGCGGCATTCAAAGCGGTCCAATCCCTGATACGCGCCACCATTTTCGTTGACCTTTGCCGAGGTATCCAGCATGGAAATGAATGCCAGGTTGTGTTTCTTGCCCAGGGCATAATCATTGGGGTCATGCGCCGGGGTGACCTTCAGGCCGCCGGTACCAAATTCGCGGGTCACGTATTCATCCGCGATCACCGGAACTTCACGCCCCAACATAGGGACAATGACCTTTTTCCCCACAAACCTCTGGTAGCGTTCATCGTCCGGGTGAACCGCCACAGCGCTGTCACCCAGGATGGTTTCCGGCCGCGTGGTAGCCACGGGGATGTAATCACCGCTGCCATCGGCCAGCATGTATTTGAAGTAATAGAGCGTGCCGTTTTCTTCAGAGTATTCCACTTCGAGGTCAGAGACGGCCGTTTTAAGGCCGGGTGACCAGTTGATCATACGCAGGCCGCGGTAGATCAATCCCTTTTCATACAGGCGCACAAAGGCTTCGCGCACGGAACGCGACAGGCCTTCGTCGAGGGTGAAGCGGGTGCGGTCCCAATCGCAGGAAGCGCCCAACCGGCGGATCTGTTTGTAGATCATGCCGCCGTATTTCTCCTTCCACTCCCAGGTGCGCCGCAGAAACTCGGCGCGTCCCACCTGTTCGCGGGATGTTCCCTCTTTAACCAGCATTTTTTCCACCTGAAGCTGGGTGGCGATGCCGGCGTGGTCGCTGCCCGGCACCCATAAGGTAGACAGGCCATTCATGCGGGCGTGGCGGATCATCAGGTCTTCCATGGACACGAACATGGCATGACCCAGATGCAATTCTCCGGTTACATTGGGTGGGGGGATGGTTATGACAAACGTCTTGCGAGCCGGGTCAAAATTGGGAGACTTTGGGTCACTGGACGGTTTGAAGAAACCACTCTTTTCCCACCACTCGTAGAGACGCTGTTCCGTTGTTGAAAAATCATAGGCTTTTGGTAAATTCGATTCACTCACAGATCCATCCTCCGACAATTAAATACGATTTCGTAAAATTTGAATTTCCATGGGGTTCATCTTAAGTCGAATGACACGCGTTGGGCCGGTGATTATTGACCCATCTTCCAACTGGACAGTTGATTTCTGATTGGTTTTGTCAATCAACGGGATTTCATGCGCGGCTTCATGGTTGCAATACAGAAGATCAAAAAAATTGGTGCGGGCATTCAGGTCGTAATCCACAATCACATCACCTTCCCAGACGGATGAGACGCTGGTATTGGCAGCTATAACGATCTCTTCGTCGGAAAGAAGGCGCGAGTAGGCCAGAATTCCTTCCACATTCCTGGAAAGACCAAAATGAACGCCATCACCGGAAATTGGTCGAAAATAAAGGCGGCCATAACGCAATGCAGCCTGTGAGGCGCGCACAGCGGCTATCTTTTTAATGGCCTGATAGAACGGATGCCGGTCATCAAAGGCATTGGGTTTACCCCACAACGCCTCCCGCACGCTTTCAAGCTGGTTGCCGCTGCCGGAAAGCCCCTGTTCGGTTCCATAGTACACACAGGGAATCCCCAGTAATGTAAAGAGACAGCCCATCCCAACAGCCATCTGGTCATCAAAGCGGTGCGGATCAACTGGATCGGCAAACAGGAAACGATGGTACTGGTCGTGATTATCCAGAAAGGTCACGAAATAATTACTGGCTTCTCCCTGCGAGCTGATAATTCCACGCTGGGCTTTGTGCCGATAAGAATACATTTCCACCAATTTTGTGGGCGGCAGCTGACCTTTGACCACATCGGGAAGCCGGAAGAACAACGGGAAATCCAGGGCGGCATCCACCCCCACCAGGTCGGTCGATTCTGATGTATTCCGGCCAATATAACGAGAGATCATATCTTCATTGTCATACACTTCGCCAAAGGTAAAGAAGTTCTTTTTTCCAATGGATAAGGCGTATTCCCGAATGTCATTGCCAAATTCGAGGGCAAAATCCGGCTCCACGTATTTCAAGGTATCAATTCGGTAACCGTCAGGGTCAAACCTGGCCAGAATATACTGGTAGGTGCGGATCAATATTTCCCGCACCGGGTAAGACGACCCGTACACCGGATCAAACTCGTGGAACTCGGTGACCAGCTCTTTCAATGAAGCAAAATCACCATTGGTTTCATCACCCTGACCGCGCCGGCGGAAAAAGTCATTGCGGCGTAATTCGATGGGCAAAATAGCTGCCTCGGCGGGGGCGTCCAACGGCGCTTCCGGCCAGTCAGAACGGGGGCTGCCATTCGCATCCCGCCAGGCGATACGGTACGGTTCACGTACCCATGGGGCGGTTGATCCAAACCCGGCATATTCAAAAACATCGCCTGTATGGTTGAGCACGATATCGAAGATCACGTACAAGCCGCGGGCGTGGGCTTCATCCACCAACCGTTCCAGTTCGACCTCGGCGAAGCGGGGATCCTTGCGCGCGCGGATGGGGTTCGAACTGAACCTGTGGTCAATCGTCAGGAAATTCTGGATACCATACCCGTGATAGCTGTAGGGATTATAGACACAGTTTTTTAAAACCGGCGATAGCCACAAAGCCCTGAAACCCATATTCTTTATGTAATCCAGCCGCTGCCGAAGGCCTTCAAATGTGCCGCCCTGAAAACCGTTATGGGACGCGTTCCATGGAGTGCTGGCGGGCATGGCCGTGGGATTATTGAACCGGTCGACCATGGCAAAGTAAATGGGCAGATCCCGCCAGTCATCGGGGGATGGAAATGGCTTGCGCATGGTAACAGTGCGCCCATCAACCTCCACACTCACCTGACGGGGTTTTCTGGCCTGGTCCAAACAGGATTGAATCAACGGATCATATACGCTGGTTATCATATGATTTTTCCTCCAGGCTTTACCTCTGGCGAATCGGTTGGAAACAGAAAGCCCTTTCGTTCCCAACCGCCTTCGCGGTAAAAGGAGGACGAAAGGGATGAACTTCCGCGGTACCACCTCGCTTCGCCGATTATTCAATTGTCTCGGCGCGCTTACCCGGTATGGTTGACCGGGTTGAATGATAACGGATTCGCCGTGCCGGTCTACTTACCCGTAAAGGTGTTCTTCGGCAGTCAAACCGGAGGACGGTTTCCCGGAGTTGCAGCGGATGCTTACAGCCTGGGCATTCCTTCTCTGCCTGCAGTAATCAGGGAAACAAATCCGGCGCTTGAGGATCAGCAATTGGGCTTATTATACGAAGAAGACCCTTCTTCGTCAATTTCTTCCATTACCCATTTTTTCGTTAAGGAATCGCTGGTATTCCGGTATTATCATTTCCAGTTCAGATTGAATTGTTCTGACACGGTCCGCGCTGTCATCGGGGAAGTTTTCAACGGTATCGGCTTCCAGAACACGAGCCAGGTCAGAGAGCAAGGTGGCACCCAGGCTGGCGCTGCTGGATTTTAATGTGTGCGCCGATCGATGGAACGTGTTCAAATCTCTGGATTCCAACGACTGTTTCATATCGTCGATCAGTTTTTGCGCATTTGGCAGGTATGTCTGGATCAATTCGATGAGGAACGCGTCCGTGTCATCTCCCATCACCCGGTAATACGAATCCAGTGTGTCCCAGTTGATATGCTTGTTGGCAGTCTGCTCGTCCATTTTTTGGCCTTTCGCGTCAACCGGCAGCGGTTTGGAGCCCTGAAGAGCTCTGACCAGTTCATTCAACTGGACTGGTTTGCTCAGGTAATCGTCCATTCCTTCAGCCAGAAAGCGTTCCCGGTCACCTTGAAGCGCATGGGCTGTCATGGCTATGATCCGTGGAAGCCGTTCTTTTGGAATACGCTTGTGGATCTGCCGTGAAGCTTCCAGACCGTCCATTTCCGGCATCTGCACATCCATGAGGATCAAATCGTACGTCTGGCGTTCGACAGCCTGAAGGACTTCCAACCCGTTGCCCGCCAGATCCGCCCGATATCCGATTCGCTCCAACATGCGGATGGCTACTTTTTGATTTACCACATTGTCATCGGCCAACAAAATTCGCAGTGGGTGTTTTACGCCCATTTGTTGATCGATATCGCTTGATAACTGCTGGTTCTCACGCACGACAATAGGTCTATTGGCAAACAGACTTAACAGGGTTTCAAACAGGAAGGAGGGACGCACCGGTTTGGAAAGCTGCGCTGAAAACAGAGAACGGTCTTCTTTTTTGCTTTCCTGCCGGCCTAGCGATGAAAGAAGCACCAGCGGCAGCTTCTTGAAGGCGGCTATCTCCCGAATGGATTTCGCTAACATCAGGCCGTCCATCTCAGGCATCTGCATGTCAATAATCGCCGCATCAATGGTATTGATCCGCCGCAGAATTTCCAGCGCCTGAAATCCCGAGCTGGCCGGGATGCAGTTCATCTGCCAGGATTGCAACTGCTTTTCAAGGATCAACCGGTTACGATCATTGTCATCCACAACCAGAACCGTCTTCCCCTGAGAAATGGACAGGCCATCGGAGATCACCTGCTTGTGAATATTTTCCGCCAGTCTGGCTTTAATGGTGAAATGAAATATCGAACCCTTTCCGATTTCACTTTCATACCACATCGTTCCACCCATGTTTTCCGCCAGCCGTTTGCTGATGGATAAACCGAGGCCTGTCCCACCAAATTTGCGCGTGGTGGATGTATCCGCCTGACTGAAGGATTGAAAGATTCGGCCGCGCGCCTCTTCGGAAATGCCAATTCCGGTATCTGCCACGGAGACATGAATTTCATAATCATCGTCCGTCAATGGTTTCGCGTCCACAGACAGGAATATCTCTCCCCGCTCGGTAAATTTCAGCGCGTTGCCCAGAAGGTTGACAATGATCTGACGCAACCGGGTTGGGTCACTGACAACCGTAGCCGGAACATTCTGGTCAATAAGATAAAGCATTTCCAGCCCTTTTTCACTGGCGCGGGGCGCCAACAATTGCAGGGCAGATTCAATGCAATCGCCAAGATCAAACGGAGTGGATTCGATATCCAGTTTTCCGGCTTCTATCTTGGAGAAGTCGAGAATGTCATTGATAATGGTGAGCAGGTCTTCGCCACTGGTGCGAATGGTTTCCACAAAATCAACCTGGGTGGCATCCAATCGGGTATCCATCAACAGATTGGTCATTCCGATCACGGCATTCAACGGGGTGCGGATTTCGTGGCTCATGTTTGCCAGAAAATCGGCTTTGGCTTTTGCCGAAGCTTCGGCATTCTGTTTGGCTTCAATCAGGTCGGTAATATTGTGGTAGATACCGAAATCTCCCACCTGTTTCCCGTTGACCATGATGGGAACTCCGCTGATATCCACATCGATGATCTTTCCGGTTTTTGAACGCCGCTTGGAAATGATATGAATGGTTTCCCCATCCTTCACCTGATGGGTAAGACTTTTTGCCTGAGTCAGGGTCGCGGGGGTATTAATCAGTTCATCCAAATTTTTATGAACAATTTCTTCCGCGGTATAGCCAAACATTTCAGTAAAGGCAGGATTTATAACCTGCACTTTTTCTTTGGAATCCAGAATGGCGATGGCATCCGGGCTACTTTCCACCAGCATCATAAAATACTGACGTTCCCGGGAGACTTCATCCAGCGCGGCCTGGCGTTCCTCGTCTTTTGTTTTTAACGCATTTATTGTCGCGTCAAACGTGTGCGCCAGGAACCCCAACTCCCCTTCATTTGAGGTGATGCCGGTCTGGGCGGTCAAGTCTCCGGAGGCCAGTTTTTTGGATGTTTCCACAAGCCTGTCGACAATGCGGATAATGCGCTGATTCGCGAAACTACTGGCAAACGAGACGGCCAGAGCCATGACGATCAGATTGATGAGGATGTTCTGCACAAGAAGGGTTTGCACAGATTCCAGCGCCTTATCTTTTGGAATACCAACATGCACATAATCTCCGCCATAGATGGGGTCCAGGCGCGCAAATCCATAAAATCGCGACACTCCATCCAGACCGGTGCCTACAAAGGACCCCTTGCGGGGGGTCTGTTGCATGGCGAAAATGAACTCATCTCCCACCACCCCTCCGACGTACTCCTTCTGGAATGGATCACGGTAGAGCACTTTTCCATACTGGTCGATAAGGGTGATGCTTGAATTTTCCGGCAATTGGATGCGGTTACGAACAGATTGCATCCAGCTTTGGTCAATCAATGTAACAATGATCCCATCCGTCTCACCGGCATCATTTTGATGTGCCGCCGCCACAGTGGTAAAGAAACCCAGCGAATTCCAAAAATTGTCAATGGGGACAATGGTATAAGTTTGGCCAAATTGAATTTTCTTGTACCAGAAAGATTCTGTCACACCGGCGGGCATCACAATGGGGAAACTGGAACAGACAAATTTTCCGTCCGCTGTCATGATAATCAAATTTTTAATGGTCGGTTCGCGATAGGGGACGGCTTCCGCATATACCTGACAGTAATCACGGTCAGCTACGAGTTTCGCATCCGTGGTGGCCAGGTACAGGAGGTGCCGGGCATTCTGGATCAATACCTCAAATTCCCGCGCGGCTATATAGGCCTGCTCCTGCGCACTGATCTCGGCATTTCTCTCCTCCATCCGAGTCATGTGTTGAATGTTGTAAATGGAAAGCACGAAGAAAGGCAAAATTGCGCCCAGAATTATGAGCAGCAATTGCATCTTGATGCCGGAGAAGAATCTTTTGATGGCCGCCATTTACTTTGTTTCTGGATTTTGCAGGTCTTTCAGGTAAATACAATCTTTTCCCATATTCTTGGCGGTATAAAGAGCCTGGTCGGCCGCCTGAATGAGTCCGTCTATCCCCTCATTAATCTCAGTAGTCGTGATAACCCCGATACTGATATGCAACACTAGGGGATCCTTGTCAGGCACGGTAAGGGTAAGCTTGCGTATCCGGGAATGGATGCGGCTGCTTACCGCTTCTGCCTGTTCTCCATTCGTGTTGGGTAATACGACCAAAAACTCATCGCCGCCCCAGCGCGCCGCCCAGTCATAAGGCCGCACGCTCTGCGAGATCTGTTCTGCCACCAGACAAAGCGCCTGATCACCCACCATATGCCCGTAGGAGTCATTCAACGCCTTGAAATGATCCATATCCAGCATCATAATGCTCAACGAACCGCCCTGCCGGTGGAACCGATCAATTTCACCCTGCAAGTGAGAGTAAATGGCGCGGCGGCTGAGCAGGCCGGTGAGGTAATCAAACATGGCCATGCGCTCCATCTGTTCTCGCGCACGGTTTAAGTCATCTTCCAATTCCAGGATGCGCAGCCCAATATTCACCCGGGCGCGTAATTCTGATATATCAAAAGGTTTCGTCAGGTAATCATCCGCTCCCGCGCTCAACCCGGTGACAACATCGGTCTTGTCTTCTTTACCAGTCAAAATGATGGCATAGGTATAGCCGTGAAAACGAGCGGCACGAATATTTCGGATCAGATCCAGCCCATCCAGGTTGGGCATCAACCAATCCGTAATGATAAACCGCGGCGGGTTGGCCAGGAAATACTCCCAGGCAGAACCACCCTCCGGGAATTCAACCACCTCCAGCCCCAATCGTGAAAGGCTTGAACGCAAAATCTGTCGTGCAATCGGATCATCGTCAACTATGGCAATTTGCATGCGAACTCCCGAAAATTCCTTGTTGGAAATTGCGATACGGCTCCCTACATATTCTCAATAAGAATACACGAAAAGCATGTAAAATTAAAATTAAATGAGTGGAAAAATAGGCTAAAAATGCAAGAAATTCCTGATAAAGACAACAAATCCAGGCATTTCTACCAGAATCCCCGGTTTTATTTGACGGTGTTGGTCGTCCTGGGTCTGGTTTTTGCCATCTTTTTCGCTTTCCGCGCGTTTCGTGGATTTCAGCGTGTTCGTGGAATGAAAATAGGCGGCGGTGAAACCAATGTGGAGCTGATACGTCCCTGGATGACAGTGAATTATATTACAAAGATGTACCATGTTCCTCCGGAAGTTGTCCTTTCACCACTCGGGCTGCCGGTTGAAGACAATACCAGGCGTGATATCGGTACCCTTATCCGCCGCACAGGCACATCCAATCCTGAAGAAATGATGGAGAAAATCAGAGCAAGTATCAACGCCTTCCAGCAGAAAGATCTGATACCCACCCCACCCGGCCCTCAACCACCCGAAAACCATCCATGAGTGACTGGTATTCCTACCTCCTTACCTGGGTGATTACCTACGGCGCTCCGGTCATTGGTGCCGCCCTGCTTCTGGGCGGGATCGGCATTCCCATTCCGGCCAGTTTGCTGGTCATCGCAGCCGGAGCATTTTCTCAGCAGGGAATACTGGATCCATGGCCGGCTGCCATTGTCGGGTTCATCGCCGTGGTTGTCGGTGATGCCATCAGTTACTGGATCGGGAAGCGGGCAATACACTGGTTTTCTCCACGCTATATTTCCGCAGACAACCTGCACCTCGCCGGCAGGCAGTTTTCCCAATTTGGCGGCGGGTTGATTATTGCCAGCCGATCCATCCTTTCCGCCGTGGCCGTTCCCACCAACCTTACGGCCGGCAGCAGTGAGTATCCCTTTGTTCGCTTCATGGTCTATGATATGGTTGGAGAATTCATCTGGATCGTTGTCTACGGCGGACTCGGGTATATGTTTGGATCCGCGTGGGAAAATATCAGCGATTTCATTACCAACACAGGCGGTTTTTTGGGTATGCTGACCATCGTTGGGGTCGCCTCCTACCTGCTATACCGGACAACAAAGGGTGAAAAGACAAAGCGCATTAAGTGATTATGGTAAGATTAATTTAAGTTAAATTTACGGCATTTCAGCCTGCATTACATTAAGTTGAAGATGATCATGAACCCCAACAGTCAACTTACGCGGGTAAAGCTGGGCTTTGCCCTCCTGTTAATTCTCTTCCTTCTGGCGTTCCCAGGCAGAACGGCCGCGCAGACAGATATCACATTATCCAGATTGGTCATCAACATTTGGCCTGAATATGACCGTCCGGGCGTGCTGGTTTTCTATAGTCTCAGCCTGAATTCACAGACCAATCTGCCGGCCACACTTTCGCTGCGTATTCCCCGGGCGGCGGAAAAACCGTTTAATGTGGCAATGAAAGATGTTGACGGCCGTCCGGATAACCTTCGCTTTACGTCTTCACTTGAAGGAGACTGGGTCAAGGTGACCTTCGTGACTCCCGTCCCGGAAGTGCAATTCGAATATTACGACCCGGCCATTCGCGTGACCGATACGCTGCACGAGTATGTATATTACTGGCCTGGCGATTACTCCATTGAATCACTCATATTGAACATTCAACAACCCGTCTCCGCGGAAAAATTTCAGATACAGCCTGCCATGGGGAATGGGCTTGTCAACCAGGATGGTTTTACCTACTACGAATCGGTGGTGGGGGAAGTAAAAGCTGGAGTTCCGTTCAGTATTCATCTGACGTATGAAAAAACGGGAAGCGATTTGAGTGCCCCATCTCAGACTGTCTTCCCTGTTGAACCAATCAACACAAACACACTCGGCTGGCAGACACTAAATGAAGTATTACCCTATTTCCTCAGCGGACTGGGGTTGTTTCTGATCATTGCCGGGGGGTACTGGTACTGGCGGTCTGGGAAAACCATCACCATGGCATTCCGCAAACGGTACGCCGCAGGTCGTTCACGCGAGACGGACGTTGAGCCATCCATTGTCTTCTGCCACAGTTGCGGCCGAAAAGCCGTCAGCGGGGATGTCTACTGTCGTTCCTGCGGAACGAAACTCCGCGTGGAGTAGTCTGGCAAGGGTGAATATTTCAGAAATTGGTACAGGTTCGCCCGTTTTGCCCGTTAACGATGGCCACCCGGTTCGTCTCCGGTTCCAGGAAGATCCAGATGGGAACCAAAGTCAGCCAGAACTGGGAAATGAACAGATTGGATGAACTGAGGAAGAAATCACCCGACCGACGTCCAAGTTTTTTCTCAATCCGGCGGGTGACATCCCGCACGGTTTGTTCGCGGGCGCTCAGCGCGGCGTCTGAAAGAGGGATCTGGTAACCCACAGCCAGGCAATCGACCAGGAAGCCGGGTGAGTAGGTTTCAATGCGTGAATAATCAAAATCCGCTGCCAGATCATGAAATTCTGTCAATAATCCATCCACGGCCATAACCTGTGTAAAGTAAAAATCAACCGTTTCCTCACCCGAAAAACGTTCCTGCTCTTCCGCATCAACGACCGGAAGCCGCCACCCCACAGCCCCGGCCATTTCAAATTGCCATACCGGATAAAAAGCCGGGCGGACGTCATACATCTGGTTGATGTCCAGGTTGCCGGAGAACGCTGCCTTGGCAGCGGCGAAAGCCTGGGGATACCCCACTTCAATGGGGATGATCCGCGAGGGCGGCACCATATGCCGGATGGTGTTGAAATTTATTACCTGCTGGGAGCGGCAGAACGGACATGAGGTGGAGATTTGCCTGTCACCCAGAATAAATTCTGCGCCGCATCCGCGGCAGGTCAACAATTGCTGCGCGATGATCTGGTTATGCCCGCTGGCGGTGGCCATGGCGGCAATAAAGTCGTTGCCTGTGGATTGGTCATTACGCAATGAGGCGGTTTGCCGGCGGAAAAACTGCCGGGTGCTGCAATACTCACACTCAAGGGAAGAACCATCCGGCGCGTAGGTCAGCCGGCCCCCGCAGCTCGGGCAGGTGAACCGATCCGCGGTCGATTTTGCGGCGTCATGGACATCCTGCTCATATTTATCCGGATTGATCAGATCATCCGGGCTTAATCTTCCATCAATGATCAACAGGCGGCGTCTGGCGCGCGGTTCGTACGGTTCCTCGGCCAGAATCGACTCGAGCATTTCCCGTTCCTGACCCTCATCGGTGACCAGAGTGCTCAACCAGTAGAGGGCTTCGAGCTTCTGATCTTTTGGCGGTTCAAGGCGCAACACCCATTCCAGATAAAACCGCGCCTCCCCAATCAGACGGGCTTTAGCTGCCGCCACCCCCCGTACCAATAAGTCTCTGGTGTTTTCCATGCACAATTCCGGGAATGATGTTCAAACCAGTATAACAGGGAAAAAGAGGTATTGCCAACCCAACAAACCAACGCTTAACCAAAAACTAAAGACCACGTCAATTTTCAGATATATGTCAGAAAACGACATATATTGCCATAATACTATAGAAGAAAAGGCCGTCAAAAGCAGTGAACCCCGATGATGACGAAATACGTCCCCGAGAATGGAGTAAAAAATGAACAGAGATACCAGTGAATTGCTTATACAGTATTACGCGCCTTCGACAAAACAAGCGCAGATCATCACCATTCCGCCATTGAATTTTCTGATGATCGACGGGCACGGCGACCCGAACACAAGCCCCGAGTATTCCGCCGTGGTTTCCACGCTCTACACCCTTTCCTATACCCTTAAATTTGACCTGAAAAAACTGGGCACCCCCGATTACAAAGTCTTCCCACTGGAAGGCCTGTGGTGGGCGGAAGACATGAATACATTTGTCAGCGGTGAAAAATCTGCCTGGGATTGGACCATGATGATCGCCCAGCCGGATTGGGTCACGCGCGGGCACGTTGATTCAGCGATGGTGAAGGCCGCCGCCAAAGTGGAAAAAGCCCTGCTGAATAAAACTCGCTTTGAATCATATGATGAAGGGCTGGTCGTGCAGTTGATGCACATCGGTCCATACAGCGAGGAAGGACCTAACATCGCCCGCATGCACGCCTTTGCCCGTGAGCAGGGCTATGACCTGGTAGGAAAGCACCACGAGCTGTATATGGGAAATCCCCAGCGCAGCGCGCCGGAGAAGTTGAAGACCATCGTCCGCCAGCCGATACGGAAAGCGGCGGATTAGGTAACCTTCAAGCAGCGCACCAGAACTTTGCGATTCATGGGCGCCTGACGGTGTTCAAACAGATAGATACCCTGCCAAGTGCCCAGACTCAGCGTCCGCATATCCACAGGGATGGTCAGGCTGTTATGGCTGATCACTGACCGCATATGGGAGGGCGAATCATCCCCGCCTTCCGTGGTGTGTTTGTGCCAGCTCTGATTTTCCGGGGCGATACGCTCAAAGAATTGCTCCACATCGGCGCGCGCGTCGGGGTCATAACACTCACTCAACGCCAGTGACGCGCTGGTGTGCGGCACAAAAAGGGAGACCTGTCCCTCCTGCACCTTCCACTCCGCCAATAATTGCTGAACATCCTTCGTAATCAGGTACATTCCTTTGCCGCGAGTCTGGAATACCAGGGTGTCTTTCAGCCAATCCATGAGTTATATCCTTTTTAATAGTGTCATCGGGCGTATTATACCTTCCGGGCTTTCTGTATAATAACAGGCAGGATGCCCGCATGATGAACCTCTTTACCAAATTCTATTTCAATTGGATGAATATAAGGAATCAGGTGGATTATGGGATTCGTCAGCGATTTCATCCCAATTCGAGACCTATTGAAAGCCCGGAGATCGAAAAACCAGAAATTACCGGCGGTTATTCTGAAGAGACGCGCGACCAGGCCGGCCGCGAGATTGACCGCCTGACCGAAATCTACCATTTTGACTATTTCTTTGCCGCCCGGTCGTATGACCAGGCCAGGGAGAATTATTTCTACCTGGCCATGCTTGACCGGGCGCTCGATCAAGCCCGGGTGGTCCTGCCGGATTGTCTGGAAGCGGCCGATATCGGCCCATCATCCTGGTTTTATGTGCGGGCGCTGTATGCCTCTTTGATCTGGCACCGCGCGCCCAATCCACGTTCGGTTCACCTGACCGGCTACGAAGTGGACGCCTACCGCCTGTATTCCGATTTCCACACACGCAGGGACCACGCCATGGGAAACCTGCACGGACTTCCCGGCGTAGAGTATTGTGACCGCCGGTTTGCCGCACAACCAGAGACATTTGACGTGATCACCCTTTTCTTCCCCTTTGTTTTTCCGAAAGACCACCTTGAATGGGGTCTGCCCGGTGATCTTTTTGATCCGGCAGGGTTGCTGAAAGCCGCCTGGGAGAGCCTGAAGAAAAATGGCGTAATGATCATCGTCAATCAGGGGGTGGAAGAGCACAATGCTGAGAAAACACTGTTAACCTGTCTGCACGTTCCTGTGGCAGGCACCCTCCAGATGGATTCGCTTCTGTACCAGTATCCGCTGGACCGCTATATTATTACAATTAAAAAATGAACCTGGATAAACAGACCATCGGGCAAAAAGCCATGGAAATGCTCACCCACCTGGTTGAGGAGATTGGCGCGCGCCCGGCGGGAAGCGGGGGCGAGAAGCGCACGTTTGACTGGCTGGAGGAGCAATTCCACACCACGCGGCTGGAAACACTGCGCTTCCCGGTGAGCTATCAACCCGAGCCGGGCTTCTTTCCGTATTACACAATTGCCGCACTCGGCTTCGCCATTGCGGGTCTGACAATGGCCGCCAACGGATGGGTTACGCTGCTGCTGCCGCTGCTGATCCTGTTGCTGCCGGAAGGAACGATGTGGCTACAATTAAAGTTGTTGCCCTTCAAAGAAGGCTCGTCCAACCTGCTGGTTCTACCCAAAGGCGCGCATGCGCAGCAAATGGATGTCATCCTGTGCGCGCATGTGGATACCGCCCGCGCCATACCTGACGGCTTCCCCCTCTGGAAGAGCTGGCGGGACAAGTCCATCTATACGATGATGCGGGTGGCCAACATTCTGATCATCCCCGGCATTCTGCAATTTATGGGCATGGACATCAGCGGGTTGCTGCTCACCCTCGGGCAGTCGCTGGCCTTTGGCATGGCGGCCATCCTGTTGATCCAGGATATTTGGGAAGCACTGGCTTCAAAGGGACGCTTTTCCCCCGGGGCCAATGACAATGGTTCCGGCGTATCCCTGCTGGCCTCCCTGGCGCTGGCCATGGCCGAAAAACCGCCCGCTGGTTTCACGCCGGGTTTTCTGTTCACCGGCGCGGAAGAGTGCGGACTGCACGGCGCCCGGCAGTTCACGGATTTCATGAAAGAAAACAGCCTGAACGCCCCGGTGATCAGTGTGGATATGGTCGGCGCGGGCAGCGGGATGCGCATCACCACGCAATGCGGCACCCTGCGCCCGGTGAAAGCGGATGAAAAGCTGAATGAACTGATCAAGCGTGCCGATCCCTATGCCGTTTTTCATGCCATTCCCCGCCGCTGGGGTGATTTTGTTCCCTTCGCGCAGGCAGGCATCCCGGCCGCGCATCTTGAAAATGTTGGCTCCAAACGCTCCTGGGCGGAATACCACACCCCCAACGACACCCTGGACGGCATTGACCCGGATATGATGCAGCACATGAGCGAAGTGCTGGTTCAACTGCTCTGGATTCTTGAAAAGAATAAGAACAATACTGTAGAATAACTTCATGGAAAAGAAATTGGATACGTTCATCAAGATCATTCGGGAATTAAAACCCACCCTGGTGGAGCAATATCACGTATCCGATATCGCCCTGTTTGGTTCATATGTACGGGGGGAAGAAAAACCGGAAAGCGATCTTGATGTGTTAGTCAACTTCTCCATCCTGCCCAGTCTGTTTGGATTTATCGATCTCCAAATCTTTCTTTCTGAAAAACTGGGAATAAATGTTGACCTGGTTATTCTTGATGATTTAAAACCTTTTCTTATTCAAAAGGTTCGGGAAGAAAAGATAAACATCCTATGAGCAATAAGGATTTTCGGGGGTATATCGAAGACATGTTGGAATACTGTGCAAGAATTCAAAGGTATTCCAATGGCCTTACCTTTGAGACTTTTCTTGAAGATGATATGAGGCAGTCATCCATTATTCGATGTCTTGAAGTCATCGGAGAAGCTTCCAAACACATTCCAAAAGACGTTCGTGATATTTACCCGGAAATAGCATGGAAAACAATGGCTGGCATGCGAGACTATCTGATCCATGATTATCATGGGGTCAATACGTCTCTCGTTTGGAAAACAATTCAATTTGATATCCCCACCCTGATCAAAGACCTGAATAAAATCCTCAGGGATTATCAATAGAAATCTTTTCAGAAGAATGAAACAGCCAGCCCTCACATTGACGGACTGGCTATTTTCGAAGGATGCAGGTCTCCTAGGCGAAGGTAACCTGGGGAAGGTGGTTGGGAATGTCGGCGATCAGTTCATCCGGGTAGGATGAATCTGCCAGATCGCCGTGATGGTAGGCATCGTAGGCCGCCAGGTCAAAGTGGCCGTGCCCGGAAAGGTTGAAGAGAATGACCTTTTTCTCGCCCTTTTCCTTGGCTTCCAGCGCTTCTTTTACCGCCGCGCAGATGGCATGGGCGGATTCGGGCGCGGGCAATATGCCTTCTGTCTGGGCAAAGACGCTGGCCGCGGCAAACACAGATTTCTGATCCACCGCCATGGCATCCACGTGACCGGCATCCACCAGTGAGGAGAGCACCGGCGCCATGCCGTGGTAGCGCAGGCCGCCGGCGTGAATGGCCGGGGGCATGAAGTCATGACCCAGGGTGTGCATCTTGACCACCGGCGCCATTTTGGCCGTGTCGCCGTAATCGAAGGCGAAGATACCCTTGGTGAGCGACGGGGTGGCGGTTGGTTCGACCGCCAGCAGGCGGGTGCGCTGGCCGTTTTTCAGGTTCTCGCGCAGGAACGGATAGGCAATGCCCGAGAAGTTCGATCCGCCGCCCACGCAGCCAATCACCACATCCGGGTACTCGCCGGCCATGTCCATTTGTTTCAGGCTTTCCTCGCCGATGATGGACTGGTGGATGCACACGTGATGCAGCACGGATCCCAGGCTGTACTTCTTGGCGCCGTTGGATTTGACCGCCACCTCAACGGCTTCCGAGATGGCCAGACCCAGCGAGCCGTTGCAGTTGGGGTCTTTCGCCAGGGCTTCGCGCCCGGCATCCGTGCGGTCGCTCGGGCTGGCGTAGACTTCCCCGCCGTAGGTTTCCATCAGGAAGCGGCGGTAGGGTTTCTGGTTGTAGGATACCTTGACCATGTAGACTTCCACCGGCAGGTTGAAGAATTTGCCGGCCATGGACAGGGCGGAACCCCATTGCCCGGCGCCCGTCTCGGTGGTCAGGGCTTTGGTGCCGCCGATCTTGTTGTAGAATGCCTGGGCGACGGCCGTGTTGGATTTATGGCTTCCTGATGGAGACACGCCCTCGTATTTGTAATAAATATGGGCGGGGGTGCCGAGGGCTTTTTCCAGACGGGCGGCGCGCATGAGGGGGGTGGGCCTCCACAGTTTGTAGATCTCGCGCACTTCTTCGGGGATCTCGATATATCTCTCTGTGCTGACTTCCTGCATGATCACGTCCATGGGGAAGAGGACAGAAAGAAAATCCGGCGTCACCGGCTCCAGGGTGGCAGGGTTTAACACCGGGTTCGGCGCCACCGGATTATCTGCGTTCATGTTGTAGTAGAACTTTGGAAGATCATTCTGGGAAAGGTCGAAACGAATCTGGTCTGACATGGTAAGCCTCCTGAGGGTTTGAAAGGGAAAATGGATGGATTTCGGATGGATGGAAAAACGAATTTCGGTTAAAACAGATGCGGCACCTCCTGGAATTAAAAAACGCATTCATCCCCTGGAAAGGGACGAATGCGTTTGCATCCGCGGTGCCACCCTGGTTAGGCCGCTGTATTAACAAAAATTCCCCGGTGATAGCACTCGGGGAAAAAAGCCAGCCTCACTCATTCAAGTACGGCAGAAATTCTGCGATACCTTTTACCCTGATAACGGTGGCAATTCCGGCGCGGGCTACTTGACTCTTGGTCGTTCTCCCTGCAACTCGGAGGTCCATTCGGCGTCGCTGTACGGGCAGGCTCTCACCACTTCTCCATGCTCTCTGTACCGCCTCGACGGCGCTTACTCGTCCTCGTCAAAGTCTTTTGACGTATTAGGTTCTATTTTAGCGGGAAAAATTGATTTGTCAAGAGGGAGTTACGAAGAACCTCATGCCTCAATATAGAGTAGGTAAATTTAGTTTTTCAAATAATACTCTGTTTCTTTTTTTAGAATCTAATAGCATTTTTTCAAAGCTTATTACTTCAACATATGCTCGATAATTCGGATTGAAACCAAAAAAACCATTGTTATCTGGTGTAACCACTAAACCAGCACTGAACGCTTGTTTCCTTAATGTTTCAGTGATATCACAGATAATATATCCATAGAATGGGGTGGAGGGATTTATATTTATTGGTCTACCATCCTTTGTGAGTTCTTTCCCTTTTTGAATCTCATCAATGTAGTCATAAACTTGTTGGATAGGGTTTTCTTTATCTGAATAATCATTTCGCATTGGGCGTTTAAATTCAAAAATGACTATTCCCGCTGAATATGGTGCTTCCTCATTTACTACTGCAATTGCCCGATCAAAGAATAATATTAGGTCGGGACGAGAATCTGAGGTAGATTGAATTTTTCTATTTTGATTTAGCTTAATATCTGAAGCAAGGTAGCGGTGGTATGCTAGTTTTTCATCTATCAACCACAAATTATGTTGTTCAAAGAATATATCATCAGAGGTTTTACGCAATGGAAATATTATTCTGTGTAAAACCTCTTCTTTGGAGTATTTACCTTTTTCCGTTGTTGAAAGTGCTTTTTCCATAACTTCAAGCGTATTTTTTCTAAGGATTATATATTTTGCTAGATTTGCTTTTCCTACATCATTAGAATCTTGCCACCATTTAGAAAATCGCTCTAATATTTCATCGGTTGAATTTTCCGAGAATACAGTATCATCAGACCGAAGAAGATAATCCCCTTCTTTCTTTAAATCCAATTCAATGTTTTTTTCAATCTCGTATAGCTCAAGTTCGAGTTTGTTTGGTGGCAAATCAGGTGAAATTTTCTCCAAACGTTCTTTGTGATGTTCTAAAATATATCTAAATTGTGGTGCTTGTTCTTTTACAATTTCTTCAATTTTGGATATTTTGTCTTTATTCACTAGTTCGGTATACGGTTCCAAGTATTTTGAAATTGAATTAATTACTTTTTCCTCAATTTCTTTTTTTGAAAGTTCACCTTGTATTGGATAACCCATATCCTCTGGGAATTCAAAATTCGTTCTTTGAGGATTAATTTTTGAATCCAAATATGGGGATGACAAGTAGCCTGCATAGCAGTAATCATCGTTTGTATCATCTATCTTGATTGTTGAAGGAAGATTATAAATACGGGTATTTATACTTTCTGGCAATACAACACGGTTATTTGCACAGAAACAGATGTGGTGCTTCAAATCGTGGCTAGTGTGCAAGAAAAAATGAAACAAGTCAAATTTATGACTATTTATTTCAAGTTCCTCTCTATCCGACTTAGCAACAAATTGATCATATAAATCATCAAGG
The DNA here is from genome assembly GCA_964420995.1 of uncultured Leptolinea sp. Classification (GTDB taxonomy): domain Bacteria; phylum Chloroflexota; class Anaerolineae; order Anaerolineales; family Anaerolineaceae; genus Leptolinea. Next base: position 4,929 of record CAYQUX010000034.1, on the reverse strand, counting down.
TTAATTACATCACTCATGGAATCGTGAATAAAGCAATGTGGCATTAATGAAAACACATAGTACTCTAAACAATATTCAACAACTCTCTGTGCAATTACTCTCCCTGTTCTAGGAATATTTTTAGCAAATTCTTCTTTGTAATTTATTAGACTTACTTCTGTCTTTATTTCTAAATTGTCTTTGCTTTGTTCAAGGTTATGATTTTTTATACAATCAGGGTCTTCTAATTGAAAATCAAAAGAACGAGAAAATGTACTATTCTCCTCAAAAAAATTGCTATGCAATTCAACTTTTTCAAATGCTCGTAACCAAGTAAATCTACCTACACCTTTCCCTCCACGGCTCGCTTTATTTAATGTATCTGCTTCATTAAAAGAGTCGTAGTTTTTCCTTGTAAATCCAATGCCATTATCGACAATTTTAAAACCTGAAACAGGTTGTAATGGTTCATTAGTTTCATTTTCAATTTCTGTATATAGATCAGGTATCCTATTGATATATATATCAATTCGCCCTTCATTTGGCTGTTTTCCACTTTCATCTATTGCATCGATAGAATTGATAACAGCTTCAAATAATGGCAAAAGCCCTTGTGATTTAGGCAAGTTCATGTTTCTGACACGGCCAATTACATTAGTTCTCATTTTCCCCTCCCTTGTATCTTTGCGAAACCTTTGTTCTATGTTATTTTAACCATTTTTTGTCGAAAGTAAATACTGAAAATTATTCTGCCGGTTTATAATTTCACATATTGACAAGTACCCAGTAATAGGCAAAGAATATATAATAAGTGTAAACTAACATAGAATAAAAATATTAATGTCCATTCGCAAGATCATCCGTGTAACCAAAAGCCAGCCGACCCTCGAGGGCGCCGGCGTGCGCCTGCGCCGGGCCTTCGGCTTCGGCGCCACCGAACTGTTCGACCCCTTCCTGCTGCTGGACGACTTCCGCGGCGAGGACCCGGCGGATTACATCAAAGGCTTCCCCTGGCACCCGCACCGCGGCATCGAGACCATCACCTATCTGCTGGCCGGATCGGTGGAGCACGGCGACAGCATGGGCAACCGCGGGGTGATCGGTCCCGGCGACGTGCAGTGGATGACCGCCGGCAGCGGCATCATCCACCAGGAAATGCCCAAAGCCCCGCCCGACGGGCGCATGTATGGCTTTCAGTTGTGGGCCAACCTGCCGCGCTCCCAGAAGATGATGGACCCGCGCTACCGCGACATCAAAGCGGCGGAGATCCCGGTGGTCACCCTGGAAAACGGCGTGGTCATCCGCGTGATCAGCGAATCGGTGAAGGACATCGTCATCGAGCCGGAATACCTGGATGTGACCATCCCGGCCAACGAGATCTTCGTCAACCCGGTGCCGCGCGGTCACACCTGCTTCGCCTATGTCTTCGAAGGCAGCGCGCGCTTCTGCGAAGAGCAGGACACCTTCGACTACCCGCAAGCGGGTGAAAATTATTTTGACCTGAAACGCGATCCCTATCTGGGCAATCACTCCCTTGCCGTCTTTGGCGACGGCGACAGCGTGCAGGCGAAGGCTGGCAATGAGGGCGCGCGTTTCCTGCTCATCTCCGGCAAACCGCTGCGCGAGCCGGTCGCCTGGTATGGCCCGATCGTGATGAACACGGAAGAAGAACTGCGCACCGCCTTCCAGGAGTATCAGGAAGGCACGTTTATTAAACAAAGGTAATCGTTTTCCCGGTTGCCTGTAGAACCAGTTCCATATCCTCTCTTGAATACGGTCTGAAAATCATTCATACTATGTATGTTGGTTACCGGTATATCACAAAGGAGCGGCACATGGAACTGGATTACGTGGCAACAGCGGCCATCACGATTAATGTTCCGGTCAAACGCGTCTGGCGCGCACTCATCACTCCGGGTGATATCAAGCATTACATGTTCGGCACGAATGTCGTCTCCGAGTGGCGGGTGGGCAGTTCCATAACATGGAAGGGGGAATGGCAGGGCAAACCCTATGAAGACCGCGGCGTGATCCTGCAAATGATCCCGGAGCAGCGGCTGCAATACAGCCATTACAGCCCGCTCTCTGGCGCGCCCAACGAACCGCAGTATTACCACAAGGTGACCATCGAACTGACCCGCGAGGGCAACGCCACCCGCGTGGAACTGACCCAGGATATGAATGACACGGAAGAGGAACGCCTGCAATCCGAAAGGAACTGGGAGATGATGCTGGCGGCTATGAAGAAGTATCTGGAAGGGTAAGAACTTAATTGATCATCACCGGGTGCTATTCCTGAAAAATATTACAGGTTGGTCAACAACCTGTTAAAATTCCCCTGTGACCAACCGCATCTACTTCGGCGACAACCTGCCCATCCTGCGTTCCCTCCCCGATGCCTCGGTGGATCTGATCTACATCGACCCGCCGTTCAACACCGGCAAGACCCAGGCGCGCACGCAGATCCGCACCGAACGCAGCGCGGATGGCGACCGCACCGGCTTCGGCGGCCGGCGCTATGAGACGGTCAAGTTGGGATCAAAGGGGTATGCCGATATTTTTGATGATTATCTGGCCTTCCTCGAACCGCGCCTGGATGAAGCTTACCGCCTGCTCAAACCCGCCGGCAGCCTGTATTTCCACATCGACTATCGCGAGGTGCATTACTGCAAGATCCTGCTGGATGCCATCTTTGGGCGCGATTGCTTCGTGAATGAGATCATCTGGGCGTATGACTATGGCGGCCGGTCCAAAGACCGCTGGCCGGCCAAACACGATAACATCCTGCTGTATGTCAAAGACCCCGCCCATTTCACGTTTAACCGTGACGCCATCGACCGCATCCCATACATGGCCCCCGGCCTGGTGGGTGAAGCCAAAGCCGCGCGCGGCAAGCTGCCCACAGACACCTGGTGGCATACCATCGTCCCGACAAACGGGAAGGAAAAGACAGGCTACCCCACGCAGAAGCCGCTGGGCATCCTGCGGCGCATTATCAGCGCCTCATCCAACCCCGGCGACACAGTGCTGGATTTCTTCGCCGGCAGCGGCACCACCGGCGCTGCCTGTATTGAACTGGGGCGGGAATTTATCCTGGTTGACAATAATCCGCAGTCCATCGATGTGATGCGTAAGCGGTTTAATGACTCGCAACTGATCGATTGGTTGGCTGGCTTGCCGGACGGCGAATAATCCATCAATTCATCCTGTAAAAGTATTGCCATTCACGTTTTAACCGTCATAATAGAAACAACAAGGATTACTTGCTGGAGGCGGCATGGCAGATCAAAAGGCAAATATTGAAGATACGGTTCCCCTGGCCGGCGAACTGGTCATTGTGCGGGTGTTCAACGCGCCGCGCGACCTGGTCTGGCAGGCCTGGACCGAACCGGAGCGCCTGATGCAGTGGTGGGGTCCGCGTGATTACCTGATGACCATCGCGAACATGGACATGCGCGCCGGAGGATCGTTCCTCTACGGGCTGCGCTCCCTTTCCGGCAGGGAAACCTGGGGACAGTTCTCTTACATCGAAGTCACGCCGCCGGGAAAAATGGCTTTCATCACCTCCTACTGCAACGCCTCCGGTGAGGTAATGCGTAATCCGCTCATTCCCAACTGGCCGCTGGAAGTCTTCAATGTGATCACCTTCTCCGAATCAAACCAGCAGACCCGATTGGTCCTCAAGGGGCACCCGCATAACCCGACAAGGGATGAACTGAAAACTTTCAACGAAAACATGCCCAATGTGCGCCTGGGTTTTGCCAGCACGTTTGATCAACTGGATGAATATCTTACCGCCATGCATTATTAGGTGATGGTTGAACCTTGACTTCAACTTCATTCCGGGCCCCGGGGCGCAGGATATCACGATCACCTGCACAATAAACGCGCCGCGGGAAAAAGTGTTCGCCGCGTTTCTCGACCCCGCGCTTATCACAGCCTGGTGGGGACCAAAGCTGATCACGACCCGGGTGGACACCCTGGACGCCCGGCCGGGTGGAAGCTGGCGTTTCGTTCAAACCCATCAAAACGGGCAGGTCTATCCGCTCCACGGTGTGTACCACCAGATCACCCGTCCTTCACTCATCATCCAGACTTTCGAATATGACGGCGAGCCCGATCACGTCCTCCTTGAAACCATCCGGTTTGAAAATTCGGGCGGGCAGACCCGGATCATCGATCAATCCGTGTTCCAGTCGGTTGCCGAACGCGATGCCATGCTGTCGGAGGACATGCAAACCGGCGCGTTCGAGTCTATGGAAAAGCTATCCCGGCTGCTTATATGAATGGAAAGCATGGATGACAAAACCCATTGAACTACCCCGTCTGGCCAGCCCCGCCCAACGGGCGCTGGCGTCTGCTGGGATCCGCCACCTCAATGACCTGGCCGGATTCCGTGAAAGCGACATCGCCCGGCTGCACGGCATCGGCCCAAATGCGCTGACCACCCTGAAAGAAACCATGCGGATAAACAATATTCAATTTTTAGAGGAATGAAGCGGGCTCAAACACAGCGAAAATTTTTCGAAGGTTTATTTTCATCACAATACACAAGACGTACCTTCCCTGTTGCCTGATGCCCTTCATTTTGCTAGAATAATTTACACAGAATCAAACATCAAAACAGTAGTTGCTTTATATTTTTCGTTTTTAGCAATAAGGAGGGAACCATGGTCGCAGTCAAAGATCTCATCAAAACCAAGGGCAGGGAAGTCTGGTCAGTCACACCCGAAACCACGATGATCGACACTCTTCATCTACTGGCGAAAAAAGACGTGGGCGCGTTGATGGTTGTCAAAGATGGCAAAATGGTCGGCATTGTGTCCGAGCGCGATTTTGTGCGCGCCATCGCCAAAACCGGGCAATGCCTGCTGCACACCACGGTAGACCATTACATGACAACCACCATCAGCTACATTACACCAGACACCAGCATCGAACAGTGTATGC
>CAYQUX010000033.1:0-31346 GCA_964420995.1 uncultured Leptolinea sp. | reverse complement strand
TTGGGGCTTTTGGCACGGCAGAATCAGCCCCCTCCAACCTCCCCCATTTTCAAAGGACGAAAATGGAGGAGACACAGGTCAAGTGGATACGAGAGAAAAATGCAGACATTTTTTCTTGTTTGTCCAACACGCATAGCGTTCAGAAGAATCCCGGCTTAAAGGCACCTTCTCCCAATCCTGCCTTGTGGATTGGGGGAAGGCCGGGATGGGGGCTTTTAGCACGGCAGAATCAGCCCCCTCCAACCTCCCCCATTTTCAAAGAACGAAAATGGAGGAGACATGAATCTCGCTTGAGAGACAAAACCCTAAGGGTTTTTGAAACCCTTAGGGTTTATATTTTCAAAAAGAATCATAATTTTGCGAAGCACCTTCTCCCAATCCTGCTTTGTGGATTGGGGGAAGGCCGGGATGGGGCTTTTAGCACGGCAGAATCAGCCCCCTCCAACCTCCCCCATTTTCAAAGAACGAAAATAGAGGAGACATGAATCCCGCTTGAGAGGCAAAACCCTTAGGGTTTATTTTTTCAAAATGAATCATAATTTTGCGAAGCACCTTCTCCCAATCGCGCCTTGTGGATTGAGGGAAGGCCGGGATGGGGCTTCTGGCTCAGCGACCAGGTTAATTCTGACAAATGGTATGAATATCAGAAACGCATCTTAAATATCGAACCTTTACCAGGATCCGATTCCGCCCATACCTTACCGCCCTGGCTTTCCACCAGCGCCTTCACAATGGCCAACCCCAGACCTGATTCACTCTCATCCGTGTGACGGGATTTATCCGCTCGGTGGAAACGGTTAAATATCAGCGGCAATTCCTGCGGCTCAATACCGGAACCGGTATCTTCCACGCTCAACTCAACCCGGCCATCCGCCAGTTTGCCGCTCAGAATGATCTGCCCTTGCTCTGGAGTGTACCGCAACGCGTTGCTGATCAGGTTATCCATCACCTGCATCATACGGGCTTCATCCACCGATATTTCTGGTAAATTCTCTTCCACCTCTACATGGATCGCGACCGACTGCTTCTCCGCATGGTGGTGGAATAACTCCGCCGCCTGAGTGAGCAGCGATTTCGGCTGAATCTTCTGGGTGTGCAGAGTCAGTTCACCCGCGTCTGCCTGGGTAAGCATACGCAGGTCGCCGACCAGATTCTGCAGGCGTTCAATTTCTTTATAGATCAACGCGAATCGTTCAGGAGTGGCCTGCAGGACACCTTCCTGCATAGATTCGATATAACCGGCTATCACGGTCAATGGCGTTCGCAAGTCATGGGCAATATCCGCCGTCATCTGGCGGCGGGATGCGTTGGCGCGTGAGACCTCTCGGCTCATCTCATTGAACGCCTCTGCCAGTTGGCCGAGTTCGTCCTTTGAGGTGACTTTGACTTCCTGCTCCAGATGCCCTTCCGCAATATTTTGCGCGGCTTGAGTGAGATCACGCAATGGGTGAGTCAGGGTGCGTGCCAGAATGATACCGATGACCACAGCCACCAGCAGTCCGGTGGCTATGGAAAGCAGCAACGCCTGATTGGTGCGTTCCAGGAAGAGCGCTTCTTCCGGGCTGAAGCGGGAAATATGTCTGGCTGTCAGGACGCTGCCAACGTTCTTCCCATCCACTTCGATCACGCTGCTGCTGGAATACTGTTCAGGCGGCAGGTGAGATCCCTCCGGATACTCCCGGTCTACCGAGACGATCACCACGCCCGAGGGGTCAGCCAGACCAAATAAATTCCGGCGAAAACGCTCGCCATCCGGTTTGATCGGCTCAGGTTCAGAACCTGGCTCCTTGGTCGGGGCAGGCGGATTGGGGGTGGGAATGGTCTGACGCTGCATATCTTCCCAACTTTGATCCACACCATCCCACGAACCATGGACGGAATAATAATTCTGTAGCGATTGGATCATGCTGCTGCGCTGCTGATCAATGATGAATTGTGTCAGGCTGTCATTGGTGGTCATGCGAACAAAAATGGCCGCCATCGCCGTGGCAGAAAAAGCCACCAGGATAAACGCCAGTGTCAATTTCCAATAGAGAGATTTACGGGTTACATTCATTCTGATTTAAGAAAACGGTATCCCACACCAAAAACGGTATCGATATAGATCGGATTCGCGGGATCCGGTTCTATTTTGGTACGCAGATTGCGGATATGGACATTAAGCGTGCTATCCAGACCGGTAAAGCCGCTTTCAGAGAGCTGGTCAATCAGTTCAGTACGTGAAAACACACGACCGGGCTGGCGCATCATGATGCGCAGGAGGTCAAATTCAATGGGGGTCAGTGAGACCGGCTCATTCTTTAATGAAATGGTGTGCGTGCGCTCATCCAGCACGAGGTCACCCTCACGAAATAACGCAAACTTTTCCTGCGATTCGTCTTTACGGCGCATTACGGCATGAATACGAGCCACAAGCTCGCGCATTCGGAACGGCTTGATCACGTAGTCATCGGCGCCGAGTTCCAACCCGACCACGGCGTCCGTCTCTTCTTCACGCGCGGTGATGATGATAACCGGGGTCTGGCGTTCCTGCCGGAATTGGCGCAGGAAATCGTATCCGTCCATACGCGGCATCATTATGTCCAGTAGGATGAGGTCGGGTTCTTCATGCCGCGCGGTGTAAATGGCATTTTGCCCATCGGTAGCTGTGACCACCTTGAACCCCTGTTCTGTCAGGTAGTCTTGCAGCAATTGCCGCACACTCGACTGGTCGTCCACTACCAGGATTTTTTCTGCCATCGTTCAACACTCCATAAATAACCCGGCGAATCCAATACTTCCATGGTGCATAGAATAGCACGCATTTGTATAGATTTTATTCAGAAACCCCTCTAATCTGTTTACATGTCTAATGTCGGATCTGTCAAACAAGGCGGGGTCTAAATATGATCTGAATAAATTCCTTCCGGCATGGACCATTTTGATCACAGCACGTGATAAAACCAACAATCCCGCGAAATCGTCAAAGCCGATTACAGCGGGAACCGGTTATTGATTGACAGCATTGGCGAAACTTGCTTTTAGCGACCGAATGTTTATTCCGCCTTTAATGCCGCGCGGACTTCATAATGCTGCGAGCGGTTGTCAAAACGTTTCAAGACCTGGCGGGCTTTTTCTGGAACAACGGCGGTTTCATAATCTTCACCGGCAAATTCCCGTACCGCGTCCAGCGAATCGAACCACATGAGGGTAATAAATTCCACCTCATCATCCAAATCCCGCCGGTATAGTTGAATGCCCTGATATCCCCTGATCTTGCGGTTGCCAATCCCCACAAATATTTCTTCTTTCAACAAGTTTTCATATACATCGGCGTTTTCAAAGGTGGTGTACCCGTGCCATATACGACTGATCATGCGCTCTCCGGTTTCTTCATGGTTGTCTCTATCCTGTACTGATAATCCAGTAAATCCTGATTGCCCGGGTTGATGGTCAACGCACTGGTCACAATCTGCAGGGCATCATCATATTGCTGCTGGTAAAAGAAAATGTTGATCAATATCAGCCAGTATTGAATATTTTGGGGATATTGCTTTACAGCCTCCCAGACATGTTTTTCAAGTTCTGTGTATTTCTTTTGTTCAAACAGACATTTCAAGTAACCGATATGGTAGGCTGTCTGTTCAGGGTTGTCTTTGTACCGTTGATAAAACAATTCCTCGGCGTCCGGCCAGGTTTTGGTGATCTCATAGAGTTCCAGCAACAGGTCAACCCAGGTAGACTGGGCGTTTACATCCCTTTCAGTGACGGCTTTCAAGCGGTCAATATACGCCCGGGCGCGGGCGTTGTCTCGATCATGCCGTTTCTTTTTCTCATCGGGGGGTTCATTCTCCAGAAACAGATCGTATCGTTTTACCAGGCTGATTTTTTCCACCTGCCTTGATGGCTGGCTGGCGCCCCACCTGCCCAGCCGGTTCAAATAGTCCACCTGGTCGAAGCAGTCCTGCATGCGCATTTCCAGGTAGAGCTGTACAGGCACGCTGTTGATCCAGCTCTCCCACACGGCCTGATCTCCCGGATTCAGATAACCCGCCGGAGGAAAGTCATTCAGGCAGAAATCGGTGATCTCCGGATAGCCAAACTCATCGACCACCACAATGGAGATATATTTCTTAAAATCTTCCAGCGACTCTGGCAGGGGTACCTGCTTCATGGGCCGGCTGTTTTCCATTTCACCGGGAAGTGTGGTGTCATCTTTTAATTCACGGGTTGAATCAACCCAGAAATATCCGGGCACGGGGGGAGAATCGATGAAGTTGATCAACCGCATCTGAGGGACCAGTTCTATGCTCTTTCCAGACGGTAAGACAGGCATACTCGCTCCCCTGACTTTTGCTTTATTTTAATGGAAAGCCATCACCAACGCCAGAAGCAGTCCACCGGCAATGACACTTCCTAATTGCCCCGCCGTATTTGATCCCATGGCGTGCATGAGGATATAGTTCTCGAAATCTTCTTCCTGCGCCATTCTGGCTGACAATCGCGCCGCCATTGGAAACGCGCTGATCCCGCAGGCGCCAATCAATGGATTGATGGTGTACCCGCTGATCCAGCACATTAGTTTTCCAAACAGTAGACCGGTCACCGTATCGAGTACAAAAGCCAGAAGGCCAAGCAGCAGCACAAAACCAGTTTGAATGTTCAGGAAACTCGCCGCGGTCATGGTCGAACCAATCGACAGACCCAGGAAGAGCGTGGCAATATTGATGATCTCGTTCTGGGCGGATTTGTTCAGGCGGTCAACTACACCACTCTCGCGCAACAGGTTGCCCAGCATGAGGGTGGCGATCAATGGCGCGGCATCCGGCGCCAGCAGGCTGACGATGATGGTGACCACGATGGGAAAGATCACCCTGACCCGCTGTGAAACAGGACGGGGGGCATATTCCATACGCACCAGGCGCTCTTTGCGGGTGGTCATCAACCGCATGATAGGCGGCTGGATGATAGGAATGAGACTCATGTAAGAATACGCCGCCACGGCAATGGGCGCCAGCAACTCGGGCGCCAGTTTGGTGGCCACAAAGATGGCCGTCGGGCCGTCAATCGCACCGATTATGCCGATGGATGCCGCCTGTTTTAGCGGGAATCCGAGCAGAATAGCCAGCAACAAAGTTCCGTAAATGCCAAACTGACCGGCGGCTCCCAATAGCGCCATTTTGGGCTGCGCCAGCAGAGGACTGAAATCGATCATCGCGCCGACTCCAATGAAGATCAGCAGCGGGAATAATTCCGTCTTAATACCGGCGTCATAAAGAATTTTGAATAATCCTGATTCGTTGGACATGCCCAGGTTGGCCAGAATACAGCCGAATCCGATGGGCAGCAGTAATACCGGTTCATATTCCTTCGCCACCGCCAGGTAAACCAATAAGGCGCCTATGGCGATCATCACGGCATTGCCCAATGTGAACGCGCCAAACCCCTTGGATATTTCAGTTACAAGTCCGCTGAAATCCATGTATGTCTGCCTTATTCAGAAAATTCCATCAAAGTCTGCCCGTGGCGAACCTGATCACCTACATGGATATGAATGCTGGCGATCACACCGGAACGTCCCGCCCGGATTAAATTCTTCATCTTCATGGCTTCCAGCACACACAGGGTATCACCCCGGTTGACTGGCTGCCCGGCTGTCGCGGTGATCTCAATGATCACACCGGGAATGGGCGCCGTAATTGATTTCGGTGACGCGCCTGTTTGCGGCAGGGGAGTTGGCGGGCAGGGAATCGCCTCTCTGGTTGGCGCTGCTTTTTGGGAAACGGGTAAGACAGCGGGCTTATCGTCCGGCCAGACCTCAAAAACTTCACCGTCCACCGTGGCCTTAACAGGACGTGAATCCAGGTCTTCGATCTCAACAGAATAGGTTTGTTTCCCTATTTTTATGGAATAACGCATTTGTTATGACCTCCGGGATGGATGTCGCATGAACATGCGGGATTTATCCTGCAATACCTGTGCCCGTTGAACAGAAAGCCACGAACTTCCCGTTCCCCGGGCAGGCTCGACCGGGGATGACACTCTCACCACAGCCTGCGCCAGCGCCACAGCCAGAGCAGCCGCGGCAGCCTTTTGTTTTCGGGATGGCGGGGAAGGTTCTGATTCGGCGACCTTCCCTTCCATTTCAACCGCTTTATCTTTTGGCGTAATACGCGCGTCCAACCGTACCATCAACGCCATCAACCCCCACAGGAATATGATGGCGGCGAAAACCAACCCCATACCAATGGCGGTGATAATCAAACCCGGGCTCATATCAATCATGGTGGCCTGCCCGTCACATGGGAATGTTGCCATGCCGGCGAACCGGATGGTTGACCGCTTTGCTGCGTAAAATCCGCAAGGCGGAAATAATTTTCTGTCTGGATTCCTGCGGCTCAATAATTTCATCCACCACGCCCAACGATGCCGCCTCGTACGGATTGAGATATTTCTCCCGGTACTCATCGGTCAGGCGCTTGCGTTCCACGGCCGGGTCGGCGGCCGATTCCACCTGTTTGCGGTACAGGATATTTACCGCGCCTTCAGGCCCCATAACGGCGATCTCCGCGCTCGGCCAGGCATAGGTAATGTCCGTCCCCAGGTACTTGCTGGACATAACGACATACGCCCCGCCATATGCCTTGCGGGTAATGATGCTGATCAACGGCACCGTTGCCTCGGAATAGGCGTACAACACCTTGGCGCCGTGCCGGATGATGCCGCGGTGCTCCTGGTCTACTCCCGGCAAAAAACCCGGGGAATCCATCAGGGTGATCAGGGGGATATTGAAACAATCGCACCAACGCACAAACCGGCAAATCTTGTCCGCCGCGTCAATATCAATGACCCCGGCCATCACTGACGGCTCCTGGGCAACAAAGCCCACCGGTTCACCGCCCATGCGGGCCAATCCGACGATGGCATTGCGCGCGAAACCTTCCTGCAATTCCAGGAAGGAGCAATCATCCACAATGTGTTCAATTACCGTGTGCATGCTGTATGGTTCAGCCGCGTCCAGAGGGATAAGCGAATTCAATTCCGGGCACAGGCGGTTCGGGTCTTCCACTTTTCCTGTTGGGGGATTTTCCAGGTGATTCGAGGGAAGGTAACTCAATACCCTGCGGCACAGGTCAAGCGCGGACTGCTCATCCGGCGCCGTAAGGTGCGCCAACCCGCTGACGCTGAGGTGGGTATCCGCTCCACCCAGAACTTCGGCATCCACAACCTCACCCGTCACTGATTTGATCACATCCGGCCCGGTGAGGAACATGTAGGATTGTTTTTCCACCATAATGATCAGATCGGTGAGAGCCGGCGAATAAGCCGCGCCCCCGGCGCAGGGCCCCAGCACCACACTGATCTGCGGGACAATGCCCGAGTAGAGGGAGTTTCTGCGAAATATTTCGGCATAGCCGCGCAGACTGCGCACTCCTTCTTGAATGCGCGCGCCGCCCGAATCGATCAGGCCGATAATGGGTGACCCGCTCTGGGCCGCCAAATCCATTACATGGCTGATCTTTTGCCCCTGCATTTCACCCAGCGCGCCGCCCTGTATGGTGAAATCCTGGGCGTACACATACACAGGGCGGGCATCCATCTGCCCGTATCCGGTGACAACGCCGTCACCCGGAAGCGCTTCCGTAGTCTCAATGCCGGCCGTTGGTCTGGCAGTGACAAAGGGTTCAAGCTCGTTAAAACTACCTTTGTCCAACAACAGCTCCAATCGTTCGCGGGCTGTCAATTTTCCTTTGGCATGCTGGCGGGCGATCTTGTCTTCACCGCCAGCCTGCCTTGCTTTGGCGCGCATTTCCCGCAGGCGTACAATTCGTGGGTCGTCTTTGGTCATATTTGCCTCATCAGTCAGAATACCCTGTACTTATTCTACTTTTTTTCAACTCCTGCGATAGTGTCTGTTGTCCCGAAAAATGGTATCTTCCTTCAGGGAAGGAAATCGCGGGAAGGGATCAGTAATCCGCAAAACAGCAGGGTTGATTAAATACCGGGGATCAGATCAATCTGACCTGATCCCCGGTATCTGCGCATGTAATGATCAACCGGTTGTCAAACTGGCATTAGTCGCCAGAAACCGGCAGAAGTTATGGTTTCCCCACCAACACCTCAACGGCCAACGCCTTTGTTCCCTTCGGCGGCAGGGGAATGGTGCTGGATTCAATCGCACGGTCATTAACCGTGATCGCCACCGCGTTGCCGGGGCCAACCCGCCTGACATGGATATTGTAGACCACGTCGCGGAACAGACGATTGGCGCTGAATTCCTGCCAACCTTCCGGAAACACCGGTTCGATGGTCAATCCACTGAAGGACGGACGGATACCCAGAATGTGCTGGGTAATGGCCAAAAAGTTCCAGGCAGCCGTGCCGGTAAGCCAGGAGTTTTTGGCTTCACCTTCCGTGGCCGCTTCACGCCCGGCAATGGTCTGCGCGTACACATAGGGTTCGCAGCGGTGCACTTCACTGATCGCCTCGCGCACGGATGGGCAGATGCGTTTGTAATAATCGAAGGCTTTATCGCCATGGCCCAGCTTGGTTTCGCTGACCATGATCCAGGGGTTGGTATGGCAGAAGATGCTGGCGTTTTCCTTGTAACCGGGCGGGTAGGTGGAAATTTCACCCAGGTGAATGTAATACTGTGTGAAACCGGGGTTATGCACCACAATGCCATGGTCGGTGGCCAGGCGTTTTTCCACGGAGCGCAGTGCCTTTTCAGCTTTGCCGTCCTTCAGGCCAATGCCTGCCATGACGCACATACCCTGCGGTTCAATGAAGATCTGGCCTTCCTTGCAGCTTGATGAGCCCAGCGGATTGCCAAAATCATCATACGCGCGGCGGAACCACTCACCATCCCAGCCTGCGCTGGTGACAATGGGTTCCATGTCGGCGGCAACTTTTTGATAGAAAGCCGCGTCTTTCTCTTTCCCGAGGTAAGCGGACAGATCAGCCAGTTCATGCGCGGCCAGTACAAGCATGCCGCCAATAAAGACCGATTCCGCCACTTTGCCGTCTTTGCTGGTGGTCGTCTGGAAGGATTCGCCGGGTTCCGTTGAGAAGCAGTTCAGGTTGAGGCAGTCGTTCCAGTCGGCGCGACCGATCAACGGCAGGCCATGCGGGCCAGTCCGTTCAATGATGTATTGAATGGCACGCTGCAGGTGTTCGTACAGCGGTTTTTCGCTGCCCGGTTTGCTGTCATACGACACCGGTTCGTCGAGAATGGCGCGGTCGCCGGTTTCTTTAACATACGCGCAAACCGCGAGTACCAGCCACAGGGGGTCATCGTTGAAGTTGCCACCTACCGCGTCATTGCCGCGTTTGGTCAACGGTTGGTACTGGTGATACGCGCCGCCTGTTTCAAGCTGCGTGGCAGCAATATCCAGCAGACGCTGCCGCGCGCGTTCCGGCACCATATGCACGAACCCAAAGAGATCCTGGGTCGAATCGCGGAAACCCATACCCCGGCCAATGCCAGTCTCGAAACCGCTGGCGGAACGCGACATATTGAAGGTGACCATGCACTGGTAGGCGTTCCAGATGTTGACCATGCGGTTGGCATGTTCATCGGGGGTGGTAACCTGGAAACGGGATAACAGGGTATCCCAATATTTACGCAACCCATCCAACGCGGACTGTACTTCATTCGCCTGTTTAAAGTGTTTGATCAAAGCCAACGCGCGATTCTTGTTGATCACCTGTTTTTCGGGGTCAACGAATTTTTCATCCTGCGGATTTTCAATATATCCAAGCAGAAAAATGATCTCACGTTCTTCCCCGGGAGCCAGGAGCAGATCGCTCTGGATCACCCCAACCGGCGCCCAGCCGTGCGCCACACTATTCGAGCACAATCCTTTGGTCACAGCCTGCGGGGATTCCCAACCGTTGAACACACCCAGGAAATTTTCCCGCTGGGTGTCATAGGCTTTCATGTGCGCGGATGAGGTGAAGTAAGCAAAATGATTGCGCCGCTCGCGGTATTCCGTTTTGTGATAGATCACGTTGTCCTGAATTTCAACTTCACCAACGTTGTAATTGCGCTGGAAATTCGTGGCATCATCGTTGGCATCCCAAAGGCAGAATTCCACTGAGGCAAAGGTGTTTAATTTCGCCGCGACTGGCCGTTGATTCTTCACCCGCAGCCGCCAGACTTCCATATTTTGACCCAGGGGAACAAAATACAGAACTTCCGCAGAGATGCCCGCGTAGGTTGACGCGATGGTGGTGGTGCCAATGCCGTGCCGGCAGGTGTAATTTTCGAGCGGCTTGCGTACGGGCATCCAGGTGGGCGACCAGAACTCGCCGCTGTCCATTTCGCGCAGGTAAATGTAGCGCCCGCCGATATCCATGGGGACATTGTTGTACCGGTAACGGGTCAGCCGGCGAAGTCGGGCATCTTTATAGAAGGAATATCCGCCTGCCGTGTGCGAGATCAAACCAAAATATTCCTCGCACCCCAGGTAATTGAACCACGGCAGGGGTGTATCCGGCCGGGTGATGACATATTCACGATTCTTGTCATCAAAATATCCGTAACGCATGAAGTCCTCCTCGGATCTCTCTTTTTCGAACAAAATCTGTAAAACAGGGCTGATTCTCTTGTACCATATTCAGAGCGGGTTCGAGCAACAGATTCTTTGCCGGTTTTATCCGGCGAATGATGCCTGAATTTGTTGCCTGTAGGTCCACTATTTCGCTTCCAAACAAACCTCCGGGGTTTGTAATTTTCAAACCCCGGAGTGGGTGTTCACTTATCCTTCGCAGCACACGCAGGCTACCGCGTGATTCTCTTCCACATCCACAAGCGAGGGAGCTCGCAGGGCGCAATTCTCTGTTTTGAACTTCGAATGGCAGCGGTTGTAGAAGACACAACCATCATTTGACGTGGATTTCTTTTCGGTCAGCTCAACTTCAGTTTCCTCCCACTTCTGATCGAGGCGGGGAACACAGCACATCAGCATCTGGGTGTACGGGTGCATTGGATTGTCGAAGATCTTCTTTGTCTCGCCGATCTCCACCACACTGCCTTTGTAAAGGATCACCGCGCGTTCACTGATGTAATATCCCAGTGAAAGGTCATGGGTGATAAACAGGACAGACAACCCCTTCGCGCGCAGATCACCCAGCAGATTCAGGACATCAATGCGTGTGGAGGCATCCAGCATGCTGATGATCTCATCGGCTACCAGGAATTTCGTATCCAGCAGCAGCGCGCGCGCGATGAGAAAACGCTGCAACTGGCCGCCGCTGAGCTGGTGGGGGAACTTGTTCAAGACGTGCGCCGGATTCATGCCCACGGATTTCAGCGCGGTTTCCACACGTCCACCCCACTCTGATTTGGGCATCTCCGGGAAGAATTCCTCATGAAGGACAGAAAAAATTCGATCCGCTTTGAAGATGGGGTTGTACGTGCTGAACGGATCCTGGAAGACTCCCTGAACATTGCGGTAGTATTCTTTGACTGAGTCCCCTTTGATCAAAGATACATCCTTATCATTGAATAAGATCCGGCCTGAATTCGTGGGAATCAAGCGCAAGATCATCTTGCCGATCGTGCTTTTACCGCTGCCGCTCTCGCCGATCAGCGACATGATCTCGCCGTCATGCATGTCGAAGGTTACATTTTTCACGGCCTTGAATTCACCGCCACCAAACGTTCCCGTTCGATAGATTTTCGTAATGTTATCCAGTTTAAGCATGGCTATTCCCCTCCTTCCAGCAAGCAAGGAAGTGGTCTTTTTCGATTTCCACAAACGGGGGAACTTCGGCGCATTTGGCGAACGCCACCGGGCAGCGGTCGCGGAAACGGCAACCCGTCGGTGGGTTGAGCAGCAGGGGTGGATTACCGGGAATGCCCGCCAGCCGGTTCTCAGAAAACCTCACGCCCACTGTCGGCAGAGATGAGATCAAGAGCCGTGTGTACGGGTGACGCGGCGCGTTGATGATCGTCTCGGTGGGGGCTTTTTCTGCCAGTTGGCCGGCATACATGACCATGATGGAATTGGCCGTCTGGTAGAGGATGGAAATATCATGCGTGATCATCATCACACTCTTGACGATCTTATTGTCACGGAAGCCAACCAGCATTTCCGCCACCGCCTTCTGGCTGGAGACATCCAGCGCGGAGGTAACTTCATCGGCCAGCAGCAGTGATGGATCGAGCAAGGTGGAGATCACCATGACCATGCGCTGTTTCATGCCGCCGGAAAGCTCGAACGGGTACATGTTCAACACATCCGGCGCAAGTTTGACCAGGTCCAACCGGTTCTTCAACTCCGGCAGTATTGAGCTGTAATTTTCATTGCGTGAATGCAACAGATCCTTGATCATCGCCCCGATTTTGCGCGTGGGGTTCATGGCGTTCATCGCGTATTGCGGGATGACCGAGATCTTCTTGTATCGAACGGCATCCATTTTTACGGGATCCTGGATAAAGAGTTCTTCATCATCCAGAAATACCCGGCCGCGGATGAATTTCATCGGTGTATGTAAATAGATCAGGCTATTGCTCAGGGTGGACTTTCCGCAGCCGGATTCGCCAGCCACGCCCATGATCTCACCGTCTGCCAGCGTGAAACTGGCATCTTCCAGCGCGCGCACATTGCCGTTGATCGTCTGGTAATAAATTGTCAGGTTTTCAGTTCGCAGGCTCATGGTTACATCTCCCGTAATTTGGGGTTAAAGACTTCGTCGAGCCCGACGTTCATCACATACATACTGCCAACAATGGCGGTGATGGCAATTCCCGGCGGCAGGAACCACCACCAGGATCCCAGCATCAGGGCGCTCCAGTTGACGGCCAGGTTCATCATGGTGCCCATCGACACGCCTTCCGTCGGACCAAGCCCGAGAAAATCGAGGGTGGCTGCGTTCAGGATGGCATTGCCGAACATAAGGATAAAAGTCATGAACAGGTAGGACGCCATATTGGGGGCTATTTCTGTGAAGATGATCTTTGTTGAACTCATCCCGCTCATCCTGGCCAGGCCGACAAACTCACGCGTACGCAGCGAGAATGTCTGCGCGCGGATGGCGCGTGCCGCCCAGGGCCATGAGGTAAACCCGATAAACACAGCTTCGATCAGCACACCGCGCACTGGAATGTACGCCACAAGGACCAATAGAAGTGCGAGTACCGGGATGGTGAGCACAACATTGGTCAACACATTCAAGATCTCGTCAACCACACCACCGCGGTAACCGGCGACAAAACCGATCAACATGCCCAGCAGCGTGCCGATGCTTCCGCCCACGATGCCAACCAGGAAGGTCGGCGCGAGGCCGTACACAAACTGGGTGAATACATCTTCACCGAAAGTCGTTGTCCCGAACCAGAATTCTTTGGATGGCGGCACTGAAGAAGGACCCACAAAATCCGCCGGCTTGTATTTGGTCAGGAACGGCCCGAAGATCATCAACAAGATGAATAACAACAGCACAGAAAGCCCGATACGCAGTTTCGTGTTTCTGAAGGCAAAATAGAGCAGTTCGTTTTTCTTTTTCATTCCGCGCCTCCCTGCATACCGGCCCGAGTGCGGGGATCAACGATCACATACGCGACATCTACAATGAAATTTGCCAGAAGAACGCCGATAACCACAAAGAGGAAGCAACCCTGCAGGAGGAAATAGTCATGGCTTTGGATCGCCTGTAAAAGCAGGTAACCGATGCCGGGATAGGCAAACACGACCTCGGTAGCCAGCGCGCCCGTCACGATCACGCCGATCTGCAGGGCCACACCGGTGATTTGCGGCAGGATGGCGTTGTTGAACGCGTAACCGCGGATCAATTTTTGCGGCGCGCCCAGTGCTTCGAGGTAGTGGGAATAGTCTGCTTCAAGTTCGTAAATGATCAGGTTGCGCATACCAATCGCCCAACCGCCAAATTGCACCAGGAAGAGCGAAATGAAGGGCAGGAACCAGTGTTGTACCAGGCTCCAGTAGAATTCAAATGAATGATTGGGTTGCATGGCGAAATCATATCCGCCGCCAAGCGGGAATATGCGAATGACAATGCAGAATACCCAGGCCAGAAGGATACCCAGCCACATGTAGGGTACTGCTGTGAGGATGTAACCTATCGGTAACAGCGTGTTATCCAGCTTCTTATTACGCGCAGCCATCGCGCCAAATTTGTTTCCAGCAAACCAGCTCAAAATGATGGAAGGCAGAAGCAGGGCAATATCATACGGCAAGGCTTCTTTTATGACCTGTATAACCGGGGTCGGGAACAGGAAAATGCTGACACCCAGATCTCCGTGAAAAATGGCGACCCAAAAATTTAAATATTGTTTCCAGATGGGGAGGTCCAAACCAAATGCGTCCATATAATACGTGTACATCAGGTTAACAGACTCTCCCCGCATGCCTGCCCGGGATATCATGATATCGACCGGGTTTCCGGGCATGAAGCGCGGGATCATCCAGTTTATCGTTACGGCGATAAAAAAGGTGAGCGCATAGATCAATAACTTTCTGCCAAAATAGCGCCTCACGGAACCTCCTCTCTGATACGCAAGCCTTATAAAAAAACCACCCCTCCTTCACCTGAGATTTCCATGAAGGAGGGGTGAAATGCTACATCTTACTTCTTGGCTACAGGTTCCAGAGCGAGGAGCATCTGAATACCAGACATGTTCCAGTAACCGCGCCAGGTGGCAGGCAGGTAGTGATTGTCACCTTCAGCGCTGGGCCAATTGGTCCAGACAGCATCGGAGACCTGTGACCACAGACCGTTGTACCACAACGGGATGGTGGGCATTTCGGTCATGGTGATCTTCTGCAGTTTGCTGGCGATTTCTTTGATGGCGGCATCGTCGCCGACTTTGACTTTGTCCAGTTCATCAACCAGGGCGAAGGCTTCTTTGTTGTCATAGCGGCCATAGTTACCGTACTGGGCGGTGGCGATGTTTTCGATGGGATTCTGGAAGACCCACTTGTAGTATGACCACGGGGTCGAGGACATCTGGGCTTCGTTCTGCAGTGAGAGTTCGAAGGTGCCCTTGAGCTGGGCATCGCGCCAGGCGCCGTATTCGGGGTAATCGGGTTCGATGTTCAGGCCAATGGCTTTGGCATCGCGGGAGATGATCTGAATGGCGGCCATCCAGTCGGTCCAGCCGGAGGGGCAGGTGACTTTCAGGGCGATCTTGGAACCATCGGGGGCTTCCAGGAATTTATCGCCATCAACATCCTTGTAACCGGCGTCGGCCAGGATCTTCTTGGCTTTTTCAGGATCGTAGCTCCAACCGAGTTCCTTGACCTGGTCCTTGTCGATGTATTTGTCCCAGGTGGGGAGCAGACCGGTGGGATCGGCGGCTTTGACGATACCGGTGTAATCTTTTTCAACGATGTCGTTGACGTTGATCATCCAGGCCATCGCCTGGCGGAATTTGGCGTCATCCAGGGGTTTGACCTGTTCATTGATGATTAGCGCGGCCACATTGGCGGAGAGCATGTAAGGGGCGTCTTTGTAGTAGGTTTTGACAGCGTAACCGCCATTAACCAGGGAGGCGACACCGGGCAGGAAGTTATTGCTGAGGTCAAGTCCACCCTGGAGCATTTTACCGAGGGCAACATTGTTGCTGCCGTTGACGATATCGACGATGTATTTCGGGGCGGGCAGTTTACCGAAGACGTCTTTACCCCACCAGGCATCGTTGCGAACCCAGACCATGCGGTCCTGGTCGTTTGTCTGGTATTTGTAAGCACCAGTGCCTACCGGAGGTTTATTGGCGCCGCCAGTGAGGTCGGCAACAGAGAGTTTGCCGAACAGGGCTTTGGACAGGATGGGGGTCTGCCACATGTAGAAACCGACTTCCTGGTACGCGGGATCAGCTTTGAATTTGAAGGTGATCTCGTTGGTGTCTTTGTTGACTTCAACAGATTCCAGGAACTTCCACAGACCGGTGTAGTTCAGGCCGGCTTTGGTTTCGCCATCGGGGTTGGCGATGTCGAAGGTGAATTTGACATCATCAACGGTCAGGGGTTGGCCATTGGTCCATTTGATGCCTTTGCGCAGGGTGACAACATAGGTAGTGGCGTCAGCCCATTTATCGGATTCGGCCAGATACGGGGTGAATTTGTCAGCCAGAGGATCGTAGATGAAGAGGGTTTCATAGCACAGACCCAGGGTACCCATGGCATAACCGCCGCCATTCAACGGGTTCCAGCTGGAGGGAGGACCCCACTGCGTACCGCTGGTGTACAGGGTTTCGTTGCGGGGATATTCAACGGCAACAGGGGCAGCCGGGAGGAACGCTGTCAACACCATGGAAAGTGCGACAACGATGAAAAGCAAAGCCTTAGGTAGTTTCTGCATCACATCTTCTCCTATAGTCAAAAATTTCTATAGTATGATTATTTTGGACACCTTACCTCAGGATTCGGCCCTGGTAGGGTTTCCACCGACCGGGCGTTGTTCCTTTTCACAAGAAGGGATCAACGCCTTTTTTCCATATATGAAAACTCCCTGAATTGTTCTGTATCTTTACACCTTGCCCTCGCGACGCAAACCGCGGGGCGGAAAAACCACCTCCTTCTGGTAGAGAATTTTATAGTTCTGAGTTTTTCTTTAGAAAATCAAGAACCTCATTTACCCGGCAGAAAGCCAGAGCGGTGACGGTATCCGCGCCGCCGTAATAAATGGCGATCTTTCCGGTGGAATCTTCATACAGAGACGCGCACGGGAAGGCCACATTGGGGACATCTCCCACGCATTCATACTGAGTCTGTGGAGACAACAGGTACGGCGCGCTGCGGTAGATGACCTTCCAGGGCTGGTCAAGGTCAAGCAGAGCGGCGCCAAAGCTGTACACAAAGCCGTTGCACGAGGTGATCACGCCGTGGTAGAACAGCAGCCAGCCTTCTTTTGTCTCAATGGGGGTCGGGCCGGCGCCGATCTTGGTGCTCTGCCAGCCGCCTTTGGTACCCATCACAAAACGGTGTTCCCCCCAGTGGATCATATCCGGGCTCTGGCTCAGGTAGATATTACCAAAGGGAGTGTGTCCGTTGTCACTGGGGCGGCTGAACATGACGTATTTGCCGTTGATACGCCGCGGAAAGAGCACGCCATTGCGGTTGAACGGCAGGAGCGCGTTTTCAAGGAAATGGAATTTTTCAAAATCGTAGGTGAAGCCAATGCCGATGGTCGGGCCATGGAACCCATTGCACCAGCTCACGTAAAAACGGTCTTCGATCCATACAACACGTGGATCGTAGCGGTATTCAAATTTCGCCAGTTCAGGATCAGGGTGGATCCACTCAATGGGATCGTTTGACAGGGTGAAATGAATGCCATCCTTACTCGAACCGCTGTGCAGATTCATCTCGCGTTTTTTGTTATCCGCGCGGAAGACACCGCGAAACTCGCCGTTGTAGGGAACCACCGCGCTGTTGAAGATACTATTAGAGGAAGGGATCAAATCACGCGGGATGATAGGGTTCTGGCTGTAGCGCCAGACAACATCGCCGCAGCCGGCCGGTCGTTCTTCCCAGGGTATGAAATGCAGAGATGGATCAATGGACATGTATTACCTGACTCCAAAATATGAATTGAAAGATACAAACACTTCTTGAAAGACCGGGCGAAATGCTCTTGGAACTAAATTTTTATCAATTCTTCACCACAGGACGAACGGACAACCAGTTCTGTGGGCAAGATCACGCTGCGGGTGGCAGTGTTCGGGTGCTCGATCAGATCGATGACCATGTCCACCGCGCGGGCACCCATTGTTTCAATCGGCTGGCGGATGGTGGTGAGCGCCGGAATGGAGCGCGCCGCCAGGGAAATATCATCAAAGCCAATGATGGCAACATCTTCGGGAACCTTGAACCCGGCTTCGACCAGGGCGCGCATGGCCGCCACAGCCATCACATCGCTGGTGGCAAACACCGCGTCTGGTTTTTTATCGATCAATTTTTGCATGGCGGCATACCCGCCGGCGTCTGAGAAATCACCCACTTCGACCAGACCGGGGTCAAATTCCAGCCCGTGTTCCGCCAGAGCGTCACGGTAGCCGCGCATGCGGTCATAACCGACGATTACTTCACCCGGACCGGCGATGGTGGCAATTCTGCGCCGCCCCATTTTGTACAGGTAGTCGATCGCGTCGCGGGCACCGTTGTAGTTATCCACATCAATGAAACAGGTTTTTTCATCATATGGATTACGCCCAATGGCCACAAAGGGCAGGTTGCTTGCCGCCAGCGATTTGATGATGGGATCAGTCAATGACATGGACGCGCCGATGACACCATCTATCAGTCCGTTGTACAGAACCTGATGGATCATCCGGCGTTCAAATTCAGGCGCGGCCAGCCACAGCATGATGGAGTATTCGCGCTGGCTGCAGCGCATGGAAATGCTCTGGATCAACTGGGGATAGAACGGGTCGGTGAAAATAGAGACCACCGCCAGGGGGATGATCAACCCGAGGATGTGCGTCTGCCCGGAAGCCAATCCCCTTGCGGCCAGGTTGGGTTGAAAATTCAGCTCGGTGATGACTTTTTTGACCCGTTCGCGCGTGTCCACGCTGACATTCGGATCCCCGTTAATCACACGGGAAACCGTAGAGCGTGAACAATTCGCCAGTCTGGCAATATCTTCGAGGGTCAGGGTCATGGGAAGGTTGGGGAAAGTTGGGAGCGCTCTCAATGATCTGGTAAAAATATGCCCTATAAGGGCAGAAATAATTACATTTTCCATGAAACAACAATGTATGGGAGCGCTCTCATACATAGTATAGGGGCTTTCAGCTCATTGTCAAGCAGGTAATGATGTTTGTCACCCCGTTTACATGACAGCTTACACAATTCCTTACATTTGAGTGGCTTAACGCCTCTTAACAATATTAACAATCCATGGGAAAAAACTGACAGTTCCTTTACATAACATTAGTCACCGGTAAACAATCCCCCGCTATTCTATGAAAGAGAAAACAAATGGACAGGTGAAAAATGGGACTCGCTGATCTGCACATTCACAGCATACATAGTTACGATGGAACCGCTTCCATCCCGGCCATCCTTAAATACGCCGCCGATAACACCAACCTGGATGTGATCGCCATCACCGATCATGACAGTATTGACGGTGTAAACCAGGCGCTCGACCTGGCTCCGCGCTATGGCGTTCAAGTTATCCCCGGTTGCGAGGTTACTTCGGCCGACGGTCATGTGCTGGCACTTTTTATCAAGAACCGCGTACCGGCAGGGCTTTCCTTCATTGATACCCTGATGTTGATCGGTGAACAGGGCGGATTGGCTGTCGCCGCCCACCCTGAAGCGAAGGGTACCAGCAGCTTAACCTTTGAAAAAATCAGGGAAGCCTGTAATCATCCGTTTGCCAGCCAGGTATTGGTTGGAGTCGAAGCCTTCAACGGCGGGCTGGTGTATACACGCAGCAACCTGCCAGCGGTTGTGCAGTCCAGCCGGCTGCCACTGGCCATGCTGGGAAACAGCGACGCCCATATCCTTTCCATGATCTCCAACGGGGCCAGCTATTTCCCCGGGAGTACTGTTGACGATTTGCGTGCCGCGCTCAAGCAGAAACAAACCCAGGTGGCCACATACGGCAACTTGCGTGGTTTACAGGTACTTACTTCCTATCTTCCGCAATACTTTTTACGCCTTCTGGGATGGGCCGTCTGGAATGAAAATCCGGAAGAACCTTTGACGTATGCCCGAATTAAAGCTCTCAATCCCCGGCCGCAAAGCCATCTTGGAAAACTCCTCCGCCAGATGATCTACGAATTTTGATATATGTAACCGGTTTCACGCTTCTTTTTGTACACCGTCTCCCTGTCTCTATACAGGGAGACGGTTTTTAATGGTTTGAGGCTATAATCATCCTCATGCTTACCCCCGATATGAGAGACCCGGTCTGGATTGACCGGCCGCACGCGCTTGAAGAGCTTGTAGAAACACTGTCACGAACGGATATTTTCGGTGTGGATACCGAATCAAACAGCCTGTTTGCCTACCGCGAACAGGTCTGCCTGATCCAGATATCCACCCGCGAGGCCGATTACCTCATCGATCCACTGGCACTGAAGAACACAGCCATTCTTGGCCCTCTCTTTGCCAATCCGCAGATTGAAAAGGTTTTTCACGCCGGTGAATACGATGTGATCTGCCTGAAACGCGATTTTGGGTTTGAATTCAACAATCTTTTTGACACAATGATCGCCAGCCGCATCCTCGGGCGTGAAGCCTTCGGGCTTTCGGGCATGCTCGAGGCGGAATTCGGTGTGGCACAGGACAAAAAATACCAGCGCGCCAACTGGGGCATCCGCCCCATCCCCCCAGCACAGCTGGCGTACGCGCGGCTTGATTCGCATTACCTGATCCCGCTGCGTGAAAAGATAAAGCAGGAATTGATCGAAACCGGCCGCTGGGAACTGGCGGAGGAAGATTTTCACCGCCTGGAACGCACCCCTGTTCCGCAGCTCAATGGGGATAAAGACAACTGCTGGAAACTCGCCGGCAAACAGGACCTCACCTCCCGGCAAATGGCCGTCTTGAAACAATTAAGCGAGTTCCGGGAGTCTCAAGCCCGTAAAGCCAACCTGCCTTCATTCAAGGTCCTATCCAATGAAACCCTGCTGTCTCTTGCCCAGGCATTACCGGGGAAATTGGAAGAACTGGAAGACATAAACGGGTTATCTCCGCGGTTGCAAAAACGCTACGGCAGCGCCCTGCTGGAATGTATCGTCCAGGGGCAGCAGGGCACCCCGCCCCGCCGGCCTTCTTACCCCCGCAAAGATGATGAATTTATCAAACGTCTGGATTCGCTGAAAAGCTGGCGAAAGACAACGGCAGCCGAATATCATGTCGAATCGGATGTCATCCTGCCGCGTGAGGTGGTTGAACAGGTGGCTGCCGTCAACCCGCGATGCATGAGCGAGTTATCCGCCCTCATGGCTAACTTCCCGTGGCGGTTGCAAAGATTTGGCGAAGAGATTTTACAAACACTCAAACCCAGGGAGATTCAATGAAAATCCACTTTTTCGGCGCCTCACAAACGGTTACCGGTTCAAAATACTTACTGGAGATCGGCGGAAAACGCCTTTTGCTGGAATGCGGTTTCTTTCAGGGACGGCGTGCGGATACCTATGAAAAGAACCTGAAATTCCCGTTCGATCCCCGTTCCATTGACGCGGTCATTCTCTCTCACGCGCACATTGACCACAGCGGCAATCTGCCGAATTTGGTCAAGAGCGGCTATGACGGCCCGATCCATGTGACTCCCGCCACCGGAATGCTGGCGGATATCATGCTGCAGGATTCGGGTCATATTCAAGAATATGATGTGGCATATGTGAACAAAAAGCGGGCGAAAAAAGGCGAGCCACCTGTGGAACCCATTTACACCCAGGAAGATGCCAAACAGGTAGCCAGCCATTTTGTCACCCATGAGTACAGCCGTGAATTTTCACCCATCCCGGGTGTCAGCGCCCATCTGGTGGATGCCGGACATATTCTTGGTTCGGCGGCCGTTGTGCTTGATATTCAGGAGGACGGCAGGAAGTTTCGTTTCTGGTTCTCCGGTGATATCGGTCGGGAAAAGCTTCCATTGCTGAAAGATCCGGTGCTGCCGGATCACCCGGATTACCTGATGATGGAATGCACCTATGGCGACAAACCTCACAGCGACCCCGAAGAAGCCTATTTCGAGTTCCGTGACGTGGTGGCGCGCACCATCAAACGCGGCGGCAAGGTGATCATTCCGGCGTTTGCCGTGGGCCGCACCCAGGAGCTCGTCTACAGTTTGAACCGTATGTTCAGCAATCATGAATTGAAGCCCGTTCCGGTCTTTGTGGACAGCCCGCTGGCGGTCAATGCGTCGAACATTTTCCGCGAGCACACCGAATATTTCGACGAAGAAACCCAACAATTCATCAGAAAGGGCAACCACGCCGCGCTGGATTACCCCATGCTGACCTACATCCAATCTGTGGATGAATCCAAGAAACTCAACGAACGCCGCGACCCGATGATCATCATCAGCGCGTCGGGCATGGCGGAAAACGGCCGTATTCTGCACCACCTGAAAAACAACATAGAAGACGCACGCAACACCATAACCATCGTCGGCTGGCAGGCGCCCTACACGCTGGGCCGCCGCCTGGCGGACCGGGAAAAGAATGTCAAGATTTTTGGCGAGGAATACCATCGTAAAGCAGAAATCGCCACCATCGGCGGCCTGTCTGCGCATGCAGGGCAGGATATGCTGGTGCGCTATGCGAAAGCAGCCGGACCCGGATTAAAGAAGATCATTCTGGTTCACGGCGAGCAGGACGCGGAAAGCAAACTGGTGGAGAAATTCAAGGAAAACAACCTGGCTCCGGTAGAGTACCCGGTGGAAGCCAGCGAAATGGAATTGCTGTAGTTTCCTGCTATAATTGAAGTCCCCGTGGAGAGGTGCCGGAGCGGCCGATCGGGGCGGTCTCGAAAACCGTTGTGGCTTTAGGGTCACCGTGGGTTCGAATCCCACCCTCTCCGCCAGAATCCCCCCTACCCCCCTTCAAGAAGGGGGGCGTGTTTTTAATCGCTTTGATCTGGAAACCAGGCAATGGTAAATCTACCGCACAGTTTTAGCCCCCTTCGACCGGCGCTTTCCTGGTCGGAAAATGATCGTGTGGTTCCATCTGCCGTGATTCAATCAAAGAATGTGATTTTTGCCCCCTTCGACCGGCGTTTTACCGGTCGGAAGGGGGTTGGGGGATTCCATTTGCCAGGTTTCAATCTAATGATGTGTCTTTGCCCCTTAGATAGGCACTTTTCCATTCAGAAGATGATCGAATGATTCCACCTGTCTGGTTCCGATCAAGGGAAGTGTTTTTTGCCCCCTTCGACCGGCGCTTTTCCGGTCGGAAGGGGGTTGGGGGATTCCATCTGCCAGGTTTCAATCAAATGATGTGTCTTTGCCCCTTCGACCAGAACATTTCAAGTGGGAAGATGATCTAATGATTTCACCTGTCTGGTTCCGATCAAGGGAAGTGTTTTTTGCCCCCTTCGACCGGCGCTTTTCCGGTCGGAAGGGGGTTGGGGGATTCTTTTTTTGTTTTTCTCTTTTTTACCCACCTGATGATTTAGTAGAAAAAACCTCCGATTTTCACCGGAGGTAAAGAAATCATGTAGCCAAACCTTTTACCGGGCGCTGATCTGTCCCGACCCTGAGACCGTCTGCGAGATTCGTGGGTTTCCAGAGTAGATCACATCTCCGCTGCCGGAGATATTGATATCCAACCGGTTATCGGCCTTTACCTGCGCCTTTCCGGAACCACTGACATCAATGCGCACATCCTTGCTGTTAAGGTTGCTGGAATTGCAGTTGCCTGATCCGGAAATATTCAACGAAAGAATAGCCGCGTCGCCCTTGAGCAGGCATTTCCCTGAGCCTGAAATATCAATATCCAGACGGTCGGTCGTCAGACTGTCGATGGTCGTGTCACCCGACCCGCTAATTTTCATAGACAGACTGCTGGCTGTGATCTTCTCCGAGTAGATCGTTCCCGAACCGGAGAGATCGACAGAAGTCACATCTTTCATGGACAGATGGAATTTCATCGGTTTGGTGGGATGCAACATCACCATTCCCATGGGATCGAAGTAAATGTGCAGCGTATGGCCGCGGACTTCCGTGCGGATGTGGGGAACAAGGTTGTCTTCCGCTTCGATCTTCAGCCCTTCCGTGCCGTTTTGATCGATTATCACATCGCCTGACCCGGAGAAGTCGACCGAGTCGAAATTACCAACCTCACGCGATTCAGTGACCACATTTCCTGAACCACGCAAAACACCGAACCCGCAGGCGCTCAGAAGAAGCGCACCCAGAATTATTGTACTGACAAAAACCAACTTGCCTTTCATGTGTTACTCCTCCAAATAGACCTTCGATTAAATTGTATTGCTTTTACTCACTGACCAGCATGGCCTTGGCCAATGCCCCGTGCCAGCGGCCGACCAGTTTGGCCAGGTGCAGTGTGCCGAGGGCAAATGCGATGCCGATGAGACCGGAAACTAACCCCAAAACCGGCGTGAAATAGTATTGATCGATGCCAATATACAGGATAGGGAACGGCACAAACAGCTGGGCGAATGGCGCTCCAAAGAATGAAATTGCCAGAGCGATCAACGTGATAAAAACACTGAAATAGATTACTCCCAGCGGCAGCATGAGAATCATGTAGACAATGGTCAGCCAGGTGTGTTTGCTGGCGAACAGGACTTTGAGGCGCGCCCACCAGCCCATGGAGCTATCCACAAAGATCGGGCGGCGCGGCATGCGCACGCCCAGCAACGCTTCCACGATGCGGCCTTCCACCAGCGCGATCCCCCGCACAGATAACAGGAACAGGCCAATGAATGGCAGACTGATGATCAGCACCAGCAGGCCGACAGACAGGGACAGGCCGGTGACCGCCCAGGTAAAGTAGATAATCCCGGTGACCAGGGACACCAGCATGAAGAGCAGCGAACTCCACGCAGCCGGGTCGGCGAACACACCAAAGACTTTATTAAACAGCGACGCGTTATTTTTCGCACCAGCCGCTGTGGAAAAAGCCGGCCGGATGCGGGCTTCCATTTTCCGGTAATCCGCCGCGAACTCCTCCGGGGTTCCAAATTCTTCCACAATTTTTCCCAGAGCGTCACCCTCACTGATGTCCGGTGAATCGGCTCGCGCGGATTCCAGCCCATTACGCAGGTATTCTTCGGCGTCTGACAGCGCGTCTCTAACTACAGCCGCGTCGCAGCCCTCCAGGTTTTTCTTTAAACAAACAAGGTATTCATCTACTGTAGAATTCATCCAACTTCCTCTCATTTCCCCACGGTTAATCGGGGTGATCCTGATTCATCCATTCGATTGCAATATGGAGTCAACATACTCCCTGGTCTTCTGCCAGATCGACACCCAGCGGGACAGGCTCTCATTACCCAGTGGGGTGATCTGGTAATAGCGCCGGGGCGGGCCGGATACCGATGGCTCCACCATACTGGAGAGCAACCCGCTGCTTTCCAAAGAGCGCAGCGCCGGGTAGAGCCCGCCCTGTTTCATTGCCGATTCACCCTGCTCTTCGCCAAGCATTTTGGCGATCTGGTAACCGTACATCGGATCCCTGGCTTTTTCGAGCACAGCCAGCAGGATCATGGCGGTTATGCCGGCATGCAACTCTTTCTGAAATTTTTTGTCCAGATTTTCTAATTCGTCCAACGCGTCTTCCTCTCTTCCCTCGGAACAATATTTATACAGACTATATGGTTCCCAGAATTCAGGTATTGTGGATTGCTTACTATTATTAAGTTTATAATAGTACGTACTTTGCAATATGTCAATACCCAAATAGTGGTTTGGTGAGAGGATGGGGAATAATATCTCCCGACGCGATTGATGTATCTTATGTACGCTATATTTTTGGGTACGTTGTGCGATTAAATGGAAATTCTTCCACGCTGAAATAGAGGTGGGATAACCATCTCCGCGTGGAAGAATTAGTACAAAAGCTGGCTAAAAGCCGGGATTATACTTTTTCAGTGACCGGCAGCATGCCTTCGAGAATCATTTCGATAGCCATGGTGTGACTGCAGCGGCCGCGTGAGTGAAAGAAGTCACAATCGCACGTCCATGTGCCGTGATCATAGTTCACGGTGTGTGAATTGTTCTCTCCTTCCAGGGTAACAGTTAAAGCGTCAAAATGCACGCGGTTGCGTTCCTGCGCGTAGCGTTTTGCTTTTTCGATTTTGCCGATCATTCCATAGTCCATATTGCGAATCCTTTCAAGAAACAGGATATAAGAAAAGGCACGCAAAACTTGCGTGCCTTTTAATCACTACGTTGGGATAAAGCCAAACTCTCGCATAAGATATTCGTTTTCCTATTTGTAGTATAGACAAATGCAAAATTCAAGTCAATGAAGAAAATCTTAATTTTTCAAGTAGATTGACTAATCATGCCTGACGCACTAGAATCCAGATGAACTTCATGGAGGCCTGACCCCCGGATGGGCAGGCTGAAATGCGAAACCGGTGAAGCCGTTCGGCCAGTCCGGTGCTGTTGCGCAACTGTGAGTCAGGATTGCTGACGAGCCAGGTCGCCGCCCGTGAAGAGTTCACCGCAACCCCGCAGATGGGAGACGTGGACCGGCCAAGAAGCCTGTTGATATCTCCAACCTGCCACGCGGCAGGTTTTTTTATAAATGGAGATACTGTATGAAAATTTTGCGCCTGTCAACCGTATTGAGCCTGTTGATCATGGGATTGGCTGCCTGTACAACTCCCACCGCCACCCCGCTTCCTCCCACGGCTATAGTTGAAAACACGTCTGTTCCAAACCTCGAGGCAAGTCCAACGGCGCCTCCCACCCTGCAACCCACCAGCGCGGGTATTTCCGTCAAAGATGGACTCGGGCGGGAAGTAACCCTCAAACAACCCGCAGCACGCATTATCTCACTGGCTCCGTCCAACACGGAAATCCTTTTTGCCCTTGGCGCGGGTGGACAGATGATCGCCCGCGATAGCTTTAGTGACTTCCCCGCGGAAGCCAAAGCCCTGCAGGACATCGGCGGCCCATCCTTCGGGAGCAATATGGAATTGATCACCAAATTACAGCCCGACCTGATCCTGGCGGCGGAAATCAACTCAGCGGAACAGGTGGCGGAATTTGAAAAGCTTGGATTGACCGTTTTTTACCTGAATAATCCACCGAATGTGGCCAGCCTTTCCGCCAACCTAAAAATTGTGGGCGCCTTAACCGGACGGGAAAAAGAGGCCGCCAACCTGGCCGAATCCATTGAGACCCGTATTACCGCGTTGGATGAAAAAATCGCATCAAACAGCACCCGGCCGATTGTGTTTTATGAGGTCGATGGCACCGACCCGGCCAAACCCTGGACAACCGGTCCCAATTCGTTTATGGATAAGATGATCCAGCAGGCCGGCGGGGTGAATGCCGGTGCCGGGCTGCCCATCGCGTGGGCGCAGATCAGCCAGGAAGAATTGATCGTCCAGAATCCGGACCTTATCCTGCTGGGTGACGCGAAATTCGGCACCAGTGTGGATATGGTCAAACAACGGCCCGGGTGGGATGCCATCAAAGCCATCCAGACCGGCTCTGTTCTGCCGTTTGACGACGACCTGGTCAGCCGCCCCGGTCCGCGCCTTATTGACGGTCTGGAAGCCCTGGCCAAAGCCATCCATCCGGAGCTTTTCCAATAAACATGCGAAAAACATCCCCCTATCTGGTTGCCGGAGCTACACTGGTCGTTTGTTTGCTGGTTTCCGCAGCCGTTGGCAGCATAAATGTGGAAATGGGGGATTTTTTTCGTGTCCTCTGGTCTGCCATATCCAATCAACCGTTGGACGCGGCTCTTAAACCATTGAACACCATCCTGTTTTCTCTGCGATTCCCGCGAACCATCCTGATCGCGCTCACCGGTGCAGCCCTGGCCGGCAGCGGAGCCGCGTACCAGGGGTTGTTCCGCAATCCGCTGGCAGACCCTTACCTAATCGGTGTGGCCTCAGGCGCCGGACTTGGGGCGGTGTTTGCCATGACCATCTTCTCCTCCAATATGACCGGTTCCCTGTATTTTATTCCCATGGCGGCCTTTGCCGGTGCCATGGTCACCGTATGGGCAGCCTACAGTCTGGCGCGCAGCGGGAACAGCCTGCCGACCACAAACCTCATTCTGGCCGGTGTCGCGGTGAGCAGCTTCGCCACCGCACTTACGTCATATCTAATGTTGTATTCCAACCGCGAATTGCACCGTGCGCTGGCCTGGCTGCTGGGCGGCGCTTCGATGAGCGGCTGGCAGCCTGTGTTTGCCATGCTGCCATACACGGTTATCGGCCTGGGTCTGCTATTGACCAGCGGGTACGCGTTAAACGTGCTCCAATTCGGTGAAGAGCAGGCGCAGCTGCTTGGTTTGAACGTGAAGCGTGTGCGTCTGGTGGTGGTTTGCGCCGCTACCATGGTCGCCGCGGCAGCCGTCTCGTTCAGCGGGATCATCGGGTTTGTCGGCCTGATCGTGCCGCACCTTATCCGCATGCTGTGGGGAAGCGATTACCGCAAGCTGATCCCCCTTTCCATTCTGGGCGGCGCGGCTCTTCTGCTGGCCGCCGATATACTGGCGCGACGTATCGCCGCCCCACAGGAAGTGCCGGTGGGCATCATCACCGCGCTAACCGGGGCGCCGTTCTTCCTTTTTATCATGCGTCGTTCAAGACGGCAGAATATCTGGTGAGCACATGTTAGTCCTACAGGATATCTCCATTCAAATGCGGGGTAAACCCATTTTGAGTCAGGTCAACCTGACCGTTCCGGAAGGATCCACATTGGGGGTGATCGGCCCAAACGGTGCCGGCAAAACCACCCTTTTACGGGCCGTCAGCGGCACAATACCGCTTTCCGGCGGCAGCATCCATTTTCTCGGTAAAGACGTGACCAGACTGTCCATTCTGGAACGCGCGCGGCTGATCGCGGTGGTTCCCCAAGCACGCCGCCTCCCGGCCGGCTTCACCTGTCGGGAGATCGTGATGATGGGACGCACCCCTCATTTGAATTGGATGGGACAGCTCGCCGAGCAGGATAAACGCCTGGCGGAAGAAGCCATGAGGCGCACCGGCACACTGGATATGGCCAACCGTTTCATTAATGAACTCTCCGGCGGTGAACAGCAGCGTGTTCTGCTGGCGCGCGCGCTGGCGCAAACCGCGCCCATCCTGCTGTTAGACGAGCCCACCACGCACCTGGACTTGCAATACCAGGTGAACCTGTTAGACTTGATCCGCGAACTGGTACAGGGCGGCGGTTTGACACCTGGAAGCAGTTCTTTGACCGTTCTGCTGGCGCTGCATGACCTCAATATGGTCGGGCATTATGCCGATCAGGTGGCTGTCATGGTACGCGGCAGCATCCAATCCCTTGGTTCCCCCCGTGAAGTATTAACTCCGGACACGTTAAGTCAGGCTTTTAACATTCCACTGAAGAGCATACCTCAGGGAGAGAATGGAAAAAACCCGCTGATCGTACCGGCGAATTTATAATAATCTCATGGTCAGTATTAATTTATTCGGCGTGTTTCGGGTGGAAACAGGTATTAAGAATTATTCACTCGACATACCGAATGAAACCACAGTGGGAAAAGCGATCAGGCAGATTGTGGACCTGTACCCGGTTCTGGAAAAGTACTGGATCGATTCTGAAGGGGGCCTATCCGGGCATGTGTTGGTCACATTGAATGGAGAGGAAATCTATACGAAGCCAAAGGGACTACAAACCCCGCTCCGGGCGGGTGACCGGCTGGATTTCTTCTCACCCCTGGCCGGAGGTTGACCGGTAGTCAAACTCCATGCCAAAAAGAACGTATTCTTCATCAAAGCCATAGGTACGATAAAAAGCCTGAGCTTTCACGTTCTCTTTTTCCGTACCCACTTCCAGTTCATCCATCCCGCGTTTGCGGGTTTCGTTTTCGGCAGCCTTCATCAACGCCTGACCGATCCCCTGCCCGCGGTAGCCATCTGCCACCACCAGCTCGTTTACCTGTGCCGTGCCCACCCGGTGAAAGAAGGTCATATAAAAAACCATGGACAGGAAACCGGCTACTTTCCCATTCACGTCATACACAAAATTCACGTACACGTCCGGTTGAGCAGTCATTTTTCGGAAGAGATCGTGAAAACGGTCAACGTCAAATTCCTTACCGCCGGTGGCGACCTCAGCCAGCTGAGTGAGCAAGTCCACGACAGCCGGCATATCTTTTTCTTCACAACGTCGAATCATCCTCATACCCTCCATGTTTGCCAGTTAATGCCTGCGTACCGGGCGCGACCCCAATGATAATATAAATCATGCAGGACTTTTGGGTTGGAATTGGATGTCCAACGTATCCGAAGTAAGAGTAAAATACCCCCTGTCTGAAATCAGGACATTTATCATTAGATTTTCGATTGAAAGGAAGTACTATGGGACAGTATCCCTCGGATGAATTAAAGAATTTGCTTCTCCCTATTCTTGGAGCCGGCTATTTAATGTTACGCGCGAGCGATCCGGCGAAAAAAGAACTGACAGAGAAGGATGTAATCAGCGCCATCGGATCGCTGGAAGAAGCGCGCGAGTTGTTCCCCTGCGCCACCGTACGCGATATGGCGGATGGATTCAAAGCACTGGTCAATGGTAAGTTGACCTATGACCGCGACGAGGTCAATTTTGTGGAAGAACCCGGCCGCCTGGTGCAAAACGTTCAGTGGCAGTCCCGGGTTGTGGATGCCATCGCCAGTTCGGCGGAGGCCAAACAATACCGGTATTTGATCGCCTTTGCCGCCGAGAAAGCGGCCTGCGCCGGCAAGGAAGGTGGATACAAAGGCCCGGGCGGGCAGCCTTTGACCGAAGCGGAACTCACTGTTTTAACCCAGTTAAAGTCAGGGATGGCAATTAAATAAACCCCCATCCCGGCTTTCCCCAAAATCCTAAACCGGGATTTTGAACATCCTCCCCCGCCGGGAAGACAGGAGAGGGTTCAGGCCTATGCCAGAGACGTGTTCCGGACAGGTGATCAGCCCCCATCCCGGCCTTCCCCCAAAATCCTAAACTGGGATTTTGAACATCCTCCCCCGCCGGGGGAGGCAGGAGGGGGTTCAGGCCTATGCCAGAGACGTGTTCCGGACAGGTGATCAGCCCCCATCCCGGCCTTCCCCCAAAATCCTAAACTGGGATTTTGAACATCCTCCCCCGCCGGGGGAGGCAGGAGGGGGTTCAGGCCTATGCCAGAGACGTGTTCCGGACAGGGAATCAGCCCCCATCCCGGCCTTCCCCCAATCCGAAAAGCAGGATTGGGAGAAGGTGATTCTTGCGTTAATGTTTTGCGCCTTATCATCTGGACAAGTCCATGACGGGTGAATCAGATACTGGATGGCAATCAATAAGTCCCCATCCCGGCTTTCCCTAAAATCCATAAACCGGGATTTTGGACATCCTCCCCCGCCGGGGGAAACAGGAGAGGGTTCAGGCCTATGCCAGAGACGTGTTCCGGACAGGGAATCAGCCCCCATCCCGGCCTTCCCCAAAATCCTAAACCGGGATTTTGAACATCCTCCCCCGCCGGGGGAGGCAGGAGGGGGTTCAGGCCTATGCCAGAGACGTGTTCCGGACAGGGAATCAGCCCCCATCCCGGCCTTCCCCAAAATCCTAAACCGGGATTTTGAACATCCTCCCCCGCCGGGGGAGGCAGGAGGGGGTTCAGGCCTATGCCAGAGACGTGTTCCGGACAGGGAATCAGCCCCCATCCCGGCCTTCCCCAAAATCCTAAACCGGGATTTTGAACATCCTCCCCCGCCGGGGGAGGCAGGAGGGGGTTCAGGCCTATG
>CAYQUX010000032.1:0-31677 GCA_964420995.1 uncultured Leptolinea sp. | reverse complement strand
CAGCGTCAGGGATAAGAGAACATGGCAAGAATTGAAGGTGTTGACCTCCCACGTAACAAACGAATTGAAACCGGTTTGACCTACATCTATGGTATCGGTCCTACCCGCGCCAAGCGGATTCTGTCGGATACCAAAGTCAATCCAGATGTCCGCATAAAAGATATTACAGAAGCAGACCTCGCGTTATTGCGCGAGTATATTGCCAAGAACTTCAAGGTTGAAGGTGATCTTCGCCGCGAAGTACAAATGAGCATTAAACGGTTGATCGAAATTGGCTGCTATCGCGGCCTGCGTCACCGTCGGAATCTGCCCCTGCGCGGGCAGAGAACCCGCACCAACGCCCGCACACGCAAGGGTCCAAAGAAGACCGTTGCCGGTCGCGGCCGCCGTCGCGGAGCAACCAAGAAGTAATTCGTAGCGGATTGTGTTCGGGTTGGGGAGCCTTCCTCCCCGCGGCTGCCCGGGCGCAGACCAATGCGTTACTGTAAACAAGTATTATTTGAAAGAATGTAGCGAGGGATTATGGCACAAAACGTACGCGCAACGCGTCGAACATCGACTTCGCGCAAGGCAAAACGGACACTGTCCTCAGGTCAGGTTCATGTCTTTGCCTCCTTCAATAACACGATCGTGACCGTGACAGACACACAGGGTAACACTGTCTGTTGGGGAAGCTCGGGATCAGCCGGTTACAAAGGCTCCCGCAAGAGCACCCCGTTCGCGGCACGCCTGGCTGCCGAGCAGGCTATCAAAGCCGCTCAGGCTATGGGCATCCAGGAAGTGGATTTGATTGTAAAGGGACCCGGTCCCGGTCGCGAGTCCGCCATTCGAGCTGTGCAATCCATGGGATTGAAAGTTCGCTCGATTGCGGATATTACTCCGGTTCCGCACAACGGATGCCGGCCGCCGAAAAAACGCCGCGTGTAATTCTATAAGAGGAAGACAAAGCAATGGCTAAATATATTGGGCCGGTTTGTAAACTCTGCCGGCGTGAAGGTGAAAAAATGTTCTTAAAAGGGGCGCGCTGCTTTACCCCCAAGTGCGCCTTTGAAAAACGCGGGTTCGCGCCCGGCCAACATGGCCGCACGGGCCAGGGACGGGGTGGTGGCAGCGAACGTGCTTCTGACTATGCACGCCAGCTGCGCGCCAAGCAGAAAGCCCGCCGCGTTTACGGTATGTTCGAGCGCCAGTTCCGCCGTTTCTACGGTCTGGCATTGAAACGCCGTGGTTTGACCGGTCTCAACCTGCTCCAGACTCTGGAGATGCGGTTGGATAACCTGGTCTACCGCTTCGGTCTGGCCGAAAATCGCGCCCAGTCCCGCGAGCTGGTGAGCCACGGACATTTCTGCGTGAACGGCATTCGTACCGATATCCCCTCGATGCTTCTGCGCCCCGGTGATGTAGTCACCGTGCGTGGCGGCTCTCAAAAAACCACCTACTTTAAAGAACTGGTGGATATTGCAGAAAAACGTAACTGCGCTGTATGGCTGGATCGGGATCTAAAGAACCTGACCGGTAAAGTTGTCCGTGTTCCCGAACGCGCGGAAATTGACGGCAACTTGAACGAACAGCTCATCGTTGAGTACTATTCGCGCTAAGCCCCCGTTGATCGGTGTGCGGGACTAAAAGGTACACCGAGAAGAGGAAAACGTGACTACACTCTTAAACATGGTGACACCCAAAGTCGAGCGGGAAGCAGAAGCTCGAAACTATGGCAAGTTTATAATCAGCCCGCTGGAACACGGTTATGGTGTTACTCTTGGCAACGCTTTACGCCGGGTAATGCTCTCTTCCCTGTCTGGTGCTGCCATCACGTCCATTCGCATTGCGGATGTACTGCATGAGTTCAGCGATATCCCCGGCGTGCGGGAAGATGTCATTCAGGTGACCCTGCAGATCAAACAGATCCGCCTGATCATGAATGATGTGGAAACCGCCCACCTGCGGTTGGACATTCGCGGTGAAGGGCAGGTAACCGCGGCCGATATCATCGCGCCGCCGGAAGTTGAAATTGTCAACCCCGATCTGTACCTGTTTACTGTCGATGATCCAAAAACAAAGCTGGAAATTGACCTCACCGTGGAACGCGGCCGTGGTTATTCCCCGGCCAATGAACGTACAACCCACCTGCCCATCGGTGAACTTCCGGTGGATGCCATTTTCTCCCCGGTAAAACGAGTTAACTGGTCGGTATCATCGGCTCGCGTTATGCAGAGCACCAATTACGATCGGCTCAACCTGGAGATCTGGACAGATGGCACTATCAAACCTGAAGAAGCCCTGGGTACCGCGTCGAAAATTCTCATTGAGCATTTACGGCTGGTATCCGGCGTCTCTGAAGAAGTGAGCGTGCTGGGCAGTGAAAAAGAAGTAAGCGGCAGCCGGTTAACCAGCGAAGCAGCCGAGACACCCATCGAAAACCTTGATCTTTCCGTGCGTGTTTTCAACTCATTGAAACGCACTGGAATCACCACGGTCGGCGATGTACTGGATCTGCTGGAAAAAGGCGAAGAAGCGGTCATGTCGATCCGCAACTTCGGCGAAAAGAGCCTGGATGAGCTGCGCGAAAAGATGCAGGAAAAGAACTACCTGCCTCAAGAAAAAGATGTGGAGTGATCAAATATGCGACATCAGGTAGCAGGATTTCATTTAGGTCGTGATAATGATGCCCGTGCGAGTCTTCGCCGCACGTTGATCAACCAGCTCTTTACCCACGAGCGTATTCAGACTACTCACACGAAAGCTCTGGCTATTCGCGGCGAGGCTGAAAAGCTCATCACCCTGGCAAAGAACAGCGGCGATGCCACCGACATTGACAAAGTCAATGCCCGCCGGCAGGCTGCCGCCCGCCTTGGGAACGCAGAAATGGTAAAGAAACTGTTTGATGACATCGCACCGCGTTACAAAACCCGCCAGGGTGGTTATACGCGGATGGTTAAAACCGGACCCAGAGCTGGTGACGCCGCTGAAATGGTGATCATCGAACTGGTTGAAGGATAATCTTTCCGGGATATCCGGAAAGGCATGGAACGTTACCAACTTATTCTTGCCTACGATGGAACGCTTTTCTCGGGCTATCAACGCCAGGGGAAACAGCGGACGGTTCAACTCGTACTGGAAGAAGCTTTACGGCAAATAGACTGGCAGGAGAGAAGTATTCTCTGCGCCGGACGAACGGATACCGGCGTGCATGCTGCCGGGCAGGTGGTTTCATTCAAATTGGAATGGCGCCACAGCCTGGAAGATCTGCGGAACGCCCTGAACGCTCGATTGCCGGAAGATATGGCAGTTCTTGAGGCGCGATCAGTCCGGGACGATTTTCATCCCCGGTTTGACGCACTGAATCGAACATACCAATACCGTATCTACTTTTCTCCTGCGAGAAACCCGTTGATTCATCGAACTGCCTGGCGGATTTGGCCTCATTTTGAGATAGCCGGATTACAGGAAGCAGCCCCGTGCTTTCTTGGAATTCATGACTTTTCATCATTTGGCGCCCCCATGAAACCAGGCGCATCGACCATCCGTGAGGTATTTGTCAGTGAATGGAAGGAAGGTCAAGACGGTATGCTGGTTTACCAGGTTACCGCGAATGCTTTCCTTTACCATATGATCCGCAGAGTTGTCTGGCAGCAGTTTCTATATGCTACAGAACGGATTTCGCTGCAAGAACTACGGGATGGCATTGAAACGGCTGCACCTCTTCCACCTGGAATGGCGCCGCCGAATGGATTATCTCTGGTGAACGTAACCTATCCGTAAGGATCAGGCAAGAAAAGTTAACAATCATCAAATGTAGTTGTAACAAAACGATGAAATGGAGAGGATGCAGTGGATAAAACCTACGTCCCAAAAGGAAAACAGGAAGCAGAGTGGGTGGTTGTGGATGCCAATGAGCAAATCCTTGGCCGGTTCGCCACCAAAGTCGCCATGCTTCTGATGGGAAAAACAAAACCCCAGTTTACCCCCGGTGTGGATACGGGCGATTTCGTGATCGTCATTAACGCCGAAAAAGTGGCTGTAACGGGTAAACGCTTGACTGATAAGATCTATTATGCCCATTCCGGTTATCCGGGTGGACTAAAATCCATCAGCCTGAAAGACCAACTGAAAAACCACCCCGAGCGGGTGATTGAATCGGCTGTATGGGGCATGCTCCCGCACAACAAATGGGGGCGGTCTTTGATGAAGAAACTGAAAGTCTATGGCGGGAACGAGCATCCCCATGCTGCTCAGACCCCGAAATTAGTAGCCTAAAGGAGCACGGGAATTATGGCAGCAACTTATTTTGAGGGTGTCGGACGACGGAAAGAAAGTACGGCTCGTGTGCGTGTGGCCAGTGGAGCCGGTGTGTTCACCGTGAATGAAAAACCCGCCGAAGCCTATTTCACTCGTTACGGTGATTTGATTGAAGTTCTGGGACCTGTGCAGGCGGCAAATTTGAACGCCGGCAGCCTGGATATCACCGTTGTGGTGAATGGCGGTGGTGTGACCGGACAAACTGACGCGGCCAAACTTGGTCTGGCACGCGCTCTCCAGAAAATGGATCCGGAAACCAATCCCGCACTGCGTAAAGCCGGTTATCTCACCCGCGATCCACGCATCAAGGAACGCAAGAAACCAGGCCTCAAACGCGCCCGCAAGGCACCTACCTACACAAAACGTTAGAATTGCCTTCGCGGATGAATTTCCGCCAGGCAGTTATTCTTCAACAGGTTTTCCGGAGATTGTCTCACTCCGGAAAACTTTGTTGGTTAACCAGGTGAACCATGACCGCTGACATATTGACTGAAGAGATCGCGCAACTTTATCTTTCCGCCGGATTGGAACCATCCAAACCTCTGACCATCCTGCCTGCATCTTTGATGGCCGGAAGGAACCATCCCATGAATAATCCGGCGCAGCCAATGCTGATTACCGGAATTTTGACTGGGGAAGAACTTTCTTCCATATGTGTCTTGCTTACGCAGGTGTACCCGCAGGACCATCCGGTTCAACTGCATAGTGGCACGTTTGATTCTGGAACCTTGGAACCACACCTGAAACTGAATGACCTGAAAATTACCAGGGTTGTCCCGAAAGGCACACGGTTTCATCTGTTTGTGCCTCCACTGGTAAAAGAATCATCTTTTGAAGAATTCCAGGAGATCATCGCCCGCCTGCGCGCGCCCAACGGCTGCCCGTGGGACAGGGAACAGACGCACCTCAGCCTGCGAAACAACCTGCTTGAAGAGACCTACGAAACGCTGGAAGCCATCGACCGGGGTGATACTGCCGGTATGCAGGAAGAATTTGGCGACCTGCTATTGCAAATTGTGTTGCACGCGCAGATTGCCGTGGAATCCGGCGAATACCGAATGGAAGATGTTATCGCGGGTATCACCCGGAAACTTATTCACCGGCACCCGCATGTATTTGGTGAGACGGAAGTCAGCGGGGTAAAAAATGTTCTGCAGAACTGGGAAAAACTGAAACAAAAAGAGCGCGCAGAAAAGGGTGTTCCAGAAAAGGGACTGCTGGACGGCGTCCCGCTGGCACTGCCTTCGTTAACACAGGCGCAGCAATTACAGGACAGAGCCGCGCGGGTGGGCTTTGACTGGCCGGATGTGGCTCCGGTATGGGAGAAGGTGGAAGAAGAATTGGAAGAAGTCCGCCAGGCAAAAACCGCCAAGGACCGTGAAAAAGAACTGGGTGATCTACTGTTCGCCGTGGTCAACCTGGTACGCTGGTATAAGGTGGATTCTGAAAGCGCGCTGCGCGGCACCAACCAGAAATTCCGGCGGCGCTTCAAGCACATCGAAAAGAGCGCCCGGGCTGCCGGCCGCGATCTGCATTCCATGACCCTGGATGAGATGGATGCTTACTGGAATGAGGCCAAAGGGATGGAATAACCTGAAGGGCTGATCAGTCCTGGAATGGCTATAAAACTCCGAGGTTGTTTAGTTCTCGTGATAATTCTTCTGCCGATTTGTACTGGATGGCCTGCAATCCATATTCCAGCGCGGCGTCAACGTTCGGTCTATGGTCATCAATGAAAAGGCACTTTTCGGCAGGCTGCCCCGCGCGTTGCAGGAGCAGGTCGAAGATTTCCCTGCCCGGCTTTACCAATCCGACCATGCCAGAGATGACCATGTCATCAAACCATTCAAAGAACGGGTACATGGCCTGTACTTTTGAGAACTTTTCGATGGACCAGTTGCTTAACCCGTACAGGGGATAGCCGCGGTCTTTCAAGGCGCGTAAAATATCGACGGTGGGCTGAAAGCAGCCGCGCACGGTTTCCAGATATCGTTCATCATACGCCTGGATCAGGTGGGCATATTCCGGAAATTCCGCCATCTTTTCAGCGGTTCCCCTGGCAAAAGAGTAACCGAGATCAAAGTTTGTGTTCCACGGGATGAAATCAATCTTCTTGAGGAACTCATCAACAGCTTTGGAATCACCGTTCATCATTGGGTCAAACAAATAATGGGGATTCCAGTCCATGAGAACTCCCCCGAAATCGAAAACGATGGTGATATCTTTTGGTTTTGTTTTGCCTGAATTCACGCGTTGCCTGCCTGTATGGGTTATTTTCGCATCGTATTTTAATCCAGAATATGAAAGACTGAAATGAATATGTCTTCCTGTCAAACTGCGGCATACGCTGGATTTTGAATATAATGGAAAGAAATCTTTCCCGGACGACGAAACATCATGACTTTTTTGAAACGCTTTACAAGGCACAAAACGGCCTTCCCCTTGCTTCTGCTCATCACGTTATTTGCCGCCTATGGTTTCCAATTGCACCGAATGGGATTCTACTGGGACGACTGGCCAATGGTTTATTTGACCAGCTTAAGAAACCCACAACCCTTCTGGGATTTCTTCTCCTTTGACCGTCCAATGGCTGGCTGGGTGTATATTCTCCTGGCGCCGGTCTTTGGACTGAAACCGCTCTACTGGCAACTCTTTGCTATCCTTGCCCGCTGGGCGGGCTGCCTGGGTTTCTGGGTGTTGTTCAAAGAGATCTGGCCGCAGCGTAAATTGGAAGCCGGTTTTGCTGCTCTGTTGTTGGCGGTCTACCCGGGTTTTGCCCAGCAACCGATCTCCGTGACGTACAGCCTGTTCTGGGTACTCTACGCTCTGTTTACCTGGTCAATGGCAGCCAGTGTCATCGCACTTCGAAAACCGAAACAGGCGGTCATCCTGACAATAATTGCCATACTGGCCTTTTTTATGGAAGCCATGTCTATGGAATATGTGATCGGGCTTGAAATTCTTCGCCCCGTTTTGTTCCTGCTGGTGCTCGCGCGTGCAGGCCTTCCCTGGAAGAAAGCCATTTGGCCGGCGATTGTCAGATGGATTCCCTTTGTGATCATACTCGGCATTTTCGTCTATTACCGTTTTGTATATTTCCCGCAAATCAACACTGACCCCGAGGCAAACGCGCCGTTGCTGGTGCGTGAAATCCTTGCACAACCGCTGAAAGGTATTCTTCATCTGCTTCAAAATATTTTGCAGGATCTGTCGCAATCGTTGGTTTTTGTCTGGGGAAAATCGATCCTCCCGGCGGAAATTGACCTGTCTCAAACCACGAACCTTTTCTCCTGGTTTATTGGTCTGGTGATGGCAGCGTTGGCTGTCCTTCTCTTCTGGTACAACGTCAAAGCGGAATCGCGGAATGAGGACTCTGACCATTTCCCGGTTCAGGCCATATTGATCGGCCTGATCGCCGTGATCCTGGGAGGATTGCCGGTATGGAGCACCAACCGGCAGATAATCCTTGGTATGTGGTCCGACCGTTTCTCGCTGGGATTGATGTTGGGCATCGCCATCCTGCTGACCGGGTTGGCTGCCTGGTTTTCGCGGGAGTCTGTAAAAAAGGCGGTATTCCTTTCGGTTTTCCTGGCATTGGGGATTGCCTTCCAGGTCCAGAATACGGCACGCTACGCGTTGAATTGGGACGCCCAGCGGGATTATTACAACCAGCTTCTTTGGCGTATCCCCGGTTTGAAACCGGGAACGGCCATTCTGGGGGATAAAGTCCCCTTTGGATTGTCAGCCGAGTATTCCACCGGGTTTGCGCTGAATGTGATCTACCCGCAATTGTCCGATGGAAGCATGCCCTACTGGTTCTTCAGCGCCGTCACAGATCGCGGAGGTTCCATACCGGACTACGTCGAGGGTATTCCGCTTAAGTTTGATTTGCGAAAATTCAAGTATGAGAGTTCCACATCGCAGGGATTGGCGGTTTACTACAAGTACGGACAATCCTGCTTGAGGGTGATGACCCCAGCGGAAAAGAATTTCCCCAATCTCAGTGATAGTGAAAGTGAACTGCTGGCCATATCGCACCCGGATATGATCCTGCAAGAATCACAGCGCGGTAAACTGCCAGCCGAACTGTATGGGCCTGAACTCCCGCATACATGGTGTTACTATTTCCAGAAAGCCGATCTCGCACGCCAGGAAGGCAACTGGCAGGGTGTGTTGGACATCTACGATCAGGCAAATAAGGCAGGATTTTCTCCCCGTAACGGGACCGAATATGTGCCGGTTATCCAGGCGCTCGCGAATAATGGCGGGTGGGATGAAGCCGCCCAATTGACCACCCGGGGTGTGGA
The DNA here is from genome assembly GCA_964420995.1 of uncultured Leptolinea sp. Taxonomy (GTDB): domain Bacteria; phylum Chloroflexota; class Anaerolineae; order Anaerolineales; family Anaerolineaceae; genus Leptolinea. The sequence continues at coordinate 23,071 of CAYQUX010000032.1, read as the reverse complement.
ATTGACCGGCAGCGCCAGACCGTATTTTTGCGATATCTGGCAATCCCTGCGCAATCTGGACGGGGGGAAGGAAAACGTGGATAAAATGAGGAATTTATTGGAATGCGGAGAAAGTTGATACCAATTGTTTGTAAATAAACTATGTTAGAATACTTTAATCTTTCCATCCAATATTCTGAGAGTAGAAAAAATCCATACCATGGCAAATGATTGGATGTATATCGGTCTCTTTGTGCTGATATCCCTTTTTCTCCCTACCGCGGCGATCTTGATTGCCGGATTGCTTTCACCTAAAAAACCCAATGCGATTAAGAATTCCACATATGAATGCGGCATTGAAACCGTGGGTGATACCTGGGTTCAATTCAGGGTACAGTATTACATCTATGCCCTGGTTTTCCTTGTGTTTGATGTGGAAACTGTGTTCCTTTACCCGTGGGCGGTTGCCTACAATCAGTTAACCCTGTTTGCCGTTCTGGAGGCTGTTGCATTCCTGGTGATTCTTGTCGCCGGGTTGTTTTACGCCTGGAAGAAAGGGGCGCTGCAATGGGTTTAAGAACAGGTTGTCTCTTGGAAAGCCGTGAGGGGGATCGGTGAGTTTCTGGGCAGATCCAATTGGATTAATGGCGGGTTGGTTAACCGGTGTATTTACCGGTTGGGGGATTCCACCGGAAGGAACGCAAATCCTTCTTTACCTGCTGGGTGCCGGTGTGCTGGCAACCGGAGCCATGGTATTCACCGTATTTCTCATCTGGCTGGAGCGCAAGATACTCGGGCGGTTCCAGGATCGCTTTGGCCCCAATCGGGTTGGCCCATTCGGCATTTTCCAGACCGTTGCCGATATGCTGAAGATTTTCATCAAGGAATTTATCACCCCGGATGGCGCGGACCTCATCCCGTATAATCTGGCGCCCATCCTCGCGGTGGCCGGCGTGTTGTTTGCCTGGGCGGTCCTGCCGTTTGCCGTCAACTTCCTTGGAGTTAATCTGAACGTAGGTGTGCTGTATATTGTGGCGGCCGGTGCGATCGGTGAACTGGGGATTATCATGGCAGGGTGGGGCTCCAATAACAAATACGCGCTGCTGGGTGCTTTTCGCGCCATTGGGCAGATGATCTCGTATGAAGTTCCCTTGATACTGACGTTTCTTATTCCGGTCATGTTCACCGGGTCCATGGGGTTGAACGATATTGTCAAAGCGCAGGGAACCTGGTTTGTGTTCCTCGCTCCGCTGGCTGCGTTCATCTTCTTCCTTGCGCAAGTGGCCGAGAACGCTCGCGCGCCATTTGACCTGATGGAAGCCGATTCTGAAATTGTGGCCGGGTTTAATATTGAATACTCCGGATTGAAGTTTGGTATGTTCTATGTGGCGGATTTTCTGCATTGTTTCACGGCGTCCGTGCTGTTCACGGTATTATTCCTGGGCGGCTGGCAGGGCCCTGCCGCGGAACAATACCCATGGTTGGGATTCCTTTACACGCTGATCAAGACCAGCGTGGTGTATTTTGTCATTCTGTGGATGCGCGGAGGGTTGCCCCGGTTCCGGATTGATCAGGTGATGGACATCAACTGGAAACTTCTAACCCCGCTTTCGCTGAGTGTTTTGATGGTAACAGCCGTGGTGGATAAACTGGTATCCCAAAGCTCACCAACCATTCGAATAGCATCACTCCTGGCAGCCAACCTGGTTCTGTTGTTCATCACCCTGCGTTTCTTGCGAACATACGCGCAGAAAAAACGGCGGCCGCTGGTTGTACCGACTTCGCCGGCTGTACTGCCGGAGAGCATGGATGAGGTGATCCTGTGAGTGCCGTTCAGATTGTTTTTCTGCTCGCGGCAGCCATCACCCTGGTTGCCGCGGTGATGGTGGTTACCCTGCGACGCCTGATGCAATCCGCCCTGGCGTTGATCCTGGCGCTGGTCGGAGTGGCGGTGATTTTTGCCATTCTGGGCAGCGGTTTCTTTGCCATGACCCAGGTGGTGGTCTATGTTGGCGCCATCGCCATATTGATCATTTTCACTGCCATGCTGACCCAGAATGTGATGCGGGCGGATCAGAGTCAGTTAAACCGGGGATTTCTCTTTGCCGCCCTCGGAGCGGCATTGGTATTCGCGGGACTGATTTTCCTATTGTCAGCCTGGAATGTCTTTCAGGCAGCTCCACCAGCCGCGGGTACGGACAGCGGCGATATTGCTGCCCTTGGATTGGCATTGACCGATCCGCAGGGTTTTGCCCTTCCATTTGAAGCCATATCCGTTTTGCTTCTGGCAGCTCTGGTGGGGGCTATATTTATTGCCCGGGACCATTCAAAGGATTAGACACCCCATGATTCCCCTTTCGTGGATCCTCATTTTCTCTCTCGCCCTGTTTTCGATTGGTCTGTTTGGTGTGCTGGGGCGCAGAAATGCCGTCAGCATTCTGATGGGCATTGAATTGATGTTAAACGCGGTGAACATCAACTTGCTGGCTTTCTGGCGGTACCTGCATGCTTCGCACATTAATGGGCTGGTTTTCATGGCGGTTGTGTTTGGCGTGGCTGCCGCGGAGACGGCTGTTGGACTGGCATTGATCATCTCTGCCTACCGCAACCGGCGCTCGGTCATTGCCGGTGATTTTGATTCGATGAAAGGCTGAGGAATTCCACCCCATGACGATGGAAATGCTCCTCTGGTTGATCCCGCTTCCTCCGCTATTGGCTTTCGGGCTGATTGTTCTGGGCGCGAACCGTTCCAGGGGGTTGAGCCACAGTCTGGCGATTGGCGCCGCCCTGCTTTCGTGGGCGGGCAGTATGGCGGTTGTATGGGATGTCTCGCGGGTAAAAAACCTGGCAGATACGCCTGTAGCGTCATCCGTCAACTGGCTTCCATTTGGCGCAGAATGGTTCAAGGTTGGTGTGCGGGTGGACCCTTTGACGGCGGTCACCCTGTTCTTTGTCGCCTGGACGATCCTGTGCATCTTCATTTACAGCATCGGCTATCATAATTACGGGTCTCCACAGGGAGCGCACGACAAACCCGGGCTGCCCCCACACGGCGCGCTTCACACAACCCGTGAGGGCAGGGTTGCCCGCATCCCGTCAGTGGAACCCATGTACGCGCGCTTCTTTGGCCTTATATGCCTCTTCGCGTTTGCCATGTACCTGCTGGTTCTCAGCGATAATCTGCTCACCCTGTATATGGGCTGGGAAATTATGGGATTGTGCTCTTACCTGTTGATCGGTTTCTGGTACGCGAAACCTTCGGCACGCGACGCGGCAGTGAAAGCTTTCCTTACCACCCGGGTGGGTGATGTGTTCATGCTGCTCGGCCTGGCCGCCCTGTATACCTCCACTGGCTCATTGAGCTACGGCATTATCTTCAACCCCGATGTGATTACCCAACTGGCATCCATTCCCACGGGTATTTTTGGCCTGTCACTGGCCGGCCTGACCGGCCTGCTGTTGTTTATCGGCACCATTGGGAAATCGTCCCAGTTTCCGCTGCACGTCTGGCTGCCGGATGCCATGGAAGGTCCCACGCCGATTTCAGCCATGATCCACGCGGCTACCATGGTATCGGCGGGTGTTTATCTGGCGATTCGCGCCTTCCCATTGATCAGTTCCGGGTGGCTTCCAGGTATGCCCCTTACAACACCATTGGTTGTGCTGGCCTTTGTTGGCACGTTCACCGCCTTATTTTCGGCGACCATTGCCCTTGCTCAGAATGACATCAAACGGGTGCTGGCATATTCCACCATTTCACAGCTTGGTTTCATGGTGGCTGCGCTCGGGGTGGGTTCCTACGTGGGCGCGGTTTTTCACCTCTTCACGCATGCCTTTTTCAAAGCCTTGCTCTTCCTGGGTTCCGGTTCTGTGATCCACGGGATGGAGCACGGCGCACTGGCTGAAGACGACACAGTGGATGTGCAGGATATGACTGCCATGGGTGGTTTGAGAAAATCTATGCCGCTTACCTTCTGGACGTTCCTGGCCGGAGGGTTATCCCTGGCTGGTTTCCCGCTGCTGACGGCTGGATTCTGGTCCAAGGACGAGATCCTCAGCGCCGCCTTTGGCGGGCAGTTCTGGGTGGTATTTGGAGTTCTGGCGTTTACCACCCTGTTGACCGCCTTTTATACCGCCCGGCAGATCACGTTGACCTTCCTGGGTGAACCGCGCAGCCCGGCGGCGCATCACGCGCATGAGAGCCGAAGCGCGATGACCTTCCCGCTTATCATATTGGCGGTTTTTGCCGTTGCTGTGGGGTGGATCGGCATTCCTGCCGGCTTTCCGGGTATAGGCGGGCACGAAGCGGGCTGGCTGCTCACCTTCCTTGAGCCCATGAACCCGCTGGATGGGCATGCTGTGGAAGGACATTCTTCCGTCCCGTTGATCGTCTCATTGATTGTCTCCCTGGGTGGATTGCTGATCGGCTGGCTGGTTTATCGAAAAACCACTGCCGGGCAGCCTGACCCAATGGCGCGAGCTCTTGGTCCGTTGTTTGGTCTTTTCAAGAATAAATACTATATCGATGAACTGTATGGTGTGGTGTTTATCCGCCCAGCCCGTTGGACGGCTGAAATAATTACTGTGCGGCTGCTGGACGGTCGCATTATCGATGGAATTTTGAACGGCATGAGTGCATTAATGCCGGCATTTGGTTCGCTGTTGCGTAATGGTTTTGACAAACCGGTAATCAGCAACGGCGGTGACGCACTGGGTAACAAGCTGGTGGATTGGGGACAGTGGCTGCGGCGATTCCAGAGCGGTCGTGTGCAGCAATACCTGTTGTATACCGTGTGGATCGTGGTGATCTCGGGCATGGTGGCGTTCTACCTTATGGGAAGAGGATGACATGAACCTGAACCAGATCCTTTCCCTGATCCTTTTCCTGCCCACCCTGGCGGCCGTCATTCTGGCCGTACTTCCGGGTAACAAACCAGCATTATTGCGGGGAGCTGCTTTTACGCTTTCCCTGGTTCCGTTAATCCTGACCATTCTTCTGTGGACCCGCTTCGACAGCAGCCTGCAGGGTTACCAGTTTGTGGAAAATACCCCCTGGTATCCGGCTATCGGGTCAAGCTATCACCTGGGAGTGGATGGGCTTTCTCTTCCCATGGTTTTGCTGACCACGCTGCTTACCCCGCTGTCCATTCTGGCTTCCGGCTCGATAAAGACACAGCAAAAGAGCTTTCTTATGCTCTTCCTGTTCCTGGAAACCGGGATGCTGGGCGTGTTCCTCTCCCTTGATCTGATGTTGTTCTTTGTTTTCTGGGAAATAGGCCTGATCCCCATGTATTTCATCATCAACCAGTGGGGTGGGGAGAACCGCAATTACGCGTCACTCAAGTTCATTTTGTATACCATGGCTGGTTCGCTGGGATTACTGCTGGCCATTCAGATGATGGGTGTGGCTGCCGGCACTTTTGACCTGATCAAACTGACAGAGATCTGGCCGAATATGGCTCCGCTGCCATTCCTTGGATTGGCTCCGGCGGCGATAAAAGCCACCGCGTTCTGGGCGTTCGTGATTGCCTTTGCCATCAAAGTACCTGTCTGGCCATTCCATACCTGGCTGCCTGACGCGCACACCGAAGCCCCCACACCGGGTTCCATGATCCTGGCGGGGGTGTTGTTAAAACTTGGCGCGTACGGCTTCCTGCGACTGGTGCTGCCGCTATTCCCTGTGGAGTCTCATCAATACGCCGGCTGGCTGGCTATGCTGGCAGCCGCTTCGATTATCTTCGGCGCGCTGGGCGCGTTTGGGCAAATGGATTTCAAACGGTTGGTTGCTTATTCGTCCGTGAACCACATGGGATTTGTTGTACTCGGCGTGGCGGCGGCTGCCTGGGCAGCCGGAACACCCAATGCCGTGATCTCGGTGAATGGCGCGGTTTTGCAAATGTTCAACCACGGCCTTTCCGCGGCTGGAATGTTCTTCCTGGTGGGTGTTTTATATGAACGCGCGCATACCCGCGACCTGTCAAAATTTGGCGGCCTCTTTGCTGTTCTCCCCATGTACGGTGGTGTTTTGTTGTTCACAGCCATGGGCTCGCTGGGATTACCCGGCCTGGGCGGATTTGTCTCGGAATTCCTTGTGGTGCGGGGCGCCTGGGCGGTATTCCCGCTGGCCACCGCCGTTAGCATGATAGGCCTGTTCTTCACCGGGGCGTATATCCTGAAAGCCTTGACACTGGTATTGCATGGTCCATTGAACGAAGCCTGGATGGATAAATTGCCGGAAATCCGGCCAGATGAGATTGCTGTGATGGCTCCGTTAATGATCCTGATGCTGGTCAACGGCATCTGGCCGGCCTGGCTGCTTGACATGATCAACCGGGTGACCACCATCCTATTCTAGAGAGAGGGACGATGCAACTTTCTGTGCTGACATGGATCATCGCGTTACCACTGCTGACCGGCATCGTCATTCTATTACTGCCGGGTGATGGGAAGAAGGCACCACGTTTGCTATCCCTGATCAGCAGCCTGATCACGCTGGGACTGAGCGCCTGGGCATATATTGCGTACGATTTATCTGCCGGGGGGTACCAGTTTATCCAGAAAGCGGAATGGCTGCCCGCCCTGGGAATGTCTTACCACGTGGGTGTCGATGGTATGAGCCTGCCGCTGGTTTTGCTGGCTGGCATTGTGGTCGCCTGCGGCACGGCCATTTCGTGGAGTATTGAAGATAGGCCGCGTGAGTTTTTTAGCTACCTCATGTTCCTGGCAGCCAGTGTGTACGGCGTGTTCTGCTCGCTGGATTTGTTCATGTTGTTCTTCTTTTTTGAACTGGCTGTTTTCCCAAAGTATTTGATGATCCTGATTTGGGGAAGCCCGAAGACCCGTGAATACGGTGCCATGAAACTGACCCTTTATCTTTTCCTCGGGTCGGTGGTGGCGCTGGTGGGTGTGCTTGCCATGGTTTTTGTTTCGGGCGCCAACACCTTTGATATGCTGGCGTTGGAAAAAGCCGGTTTCTCCGCTGATTTCCAACGGCTGTGGTTTCCCTTTGTCTTCATCGGTTTTGCCGTACTGGGGGGCCTGTTCCCCTTCCACAGTTGGGCACCTGATGGTCATGTGGCAGCCCCGACAGCCGTTTCCATGCTGCTGGCCGGTGTGGAAATGAAAGTGGGCGCGTTTGCCGCCCTGCGCGCCGGTATCATGTTGATGCCGGAAGGGGCGCGCTACTGGGCGTTTATCATAATGGCGCTGGCTACCGTGAATGTGGTTTACGGCGCGTTGATCGCCCTGGTGCAGACGGATTTCAAATATGTCATCGGCTTTTCCTCGGTCTCTCATATGGGACTGGTGATGATCGGTTTTGCCACCTTGAACCGTGAAGGCCTGATGGGTGCCGGGATGCAAATGTTCTCCCACGGGGTGATGACGGCACTCTTCTTTTCCATCGTAGGAATGGTCTATGACCGCACACACACCCGGGATATAAGCCGGCTGGGCGGCCTGATCCGCAAGATGCCGCTCGCCGCGATCGGGTTTATTGTCAGTGGTCTGGTTTCCATGGGTATGCCGGGTTTCTCCGGATTTGTGGCCGAATTCCCCATTTTTATGGGCGCCTGGAAAACCGCGCCGGTTGTAGCGGTGATTTCCGCGCTGGGTATCGTCCTGACGGCGGGATACATCCTGTTGGTCGTCCGCCGGGTGTTCTTTGGTGACTTGCCCGTGGAATATGAAAACAATGTGACGGATGTGAGCCGTCTTGACAAATGGACCATCCTCTTCTTGAGCCTGATCATGATAGCCATTGGCCTGGTCCCGTCACTTATGGTCCCCATGGTGAACAGCGGCGTGGACCATATTCTATTGCTCCTGGGAGGCCGCTAAATGGGTACTCCGGCATTAATGCTGCCTCTGTTGCCTGAAATTCTGCTTGTGATCCTGGCACTGTTTGTACTGGGTCTGGATGTCTCTCTCAAAGAGAAACGGCCGGTTCTATTGGGTTGGATCACCGTTGCCGGTCTGGGTATTAGCGCGTTATCCGCGCTGGTATTGACGGCGACTCTCCCTGCTGAACCACTGGTGTGGGGGGGCATGCTTCGTCTGGATACGGCGGCACAGGTCTTCCGAATTATCTTCCTGTGCGGAGCGGCCATTACGGCTTTATTGTCCGTTGAAGAGGAATCGCTGGCCAATCACGGCGAATATTTCTTCCTGCTGGTGCTTTCAACCCTCGGGCTGATCCTGCTCGCGTCATCGGCGGACCTGATCATGATTTTCCTGTCACTGGAAATGGCTTCTATCCCTCTATATATTCTGGCCGGATTCAATTTCCGCGACAGTCGTTCCGTTGAATCAGGCTTGAAATACATGCTTTACGGAGCCGTGGCTTCGACTATTATGGTCTTTGGCTTTACATTCCTGTATGGTTTCAGTGGAACAACGCAGTTATACCTGATATCGGCGGCCATTCGCAACGGGCAGGTGCCCGTTCTGGCCACCACAGCCGTCGGGTTGCTCATCCTGATGGGATTGGGATACAAGATCAGCGCGGTACCCTTCCATTTCTGGGCTCCGGACGTTTATGAGGGCGCGCCGACACCTGTGGCTGGCTTTCTCTCCACAGTGTCTAAAGCCGGCGGTTTTGCCGTATTGCTTCGCCTGAGCCTGACAATTTTCCCGATGTTATCGCCTGCCATGCCTTATCTGCTGGCCGCCATGGCCGTTGGCAGCATGGTGATTGGCAATCTGCTGGCGTTGAACCAGCGAAACTTCAAACGCTTCCTGGCATATTCGTCCATCGCGCAGGCCGGCTATATTCTGGTTGGAACGGCCGCTTCTTCGACGTTGGGGACCACCGGTGTGCTTTATTATCTGATGGCTTACCTGGTGACCAACCTGGTGGCATTTGCCATAGCCTGCGTGGTTACGCGGGTGACCGGTTCTGATGATATCAGTGGATTGGCAGGCCTGAGCCAGCGGAAGCCATTCCTCGGGTTTGCCCTGTTGATCAGCCTTCTTTCGCTGGGAGGAATCCCGCCATTTGCCGGTTTCATTGGGAAACTGCTGGTTTTTGCCGCCGCCGTTCAATCTGGAATGGCCTGGCTGGTGATCATTGCGGTATTGAATTCAGCGCTCAGTCTTTATTACTACCTGCGGGTTCTGAAGGTTGCCTTCCTAGACAGACCACGGGACGCTTCACCTATTTCCGCAAGACATGTCAGCTGGAAACTGGCATTTATCATCTGCACATTGAGCGTTCTGATCCTGGGCGTGATCATTCTGCCCTGGTTTGGGTGGGCAGCCGGCGCGGCTTCTTCACTTACTCTTTATTGACGCTCATTTGCCGGTACGTTATAATTTTCTCTACATGACCAAAGCATCCCCCGGTGATAATGACCAGAAACAAAAGATATTTAATCTGACCCTGGCGGCTCTGGTTGGTCAGGTTGGTTGCCTGACGGTGATCATCATCATGGCCGCTCTTTTTGGCGGTCTGTATCTTGACAACCGGTTTGGAAGCCGCCCGTGGTTTACTCTTGGATTGCTGCTTGGGAGTATACCCATTTCCCTGGCTGTAATGTTGTATGTCTCTCGTGCCGCAGTTCGGAAAATCAAGACGCAGGCGGCAGCGCAGGAGGAACAGGACGTTGGAAGCCAAAAGTAAGTGGCGCTGGGGCGTCAATCGCTGGATTGTACTGGCCTGTATTTTTTTGGGCATTTTAGGGGCGAGTTACTTTCCCCCGATCCAACCGCATATTCAGGTTGCACCTGAAAACCTGATGCATGAACCGTTGTTCACGCTTCCGGTCATTGGTTCATTTTATCTGACCAACACCATGCTGGCCATAATTATCGCCAATATTCTCGTGCTTTTGCTGGGTTGGAAGATTAAAAAGGATCTGGAAAAAGGTGATCTGGTCCCTAAAGGGATCACCGGCGCGATTGAGGCGCTGGTGGAATACCTGTATAACATGACTGAATCCACGGCGGGAAAATGGGCGGGAACAATCTTCCCGTATTTTATGACCATTTTCCTGGTTGTACTGGTTGCCAACTGGATGGAAATGATCCCGGGCGTTGACAGTATCGGTGTTCTGGAAGAATCGGAACACGGGTATCCATTGCTCACACTCATTCCCGGCGCGGTGGCTGCCATCGTCAAAGGAACCGGTGATGCCGCCAGGGAAGGCGGATATATGGTGACCCCATATATTCGGGCTGCGGCAACCGATTTGAATTTCACCGCGGCTCTGGCCATTGTTTCTGTGTTCATGACCCAGGTGATCGGTGTGCGCGCCCAGGGTGCCGGGTATTTCATGAAATTCTTCAACGTCCGTACCCTGTGGACCAAACCGTTCTTTGGCGCCATGGATTTACTGGTCAGCCTGTTGGAACTGATCTCAGAATTATCAAAAATTCTTTCATTTACCTTCCGGTTGTTCGGCAATGTGTTCGCCGGTTCGGTTTTGCTTTTCCTGGTTGGCGCGATGGTTCCGGTTTTCGCGCAATCATTCATAGTGTTATTTGAGGTATTCATCGGCCTGATTCAGGCTGTGGTTTTTGGTATGCTAACCATGATCTTCATGTCCATGGCAACACAGGGGCATGGTGAACATGAAGAAGAACATGCTTAATAAAAATTTCTTTTGCGGGTTTGTGATAAGGAGTCAAGATGGATGGTGAAAGCATAATTAGAGCAGCACAATTCATCGGCGCAGGCCTTTCGATGATCGGTGCGCTGGGCGGCGGTATTGGTATTGGTTTGAGCGTGCACGGCGCGCTGGGCGGCATGGCCCGCAATCCAGATATGACCGGCAACCTGATGACCAACATGATCCTCGGTATTGCTTTCTCGGAAGCCATCGCCATCTACTGTCTGGTGATCGCATTCCTGATGCTCTTTGTTCTCTAAAACAACCGGTTGAGAAAGGAGCAATTCCGTGGAAGCTTTAGGTATTAATCTCGGTTACTTGATAGTCCAGATATTGATGTTCGTCATCGTGTTCGTCACCTTGAAGAAATGGGCGTACGGGCCAATGCTTGGTATGCTGGAAAAACGCCGCAGGACGATCGCCCAGGGGCTGGAAGACGCCCAGGTGGCTTCGGAAGCGCGCGCCAATGCTGAAAAAGAGGCGGAGAAAATCGTCTCTGAAGCGCGCGCGCAGGCCGCGGAAATCATCCGCGCCGCCTCTGAGCAGGCGGAAAGCGCCGGACGTGAGATCCGCGCCAAAATTGACGCTGAGGCGGCGAAAGCCCGTGAAGCGGCCAGCACAGAATTGGAGCAGGAACGCAACCGCATTCTCGGTGAAATCCGCGGACAGGTTGCCGCACTGGCTATTGCCTCAACCCAGAAATTGATCGGTGAAACCCTGGATGAAAAACGGCAGCACGCTCTGCTGGATGAATTCTTCAGCGGGATCAAATCCGGCAAAGTCATCGTTCTGGAAAAAGGCGCCGGTGTAAAAGGCAGCGGCGCGGAAGTCACCAGTGCTTTGCCGTTGACCTCTTCCGAACAGGACACGGTCAAGAAGGATGTGCTCGCCAGATTGGGCGGGACAGCCGCGGTAAGCTTCAAGGTTGACCCGGCCATTCTGGGTGGACTGGTTATCAAAGTGGGTGACCAGGTTTTGGACGGCTCCGTTTCCGGTCAGTTGCAAAACCTGCGGCAGAGCTTGAACTGATCTCACCAACCCAAAAGGATGATTAAACGGAGCAGTCAATGGCTGCTCCGTTTTGCTATGTTTGACAATATATATCTTTGAACACCGTAATATTTCAAGGTAGAATATCTGAAAAGATCATGACCGGTTTTTTGAAACAATCTTTTCAACAACTTATATCTGATGCCCCCTGCCGGTGGCAGCTCATTGGGAATTGGAGTAATGAACACATCACCGGCCTGGCCATGGATTCGCGCGCCGTAAAACCAGGCAATCTGTTCTTTGCCCTGCCGGGTGTGAATGCTGACGGACATCAGTATATCCCCCAGGCCGTTGAAAACGGCGCGGCGGGCGTGGTGGGTGAAAAACCTGTGCCCGGCCTATTAATTCCGTATGTTAAGGCTGACAACGCGCGCGAACTTCTTGGATATATTTCCTCGGCGTTCTATGGTTTCCCCACGCGCCACATGACCGTCATCGGCGTGACCGGCACGGATGGAAAGACCACCACATCGAATCTGATCTTTGAGATCCTATTGCACGCCGGGTTGCGTGCCGGGATTATTTCCACGGTCAACGCGGTCATTGGAGACGAGGTATTGGATACGGGGCTGCATGTCACCACCCCCGAAGCACCGGATGTGCAGCGCTACCTTTCACGAATGACCACCGCAGGAATGACTCACGTGGTTCTCGAGTCGACGTCCCACGGGCTGGCGCAGCACCGGGTGACCGGTTGTGAATTTGATATTGCCGTGGTAACCAACATCACCCATGAACACCTGGATTTTCACGGAACATACGAAGCCTACCGGCAGGCCAAGGGATTGCTCTTCCGCATGCTGGAAAAGACCACCGTCAAAGCTCACGGAAATCCACGTCTGGCTGTCCTGAATAAAGATGATATTTCTTACGATTTCCTGCGCGAGATTTCCGGGGGAAAGCAGTCCGCCTACAGCCTGCAGGCAGGCGCGGATTTTTGGGCGGAGAATATCAGGTTCACTCCGGGAGGAACAGAATTTTCCATATGTTCCGCCAGAGGCAGTCAACCGGTAGTATGCAACCTGTCGGGTGCCTATAATATCTCCAATTGTCTGGCGGCATTCAGCGCGACTGTGGCCGGGTTGGGGATTTCTCCCAAAATTGCCGCAGAGGGGATCAATGCCCTGAAAACCATACCCGGTCGCATGGAACGCATCAACCTGGGGCAGAATTTCACTGCAATCGTGGATTTTGCCCACACACCGAATGCCCTGAAACGTGCCCTTGAAACTGCCCGGCAGATGACCACCGGGCGGGTAATCGCTGTATTTGGATCCGCCGGTCTGCGTGACAGAGCGAAACGCCGCCTTATGGCAGAGGTTTCGCAGGAACTGGCGGATATTTCCATCCTCACCGCGGAAGACCCACGGACTGAATCACTGGCTGCCATATTGACAGAGATGGCCGCAGCCGCGCGCTCTAACGGCGGAGAGGAAGGAAAAACTTTCTTCCGCGAACCCGACAGGCGGGAAGCCATCCGGCAGGCGGTACGCATTGCCCGGCCGGGGGACCTGGTAATCAGTTGCGGCAAGGGGCACGAACAATCCATGTGCTTTGGTACGGTGGAATATCCCTGGGATGACCGCACCGCCATGCGCGCTGCTCTCTCGGAACACCTTGGAATCGAAGGTCCAACCATGCCCTCACTGCCGGCCGTGGAATGAATTTCGGCACTCCTTTATTCCTTTTCGTATTCCTCCCTTTCACCCTGGCTCTCTATTGGATCGCCGGTGAGAAAGGTCGCCCGTGGATTTTCACCGCGGCCAGCCTGCTGTTCTGCCTGTGGGCTGGACCGCTGCTTTTTTCGGTGATCCTGCTTTCAACATTGGTCAATTACCGGCTGGGTCGAGACATACAGACGCGCCGCGACTCAGATCGACCTGTAAGGTTTTCACTGGCAGGTGGAATAATTTTCAACCTTGTCTTGATGCTGGGATTCAAGTTGCTTGTCGCCTACGGTCCGGCCTGGTTGGAAAGTCTGCGTATTGCATGGCCAACTGGCGGATTCGCGCGCCTGGAACCATATCTACTCAAAAGTATTGCCTTGCCTGTGGGGATATCCTTCTACAGCTTTCAGGCAATCGCGTACCTGCTGGATGTAACTGCCAAACGCTCGGCGGCTGAAACCAGCCTATTTAAATTCACCGAATACATGACTGCCTTCCCCAAGGTGGTCGCCGGGCCGATCACCCGCTACCGGTCACTTTCATCCCAGGTAGGCGCGCGGAGGTTCGATCTCGCGCTGGCCGGGAAAGGCGCGCAGCGTTTTATTCTTGGATTGGCCAAGAAAACCATCATCGCTGACCGGCTCAGCCTGATGGTGGACCATGGTGTGTTTGACCGTGCCCTGCCTGACCTTTCCACGCCCAATGCCTGGCTGGTTTTGTTGTGCTACACACTGCAAATCTACTATGACTTTTCCGGCTACTCGGACATGGCCATAGGACTGGGAATGATATTTGGCCTGACGTTTCCCGAAAACTTCAATTTCCCCTACCAATCGAAAAACATTACCGAATTCTGGCGCAGATGGCACATGACTCTTTCCGGCTGGTTCAGGGATTTTGTTTTTTATCCGCTGGAACGCGTTCGGGCGGCCGGCAGCCGGGTGTTCAATACGTACATCAACGTGGTGATCGTTTTTTTCCTCACCGGACTGTGGCACGGAGTGACCATCAATTTCCTGATCTGGGGATTGCTGCACGGTCTGGCAATTTGTCTCGAATACTCACCGACTGGCAAGCTCCTGCGAAGACTGCCTGTATTATTTCAACATGTTTACACATTGTTGATCGTGATGATCGCCTGGGTGTTTTTTCGGTCGAACAGTCCGGCTTTTGCTGTCGGGTTTCTAGCGAACCTGGTTGGGATAAATCAATCTGCAACACCGGTTCCATATTCCGTTCTGTACCCGCCCACTGCCAGCCTGTGGTTGACACTGGGACTGGGCATCGCCTTCTGCTTCCCTATGGCTGGTTGGGTCAGGCGCCACCTAAAATGGGATGATTCGCCGTTAGCCGTGTGGTTCGATCTGGGTATCAGCCTGTTATTGCTGGCGGCCAGCATGGTGGCTGTCGCCGGTTCCACCTTCCAGCCTTATATTTACGGAAACTTCTAAAATGGCAAACCAGATCTCTTCTACTGAAAAGAAATCAGTCGGCACATCGATAGTCCTTCTGGTGTGTCTGGTCCTGCTGGGTGGTATTGGGTTATTCACACGCTGGGCCAATCCGGTCGATTTGCTCGCCAGGGACGGAAATCGGGTCAGCTTCAACAGCCTGGTGGATTTCCCGTTGAATTACGGGAAGAGTTTTAACACCAATTTCGTGTACCGAGATGCCCTGATTCGGGTTGAATACTGGCTGCGCTATTTTGCCCTGCGTGAAGCCGTGTTTCCGCAGGTGCTGCTGGGTTCAAACGGATGGATGTATTACACGAACGAAGGCAATCTGGATTACTACCAGCGCGTAAACCCGCTTTCATATGAACAGACAGCAAAAATCGCCGCAAATCTTGTGGAGATTCAGAACCGAATGGACGATGCGGGAATTAAGTCTCTACTGGTCATCGCGCCAAACAAAGAGACCATCCACCCGGAGTATCTGCCTGCCGGAATTCCCCGCGCTGAAAATCCCACCTGGGCGGATCAACTTATCTCCATCCTGAAATCAACACCTGTTCAAGTTCTTGATTTGCGGCCGGTTCTTCAGGACGCCCGCCGGGATGCGCCGGTGTATTTCAAGACAGATACCCATTGGAACCCGGTAGGCGCGCGGGCTGCCTATGACGCGATCCTAGGAACCTTGCAGCCGGATTTTCCTGTACTGAAGGCGCATCCTCTTTCTGATTTTGACCAGATTACAGAAACTACATCGGGTGATCTGGCCGAGTTGATTCATTTGAAAGGCGACATCAAGGAACATTTTACCGCGCTGCATGCCCGGTTCGAGAAACCATCCAAAGGATTGAAGAATCCGCCGGTCGGCCAGATGATCACCGTGATGCCGGATCAGGCATTACCTGACGCCGTGATCTTCCGGGATTCCTTCTTCAATGGGTTGCAGCCGTTCACCTCGGAGCATTTCAGGCGGGTGGTTTACGTGTCTGACTTCAGGATTGACTTCAACCTTATCGACGAGGAAAAACCGGATATCGTCATTCTGGAAGTGGCTGAGCGCTACCTGGACCGGCTTCTTACCGCGCTACCGGATGAATGACGTGTCAATCCACCGACCTGAACGGGTATAATAGACCAATTCACAGTCTGGTTGGAGGATATATGCACCTGAGTGAGCTCTCTCAGGCCATGGATGATTTTGTCCGGTCGAAAGGATGGTATGAACCCGGCAGCCCGCGAAAGCAAACGCCGCGTAATATTGCCATATCTCTTTCACTGGAAGCGGCAGAAATTTTGGAGCACTTTCAGTGGAACGAACAGGCCGTCAATCGCGATGAACTATCCGGCGAACTGGCGGACGTATCCCTTTATCTTCTACAGTTGGCCCGCCTGAATGGTATTGACCTGGAAGCCGCCATCATGCAGAAACTGGCGGTAAACTATACCCGCAAATGGGATACACCTGCTCCCTCATCCAAAGAGGAGTCACAGGCATGAAGGTGGCTGTGTTTGGCGGAGCCAACGCCCAACCAGATGATGAAAGTTACCGCCAGGCGGTTGAACTTGGCGCCGGTCTGGCGGCTGCCGGTCATATTGTGATGACCGGCGGTTATATTGGTATGATGGAAGCGACGTCCAAAGGCGCGGCCGAAGCGGGCGGTCATGTGATTGGCGTAACCTGCGATGAAATCGAATCCTTCCGGCCGATTAAACCCAATCCCTGGGTCAGGGAAGAATGGCGATATGTGACGCTCTCCGACCGGTTGATAAACCTGGTCAACCGCTGTGACGCGGCTGTCGCCCTACCCGGCGGGGTAGGCACGCTTGCGGAGGTTTCCATCCTGTGGAATCAGGTGTTGATTCATGCCATTCCACCCAAACCGATCATTCTGGTGGGTGATGGCTGGCAGTCAACGTTTGAAACCCTGCTGCTCTCGCAGAGTGACTTTATCGCGGCACACGACCGCGGATTGATCACCTTTGTACCAGATGTACATTCCGCCCTGAGAATTTTAACAGGTGCGAGTCCTTCATGATTGAAATGGTAAACAATGGCTGAAGAAAAACTCCCCACCCGAAGTGAGAACTATTCCGAATGGTATAACACATTGATTCAGCGGGCTGAAATGGCCGACTATGCCCCGGTACGCGGCTGCATGGTCGTGCGCCCGTATGGCTGGGCGTTGTGGGAAAATATGCAGGCTGCCCTGGATAAACGGTTCAAGGAAACCGGGCATGTCAACGCCGCCTTCCCTCTGTTGATTCCCAAGTCCTTCCTGGAAAAAGAGAAGGAGCACGTGGAAGGCTTCGCACCAGAGCTGGCCATTGTGACCATAGGCGGCGGCCAGGAACTGGAAGAACCCCTGGTAATTCGCCCGACTTCCGAGACGGTCATTGGATACATGTACAGCAAGTGGATCAAGTCTTACCGCGACCTGCCCGTGCTGATCAACCAGTGGGCCAATGTGGTGCGCTGGGAAATGCGTACGCGTCTGTTCCTGCGCACCCTGGAGTTCTACTGGCAGGAAGGTCATACCGCGCATGCCACTCAGAAAGAAGCGGAGGAAGAAACCCTGCGCATGCTGGATGTCTATGCCGATTTTGCCGAAAAGGAAGCAGCCGTTCCGGTGATTCGCGGGCGGAAAAGCGCCTCCGAGCGTTTCGCCGGTGCGAAGGAAACCTACAGCATTGAGGCCATGATGGGTGACACGCGCGCCCTGCAGGCTGGAACATCGCATTTTTTGGGGCAGAATTTCGCCAAAGCCTTTGATATCCAGTACCTTGATCTCAATAACCAGTTGCAGCACGTTTGGACGACTTCCTGGGGCTTATCCACCCGGTTTGTCGGTGCCATCATCATGGCGCACGGCGATGACCAGGGTTTGGTGCTGCCGCCGCGTTTGGCGCCGTATCAGGTGGTGATTGTGCCTATTTACAAGAATGACGCGGAGCGTTCCGCCGTCATGCCGGTGGTGGAAAAATTAAAAGGGGAGCTCTCTGCTTTCCGCTTGAAGATAGATGACCGGTCTGAAGTTACCCCCGGATTCAAATTCAATGACTGGGAACTGCGCGGTGTTCCGCTGCGTATTGAGGTGGGTCCCAAGGATGTGGAAAAAGGCACCTTTGCCATGGCGCGGCGCGACATTCCGGGTCGGGATGGCAAATCCTTTGTCCCGCAGGCAGGGGCGGCAAAAACCGTAGCCGATATGCTGGATCAGATCCAGAATGGCATTTTCGAGAAGGCTGTTCAATTCCGCAAGGATCACATCTTTGATCCAAAATCCTACCAAGAATTGAAGGAAGTCCTCTCAAATGGCTGGGCGTATTCCTGGTGGTGTGGAGATGCGGCCTGTGAAGCAAAAGTCAAAGAAGACACCAAAGCCACCACCCGCAATATCCCGCTGGATCAGGAAGGCGGAACCGGTACGTGCATCGTTTGTGGAAAACCTGCCAGCGAAAAAGTGTACTTCTCGCGCGCGTATTAATCCATGCCGGCTGTTGAGTTAAACCGTCTCAAGAAACAGGCTGAGGAGCTGGCAGGATGCCTGTCAGAACCGGTGGAGTTCAAACGGCTGCTCAAAGACCGCCTGGAATTCTATGCTGATCGGATCACCCGGCCGGGAAACCTGGCCAGGCCGGCGCCGCTGATTCCACGCTATGGCGTGCCGCCTTTGTTTCTTCAGGCGGTGGAGCAGTCATTGCAGAAACCTGCGGAAAACGCACCCTTGCAGGCGTTAACTCTGGCTGCCGAATTATGGAAGGAAGACCATCTGGAACCGCGCCTTCTGGCAGCTTCATTAATTGGTTTCGCCGCCCGCAAAGAGCCCATCGCAGCGGCTGATATGCTCATAAACTATTGCGTTTCCAGAGAAAATCCACTGGTGCAGGAGGCTTTGTTGCAGCGCAGCGGTATGCAACTGCGGACGGCCAATCTGGATGTCTGGTTCGATCTGGTGGAACGCTGGGTGAACTCTGAAACATTGGCCCAGCAGCTTATCGGTTTTCGCGCCCTGCAGGGTGTGATCGCGGATCGCGAGTTTGAGAATCTGCCGGTCATCTACCGACTGCTATCCGGGCCGGTGGAGCAGACCAACCGGTCAACGCTGCATGACCTGGAAGTTTTGATTGCAGGTCTGGCACGGCGTTCTTCCGTGGAAACAGCTTTTTTCCTGCGGCAGTGTTTTAATCGCACAAACAATCCAATTCTGGCCCGACTGATCAGAAAATGCCTGCCCGAATTTCCAGCCGAGGGACAGGCAAACCTTCGCAGGGTTATACAGGATCAGCCGGCTGGCTAAAAACACGAATCTGGATATCTGGTATAATTCCTAACTTGACTGGTCCGATTTGCGGTTAATTAACTGCGAATCAGGAGACCTGCGATAAACAATAAGGAGCCTGCAGAAGTCAAATGATTACAAAAGAATTGAAAACCCAACTTATCGAACAGTTTCACCAGCACGAAGGTGACACTGGCTCGGCTGAAGTGCAGATCGCCATTTTATCCAAGCGCATCTCGCAACTCACCGAGCACCTGCGCAGCAATAAGCAGGATCATTCTTCAAGGCGCGGTCTGTTGAAAATGGTTGGCCATCGCCGTCGGTTGCTTGCGTACGTGCGACGTAAAGACTACAACCGCTATGTGGCCATCACCCAAAAACTGAGCATCCGCCAGAAGTAACGTGAATGTGAGAGCAGGCAAGTGGTTATTAACCAACTACCTGCTCTCTTAGCCCAATTTAGGCCCGTCAGTTGGGAATTGAAATTCGTTGAGGACAACGTCCTCCCCGGCTTTCAGTCCCTAACAGGCGGGAAAAGGATGAAAAATGACACCAAATGTCAAGCAATTCACCGCCAATATCGGCGGTAAAACGGTTGTTTTTGAAACCGGAAAACTGGCCGCGCAGGCCGGTGGAGCTGTCACCGCACGCATCGGTGACTCTGTGATCTTCGCCGCCGCCACCATGGGGGCCGAACCGCGTGAAGGACAGGATTTCTTCCCGTTGACTGTGGAATATGAAGAACGCATGTACGCCGGCGGGCGTATCCCGGGTTCCTTCTTCCGACGTGAAGGCCGCCCAAGCCAGGAAGCCATTCTGGTTGCCCGCCTGACAGACCGTCCGCTGCGTCCCTTGTTCGATCAATCCATGCGCAATGAAGTTCAGGTTATCCTGTTCACCATATCTTCTGATGCAGAAAATCCGCTGGATGTGCTGGCCATAAACGCGGCTTCTGCCGCCCTGATGATCTCTGACATCCCCTGGGCTGGACCGGTTGGAGCTGTACGCATCGGTCGTGTTGACGGCAAATTCATTGTCAACCCGACATACCCTGAAATTGATAAATCTGATCTTGACCTGCGCATCGCCGGAACGCGTGACGCCATTCTGATGGTTGAATGCGGCTCTGACGAAGTTGCGGAAGCTGACATGGTTGAAGCGCTGACCTTTGGTCACAAAGCCATTCAACCGCTGGTGGATGCCCAGTTGGAAATGGCCAGGGAAGTTGGCAAAACCAAACGTGAAGTTCCCCTGTTCCCTCTGGAAGAATCCATTGTGGAGGAAGCCTACACCAAAATCTCCGGCGCAATAAATACCGCTCTGGATGCACCGCATACCAAGGCGGAATTGAATGAGGCTGTCGAAAAGATCAGCAGCGGTTTAATTGCTGAAGCCGGGGAAGATGAAGCCAAAACCAAAAAGTATAAAGAGGCTTTTGAAGAGGTTTACAAACGGGTGGTACGGCAGCGTATCCTTAAAGACGGCAAACGTCCCGACGGACGCGCCCTTACCGAGATTCGCCCCATATGGTGCGAGGTCGGGATCAGTCCCCGCGCGCATGGTTCAGGCCTTTTTACACGCGGTGAGACCCAGGTTCTTACCATGGCCACACTTGGCACTCCCAAGGAAGCCCAGGAACTCGATAACCTCTCCCCGGTGGATTCCAAACGTTACATGCATCATTACAATTTCCCGCCGTATTCCACCGGTGAGGTGAAGATGCTGCGCGGACAATCACGCCGCGAGATCGGTCACGGCGCTCTGGCGGAACGCGCGTTGGTTCCCGTTATTCCCGCGGAAGAATCCTTCCCATACACCCTGAGGTTGGTCTCTGAAGTGTTGTCATCCAACGGCTCTTCCTCTATGGCCTCGGTTTGTGGCTCAACCCTCGCACTTATGGATACGGGCGTTCCGATCAAGGCGCCTGTGGCCGGTGTAGCCATGGGTTTGATCAAGGAAGGTGCCGACTACTCCATCTTGACCGACATCCAGGGATTGGAAGATCACCTTGGTGACATGGACTTCAAAGTGGCCGGCACGGAAGCCGGTATCACCGCCTTGCAGATGGATATCAAGATTGCCGGTATCACCCCTGAAATCATGGCTACGGCTCTCTCCCAGGCGCGCACAGCCCGTCTGTTTATCATCGGCAAGATCACCGAGGTTATCCCCGAACCCCGCAAGGAATTGAAACCGCATGCCCCACGCATCACGGTCATCAAGGTTCCCGTGGACAAGATCGGTGCGATCATCGGACCGGGTGGAAAGAACATCCGCAGTCTGCAGGAAGAAACCGGCACCAAGATCGATATCGATGATGACGGTACGGTGTATATTGCCGCCGTTGATGGAATTGGTGAGGCTGTCGCCCGCGAGCGAATTGAAGGCCTGACCGAAACACCGGAACTTGGCCGCATCTATACCGGTAAAGTGGTGCGTATCGCCGATTTCGGCGCGTTCGTACAGATATTGCCCGGCATGGATGGAATGGTGCATATCAGCCAGCTTGATTCTGAGCGTGTCAACAAGGTCGAAGATATTGTCCAGATGGGCGACGAACTGACCGTCATGGTCACCGGAATTGACCCGCAGGGCAAGATCCGCCTGTCGCGCCAGGCTGTTCTGGAGGGGTGGACCGTGGAAGAAGCCGCGGAACACGACCGCAAGGGCCGCCCGAGTGGCGACCGGGGCGGCGGTGATCGCGGAGGCCGTTCAGGCGGCCGCAGTTCTTATGGCAACCGCGGCGGCGGTGATCGCGGCGGTGACCGGGGACATTCCTCCCGCCGCTAGATTCTCGTTTTTGTTTGCCTTACGTGAGGTGGATACACATTTGTGTTCCACCTCTTTTTATTCAGGTTGATGGAGACAGCCTTTTTTCCCCGGAGGAGTCGGAAAGACGCGGCCATTCGAACACGATCCAAAGGATATAGAGAAAATACAAACCATAATAGGTCGCCGCAGGCCAAAGCTGACTCAGGTTGAGATAGAGCAAACCCCACGAACTGACCAACGCGGTCAGCCAAAGCAAAAGTGAATGACCCGGGTGGCGCGGCCATGTTACCAGCAACCAAAAGATGAATGGCAGGATGAAGATCATCTGGTCGTATGAAAGACCGGTGGGATGAAAGAGGTAGGCGACGAGCCCCGCGGCGGCTAGAACGGCCTGATATGTCATTCGGCCATTCCACAAACGATATAAACACCAGGCGATCACTCCGGCAGAAGCCAGAGCGGCTATCAGGTACACGAGAAATTGACCTGTCGTGGAGAACCGGGTCAGCAGGGGTGTGATGGGAATCTGACCGCCTATATAACCTGGATAGCGGCGGAGTAGGCTCAGCCATTGCGGTATCCAATCTGGAACCAGCCAGAAGCTGAAAGCCAGCAGGCTAATCAGTCCACCGGCGAAACTGTAAAGAAAGGTAAGATTTCGATTTTTATATGCGATCAGGGCGAAAACAATCAAAAAGAAACTGGAAAATTGCGGTTTAATCGTCGCCCAGGCCATCAACAAACCCAATAGTATGGATTCTCCCCGTTGTTGTGGTTTGCAATGCGGCAATCGGCCGGCCAGCAGAAATAGGATGGCCATCACCGGCATATTCATATTCCCCAACATCAATCCAAAGAAAAGCGGATACAACAAGAAAAGGGATGCCAAAAACCAGGGTGAAACCCGTCGAAACCCAATCAGGATGGAAAATGGTATGGTCACCAGTGATATTGCCATCCAGACGGCTTGCGCTACAGGAAACGGCAAACCGGTCAGTGGTAGGATGGGGAGCAAACCATAAGGCGGGTAAACGTACCGCAACTGGTCTTCCCCTTTTCCAGCCGGATGTTTAAGAACGGCCATCTGGCTCATTTCGCCCACCAGTTCGGCGTAAGGCGACTGGTGATTGGTTGTCATATTCCGCCCTGCCGTGTAATAGATGTAAAAGTCTGACCCCATCGTGTTATTCCGGGTTACCCAAAAAATTACCCCGGCGAATAAAAGAATGGCCAACAGAACGGTTAGGACCGGTAGAATGTAACAC
>CAYQUX010000031.1:0-32465 GCA_964420995.1 uncultured Leptolinea sp. | reverse complement strand
GTTTAGGGGACTTTTTATTCCGTCCTTTTCTGTACTTTTATCACCGTTCCTGACAGCGCAGATCGAGCAGATGTATGCCCCCCGCCCGCCAGTGGAAAAAAAGAAGGGTTCATCGGCCTGCCTGTGGATCGCGCTGGGACTGCTGCTGCTGGCCTGCCTGGTCATTACCCCCACGGTGTATTTCCTCTTTCAAGCTGGCAAGGCCAGTGAGGCCAGCGTGCGGGAATCTTACGAGGCCAACTTTCTACCGCATCTTCCCGCGTATATGGCAAAATATGAGCCAACCAACGATGACCTGCCGCTGATCACCGGCAAGCTGTTGATCGTGGATATGGACAGCAAGGCCATCTCTGACCTGCACTACAAACTACCGCAGGAACTGCGCGCCGCCAGTCCCGCCGACCTGACGGTGGTGGTGCAGCACCGCTGTTTCACCACAGAAGGTACCCGCACCTGCCGGCTGACGCTGGTGGACCCGAAAAACCGCAAGACCCTGATGTGGCAGGACTTCATTGGCAGTGAAGCTCGCCGGGAGCTGCCCTTTGTCCCGAACGGCGACCCGCTGGATGAGACCGGCGCGTACCTCAGCACCGACCTGATGATCCACTGGCTGGTGTCATGGGTGCAGTGAGGTCACGGTAGGCAGGCTTTTATTTGAAAGTAGACAGGATTCGGTGAGGTAATGTCATGGTGGGATCATGTTTGATCCTCACCTACTATTAAAAATATACATCCGGCAGGAAGGAAGTGTTAGGGGAATATTATAGCCCGAAAGAATTCCGAATGAATGCTTACAAAGGAACCATTATACATTCCGGCTTGAAATTTACCCAAATGCTCAACGGCAGCGAAGTGATGGGGTTAGTTCTGAAATCTGTCGGATAAATATAGATGTAATAATGTGTGATTATTTGCGATCCAATTAGTAAGTGGAAATTTCTTTTATAAATGGATAATTTTAATCGTCTAGTTATTTAAGTTTTGTAAAGTAAATAATAATTAAATAATCAGTACACAGGCGATAGACGGGGCTTTAAAATATATCGAAATGTGGGAAATTCATAAAAAGGTTTTTACTCCTCTTGTTTATTCAAGAAAATTGACAAATACCCTTCACTATCCTTTGTGAAGAAAAAGCAAGTCGTGTCCAAACCAATTTGTAGGATATTTTCAATATCAATATGGTCATAACTATTAATTAAAGCAACTGTTTCCCCGTTCACTTTTATTTCAATCAAACCAATTTCATCCTCACCAGTTTCTTTTAAAAAGCAAACGGTTCTCGGGAAATTTGAAAATAATGATTTCACTTTAAATTCAATTTGGTTATTTTCAAATAATTTTGACAATAGATTATTTTCTTTTATTCTGGAATATTCTAGAAGATTTCTTAATTCTGAATTTGACGGTGAGAATTTTTGCCTCCACTCTTCAAAATCCATATTACGAATCCAATCATAAATATTTCCAGTAGATTTAAGCATCAGCCATTCACGCGATATTTTCAATGCAAGTGTTCTTGATTTAATTCCGTTTATCATTAATAAAATGGCATCATCATTATTTACACCCCATCGAATATAGGAAGGTATTGTTTTTGAAATTATAAGATCTTGGTGCATTTCGACTAAATATTCATTAATCCATTCAATAATTATTCCAAATATTTTTGGAAGAAATACCTCAAAATAATCGTAAATGAAATTATTTACTTGTTCAAAACGAAAATCTACATCACTTACTGACGAAAAATATTTAGAAGAAATTTCTATTAGACTAGAACCATTAATCCAATCAAGCATAAGTAATTCAATAGGGATTACTAGAGGAGAACCACTTGAATTATTCCTAGTGGAAAAATTTTTTCTTTTTGGCACATCAGGTAAAGACAAAATTCTATCAATCCGGCTCTGTCCAAGAATCATTTTTATAATCGTTTCAGAATCGATAGTATGTTTTGTCTCTGCAAGTTCTTCTGATATTTCTCTTGCGATATTATCAATTACTATCGAGGAATTAATGGATGAACCAGAAACAGACCATTTTTTTCGCTTTTGCTTTGGGGTTTTTATATACACACGAAGTGTAGAATCAATAATTTTTTCCCAACGTTCTTTTTCTTTTATATCAAGTTGCTGCCAAGCTAAAGAAAAAGTTAAAACATAAAGTATTTCATCTTTACTTGGTATATTTGTTGCCTCTTCTTTTTCGGATGCTAAAAACCATATAAATTTAATAAAATCAGATACTTTGCCAGAATTTATTTGAATAATGGCATCTTGATAAACCCGTTCTAAATTCTCAAATGTAGCTAAATCCTCTAGGGCTTTTTCACTCGCAAGTGTTGACAATACTTGTAAATCAGAATCGCAAGGTCTTAATGATTGGAAATCACTAGGCTGAGTGTTTATTTGTCCCGCCAATACTACTATGCCTTCAGTTTCTTTAGCCGCCCTACCAGCTCTACCAATTGCATTTAAGAGTTTTGAGCCTGTAATAAATTTTTTATAACCTTCAGAACTATAGACACCTTGATTTGCTATGATTACAGTTTTTACAGGAAAATTCACACCTTCTGTCAAGGAAGTGGTCGCAATTACTATTCTTATTGATCCATCGGCTATTCCATCTTCGATCAAAGAACGAATCTCAGCAGGTAGGGAACCGTGATGATAAGCAATTCCTTTTTTAAGGACCCTGCATAATGGATGATTAGCACCCATCCTAAGTTTGATCAAATTTATAATATGCTGATTGTTATCATTCTCCTCTATTGAATTATCATCATACAACGATAATGCAAGTCTTGATGCATTTGATTTTGTTGTTTCTATTACCATTATAGGACCTAGATCTGATAGATATTGAATTAATGGGCAAATCATTTTATAATTTGCAGAACTAAGCCTATCAACTTTCTTCATTTTCCCAGTTTCGTATTCATCAATTACTATATTCCCAATAATTTCAGGGAATGAAATTGTACGAAACTCACCAGAATGCGAAACTCGAATATCTAAATATCCTTTTTGTGGGAAATTCTTTCGAGATATTACTTCCTTTATCCGCGATTTTTCTTCGGTTCCATTCTTCCAGTCAGGTTCAATTCTCCAAACCGCACTCACACGTCTTGGACCTCGCCAATCTGAATGAAAAGATAAAGGAGTGTTTTCTCCAGTGGTCATCCATTGAATAAAGTGATTCCTATTACCAATCCCAGCTGAAATTAATACTAATTTATGATGAAATCCACAAGTAACATTATGTAAAAATGTAAGATCTTCTTCTAAAGTCCAACCTCTGTTTTCATCATTTAACATATGAACTTCGTCAAATATGAACATACCAAATTTTTGTAATAACTTTTGCCTATCTTTATGTACTAAATATGACAATCGCTCAGGAGTCATAACTTCAACTTCATTCATTAACTCGTCTTCAATAAGAAAATTTAACCAATCACCCTCTGGCATATTTGTTGAAATTTTTTTGTTTAAATAGCGCAATCTTAAATCAAGTGATCTTGAAATCTCAGAACAGAGACTTCTAGTCGGTGCTACAAAACATACTGAAGTTGAGTTATGCGTAAGATGATCAGCAACAAGGATTTGAGCTAATAATGTTTTTCCACTGCTCGTTGGTGTGGAAATAAACATTCTCTTTGTGTTTGGAGATAATAGGTTAAACCCATTTGTATTTATAGTATTTACTAGGTCTTTTTGTGGTGGCCACAAAGTTAATACTCGTGGACTTCCCATAGTGAATGCTTTTTGAATAGTACTACTATTTGTTGAGGGGAAAATTGACCATATAGATGAATTTCCCAAATCATCTACTATACCCAAGATATTTGCAGCGATCCATTTTTCAATACGATCAGAAAATGAGATTTCATTATTTACGGCAGAAATAAGACTATCATACGCACGTGATAATAAATCCTTTCTACCATATACCAGGAAACTTGTCAGATCACGTAAACCATGTACTACACCGGCAAATGTAGCATAAGGGGATAAATAAATATTAAAATCAATCAATTCTTTTATTAATAAATCTTGTTTATTAATTATTTGTCTAGTAGTTTGAAACACATATCTTATATCAAAACCAAGAAATGCGGTACCTAATTTTAGGGCAGAAATATATTGAGGTTCGTTATCATCATGAATAAGACCATAAGGGAATTCACGTCGAAAAACTGCAATTGCATTTGGATCAAGACCACTACGCAAATAAGAAATTTCAGAAGCAAAACAATATTTTAAACTTTCAAATTTTGATAAGGAAAATGATTGTAAAACAAGGTCAAAAATATGGCCTGCTACACTATAAGCCGCTTTTCTTCGTTCGTATCCATACTTTTCTAAAGCCGATTTAGATGATGCTATAGCAAATAAATACCACCCAGTCAATATTAAATCATCTGTCAAATTTTTTCTTTTTTCAAGCAATGCCAATTCTGCAT
This sequence comes from uncultured Leptolinea sp., assembly GCA_964420995.1. Classification (GTDB taxonomy): domain Bacteria; phylum Chloroflexota; class Anaerolineae; order Anaerolineales; family Anaerolineaceae; genus Leptolinea. The sequence continues at coordinate 27,997 of CAYQUX010000031.1, read as the reverse complement.
CAGTTAAAAGTCCTTTAACTTCATCAACTGAAGGGAGGTGGTCATGTTTTTGAAGTGCAGTAAAAAGGAAATCGGGGTCTAAATCCCTTTCCATATATACTCTCTAACGCTTTTTGCAAAAGCAGGAAAATCAAGAACGCCAGTTAACATACCACGCAAGCGATTTGGATCAAGAAATTGAGGGAATTGATCTCCAAAAGTCGAAAAACAATCAGCTGGAATTTGGCTTTCTGAGGTCGCTATTGAAACTCCTGCAGATGCTTCTTTACTACCATCTGCCCACATTTCAACAAGGTTTCCATAAAACTTATGCAATTCCTCATTTTCGATATATTCTCCAATATTTGTATATCGCGCAAGGTATTCCATTGCGTTTGTTTTTAATTGTCTATAAGCTGCTGCAATTGTAGAATTAATATGAGGATTTGTTGATGAACCAGTACTTTTTTTTATTTCCCATAATCGGAAACTTAGTGAACCATCTAGATCACGATGAATTGCTAATGCGTCACCCCCAGGGTCTGTAACTTTAAATCCTGGCGGATCAACTTTTAAAAGATTTTCAGGACATAAATCAATATAAAAAAAGTACCATAATGCCTGACAAATATAACCTTCCAAATGGTCAACAGAAGTACTATTTACATTCTCTGGAAGACCTACAATTGGTTCAATAAAACCTTTTTCCAAAACCTTTTTTAATGTACCTGTCAAAGGTGACCCACCATTTATTCTATTTTTCCACCCTTGGAGTAATTGTTGGTTATTCCTCAAATGAAATTCCATTATCCTATTTGCTAGGTCATAAGCTAAATCATCAATTGGATAACCAGGGTTTCTTCCGTGAACAGAAAGATACCATATATGAGTATGTTCATTTTTTTCTTGGATGTAAAAATAGTCGCAAATTCTCATATTTTTTTCTGACTGTTATTGAATATATTTCCCCATAAATCCTGCATTTAAACATACCAAATGAATATCTTTCAATATATTATAAACCTTCTATTCACTTGATATTCTTAGGTGTAGTTAAACTATTGTCTTTTTTGAATGTAATTAGTCTACGCGAGTTATCATAAGTGATTTGTTCTCAATTGTTAATTTCTATCGGTAATTATGCAATTCTTTAATAATTATTAAAAGACGCAACCTATTCAGAAACCGTCTCCCCTCGTTGAGCAGTTATGCATACACGGCCGTTTGATCGTCCACCGCCACGTCGGGGGCATTAGTCTTCTCCTGGTTTTACAGCTTACTGACAAACTCCACCAGCTGCATAACCGGCAGCAGTGTGACGGTGTAACCCTTCACATGGCAGGTGATCAACGCGTAAACCATGGCACAGTTTTTTATTGGTCAATTATCCAGTTTTTAAACCCACGTCCTCTTTCTATACTCCCTGTACTCCTCCCCATACACCTCGATCAGCTTCGCCTCTTCCAGCCGGGCCCACCACAGCACGCAGGCAATGCTCACCACCCCCGCGATCAGGCTCATCCCCGCGCCGGAATACAAAATCCAGCCGGCGATCCACAGGATGAAGCCGGTGTACATCGGGTGGCGCAGGTACTTGAACAGCCCGTCCGTCACCAGGTGGTCAATATTCTCCACCCCGTGCAGGGCGATCAGCCCGGCCATTGCCAGCGCCGCCCCGCCCAGCGCCAGGATCAACCCCAGCAGGCTGACGGCCGCCGGCAGGTCAACGCGCCAGGGGTCCAGCGGGCAGAAAAAGTACCAGGACGGCAAAAACAGGCTCATACCCAGCACCGCCGCGAGTAACACCCACCTGTTGCGCGGGTCAATCTTTCCGCGCTGCTTGAGCGCCTCATACACCATGCGCACAGTTAGCCCGGCCAGGCACAGCCCCAGCCAGGCGCCGTAAGGCAGCCCCGGCACGATCAACGCCAGACCGCCAGTATGGCGCCGGTCACCGCCAGCCCGACCAACTGGTTGCCCACGCGGATCAGCCACAGCTTGAAGGGGATCTTCTCCCATACCAGTTCGCCGCATTCCAGCGGGATCACGAATCCCACCAGCCCCAGCAGGCCGACCAGCGCGCCCGCTCCAACGGTCACCGCGCCGGCCAGGTTGACCATCACCGCCAGCACATAGGCCATCAACAGGTGTCCCAGCACCCCGGCGGGGAGCCACTTCTGCGCCGGGTCGAGCGTCTTGCCGGTCAACGCCGCCCAGGCGCTGCCGAACAACGGCTTCTGGAACCAGATCAATCCCAGAACGATATGGATGACAGCCGCGACGATCACAGCCAGCCAGTTCACATTGCTCATAGCGGTTGCCAGAGACATATCCCACCTCCCCGCCCGCGGGCGGATCCAAACAGGAAAACCTCCATTACCCCATCATTATGCCACGAGACTGCATCTTAATCATCCATCCAATTTTCAACAACCAAATAAAGACGGCGCCGCAAAGGGCGCCGTCGCATTACTCATTACTGGATATACAAAATTATCTACGCGGCAGTCTGATCGTCCACCGCGGCGCCGGGGGCGTTGGACATCACCGATTTGATACCGTTTTCCATGGCCGAGGGAGATGAGTACGCCTCGCTTTTTCCGATGGGTTCATTGTTGCCGGCTTTGAGCACAAAGAACGGCTTGCCGCTCTTGTCTTCCTTGCGTTCGTAGCGGGCTTCGTCAACCGCGTTCTTCTTTACGGATTCGATGCCGTTCATGGCGCTGGCCTTGGCGGCGTATTCCTCGCTGGTCAGAATGATCTCACCGTTGCCGGCTTTCAGGTTGAACATGAACTTTCCGCTTTTTGTTTTCGTAACGACAAATTTACCTGCCATGCTGTTCCTCCCGTTTCAGGAAATGATTTGTGTGTAACATGCTGGATGATCTCATCCAGTTAAATCATACTACAAAATAAAATCTGGTTCCCGGCACAGCCCGCATTTGACACCCTCATCCATCTCTGTTACAGTTTTTCCATCAGGAGGAAATGAACATGACCGAACAGAAAACCACCATTCCGCCCGCCGTCAACGCGATGATGAAGTTCATCCTGCGTTCGCCGCTGCACGGCATGGTCAGCAAGACCATCACGGTGATCACCTTCACCGGCCGCAAGAGCGGCAAACCGTATTCCACCCCGGTCAGCTACTCGCAGAACGGCAGCACGGTGACCATTTTCACCCACGGCGAGTGGTGGAAGAACCTGTCCGGCGGCGCGCCTGTCAGCCTGCGGATTCGCGGGAAGGACTACACCGGTCAGGCTGACGTGACCGTTGCCGATAAGGTTGCCATGGCAGCCGGATTGACGGAGCACCTCAAAGTGGTGCGCAGCGACGCCCAATATTACAGCGTCACCTTTGACGAGACGGGCGAACCGCGCGCGGATGAGATCCGCAAAGCGGTGGATAATGTGGTGATGATCCGGGTAAGCTTAAATTAGCAGGTCGGGTAGCAATCCAACCCACATCTAAACAGCAAACAAAGACCGGTCAAGCGCCAGGCTGGAGAGCGGAACAACCTGAACAGTATCGCCCAACGGGTATGCGCGGTCGCCGGGGTAGATTACCAGCAACCGTGATAGATCAAGGTCAGTGACTGCCGCACGCATGGACGGGGTCATGCGCGGCGCGTCAACCCGCTTGCATTCCACCCCAATGCGCAATCCGTTCTTGATCAGCAGGAGGTCCAATTCAGCACCGGAATGTGTTCCCCAGAAAAAAACTTCGTCAGGATTCGCGGTCTTGATCACTTCCTCAACGACAAATCCCTCCCACGAGGCTCCGGATCGGGGATGAAGCAGCAGGTCCTTTTCTGTGCGGATACCCAGCAGTGTGTGCAAGAGACCTGTATCGCGAATATAAACTTTGGAAGATTTCACCTGTCTTTTCCCCAGGTTGGCAAACCAGGGCTGTAACTGGCGTACCATAAACAGATCCTGCAGTAAGTCCACATAGCGTTTGACAGTGGACTGGCTGATGTTCAACGTCCGGGCAATTTCCGCTGCGTTCCAAACCTGCCCGTGGTAATGAGCCAGAAGATTCCAGAAACGATAAAGGGTGGTGGAAGGAATCCGGAATCCAAATTGTGGAATATCGCGTTCAAGGAATGTGCGAATGAAATCATTCCGCCAGTCGAAACTGATATCATCATTGCCGGCTGTATATGAGAGAGGAAATCCGCCGCGCCGCCATAGCTGGTTTTGTTTATCGCCACCCACCTCTTCCAGGCTGAAACCAGCCATCGGCAAAATGGAGATACGGCCAGCCAGCGATTCAGAGGATTGGCGTAATAGATCTGGTGAAGCGCTCCCCAGTATGAGGAATCGGGCAGGAGAAGGATCTCTATCGACCAATACACGGATTATCGGGAATAAATCAGGCCTACGGTGCACTTCATCAATCACCACAAGACCGGTCAGATCGCGAAGGGCGGTCATGGGTTGGTCCAATCTTGCAAGGCTCAAAGGGTCTTCCAGATCAAAATAGTTGATGGAAGTTGGATCGACAAACTGGCGGGCCAGCGTTGTCTTGCCGCACTGCCTTGGACCGACAAGCGCAACCACCCGGTTATTCTCCAATCGGGCGTGTAAAGAGGTCAGAAGAGCTTTTCGTTCAATCACATTGACATATTACCACGATATTCCATCATCTGATGACAGAATTTCATGGTATTTAAAATAAGCCTTGTTCAAAATACCATTTTTTGACCCCATCAATGATCAAGAAATTCAAAGTTTCCATCCAATGGCAATGGTTCTGTACCAAATATATAAGCATCGAAGAAATCCGCCCAATCATCACCTGAAATTTTATTCAAGGCGGATTTAGCCTGAGTCGTTGTGAAACATTGCTGTTTTAAAGAATAAGTTTCATAAAGATATTTTAGATAATCATCCAATGACTGACCGTAATTCTGCAATTTCAAATCGATCATATAAGCGATGAGCGCACCTTTCCAGTACACATTTAATCGATAATTACGATTTGATCCAGTGACTGATTCACCCATTGCTTTTGATTTTTCCGGCATATCGAAAATTGGGATATCCATCTCAGTTCCGAGTATTCGGTCTTTATAAATTTTATAATGTTCCCGCATCCACTTCTGATAACCAGCTTCCCCGGATCCTCTATCGCCATAATACTGCGTTATACCTTCACGAAACCATAACCCTTCATCGAATTTCTTAACATCTTTATCACAAATCGCATTTCCAACCCAGGCATGAAAAACTTCGTGAGTTATTCTTTCTTTTAAATGCCAATCCAGCGTGTCTGAGTATGTGCTGGCAGTCTCCTCGTATCCAACTCCGGTTTCCCCTTGATTATTCGCGCTTTTTTTCATAACAACTGTATACGAATCATAAGGGAATCCACCGAAAATTTCCCACCAGCTACTAAATGTTTGAAAATAAAAATCACTGATCTCTTGTTGCTTGGCGATTGAGATTTTTGCTTCCTTTTCCCAGGCTACTGTGATTTTCCTCCCGTGAATGATTTGTTGATAGATTTCATAATTCTTTTCGTTGTAAACCGGCTTTGGACGCCTAGAGATAAAAGGTTTCTCTGGTTTGCCTATTATTGAGAGATCGAAAGTACTTGTTAAAGTAGGTGTTATGGTCGGGATTTGAGTTGGCGTGTGGGTTTGGGTTTGGGTTTGAGTTGGCGTGTGGGTTTGGGTTTGTGTTGGTGGAAAAGTTGGTGTTAGACTTACCTTCGTTGTAGATTGAGGGGTAGTGGTTGGATAAATAGTTTGTTTTTCTCGATCTATAGAAGAAACCAGAGTTGTCTGGGGATTTGAGTTTATTGAACTGCATGCCGAAATCACCAGACAAAATATTGAGATTAAGAGGTTTTTTTTCATAACCCACCCTGTGAAAGGAACTCTTATATTAAAAATAGTGACTCTTAGTATTTTAGCAGACGCTCGAAGGAACCTTTTTTTGATTTTACTTATCAAAAAATTCAGTCTAAATCCATCACCGGGTGATCCCTGGTCAGCACCTCATAGCGGTACGTTCCGCCGCAATACTTCACCAGCAGGTCGCCCACCTCCACGCAGATCGAATCCACGTCGCGCTGGGTGAAGGGTGGCAGCCCGTCCACATTGACTTCTACGGCTGTGGTCTCGGGCACCACCAGGCTGTGGTTGGACTGGCGCCACGTCCAGCGGCGGGTCATCACCGTGTCGCCGTCGGTAAAGATAATCTCACCCGGTGCGGGGTGCTCAAGTGTATCGGTGCCAAAGGGGATGAAGTTCTCGTCGCCGCGGGCAAAGCGCAGTTCAATGTCACCCATCAGATGATCGATGGCATGCGCGCCGGTGGGCAGCAGGTGGCGGATGGTAACCAGTGTGCCGATATCCACCAGCGTGCTGATCAGCGGCAGCGGTTCGCCGCGCAGCACGCGCCGCGCCAGGGCTTCCACCGAGGGGCGGAATTCGGTCGGCTTGATGCCGATGGAGCGGTACGCCTCGCGCCACGAGGCGATGCGGGAATTTTCCAGGATGGTATCCATGCTCAACATTCCCGGCATGGCAGCTTCGGCCTTGCGCAGAAGGTCAACCAGATCCGCCGGAGACGTCCCGTTGGTCAATCCGGTGGCCACGACCACGCCGCGGCAGAAGCCGGGGAATTTTTCAAAGACTTCATTTGAGATGGAATAGCGTTTGGTCATGGTCAGCCTCACAGGGTTGGAATGGGTTAATAGTAATACAGTTTGCCAGTTTGGATGTCATTGCGAACCCGAAGGGTGAAGCAATCTTCCTTTCGTTTGTGCTTTTCTTTTCGCACATGGAACAATCCAGGTTTAGTAGAAGATTGCTTCGTCGCAAAAAGCGCTCCTCGCAATGACATGAGAATTTCAGGTGTTGAGCCGCCTTCGGGACACTTTACGCCGCACTGCGTTTTATGAAGTGCAGGTGAGTGGAGACCATGGGGTGATCAATCCACCAGGACGTATGCGTCCACATATCCGTTGCCCGAGCCTGTCGAGGGCGAGCTTATCGAGGGCAATCATGGTTTCGACACTTGCATCAAGACATGCAATGCCGGGGGCTCAGCCATCGCGGGGGATTCAATCCACCAGGATGCGGGCGTCCACGGTGAAAATGTCTTTGCCGTAGCCCTTCACCGGGTTGAGGTCCAGTTCCTGGATCTCCGGGAAATCCGTCACCAGCAAGCCGATGCGGATGAGGATATCGCGCAGCGTGTCCAGATCCATGCCCGGCTCGCCGCGCACGCCCTTCAGCAACTTTATCGAGCGGATGGAATGGATCAGCCGGTCGGCTTCCTCGTTGGCCAGCGGAGCCAGCGCAAACTTCACGTCTTTCAACGCTTCGGTGTAGATGCCTCCCAGACCAAAGGCTACCAGATGGCCGTAACCCGGCTCGCGGTTCGCCCCGATGATCACCTCGGTACCCTTGACCATCTGCTGCACCAGCACGCCGGTGGCGTCTTTGATCTTCAGAAGATCATCCCATACCTTTTCAGCTTCGGCGAGGTCTTTGATGCCCACGCGAACGCCGCCCACATCGCTTTTGTGCAGCGGACCCATCACTTTCATCACCCAGGGGAAGGCGAAGGAGACGTCCTTCAGCCCGGCTTTGGCCGTCAATTCGACCTGGCCTGGGAAGCGGATGCCCGCCGCCTGCAGCACCTCGCGGGTGACCTGCGGGGTCAGCGCGCCGTGGCAATCTTTCAACAGCCCGGCTATCTTCTTTTTTTCGTACCCGGCGGCGGATGTCTCCGGATCGAAAATGCGCGGCCGGTTGACCACGCGGTTCAGCGCCCTCGCCAGGTAGACCTCATCCTCAAAGTAGCACCCGCCGATCTCGCGGAATTTCCCCAGCGGCACGTCAGATGACAGCACTGACACATACGACGGGATGATCGGGATGGGGCTGCTGTCCATGAATTTTTTGGCCGTCTGGTACAGCGCCCAGTTGTCCATCATGCCAGCGTCGCCATTCATCACGATAATGTAATCCACCTGGTCTTTGACCTCCTCGGTCAGGATGGTCAGAACCTTTTCCAAGCGGTCTGCGCCGCTGGTGGGCAGCGTATCCACCGGGTTGCCCACGCCCGCCCCGGCCGGCAGTACTTCAGCCAGCCGCGCGCGGGTACGCTCATTGAATGCCGGGACTTCGAATCCCAGGTTGTTGAGCTCGTCGCACAGCATTACGCCCGGCCCTCCGGCATCGGTGACAATAGCCACGCGTTTGCCGTCGGCTTTGCCTTTGACCAGCGTGAGAATGTTGGCCACATCCACCAGTTCCATGCGCGAATGCACGCGGATGACGCCAGCCTTGTCAAACAACGCCTGCACGGCCGTGTCGTTGGTGGCCATGGCACCCGTGTGGCTGGCCGCCGCCCGGCTGCCCGCCTGCGTGTTGCCGGCTTTGATCCCGGCGATCAGCACGCCTTTTTTACTCAGGCTTCGCGAGGCTTTCAGGAACTTTTGCGGGTTGACGATGCTTTCCTGATAGGTGATCATCACCTTCGGACTGTCCGGCCCGTGGCCGGCGTCGTAGATCTCCATCAGGTCAGGAACGCCGCTCTGCGCGGAGTTGCCCACCGTGAGGAAGGAATTGAATTTGAGTCCACGGCGCATGGCATGTTCGGCCAGAAAATCAACCGTCGCGCCGGAACCGCTGATGAAGTCAATGCCGCCTTTCACCAGTTTCAACGCCACGCCGGTGAACTTGCTGGCGTGGGCGTACGTCATTACACCCGAGCAGTTGGGTCCCAGCAGCAGCATTCCATGCTTCGTGGCAATCTCTGCCAGGGCTTTTTCTTCGGCTTTACCCTCGGGTCCCTGCTCGCCAAAACCCGCGCTTAAGACGACCACGATCTTGCCGCCTTTTGCCGCCAGTTCTTCCACCGCGGCGCGTACGAATTTCGCCGGCACACCGATCAAAGTCAGGTCGGGGGCTTCCGGCAATTCGGGGATGGAGGTGTACGCTTTCACTCCCTGTATCGTCCCGCCCTTGGGGTTGACCAGGTACAGGTTGCCGTCAAATCCCTTGGTGAGGATGTTCAACGTCAACCGGCCGCCCGGTTTTGTGACATCGTCGCTCGCGCCGATGACGGCAATGCTTTTCGGTTCAAGAAGGTTCAGTAACATACGTGCCTCCAGATGGATTAAGCCAATACCTTGCTGGTCTTCGCCAGTTCCTGACCGGCGCGGAAGGCGGCCGCGTTGGCCGCCCAGATGGCCTGTTTCGCGTTCACCTGGCGCAGGGCTTCCAGCCAGGCGGCTTCGGGGAAGAGGTCAAACGGTGCGATCGTGGAAAGCACGCCCATCATCACCACGTTGGCCACCCGTCCGGTTTGGTCACCCAGCTCGAGGGCTTTACCCAGCACATCCACCAGAATGGTCTTAAATCCTTTGAGATTCGCCATGATCTGTGCGTCACCGGGGTACTGGTCTTTGGGGAAGCCCAACGGGAGGATGGTGGTATCGGCCATCAACACGGTGCCGCCCGGTTTGAGCAGCGCGAGGAAATCAGGGCGCAGCACTTCGCTCTTTTCCATGACGATCAGGCAGTCCGTGGTTCCCGGCAGGAAGACCGGGCTGGACGCGCGCCCGCAGGCGAACGTGCTGATCACCGGGCCGCCCATCTGCGCCATACCGTGGGTCTCTCCTTTAATAATATTCTTTTTGTCGTAGCCTGCCAGAGACGCCAGTTGGGTGAGCACGGCGCCAAAGAACAGGTTGCCCTGTCCGCCCACGCCGCGGATCGACAGGGACAAACGTTCCGGCAGCGCGGTACCGGTCAATTCGCCGGATTTGAAAAGGCTGGTGGGAACCGGGTATTCCGGCATGGTCGTGCGCTTCAGGTCTTTCAGGTCAATCGGGTGAAGCACACCGGTGGGGCACATCTGCGCGCAGGCCGGGGAACTGCCGCCGCAGCCGGTGCACAAATTATTGACAACCGGTACGCCGTCAGGTCCGGCTTCTATCCCCGGGCAGATCAGGCACGCGCCGCATTTCTTGCAGACTTCCGGGTCAACAACCACGCGCTGCGTGCTGCGTTCCGCTTTCTGGATGCACACACCTTCCTGCACCACGATGGTGGTATAGGTACCATGGGCTGCCTCATCGAGGGCTGTCTTCAGGGCAGAGCGAATTCCCTTGCGGTCATACGCGCCGACTTCGATCACATTGGCGCCGTGAGCGCGCAGGCTATCCGGCAGGCTGAATTTCATCGGCTGGCCGGAGAGGTTGACGGGAGACGTGGGCGTGGGCTGCGCGCCGGTCATGCCCGTCCAGGAATTGTCGAGGATCACCTTGACACCGGGAACATTACGGTAGACGGCATTGCGGGTGGCATCCATGCCGGTATGGCATTCCGTGCTGTCACCTACCACCGTCAGGCAGCGGGCCGCTTCTTCCGGTTTATCCATCACATAGCCAATGCGCTGACCTTCGCTGGCGCCCATGGCCAGGGCGGTATCCAGCGCGTTCATAAAGTACAAAAGGCCATTGCAGCCGATATCGCCAAAGACCGTATCAAGCTGTTTCTTCTTCCTCAATAAGGCTACTTCCTGGGCAAACAGACGGTACGGGCAGCCCGCGCAAAAAGACGGCGGCCGGTTGATGGGCTGCACATTCACCGTATTGTGCTTCACCGGTTTTCCAAATTTTTCGGCTACCAGCGCGGGATTCCATTCGGTCAGGGAACTGAATTCATCCTTGCCAATCGGGTGCAGTCCGGCCTGCTGCATGGCTTCCTGGATAAAGCGGTAACCATCTTCGATAACATACACATCGCCGTTGATGGAATTGTAGAATTCAGTGATCAGGTCAATGGGTAAGGGGTTGGTCCAGGCGAGAGAAAGAATGTCCATATCCAACCCGAGCGCGTCTTTCACCTCGCGCACATACAGGTCGCTCATCCCGGCGGTCACCACGCCCAGCTTGCCGGATCCCTTTTCCCAGACGTTCAAGGGGCTGCTTTCCACCATTTCGACCAGCGCGGGCATGCGTTCCCGCATAAACTGGTTGTAATTCTTGCGCGCGAAACCCGGAAACACATTAAACTCTTTCAGGCTTTCCGGCATGGGAATGGGGTCGCGCCGTACCGGTTCCATCAGGTGGATCAATCCCTCGCTGTGGCACAGGTTGCCGTTGGGCAGGATGACGACCTGCGTTTTATACTGGCGGGCAATTTCGACGGCAATGGCGGCCGATTCGTGCAATTCCTGATGGTTGCGCGGTTCCAACACCGGCACAAAACAGGACTTGAATAGATAACGCGGGTCGATGACATGCTGGGTGGAACTGGGGGTGAAGTCGCTGGCGATGTAATACACCAATCCGCCGCGTTGCTGTGCAAAGGCTGAACCGCTGGTAAAAATATCACCCGCCTGGAACAGGCCGGGAATCTTCATGGTCACCACGCAATCGCGCCCGGCCAGTGTATGACCAACGCCAACCGCCGAAGCCACGGCCTCGTTGACAGACCAATCCACGTGGATCATGTCACGCACTTCAGAAAGGCCGCGGTCAATCACCTCGCTGCTTGGTGTGCCAGGGTATCCATCCGCCGCGTGCACGCCGCCGCGCACGCACCCCACGGCAAAGGCAATGTTGCCCTGCAAGATTTCCGTTTTGCCAGCCTGAGCTTTACACAACGCACGTATCGATTCACCCATTCGTTTTACTCCTGTTTATAAATTGATAACGATTCAAAACAGCCGGGGTTATTTCATGGATGTTCCACTGACAGCCAGGTATCCAATCAATAACATCGGTATGGTCCAAAACCCGGCGGCTGTCCAACCAAATGTTTGCACCAGAGCGCCAAAGATGACCGGCCCCAGTAATTGGCCAAGATTTTGACCGACCAAAACAACGCCCATGCCCATACCGGCCGGAGCATCCTTACCCGCCAGTTCTGGAATGGAGGTGAAGGTGCAGGTTGGAATAGCGCCCGCCAGGAGACCCAGCAGTACCATGGATGCCGGGATCATCCAGCCGGAGATGGAAAATGGCAGGCTCATAAAACCGGCCAGGGCGATGAACGACCATAAGATGATCCGCCGCGGTGATCCAACCCTATCCACCAACCAACCGACCAGCGGCGCGGTGATGATGACCACGATCATCTTGATGCTTGTGATAAGAGACGCGTCCATGAGACTGAAGCCCTGGACAGCTTTCAGATAGGCGGGGTAATAGGTCGCGATCACGCCGATTATGGCGTAATTAAAACAGCCAAACGCCAGTGCCAGTCTCCAGAGGCCCGGCCGGCTGATTGTTTTCCGAATGGACACGCTGTCAGGCGCGTTGCCCGCCATTTGAGATTCTTGATGACCTGGCGGCATTCGGAAGAACAGCGCGAATAACAAAATAACAGTGCCTGTCAGGCTGGCGGCAGTCCACCAGACCATTTGCCAACCAGCGGCCGCGTCTACCATCGGGGCGGCATAGTAAATCAACAGACTTCCCAGTGAAACCCAGGTAGCCCAAATTCCCATCGGCAATCCACGCCGCTCAGGTGGAAACCACGCGGAGATGGCTGTCGGGCCGACCACGGCGATCAAACCCATTCCGATCCCTTCCAGTAGACGGCTGGTAAACAGAAAACCGTAGGTATTGGAAACTGCGCCTAACGCTGAACCCGCCAGCAGACTCCCCAATGCGATCAGTCCGGTTGTCTTTAGCCCAAATCGCGTCAGGAAAAACCCGGCCGGTAACGCGACCAGTAGACCGGTGATGGCGAAGATGGACATCAACAATCCGGCCGATGTAAGGTCAATGGCCAGGGAATCCATCAGGGTCGACATTACCGGCGGGACCTTGAATTGATTAAATGGCGCGCAAATACCAGCCGACATGGTAACGGAAAGGATCACCCAGGCATAGGTTGGAACAGTTCCCTGTTCTGTTACCCGGTCAATCCGTTTTGTCGTTTCCAATTCCATTCGAATAGAACCTGTTCCTTTATTGGCTATTCAAAAAGCCCGGCTACCCAGCTTCCAGATTGAATAGGGACCTTCTTCCAGCGCAGGAATTCTTCGATGGCGCACAGAAAATCCAGAATGTATTCACGGCCGGTTGCCTTACCCAGGTGCCCCACACGGATGATCTTGCCGCTTAACTCTCCCAATCCGGCACCAATGGCGATGTGATGCTCGTCCATCAGCCATTTTGTCAGCTCACTCAATTCAAATTCCGGGCGGGCACAAACGGCTGTGGCGATGGGCGCGGCGCAGGTTTCGGGCACAAACATCTCAAATCCCAAACTGGTCAGGCCGGCCCGCATGACACGGCTGGCGCGGGTATAGCGCGCGAAATGCGCCTCCGGTCCCCGCTCCAATATCTTGCGAATGCCCAGACGCGCGGCCAGGATCACATTGGTCGGCAGGGTGACCGGCGAGGGATGCCAGATGCCCCATTCCTGGAAAAACTGCCGCCAGAGACGCAGGTCAAGGTACCAGCTTCCGGAAGCCGGATGGTTATCAATTGCTGTCCAGGCTTTCGGGCTGACGCTGATAAAACCCACACCCGGCGCGGCTTCAATGCATTTGTTGGCACCGCACACGCAAACGTCGATCGACCAATCGTCGACCGGCACATCCACGCCGCCCAGTGACGAGACGGCGTCAACTATGGTCACCAAACCGGCCGCGTTCGCAATGGATACCAATTCCTTCAGTGGATTCAGCACCGTCGTTGAGGTTTCGTGGTGCACCATGGTAAAAGCCACCGCGTCTGGATTTTGTTTTACAAGGGTACGCAATACATCGGGGTCGAGGGGTTTTCCCCACGGCGCGGTAAATGGAACAATGCTCAATCCGCGTGAGCGGGCCATATCCACCAGCCGGTCTCCGAAGAATCCATTGGTGCCGACAATGATCTTTTTACCGGCCTGCACCACACTGCCAATGGCCATATCCAGCAACGCGGACGCCGGGCCGGGCACCATGTAGATATCACTCTTTGTCTGGAAGAGTTTATGCAGCAGCTCGTCCATCTCCACATGCACCGGCATCCAGTCCGGACCATAGTGGCGCATCACTGGAAGGCTCAGGGCAGCTAAAACATCATCATCCACATCCCCGGGACCGGGGGTAAACAATTTGATATGCGTGTTCATATATAAATCTTTCCCGGCAATGATTATTTAACAGGCCGGCACAGGGGAATACCGGATGCATCCGGGTGATTAAATCCTAACGGGAAAATGTTTTTAATAATGTAGTTATTGCTACGTTATTCTGGTTTTATACAAATTTTAGGGACTGGTAGATTCCACCAATCGCAGCAACTCCGGGAAATCGCTGATATCCAGGCATTTCTTGGAAAACTGGCGGATGATACCCCTGCTCTTAAGCTGACCAATGGCCTTGGTCACGGTGACGCGGTGCACCCCCATCAGCCGGGCGATATCCAATTGTGTCATTTCCGGGTTGAATACCACACGCTTCTGTCCGCTTTCTATGTGGATCTCCCGGAAGCGCACCAGGTACACCAGCATTTTGCACACACGGGTGAATTCGTTGCTGATCAATTCGTCCGTAAGCAGCTCGGTGAACATGCGGGCTTTGTACGATACGGTTTGCACCAGTTCGATCATTAATTCCGGGTACCGCCGCGCGATGACATTCTCGATTGTTTCCTTTTTAAAGTAATACAACACGCTGTCTGACCGGGTGCGGGCGCTGGCTTCTTCCGCGTCACCGCCAATGAAACAGGAGACCTCACCGAAAATGCAGCCCCTGCCTACAATGAAGAGCACCTTTTCCGGTCCATGCACGGTGTGCAGGTTAATCTCAATGGAACCTTCCACAATGTAGTAAAACCCATCGACCAGGTCTTCGGTGAAGAAGATGCGGCTGCCCTTTGGGAAAACTTCACGTATTCCCAGGTTAAGCACTTTTTCCCAGGAAGGGCACAGGTTCTCAAAGATGGGAAGCTGGTAGAACATGAATTAATTATCCATCAGGCGGCAAATCAGGGCAATCCCGAATTTTCGGTGAGTAGATCTATGTGAAAGGCCAGGTACGTGGCGCTTTTTTGGTAAAGGTATCCGAAGATTCTTTTTTATAGCCGGGAGAACATCCCGGCAGTTTTGAATCCTCCCTGCACCCTCCTTCCATAAAGGAAAGCAGAAACTTGTTTAATTACACCAACGTTATTTCGATCCAAAGTATGCGCAACTTGCCCCTTTTGATTGACGCTTTTCCGGTTCGAATGGGTTTTAGGGATCCTCAACAGTTCTCCTTAAAAACACGATGTCTTTTCCTCTATAAAAAATCCTCCAACCGGCGTATTATGAAAATGATACAATCTGTCCGTTTTTCATCCTTTCTACAGGGAATACAGCATGGTTGAAAGCCTGACACAAACCAAGTATGACGTGCTCATCGTCGGCGCGGGTCCCGGTGGGATATTCACCGCGTACGAGATTCGTGAGAAGGATCCAGATCTTAAGGTTCTGTTGATCGAAAAAGGCCATTCCATCGAGAAACGCAAATGCCCCAAACGCAAAACCGGTATTTGTGTCAACTGCAATCCCTGCAACATCACCACCGGCTTTTCAGGCGGGGGCAGCTTCAGTGACGGAAAACTCTCAATTAACGAAGACGGTGAGATAGGCGGCGACCTGGCCCAGTACATTGGACTGGAGAAGTTCCGCAAGGTATTGCACTATACCGACTCTCTGTATGTCGGCTTTGGTGCTGACGTAACCGTTTATGGCACAGAAAACACACCCACCGTGGATGCCATCCGGCAGAGTGCGGCGCGGGCGCATATGAAATTGATCGACTCGGGTGTGCGCCACATGGGCACGGAGAAAGCGTACGACATCTATTCGCGGATTCAGAATGAGCTGGAAAAACGTCGAATTGACATGCACTTCGATTCCCCGGTCACAGATTTCATCATTGAACCTCTGCAGGATGATGAAAAACGCATTACCGGGGTTGTCACCGCCGACGGACGAACGTTCTTGGCGGATCATGTCGTGGTGGCCATCGGCCGGGAAGGCAGTGAATGGTTGAACGGCATGTGTCACCGTTATGGGATTCACTCCAAAGTCGGCCCTGTGGATATCGGCTGCCGCATCGAAACCGACGCGGCCATTACAAGAATGATCGACAACACGCTGTATGAAGCCAAACTGGTCTATTACACCCCCACCTTTGAAGACAAGGTGCGCACCTTCTGCTGGAATCCGCGCGGCGAGGTGGCCGAAGAAAAATACGGTGAGACTCTGGCAACAGTAAACGGGCACAGTTATAAAGATGAAGCCCTGAAAACCACCAATACCAATTTCGCCCTGTTGGTTTCAAAGAATTTTACCCAACCCTTCAAAACGCCCATCGAGTACGGCCGCTATATCGCGGAAATGGGCAACATGCTGTCCGGAAACAAGGTGATGGTGCAGCGGTACGGCGATCTGAAACGCGGGCGGCGAACCACCCTTGAGCGACTGGCCAAGAATATCATTCGACCTACATTGAAAGACGCCGTCCCCGGCGACCTGAGCCTGGTATTGCCCTACCGTATCATGGTGGATATCATTGAAACCATTGAAGGATTGGACAGCATCATGCCCGGCCTATCGGGTGACAATACTCTGATCTATGGTGTGGAGGTCAAGTTTTATTCCAACCGCATCGTAGTGGACAGGCATTTCCAGACCAACATTCAAAACCTGCACGTGCTGGGTGACGGCGCCGGCCTGACCCGCGGGCTGATGCAGGCCAGTATGAACGGCGTCTGTATGGGGCGCATCCTGACGGGCAACTGGTAACTCAGGCTTTCAACCGAGAGCTGAATTTCTGGCGAAATTTAGACACCTTGGGCGCCACGACCATCTGGCAGTACCCCTGTGCCGGGTTTTTCGCGAAGTATTCCTGGTGGTAATCCTCCGCCGGGTAGAACACATCCAGTGAAACAACTTCGGTGACAATCGGCTCGGACCAGACCTTTTCCTCTGTCAGGGTGGCGATCGTCTCTTCGGCGACCTTTTTTTGCTCAGGGGAATGGTAGAAGATGCCCGAGCGGTACTGGGTACCTACATCTGCGCCCTGGCGGTTCAATGTGGTGGGGTCGTGGATGGAAAAGAAGACTTCCAAAAGCTCGCGGTAGGAAATGACAGTCGGTTCAAATTTGATCTGCACGACTTCCGCGTGACCGGTCTCACCGGTGCATACCTGCGGGTAGGTGGGGTTCACGCTTGTCCCGCCGGCATAGCCGGAGACTACGTCCGTCACGCCCTGCAGGTTGTCAAAAACAGCTTCGAGGCACCAGAAACATCCGCCGGCCAGGGTGGCGGTTTGGGTTTGGGTCATATATACTCCTTGCTTTCTATCATTTTCATGGCTTTGTGAATAACCGCTTCCAGAGTCAATCAAGTTTTCTTCCTGGAGCCTGTCGAGGGTCCGTTCCCCGAGCCTGCCGAGGGTCCGTTCCCCGAGCCTGTCGAGGGGTTCGCTCCCAGAACCTACCGAGGGTCCGTTCCCCGAGCCTGTCGAGGATCCGTTCCCCGAGCCTGTCGAGGGGTTCGCTCCCAGAGCCTGCCGAGGGTCCGTTCCCCGAGCCTGTCGAGGATCCGTTCCCCGAGCCTGTCGAGGGGATACTGATCCATCTCAAGAAAGGCATCAATGTTTCTTATTATTCGATTAATTACCAAAACCTTCAAGTTAATGTGGAAGGAACACGGCATACACCCGGTGGATTCCGCCCCCCGGACGGACCACTTCCTTCTCAAGGCGCATGCCAACCTTGATGGCTACCCGCTCAGAGGCGGCATTCTCGGGCTCAACCAGAGCGATCAGACGATTCAAATTACGCACATAGTAGGCATATGAACATAACGCCCTGGCAATTTCGGTGGCGTAACCATTTCCCCAGGCAGATTTCGCCAGCACATAGATCATCTCATATTCCAGCAGGTTATCCACCTCTTTTTCGAGGATACCGCACTGACCAATCACCAGACCGGTCTTCTTTTGTACCAGCGGCCATAGTACGAATTGCTCCTGAAGTGGGTTGCCGGCCGTTTCCGCCAGTTTTTGCCTGAGGGGTTCAATATCCCGTGGGCCGCCCAGGTAACGGGTAACCTCCGGGTCAGTCCAGAGATTCACCAGAGTGGGAATGTCTTCATGATGCAGGTAACGCAACTGCAATCGTTCCGTTTCCAGTATAATCATAGAGCTCCCTGAATCGTTACATATGATGATGTCTACCTATATATATACAACAAAAACACATTTAGCATGGAAAGAAACCAGAATCCGGCAGCATGAATTGGGGCACCAGTTGAAACAAGCGCCAGGGCACCCAGAGTAAACAACACTACTTTCCCCAGACTAAGCCATGGGTCCGCCAGGCGATTTGATGACCGGGGGGCGAAGTATTGCCACCAGAGCAATATCAAAATCAATGGCAGTCCCAGTCCGGCAACAATGTTAACGGTAAATATTTTGAAAAAAGTGAAACCCCAATAACCATAGATGAACACCAGAAAGAGTTCAAGAAGAAAAGCCAGAATCAGGTTACCCCATTTCGCGGTGTTTTTCATCTCCAGCCTCACACAATTCCTTTCATAAATAGGTTATTCTTTTACAGCAGTGACTTCAACAACCATATACAGAATTCTTTAGGAAAAAATGCACTCGCAGCAAAGATATTATTTAGATACTACAACCACAATGAAAAATCCATCCAGGATTAATAGAGAAAGCGAGCGGTTGCTCGCTTTCTCTCTAAAACAGGAGTTTACGGAGAAGTTTCCTGCTTATCCCCCGCCAGTACGATGTTAATTAATGGCGCGCCGCCCCTGGACAACCAGAACAACCCGCACAGCCTGACCCACATGATTTTTTATTATTACGCGAATCCCTTACCATCTTTATGACAACAAGTGAAATACATGCCAGAACGATAAGTGAACCAATGATGGTTGCCAAATTTTCCATTATGAATGTGATCATCGTATCCTCTTATTCTGATTCAGCCAGCCTGGCAACCCGTGTCACCCTGGGCAATTCGTCCGATGGGCTTCTGCGGAACAGCAGGTATAAAACGAAAGCCAGTAAAACAAGAGCAACAACACTACCCACACCGAAGGTGCCTCCACCCAGAAGGGTGCCAAGTTGGAACACCACCAGAGAGCTAATATACGCGAAACCGGTCATGTACCCGATGGCGATCCACGTCCATTTCGCGTTATTCATTTCACGTTTGATGGCGCCCATGGCTGCGAAACAGGGAGCGCAAAGCAGGTTGAAGACCATGAAGCTATACGCGGAGAGTTGAGTGTAATCCGCGGCCAGGTTGGACCAAATCTCCGCCCCATCTTCCGCCACTTCGGCAAATCCATACAGCACACCAAATGTACCAACCACGTTCTCTTTCGCGATCAACCCGGTGAATGTAGCCACCGCGGCTTTCCAGCTTCCAAAACCAAGAGGTGCGAATAAGGGAGCAATAACAGCACCAACAGCGGCGAGCAGACTGTTGTTATTATCTTCGACCATGGATAAGACACCGTCAACCACGCCAAATGCCTGAAGGAACCACAGAACAACGGATGACACAAGAATAACAGTACCAGCGCGTTCAATAAAGCTCCAACCGCGTTCCCAGGTGGAACGCAAGACATTGTTGACAGATGGGATATGGTAAGCCGGCAATTCCATCACAAAAGGAGCCGGATCACCGGCGAACAGCCTGGTCTTTTTCAATATGATCCCGGAGACAATAACCGCCGCCACCCCGATGAAATACGCGGATGTTGCCACAAGCCCGCTTCCGCCAAACAGGGCACCAGCGAATAGAGCAATAATTGGCATTTTGGCACCACAGGGAATAAAACAGGTGGTCATGACCGTCATTTTCCGGTCACGTTCGTTTTCAATCGTACGGCAGGCCATAACCCCCGGCACACCACAACCGGATGAGACCAGCATAGGAATGAAGCTCTTGCCTGAAAGACCGAACCGCCGGAAGATGCGATCCATGATAAACGCCACCCGGGCCATGTAGCCGACATCTTCAATAATGGAAAGCAGGAGGAACAGAATGATCATCTGCGGTACGAAACCAATCACAGAGCCGACCCCGCCCACAATTCCATCAACCACCAGGCCGGTCAACCATTCTGCCGTACCCACACTCTCCATAAAGGCGCGCAGGTTCCCGCAGATAAATTCTCCGAACAACGTATCGTTCGTCCAGCCAGTGACCAGATCGCCAACGGTGCTGATGGAGATGTAATACACCGCATACATGATCAGGGCGAAAATTGGCAGCGCCAGTATCCGGTTCGTGACGATACGATCGATCTTGTCGGATGTGGTCAAATTATTTGCCAGTTTTTTCTTTTTGACGGCTGCGTTTACCAGGGTGGATATCCAGGCATATCTCTGGTTGATGATAATGCTTTCGGCATCATCATCCATTTCTTTTTCGCAGTCTGCCACATGCTCCTCAAGATGGGATTTCAATGCCGGGTCCAACTTTAAAAGGTCCGCCATTTTGCTGTCGCGTTCAAACAATTTTATGGCATACCAGCGCAGACTTTTCTTATCAACGAGACTGCATATCGACTCCTCAATATGCGCCAGCGCGTGTTCAACGCTTCCGGTAAACACATGTGGCAGTTCTGTCTCTTTTTTGGATTTTGCCAGTGAAATCGCTTTTTCCGTAACCGCGATGACCCCTTCGCCCTTAAGGGCACTGATCTCCATTACTTCGCAGCCCAGCATTTCACCAATTTTCTTCAAGTCCAGCACATCGCCATTTTTACGCACCAGGTCAATCATATTGACGGCAATGACCACCGGGATGCCCAACTCAATCAACTGGGTGGTCAGGTAAAGATTGCGCTCGATATTCGTTCCATCCACAATATTAATAATCGCGTCCGGCTTTTCATTTACCAGGTAATTGCGTGCCAAAACTTCTTCCAGCGAATACGGGGAAAGGGAATAAACCCCGGGTAGATCCTGGATGATCACATCTTTTCTGTTTTTCAGACGCCCCTCTTTCTTTTCCACGGTCACACCCGGCCAGTTTCCCACATATTGTGATGAACCTGTCAGTGAATTGAATAAAGTCGTCTTTCCGCTGTTTGGATTACCCGCCAGGGCAATTTTGAATTCCATAATTGTGTCCTTCCGGTTGGTTTTGGCTATCTAGAATTCTTCGTTATTCATGCACTTCGATCATTTCAGCATCGCTTTTACGAACACTCAGCTCGTACCCGCGTAAATTCAATTCCATCGGGTCCCCCAGAGGGGCTACTTTTCGCACATAGATTTCGGTGCCCCTGGTGATCCCCATGTCCATGATCCGCCGCTTGACCGGACCTTCTCCATGCAGCTTGACTACAGTGATGGTTTCACCCACTTTTACGTCTTTCAATGTTTTCATCCAGAACTCTCCTTGAAGCTAGATCAATATACGGTTCGCCAGTGTTTTGTCCAGCGCGATTCGAGAATCTTTGACCTGTAGGATTAAATTCCCGGCCATTTCATTCACCACGGTGACATCACAATCTGCCACAAAACCCAGTTCGGCCAGATGCTGACGCACCTCATCTTTTCCCGTCACTGTCTTGATTGTGACTGTCTCACCGGGTTTAAATGTAGATAAAGGGACCATTTACATCTCCATTTTTATAATATTAGATGGAACCAAAACATGGGTTTTCTTAAGCAAATCTTGATATTAGTATATGCTAATTTGAATTTTAAGCAAGGGGAATGAGTTAAAATAAATAAAATTGATTATTATGGAAAAACTAAGTCCAACGATTGAAAATTATCTTGGGCTGCTGTATGTGCTGGAGCGTGATAAAGAACCCGCTCCAGGGACACTCATGGCAGAACTGCTCTGCGTTTCCCCACCCACCATTACAAACACGCTGAAACGTATGGCTCGTGATGGGCTCGTGAATATTGACTCAAAGCACCTGCCCCATTTGACCCCCGAAGGGTGGGATGCCGCCCGCTCATTAATGCGCCGCCATATGCTGGCCGAATGGATGCTTTCGCCGCTGCTTCCCTGGGGAAAAATTCATGAAGAAGCACACCGGTTCGAGCACGCCATTTCTCCCGAGTTGGAAGAGGCGCTCATTCGCCAATTAAATTCGCCGGCCCTTTGCCCGCATGGCAACCCCCTCCCCGGGCATGAAGATGATGTGGTCGATTGGAAGCCGTTGCATCTTCTCAAACCCGGCGAAAAGGGTGTTGTCAGGCGCATCCATGAACTGGCAGAAGACACACCCAGGGTGTTGGAATTCTTGGAAACCCGGCATGTCATTCCCGGAACATCCTTAAAAGTTATTGAGAATTTATCATTCAACCAGACTGTGTCTGTGGAAGTGGAATCCAATATTTTCGCCATTGGTTACACGATGGCCAGGTTCATTTTTCTTGAAATGAACTGAGCGAATAATCGGCGGTTTCTTTTCTCTTTAAGGGTCTGTACAATACAAGTTGATAGATTTTGACGGATTCGGGCAGGTACCCTTGTGAGCAATCATCCTATGGAAAGTCTCGATAAACTCAGGTTTTACGAACTGACCCTTCAGGAACGCGGCAAGTATTTGCAGGATGAAACCGGCCTGACAGAATCAGATGTTGACGCCCTGACCGGTCTAAGCGGCCTTACCCCGGCCGCCGCGGATAAAATGGTGGAGAATGCCGTGGGGGTTTACGGCCTGCCAATCGGCGTCGCGCAGAACTTTGTGGTGAATGGCCGCAAAGTATGGGTGCCCATGGTGGTGGAAGAGCCCTCTGTTATTGCCGGCGCGTCATTTATGGCGCGGTTGGCGCGCAGCGGCGGTGGTTTTTTCACCTCGTCTGACTCTCCGTGCATGATCGGGCAGATGCAAATACTTGACACAAAAGACCCGGCCAAAGCCCGGGATATCCTGGTTGCTCACGGCACCGAATTGCTGGCCGAAGCGGCCGAGATCGACCCGGTTCTGAAAGACCTGGGCGGCGGACCGCGTGAACTGGATGTGCGTCTGATCGAGCAGAGCCCCATCGGACCTTTCCTGGCGCTGCATATCATTGTGGACGTGCGGGATGCCATGGGCGCCAACGCCGTGAACACCGCCTGTGAGCGGCTGGCACCAAAAGTCGAGGCTCTCACCGGCGGACGCGTTCATTTGAAGATTCTGTCCAACCTGGCGGACCGCCGGCTGGCGCGCGCGCGTGTTTCCATCCCTGTGCGGGAACTGGCATTCGATGTCTATACTGGTGAACAGGTACGCGATGGAATTATTGAAGCCTGGGCGTTTGCCGCCGCCGATCCATACCGCGCGGCAACCCATAACAAGGGCATTATGAACGGAGTCGATGCCGTGGTGATTGCCACTGGCAACGACTGGCGTGCTGTGGAAGCCGGGGCGCATGCCTATGCCGCCCGCGGCGGCATGTACACCAGCCTGTCCACCTGGGGCAAAGGAACTGACGGTTCACTGACTGGTTCGCTGGAAATGCCCATGGCCGTGGGAATCGTCGGCGGGGCAACCCGCGTGCACCCCGGTGCGAAGGCGGCTGTAAAATTGCTGGGTGTAAAAACTGCCGGCGAGCTGGCAGAGATCATCGTTTCGGTTGGTTTGGCGCAGAATATGGCTGCCCTGCGCGCGCTGGCCACGGAAGGGATCCAGCGCGGGCATATGACCCTGCACGCCCGGCAGGTGGCTGCGGCCGCCGGAGCAATCGGCGCCATGATCGACATCGTGGCTGATCGCATGGTCAGAGAGAAAATGATTCGGGTTGACCGCGCGGTGGAGATTTTGAAGGAAATGAAAAAGAAATAGATGAACTTTTTCGTAGGTTGAGTTCGCCAAGCAGCAAGTGTCATATCAAATTCCAACGCCCTCAACAAGCTCGGGCAGCGGAACGAACCAATGGTTGAGGTTGACCGCATCGCACATTGTCCAAAAGGAGAAGCCAACGCTCAAGTACTCGATACTTGTGCGAGAAAAACATAATGTGGCTCTAATGCAAGCTCGGGCAGAAAACAATGGGAGACTGAGCTTGTCGAAGCCCCGGCAGTAAAACATAATAAATCCAATATCCCGCCAACACCCAACCCTGGCGGTAAAGTTACATAATACCGGAGACACAATGACGGAAGAACATATTCACAAAAACGGATTGCTCAAAACCACCCGCCCCGTCGGCATCGTCGGGTATGGGGCGTATGTGCCGCGCTACCGCATCCCCGCCGCCGAGATTTCCCGCGTGTGGACGGGCGGCGAAGGCGGCACGCCAATTAAAGAAAAATCTGTGCCCGGGTTGGATGAAGACGTGATCACCATGTCTATCGAGGCATCCCGCAACGCCCTGGCACGCGCCGGGATCGACCCGTTCGAATTACGCGCTGTGTGGGTAGGATCAGAATCACATCCCTACGCCGTCAAACCGACCGGCACCGTGGTGGCCGAAGCCATCGGCGCCACCCCGGCTGTTTCTGCCGCAGACTGGGAATTTGCCTGCAAGGCCGGCACCGAAGCCTTCACCGCCGCCATGGGGCTGGTGGGATCCGGTATGGCCAACTACGCGCTGGCCATCGGCATGGACACCGCCCAGGGACGCCCCGGTGACGCGCTGGAATACACCGCGGCCGCCGGCGGCGCGGCCTACATCCTCGGCCCGGCGGAAGAAGCCCTCGCAGAAGTGGCCGCCGCCTATTCGTACGTCTCGGACACACCTGATTTCTTCCGGCGCGCCGAACAGAAGTACCCCGAACACGGACAGCGCTTCACCGGCGAACCGGCCTACTTCACGCATATCACCTCGGCCGGTAAAGCCCTGCTGGAACTGAGCAACGCGAAGGCGGAAGACTTTACTTATGCTGTGTTCCACCAGCCAAACGCCAAATTCCCGCAGCGTGCCGCCAGCCTGCTGGGGTTCAAGCCCGAGCAGATCGCTCCGGGGCTGCTTTCGCCGGTCATCGGTAATACATATGCCGGGGCGGCGTTGATCGGCCTGAGCGCGGTGCTGGATATCGCCAGACCGGGCGACCGTGTGCTGGTCGTCTCCTTCGGTTCCGGCGCCGGGTCGGATGCCTTTGACATCCGCGTGACCGACCGGATCACCGAACGTCAGAAGAAAGCGCCCACCACGCAGGATTACATCGCCCGCCGCACGCCCATTGACTACGGCACCTACGTCCGCTACCGCGGCAAACTGGCCATGAAGTAGGAGCCGCTCATGAGAGACGTCGTTATTGCCGGAATCGGACAGATCCCCGTGGGTGAACACTGGGAAACCAGCCTGCGCAGCCTGGCCTCGAAAGCCACCCTTGCCGCCATTAAAGATGCCGGCGGAATGAAACCGCAGGCCATGTATATTGCCAATTTTCTCAGCCCTGTGGTGTCGCATCAGGAAAACCTGGGCGCCCTGCTGACCGATAACGCCGGCCTGAGCGGCATCGAAGCCTTCACCGTGGAAGCCGCCGGCGCGTCGGGGGGAGCCGCCCTTCGCGTGGGTGTAAACGCCATCGCCTCGGGTTTTGTGGACTGTGCGCTGGTGCTGGGCGTGGAAAAGGTCACTGACATGGTCGGACCCGAGGTGGAATCCGCTGTAGTCCAATCGGCTGACTATGATTACGAAGCCATAGCCGGGTTGAGCGCACCGGCGCAGGCTGCGCTGCTCATGCAGCGTTACATGCACGAATACCATCCGCCGCGCGAGACCTTCGGGGAATATGCCCTGATCGCCCACGCCAACGGCGCGAACAACCCCAACGCCTTCTTCCAGAAGGCCATCAAGCGCGAAGCGTATGACTCCGCCGGAATGATCAGCGACCCGCTGAACCTGTTTGACATGGGTCCCTATGCCGATGGCGCCGCCGCCGTTCTGTTAACCGCCCGCGACAAAGCCCCCGCCGGTCTGCCTCATCCGCTGGTGCGAGTTTCGGGCAGCAGTGTGGTGATCGACACGCTGGCCCTGCATGACCGCCCCGACCCACTGGCCTTCGAAGCCGCAGGGATATCCATCGAGCGCGCCTGCCGCCAGGCGGGTATCCTTCCCGCTGACGTGGACCTGTTCGAGGTGTGCGACGCGTTCAGTATATACGCGCTGCTCTCGCTGGAAGCCGCCGGCTTCGCGAAACGCGGCGAGGGCTGGAAACTGGCGCAAAGCGGCGACCTTTCCCTCAAAGGAAAACTACCCATCCTGACCATGGGCGGCTGCAAAGCGCGTGGGAATCCACTCGGCGCTGTGGGTGTCTACCAGGCAGTGGAAGCCGCGCAGCAGTTACGCGGCCAGGCCGGGGTAAATCAGGTCAAGGACGCCCGCCGCGCGCTGATCCAGTCGCTGGGCGGACCCGCCTCAACAGCTGCCGCGCACGTGCTCGAGCGGTTGGATTGAATCCCCCTACCCCCTTCACGAAGGGGGCTGGCTGCTTACACTCCGGAGGTTTTTTCCGGAGGGAGATTCAGATCTACCGATTCGCATTTCATGTCTGCTGCATTTGAACAGAATCCCCCCTACCCCCCTTCCGGACGGAAATCCACGTTGGAAGGGGGACAAAGATTTGAAACTCTCTTCCGCTGCCCGGTCTCCCGTGGAGATTGACTGTTGGCTTCGACACTTACACTTAGCGCAACGCTGGCTGTACTTCCGCTGCCCGAGCTTGTCGAGGGCGCATATCCGTGGCTTCGACAAGCTCAGCCACCGGATCTCACTTCGTTAAGTGCAGGCAGGCTCAGCCACCGTACTTCCGCGGCCCAAGCTTGTTCTGGTGACACACCACGGTTTCCCGCTGCCCGAGCTTGTCGAGAGCGCATATCCGTGGCTTCTTCAGGCTCAGCCATCCGATCGCACTTCGTGCAGTGCAGGCAGGCTCAGCCACCGGCATCAATTTGATAGTATTTGATAGTCCTGCGCCCATACACTAGGCTTACATATTTGCCTGTAAAAGAAAGAAGAATCGGTTATGGAAATACCCCGTCATTGGAGATTGAAAAAACAACGCTACGGACTGATCGGCGAGGTCTGCCCGCACTGCGACGCCAAGATCTTCCCCCCGCGCGACGTATGCCCGCACTGCGGCGGCGAAGCCAAGACCGCCTTCAGCTTCAGCGGCAAAGGCGAAGTGTACTCCTATACCGTGATGCATGACGCTCCCGCCGGCTTTGACAGCACCACCCCGTACGCCGTGGCGCTGGTCAAACTGGAAGAAGGCCCCGTGGTTACCGCCCAATTGACCGATCTGGGCGAAGAGCAGCCGCGCATCGGCATGCCCGTGGAGATGGTTACCCGCAAGATCCGCGAAGACGGTGACGAGCGGGGAATGCTCATTTACGGGTACAAGTTCAGGCCGGTTCTGCAGCAGAACTGATCAGAAGATGATACAAAGCACTTTTCATGAATTGAAAGGTGCTTTTTTATAAGGTACAGTATTTGTATTAACATTTTTAAGCAAAATAACCTGCTGGTTATCATTTGTATTGGATGACAGGAGGCAGTAATGGACCTTGGAGCATTTTCTGTTAGTCTGGCAGTGAAGGATATTGAAGCATCCAGACAATTTTATGAAAAATTGGGGTTTTCGAAATTTCACGGCGATCAAGCACAGAATTGGTTGATCATGAAGAATGGCAACCATGTTATCGGATTATTCCAGGGTATGTTTGAAAAGAACATGCTCACGTTTAATCCGGGGTGGGACAATAATGCCCAACCGCAAAAGGAATTTACAGACATCCGGGAATTACAGCGACGATTGAAAGCGGGTGGGATCACGATGATCTCAGAAGCTGATGAAACTACAACCGGACCGGCCAGTTTTATGATCGTTGACCCCGATGGAAACACAATTTTGATGGATCAACACGTATAAGCAGTCAATTTAATGGTTACGATCGTGCGAAGAGCAGCCGTGCATCGGCATGCCCGTAGAGATGGTTACCCGCAAGATCCACGACAAGTGAAACGAAGGGTGAGGAGCGGGGCATGCTCATCTATGGGTACAAGTTCCGGCCAGTGCTTGCGGCTGCGCAGTAAGATTCGCATTCAAAACACAGCA
>CAYQUX010000030.1:0-38430 GCA_964420995.1 uncultured Leptolinea sp. | reverse complement strand
CCCTTCTGACCGGGAAACCACCGGTTAAGGGAGTAAAACGCTTTTACCCCCTTCGTGAAGAGAGTAAAAAGCAAGCCCCCCTCCGGACGGTTCTTTTCCGTCCGGAAGGGGGGGATTCAATTACTCTCCGTAGTACGCTTTCAGGAACAGTTCCCTGATTTCACTGATCAACGGGTACCGCGGATTGGTGCCCGTGCACTGGTCGTCGAACGCCTGCTCGGCCAGCTGATCCACCTGCGCCAGGAAATCTTTCTCTGAAACGCCATACTCGCGGATCGATTTTGGAATATCCAGATGGGCTTTCAGATTTTCCAGCGCGGATATCAGGTGATCCACCTTTTCTTCATCCGTGTTCCCGCCCAGACCGAGAAAATCGCTGATGCGCACATAACGTGGCACGGCACCGGGATAGCGGTATTGCGGGAAAGCGGCCTGCTTGGTCGGGTTGTCCGTGGCGTTGAAGCGGATGACATGCGAGATGAGCAGCGCGTTGGCAATGCCATGCGGAATGTGGAACGCCGCGCCCAGTTTGTGCGCCATGGAATGGTTCAACCCCAGGAAGGCATTGGCGAAGGCCATACCCGCCATGGTTGAGGCGTTCAACACCTTCTCTCGAGCGCGCAGGTCCCGGTCACCATTGTCATACGCACGTTCGAGGTACTTGAACATGATGCGCAGCGATTCAAGCGCCAGCCCGGTGGAATAATCCGTGGCCGCCACAGAGACAATGGCCTCCAGCGCGTGTGTCACGGCATCAATGCCGGATGCCGCCGCCAGGCTTTTTGGCATTCCCAGGGTCAGTTCCGCGTCCACAATGGCCATATCGGGGGTCAGGGCGTAATCGGCAATGGGATATTTCGTGCCGGTGCGGTCATCGGTGATCACCGCGAAGGGCGTCACCTCCGAGCCGGTTCCGGCTGTGGTTGGAATAGCCACAAAGAGAGACTTCTGCCCGATCTTGGGGAACGCGTAGATGCGTTTGCGGATGTCCATGAAGCGCAGCGCCAGACCTTCAAATTCCACATCCGGGTTTTCATAGAGCAGCCAGATGATCTTGGCCGCGTCCATGGGAGAACCACCGCCCAACGCGATGATCACATCGGGCTTGAAGGCGTTGATCAGGCTGACTCCCTGCCGGATGGTCTGCAACGTGGGGTCGGGTTTCACCTGGTGGAACACTTCGCATTCAATTCCCAATGGTTCCAGTACCGAGGTC
This sequence comes from uncultured Leptolinea sp., assembly GCA_964420995.1. Taxonomy (GTDB): domain Bacteria; phylum Chloroflexota; class Anaerolineae; order Anaerolineales; family Anaerolineaceae; genus Leptolinea. Next base: position 37,214 of record CAYQUX010000030.1, on the reverse strand, counting down.
ACTTTTTCGGCAAAACCCAGATTGAACAGGGCTGAATCGGTGACGATAAAGGCGCGCTTCTTCCCGGCCAATTCCTGCAGGGCTACCGGCAGACAACCGGATTTAAGGTAAATCCTGGGGGGAACCCGGAACCAGAGCATGTTATCCCGCCTTTCCGCGATGGTTTTGATATTCATAAGGTGTTTGACGCCCACATTTTCACTGACCGAGTTGCCGCCCCAACTACCGCAACCCAGAGTCAGTGAAGGTTCCAGCCGGAAGTTATAGATATCACCGATGGCACCCTGGGACGAGGGCATATTGGAAAGCACACGCCCGGTTTTGACGCGGCTGCCGAAGTAGCTCAAACGGTCGCGGTTTAGCTTATCTGTGTATAACACAGAGGTATGCCCGATACCGCCCAGTTCGACCAGTTTCTGCGCCATGTCAACACCTTCTTCAAAATCCGCGCACTGAATCAGGCCCAGCAGCGGTGAAAGTTTTTCCAGGGCAAAGGGCTCTGTCGCACTGATCTCGCTGATCTCACCAATGAGCACTTTCGTGCCGGCTGGAACCTCCAGCCCGGCCATGGCGGCGATCTTCGTCGCGGGCTGACCCACGATCTGCGGGTTGACCGAGCATTGTTTTGGCTCCATGAGAATTCCGGTAACCTTTTCCTTCTCCTCGGGTGAGAGGATGTACGCGTCGCGGCGCTTGAATTCGGCTATCACGTCGGCATAGACATCTCTGTGCACGACCAGGCACTGCTCTGAAGCGCAGACCACACCGTTATCAAACGTTTTACTCATGACAATCGAATTGACCGCCATGCGGATATCCGCGGTCTCATCGATCAACGCCGGGGTGTTGCCCGCGCCCACACCAATGGCCGGAATGCCGGAGGAGTACGCCGCCTTGACCATACCCGGCCCGCCGGTGGCCAGAATGAGGTTGATGCCTTTGTGAGACATCAGGTGGTTGGTGAGTTCGATCTTGGGTGTGGCGATCCAGCCAATGATTCCAGCCGGGGCACCGGCTCGTACGGCGGCCTCGAGCACGATGCGTGCGGCATGCGCCGTGCAATTCTTTGCCCGCGGGTGGGGTGAAAAAATGATCCCGTTGCGTGTCTTGAGTGCGATAAGCGCCTTGAAAATGGCGGTCGACGTTGGGTTGGTGGTCGGGATGATGCCGCAAATCACGCCAACCGGTTCAGCCACTTTCTGGATACCGAAGGTGGGGTCTTCTTCGATCACTCCGCAGGTCTGCGTATTGCGATACTTGTTGTAGATATACTCCGCGGCAAAGTGGTTTTTGATGACCTTGTCTTCCACAATGCCCATGCCGGTTTCTTCCACGGCCTCTTTCGCCAGCCGGATGCGCTCCTCATTGGCGGCAATGGAGGCTTCGCGGAAAATGGCATCCACTTTTTCCTGAGAGAACGTACTGAAAATCCGCTGAGCTTCCTGCACCCTCCGGATCAACGCATCCAGTTCTTCCACACTGCTGGCACCCTGCCCTGCCAGAGTTGTTTCAACGATCTTATCATTCTTAATGGAACTCTTTGAAGCGGTCATTCTCATCCTCCTTGGGTGAAATCCTGACTTTTTAGAAAAAGCGATGCACAAAAGAACGGTGCTTTTTATTTCACAATATGCAAATTATTTCATTTGTGAATTTTTTCACATTGTACAGAATTTCACACGATTGACCATCATCAAAAAGGTTGATTACAACTGGTTATTTTTATGCATTTTGGATGTATTTCCTCTTATTTGCACTATTTTTGGCAAATTGGGTATGGATTCGGGTCGGAAAATGACAAATGGCATATTCAATATGGGTGAAAAATCGTCTATTATAGTTGTCAGAAGTCTGGCTTCTTGTGTTTTCCCATGGAGGTCGCATGACAGTTGACATGAGACCGCTCAAAGCGGTCAAGGTCTCTCTCCCCGTCCAGACATCCCAGTACATCCGAGAGATGATAGAAAGCGGCCATTACCAGCCGGGACAGCAACTCCCCCCGGAAAGCGACTTCGCGCGCCAGCTCGGTATCTCGCGGCCCACCCTGCGAGAGGCATTGCACAGCCTTGAACAGGATGGCGTGCTGGTTTGCCGGCACGGCGTAGGCACATTCATTTCCCCCGCCTACGGTAAACGATTGGACAGCGGCCTTGAAGTTCTGGAAAGCATCGAACGCATCGCCAGCCGCATAGGACTGAAAACCAGCATGGGGGATGCCACTATAGAAGAACGGAATATCCTGCCTTTTGAAATGAAAGAACTTGGATTGGATACCCCGACCCGGGTTCTTTTTGTCTCCCGTGCCATCAACGTTGACAACAAACCGGTAGCCCACCTGAAAGATGTGTTACCGGTGAGGTTTTTATGCAAAGATGACCTCAATGGGTCATTTCATGGTTCCATAATTGATGTTTTACTTAAGCGCGGCCAACCCGCGCTGGCCTGCTCCATGACAAAAATCGCGGCCGTTACCGCTGACTTGAACCTGGCCGCCATACTGGGAATCACCGCGCACACCCCCCTCATGCGTCTGGAGGCAAGGTTGTTCTCACAGAATGACGAGGTGGTGGATTACTCCATCAGTCATTTCGTTCCCGGTTATTTCGAATTTCATGTCCTCAGGCGAATAGGATCGTAACCGGTCTTCCTCCCATGGATGCTTATTATCCGGTAGACTCGCACACATTGATTTCATATTCGAAGCGTTGGAGGTGAAGGTTGCCCCCCGAAGACTCAACACCAGCAGGGAAAAGCGGTAAAGGTTTTTCAATCGATTGGCGGGATGTAATGGTCAGTGTGGCCGTTCCGGTTCTGGGAATGGTGATCGCGTTGGCAATTGCCGCCGTGCTTTTGTATTTATTGAATGTCAACCCATTGCATGCCTACTCCGTCATGCTGAAAGGTGCATTTGGCAGCCGGGCGGGTTTTTTGCAGGCGCTGGTAAAAGCCACTCCTCTTCTTTTGGTGGGACTGGGAATTTGCATCGCGTTTCGCGCCAGTGTGATCAATATCGGCGCGGAAGGGCAGATCATCGCCGGAGCGTTAATGGCCACCTGGTGGCCGTTGACCTTTCGTGATTGGCCGGGTTGGCTGCTTATTCCAACCACACTTATTATGGGATTTTTGGCCGGCAGCATCTGGGGATTGATCCCCGGCATTCTGAAAGCCCGGCTTAAGGTTAATGAAATTCTCAGCACGGTAATGATGAATGCCATCGCGCTGCAATTCATGAACCTGCTGGTGCGCGGACCGTTGATCGACCCCGCCGGTGTATCAGCCGGGCAATACCTGGCCCAATCAGAACGGTTGCCCACTCACGCCTGGCTGCCCCGTCTGGTGCCGCAAACATTGTTGAACGCAGGCGCCATCATCGCCGTGGTTCTGGCTATAGTTGTTTACATATTCCTGTGGCGCACGACTATTGGCTACCGCATCCGCGCAGTCGGGTTGAATCCAGACGCGTCGCGTTTCGCCGGGATCAATGTTCCCTTCTACCAGGCGCTCTCCCTCACCCTGGCGGGAGGATTTGCCGGGGTGGCCGGCGTGGTCGAAGTGACCGGGGTACAACACCGGCTTCTGGAAGGTATCACCAGCGGGTATGGTTTTTCCGGGATCGTAGCCGCCCTGTTCGGGGGATTGCACCCCCTGGGCGCCATACCGGCATCCATCCTGTTTGGCGGCCTGCTGGTGGGCGCTGATAAGATGCAGCGCGCCGTGCAGGTTCCTGCCTCTTTGATCGATGCCATTCTTGGATTGGTGGTCCTGTTTGTGGTCGGTTCGGCCATCTGGTCAAAACGCTGGGCAGCCCGCCGAAAAATGGGCGTCAATAAAGAAAGCGGGGTGCAGGCATGAACGAGATCCTGACGACCGGCGTGATCATCGGTATTCTTACCTCAGCCATCCGTCTGGCGACACCCTACCTCTACGCGGCAGTCGGCGAAGCGTTTGCCCAATCCTCCGGTGTGGTGAACCTGGGCGTTGACGGCATCATGCTGATCAGCGCGTTTGCCGCCTTCTTTGTCGTCCTTAATACGGGCAACATCTGGCTGGGATTGCTGGCCGCCATACTGACCGGACTGATGATGGGACTGCTGATGTCGCTCATCAGTGTCACCCTGAAAGCCGAACAGGGCATCTCCGGCATCGGACTGTACATGTTCGGGCTGGGCATGTCCAGCCTGTTGTTCAACGTGCTGGTTGGAACGGTCAAGACCATTAATGGATTCCCCGCGATCAAAGTTCCGGTACTGGGGGATATTCCCTTCATCGGGGAGATATTCTTCAATCACAGCCTTCTGGTCTACGGCGCTTTCCTGCTGGTTCCGCTGGCAGGCTGGGTGCTGGATAAAACCAGCTGGGGTTTGAAGATCAAATCGGTCGGTCAAAATCCCGCCGCCGCCGATTCCCTCGGCGTCAGTGTTGACCGCACACGCTACGTCAGTGTCTGCATCGGCGCCATGCTGGCCGGCATAGCCGGAGCATCCCTTTCCATTTCATTACTTAATCTCTTTCAGGACAACCTGACCGCCGGTATGGGTTTTATTGCCGTCGCGCTGGTTTACTTTGGCGGGTGGAAGCCCGTGGGTATCATGGGCGGCGCGCTGCTTTTCAGTACGGTGAACGCCTTTCAGCTTTGGATGCAGGTGCTGGGTGTGAACATCCCTTCGGATGTGGCCGTCATGCTGCCCTATCTTTTGACAATCGCGGCTCTGGCTGTAACGGTAAATCGGGCCCGTCAGCCAGCCGCATTGAACAAGCCTTTCGAAAGAGGCGAGAGTTAAATCCGGTTTTCTAGTTCAGTTACAGGAGGATTTGATGAATCTAAAACGTTTGTTGTTTGTAGCATTAATGGTCACAATGCTGATGTCCGCCTGGACTTCAGCGCCCGCTTTGCCCGCTGCTGATGCCGAACCCATCCGCATTGCCGTGATCATGCCCAGCGCCACCACCGATATGGCGTTCAGCCAGTCCATGTTCTCTGCCCTCAAGACCATCCAAACTGAATTGGGCGGCGAAAAAGCCATGGAATTGAAATACACCGAGAATATGTTCAAGGTACCTGATGCGGCGGCCGCCATCCGCGACTACGCTGAACAGGGTTTTGACATCGTCATCGCTCATGGCTCACAGTACGGCGCATCTGTTCAAGAAATCGCCCCTGACTTCCCCGATACCACTTTCGCCTGGGGCACCGATGTGAACACCTTCGGCCTGGATAACGTCTATGCATACACCGCTGCAGCAGAAGAAGGCGGTTACATCAATGGCGTTATGGCCGCTATGTTGACCAAGAGCAAGAAAATCGGTGTTACCGGCCCCATCGAAGTGGGCGACGCGAAAACCTACATCGATGGATTCGTCCAGGGTGTCGCCTCGGTTGATTCCAAGATCACCATCTCCAAAACCTGGACTGGTTCCTTCTCGGATGTTGCCCTGATGACGGAAGCAGCCAAGACCCATATAGCGGCTGGCGCGGACGTTCTCACCGGTTCATCCCAATCTGTGGTCGGCTCCATTGGTGCTGCCAAGGAAAAAGGCGGCGTCCTGTGGTTTGGCACCCAGGCGGAACAAACCTCCCTGGCCAAAGATCTCGTGGTTGCCAGCCAGGTCTATGACTGGACCGGCATGCTCAAAGATATTATCGCCAAACGCGCTGATGGGAAAATGGGCGGCGATAAATATGTTCTGCAACTGAAGAATGACGGCCTGAAAATCGCCTTCAATCCCGATTACAAATTGCCGGATACCGTGAAAGCCGCGGCTGAAAAAGCCATCGCCGGTATCAAAGACGGCAAGATTACAGTCAAACCGTAATTACCGTTTTTCGTACTCTTCCTCCTCCGGTTTAGCGGAGGAGGAAGAGGTTTCCCGTTCATCATAAGTTCATCTTCGAGGTAGCGTATGACCCAACAAACGAAAGCACAGGATCACCTCAAGCTCCAGAAGGTTGAGATGTGCAATATCGTCAAGCGGTTCCCCGGAGTTCTGGCGAATTCAAAAATCTGCTTTGATGTGCAATCCGGTGAAGTCCATTCACTGCTGGGGGAGAACGGCGCCGGTAAAAGCACCCTGATGCGCCAGTTGTACGGCCTTTACCGGCCGGATGAAGGTGAAATTATGATTGATGGAAAACCGGTGATGTTTCGCTCCCCGGCAGACGCGATCCGTGCCGGCATCGGCATGATCCATCAGCATTTCATGCTGGTGCCTACCCTGACCGTGGCGGAAAATGTCATCCTTGGGTTGAAATCAAAGTATGAACCCGTCCTTGACCTGCAGACGGTGTCCCTAAAAATCCAGGAATTATCACAACTTTACGGACTCAAAGTGGATCCGTCCGCATACGTCTGGCAGCTTTCAGTGGGTGAACAACAGCGCGTGGAAATCATCAAAGCCCTGTATCGCGGCGCCAGTCTGATCATTCTGGATGAGCCCACAGCCGTGTTGACCCCCCAGGAGGTCAAGGACCTATTTGAAACCTTGAAACACATGGTGCGAGAAGGTCACGCTCTGGTTTTTATCTCTCATAAACTGCACGAGGTGATGGAGATCAGCGACCGGGTGACCGTGCTGCGTGACGGGAAGGTGATTGGCACGCGAATAGCCAGCGAGATCACTCGCAATGACCTGGTGAAAATGATGGTGGGACGTGAGATGAAACAGCTTTCTCCACGGCCATTGAAAGCCGGTCCCGTTCGATTGAACATGCAGGGTCTGCATGCCATGGGCGACCGCGGCATGGAGATGCTCAGGGGCATCGACCTTCAGATCCATGGAGGAGAGATCGTCGGACTGGCGGGTGTTTCGGGTAACGGGCAGCGCGAGTTGGCGGAGTGTCTGGCCGGTGTTCGTAAGCTGACCGCCGGACGAATTGATCTGGACGACCGGGAAATCACCAGACTGCCTTTGAAGAACCGCGTCGATTCCGGTCTTTCCTACATTCCAGAAGAGCGTATGCGCGACGGTGCCATACGCGAATTCTCGGTTCAGGAAAACCTTTTCCTGCAGGATCACGCTTCCCCCCGTTTCACCCGCGGGATATTCCTGGACTTCCCGCGCATGGAAGCTTTTGCCGCAAAAATGATCAAAGAATTCACGGTAAAAACACCCCGTCTGGATACTCCAGTAAAGAATCTTTCTGGAGGTAACATCCAGAAATTGATCCTGGCCCGCGAGCTGGCGCGTCAGCCGAAAGTGCTGATCGCCGCCCAGCCAACCCGCGGCGTGGATATCGGCGCGACGGAATACATTCATGAACGGTTGTTGTTACAGCGAGACGCCGGCACAGCCATTTTATTGATCTCGGAAGACCTTGATGAGATCAGAACCCTGTCTGATCGTATTGCCATCATATATGAAGGCAATATAATGGGCATTGTCGAGCGCGATTCGGCCACCGTGGAACAGATCGGCCTGATGATGGCCGGCATCTCCATGAGTGAAGCCGCGGCGCGTCCGGTCTGATTCAAACTTCTGGTACGGAGATACCATGGAACGACTAACATACCGTAGAGCAGGCAGCGTTCAAGAGGCACTTGACCTTTTAAATGATCCGGCCTTTAAAAACCGTCCGCTCGCGGGCAGCACGGATCTGATGCTGCTCCTGCGGCATACCCCTGAAATATGCGACCGCGTGGTGGACATTTCCCTGATCCCTGAAATGCACCGTATCACGCGTGAAGGTAATGATGTGGTCATCGGCGCGGCTTGCACCTTTTCTGAAGTGATCAATCATCCAACAATACTTGAAACCGCGCCCATTCTCGCGGAAGCGTGTAAAACTGTCGGAGCCGTGCAGATCCGTAACATGGGGACCATTGGCGGCAACGTGGCCAACGCGGCCGCCTGCGCTGATTCACTCCCCGCGCTGGTTTGCCTGGACGCAACGGCGCGTGTGCTTACCACAGTGGAAGAATTCAACTGGACGGTTTCCGAACTGGTGATCAGCCCGAATAAAACGCGCATTCCGCCCGGCGGTCTGCTGGTATCGTTGCGCTATACCATCCCGCCGCAGGGTTCGCGTGGAGCCTTTATAAAACTGGGACGGCGAAATGCCATGGCCATCAGCCGTCTTACCGTGGCCGCCCTGGGGCGCCTGGATGAAAGCGGCCATATAGAGGAAGCGCGCTTCGTCACCGGTTCGGCCGCGCCGCAGATCTGCCGCTTCAAAGATGTGGAAGCCAGCCTGCTCGGAAAGAATCCCACTCCTGAATTAATGACCGCCGCCGGAAATCTGGCCACCGAAGAGATGATCAAACTTTCCGGATACCGCTGGTCATCCGAATTCAAAGTCCCGGCTCTGGCTGCCATGACCACCCGCGTCCTTTCACGGGTTTTCAATGTTGACGCGACAAAAGGAGAGGCGTGATGATTTTTAATTTAACAGTAAATGGTGTCACGCGAAAAGTGGAAGCCCCCTCAGATATTTCTCTTTTGCATTTGCTTCGCGACCATCTTGGATTGATCGGCACCAAGGAAGGCTGCGGTGTCGGTGAATGCGGCGCCTGTTCTATACTGCTGGATGGGAAACTAGTGAATTCCTGTATGATCCTTGCCGCACAGGCTGATGGGCGCGACGTGGTGACCATCGAAGGAATTCACGCGGAAGACGGTGGACCAAACGACCTGCAAAAAGCATTTATTAAATACGGTGCCGTGCAATGCGGTTTTTGCACTCCAGGTATGATTATGGCCGGTGAGGCTCTTTTGCGGGAAAACTTGAACCCCACCCGCACAGAGATACGCGAAGCCATTGCCGGCAACTTATGCCGTTGTACCGGCTACCAGCAGATTGTGGATGCCATTCAGGCAACCGCCATCGAAAGACAGGAGAAGAAAGACCGTGGCTGAAAGAAAATATATCGGTAAGCCAGCCAGCCGGGTGGATGCCCTGGAAAAGGTGATGGGAACAGCCCGATTCACGGGAGATTATTACCTACCGGGCATGCTGGTGGCACGCTGCTTTCGCAGCCCCATCCCGCACGGCCGGATCGTATCCATCGATACCTCTGAAGCGCTCAAGGTTCCGGGTGTAAAAGCTGTAATAACCTGTGATGATTTTGTCAACCACGGGCGGTTTGGATTCCCCATTGTGGATATGTACATGCTGGCCTTCGAACGAGTCCGTTTCGTCGGCGACCCCATCGCGGCCGTCGCTGCAGAAGATGAGGAAGCCCTTCAGGCCGGCCTGCATGCGTTGAAAATAGAACTTGAACCCCTTCCGGGAGTGTTTGACCCGCGTACCGCGCTGGATCCACAGGCTCCCCTGGTTGGAGAAATGCCCCGAGAGGCGGAGGGGTATCCACGTGGAAACCTGTTGATTGACTACATCGTCCGTCAGGGAGAACCGGAATCCATCCTGGATAAATGCGATATCGTCATCGAAGACGAATACACCACCATGCACCAGGAGCACGCATACCTGGAAACAGAGGGAGCGTTGGCCGTCCCCTGGGATGGCAGCAGCGGGGTGACAGTCTACGCGGGATGCCAGAGCCCGTTCCTGGCACGCGACAATCTGATGAGAACCCTGGGGTTGGCTGAAGAGGACGTGCGCGTCATTCAACCCTACGTGGGCGGTGCCTTTGGCGGCAAAGATGACACCATGTACCAGACCATCGCCCAGGTCGCCCGACTGGCGCTGGCTTCAGGCCGGCCGGTGAAAATGGTCTTTTCGCGCGAAGAATCGATGATCGCGTCCTACAAGCGCGACGCCATGGTGATGAAGTACCGGTTGGGCGCGTCAAAAGACGGCGTACTTCAAGCCTGCAAATTCAATGGGATTGTTGACAGCGGCGGGTACGCCGCCATAACACCATTTACCGCGTGGCGCTCCACCGTTCATGCCATGGGTCCCTATCGCTATCAAGCCTGCCATGTTGATACCGATGTTGTTTACACAAATAACGGTTTTGCCGGCGCCTATCGTGGCTTCGGAAACACAGAAGTTTGTTACGCCATTGAACTGGCCGTGGATGACATTGCAGCGCGTCTGAAGATGGACCCCGTTGAATTTCGTCTCAAAAATTGCCTGCGCCCGGGCGATACCACGTCCCACGGTCAAAAACTGGGCGATGATGTGGCATTGACGGATTGTCTTGAACAGGTTCGCCGTACTTCCAACTGGGACATCCGCCGCAAAGAGTACGACCAGGAACATGACCACCCTGTTTTACCCGGTGAATTTCGCCGCGGTATTGGTGTGGCCGCCCTGTTTCATGGCATGTCATTGGGCGCAGAAGGCAAGGATTTTGCCGTTGGCACGTTACAGGTCAATGCCGATAACACCCTGACTTTAACCTCCGGTCTGACGGATTACGGAAACGGTTCACGGACGGTGTATACCCTTATCGCCGCTGAAGTACTGGGAATAGACCCGGCGCGGATTAAAATGCTGCGCCCCGATACGAACACCTCCCGATTCAGCGGGCCAACGGTCGCGTCACGAGCCACCGTACTGGGAGGAAATGCCACCCGCGTCACTGCCATGCGTATGGATACGTTATTGCTCACAGCCGCGGCTGACCTTTTCCATTGCTCCATGGCCGCCATTGTCCGGGATGGAGAAATGTATATTGGGCCAAATGAAGAACCCGCCACATTTGATCAGGTTGTGGAGCACGCCCGCATTATGGGACTGGTGCTTTCCACCGAAGGCCGCTGGAACGCGCCGGAAAATCACTGGTCGTTTGAAAGCGGCAGCGGGAAACCCTATTTCGCCTATCATTTCGGCGCCCAGGTGGCCGAAGTTCTCGTGGACACCGGCACCGGAAAAGTGGACGTCACCGGATTCTGGGCAGCACATAACACCGGCACGATCATTTTCCCGCAGGGAGCCCTCGGGCAGGTTTTTGGCGGAATAACCCAGGGTCTTGGCTACGCGCTTATGGAACGCGTGGATTATGACCACGGATATATTCAATCCACAAATTTTGACGAATACCTTATTCCCACCGCGCTGGATGTTCCAGATATCGTGGGAACATTTGTCGAGAAACCCCTTCCCGATGGGCCTTTTGGCGCGAAGAATATCGCTGAACCCGGATTGGTTCCCACAGCGCCCGCTATCGTGAATGCCATTTTCCATGCCACCGGCCGGCGCATCAAGAACCTGCCGGCCAACCTGGAACGCGTGCTCATCGGCAAGGATCTTCGTAAAGAAGGCTCCAGCACGGCCTGCAAATTAGGACTGAATCAGGTGTAAAATACCTTTCACCAAAAGGTTTTCTCTTCGCAGTTTTTCAGCCGCCATCCTGAACTTTATTACTCCCAATTCCTGAGTTGGGATAATAGCATAATTTTTCCGAGATCACGATTTATCGGTAAAAGACCTCGTTAAGAAAAAATCAAAGGTCGAATACCTCAACCCATTTCCGGTTGGATGATGGGCGCAAGAAAATACTACCTGGAGGTGGAACCAAATGTTCAATCTTGATTTCCTTTCAAAAGAGCATACCATCGCTGGTCCAAATTTTAATCGCTGGTTTGTTCCGCCGGCGGCGCTTGCCATCCATCTCTGCATAGGAATGGCATACGGCTTCTCCGTTTTCTGGCTGCCTTTATCCAAAGCGGTTGGAATTTCAGCCCCGGTAATCTGTCCGGAAACAATGGGCTTTTTTGACAGGATCATATCGACAACCTGTGACTGGCCCATCTCCATGCTCGGATGGATGTTCACACTATTTTTCGTTTTTCTTGGGTCGTCCGCGGCAATCTGGGGTACCTGGCTGGAGCATGCCGGTCCGCGGAAAGCCGGGGTTGTCTCAGCGCTATGCTGGTGTGGAGGGCTTGTGATCTCTGCGCTGGGTGTCTATTTTCACCAGATATGGATGCTCTGGCTTGGATCCGGGGTGATCGGTGGAATCGGGTTGGGTCTCGGTTACATATCCCCGGTATCCACACTGATCAAATGGTTTCCAGACCGGCGGGGGATGGCAACCGGCATGGCAATTATGGGATTTGGCGGTGGTGCATTGGTTGGCGCACCTTTTGCCGATATTCTCATCAAACATTTCTCCTCCCCGGATGGAGTGGGAGTCTGGCAGACATTTTTGGTCATGGCAGCCATTTATTTCGTTTTCATGATGGCAGGTGCGCTCGGCTACCGCATTCCTCCCGCCGGATGGAAACCGGAAGGATGGAATCTGCCAGCCAAAATGGAAAACAACGCCATGATCACCAACCGTCATGTTCATTCAAGAAATATCTGGGGAATCCCCCAATTTTGGCTGATCTGGGCTGTTCTTTGTTTAAACGTAACAGCCGGTATTGGTATTCTCGGAATGGCCTCTCCCCTTCTCCAGGAGGTTTTTGGTGGGCAGTTGATTGGAATTTCTGCCGGATTTAACGAATTAACAGCCGAACAAAAAATACAAATCGCGACGATCGCGGCCGGGTTTACAGGCTTGCTTTCATTGTTTAACATCGCCGGCCGATTCGTTTGGGCATCTCTCTCTGACTATATCGGCAGAAAAAACACCTATACCATATTCTTCCTGCTGGGTATTGTCCTTTACGGGTCAATTCCCCTGTTAAGCAATACCGGCAACCTCGCGCTGTTTGTGGCATTCTTCTGCATTATTCTTTCCATGTACGGCGGAGGTTTTGCCACCATACCGGCGTATCTGGCGGATATGTTCGGTACACATATGGTCGGAGCCATTCATGGGCGGCTGCTTACAGCCTGGGCAACTGCCGGTATTTTGGGTCCGGTGCTTGTTAATTATTTGCGCGAATACCAGATCAATAACGGAGTTCCCACAGCCCAGGTCTACAATGTGACCATGTATATTCTGGCCGGTTTGTTGGTAATCGGGTTGATCTGCAATTTTCTTGTTCGCCCGGTTCACGATAAACATTTCATGTCCGAATCGGACCTCGAAAAAGAAAAAAAGCTGTCCCACGAAAGGTTCGCCCGGCTGGAAAAAGACCAGAAAGTCAAAACACAGGTCACCTCAAACGATGCCGCCCATCCAGTATTTGTGGTTCTCGCCTGGTCAGCGGTTGGATTGCCGCTTCTGTACGCCGTCTGGATTGTGCTGGAAAAGGCGCTGGTATTGTTTCAATAAACAAGTACCGGTGGAATGTCAACATAGAATAATTATTCTATGGTACGATAAAAGGCAGCAGGACATCCCACTGCCTTTTTCTTATGACACCCACACCTCACTCCATTCTCAAAGAGACCTTCGGTTACGATGACTTTTTGCCAAAGCAAAAAGACGTCATTGACAACATTCTGCAGCGTAAAGATACCCTGGCCATCATGCCTACCGGCGGCGGGAAATCGCTGTGTTATCAAATTCCGGCACTTTTACTGCCCGGCCTGACCCTGGTGGTCTCCCCGTTGATCGCGCTGATGAAGGACCAGATTGATCAGTTAAAACAACTCGGAGTACCGGCCGTCACGCTGAACAGCTCTCTGGAAGCGGGCGAGTATTTCCGCAATACGCAGCAGATCCGCGATGGAAAAACCCGACTGGTCTACATGGCCCCGGAAACCCTGCTTTCTGAACGGGTGGAGAACCTTCTGGAGGACACAAAGGTTGACCTGCTGGTCATCGACGAAGCGCACTGCATCTCGGAATGGGGGCATGATTTCCGTCCGGAATACCGCGAGATCATCAAGGTACGTAAGAGACTGGCGAATGTGATCTGCCTGGCGTTGACCGCCACGGCCACGCAGAAAGTACGCGCGGATATCAAGAAATCGCTGGGCTTTCAGGATCACAATGAGTTCATCTCCAGCTTTGACCGCAAGAATCTGGTGATTGAGGTCATCCCCAAAGAAAATCCCCTGCAACAGGCGGTGGAGATAATCGAGCAGTTTCCCGGCCGACCGGGGATTATCTACTGCTTCTCGCGCAGGCAGGTGGACGAGCTGGCGGCTGAGCTGGTGAAGCGCAATTATTCCGCCCTGCCCTATCACGCCGGGCTGGATGACGCCGTCCGAAAAAAGAACCAGGAAGCCTTCATCCGAGACAACGCCAACATCATCGTGGCCACTGTGGCTTTCGGTATGGGCATCAACAAGCCGGATGTGCGTTACGTGTTGCATTACGACCTGCCAAAAAGTCTGGAAGGCTACTACCAGGAGATCGGCCGAGCCGGACGCGACGGGCAAACCGCGGTCTGCCGGTTGCTGTTCAGCTACGGCGACAAGAACAAAATCCAGTACATCCTGCGCTCAAAAAGCGGAAAAGAACGCATTGCGGCCGAAGAACAGTTTGAAGCCTTGCTGCGTTACGTGGAAATGTCCGGTTGCCGGCGCAAACCGCTGCTGGCATATTTCGGTGAAACATATAAACCCGACTCCTGCGGCATGTGCGATTGGTGCCTTGCCAGTCAGGAAAAGGTGGTGGATATCACCATCCCGGCGCAAAAATTCATGTCGTGCATGAAGCGCAGCGGAGAGGTGTTCGGAGCCGTGCATATCACCGATATTTTAATGGGCGTGCAAACGGAAAAAGTTGTTTCCCACAACCACCAGACTCTGCCGACCTTTGGGATCGGCAGGGATTGGGCTCGGAAAGACTGGCTGCGGTTGGCTGATCAATTGCTGGACTTAAATCTGATTGAGAAGACCGGTCCATACAATTCATTGAAATTGACCGACGCGGCCATTGACGCTTTACGATCCCGACAGACCATCACCGCCGTTAAACCACGGCCGCAGCCATCACTGTTCAGCGAAAACCGGACTGCCGGTCGTCAGGGAAGCGGGTATGGTGAACCGGCGGCTCCGCGGGCATCCGCCCGCCGGGACCGAATGCCGGAAACAGATACCGATCTTTACGAGGTTCTGCACCAGTTGCGGAAAAGCCTGGCGGATAAATTGCGTGTCCCCCCGTATGCCATTTTCGGTGACCGCACCCTGGTGGAAATGGCCGCCTATCACCCGCAAAGTCTCGCTTCACTGAAACAGATGCATGGTGTTGGTTCGGTGAAAAGTGAGCGGTTTGGCGCGGATTTCTTGAGAGCAATTACAGAATTCTGCCGGAAGCACGGTCTGAAGGAAATCTATAAGCGGGGAGACAGTATTACACCTCGATCCACATCAAAACAAGAAAAAAAACCACGGTTTATGGAGGTTAGCGAAGAATTTATCGGCGGCACGGACGTGAATGATCTGGCAAAGAAATACAATATTCAGCCGCAAACTGTAATGGGTTACCTTGTAAAATTCGCGAAAACCGGACACACCATGCCCAATCCGGAGCGTTTTCTTGAATATTCACATATCCGCTCATCGGTTCGGAAAAAAGTATTGAATATCTTCGCCGAAAATGGAGCAGAATACCTCAATCGCGCCTTTAATGAGATGGGCGGGAAAGTCGATTTTAACGAATTACGGATATTGCAATTGTATTATTTGCTAACCAGTCAAAAAGATGGAGGAAAATAATGTCAACCCGGATAAATATGATCGGTATTTTCCCGGAAAACCTGGCAGAAATGGTCGCATTTTACCGCGACGTTTTGGGATTCGCCATCGAATGGGATGGACAAGGACCCTATGCAGAATTTCAAAATGACGGCGTGCGATTTGCCATGTATGAACGCAAACAGCTTCCAGGCATGCTCGGGCAAAAACCGGATTTCACTTCGGGTATTAATGGAACATTTGAGATCGCCATTGACTTCCCAACGTCTGATGATGTGGACCGTGAATTTGCCCGCGTGGTAGCCGCAGGCGCACGCGTGCTCTATGCTCCGCGGAATGAACCCTGGGGAATGCGCTCTTCCATGGTGCTGGACCCCGAAGGAAACATTATCGAACTGGGGTCGTGGAACAAAGGAGGCTAACTGGTTGTTGTTGGCTTTCGGTTGACCAGCCACACGCCGAAGATGATCACCGCGCCGCCCAGCAGGGAAGCCCAGGTGATCGCCTCACCCAGCACGAAGAAGGCCACCAGCAGGGTTACCAGCGGTTCGATATTAAGGAACACACCGGCCTGACTGGCGGAAAGGTTCTGGAGCGCGTCATACCAGGCAATGTAAGCCAGGCCCGAACCCAAAACACCCAGTATCAGCACGGCCAGCCATCCATTGGTCGTGAGGTGCGCGATATCTCCCACACCGGTCTTCACAAAGAAAAACAGACTGGAAAACCCAAGTCCAAACAGCATCACATAAAACATCATCAACGCAGATGGCAGCCGTTTCAACATGCCCCGCGACAATACCGAGAAAACCGCCCAGTTGATCGCGCTGATCAAGATCAGCAGATCACCCGGAGTGCCAATATGCCCGATATTGGACAAAGCAAGATTCCCGCGTGAAACCACCAGCAATACGCCAAAAAACGCAAGGATGATTCCTCCCGTCTGCAACCAGGTCGACTTCTCACGCAGAACGACCCACCCAAGGATGGCAATAAAAATGGGTGAAGTGGCCACGATCCACGCTGTTGTAGACGCGGCGGATGTTACCAGACCGGTGGACTGCAGCCACTGGTGAAAACTTATCCCGAGAAAACCCATCCCGGCCAGCTTCCAGAGATCCCCGCGTGACAGGGTCTGCCATTCCCTGCGCAGTTGAACCCCCAGCGCAAGAATGATCACACCCATGCAGAATCGTAGGAAGACAACCGTTTCAGGCTGAACGTCTTTAAGGGCTACTTTGGTAGCTACAAAAGTGCAGCCCCAGACAACCACAGCTAACACGGCTTCAATGATGGAGCGAAGATTTTTTGACATGATTCCTCAGGGATGTTGATGAATTATTTTCAACATGGGGGTGAATAATCCCTCTTCGCGAGTATCTATGACGAACTTTACCTGCTGCTGGATGCGCTCTGGACTGGATGCCGGGGTGAATGAATTTTCAAATGAACGGAACATTTCGACATCATTGTCTCCATCTCCAGCGCAAAACACGTTCTTTTTATCCCACCCGTTATATTCAGCGAGGAACTTCAGACCTGCGCCTTTATTGACCCCTTCCGCGTTGATCTCCAGCAGCGTCGGCAGGCTAAATACCGCCTCAAGAGGATAATCTCGTATCTTCTCTCGAATTTCTTTCAACAACGCATCGTTATCCGACATGCAAAGGATTTTGCTGCAGGTGGCAGTTTCGGCTTGCGTATCAAACGGCTGTGGATGATACATATATCGACTGGTTGAAATTTTCCCGAAAGGAGTTTCATTTAACATGTTCAAGCGGTCTTCAAAGAAGAACAGGAATGAGACGCGCGGTTCTTGTTGGAAAAGGTGAACCAGACGGGTTTGTACATCAAAATCCAGGGTACTACTGCGCAGCTTATCCTCACCCGGATTGAAAACCAGTGATCCATTCTGCAAAACCATCGGGAATGGTAAGGGGCCATCCAAAAAAGCACCGTATGACCTGAATATCTGCCGGATGGCAAAGAGCGATCTTCCGGTTGCCGGGACAAACACCGCGGGAGGATCGGGCATGGTCAACAAATCCATATCGCGCGGGTGGATGCCATCCTGTCGTGAGAGCAGGGTGCCATCCATGTCAAACGCCAGTACGGGTAGTTCACTTTTCTCCATGTGCACCTTTTTAAGCCGGCAATCTCTCAAATCGATTCAAAATCATCCACAAATCCAACGATTCATCGTCATTTTTCGGCCAGGTCCGACTTCAGCAATTCACAGGAAATAAAAAATCGCCATTAAAAGGCGATGGATTGAGCCTGCCGTATCCTTATTCTAATCTGATTTGGCGGATTATCTGTGTGGTTATATGTTGTGGTTCCCGAGCATTCTTAGGAAGATGTCAACAACGACCGGATCAAAATGGGTGCCCCGGTGATCCGCAATGTATTTCAGCACTTCCACTTCAGGCCAGGCTTTTCGGTAAACCCGGTCAGATGTCAACGCCTGCCACACATCCACAATGGCGAATACCCGCGCGGCGAGTGGAATATCCTTGCCTTGTAATCCCTGCGGATATCCACTGCCATCCCATTTTTCGTGATGCCCGTAGGGTATTTCCAGGGCTGGTTTCAAGTATGCAATTTTGGACAGCATCTGGCAGGCCATCTCCGGGTGTTTCCGCATTATCACCCATTCCTCCTCGGTTAATGGCCCTGGTTTTAACAAAATTTCATCCGGGATTCCCATCTTTCCAATATCATGTAAAAAAGCGCCCCTGCGGACGTGAACCAGTTCATCCGCTTTGATACCCACGGCATGCGCCAGCTGGACAGTCATATCCACAACCAGCTGGCTGTGGTTAGAGGTTTCTTTTTCCCGCAATTCCAACGCCGAAGCCCAGCCTTCAAGTGTCTCATCGTAGGCCTGATTCAAATCGACATAAGCCTTCTGTAAATTATTGAAGAGCTGACTTTTTTCAACGGCTACTGCTACCTGGGCGGATAATCGACTGAAAAGTATGCCTGGTTCCTCACATTCAAGCAATGGTTTATGAAAATATACTTCAGCGATTCCCCTCAGCCGTCCATGTGATACCAGCGGTTCGCTGATGGCAGCCTCATAACCCAACCCCTCAACCCTTTTCTTAATTTGATCCAGTCTGCCCACATCTACATCGTCATTACCTGTCAGGATGATCTGCCGGTCGTGAGCCTGTGGAAATTGATCAATGGGCCATTCCGAGTCACATAGTGGTGAAATATCGATTTCCCCACTTCGGGCGATGCAATGGAGCATTTTTGAGTCTTTAAGAATATAGACGACAGACGCATCCGCTTTCATTGCCTGGGAAACCTCATCCAGCACCATGTGCATCAGATCAGGCAGAGAAAGGTTCATGGTGATCAGGTTGTCGATACGGTGCAGCGTATCCATCTCGAACAATTGCTGATGAATCTTCTGTTCTGCCTGCAACCGCAGGCTGATTTCATGTGCGACAATAATGACAAACGGTTGGCCTTCAAAGGTAACCGGTGAGCAAACAAACTCAAATGAATACCTCTCACCCACTCTGGAAGTAAAAACCAATCGGCCTTGCGTTTCGTGCCACTGCCTGTCAACTTTGATCCGGTTGAGATTGGCTGCCTCCGGGGCGACTATATCCCAGAAATCCGTCCCTATCCTGTCATCTGGAGTGGACCCGAGAAAATTTGTTATCTGGGGGGTAACATCCAATATTTGGAAATTCGGGTAGCTGACAAGGAATATGATCTCTGAGCTTTGATCCAACATGGAGCGAAATCGTTCCAGTTCAGCCAGCCGGTTTTTTAGCTCCGGGTAATAGCTTTTGTGAATGGATTTTTCACCCAGACCAATTATTCGGGCACGCAGGCTTTCGGGATCCTGATTTCTAAAGGGCATTCGTATAAATCCGTTTGATGTCGGTCTCTGTGGCTGCACGCGGGTTGGTCACCAGACAGGGATCGAGGTAGGCTTTTTCGGCAAGGTCAGGTATGATGTTTTCTGTGACACCGACCTCTCCCAAAGTTCTCCTTACACCAACAGATTCTCGGAACTCATGAATACCATCAACCAGGGTTTTTCGAGAAAGGTCGACATCACCTTCCGACATTGTCAGACCCATCACCCGGCCAATGGTCATATAACGTTCAACCGCTGCGGTGAAATTGAAGCTGGCAACATGTTCCAGCAGCAGGGCATTACATTCGCCGTGTGGAAGGTCTAAAAATCCTCCCAGGGAATGTGCCATGGCATGTACAGCTCCCAGGCTGGCATTGGAAAATGCAAGACCCGCGTCCATACTTCCCAGCATCATCTTGCTGCGGACATCCAGGTCAGTGGGGTGTTCAATGGCGGCCTTCAGGTTGTGCCAGACCAGATTCACCGCCTCAAGGGCATGCAGGTCTGTCACCGGTGATTGCGCGTTGGACACATAAGCTTCAACTGCATGAGTTAACGCGTCAAGACCGGTGCAGGCGGTCAGGTAGGGATCCATCGTGACTGTGGTTTCTGGATCAATTAATGCGGCATCCGGTACAACGGTCTTGCTTATAATGGCGATTTTTACTTTTCGGCCTGTATCATTAATGATGGCAAACTGGGATACATCCGCCGAACTTCCCGCGGTAGTGGGTATACATATCAATGGGGGGCCGGGGTCAACCACCTCGTCCACTCCCTCAAAACTCAAAACATTTTTGTGGTTGGAACTGACGATCGAAATACCCTTGGCGCAATCCATCGGGCTTCCGCCGCCAACAGCAATCACCGCCTGGCAGTTCTTTTTATGGAATAATTCGGCGCCTTCCATTACTTCAATGTCGCGGGGATTGGAATGAACGTGGGTGAATACCTCTGACTGAACGCCTTCACTTTGTAATGAGTTCAGCACATCATCCAACCATCCAGCCGCGGCGACACCTTCATCGGATACAACCAGCGCTTTATTAACCGCAAAGTTCACGGCATATCGCCCTGCCAGTTGACGGGCTCCCACACCAAAAACAAATTCAGGAGCCACAAATTTACGTAATTCCTGAAGTGCACTCGGATGATTCATGGTTCACCTGTCTATACATTTATTATATAAACCAGAGCAAGAATGTCCAATAAAAATGATGTAATAAAAAGTCCGGCTGTTTCACAGCCGGACTAATATAACCTGTTAATTTCATCCCGCTGGTATCAGTGCCGCCAGCCAGGGAACGTAAGCCATGGCCATTACCAGCAATCCAACCAGAATGGCCAGCGCGATACTGTGGAAGAACACATAACGCAGGATATCGCCTTCATGCCCGTACCACTTGGTTGCCGTGCTGGCCACAACAATACTTTGCGCGTCGATCATCTTGCCCATCACACCACCAGAACTATTGGCGGCGGCCATTAAAACCGGATTGACACCCACCTGTCCGGCGGTCAGCTTTTGCAGACTGCCGAAGAGCACATTGGATGAGGTATCCGAACCGGTTAACGCGACGCCCAGCCAGCCAAGTAGTGTTCCAAAGAAGGGATACATCCAGCCGGTCAGCGCGAAGGTCAGACCCAGCGAAGCATCCAGACCGGAATACCGGGTGACATACCCCAGTGCCAGCATGGCCATGATGGTGAGCAGGGAGTAACGCACCTGCTTCAACGTGGAACCGTACACGTGAATGGTCTCCCGGATGGAATAGCCGAGGATGCGGGCAGAGATCAACGCGGCAAACAGGATACCCGTCCCGGTGGCTGAAAGCAGGTTCAAATTGAACAGGGCTGCTTCTGTTTCCGGTTCATTGACCACGGGTGGCATGCGTTGAACCATCTCGTGCAGGTAGGGTACCGGTATCTTGATGGTGGAAAATCCATCCATCCAACCTTTGATTGCCGGCAACCCCCAGAGGAAGATCATGACAGACAGTACCACCCATGGAAGCCATGCCTGGATCGTCTGCTGCCTGGTGTAGGTATGTTTGCTTTTCACGGAAGAAGCATCTGGATCGGAGGCAAACCGGAAGATGGATTTCGGTTTCCAAACCCGTAAGAATAACACCAGGGAAGCGATGGAAACCAGTGAGCCGATGATCGTCACCAGCCATGGACCATGCAGGGTGGCGATAACGATCTGGGAGATGCCGAAAGACACACCCGAGACCAGCAGCGCCGGCCATATTTCGAGCATGCGTTTCCATCCGGTAAAGGCCCAGATCAGCCAGAAGGGGATAATGACATCAAAGAGGAGCAGCTGCCATGCGATTACTGAGCTTAATACCCGCAAATCAAAGCCGGTCACCGCCTGCAGGGCCAGAATGGGGGTGCCCAACGCGGCAAACGGCACCGGCGCGGTGTTGGCAATCAAAGAAAGGCCAGAAGCCTGTAAGGGACCAAAACCCAGACCGATCAGCATGGAAGCAGTGATAGCCACCGGTGTACCGAATCCAGCCGCGCCTTCAAAAAAAGCACCAAAGCAGAAAGAGACCAGCAGAAGCTGCAGGCGCCTGTCCTGAGTGATGGCTGTCAGGTTTTCCTGCAAAACGGCAAACGCGCCCTTTCTATTCGCCAATTGGTAAAGGAAGATCACATTGATAATGATCCAGCCAATAGGCAACAGACCATAGACCGCGCCGTACACCGCCGCGGCCGCTGCCTGAGGAATGGGCATTCCAAAAATTAGTATGGCGACCAGCAGCGCCGAGACCAATCCAAGCAGGGCGGCGTAATGAGCCTTTACATGAAATATGGCCAGGCAACCCAGCAGGATAACCACCGGGGCAATGGCCGCCAGGGTTGTCAAAAAAGTACTATTAAGGGGATTGTAAACTTGCTGCCAGGGCATAATCATTTTCCTTATACAAAAATAGTCCGGTCGTATTCCGGACTATTTTACTCGAATTAAGAAATATCAGACGACTTTTATAAACTTTTGACCCGAAGCGCCGCAGATCGGGCATTTTTCCGGAGCGTATTTGGGCGCGGTAAAACCGCAGACCGGGCAGACGAAGTAATCGTACACTTCTTCCTTTTTGTTTATGTTGACAATAGCTTCCTTGTATAACGCCGCGTGGATTTTTTCCACCTCAAGCGCGTACTCAAAGCTTCTCACCGCTTTCTTGTTGCCTTCGGCTTCGGCCTGCTTTACCATGGGAGGATACATGCTTTCAAACTCATATGTTTCACCGCCCACCGCTTCATTGAGGTTATCCAGCGTACTGCCAATACCTTCCATCGCCTTCAAGTGATTGTGCGCGTGAATCGTTTCCGCTTCGGCGGCCGCCCGGAAGAGTTTAGCGGCCTGGGTAAATCCTTCTTCATCCGCCTTTTTGGCAAATGCCAGGTATTTTCGATTAGCCTGCGATTCACTGGCAAACGCAGTCTTCAGATCATCAATGGTTTTTGTCATATTTCCCTCCGGATTATAAAAATAGAATTTGTACATTGGTTTATATTCTGAACTAATAATAACCCGAACTATCAATTTCGGGAATGTATATGTGATTTGTCCTATTGCCGTACGGCTTTTTTGAGCAGCGTCAAAATTTTCTCGTTTTGTCATGGCATCGGTTGACTCCATGCTATAATCCTGATACACCTTCTCTACGGAAAACGCGGAAAAAGACGAATGCGATTTCTCATTACCGGCGCCGCCGGTTTTCTAGGCTCATCTCTGGCGAACACACTGGCTCGTGAAGGGCATTCGGTTCGAGGTGTGGACGATTGTTCAACCGGCGATCCGACGGTACTCTTGCCCGAGGTGCATTTCACCCGCGGCGATGTTAATGACCGTCCCAAGTTATGGACATTGTTACAGGATGTGGACTGTGTCTATCATATGGCAGCCCGCGTTCTGGTTCCTGAATCAATTCTTTACCCGCGTGAATACAATCAGGTTAACGTGGGTGGAACCGTGACATTAATGGAAGCCATGCGCGATGTGGGTGTTCGCCGCGTGGTCTTCGCCTCATCGGGAGCCGTCTATGGAGATCAGGTTACCCAACCCATAAACGAGACGACCACCCCTGAACCTC
Organism: uncultured Leptolinea sp.; assembly: GCA_964420995.1. Classification (GTDB taxonomy): domain Bacteria; phylum Chloroflexota; class Anaerolineae; order Anaerolineales; family Anaerolineaceae; genus Leptolinea. Next base: position 13,849 of record CAYQUX010000030.1, on the reverse strand, counting down.
GCTCCCCTTATGCCGTTTCCAAGCTGGCGGCGGAATATTACATCAAAACAATTGGCGACCTCTGGGGAATTGAAACGGTCTGCCTTCGGGTTTTTAACGCCTACGGGCCGGGGCAGCATTTCCCGCCGGTTCATGCGCCGGTCATTCCATATTTCATCCGACAGGCGTCGCAGAACGGCACTATTGTCATCCATGGTGATGGCAGTCAGACTCGTGATTACGTCTATGTGAATGACGTAACCAATGCGATGGTGGCCGCTGCCACCGCTGACGGCATCAACCAGAAAACCATTAACGTCGGTTCCGGACGCGAGTCAAGCGTCAAAGAACTCGCCCAGTTGATCATCGAGATCACCGGCGGTCGGCCGGAAATTGTCTACAATCCGCATAACGAAGTCAACACCGTGCGCATGTGCGCGGACATCGAACTTGCCAGACAATTATTGAAATACGAACCCAAAACCTCTATCGAATCCGGATTGCGATTGACTTATGAAAACGATCCGCGTTTGATGCAAAAACCATCCTGAAACAGGGCAATTTGACCGTTCAATCCCCCCTGCCTGCCTCTTTTTACAAGCGGCCAGTCACTGCTGTGGCACGTGAACTGCTGGGAAAGAAGCTGGTACGCCTTTTGGAAAACCAACGCGTGAGTGGAATGATCTGCGAGACTGAAGCCTACGACGGTGAACAGGATCAAGCCTGCCACGCGCGATCCGGCCGTACGGCGCGAAATGCGGCAATGTATGGCAATCCGGGTCATGCCTATGTATACTTTACATATGGCATGCATTGGATGTTGAATTGTGTATGTGGGCCGGTCGATTACCCGGCGGCTGTGCTTATCCGCGCGCTGATTCCCCTGGAAGGCATGGACATGATCGCCCGTCACCGGGAAGGTATCGCGGAAAAAGATTGGTGCAGCGGCCCCGCCCGATTGACTCGTGCGTTGAGCATTGACCGGCAATTCAATGGAAGTAACCTTACGATGAAAGATAGTGAACTATTCATTGAAGATTACAGGCAAATCCCCGATGATCTTGTGCAAACAACACCTCGAATCGGTATACAATATGCGGGAGAACCCTGGGTTAGCCTTCCCTGGCGGTTTGTCATTCATACCTCATCGCATACGGAACTGAGAGACTCAAAATGATCTTTCGGGATACCAGTTGGAAATCCCTTCTTCCACCATGGATCGACGAATCCACCATTCTTTTATATGGAGGCGGTGGTCATGGAAAGACGCTCATCGACCTGACCGGCGAACTGGATAACTACCAGATGGGCGGTGTGGTGGACGAGACTATTCCCAGTGGCAGCCGCATTCTGGGTCTTCCTGTGTTTGGTGACGGAGACCTCCTTCCTGAACTTTTCAAAGCCGGATTTCACCAGGCCGCAAACGGGGTTGGCGGTATCGGTAACGTATCTGCGCGCCTCCAGGTCTTTGAGAAGCTGGTAAAGGCTGGATTTTCCTTTCCCACCCTGATCCACCCGACTGCCTGGGTGGAACCTTCCTCTGTGATTGCTGCCGGTGTGCAAATCCTTCCCCTCTCTTATGTGGGCACAGATTCAACCATCGGCTTTGGCAGTCTGCTGAATGCGCATGTCATCGTCTCGCATGATTGTCAAATCGGTGAATGTGTCAACCTGTCACCCGGCGCCACACTGGCAGGCGGTGTGAAAATCCAGGATCACGCCCAGATAGGCATGGGCGTGACCATAAACCTGAACTTGACGATTGGCGCCAACGCGCGCATTGGCAACGGCGCCACCATCAAAGCGGATGTTCCTCCCGGCGGGCGTGTGTTTGCCGGCCAGGTTTGGCCGGAACACGCAAGCGGAAATTCATAGGCAGCGTATGTTCCGAAAACCATCCACTCCCAACACCACACCCAGCGCCCCGATAGAACGGGTCACCACCGTTCTTGGTCCGGGGATTCGTTGGAATGGCATTATGCGGGGTACCGGCGGCGTACGCATTGAAGGTCCGATGGAAGGAGAGATCAGCATTCACGGCCTGGTTGTTGTCGGGGAGACCGGCCGGGTAACCTGCGAGAATTTGCGCGCCAACACCGTGGTGGTTGCCGGCGCCGTACGGGGGAACATTACCGCCGAAAAAATCGAAATTCGCTCCACCGGCCGCGTCTGGGGAGATGTGACCACCGTCGCATTTTCCACGGAAGAAGGCGCTTTCCTGCGCGGCCAGGTTCGCATGGAAGAACGGGTGGAGCTGAATTTTGAACCCGAAAATGAAACCTCGCCCTCACCCGGCACACCCCCACCCGTGGAACCGGAAAAGAAATCCCGTTCTGCCAACAAAGGAAATCAATGACAACAGAAACGCTTATACAGCTTGCCGCTGAATGGATCGGCGTTATTTCACTGGGCATGCTGGCAGGTATCAGTCCGCAGATCAAGAAGATCCGTCCATTACAATTCCTCTTTCCTCGCCGTGAAGCTTCTGTCACGTTCGCGTTGAGCGCGGCATTGTTTATTTTTTCCATTTTTGTCTACACTACCTTCTTCCCCGCATCCATTAATTTATCGACATGGGATATCGAAGCTGGCTGGCAGCGCGTCATTCTGGATGCCACGGCGCTTGCAGTTATCGCCGTCGCTTTGATCATGCGAAAGCAGCCCGTGCGCAGCGCGTTGTGGGGCAAAGACGGCCTGCGCCCCGGTTTTCAATTTGGATTGTTGGTCGCCGCGTTGATCATCTTCCTGCGTTCAAAAATCCTGACCATCACCAACGGGGTTGAAGCCGTCGAAGGGATTGCCCTTGGACAACTCCTCTTGATTGCTTTATGCGAGGTGACTGTCTTTTTTGGCTATTCTCAACCGCGGCTTTCCTCGCGCTTTGGGGAGACGGCCGGCTGGTTGATCTCCGCGGGGTTATACGCCCTCTGGCAGATCATTCCACTGGCACTGCACGGCGCTTCATGGTCAGGATCGCTATTCCAGATTGTTTTGTCTGTCGGGCACGGCCTGATCACTGCCTGGATCACCAGGAAGGGAAGACACAATCTGGCTCCGGCGATTTATCTCGCCTTGAGTCAATGGCTCTTCCTGATAAAATAGTTTCATGAACAAATCCATCCCACCTGTTGTACCCATGTCTTCTCCCGATATCAGCGAAGAAGACCGTGACGCTGTTCGTTCTGTCATAAATACCACTTACCTGAGCATGGGTCCCTGGGTTGAACGCTTCGAAGACGCTTTCAAGGCGATAACCGGCTGCCGCTACGCAATTTCCGTCAACAGCGGAACCGCCGGTCTGCACCTGGCCATCCGTGCCATTGGCATTCAACGCGGCGATATCGTGATTACCACGCCGTTTTCTTTTGTGGCCTCCTCCAATGCCATCCTTTTTGAAAATGCCCTTCCCGTGTATGTGGATGTTGATCCGGCTACCGGGAACATGGATACCGCGCAACTCTCGCAAGCGGTGGAAGACCTGACCGCAGGCGGGCAGCGTGCCCGACGCTGGCTGCCCCGCCGTCTTCCGCGGTATTTTGATGACGCAGGCAAGGAGATCCAGCCCCGCCTGAAAGCTCTGCTGCCCATCGATGTGTTCGGGCAGCCGGCTGACATGGATGGCATTCGCCGTACAACCGACCTCCACAACCTGCCTGTCATTGAAGATTCCTGTGAAGCATTGGGCGCCATCTATAAAACGACACCTGCCGGGAAAACCGGCGATATCGGTATTTTTGCCTTCTACCCGAACAAACAGATCACCACCGGTGAAGGCGGTATGGTGGTAACCGACAACCAGGAATACGCGAAAACCATTCAGGCTCTCCGCAATCAGGGGCGCGCGCCCGGTGACAACTGGCTGCAACACACCCACCTTGGATACAACTATCGGTTGGATGAGATGAGTGCCGCCCTTGGCACGTCGCAGCTCAAGCGCCTGGATAGCCTGTTGAATGCCCGGCAGAGGGTGGCTGACCTGTACAACATACGCCTGGCTGCCATTCCTGAAATCAAACCCCTTTCCATTCTACCCACAACCACACGCATGAGCTGGTTTGTTTATGTAGTGCGCATCCCGCGCGGGGCAGACCGCATGGCCATTGCCAGCCGTCTGGCAGAAAAGGGCATTCCTGTACGTCCTTATTTTCTGCCCATTCATCTTCAGCCATTTATGATTGAACGATTCGGTTACAAACCAGGCGACTACCCGGTAACGGAAGACCTGGGCGATCGTGGACTGGCTCTGCCATTTTCCGGCGTGATGAGTGAAGAGCAGGTAGACCTGGTCTGCCAGGCCCTGCGCGAATCAATATGAACGAGGAGACAGTTTTCCGCCCGCCCCGGCGGCGGGGAATGATCTTCCAGATCGGTGCTTCGCTTGTCTTCATCAGCGCGGGTGGATTGGCCTTCTGGCTTTCCATTGACCAGCAGATCAACCTGTATTTCATCGGTCTGCTGCTGGTTTCCATGATCTTTCTGGCTCCCGTGCCGCTGATTATCTACCGGGCAATTGCCCTTGGCCGGGCCTCGTACAAATTGGAACGTGAAGGATTGCGACTCCGCTGGGGCCTGCGTGCCGAGGATATTCCCCTGCAATCCATCGAATGGATCCGCCCCATTGCGGAACTTGGATTTCACTTGAAACTTCCTCGCTTTAGCTGGCCGGGAGCCCTGCTGGGCTTTGCGTCCATCCGTGAACTGGGAACTGTTGAATTCATTGCCGCCGAACCGGAAAACCTGTTGTTGATTGCCACACCCACACGGGTTTTTGCCATTTCACCGGCCAATCCAAAAGCGTTTATGCGCGCTTTTCAACGCACATCGGAAATGGGCAGCCTCAGCCCGATGGCCGCTTTCAGTTCTCAACCGGCCGCTTTTGTGCGAAACATCTGGAAAGACAGGCTGGTACGTATTCCAATTCTGGTCAGCTTTCTGCTTACGCTGGGATTGCTTATCGGAGTCATTTTACTTATCCCATCCCACCCACTGGTTTCCATCGGTTTTGAATCAGGAGGTCGCCCTTACCCACCGGTCTCTTCAGAGAAACTCCTTCTGCTTCCCTTGCTGGCAGCCGTGAGCGCGGGTATTTCCATACTGACCGGCCTGTTTTATTACCGGCACGCGGAACAGCGCACGGCAGCTTATATCCTTCTTGCCGCCTCCGGCTCAACATCACTCCTTCTATTGATCTCCCTGGCATTTATTCAATGAACACACTTCTTCTTCAATTACTCGCCGGTTTTTTTCTGGCTACCGCCATTTCGGGCGCCGCTTATGCCGCCCATTCCCTGAATCGCTCAGGAGCGTTTGCCGCCTGTATTCTGGGAACGATATTTTTCGGGTTGGGAGGGCTGAACTGGGCCATATTACTGATGGCCTTTTTCCTGCCATCCAGCCTGCTTTCCCGGTTGTTTAAGAATCGCAAGAAGGAAGTTGAAGTTAACTTTTCCAAAGGCTCCCGGCGTGATGCCGGGCAGGTGGCAGCCAATGGCGCCATTGCCGGGCTATGCGCCCTGTTATTCCCACTGACGGGAAATCCCGGATGGTTATGGGTTGCCTGCGCCGGCGCGCTGGCGGCTGCCAGCGCGGATACCTGGGCGACGGAGATTGGCGTGTTGGGGAAAGCCCGGCCTCGTCTGATCACCACAGGTAAAGTTGTAGACCCGGGAACCTCGGGCGGGGTCAGCCTCATCGGCTTGCTCGCCGCGCTGGGTGGATCGCTCTTTATTGCCCTGATTGCCGTCTGGTTCAAACCGGCGTCCATTGCGAACAGTATGGAGAACAACCTCTGGCTTACCATCATCGTTGTTTTGGCCGGCCTGATGGGCAGCCTCATCGACTCGTTTCTGGGTGCGACATGGCAGGCTATGTATTATTGCGACGCCTGTCAGAAAGAAACCGAGAAACATCCCCTGCACGGCTGCGGTACTGCCACCCGCCTGACTCGCGGCAAAGCCTGGTTGAACAATGATTGGGTTAACATATTCTGTACATTCTCGGGCAGCCTGCTGGCTGCCATTCTGGCTCTCTTTTTGATTTCCTCGCCCCTTTCCGTTAAAAAAACAGGAGGTGTTGAAATGCAAAACTTGACCATTACATCGACCGCGTTCGCGGAGGGGAAACCCATCCCGCAAAAGTATGGCTGCTCTGGAGAGGACCTTTCTCCGGCGCTCAAATGGGATCGCGTCCCTACTTCTGCCAGTAGTCTGGCCCTGATAATGGAAGACCCGGATGCTCCCATGGGCACCTTTACCCACTGGGTGGTATACAATCTGCCGGCCAGTGAAAAAGAGCTGGCCGAAGGCATCCCTGCCGGGCGGCTTTCCAATGGATCCGTGCAGGGGATCAACTCTGCCCGCCAGGCAGCCTATATGGGCCCCTGTCCTCCGGCCGGGAAAGCCCACCGGTATTACTTTAAATTATTCGCTCTTGATCTTCCACCCACCCTGCCGGAAGGACTGACGGCTGACAGGTTGACCGCGGCCATGAATGGGCATATCCTGGCTGCCGGCGAATGGATGGGAACGTTTCAACGATAAAACCGCTTTCGCTGAAAGTCGGGTAAAAGAGGGTTCTTCTACCAGCAACAACCGTTGAACGCGCCAGATAATCCGGTTGACTTAACCGGCTCTCTTGATACGGTTGATCTTATTCCCGGCACCCACCGTTGATTTGATGAACGGCGGCGCGTCGATCGCCTGAATGACACACAGGCGTTTATCCAGCATGCGGGTGCGCAGGCGGGCATCAATATCGTCCAATCGGTCTGATGTGGTAATCACCGTGGGCAGGTTGGCCGCGTAACGGTAATTGAATAACTGATATAACTTTTCCTTAACCCAGGCGGACGGGGTCTGTGTTCCCAGGTCGTCCAGGATCAACAGCGGAGAAGTTTTAACCTCTTCAAATTCACGATCGTAGGTCACATTGCTGCCGGGATTGAAGGTGGCGCGCAGATGATCAAGTAGATCAGGCACCACCCAGTAGTCCACCGGGAATCCCTGTGAGGCCCGGTAATTCCCAATGGCTGCCGCCAGGTGAGTCTTGCCGCACCCGTAAGGTCCAATAAAGATCAACCAGCCGGCCGGTTTTTCGGCGAAAGACTGGGCTTTTTGAAACGCGGCTGTCAGACTCTTCAATTCATCGGGGGCGAGTTTTTCCAGTTCACGCAGACTGAAATTACCAAATGTGCAGGCATGCAACAGGCTCAAGACAGAGCGATGCGGTTGAATCCCCTGCTGTACCGGTTGCCGGTAATCCGGCGCGTTAATTTTCAAGACAGTAACCAGTTCAGGGTCCTGAAGCCGTGAGCGGATGCGCCCATCCAATTCTTCCAGGTCCATATCGGTGGTCACAACCGTAGGCAGGCGCTTCACGTAACGATGATCAAACAACTGGAAGAGTTTTTCCTGTGCCCATGATGTGGCATTCTGGGTCCACAGGTTATCCAGGACCAGCAACTGTACATTGCGAATCTCTTCAAAGCGCGAGGCATAAGGATCGTCATTCGAGCTGTAGGACGATCTCAAAGAATCCAGAAGGTCTGGCACCGTCAGGAATAATGTCGGAATGCCCAGCCGGCAGGCATGGTTGGCTATGGCAGCTGCCAGATGGGTTTTCCCGCTTCCGTATCCGCCGCAGAATAACAGCCAGCCCTTCAGGTCGTTGGCAAATTGTTCGGCATGGCTGCGCGCCACAGTGAGCGATTTTTCCTGCTCATCACCCAATCCCATGCGGCCTTTGTTGCTGAAATTGTCGAATGTCTTTTCTGAATAATCCGCAAGCCGGTTCAGGTTGGCGTTGACCACATTGCTAGAGCCATTCGGGTGGGCCGTCTGGCAGGTACAGGGGACCAGCTTTCCAAAATCCGGATGTCCGACCGGGAGATCCTGACGCACAAAACCCACCCCGTGGCATATCGGGCAAACCGGCAGGGCCGGCTTTTCTTCACTCATGGTTGATGAATTCTGCGTAATCCCCTTCATAGTATTTACGTCGATCTTTTTCAGGGTTTCGTGAATCCTGTCCATTGGAATGGCCTTTCTCCTGCCAGTTGCGAAGGATCGCCTCGATATATTTCCAGTTGCGGGCGTTCTTTTTCACGGCTTCTTCAAACGCGAATTGAATGACGTCCGGCGGGTAGTTTTTTTCCGCATCCTGAAGCATATCGGCGATCATGGGTGTGATCACACCAATATTTTCTTCGTAAAGTTTAAAAATACCCGGCCACTCGTCAGGCGGAGGTGGAGCAAGCCCTTGCCCATCTTCCGGTTGCCATTTCCCTGCCCGGATGGCATTAAACGCGTCGCGCCCCCTGGGGGAATTCAGGAAAAGAAGGTCAGTGTCCTCCCCGTTGCCGCCGGGAGTACGCAGAATAAAACCGATATCTTCCGCATTTTTCAAGGCGGATGCCAGCGCCGGTTCGACATCGACATCACCCGCCGTGATGGAAGCGGCCAGGGCTTTATCCTGCATTAATGTTTTTACTCTGACATAGCGCACCGGCCCATCCTGATGATCCAGCATGCGGAATATATGCAGCATGACTTTCAGTGTGTTTCCATCTTCCACAAGAGGAAGCACATCCGTAAAGAAGGCGGATGGAATGGGTACCAGATGGGTCTTGCCGGCAGGGAAGCCCTGAAATTTCTTCATGGGTTATACCCGTCAGTGCCGCGGTGCAACGGCGGCATTGTCGAAGCGTGCCAGATTATTGAGGAACACCAGCTCGATGCCGGAATGCACCGGTCCGTTCCTGTGCTTGGCCACAATGATCTCAGCCAGGTTGGCGCGGGGATTGTCCTTATCCAGCAAATCGGGGCGATGGATGAACATGACAACATCGGCGTCCTGTTCCAGGCTGCCGGACTCACGAAGGTCGGAAAGGATGGGTTTTTTATCCGCGCGCAACTCCACCGCGCGGGAAAGCTGCGCGGCTGCCAGCACAGGCACGTTCAACTCGCGGGCCAGAATTTTCAGGCTGCGGGAAATGTAGGAGACTTCCTGAACGCGGTTGTCATTCCGTGAATCAGCCGACATCAATTGCAGGTAGTCCACAATGACCAGATCAAGATGATATTCCAGGTGCAGACGGCGGCATTTGGTGCGCATTTGCAACGGTGTGATGGCCGGGGTGTCGTCAAGGAATACCTGGGTGTCACCCAGAACTTCAATCGCCTGGGTAAACAACGGCCACTCTTCATCTTTGAGCCGGCCAGTGCGTAGGCGCTGGGTGTCTATGCCCGTTTCCTGGGCAATAAGACGCTGCACCAGTTGCTCGTTGGACATTTCCAGAGAAAACATGGCCACGTGCTTTTTGTAACGCTGCGCGGCATTTTTGGCAATGGACAGGAGGAAGCCCGTCTTGCCGGTGGAAGGCCGGCCGGCAATGATCAACAGGTCGGATTTTTGCAAACCGCCCAGTAGGCGGTCAAGGTCTTCCAGACCGGTGGGTACGCCGTAGATATCTTCACTGCGGCTGGAGAGCTTATCCACACGATCGTAATAATCGCTAAGCGCGTCCTTGATGGGCTGAACGTCTTTATGCGCGCGTCGCTCGCTGATGGCGAAGATGGACTTTTCCGCCGTATCAATGACGGTGTCAAGCGGGGTCTTCTGGTCATACGCCAGCCGGGCGAGGTCATTGGCTGAGGTGAGCATCCGCCGGCGCATGGCGGTCTCTTCCACCATATGTCCATAGGCCTCTGCATGCAGCGAGGTGGGTGTTTGATTGACCAGCGCCATCAGGTACGCCGGGCCGCCAGCTTCAGTCAACTGGTTGTTGGCTTCCAGGTCTTCCACCACTGTCAGAAAATCGATCGGCACGCGTTTTTCATGCAGCCGGCTGAAGGAAGCCCATATCCAGCCGTTGCGTACGATATAGAAATCTTCGGATTTCAGGAACTGCCCGAGGTCAAAAAACGAATCGGGGTTGATTAAGACCGCTCCCAGCACGGCCTCTTCAGCCTGCCGGTTGTGTGGCTGCACCTGAATATCGGTGATCTGTTCTTCTTCGGTAAGGGGAAAATCGTCCATGGTTAATAGTACTGCGATTGTGAATGGTCAACCGCTTACAGGTTATTGTATCCGATTCTTTTGTGGAAAACCCGGGCCAAAAACCAGATCAGGTGGCCTGATCGTCCGAATCTGTTGGAGATTCTCCCGGTTCATCATCAGGCGGTTTATTCAGGCTATCCAGGTCTATATTTTGCAGAAAATCTTCATACACAGTCAGGCGGTCGTTGGATTCCTCATCTCCCGATTTCGTCCATTCGGGTTTACGGGGAGCCGGTGTCGAGGCTTCGTGCGACTGAAGATCTTGCTCCGGCAGAATGCCAGCGGTTTCCATTACCTCACGGGCGGCCAGAATGGGCACATGCGCGCGCACCGCCATGGCCAGAGCGTCTGACGGCCGCGAATCGATTTCCAGAATTTTTCCGTCGACATCCACGACAAGGTTCCCATAGAACACATCATCCTTCAGGCTGACAACTTCAACCCGTACCAGGCGGGCGTTCAGGGAATTTAAAATGTTCTTGAGTAAGTCATGTGTCTGTGGGCGGGCTACTTCAATATCCTGTAACGCAATGGTGATCGCTTCTGCTTCGTACGGGCCGATCCAGATGGGAAGGTACCTCTCAGCGTCAACCTCCCGCAAGATGACTATGCGTTGTTGGTTCGTTAAACTGACACGAACACTATCAATTACGACTTCGATCATTCGGGGCATGCAAACCTCCCAGATGAGATCGTGCTCATCCTGGTTAAGATTCTAACATGCGCATACCTTGACTGCAACCGGTTCGTGAAGTTAGTGTATAATACTTAAGTCTTAACAAATGACTTTTAAGGTTTCTTTACTGGGGGGATGAAGCCTTTTCCCATCCCAGGCCCTTGAATTTCAAAGGCATATTTTTTTTCAGCAACAGGATCGTTTTCAAATAATGGACGAGTTTTCTGTAAAATTCGCAACCCATAAAACCAACCCACCCGGGCCTGCCCAACCGAAAGCCACGATTCTGCTGGTGGAAAAGAAACCACCCCTACGATCCGCGTACCATGAAGGCCTGTCCCGAAAGGGATTCCAGGTCATTTCGGCGTTGAACGGCACTGAAGCCGCTGCCCAGGCAGAGGGGATGCATATTGATCTCATCATTATCAATGCCGCCTCATTTTATACCAGTGGCGGCGGGCTTGTAAAAAATTTAAAAAAGAAGGTACCCTCCATCCCCGTCTTGTTAATCGTACAGGGGAATCAGGATCCCGAGGAAAGCCCGGCTGAAGTGGTGCTGACCCTCCCCTTCACCCTGCAGAAACTGCTGAATCGGATGAAACCCCTTCTTCCGGCCATGAAGAAAGACGTATTGAAGGTCGGCACCCTGCAGTTGGATATTCGCGAACGGATCGTTCGATACCAGGGGCGGCAGGTTCGTCTTACCCCCCGGCTGGTTGTTTTACTCCAAATGCTGATGGAGCGTCACGGGGAAGTGATTGAGCGCGCCGAACTTTTCCGCAAAGGATGGGAAACGGAATACGTGGAAGATACCCGCTCGCTGGATGTGCATATCAGCTGGCTGCGTGAAGCGCTTGAGGTTGACCCGCGCCACCCACGCCTGATTAAAACCATCCGCGGCGTCGGTTACCGTCTTGACCTGGGTGAACCACCAACCCGTCCTCTAGGCAAACGGAAAAATGTTCTCCTCGAAAAAATAAGTGATCAGGTAATTTAATCCATGATTACTCCGGAAGAAATCGCATCTCTATCACGCGAAGAGATTCCAGAAAGAGCTTTGTCACTTGTATCAGAGGATTTACCGATATTGATAAAGCTGCTTGAGGAAAAAAGTGATGATTTGCGATTTCATTCTTTCGAATTATTGCAGAATCGATCTCGAACTAAACCTGATGTATATCCTTTCTGGGATGAATTTCCTCAAAAATTTAAAAATTCAAATGCATTTGTTCGCAGTATTGGTGTAATACTCATCGCTGAAAATGTTCGTTGGGATGAAGCAGGAAAATTTGATCCCATTCTGGATGATTTTCTGAGTATGGTAGATGATGAAAAACCAATGACACAACGGCAGACTATTCAGAGTCTTTGTAGAGTTGTGCCATTCAAACAGCACCTGGTTCCAAGAATTGTGGAAAAATTACTGTCAATCGACCTGCCAGCCCGCAAAGAGACACAGCATAAAATCCAATTGATGGATATACTCTCTGTTTTTGCCGTTACCCGCCGTTTCCTAAAGGATGAAAGGGTCGAAGCTTTCATCGTACACGCAATGACCGGCGATATCCTGGACAAAAAAGCGAAGAAAACCATTGAGGATTGGTTGTCAGGATAATATATTTGATAGAGTAAGTGACAGATTACGAACAAAAAAAGAATGAAAAGTATCGATGACTTTTCAGGGAAGTTCTGAATATCATCGTTCTTTTTTTGTGCGAATTTCCATAGACAGCTATTACTGGAACTTGCAATTGATTTTTAATCTTAAAATTTATTTACACACTCAGTTTTGTTCCGGCTAAATCCTCAATAATACCGATGACCGCCGAATTATCCAGGTCCCCCTGACCGGTATCCACCATGGCCTGGAACAATTGGCTGGCAATGGCTGTTCCCGGGAGGGCAACACCATATGCGCGAGCTGTGTCCATCACAATTCCCAGGTCTTTAGATTGCATGCGGGCTTTGAACCCGGGATTGCGATTTCCTTCAAACAGACGCGGTGGTTTGACATCCAGCGTCCAGCATTGCGCCGCGCCGGCTTTGATCGCTTCCACCACCTTGCGCGGGTCGGTTCCGCATTTCTGCGCGAAAATCAACAACTCGCTCATGGCAACCATCTGCGCGGCCACCATGATCTGATTGGCGGCCTTGGCCACCTGCCCCGCCCCCGGTTCACCGATGTGCGTGATGGTCTTTCCCACAGCCTGCAGTACAGGCATAACCTTCTCGAGCCCTTCCCTGGAACCACCAACCATGATGGTCAGGGTGGCATTGCGCGCGCCGATATCTCCGCCGCTCACGGGTGCATCAAGGCTGATCACGCCTGCTTCATCCAGCCGCTGGGCAATTTCCCGAGCGGTGTCCGGTTTGATGGTGGAATTATCCACCATGATCAACCCCTTATGCGCGCCGTGGATGATCCCATTCTCCCCAAGAGCCACTTTCAAAACATCCGGGGAATCCGGCAGATTGGTAAAAACCACATCGACCTGCCGGGCCACTTCGGCTGGTGAATCGGCAGCGATGGCACCTTCAGCCGTCAGTTCATCCACAGCCGGGCGGCTGCGGTTATGCACCACAAGGGGAAAGCCGGCCTTAAGAATATTGCGCGCCATGGATTTGCCCATTAAACCGAGACCAATGTAACCAACTTTAAGCATCAGACCCTCCGTGTGACCCTGTAGAAAAAAGTAATTACACGATTATAACCATGAGCCGGCAAAAAGGCCGCAGGAGGAATTGTATAAGCATGGTTTTTTGAACATGTATGGGAAGTTGCATTTGTATAATTTTAGGTCTTTGGCTTTCAAGGTTTTCTGGTTTACCGCATTTTTTAATGAAGGGAAAGCCATCAGACTGAAAGTCATTCCGGTGCTGAATATCACGCTGGCTTGCATTTTAGCTCTTGGTCTCCCGCATAGACTGGTTTGGTCGTGCGTTCTTTGATCTTCTTTCGGGATTAAACTTTGCTTGTCAAAGCAACCTGATTGCTTTATAATGTCAATTCCTCCGGGCGCGTAGCTCAGCTGGTCAGAGCGTACGGTTCACATCCGTAAGGTCGGGGGTTCGAGCCCCTCCGCGCCCACAAGAGTCACAAAAATCAAGGCGGTGGTTTACCACCGGCACTTCGCGAGC
>CAYQUX010000029.1:0-39156 GCA_964420995.1 uncultured Leptolinea sp. | reverse complement strand
TCCTGGGCGGCAACCTGGTGAAAGTTGTCACCTGGTACGACAATGAATGGGGTTACTCCTGCCGCACGGCGGATCTTGCCAAATTGATGGCAAAATCCCTGTAATTTGAAAGCCTACTGACAAATTGAGAATGCGTAATCCCGGGTCTCGCGATCACTGGATTACGCATTCTTCATAAACAAACAGACTATTGCGAGGGATATATGTTCAACAAGAAAACTGTTGAAGATTTGGATGTAAAGGGCAAGAAAGTCCTGGTGCGTGTTGATTTCAATGTCCCACTGAAGGACGGCAACGTGGGTGATGACACCCGTATTCGGGCGGCTCTTCCCACCATTGAATATTTACTGAAACAGGGTGCCGCGGTTATCCTGTGTTCACATCTTGGCCGTCCAAAAGGCGGACCGGACCCCAAGTACTCAATGAAACCCGTGGGTGAATACCTGAGCAAATTGATGAAGAAACCGGTCGCCTTCGCCGAAGATTGCGTTGGACCTACGGCAGAAGCCGCCGCCAAAGCATTGAAAGCAGGCGAAATTTTGCTGCTGGAAAACACCCGCTTCCACCCGGAAGAAGAAAAGAATGATCTCGACCTGGCCAAAAAGATGGCCTCTCTGGCCGACTTATTCGTCAATGACGCATTCGGTACCGCCCACCGCGCCCATTCCTCCACCGAGGGTGTGGCCCGCTTCCTGCCCGCGGCGGCTGGCTACCTGTTGGAAAAAGAGATCAAATACCTCGGTCAGGCTGTGGCTGATCCGAAACGTCCCTTTGTAGCCATTCTGGGCGGTTCAAAAATCAGTGACAAGATTGGTGTTATCAAAAACCTGCTGACCAAAGCCGATGTCATTCTGATCGGCGGCGGTATGGCCAATACCTTCTTTAAAGCACAGGGTTACCCGGTAGCGGATTCTCTGGTGGAAGATGAAGCTCTGGAAACTGCCAAGGAACTGCTGAAAAATGGCGGCACCAAGCTGCGTCTGCCGGTCGATGTGACCATTGCTGACAAATTCGAAGCGGAAGCCGCTCTGAAAGTTATGGACATGGCTCCCATTCCGGATGGCTGGCGCATCCTGGATATTGGCCCCAAGACGGTTGAAGCCTACGGTAAAGCCCTGAAGGGTGCCGGAACAGTGGTCTGGAACGGCCCTATGGGTGTGTTTGAGTTCCCGAATTTTGCCAAGGGAACGTACGCCGTAGCCAATGCTGTCGCTGATAGCGGAGCCGTGAGCATCATCGGCGGTGGTGATTCCGTGGCTGCCATTCAGGAATCTGGACTGGCTGACAAAATCACCCATATTTCCACGGGCGGCGGCGCGTCGCTGGAAATGCTGGAAGGTCTGGTACTTCCCGGACTGGCTGCGCTTCAGGATAAGTAAATATAATTGCCCAGGCAATTAAGAGACGACCCCGGTTATCCGGGGTCGTACTTTTTTCTTACTCCATACTTCTATTCTTGAACCAGCCAGTTCTGGTGGCATCAAATACATCAAATTCCGGAATATAAGGCTTTATGTCAAGAAGTGGAGAACCATCAAGCATATCTGCTCCGGTAATGAAAAGTATGTTTTCTTTTCTGTTCACCAGGCGGACGACGGAAAAGCCCAATGGATTGGGGCGGCATGGGAATCGGGTAGCAAACAGACCGTGTTTTTTTTCATCAAGGTAAGGATTGACAAGTAAGGCAAAATCTTTCTCAGCCTTATGAAATTCATAAAAAATAAAAATGTGTGAAAACTCTTCCAATCCTTGCAGTCCTTCGGTGTATGGACTGAATACTTCAACTGTACCTGGAAGATCAGAACGGGCTGATTGAATTGGCGTTAATGATTTTTCTGTATTGGTAGTATGAATAAGGCCAATCGGTATAAATTCGGTCATGCATGATTTCTTTCATTATGATCCATTGAAAAAAGCCGGACACCTTTGACCTGCTTGTATATTGCTCCCTGTTGTATTGTTAATCGCGCCGCTTCTTCGTCTATGACACGTGATCCTGACAAAAAGGTCACATTATGATCAAACAGGAGCGGCAACATGGGTGTTGAAGGTCCGAGAATCATAACCTTTGCCCGGGGTTGGCAGAGCGAAAGGAGGGTTTCAATTGTGTGATTTATAAAGGCTGTACCAGTTATGGCAACCACATCCGCCCTGGGTATGTATTCACTCGCAGCTTCTTCTGGAAAATCTTCACCAAATGGTTTTTTCTCTATCACCCAACAATTTTTGCAAATTGTTTTCATGGTATCCACAAAGGGAAAATGACCGACGACAGCCAGGTTTTTGCCTTTACTCTCAATTGCCAGAATATCTGAAGCGTTTACTTCAACTATTCTGCTTTCATCAATTTCGATCATGGAATTGAGTGCCGCAATACCGATACTCGCTTCCAATAGACTATCAGACAGGATAAACCTGGCAAGATCCTGTGCGCTTTTTTTGTGGAGCTCGCCAACATTTGCTACCGGCCGATGTCCATGAGGACCAGATTCCACAATGGTCGACGCGAGTCCGCCATATTTACTGCATACCATCGTCCAATGAACACCAATCACAATATCACGAACCGGGATTGGTTCAACTGGTAAAGTCTTAAGTAATTCATGCAATATTTTCATTCTATTGTTTCCTTAAAAGACTGGAGATTATGGGAATAGTATGTGTCAATCATCCTTTACCCTCTTCTTTTGTGAAACGCCTGACGTAAAAATTTCCGGAATGATAATGAACACGGGCGATCATTTTCATTTTTAGCATATTGTCAACAACGTCCCAGCCATTTCCTGTATTGGCTATTAACCCTTCCAACGCCTCTTCTCGAAGCGGATGAACGGATGTGATATCGAGAATGTCATTGATCAGATCCCCTGTTGAGACGAAGTCACCTGTCTCGGCTTCAAAAAGAATATCCATTGTTGGCAATGTGTGTATTGTTGTTAATAGAAAATGTTCCATGAATTCTTTTGATGG
This sequence comes from uncultured Leptolinea sp., assembly GCA_964420995.1. Classification (GTDB taxonomy): domain Bacteria; phylum Chloroflexota; class Anaerolineae; order Anaerolineales; family Anaerolineaceae; genus Leptolinea. The sequence continues at coordinate 36,186 of CAYQUX010000029.1, read as the reverse complement.
AGGTTTTACCCAGTTCTCACAGGGTGGGCGGATGGGAATCGAAAAATACGCAACATTCGGATTGATTTCCCTGATAAATAATATTGTTGGATCCAGACTTGCGGGAGCGTCTGTGATCCCTCCGACCAACATCGTTTCTGTTACAAATTTACCGGAATAACGTGATCGAAAGGATTGAATACCGGAAAGTATGTTGGAAAGACTTAATTTACAGTTTGGGCGATTGATTTTCTTCCAGGATTCTTCATTAACAGAATCGATTTTTAAAGAGACCCAGTCTGCAAGTAGAAGTTCTTCCTGAACATCGCTTCGATCAATCAGGGTTGAGTTTGAAATTACGGCCACGGGGATATGAAATTTTTTCAGTTCCTGGATCAATTTCCCCAGATTTATATCCAGGGTGGGCTCGCCGTCAGGAACGAGCGTTAGATAATCAACCTTTGTTTGCCTGGCAGCGCAGTCGATGAGTTTGCTTTCAACATCGGATTTGATTTCATCAATACCATAGAAAAAGCGACGTTCCAAATCCATGCATGTGGTCCTGCCAACCTGGCAATAGACACACGCATAGGTACAATTTTTAGGTTTGATGTGATTGATTCCCAGGCTTGAACCCAACCGCCGGGATGGCACAGGACCAAATGAAATCATTTTTTGAAATCCTATTCCAGCAAATGCATCACCAAGTGCTCATATTTGATCAATGCAAAAAATGTTTGCAATAATCAACTACAATGTTGTACTGATCGGCTAATTATAGGCTTCCCTTGTTCCTGCATCCGTCATGGTTTCAGCCAGACGGGCTTCCCAACTTGGATCGTTCCAGGTACCAAGTTTCTTGTGCATGTCTAAATATTTCTGTGGAATGGGGTGAGTGCCCAGGACAACTTTAATCCCATAACGATTTTCAAGAAATGATTTAAACACATCAATATATGGGCATGGAGGATATCCAACCAGGAATCCTGTAGCCAGGTGAACAATCTGCGCGCCATTTTTCACCATTTCATCACCGGCGTATTCAATATTACCTCCCGGGCAGCCAGCACAGGTTGTATAACCAACCAGCTCAACCTCCTGGTCTTTATAAATGCTGAAGGCTCCCTCACGGTTTCTGAGTGAACGCAGGCATTTTCCACCCGCACAGGTATGATACCGATCGCAAATAATGATGCCAATCTTTGTCTTGTCAGCCATTTTTACCCTTGCCTTTCCTCATGATTTCACCCTGTTTAAAACTGACGCAAAATGGAAACCATTCATTTTTGCAGTCAAATTTTGAACAAGTTTTGAAGTAGTTCCGTCAATGCTTCAGCCTGTGAATATTCCTTAACTTCAATTTTCTGGTGCATTATTCCGGGTACTTCACTGATAGCCCGCATAATGCTTAACGCCAGGGGAACGGCAATGGGGCAGAGCGGCGACGATGGTTTAAACTCATACGCGATGTTACCTTCGGCATCAATTGTGATGTCTTGAATAAGGCGCATCCGAACAACATCCACCCCGGTTTCCGGGTCGATTACGCTTTGTAATCTTTTTATGACATCTTTTTGCAGCTGATCCCTGTCCATTATTCACCTGTTTCGTTATGGGAACAATTCCAGTTTAACCCAGATTTTTTCCAATGCCAGAGACGCTTGAGCTTCCGGTAGAAATTCATTTACCGGCTTTCCCTCAAGCATTGCTTCAGGAATAGATTCATCATATGGAATTTCTCCAATAACTTCATATCCATTCGCGAGGGCATACTCGCGAATTTCCTCTGCTCCGGCCGGGTAAATATCTGCCTTATTGATGCAAATTTTTGCCGGAATTTTAAAGTGGGTCAATGTGGATAGGATTCTTTTCAGGTCGTGAATACCCGCCTGGCTCGGTTCTGCCACCACCAGTCCAAGATCTGCTCCCGCGCAGGCCGATATTACCGGGCAACCTATTCCAGGCGGTCCATCAATGATTATCAAAGAAGACTGGTTGTCTTCCGCAAATAACCTGGCTTGCTGTTTGACCATTGTTACAAGTTTTCCGGAGTTATCCCTTCCAGGAAAAAGCTCTGCGTGAAAGAGCGGCCCGGCTTTTGTCTCTGATTGGAACCAGAAACCTTCTTTCTGCTTGATCATTTCTATGGCATGTTGAGGACAGATATAAGTACAGGCTGCGCACCCATCACAGGCAATGGGGTCAATCATTCTCTTGTCCTGATGGTCTTTGGGAATCAGAATCGCATCATAACGGCAGACCGACTCGCACAAGCCACACCCAACGCATTTCTCTTCGTTGATCTCAGCCAGCCCTCCCCCCCAGAAATCATGTTGCGTTGATGAAAAGGGCTGGAGAATCAGACTTAAATTAGCCGCATCTACATCAGCATCGACCAACACGGGTCGGTTTTTGTCGTGTGATCTGAAGGATAACCAGGCAAATGACGCACACACACTGGTTTTTCCTGTTCCGCCTTTACCGCTAAGAATAACCACTTGTTTCATTGGCAAAAAACCTCCAAATCTGAGTGCTTTTGCGCTTCCAAAACAATTGGTCCAAATTTTAAGAAGCCAAGCGCCAGGTAGCTTCCACGACAGACCAGAAGTCTGTCGCCCGGGTTTATGTCCAAAACGGAGGGGAGTTTAATTTTCCCGGAAGTACCCATTTGGGTTGTGGTGATGGATCTGGTTTTATTGAGAATGGAGTTTTTTAAAAGTTCTTCACGGGCGATTCCAAAACCTCCGGAAGATTTGCTACCGCGGGTGATAACTACGCGTTCCTCTTCAATAAATCCATATTCAACATATGCTTCTGGTGGGATTAATATCTCATTTCTTTCATTAATCAAAACCCATCCGAATACCCATTTTCCCTGTTTTACCAGTTGCGGCATGAACTAGTCCCTCCGGGAAATCGATGAAATGATTTCATCGAACATGTTGGAAAATAGTCGTTCATATTCAGGTTTTATCGATGTGAGGAGCTGCCCCCGGGCAATTCCCGCCGCAATTTCTCGTGAGAAAGGAATTTGCATCAAAATGGGAAGTTTTTCCTTAAGACAAAACTCTTGAAGGGGCGCATACACTTCTTTGGCACGGTTGATGATAACTCCAGCTTGAATGTGCATATCTTGAATAATGCCTGCCATTTGCCGTAAATCATGCATTCCGAATGGGGTAGGTTCGGTCACCAGAATAACGAAATCAGAACCCCGCAATGTTTCCACAACAGAGCATGATGCGCCCGGGGGGGCGTCCAGAAGTGTAATGGCACCCTCAACCGGTTTTTGCCAATGTTTCAACTGCCGGATCACAGGTGTCGGCATCGGTTCGCTGATCGTCAGTACGCCATGAGAGAATTGGATACCGCCATCGGTCCAACCGGATTCCAGTATCCCAACCGTGTTTGGTTTTTCAACGATTGCGTTTTCCGGGCAGTTCCATGTACAACTTCCACAACCATGGCATAGTTGTGGAAAGACCATTATTGAACGTCCAATTTGAGCAAGAGCATGAAACTGGCATACATCCACACATTTCCCGCAGGCCGAACACTTATCCGCATCAACTTGAGGAATTTGGATAACAGCTTCTTTATTTTTCTCAATTGACGGTTTTAGAAAAATATGACCATTCGGTGCTTCCACATCACAATCTTTGAAACAAACATTATGGTTTTTTGAAAGCGAGTATGCCAATCCGGTGGCAATAGTCGTTTTTCCTGTACCGCCTTTTCCACTTGCGATGGCTATTTGCATGGAAAGTCCTTGCAAGGTGTTACCTGGAAAATACAGTCAACTTCCCCTGTTGCATTTTTTCAATTGCCTGGGAGACAGAGGAGATATCACCCGAAAAAAGATACATATCAATATTTGCTTTTTGAAAAACCTGTGCCGCATTGGGGCCAAAATTACCGCTGATAACAGCGTTGGCTTTCTGATTCACGGCAAATTGCGCAGCGGCTATTCCCGCTCCACCTGATTCGTTAACACCAGGGTTTTGAAAAGCCTCCCATTGTTTTGTCTCTGTATCATAGCGGATGAACCAGGGTGATCTGCCGAACCGGGCTTCAACCGGGCTGTCAAGTGTGCCTTGTTGGGACGTTAGTATTAATATCATTTTTCCTCCAATATTTTTAACGACCAGTCATAGAACATTTGAAGACACACGTTTGTTAATGAAGCTTCTCCGTGTGATCAATCAACTTGCCATCGATATAAGCTTGAACAGCCGCATCAACATCCTGTAGATCGGTTACAACGGGTTTTATATTCAGGCTTTGCATGCTCTGATAGGCACCCATACCCATTCCACCACACAATAAGGCTTCGCAATCTGCGATGCTATTGGCCATATTGAGGTGTTTATTGTGCGATTCCTGGTCCATCCCACTGCCCGAACCTGTGTTGGAATGAGCATGGTCCTGGTTCTTGAAATGTGAGTGACTCATTTTGTCACGCATTTCCCTGTGGATGATTTTTCCATTTTCAATTGTTAAAACCAGGTAATAAGCTGCACGCCCAAAATGTTGGCTGATGGCCTTACCATCGTCTGTTATCACTGCAATTCTCATCGGATTCTCCATTCTGTTCAAATTATGTATCGTGTTTCATAAGAAATACTTATTAATTACTGGCTATTTTCTACAAAAGCTGAAATATCATAATCAGATGTACTAATATTATAGTATAAAAATACGAAAAACAATAATGTAATACCAAAGAAATAAGAATATCCTGGATTATTCTAATAATACCTATTGACATTAATAGAATAGAGATGTATATTGATATTGAAACGGAGATTGATTATGCCAAGACATGGACGCGGTTGGGCTATGGGGCATGATAGAGAAGATGCCAGTCGGCATTCACCAGTAACAGGTTTGTTATTGGAACCGGCATTGTTGATTCTCATCAATGAAAAACCCAGGCATGGCTACCTATTATTAAACGAGGTTTTTTCACTGGGTCTGAGTACTGTTCACCCCAGCGTTGTTTACCGGATTTTACGGGATATGGAGGTGTTGAACTGGATACAATCCGAATGGGAACCTGATGAGACGCAGGGTCCTCCCCGGCGGATATACCGCATTACAGAACTGGGACGGCAGGTGGTTACTAATTGGGTGGCAGAATTTGGAAAAATTCAGGATTTACTGAATACTCTCCGGATAAAAACGGAGGGTACTGAGGTTTAGGAAAGGAGGAATTATGCCCGCATTAAATGGAACCGGCCCTCTGGGTGAGGGGCCACGTACTGGGAGGGGAATGGGGAATTGTGGAAAAACAACAAACACCGTTCAGCCAAGTCCGTCTGGTTTGAACCAGGGGCTAACCTGGGGCAGGCGCTTCTTAAATGCCACATGGAACAGCCTTTTTAAGTTAGGACGAGGCCGGGGTAATCGAAGGAAGTGGTGAGATTCTTGAAAGGAGGCAATGATGCCTGGTTTTGATGGAAGAGGTCCGAATGGAATTGGACCCACAGGATGGGGGATGGGGACATGCGGTAGAGGGATGGGTTTTGGACGAGGCCGGTTTTTCTCACGAGCTAGAGGCCTCTATATTCCCGATATGCCGCCTGATGAAGAGAAAGATGTCCTTGAAAATCAGAAAAACTGGCTCATGTCACAGGTGGATGCGATAACCAAAAAAATCGCAGACCTTGAAAAATAGCAAAAAAGATAGAACCGGAGGGAAATTTCCAGTTCTATCTTTTTAAGTTAAAAATTACTTATCTCGATCGGTATTATTTATGCATCATCAATGATTCGAGATCTTCATCCAATGCCTGCAGATCCTCTTCGTGTTCCACTTCCTGCTCAAGAATGGTGACAACAATATTGTAGGTTACCGGATCCTTTTCGCGGACGAGCAACTGAAGTTTTTGGTAGACATCGATGGCGCATTGTTCGCCTTTGATGTTTTGGGCAAGAATATCTTTTACGAATGTATTGTTTGGCGCGTCATATCCACAATGTGTCTCTTTAAACCAATTTTTGGGGTCGATAATTGGAGTTCCACCGAGTTGGATGATACGTGCGGCCAGTAATTCGGCGTGAGAAAGCTCTTCTGTGGCGTGTAATGCCAATTCTGCTGCCACAGCATCTTTCATTGGACCCTTAACGAGCTTGGCACCGATCCAGTATTGATAATATGCCAGCCACTCATCGGCAAAAGCCTGGTTAAGGAGTTTTAATAGTTCATCGATATCCATTCCAACTATTTGACGGCCTTTGGTTCCCATTTGCATCTCCTTTTCTAGTATTTTGATCTGGTTTACGGGATTATTCCACCCATTTGCCTTTGATGTTCAATTGTCTTTGTTAGATATAGTTCAAATCAATCCGTTTTAAAAATTATAACACTGGGGAAAATTGGAATGTTGGAAGAAATAGAGTGTGAAAAGCAAACAAAGCTGTCAGCGGTGAGAATTGTTATAAATGGCTATATGTCAAAAAGAGCCGGATTTTCATAAGGGTGACGTATTTAAGTTAAATATGAATAAACTGAATTGCGTAATTGTTAAATTCCAGGACAAGTAAATATCTTTTCTTCTTTGGCGAAAAATTTAAGGATTTTTCCTTTTTCAGACGCCTGCCCGCCAAACTTTATACCCAGCGGAGTTTCACTCAAAATGCTGAATAGTCTTTGGCTTACCAGTCTGGTTGTGCATCAGGAAACGTACTGGCTTTATTTGGCTACAACCCGGGACTTTTTCCTTTATATCTTTTTATAGTATTATCAAGACAAAATGGGTGATATTAGGAGGTAGGTTAATGAAAAAGACAGGAAAAATCCTTGTTGGACTTTTTAGCCTGGCGGTGATTGTTTTCCTCCTCATACAACTGATTCCATACGGGAAAGACCACACAAATCCGCCTGTGACCGGTGAGCCTGCCTGGGACAGCCCGCAAACCCGAGAACTGGCCAAACGTGCCTGTTTTGATTGCCACAGCAATGAGACGGTCTATCCATGGTACAGCAATGTTGCGCCGGTTTCGTGGCTGGTAATGCGTGATATCGAAGAAGGTCGTGGTCGGTTGAATTTCTCGGAATGGGAAGCGGGCAGTAAACGAGCTCAAAGAGCCAACAGCGAAGTGGGTGAGGTGATCTCCAATGGAGAGATGCCTTTACCGATTTACCTTCTTCAACATCCCGAAGCAAAATTGTCTGAGGCGGAAAAACAGGCCTTGATAGAGGGATTGGAAGCCTCCTTAAAATAACCGATGTAAAGAAAACCTCCTGCCAATTTTGCCGTAATCCAAACCGAACCCTTTTTAGTAATCAAATTTTCTGGTAAAATACGTCCCTGTTCATGTAAGGAATTATTTTGGAGGACGAAGTTGGCCAATATTAAGTCTGCAATCAAGCGCAATAAACAGAATGAAAAGAAACGCCTTCGCAACCGTGTATTCCGCGGTGCTGCGCGCACTTTTGTTGCCAAAGCCGACAAAGCCATTGTGGATGGCACCCCTGAATCGGTGGAAGCTGTAAAGAACGCGATCAGCGCGCTGGATAAAGCGGCGGAAAAGGGTGTTCTGCACAAGAATAACGCCGCGCGTCGCAAGAGCCGCCTGATGAAGCGGTTGAACGCCGCACAAAAGGCATAATCGTTCGCGTTACGAGAAGTGTTTTATGAGCGGGAGGTTTTCCTCCCGCTTTTGATGTTTCGAAATATCCTTTCTCGTGCGAGCCTGCCGGTACCTGGCCGGGCTGGTCGAAATCTGATGATGATATAATCTCAAAGCACCGCTGATGTCAGCGGTTTGTGTGTCCATATTCTATTTGATCGGGATTTTGTATGTTCCAAACTGAACAATCTGCTGTCGAAACGCGCATTCTTGCCTATTTCCATGAGCTTGGCCTTCCGGTAACATCCATTCAGTGGAACTGGATCCCGTTCAGCGGTCACTGGGGAATTTCTACTTCATTTTTTCAAGCGGCTGCCATGGAAGTTCGCTCAGGGAAGGGTGGCAATGTCGGGCAGCATGCCACGAAAATGGCTGAGGAAGCGGCCAGGCTGTTGCACGGCAGTGATGGAAATCCGCCGGCGGGATTTGAACGGGTGGAAGCCGTAAAGGGATATCTGAATCTTTATTTTTCGACATTTTCCTATGCCAACCGGGTGATCAGCACGGTTCTGCAAGATGGAAAGCAATATGGGATTAACAAATCTCTTGGGCAGCGGGTGATGGTCGAATTTTCACAGCCCAACACCCATAAGGCGTTCCATGTAGGACATTTGCGGAATGTTATTCTGGGAAACGCCGTCTGTAACATTTTGACATCCGCGGGCTACGAAGTTGTGCGCGCTAATTACATTGGCGATATCGGTTTGCATGTCATCAAGTGGCTGTGGAATTACCTGACGTTTCACAGTGGAGAAGAGCCTGGTGAAGACCGATACCGCTGGATGACCGATCTTTATACCGAGGCTGACCGTCGTTATAACGATGATCCAGAAGCCGAACCTCAGGTGAGGGCTCTCTTTGCCCGCTGGGACGCCCGCGAACCTGAAATTGTGAAATTGTGGGAACAGACCCGCGAATGGTCGCTGGAAGGTTTCGCCCAGATCTATAAGACTTTGGGAGTCCCGTTTGACCATTATTATTATGAAAGCGAAGTGGAAGAATCGGGTAAAGAATTTGTTGAGCGCATGATCAAAATGGGCATTGCCCGCGATGAGCGCCCGACCGGCGCGGTAATCGTCCCTCTGGATGATCTGGCGGGGACCAGGGAGAAATACCGCGTACTGGTGGTATTGCGGTCTGACGGTACATCGCTCTACTCGACAAAAGACCTGCCTCTGGCGGTTAAAAAGTTTGACATGTTCCACCTTGACCGGTCGATCTATGTGATCGATGTGCGCCAGTCTTTGTATATGCAGCAAATCTATAAAACCCTTGATCTTATGGGTTACGAATTCGCAAAGAAGTGCTATCACCTGGCGTATGAGATCGTCAATCTGCCCGGAAATGTGACCATGTCTTCCCGCGATGGTACGGTTGTACTGTTGGAAGACCTGATCAATGAAGCAACCGCGCGCGCGTTGAAGATCGTTCAGGAAAAGAACCCGGAACTCTCACCTGAAAATCAGCAGTCTGTAGCGCGCACAGTGGCGTTGGGGGGCATAAAATACTCAATGCTTTCCCGGGATAATACAAAAATTGTCACCTTTGATTGGGAAACCGCCCTCACGTTTGAAGGGCAGGCGGCACCTTATATTCAATATGCGTATGTGCGCTCCAACAGCATTTTACGCAAAGCCGGTCAACAAATTCCTGAAGAACGCGTGGCAGGTTTTGATTTGAGTAAACAGGAAGTCGAATTGATCGACCTGATCTCACGGTTCGGTAACGAGGTCTCACGCGCCGCGGCAGATTTCAAGCCCATGTTGATTGCCAACTACTCCTTCACCCTGGCACAGGCTTTCAATGATTTCTACAACACATGCCCGGTACTGACGGCGGAAGAACCGGCGCGCAGCTTCCGACTTCGATTGACGGCAGCGGCCCGACAGACCATCTCCAATAGTTTAGCCCTTCTGGGAATCGACTCCCCGGAAGTGATGTAATCTCACCTATCTCCAAGGAGAAACGATCGAATGACTGGAACAAAGACGTTGATTATGGGAGCAGCAGGACGGGATTTTCACAATTTCAATGTGTTCTTTCGTGACAATTCCGAATATGAAGTAGTTGCTTTCACCGCGACGCAGATTCCAAATATCGAAGGCCGTAAGTACCCAAAAGAGTTGGCCGGTCGGCTTTACCCGGCAGGAATCCCGATCTACCCTGAAAGTGAACTGGTGGATCTTATCAAGAAGTTGAGTGTTGAACTGGTGGTGTTTGCCTACAGTGATGTGCCCCATGATGTGGTTATGCACAAGGCTTCCACAGTGCTGGCCGCCGGCGCCGATTTCCGCCTGATGGGCCCGAAATCGACGCAGGTCAAATCCACGAAACCCGTGGTGTCCGTCTGCGCGGTGCGCACCGGATCCGGCAAGAGCCAGACCACCCGGCGCGTTTCCCTGATCCTGCGGGAAATGGGTTATAAAGTGGCGGCCATCCGGCACCCCATGCCGTATGGTGATCTGGTGAAACAGAAAGTCCAGCGGTATGCTTCGTATGCCGACCTGGATAAACATGAATGCACCATCGAAGAACGGGAAGAATACGAACCGCATCTTGACAATGGTGTAATTGTTTACGCCGGTGTGGATTACGAAGCCATTCTTCGGCAGGCGGAACAGGAAGTGGACGTAATCCTGTGGGACGGCGGAAACAATGACTTTTCCTTCTATGTGCCTGACCTGAATATCGTGGTGGCCGATCCGCATCGCCCGGGACACGAGTACCAGTATCATCCCGGTGAAACCAATGTGCGCGCCGCGGACGTGTTTGTGATCAACAAGGTGGATACCGCCGACCCGCAATCCGTGATTGCCGTGAGGGAACGCCTGAATGAACTGAACCCGAAGGCCGTGGTGATTGAAGCAGCCTCGCCACTCTACCTTGACAACCCGGAAGCTATCCGCGGGAAACGTGTTCTGGTGATCGAAGACGGACCGACCCTGACACACGGGGAGATGGCCTACGGCGCTGGATACGTGGCGGCCAAACGCTTTGGGGCGGCTGAGATCGTTGACCCCCGGCCGTTCGCCGTAGGGGCTATTTCGGCGACATACAACAAATATCCGAAGACTGGTCCGATTCTGCCAGCCATGGGGTATGGTGACGAGATGACCCGCGACCTTGAGAAAACAATTGACCGCGCGGATGTGGACCTGGTGATCATTGGCACTCCCATAGATCTGAACCGGGTGATGAAGATCAAGAAACCCAACCAGCGGGTGCGCTATGAGTTGCAGGAAATTGGCAAACCCACGCTGGATGAGATACTGAAAGAAAAATTTGGTAAGAAGTGATAGATGAAGCTGAGATTTATGTAAGAAGCGGCCGCGGTGGAGATGGACTCGTCCATTTCCACCGTGAAAAATTTGTCAACCGGGGCGGTCCGGATGGCGGAGATGGCGGGCATGGTGGTGATGTGATCCTTGAGGTCAAACCAACCATGAATACACTGTCGGTATTTCGCCATCAATTGAAATACATCGCCCCGGATGGCAAGAATGGCGGTCCCAATAATATGACAGGAAAATCCGCCGAAAACCTGGTTATTTCTGTGCCGCCAGGAACCATGGTTTTTAACAAGGATAGTGGCAAGTTTTTGGGCGACCTGGTTGAGCCCGGACAGCAACTCTTACTGGCAAAAGGGGGGCGCGGGGGACGGGGCAATCAACATTTCGCCACCGCCCGCAACCAGGCTCCCCGCACGGGTGAACGTGGAGAACCGGCAGAGGAATTCACCATGCGGCTGGAACTGAAACTGATCGCCGATGTCGGGTTGGTTGGTTTGCCGAATGCCGGAAAATCGAGTTTCCTGGCAGCCGTGACCAATGCCAACCCCAAAATTGCGGATTATCCATTCACCACGCTGGAACCCGCGCTGGGTGTGGCCTATCTGGATGAAGACAACACGCTGGTTATTGCCGACATTCCAGGTCTGGTTGAGGGAGCCCATAAGGGCGTGGGATTGGGATTTTCCTTTCTCCGGCATGTTCAGCGCAACCGAGTGTTGATCCACATGGTCGACGGACTGGCGGATGATCCGCTGGCGGATTATACGCAAATTAACAACGAACTGGCTCTCTTTGACCCGCGATTGGGAACTAAACCTCAGGTGGTGGTTATCAATAAGATCGACCTGCCGGATGTTAAAGACCGGCTGCCAGCGATTAAAGCCAGTTTTAAGAAAGCCGGTATACAGGTGATGACCATCTCGGCATTGGCGCGTACCAATGTCGTTGACGTCCTGAAGAAGGTTCAGGAATTGTTGCAGCAGGCACCAGAACCTGAACCAGTGGAAATGGATGCCGAATTACCGGTCTACAAACCGGAAGAAAACCGCTACGAATTCACCATTGACCGCATTCCTGAAGGCTGGAAGGTATCAGGCAAGGGAATTGAACGCGCGGCTGCCATGACCCTGTGGGAACATGAAGGTTCTGTTCGCCGGTTCCAGCACCTGATGGAAAAGATCGGTCTGGATGACGCGTTGCGGGAAGCCGGTGTGGAAGAAGGCGACACGGTCTTTATCTCAGACTATGAATTGGAATGGCAGGATTAATGCTTCGTATCGGTCTATTTGGCGGCACATTTGATCCCCCACACATAGGCCATATGATCCTGGCGGCCGAAGGGTTGCACTCACTCCAGCTGGATAAAGTGTTGTGGATACTGACCCCGCAATCTCCACTAAAAGATGGGCGTGCCATATCTCCAGTGGAACAGCGAATGGAACTTGTCCAGGCTGCTTTGGCGGACACACCGGGTTTCGAATTATCAAGGGTGGATATTGACCGAAAACCACCCTACTATGCCGTGGATACAGTCCGGTTGATCAAACAGGAAAACCCGGACGCGCAGGTGGTCTATCTGATGGGGGGAGATTCCCTTCAGAAACTGTCGGATTGGTTCAGCCCAAAGCAGCTTGTGAACGAGCTTTACAAACTCGGGGTTTACCATCGTCCGGGAGCAGATCCCGATTTGGATGATCTGGAAAACAAGATACCCGGGATTTCTAAAAAAATAGAATTTTTCTCCGCCCCTAAAATTGAGGTTTCCGGAGCCGATATTCGCCAGCGCATCCGTGATGGCCGGCCATTTCGGTTCTTTCTGAATCCGGCGGTTTACCATCTCATTCAACGCCAGCAATTTTACCGATAGTAATTTCATGCAAAATGAAATGGCGGAAAAGTCCGGTGGCCTCTTTCAGGATCGGATCCTGAATTCCCTCGTAATGGGGCATTTCATCGTGGATTTGTTGGGCGGCCAACGATCCATTTTGCTCGCATACCTTAGTTTGATGCTTGGATTAAGCAATTCCGGATTGGGTGTGATGACATCTGTATACGTTATATCTGGCTCACTTTCCCAACCGATTTTCGGATTGCTTTCTGATCGTGTCGGATGCCGGTGGGTGGCGGCTGGCGGAGTTCTATTAATGGGTTTGTTCTTTTCCCTTGCCATGTTCTTTCCCGGTTGGCCGGCAGTGGGTTTCCTGATTTTGGCGAGCATATGCTCGGGAGCTTTCCATCCGTCCGGAGCGTCAGAAGCAACTCTGGCCGGTCGGGATCGTTTGAAGGGTAGAGAGGCTACGGCATCATCCTTATTCTTTCTGTTTGGCCAGATGGGATTTGGCATAGGTCCGATGCTGGGAGGTCCGCTGCTCAGCCATTTGGGAATGCGTGGTTTGCTCCTGTTATCCATGTTTTCCCTTCCCATCGGGTTTTTTGCCGCGCGGGAAATGAAGGAGTTGCGGGAATTAAAGAATAAACTACCACCGGGCATTCAAAAACCGGGAAAGCTCATTCTCTCCCGCACGCTTTTCCTCATGGTGGGAATTTCGGCGTTTCAATCCTGGGCACAGTCCAACATTACAGCCTATATGCCGCGTTACCTGGCTGACCTTCAGCTTTCACCGTCTGTCTACGGTGTGATTATCGGTTTATTTACAGCCGGGTCTGCCATTGGCTGTATGGTGGGCGGTGAATTGGCTGACCGGACGAGCAAAAAAGCCGTCATCGCCTGGAGCCTGTTGTCATCCACAATTCCGCTATTGCTGATCGCCCTGAGTGGATATACACCTTGGTTGTATCCCTTGATGTTCCTCTCCGGCGGGTTGACCGGCGGGGCGTTCAGTGTGATCGTTGTTCAGGCGCAGAAGGTCATTCCCGGGGGAATGGGACTGGCATCCGGGTTAACCCTGGGTTTTATTTTCTCCGCCGGCGCAATCGGGACAATTTTTTCCGGGTGGCTGGCTGATCAGGTCGGGTACGCTCCGGTGTTCTTTTTTACGGCGTGCATAGCGCTGGCGGGTGGAGTTTTGGGATTGCTTTTGGAACAGGATAACCCGAAAACGGCGTAGTCCTGTTATTCATCCATCTGGTATGTATGGTAGGTATTTGCACAGGGATTACCCCAGGCGACGTGCATTTGCCGGGCGGTCAGGTCCATCACCAGGCTGGTTATGGTCTTCTCACGTTTCAATGGGTTTTCATCTTCCACCGCGTGATTACAGATGGAATCAGGGTAATTTACATGGTCACGAAGTACCGCCTGAATGGTCTGGGTGGTGTGCTGGCTGGTTTGTTCCAGCAAACGGCGCGCTCTAAAATAGCGCACACGTGTGCTGATTAATTCGTCCGGTTCATTCTCAACGAGTTTCATGTTGGGGTCGAGATAATGATTGGTATGCACAATAGTGCCATTTTCGGAATATAAAAGGGCAAAATGGCGTGCGGAGACTTCCACGTTGTACATTTCACCGCTTTCGTGGGCCAGTAAATGGTTGTAACCGGCTGCGCGCAGGGGAGCCAGCATATGCCGGATAGCTTCGGCCGGTGTGCGGGCAGCCAGGATGCTGCGTGAAAGCACCACACGGGGAATTCCGATCCGGCAGTCAGAAGGATAAACAGAATCACAACACTGGGCGATTCCGGCAGAATTGAATCCAATATTTGGCAGCAGACCGCCATACGTCATGGCCAGAAACGCCGGTTCATTATCTGGCGTGGCATGAATGATGAACATGTCTGATTCATCTTCGGGAACCCAGTCTTCATTATGGCCAATCAGAATATGACCATTGGCTGTGCGCTTTTCGTTCACACCGATGCTGGTGCATTTTGTCAGGTGAAGAGCGTCGGTGGTCACTGCTTCCATGGCGTTTAAAACGGATAAGTCATCGAACAAAACACCGGCGCCTTCGGCAATTCCCTGCAACTCTTCCATAATTTCCGGGTAACGTTCCTGAGAAAACGGAAGATATTTTCGTGCCTGAATTTTGGCTCCCTCCCAGGTCAACTGCAGGGATTCGTATGTGCTGGCAAGCAGGCTGCGCGCGTTTTCAAGACTGTGGATGACCTGTTGTTTCGTTTGCTCACCCATCTGCCGGCCCATTTCACGATGGCTGCCGGAGACATGAATGAGAAGCGGTGGAGAGGTGTGTTTTTGGGAAATTAGTAAATTGCTCATAGTCTTAATGATAATGGTTGAAATTGACTTTGGCAAGTCAGTTTATTTCCACCTGGAAATTGACAGCATACCATCTCCGAAAAATCTGCCGGGGAAAAAGGTGGATTGAGCGAGGAGTAAGATCCAGGCTTTTGGGGACGGCATTCAGATTATGTCAGTTTATAGAAAAAAGAACGGGTGGATGAATTTTTCACCCACCCATTCATTATCTCTGATTTACAGGGAATTATTGTTCTGCGAAATCAATTCTAGGTTGCCCACCCCCATGTCGATCTCAATTTCCAGCCTGGGGCCAGAAGAACTCTGCGTCTTGTAGTGATTGGATTCAACCGTCCAGGTTCCATCCAGTGAAACGTTATTAACACCACCATCAAGGGAAATCTCAACATTGGTATCCGAGGGGATCACAATTTTCATATTGCTCAATCCGGTCTTTATCGATACCCTGGCGTCATGTTTCAGATCACCGCTGAAATCCAGGGTGTAAGAGCCAGCGCCGCTCTCAAAATCCATCTCTTTGAAGTTGGCGTTTGCCAGGAAGATCAGGCTGACCTGGGATGCTCCAGTTTCATATTCGAAGGATTCCATGATCTGATTGTTGGGCTCACTAAAGGTGACCGTGGATTGTGACGCGCCGTCTTTTATCGATAGTGCGGTGAGAGGAATTTTTCCGAACAAAATATCGCTTGTATACCCGCCCGCTTCTATTTCCAACGAGACCGGCCGGGCAGTGCCCAGTTTCAAATCCCAATCATTCACAATACTATTGGATGGAAAAGTGAATTTTTCCGCGTTATCTCCCTGAGATATAAAGACGGTTTCACCAGACTGTTTGATTTCCGGCACCCATGATCCAATGTTGGTGCGAATTTTCCCTTCAACCAATCTGTCATTGCCTTCGTTGATTTTTAACGTGCCCGCACCCATGTTCACAACAACACGTGGAGTATCTTTTGAATCCGGGTAGCTTTCATTCACTGTGGTGGTAACTTCAGGCCCGGTTTTGATTTTCGGCGTCTGAATGCTTATTCCGCAGGCCATTACGCTTAAGGAAAGAACCATGAAAACAAGGATTACTCTTTTGTCAATTTTCATTACTTTACTTCCTGTTGCTCAGAATCATCCGGATTCTTATTCTCGGTTTCCGGTGTGGTTTTCGGTTTTTGTGTCCGTGTTTTTGGTTTCTTTTCCGGTTCATCCTGAGAGTCATCAGATTTGGATTTCAAGACAGACCGGGTTGGTTTCGCATTGTCTGCCTGAATAAAACTTGAGTCGACCACCATGCTGTTTCTGCGGGATGTGAAGGAAGAAGATGCCACTGATGGTTCTGGCGCGGTAGCTGAAGCAGTTGCGGCAGGTTGATCCACATCAGCCGTTGGAGGAACTGGTGAAGCGGGAGGGGGCGGAGGTGTTTCAATAAGGATCGTCTGTCCGCCAGATGACCCGCCGATCGACCGGGTGCCAAAAGCGGATATAACCACACCTCCGGTTGCCACCAGAACGATCAAAGCAGGGATCACCCAGCCCACACATGGAATGGCATTGGATAGTGAAGCGACAACGGTGAGTACAAAAGTGCCAACGCCCGCGCTGACAGCCGGTGCCCAGGTTCCTTTGACCAATGCGGCCAGACGTTCACCCAATTCATACCCGATGGCGATCCAGCCGAAGATCAGACCCAGCCCGAAAATCAAGATCGCGAAAAGGCTTAGCGGGATGAGAATAATGGTGATGGCCAGAATAATGGCTACAAAGGGGAAGATGATCATGGTCAACAGCCCAATAGCGCCGGCAGAAACAGGGCTGTCATTTATGGCCTTACTGACATTGCGGGTTCGATTGGGAATGAAGATCACCACCAGAACCGCCAGCAGTGATATCACCAGTGTGCGTACGAGTGAACCCATGGCATCACTAAATGGTCTGAACAGAGCCGGAACAGCCACCCTGGGTACATCAGGCAATTGGACACCATTTTCCGACTGGGATAAAACACTACCCTGAACAACGGCGGATTTTGATTTGTTTACTGAGGCGCCAAAAGTGGAGACGTCGCCTTGAACCACGGCAGTATCCCCAAGGGTAATGGCGCCGCCAAGACCATTAATATCCCCGTTTACCATACCATCCACGTTTACGGTGCCACCAATCAAGACAACACTACCATTAACGATTGAACCCTTATCCAGGCTGACAGCGCCGCCAAAAATGGACAGGTCTCCATCAACCGTCTCGTTCTCACCCAGGCGGAACGTTCCACCCATGACGAATCTATCCCCATTGGACGAGGAACTGGCACAGCCGGCAACCAACAGCATTATGAGCAACGCCAGACTGATCAGTAGAAGTGAATTTGTTTTTTTAATCATTAGCTTTGACTCCTTGTGTGGAGATCTTCCACACCGATAACACCCAACCGCTAGTGAGCAGAATTACCAGACTTGCAGACCCGGCAGCGATTGCCAGGATAATGGGCAGGGGAATAACCTGAATCCAGGTCATGACCAGTTGAATGAGCGAATCCATCTGAAATGCCGCATAGACAGTTGAATTCATCAGATCTGTCATCACAGCGGCTGGAGATCTGGTCAGAACCAGTGTGGTTATATAGACCAGAGAAACAATAACGGTCACGATGAGGGTCCATCCAAGAAAAAAGTAAGATTGCAACCGGCGGGCTTCTTCTTCCCGTTGAGCGGCCATCAGTTTAAAACGATTGGTAAAACCGGGAGATGGAGACTCAAATGTTGCCGACCGGAATAGAACTTCGACTCCGGAAATCCCCTCTTTGATGGAAACGCAATGGGAACAAATGGACAGATGTCCTTCAAGTTCCGAAGTTTGCGAGGGGGTTAATGCATCACCTGAAAGAATCCAGTTTTCAAAAGGCTGGTGTTCCATGCGGGCTCCTTTCAAGGGCGGCAGGGACGGACGATTGATACGCGTCAGCCAACTGCCTGCGAGCGCGGAATAATCTGCTTTTCACCGCGCTTGTGGATAATTGCAATGTGTTTGCGATTTCTTCTTCTGACATTTCATACCAGTATCTTAAGACGATTGCGGCGCGATCTTGCGGCTGCAGTTTGTCCAATAATTTGTGCAGTACTTTATTTTCCATTTGTTTGCTTATTACTCTCTCCGGATTGGGTGATGGATCCGGCGCGTCCTCCTCTGGCAGGATGTCAATATCCACCATGGGCAGCTTCCGTTTGCGTTGTTGATCGATACAGTAATGTGCCGCAATCGATAGCAGCCAGGTGGCAAATGATCGGGAAGGGTCATATTTCTTCATACCCTGATATGCCCGCCAAAAAGTCTCCTGCGCAGCATCCTCCGCTTCCTGGGCATCACCCAGCATACGATAGCAAAGATTAAAAACTGGCCTTTGGTATGTTTCGACCAGCTGCGAGAATGCATCCATGTTTCCCTGGAGAGCTTGCTCTAGCCAGGTATTTTCTGCTGTGATCAAAGATGTCTCCTGTAAGTTTCTCTAACAAAATATACGGAAACAATGCAGTTTCGTTGCAGAAAAAAAGCGCCAGAAAGGCGCTTTTTGTTGTGTATCATCAAAAGGAAATCTCCTCTTTCCCGGCCAATTTTGCCTGGATGGTGGTGATCACCCGGTCCATGTGTGCGGGTTTGTGCACAAAATCAAGGTCATCTGTACGCAGGGTTAGTACAGGGCAAAGGTCAAACGAAGCCAGCCAGTCTTCATAAAAACTATCCAAAAGTGACAGGTAATCCGCAGAGATCGTGCTTTCCATTTCACGCGCCCTGCTGTGGATTCTGTCCATCAACACAGGAACGGGACATTTTAAATACACAAGTAGAGAGGGCACAGGCAGGCTGTTGATGACAAGGTTGAATACCGAGAGATAGGATTGATAATCCAGGTCGGTCAGGTTTCCCATTTTATTCAAAGCTCGTGAAAAAATAAAAGCGTCTTCATAAATGCTGCGGTCAACGATGGCTGAACGTTCATCATTCCACAGGTCCATATGCTGATGGGCACGGTGCCCAAGAAAATATACCTGTAAATGGAATGCCCAGGTACGCATATCCGCGTAAAAAGATGGCAGATACGGGTTATCTGCCACTGATTCATAGGCTGTCCGCCAGCCAAGCCGCTGCCCGATGCGTTCCGTCAGAGATGTTTTTCCTGAGCCGATATTTCCCGCGACTAATATGAGTTTTTTTGACATGGGGGTCCTGTTGTGAAGCAGGTGGGATGGGTTGTGGATAATTGGGATTATACGGGGTCATGCCTGGAAATGGAATGGATTCTATTTTCTACCCGGGGTGGTTTATCTTTATTCCCGTAAACATTAAAAGAAGCAACACAATGATAAGAAGGAAGAAGATGATCATAATTCCTGTCTTCCGGGTGTCAACTGGCGCGGGTGGAGGAGAAGGGGTAGCCTGGACGGGTGTAATGGTCAGAGTCTCTGTAATGGTGGCGGAGGGTTCCACATATTGTGTAGATGTTGGGTTTGGCGTGGCGTTTATTACCGGTATATCCACCTTTTTGATGAAGATACGCTGCCCGGTGTAGATCTGGTCAGGGTTGATCTGGTTCAATTGCACAAGCTCATTTACCTCGACGCCATAGATACGCGCGATGGTTCCCAGGGTTTGCCCGTATCCAACGGTATGATAAACCGAACCATCGGGTCCTGCCGTCACTGTGACCAGCGGAAGTACGGGGGGCAAACCTGTCGCGGCACTTCCTGAAGTTGGCGCGAGTACCTCGCCCGTAGGAGCCGGTGCCTCACCGGTAATGCCAGCCAGATTTAATGTCACATAGACCATTTCATCATCCGCGGCGATACCAACACCGGCATCGTGATATTTCGGGTTGACCATGGCTCCGCGGTGAACCGAATCAGCCCAAATCTCATTCACGATTATCGGCAGCATATCTGTGACTCGCAGATCAAGGGAAGCTACATTTTCACCGGCTACGAAAGACCTTCCTCCAGAGTATCCGGAAGCCGCCACCCTATCGGTCACGATGCCGCCGGTTCTGCCGCTATGGGAGGACTGGTGGTTGGCTGCCTGAAACTCGGAATGGTCCTGGGCGACTGCCATCAGAATGGGATTGGCCTGAACCGGCGCCAATCCCCTGGAGGCGCGAACGATGTTGACCGCATTGATCATATCATTCGCGGTAAAGTCTGCCCCTTCCTTGAAACCGGTCAAGCCAGGTCCAACCAGAAGAAGAAGTAACAGGCAAGTTCCATAGAATAGAAGTTTGATATTTTTACTCATACCCGGAATCCCCCGGTGAGTACCAGTTGGTTTACTGTAGGTGAATCAGCGAAGCTTGAAAGCCAGAATGGATATTCACTCGTTATCCACCGGCCAGCTTGACGTTGAAGCCGCGTTTCTTGAGCTCGGCGAAAATAACATCGCGATGGTCACCCTGAATAACAAGTTCGCCATCTTTAATGGCGCCGCCCGAACCACACAGCCGCTTTAAATCGCTGTGAAGCGCGTGCATGGCATCGTCGCCTGCCGTTATACCGGTGATTAATGTTACTGTCTTTCCTTTCCGGCTTTTTGAATCACGAAATATGCGTACAATGCCATCTCCAGCAGGGCGGCTGTTTTTTTTGCAGATACAGTTGCTGGCAGGCTTGCCGCACCGGGGACACATCCGCCCCGTTGAGGTGGAATAGACGGTTGGGTTTTCTTCTCTCATGGCTTTATTTTAATGGATTCCATTTGGAAAATGATGAGTTATTGTATATGATTAGTAATGGAATATCTCATCGGTTACAGTCCTGTTTTTTCATGTATTATCACAGGGTGGCGCACGTATTTGTTGGCGTAAATCCCTATTCTTGTTTCATTAACAGAGGAATAATGCCCGCAGCCGATACTTCCAATAAGGATAACGAATCCAAAGATGCTCTTCTTCACAGGGTGCAGGAACTTCAAACCCGTGTGCAGCAACTGGAAGCGCAGTTGGAATCACAAACTGAACAGGTTGCACAGCTCATCCTCAATGAAGAAAAATATAAAATCCTGCTGGATGGCTCCAGCGATCCCATATTCTCATTCTCACGGGACGGTGAATATCAATACGTGAATTATGCCTTTGCGGAAGGCGTGCAGAAATCTGTTGATGATATCGTTCATCATCGTATCTGGGATGTGTTTTCCAAAGAAGAAGCGGATAAACGATTCGCCATCGTAAAGACAGTGTTTGAAACCGGTGAGATCAAAACGATTGAAGTACGAGTGCCCCGATCAGACCAGGACCGTTATTATCTGACAACTGTTAAACCGGTTTTTGATACCAGGGGAAATGTTGCCCTGGTTATCTGTATTTCAAAAGAGATCACAGAACGCAAGAATTTGGAACGAGAATTGATCCGGTTGAGTAACTATGACGCACTTACCGGCCTTT
This sequence comes from uncultured Leptolinea sp., assembly GCA_964420995.1. Lineage (GTDB taxonomy): Bacteria > Chloroflexota > Anaerolineae > Anaerolineales > Anaerolineaceae > Leptolinea. The sequence continues at coordinate 14,693 of CAYQUX010000029.1, read as the reverse complement.
ACAACCGGCATTATTTTGAAATTGAAATGGAACGAATGCAGATCGGTCAGTTTTATCCGGTGAGCATTATCATTTCTGATATGGACAAATTAAAAATGATCAATGACCAATACGGGCATGCCGCCGGAGATAATGCCATTCAGAAGGTAGCCATGGTTTTGCAGGATTCGATCCGTACAAAAGATATAGCTGCACGTATCGGTGGTGACGAGTTCGCCATTCTTCTGTCTGAGACCAATGAAGAAACTGCCTCCGGAATTGTAAAACGCATAAAAACAAATCTGCACACATTGGACGATCCGATGCTGCATTTATCCATAGGGTTTGCCACAGCAGACACCGGCGCGAATCTGGTGGATACTTACCGTTTGGCTGACGAACGCATGTATCAAGTTAAACGAATGGAAGCCAGAGGGTGAGATTACTCAAGACGTTCAATCCAATTAAGGGCTTCAGCGCGATTGGAATACACATTGAATTCATCACGCCGGTTGGATTCAAGTACCATCTCGTAGAATCGTCCGTGCCCCACCTTTTCCCCGGGTATGACAGCGGCTACCCGAACACGATAGTTGGATAGCTTTAAAAGAACTTTTCCGGCAAGACCGGTTTTCAGGTCGTAGAAATCCTCCGATAAATTGGTGTCATAAATCAGCAGAATATCCGTGTTTTCACCGCCGCAGAACGAAATCAGATCCAGGGCTGAATTCTCATCGGTGACCAAGCCACTATTGGGAAGGATTTCTACAATTTTTTTGCTGCCTTGTTTCGTGATTATGTATTCCATCTCGTAATTCCCTTTATTTACCAGGTGTCGCAATGGATACGGTCTGCCAGTTTGATTTCCACCTGACTGGGACGCAGGGCGTTTTCAGCGGGATAACCCAGGGCAAGAAGACAGGGAAAAATGTAGGAATTCGGGATATGACAGAATTCTTTGATCTCTTTGCGTTCGGTTTCGCCAGGAATTCTTGTAACCCCGAAAATGCCTTCCGCCGCCGCGGCTATCAGTATGTTTTCAATACACATCCAGATGGATGCAAAACTGTTCAGATCAGACAGGGTTTTGGGTTTTAATACACTTCCATCCTGATGATAACAGGGGAGCATGAGACATGGAGCTTCACGCAGCATTGTAATCTGTTTTGGAATTGCGTCCAGGTACATATCTCTCTGGCAGGTATCATTCAATTGCCAGCAGTTTATCATTCCCAGCGCGCCTTTGCCTGAAATTGGCTTGATGGTGCGGAGAAGGATTTCATCGCGTTTCTCGAGGTCGTCCAAAAGGACAAAATGCCAGTCGCGCAAGTGATTGTTGGTTGGCGCCTTGAAGCCGGCATTGATAATCCTGAAGAGGATATCATCCGGTACCGGTTTGTTGGAAAAATTTCGAATGGTTTTCCTGAACTCAATTGCTTCGTAGACATCCATGGTATACCCTCAATATAGAAATTAAGACCTATTATAGACAGTAAGGAAAAAAACACAAGAGAAAATGATAATTCTCTTGATTGACATATGAATATATTAGTAATATATTACTAATATATTACATGAGTGATTTGAACGGTAAAAGAAACGGCAGCTTACTTTCGGTTCAGGCGTACCGCACCATTAAAGCGGATATTGTCACCTGTCAGCTTGCACCCGGTCAGTCCATTGCACAGGTGGAACTGGCTGAAAAACACAACCTGGGTTTAACCCCGGTTCGCGAAGCTTTGCGGCAGCTTTCTCAGGAAGGCTTTGTTCAACCGGTTCCCCGGATGGGATATATTGTCAGCCCAATTACCATCAGAGATGTGCAGGAGATTTATGAAATGCGCATTATTCTCGAAACGTCGTCCGTCAGGCTGGCGGCGACTAGGGGCACCGAGATTGAATTCCGCAAGCTGGTTGAATCCGCTGATTTTACCTACACGTACCGCGATTTGCCCAGCTACTCGCGGTTTCTTGACCAGAATAAAGTCTTCCACGAAAACATTGCCCGCCTCGCGCACAATTCGCGGCTGGCGAATCAGATCAACCGCACAATGGATGAATTGACACGCGTATTCCACCTCGGTCTTGACATTCGAGACAGCGCGGGGAAAATGCGCGATGACCATGTCAGCCTTTCTCACGCCTTGCTCGCGCGGGACGCCAACCTGGCGGAACGACTGGTTAGGGAAGAAATCTTGCTTTCACGCGAACGTGTTCTGGAAGCACTGCAGACATGCACCGGTCAAAACATGACCCCAGACATTCTGCCCGTGGGTGCTTATTGATGATAATCATTGCTTGAAACAGCCTGGAATCCATCCTATTCGTACGCAAGAATTATGGAGACAGTATGCAAATATTCAAAAAACTTCCAAAAGTAACACCCGTGATTCAATACACCCACGAGTATGCGCATGAAGCCAAATTTCTGGCGGCATACCCGGACTATGCTTCAACGGAGTCCTTAAATAACCTCAGGCAGACTGAGTATGGTCGATTGGATCAGTTGGGGCATACGTATCTGGACTATACCGGCGGCGGTTTGTACAGCCAAAAACAGATTGAAACACATATGGCGTTATTGTTGGGAAATGTGTTTGGAAATCCACATTCAACCAACCCGACATCCATAACAATGACTCATTTAGTGGAAAGCGCGCGGGCCAGCGTGCTGGAATTTTTTCATGCCTCACCAGAAGAGTATGAATGCATCTTCACTCAGAACGCCAGCGGCGCTTTAAAGCTGGTTGGTGAATCGTATCCTTTTGGCCCGGGAGACACATACCTGCTAACGTTTGATAATCACAATTCGGTGAATGGGATTCGAGAGTTTGCGCGGGCAAGGGGAGCGACCATTCATTACTCGCCGGTCTTGCCTCCGGAAATGCGTATAGATGAAGAAAAACTGACAAACTTCATCGAGTTCAAAAAGACTGGCGGAAATAATTTATTTGCCTTCCCGGCTCAGTCGAATTTTTCCGGAGTCCAACATTCACTGGAGTGGATCACGAAGGCGAAGGAAAAAGGATGGGATGTTTTGCTTGACGTAGCCGCATTTGTACCCACCAACCGGCTGGATTTAGGTGAAGTCCATCCGGATTTCGTGTGCATGTCTTTCTATAAAATCTTTGGTTACCCGACCGGAGTTGGCGCGTTGATTGTAAGCAAGCGGGTTCTGCCAAAATTACATAGACCGTGGTTTGCCGGTGGAACAATCACCGTGGCGTCAGTGCAAGGTGATACTTATTATCTGCACAGAGGCGCGTCAGGTTTCGAGGATGGCACACTGAACTACCTGGGACTGCCAGCCGTGGAAATTGGCCTAAAGCATATTGCCGAAATTGGATATGACAAAATCCATACCCGGGTTGCCTGCCTGACTGGCTGGTTGCTAAACGAGTTGTCAACCTTAACACATACCAACGGAAACCCCCTGGCAAAAATTTACGGCCCATTGGATATGGTTGATCGCGGGGGAACGATAGCGTTCAATTTCTTTGATCAACGCGGGCATTTCATTGACCATATGCTGGTTGAGGAACAGGCTAATCGTAGAAAAATCTCCATCCGCACAGGTTGTTTTTGTAATCCTGGCGGGGGAGAACTGGCGCTCGGAATCTCGGCGGAGGAATTGACTTCCTGTTTTACGCTGCGACCCAACATGGAATATCAGGATTTTCGGCAGTGTATTGATGATAAGAGCAACGGGGCAGTGCGCATTTCTGTCGGTCTGGTATCCAATTTTGATGATGTGAAAAAATTCATGGATTTTGCCACCGGGTTTGTTGATAAAAATATCGACGATTTTCAATAAATGCCAGGTGGAAAGTCAATATGAGATTAAGATTTCATCTTTTTCAAATTAAACCGGTATATGTCTTGATAGTCTGAACATCATTCACCGGCTTGACACCGGGGGCAAATGCCGTAAAGAATAAGATGATTGGTAACGATCTTAAATTGGCTTTCCTGCTCTACCTTGCCAAAGAAATCTGCCACCTCGTCGTTGGAAAGAAGTATCACCTGGTGACACCGTTGGCAGACCAGATGGTGATGTGGGCCATTACCCACCCATTCGTACACCAGTGAGCCCGTTCCAATATCGGATACAGAAAGCGTGCCCTGTGCGACAAGACGTTCAAGTGACCGATAAACGGTTGAACGATTGACTGCGGGAAGCCGGGTTTTGATCCTGTCATATACTTCCTGTGGAGAAAAATGATGTTGTTTCCCCTCCAACAATTCCAGAATGATTTGATCGACAGAGGATGTTTTCACGGAAGCTCCTGATGAGTTATTATAATACGCATTAATAGGCAAATGCGAATATTTGCATTATAATAATGTAAACAATAACAATCCAGGAGGATCCATGTTTTATTCAACTGTAATGCCGATGCATATTCCAGATGGGTTTATTTCAGTAACCCTATCGATCGTTTTTTGGATTGTATCCATAGTAATGATCGCCATTTCCTTGAGAAAGGTACAAAGTGAACTGGGTGACCGCGAAGTGCCTCTTATGGGCGTTCTGGCGGCTGCCATCTTTGCCGGTCAAATGTTGAACTTCAGTGTTACCGGTGGTACATCTGGTCATCTTCTGGGGGCTGCCATCGCGACAATACTGCTGGGCCCATGGACCGCTGTTCTGGTTATGACTTCTGTGGTTTCTGTTCAGGCACTACTATTTCAAGATGGCGGAGTATTGGCACTCGGTACCAATATTTTCAACATGAGTATTGTGGGAGTCTTTGTCTCCTACGCCGTTTTTACATATTCCCGCAAATTATTCGCAAAATTTAATTGGGGACTTTTTGCTTCAGGTTTCATCGCAGCCTGGATGTCCATCTTTATCGCGTCTTTGGCCTGTGCTTTGGAGCTGGTATTATCAGGTACTTCTCCGGCAAATATTGCCGTTCCCGCCATGGCTGCCATCCATGCCTTAATAGGTGTGGGTGAGGGTTTGATTACTTTGGGAGCCCTGGTATTTCTTTCTGCCACCCGTCGGGATTTATTTTCGAAAACCGCAGCCTCCAGCAAAGGAAACAAGGGGGTTATCGTTGGAGGGTTGGCAATTTCTGCCATACTGGCCATATTATCTCCTCTTGCCTCCAGCCATCCGGACGGATTGGAATGGGTTGCTGAACAAAATGGATTTCTTGAAACCGCAAAAGAAGCTATGTACAATATCATTCCAGACTATTCAATGCCAGGAATTTCTGATCCAAATCTGGCCACAATTGTTGCTGGTATACTGGGCGTGATTATTGTTTTCGGCGTGGCTTTTGGCATCGCGCAGATGGAAAAACGAAAACCAACACAGGATTAGACCGAGGGTAATACTTGCTGGAACTGTACAGCTCTCAAAACAGTATTCTTCACAGAACACATGCAAGGGTGAAAATTCTTTTCACCCTTGCGTTTATAGTTTTTGTCAACCTTTCACCAACCAGTGCATTCCCAGCTTTTATCCTCTTTTTTTCCATTATTCTCTCTTTGGTACTGATTTCTAAAACTGGTCTCGTTTATATCTTTAAGCGGTCATTAATCGCCTTGCCATTCATCATTTCCGCATTCCCATTGATTTTCTGGGGACCTGATCCACACATACAGATAAATTTGTGGGATGGCATTGTGTTGCCGATCAGCCCGCCCGGGGCGGAACGATGTATCAGTATTGCCATCAAGGCCTGGTTATCAATTCTCGCTGCCATACTTCTTACCGTCAGCACACGGTTTTCGGAGATAACATCCGGATTTCGCCAGCTTCATGTTCCGGCTGTGATCATAGCCATCATTGAATTGATGTGGCGGTATTTGTTTGTGATTGTTGATGAAGTAACCCGCATGATCCGGGCCCGCAACAGCCGGAGCACCTCCCAAAATGGAAATCATCATACTGGTGGATCTGTGATCTGGCGGGCGCAAGTGACAGGACATATGGCGGGAAGCCTGTTTTTGAGGTCACTGGAGCGCAGTGAACGGGTGTATGAAGCCATGTTGTCAAGAGGGTACAATGGAGAACCACTGAAGGATCTCCACAAATCTTCTTCAAAAAGTGATTGGTTGAGACTGTCAGTATTATTATTGATATTGACCTTGATCTTTATTTTCGGCGTTATCACAGTAAGGTGATCAATTGACCCATCAGATTCAAATTGACAGATTATCATATTCCTACCCCGATGGGAAAATTGCCCTGCAGAATATAAACCTGATAGTGAAAAAAGGCGAGAAGATCGGAGTGGTTGGTGCGAATGGCGCTGGAAAATCCACACTGCTTCTTCACATCAATGGAATTTTTTCCGGTGAAGGTGAAATCCGGGTGGATGGACTGGAATGCACAAAAACGAATCTCGCCAAGATACGCGCCATTGTGGGAGTGGTTTTCCAGAATCCTGATGACCAGTTGTTCTCTGTCACCGTTTTTGATGATGTAGCGTATGGCCCGCTCTATCAGGGATTGCCCATTGAGGAGGTCAATACTCGGGTGAGGAAAGCCCTGGCGGCCGTTCAAATGGATGGTTACGAAGACCGAAATCCATACCATTTATCAGGTGGAGAAAAAAAACGTATAGCTATTGCGACGGTCCTATCCATGGAACCCGAAGTTCTGGTACTGGATGAACCGACCGCAGGACTTGATCCCCGCGCCTGTCGCGAGTTGATCGACCTGTTATCACAATTACCGCAGACAATGCTGGTTGCCACTCATGATCTTGGACTTGTCGAAAAACTCACTCCGCGAATGATTATTATGAATGACGGCAGGATCGTTGCTGATGCCCCCACCTGCCAATTGCTCAAGGATGAAACGCTATTGCTGGAAAACGGATTGGTATAACCTTTGCGGGTTTTCGTGGGCAATTCCGGTAGAATTACATTATAGATAATTTATCCAATTGCGCCTTTTGAATAAGGAAAGGGTTCTTATGGAATTTCAATACTTTATCCCAACACGTATCCTGTTTGGAGCTGGTTCATTGAACAAACTGGAGACCGAATCGCTGCCCGGTACGAAAGCGCTGATTGTCATTTCCGCCGGAAAATCAATGCGCGCGAATGGGTACCTGGTGAGGGTCATTGAACTGCTTGAGAAACGGAACATCTCGTGGGTGCTTTTTGACAAGATCCTGCCAAATCCCATTAAATCCCATGTCATGGAGGCGGCTGCCCTGGCTCGCAAGGAAAGCTGTGACTTTGTCGTTGGCCTGGGTGGGGGAAGCAGTATCGATTCCGCCAAGAGTATTGCCGTGATGGCCAAAAACCCCGGGGACTACTGGGATTACATTGGCAGCGGCAGCGGAAAGGGGTTACCCACCGAGTTTGGCGCGCTGCCGGTGGTGGCCATTACCACCACAGCCGGAACAGGTACAGAAGCCGATCCCTGGACAGTTATTACCAAGGAGGAAACCCATGAAAAAATCGGTTTTGGGAATAAGCACACTTTCCCTGTGCTTTCCATTGTCGATCCTGAATTAATGTTAACCGTTCCCCCCGACCTCACCGCTTACCAGGGGTTTGACGCTTTCTTCCATTCTGTGGAGGGGTATATTGCCAGCATCGCCTCTCCCATTGGTGACGCTCTGGCTCTCAAGAGCATTGAATTGATCGCGAAATATCTTCCGACTGCGGTAAAAGATGGAAATAATATGGAAGCACGTACCCAGGTGGCGCTGGCCAATACACTGGCGGGGATGGTGGAATCCATATCGAGCTGCACATCCGAACATTCCATGGAACACGCGTTGAGTGCCTATCATCCCAAAATTGCCCATGGCGCCGGTTTGATTATGCTCTCTGAGGCGTATCATTCATTTTTCATGAATAAAACACCTGAGCGGTACATTGACATGGCGAAAGCCATGGGTAAAGATGTATCCGGACTCACACAGGCCGAGAAGCCAGCCGCGTTTGTTAATGCCTTGATAAAGCTTCAGGAAGCCTGCAATGTTGACGGATTGAAAATGTCGGCTTTTGGTGTAGACGCAAAAGAAATTCCCGGTCTGGCAGAGAACGCCTGGAGTGCCATGGGCGGCCTCTTCAAAGTGGATCCATACATGTTGTCGATGGATGAAACCATCCAGATCATGAAAAACGCGTATAAATAATCTACTCCAAAATTAATGCACGCATGATGAACCTGGTACCTGTAATTTTTGATACCAGGTTCTTTTACGACCAAGCAATCCCGGTGGAAAACAAAATGAAAGCGAGCCTGTTTCAAAAAACGGAAAACAGGTTCGCTTGATAAAAAAAGTGCAGGCAGAATGGACGGAAGAAAAACAGGTGGAATTACCGGTTTTGCTGAAAATCAGGCCGTCTCGATCCGCCGATTTCGATAGGTTTCGTAATCAGGCACCAGGCGGTCGTACTCCCCATCCATTAATGGCGACGATATCATAAAATCAGCGGAGGCGCGGTTACACGCGGTAGGGATATTCCAAACCATGGCCATCCGTAAAAGGGCTTTTACGTCGGGATCATGGGGAACCGGTTCAAGCGGATCCCAGAAAAAGATAAGAAAGTCTATTTTGTTCTCTGTGATCTTCGCGCCAATTTGCTGGTCACCACCCAGAGGACCGCTCTGTAATTTGTTTATGCGGAATCCAAGCTCTTTTTCAAGCAATTCCCCGGTTGTACCCGTGGCATAGACTTTATGGTGAGCCAGAAGGTCGCGGTTGAATTTGGCCCACTCCAGTAGGTCTTTCTTCTTGTTATCGTGAGCGACAAGGGCAATTTTCTTGTCGTGTTCCATGGCGATTTTTTTCGTGTTCATAAAATGCATTTCCTTAAATATTAATGATAGCAGAAATCCTTGCCATGTCGCTAAAATAAATACTGTTACATGACATGGTTTTTGCCTGTAATCCGGTCCGGAAATTTAGCATAAATTTTATTTGAATGAATCTCTATACGCCGGATTATCCATCTATCATCAGTAAGATGGCTTAGATCTCAGAGCAGTTCGCGCTCCAGACATTTGAATTCTTCCACGAATTCTTGTGTCAATTCAAATTTTTCCTTATCAGTCAAGAGACTGGCTTTTATAGCATTGAATTGGAATTGTTTGAGCTGCGCGGCGTCAAACCCAAATTGTTTTATGATACGCAGGAATTCTTCGGTGAGATTGGTGCTGAACATGGGTGGATCATCCGAATTGATGGTTACGAACAACCCTTCGGAAAGCAATTTGGGAAGAGGATGTTCGGCCAGAGAAGGCACCACCTTCAGGCATACGTTGCTGGAGGGACACACTTCAAGAGGAATCTGCTTTTCACGCAGGTAGGCGACAAGCGCTGGATCTTCGATACAGCGCACACCGTGGCCAATCCTGATGGCATGCAGTGACCGAAGCGCCCCCCATATGCTTTCAGGTCCGCAGGTCTCACCGGCGTGAGGTGTGGCCGGGAATCCGGCTGCCCGCACACGCTCAAATGTGGACGTGAAAACCTCGGGGGGATTGCCGATTTCCGGCCCGCCCAATCCCAGTGAGATGATGCCGTTATTCCGGTTTGCCACCGCCCAGTCCGCGATCTGGTGGCTTTCTTCCACTGGTCGCATTTCACGGGAAATATCAGGCATCATGGAGATGCGGATACCCAGTGTTTCTTCTCCGAACTTGCGGGCGCGATTTATGGCGGCAAGCTGGTCATCCATGGGAATTTTTAATCGATGGGTGTACGGGGTGAATATGACTTCACTGTACCGAATATTTTCTCTGACGCGCCCTTTAATAAACTCTGTGGCGACCAGTTCCATGTCATCTGCCGTTTTTATGCAACTACAAATCGCCAGGTAGACTTCTATAAAGTGGGCGAAGTCGCGGAATTGATACCATTCGTGAATCCCCTCCACCGAATCGGCTGGCAGGGAGATCCCATTTCGTTTTGCCAGCATCAACAAGGTTTCCGGTTGGATGGAACCTTCCAGGTGGACATGCAACTCCACCTTGGGCATTTGTTTTATAAATTCCTGGATGGTCATTTTGTTATCCTCATTAACTCCAGTAAGGCTTAAAGGCGAAAAAGCTGATTGCCGCCTTTCTCGAAATAGATAAACCAATTCTAACAGGTGTTAATCACAGTTTTTATTTTGATTACTTGTTCAGACCGTTAAACAAAGTAAAGATTGTTTCTTACATGGTCTTCACAAGTTTTCCATAAGTTTTCACTATCATCAGGCTATCAATAAGGATATGGAGTTTTGATGAGTACGCAAAAGAAAAACTGGTGGTTGGATGCCCTGCTATTCCTTGGGTTTTTGATCTGTTTCTTCCTGGATTTAACAGGGGTATTTCTGCATGAATGGCTGGGAATTACGGTAGCTGTACTGGCATTTGTTCATTTCGCCTTTCATTTTGATTGGACCGCCACAGTCCTTTCGAAATTCTTCAGCGGCGCCTCCATGCGATCACGCTGGTTTTTACTGATCGATATGGTGATTGCCCTCGGATTTGTTGGCATTGTATTTTCCGGTCTGATAATTTCGACATGGTTAAATCTTGACCTGGTCAATTTCACTTTCTGGTTGGATCTGCACATTATCACCTCTGTGCTCACTCTGTTTCTGGTGGTGATAAAAGTAGCCCTGCATCGCAAGTGGATTGTTTGTGTCGCTGAAACTCATATTTTCAAACCGAAACAGGTAAAACCAGCCTTCATGGGAAACCCGGTTCCAGTGGCAAAAACCGTCAACCGGCGTGAATTCCTCAAATTGAGTGCCATCCTGGGTGCCGGAACACTGGTGGGCGTAGTTCATCTGCACCGGGTGATCACTGATATCCGTTCCGCCGGGCAGCCCGCAGCCCTGGAACCCGTTGAGACAACCAGCTCCATGGACCCCCTTGCCACCCAGATGGAGGAGCCGCAGGCGGCACCCACAGCCGCGGCTATGGTGGAGCCGACCAGTGTTGTTGTCACACAGAATAACGCGGCCACGGCATGTTCTGTTCGCTGTCCTCGCAATTGTTCCTTCCCGGGACGGTGCCGGAAATATGTAGATTCCAACGGTAATGGAAAATGCGATCTTGGAGAATGCTCTTAAAAATCAGAACCGGATTGAATTCAATTTTCAATCCGGTTTGTTTTTTTTAGGGGTAAGCAATTTCATTTCTCTGGCTTTCTCCGCAAATTTCTCTTTGAGGGGAAATAGCTTTAACTTTTTTATGATGCCAAAGAAAGGTATCGGGAGAATTTCCTGATTGGCGAGACGTTCAGTTGAACGGGAAATTTTTCCGATTAATGCCAGTTCACGCCCGGCCTGCCGATAAGCCTGGAAGACAATGGCAAGTCTGGGGAAACGGGAGAATTTTTCGCTTTTTTCATCCCAACCTGTGATTGTGCCGCCATTGCGGATGAGCAACCCCACCTGACGCGCTTCCATAAAGGCTGAAAATGATTTGAAGTATTGGCGGGCTGTCCTGGGAGTCTCATCTTCAAGGTTATCGCAGACTAACAGGGGCACGAAGGGTTTACTCATTATGTCCGCGTCAATATGGTGGAAGAGCAATCCCGTTCGTGTGGCTCGCAGATAGCCACTATTCGCTGCCCCATAAAAACGTTCAAGCAGGAGTTTCAACAGGGAAGAAATATTGAACACATAAATGGGCGTGGCATAAATGATCAGATCTGCCGCGCGCATATGATCAAAGATCATCTCTACATCATCCTTATCGGATTGTATGCACCGGACTTCAAAATCCGGATTGCCACTAAGCTCGTCGGATACGAGTTGGGCATGTCTCTGACAGTAGTCACAGCCGAGACAGTGGTTAATGCGCAGCTTTGCAAGATCAATTCGTTCGCAATCAGCTCCTGCTTCCCGGGCGCCTTCGAAGAGCAGGTTGATCAGGAATGCCGTGTATCCTCTTTCTGCCCGATAACTGGAATTGATTGCGAGTATTTTCATAAGTTATTTATTCTTTTTTGAGGTGCAGTATTCCTGGAAGTCTGGCTGCCCATGATTGAATGGCTTTCCAGTCACGATTGTCCTGACTCCGCATGGGGTTCTTTGGAGAGGATCGATAAAGTTTGATCAGAGAATCAGGGAAACGCAGTTTCTTAAGGTCGAGAGCGCCAGGAAATATTTGTACATCGACCGGAGAATACCAGGGAAAGTTCTTTTGATTGGCCGCGTATTGGGTTTTTACGCCGAGGACTTCCTGCGGATTATTACTCAATGGACCCAGGATAAATAAAGCCGAAGGTATCTCTTTTAGCCTTGCTTCAAAGCGGGTGATAAATTTGCGCGTATCTCCGAGAATTTGTCCTGCGTACATTGGTGTCCCCAGGATTACCGCTTCATAATCATCAAGGGTTTTCACATCGCGGGCTGGAAGCAGATCAACAGTAATGTATTTTCCACGCAAGAATTCGGCGATTGACTCGGCTACCCCTTGAGTGGATCCATATTTTGTGGAATAGGCAATCAGAACTTTTGATGACATGGTAACTCTCCCGGTTGGAGTGATGGGATTATTTTACCGGGAAATGCCGCACTCTGCCGAAATTGGCCGGTTTGACGGGATGGGATGTTTCAAGGCGTAATCTCATGCCAGCTCGGATCACCCGGGAGCATTTTTTCCATCCAAACTTACGGGTCAAAACCTTCTCACTTTTTATAATATTCACAAATTGAGCGTGAATTCCCCCGGCTTCAACCGTGCCCGGAGTGGCAGCAATATTTTTTGAAAGCCGGAAGAGGGCAGATTGGGTATTGACAAAAATAAAAATATGTTTAAAATGACTATACAGTCAATGACTAAAGAGTCAATAAACGAGAAACCATGACACGCCAATTACAAAAAGCAGAAACCCGACAAAAGATACTGGAATGTGCCCAGGAGGAATTTGCCGAAAATGGGTTCCTGGGAACCCGAATGTCAGATGTCGCGACGGCCGCGGGTGTATCTCATGGAACTGTTTTCGCGCACTATCCCACCCAGGAAGCTCTAATAACCGCTGTTATTGAGGAGTATGGAATCCGGATTGCCCGGCGTACACATGAGCTGGCTAAATCTTCTGGCAAATTGCGCGAAATACTGGAAGCTCATCTTCTAGGGATTCAGGAACAGGAATCTTTTTATACCCGTCTCGTGCTTGAATCACGGAATTTACCGCCAGTCGCCCGGCAGGCAGTGATTTCCATACAATCTGCCATTTCCTTCCATATTGGCATGGCGGCTACTACGGCCATGCAATCCGGTGAAATCATCAAGATGCCTGAATCACTTTTATTTAATACCTGGGTTGGATTGGTCAATTACTATCTTATGAATAGCGACCTATTCTCACCCGAAACGCCGGTACTTGAACGATATGGCCAGACTCTGGTGGATCATTTCATGAAATTGGTCACAGCGGGCAATGTTGATAGATAGTAGAAAAAGGAAAGGATTCTTCCATGAACAATACACAGAACCCAATGATGTTATTCCAAACGGAAGCTCCGGAAGTGGCAGAGGCATTCAATGGATTGATCAAGGCGATTTCCGCCCAACCCGGATTGGACGCGAAAACCCGTCAGCTTATCTACATTGGCATCAAGGCATCTCAGGGTGAATCCGGGGCAGTCGTTGCCCATGTTCCCATGGCCAGAGCGGCCGGTGCTTCGCGGGTGGAGGTCCGCGATACTATTCTGCTCACCACAACAGTAAGCGGGGTGCGCGGAGTAGTCACATGCCTGGCAGATGCCCTCAGGATTTATGATCAAATAGATGAGGGAAAAGGAAAATAAGAATGAAAAACTGTATTTCCTGTGGTATGCCTATGACAGATCCCAAAGATTTTCCTCAGGAAGATCAGAGCAAAGAGTATTGCGTGTATTGCGCAAGACCGGATGGCAGTATGCAATCCTTTGAAGAAAAACTGGATGGCACGACTGAATTTATCATCCGAACACAGGGATTTGACCCGAAAGTAGCCAGACAATCTGCGCGCGATATGCTAATAAAACAACCCGCCTGGAAAGAGATGCGATGATGCGATCTGTCTTGCCGGTTCTCACTGCCGGAGACCTGCTTGCTATCTTGGAACAACAGGCAAATCCAAAAATTAAAGAAAATATGAAACGTTTTGGGGTCAATCCGGCCAGGTCACTGGGAATACGACTGCCAGTTATTCGCAGACTGGCACATTGCCAGAAGAGTCATGCGCTGGCACTGGAACTCTGGGATAGCGGTATACATGAAGCCCGTCTTCTGGCTGCCATGGTAGATGAGGTTGACAAAGTGACCCGCGAGCAGATGGATGATTGGGCGGCTGATTTTGACGCATGGGATGTCTGTGATATTGTGATCATCGATTTATTCCATAAAACCAGACATGCGTTTGATTGCAGCCGGGAGTGGGTATACAGTCAGCCGGAATATATATGCCGGGCGGGATTTGTCCTCATGGCCGTGATGGCGGTTCATTTGAAGAAATTGCCTGATGGCGAGTTTTTACCCTTTTTCCCGCTCATCCTTAACCACACCTATGACGATCGAATCTATGTCACAAAGGCTGCGAATTGGGCTTTGCGCCAACTCGGGAAGCGCTCAGTTTTCCTCGAAAAACATGCCCTCGATACCGCCTACCAATTGAAGAAAAGCCAATCATCTGCCGCTCGATGGGCAGGCACGGATGCAATTCGCGAACTTGAAAATAACAAATTCCGTCCATCAAGAATAAGATAAAAATTGTTTCAAAATTTGGCGGGGAAAATTATTAATG
>CAYQUX010000028.1:0-48103 GCA_964420995.1 uncultured Leptolinea sp. | reverse complement strand
TCACATCTCGAACCCGGTCGTTAAGGCTGTCAGCGCCGATGGTACTTGGGGGGCGACCCCCTGGGAGAGTAGGTCATTGCCAAGAGGCTTTTTTCATTTAATACTTATCCTGTTATACTATTTGTTTCCATAATTCTATCTTTTAGGGAGACATATAGTGATTTATCGAAAAGTACTCATTATTTGTTGCTGCATTTTGGGACTTTCTTTCTTCCTTTCAGCCTTCAAACCGAATACGTTAATAGATAAGAGACAGGGGCAAACCCCAACTCCAGGAACTGAGCAGACCCCCTATCCAGTAGTTATCCCCATTGAAAGCATGGCGAAAAAGATTCCATGGCTTCCGTTGAATAAATCGAGAGTCCCGGGCAGCGCGTTTTTAGTGATCAACGCGAACAGCCCGGTCCTGGCAAATATGAATACCCGGCATGCACTGGCTGCCGCCATTGATAAACAGGCGGTACTCGAAATGGCAAAAAAATATTATGAAGTTAAACCTCAAATTGCCACTTCATTAACGCCTCCTAACGTACTTGGTGTTGATCTGACAAACAGTGTAGGGATAAAATTTGATGAGATAGAAGCAAAACAGTGGCTGGAAAAAGCCGGGTATAAGGATGAATCTCCAAGTCCAAAAATTACTCTTCTCGCCTGGGTTTCTGGTACACGACCGGGATATCGTTATTTACTGGCTCAAAAATTAGCCGAAATGTGGAAGACTACTCTCGGAGTAGAAACTAAAATAATTACCACGGAAAACCCATTTTCAGAAAAAA
Source organism: uncultured Leptolinea sp. (assembly GCA_964420995.1). Lineage (GTDB taxonomy): Bacteria > Chloroflexota > Anaerolineae > Anaerolineales > Anaerolineaceae > Leptolinea. The sequence continues at coordinate 47,327 of CAYQUX010000028.1, read as the reverse complement.
ATCTAAATAATTGGGATGTATTTATGATGATCTGGGGAGCTGATATGGTAGATCCGGATAATTTTTTGGGAGAATTATTTGCGGCCGGGAAAGATGTAAACATTGGTGGATTCAGTTCCAAAAAATTTGACGATCTCATAGGTAACGGTCGATTCCACATGACTAACCCACCTGAACGACAGCGTTTATATATTGAGGCAGAAAAACTTCTTTGCGAAGAAGACGTAGCTGTGATTCCATTATATTTCGTGGATAATTTCAAGCGGTAATGCGATAGCAGATTGATGCTTGTTCAATATACATTAATATGCCGGCTGTGCCTCAATAGGCCAGCCGGTTTGTGATTTAAAGGTCATTGAATGGTTATCTTGATTGGCTATAATGAGAACAACATGTAATTTATCTGGGAGGCGAAAATGAAGCGTAGTGTCTTCTCGTTAGTCAGCATATCTGCCCTATGCATGTCCTTATTTCTGGTCGCATTCCATTACTCACCTTCCACGGCTGCACAGAGCGTTCAAACACCCACGCCATCGGCTGATGCATCCCCTTATAAAGTTGTCATTCCAATCGAAAATATGAAGCCAGAAATCCCATGGCTTCCATTAAATAAAGAAAAAATCCCAGGAGTTGCCTACCTTATTTTCAATTTGAAAAGCCCCATTTTTGAAAAAATGGAGTCGCGTCGTGCGTTTGCTGCTTCCATAGACAAGCAGGTCATACTGGATTTGGCTAAACGTTTTCATCAAGAAGGCCCACAAATCGCAACATCCCTGACACCACCCAATGTTCTGGGGGTTGACTTGACGAACCAAATTGGAATTAAATATAACCCAGCAGAAGCAAAGCAAATGTTAGAGAAAGCAGAAATCTCACCGGATATTGCCAAATCAAAAGTTCGCATTCTCGCATGGGTTACGGGAAAATGGGCCGGCTACCGGTATCAAATGGCAGAAAAGATAGCCGGTATGTGGAAGGATACACTGGCAGTGGACTCTGAAATTAGATCATCCGATGATCCATTTCCGGATTTAGATAAAGGTAATTGGGATATTTTCATCATGGTCTGGGGAGCGGATGTGGTCGACCCGGAGAATTTCCTTGTAGAGCTATTCGTTACCGATCGTTATTTCAATTTCGGAAAATTCAGTTCTGAAGAGTATGAAGATATTCTGGTCTCGGCCGGTGACTTCGTTGATTATCCACCCGAACGACAACGCATCTATATCGAAGCTGAAAAAAAGCTCTGTGAAGACCTCATTCCAATGATTCCCCTGTATTTTGTTGAGAATTATAGACAATAGAGAACTACTTACTTTGTACAAATTGCGGTATAATTAGAGCGCTCTGAAAAGGGTAAAGTTCTTTTTATTTTCGTAATTTTATTACGGAGGGCACTGGCGGAACTACGCGGATTGATTGAGGTTTCTCAATTCTCACTAAATCACCGGCTGCGCCAAAAAGGAACAGCCGGTTTTATTTTCAGCGACATGTAAAAGAAGAGGAGGTGAGACCCAATGACCGCAGTCGTGTTACGCCCTAATGAATCTCAGGACCAACTGCTGAAACGTTTCCGCAAGAAAGTTGTTAAAAGCGGTGTGTTAAGCACTGTTCGCCGGAAACGCTGGTTCATCTCCAAGAGTGAGTTACGCCGGGTTGAAAAGAAGAAGGCGATACGCCGAATTAAACGTCGCCAGTTTACACACATGGGTGAATAAACCCGCGTGGTTGCATCCAGGAGGATTGGATGGCTAAAGAAGAAGATAAAATTCAGGTCGAAGGTGTGATTGTGGAGGCTTTACCGGCCACACAATTTCGCGTCCGGTTGACGGAAAAAGATTACCACGATCATGAAGTTCTCGCCTACCTTTCCGGTCGGATGCGAAAGTACTACATCCGCATCCTGTTGGGAGATCATGTCCGGGTGGAAATGTCACCCTATGACCTCACCCGCGGCCGGATCGTCTACCGCGCCAAAAAGCCCAGTGAGGGCGGCGGCGGCGAAGAATAGAATTGACAAAAACCCCTTTCAAACAAAATCGAAAGGGGTTTTTCTTTTAAACAATGTCTGTCAGGGCTTAAACCAAGAGGCGGTTATCGAACGAGGTCAGCGCTTTCATATAGTTGGCCCGTTCAAACGCGGCTGGTTCGGCCACATTCTTCTGGCTCATGCTTCCGCGCATTTGTTTGATGGATTTATACTGGTGTTTTTCCAGCCAATCCAGAAGCTGGCTGTTCAATTCGGTGATACGACGGGTTCCGTTGTCAAGAAGCTCACTGGCAAGCATGGCGGCACTCGCACCGGCCATGATGCCCTTTACCACGTCTTCAACCGTATGAACGCCTCCGGTAATGGCCAGGTCTGCCTGAACCCTGCCATACAACAGCGCCGTCCACCGCAGCGGCAGACGGAGGTCGCTGCTTGAGCTGAGTTCCAGGCTGGGGATCACATCCAGGGTTTCAATATCCAGGTCGGGTTGGTAGAAGCGATTAAACATCACCAATCCACCCGCGCCGGCCTGCGCCAACCGGTTGGCCATATTGGGGAGCGAGGAGTAATACGGGCTCATCTTTACGGCCAGGGGGATGCGCAAGTTCTTTTTTACAGACTTTACAAGGTCGACCGTATCTTTTTCAAGGTCTTTCGAGGTTAGTTCAGGGTCAGTGGGAAGTGTGAATACATTCAATTCCAGCGCGTCCGCGCCGGCCTGTTCGATCTTTTTCGCGTACTCCACCCAACTGCCTTTCGACACGGCATTGAGACTGCCAATGACCGGAATGGATACCGCTTTCTTGATCTTCTGAATCAGATCCAGGTACTCTTCGGGTCCCACATTATAGTGGCCCAGGTCGGGGAAATACGTTTGGGCTTCTGGTGTGGAATACGTACCTCGTTCAAGGAAGTGATCCAGCGCGCGGCTTTCATGAATGATCTGTTCTTCAAACAGGGAATACATAACCACCGCGGCAACACCGGCGTCTTCCATTTTCTTCACCATGTCGACACTTTTTGACAGTGGTGAAGATGAAGCAACAAGGGGATTGCCCAGTTCCAAACCGAGGTATTGAGTCGTAAGATCAATCATTCTCTATTCTCCCTTTTTTGTTCTGATACGAATACTATACCTCTATTAAATAAACCCGGCGAGGGTGTACCTCGCCGGGCGTATAACGTTTTCTGACTAACCGTTGGGATTCTTTGCCTTGTATTCGATGGCAGCCATCGATTTGTAAAGGTCCCAGCGTTTTGCCGCGTCATCGGTGACCTGGTTCATCAGGAGTTCCGCGCGGGCTTCGTCCGCCTGCATGAGCATGCGATAGCGGGTTTCCTTGTAGGCATACTCAGAGACCGGGATGGTGGGATCTTTGGAGTCGATGAGCAGAGGATTCTTGCCTTCGTCAACCAGAGCGGGGTTGTAGCGGTACAGCGGCCACATGCCGGAGTTAACAGCGGCTTTCTGCTGATCGAGACCGCGGCGCATATCGATGCCATGGTTGATACAGTGGCTGTAGGCGATGATCAGGGATGGACCATCATAAGCGTCGGCTTCCAGGAAGGCTTTAAGGGTCTGCGCGTCGTTGGCGCCGAAGGCTACACGGGCAACATAGACATACCCATAGGCCATGGCGATCATACCCAGGTCTTTCTTGGGAAGACCTTTACCGCGGGCGGCAAATTTGGCCACCGCGGCGCGTGGGGTGGATTTGGAGGCCTGTCCACCGGTATTAGAATACACTTCCGTATCCACAACCAGAACGTTCACATTACGGCCGGAAGCCAGGACATGGTCAAGACCACCGTAGCCGATGTCGTACGCCCAACCATCACCACCAATGATCCAGACGGACTTTTTGACGAGTACGTCCGCGAGGGTGATTAGTTGCTGAGCCAGAATATCCTTATTTCCGGCCAGTTTATTCTTCAGGATTTCCACACGTTCTCGTTGTGCTTTGATGCCGGCATCTGTGGCCTGATCGGCGTTGAGCAGATCGTTCACCAGACTGTCACCCAACACGGAAGCGAATTTCTTCACCAGTTCCTGGGCAAATTCCGTCTGCTTGTCGATGGTCAGGCGCATACCCAGACCAAACTCGGCGTTGTCTTCGAACAGAGAGTTGGACCAGGCCGGGCCGCGTCCGTCATTATTCTGCGACCACGGGGTGGTGGGCAGGTTGGCGCCATAGATGGAGGTACAACCGGTGGCGTTGGCCACGACCATGCGATCACCGAAGAGCTGGGAAGCCAGCTTGATGTAGGGGGTTTCACCGCAGCCTGCGCAGGCGCCGGAGAACTCGAACAACGGCTGAAGCAGTTGTGAATTCTTGACGGTCGTCGGCTGAAAGGCGGAGCGGTCTACTTCGGGCAGGTTAAGGAAGAACTCCCAGTTTTCCCGTTCCTGTTCGCGGATGGGAGGCTGTTCGGCCATGTTGATGGCTTTCAGGCTGGCATCGGCTTTATTCTTGGACGGGCAGGCTTCCACGCACAGACCGCAGCCGGTGCAGTCTTCCGGTGCAACCTGGATGGAAAATTTCATGCCGGGAAGCTCTTTGAATTTCGCATCGGTGGATTTGAACGTAGCCGGCGCGTTTTCCAGCAATTTCGGATCGTAGACTTTCTGACGAATGACGGCGTGCGGGCAAACGAAGGAACATTTACCGCACTGGATACAGGTATTGGGGTCCCAGACGGGAATTTCAAGGGCGATGTTGCGTTTCTCCCAGCGAGCGGTACCGGTCGGGAAGGTGCCATCGACCGGCATGCCGGAGACAGGCACATCTTCGCCTTCGAAAACGATGATCTTGCCGAGTACGTCCTTCACAAATTTCGGAGCGGCCGGAGAAACACTCGGGCGGCGGGTGAAGGTGCTGGTTACCTTATCGGGGTATTTGATCTCATGCATGTGAGAGACGGCAGCGTCAACAGCTTCGTAATTCTGTTTCACAACCGCTTCACCGCGTTTGCCATAGGTCTTTTTGATGGATTTCTTGATCTCGGCAATCGCCAGGTCGCGGGGCAGAACACCGGAAATGGCGAAGAAGCAGGTCTGCATGATGGTATTCACGCGGCCGCCCATGCCCGTCTTCTGGGCTACAGCGTTGGCATCGATCGCGTAGAATTTCAGTTTCTTGGTGATGATGTCTTTCTGAACTTCCTGGGGAAGTTCATCCCAGACTTCTTCCGGACCGTAAATACTGTTGAGCAGGAATACGGCGCCGGGCAGGGCGTAGCGGGTCATATCGAACCGCTCGAGGAAGGAGAATTGGTGGCAGGCCACGAAATTGGCCTTGCTGATCAGGTACGGGGCATGAATGGGTTTCGGGCCAAAGCGGAGATGCGAGGTGGTAACCGAGCCGGATTTCTTTGAGTCGTACACAAAGTAACCCTGGGCAAAATTGTCTGTCTCTTCACCGATGATCTTGATGGAGTTTTTGTTCGCGCCAACGGTACCATCTGAACCCAGACCGAAGAAGACGCAGCGCACAGTGGAATCGTCTTCAATGCTGAAATCGGCATCGAAATCCAGGCTGGAGTGGCTGACATCATCGTTGATACCAACCGTGAAATGGTTCTTGGGTTCATTTTTATTCAGTTCATCAAAAACACCCTTAACCATGGCTGGCGTAAATTCCTTGGAGGAAAGGCCGTAGCGGCCGCCGGTAATGACCGGAACGGATTTGAATGGAGCGGTTCCGTTGGCAAGGCCTTCATTGATGGCGGTAATGACATCCTGGTAGAGTGGTTCTCCAGCGCCGCCGGGTTCTTTCGTGCGGTCCAAAACGGCGATCTTTTTGACAGAAGCCGGAAGGGCTTTCAAGAAAGCTTCGACCGGGAAGGGGCGGAAGAGGCGGACATTCAGAACACCGACTTTCTCACCCTTTTTGTTCAGGTAGAGGGCGGTTTCTTCCGCGGTTTCGGCGCCAGAGCACATGATTACGATGACCTTTTCAGCGTCTTTCGCACCATAGTATTCGACGATATCGTATTTTCGACCGGAAATCTTGGCGAATTGGTCCATGTATTTCTGGACAATGGCCGGTGTGGCGGTGTAGTAGGGGTTGACCGTCTCGCGACCCTGGAAGTAGACGTCAGGGTTCTGGGCGGTTCCGCGCAGTACCGGATGATCTGGAGAGAGAGCGCGTTTTCGGTGTTCGACGATATATTTCTCTTCGATCATGGCGCGGATATCTTCATTGGCCAACCGCTCAATTTTGTTGACCTCGGCGGAGGTGCGGAACCCGTCGAAGAAGTGCACGAAAGGAACCCGTGATTCCAGCGAGGAAGCGTGGGCGATCAGTGCCATGTCATGGGCTTCCTGTACAGAGCGGGACGTGAGCATGGCGAAGCCGGTTGAGCGGGCCGCCATGACATCACTGTGGTCACCATAAATGGAAAGCGCCTGGGCGGCTAGAGAGCGGGCGGAAACATGGAAGACCGTGGAGGTCAATTCACCGGCGATCTTGAACATGTTGGGGATCATCAGGAGCAGACCCTGAGAGGCCGTGAAGGTGGTGGTCAGCGACCCGGTTTGCAGTGCGCCGTGCACGGCACCGGCAGCGCCGCCTTCGGATTGCATTTCAACGACGGAAGGGACGGTTCCCCACAGGTTGAGTTTTTTCTCGCCCATCCACTGATCTGCCCACTCACCCATGGTTGAGGAAGGGGTGATGGGGAAAATGGCAATAACTTCACTGAGCTTATAAGCGATGTCAGCTACAGCTTCGTTTGCGTCAAGTGTTACTTTTTCTCGCGGCATTTGGCTTACTCCATTCACAAAAATTTCCGGGTGCGATTTCTGCCACTCGGTTGGGTTGGTTTGTTTTTACCCGCCAGTCGGGTATTATTTTTCATCCAGAAAAAAGTATATGCCAGTTGAAAGTCCTCAATAAGTACCAAAAATCACCGAAAAGCCTGTTATCATACAGCTTTTTTCAGGCTCTTAAGTGCCAGTAAAAGGCATGCCAGGGTTTTTCCATCTTTGATCTGATTGGAAAAGATCATCTCCCAGACGGTATCCACAGGGATGGCTTCGGTTTGCAGGAATTCATCGTCATCATGTTTGAGGGGTGAAGGGTACAGGTTGGTCATCAGGTAAACATGCATGTATTCTGATGAATAGCCGGGCGCCAGAAAGAATTCACCCAGTTTGGTGACTGTTCCGGCGGCCATACCGGTTTCCTCACGGATCTCACGAGCCGCGCATAGTGCCGGGTCTTCTCCGGCTTCCAGTGTGCCCGCGGGAAGTTCACGCAAGATGCCTTTGACGCCCATGCGGTACTGGTTCACAAACAGAATGCGATTTTGATCGTCCACCGGAACCAGGGTTACAGCCCCGGAATGTTTCACGTAATCGTAGGTTGTTTCTCTGCCGTCTGGTAGACGGACTTTGACTTTTTCAACCGCGAAGGCTCTTCCGCGGTATTTTTCTTCTTCTTCCAGCCATTCAAAATTCATTGTTAGTTCGGGGGTGTCGCGAATATGATATGCCGTATTATACACTGTTCCTTTCCTTCATTAAGTAGTCTTTAAGGGTGATATTTGATATGATTGAAAAAACCGTAAGGTTTAAATGAAAAGACGCACTGGCGGGTGCGTCTTTTCATGTTGAGGATTGGATCGAGATTCTATCGAGGAGATCTCGGAATACCCATGAATCAGGGGATATGCAGGGTCATGCCGGCCGAGATTTTGTACGGCTCTGAAAGGTTGTTGGCTTCCACAATTCCGCCCGGATCGACATCACCGTACAGGCAGGCGATTGTGTTCAATGTCTCCCCGGCCACCACGGTATGATCAGCCGGGTGGATGCGGATATAGCGATGCCCGAAACGGCTTTCCGGCCATTCACCGGTCTGTGGAATTTTTAGAACATATCCAACATCCGGTTTCGATTCAAGCGAAAGACCACTGGCACTTAAAAGATCGATGGGATTGACGTTATAACGCCGGGCAATGCAAAACGGCCACTCCCCCTTGTTGAGTGAATAGGTTTCCGGACGATGCAGGTCAGGGGTGGGTTCGGCTTCTTCATCATCCGAATCATCTGACGTTACCGCTTTGGCAACAGCTTTCGGTGCCGTTGTCGCCGCCTGCACAATTTTCGTAGCCTGCGGTTGTGATTCATCCAACAATGTTAATACAGCCGGCGTTGGCTTGGCCGTTGACGTTCTGGATGCCTTCATCTGGCAGCCGCTGGCCAGTATTAGCAGTAGAATCGATGCCAGGGAAAGGGCGAAAAGTGTTTTTTTCATTTAACTGCTCCCTCCCACTCCGCAGGCGACTTTCATCGCCAGAATTTTCTGGTATTGGAGTGTACCGCATGAGATGCAAGAAGCGCGCCAGACAATCATATGTGAAATTCAAAGGTATTTAAAAATGAACATTTACTTCTCCTGTTCCATCACCGGCGGACGCAAAGAGCAATTGGAATATCAGACTCTGGTAAACGCCCTGCTGGATGACGGACACACCGTTCCCACGGCGCACCTATCAGATTCGGGCATCCTGGCATTGGAATCGGTGGTCGACCCGAAAGAGATCTACCTGCGGGACACTGGCTGGGTAAGGGCCTGTGACGTGCTGGTGGCTGAAGTGACCACACCTTCGCACGGAGTAGGATATGAAATTGCCCTGGCAGAATCGCTGGGAAAACCGATCTTCTGCTGTTACAAAAAAGGCTGTCGTGTTTCCAAAATGATCCTGGGGAATCCATCGCCGCTATATCTTTTGTGTGAATATGCCAGTGTTGAAGAGGCGGTAAATGAAATGAGAGTCTTCTTAAAGTCGGCGGGCAATGAGTGAGTGTTATCCGCTGATAACGTGACTTTCGGCAATGGTCAGACAACCGGGTTCTGGTTATGATTTGGATAGTTCAGTTCACTGAACGTTCAAGCAGATCATATCGCTGTCTCCTCCTTTGGCGAAAGTCTCCGCCGGGTTCCTGACCACCCCCGGCGGAGGCTGCTTTAAAGTTGAACAAAGAAAAAACTAAACAATATACAGATTGTTGGAGCCGCACAAAGATTAAAATGATTTAATGTTTTCGATTTGTTGTTATAATTTGATCAATATCCAATTCAAATGATCAGGAGTGAAAATAAAAACGATACAAAATAGCCCAAAATGCACATCGTAATAAAGACCTAATCCGACTCAATTTTCTATGGAGGTTATTATGCAAGGCTCGTCTGCAGGAAAAGAATTAACCGCCGAACAGATTTGGACTGTTGAAAAGGGTGAAAAACGTTCTGTAAATGTTATCCATATTGTGATAACGGCGTTATTAATAGGCATTGGGTTTGTCGTTGGGGCATTTGGCAGTATCAGTTTCCCTCTAGGCTTTGGTGTAAATTTTTTCTGGACAGGTATCGCTGTTCAACAGGTAGGTTCGGTCTGGTTTGGCATGTGGGGTGTTATTGCTGGTTCCATTTTCCCCTTCTTTTCAAATGCCATCTCCGGGACACCTTTTTATGTCTCTTTGGCATATATTCCGGCAAACTTTGTTCAAGGTTTCCTTCCCGCCTGGGCTTTCCGGCATTTTAAAGCAGATCCCAGGCTAAAAACCGGACGCGATTACCTGATTCTGTTCCTGGCAATGATTGTTTCCTCCGCTTTTGGTGCTTTATGGTCCCCCCTGGTGGTTCTCCAAGGATTTGGACTGCTTACGACAGATTCACTTCCCCTGTTCATCTGGGGTTGGTTTGGAGGAAATGTTGTTGCCGGTTTGGTATTCAACTTTATCTTACTCAAAGCCCTTTCACCTGTAGTGATAAAGACAGCCGCATTCGTTAAAAAGTGGTGGGCGTAATCAAAGAATAAGATCGGTTTATACAGCGGGGGCGAAAGCCCCCGCTGTATATGATTAAGGGATAACCAATGAATAAAACTTTACTGGGTTATGTTCCTGAACACTCTCCCATCTATATTGTTCATCCGTTTGTTAAATTGTTTTTCATGTTAATTGTCAGTCTGTTCCCGATTATTATTTTTGCCCCGGAATGGAATACATTAATTATGGTGGTGATCATTTTATTGATGTGGTACAGCCGGGTAGATATGAAAACCATGAAAATATATGTGCCTGTTGCCATATCCATGGGAACCATAATATTAATTTCATACACAATCCTTGGTGGAACACATCCGGAATTTCGTTTATTGACCAGGTTTTGGGGTATTAATTTTTATTGGGAACGGGTAAGAGATGCTCTTGTTGTATATTTTCGTATCTTGCCCATGATCTTTACGATGGTTTTCTTCTTAAGTACATCCCGCGAACGCGATGTAATTGTTGCGATGCGTTTCATTAAAGTTCCATTTGTAGTTACATATATTTTTGCAATGGCACTCCGGTCAGCCGGCTTGGTCCTTGAAGATTTTTTCATAATCAGGCAGGCAGAACAGGCGCGTGGTTTTGATACAACAGGAAAATCTCTGTGGTACAAAATCCGCAAATATATTATGTATATGATCCCCTTATTTGCTTTATCTCTGCGCAGAGCCGAAGAATTCACGAATGCTCTTGTTGCCCGCGGTTATGCCTTTACGGGAGAGGCGGCTAAAACGAAAAGGCCTGATTATGTACTGACACATTATTTATTCAAGCCCTTGGATTCGACTTTAACTGCATTAATTTCAATAACTTTTATTGGGATTCTAATTTTACGATTTGGATTTGGATATTTCACCCTCGATTCGTCTATTTTCATAACCTGGCTTGGTCAAATTATTTAAGCTGGAGGAAATATGGGTTCGATTATTGATATAAAAGATTTATCCTGGCGATACATTAGTGCTGATACTCCGGCAATAAGAAATATCAATCTGTCAATAGAGGAAGGAAAATTCATAGGTGTAATCGGTCAGAATGGTGCCGGGAAGACAACCCTGGCATTTGCAATAGATGGTCTCATTCCAGGACAGTACCATGGTGTCAAGGAAGGGGGAGTTAATGTAATGGGCACTGAAGTTGAAGCCTACCCGAAAGGTATGCTTCAACAGGTTGTCGGAATGGTATTTGCTGACCCCGAGGCTCAATTTACGGCTATGACTGTTGAGGATGAATTGGTTTTTGGTTTGGAAAACTTGGGAATGTCCATTCCGGAGATCAAGGAAAGACTCGATTGGGTATGTGATCTGACAGATATGACTCCTTTACTTGCCAAGCCACCTTATGAAATTTCCGGTGGCCAAAAACAGCGCGTGGCGTTGGCCGCTGTATTGGCCATGACTCCACGAATCATGATCCTGGATGAGCCAACGTCCATGCTTGATCCCTATAGCCGGAAGAGAGTGTTTGATGTTTTGGGAAAATTGAAACGTGAAAAAAAGATGACCGTTATCGTCATCGAACACAGTCTGGAAAACCTTATTCCTCTGGCCGATGAAATGATACTGATGCACCAGGGTGAACTAGTGCGGCATGAAGAGACACATACATTTTTCCAGGATATGGAATTTTTGATCAATCATGGGGTCTACCCGCCCGAATCCCTGTTATTTTTCCATGAATTAAGAAGTAAGAAGTTATACAAAGGTGTAATACCGGTTACAAATGAAGAGGCATTAACCATGCTTCCCTGTCAATCTGCGAAAGGGGAAGGATAGCCAGCCATGACAACACAGCCATTTATTCAGGTTAAGGACCTTGTTTATTCGTACGAAGATGGAACAAAGGCATTAAATGGAATTAACCTGTCAGTTTCTGATGGAGAATTCATTGCTTTTATTGGTCAGAATGGTTCAGGGAAAACCACTCTTTCAAAATGTTTGAATGGTCTTTTTAAACCGACATCAGGAGAAGTGCTGGTTGATGGATTGGACTCGCGATCGACAACCATTGTCCAGATGGTCAGACGTGTAGGTTATGTTTTTCAAAATCCAGATCATCAGTTATTTAACAATAATTGCCATGACGAGATTGCATACGGTCCACGTAATATTGGTTTGGAGGAAGATGAGGTTGAAGTAAGGGTATTGGAAGCGGCAAAAGTTGTCGGTTTGGGTGAAGAATTCTTCCATGAGCATCCTTTCTTCCTTAACAAGGGAATGCGGCAGCGGGTAGCAATTGCATCAATTCTGGCTCTAAAACCCAAAGTGATCATTGTTGATGAACCCACAACCGGGCAGGATATTCGTCAATCACTGGAAATCATGGATTTCTTGACGGACCTTAATAAGAATTTCGGACATATAGTTATATTTGTCACACACGATATGCCAATCGTTTCCAGATATGCCAGACGGGTTGTTTTGATGGGTGGGGGCAAGATTATTGCGGATGGGTCGCCCTCCGATGTCTATTCCCAGCCCGAAGCACTGGCGAAAGCATTTGTGGAACCTCCGCAGATTACACAATTGGCGCAGGCATTAACCGCAAAGGGGTTTAGTTCGGGAACGTTGACTGTGGACGAAATGGTTGCCCAATATATAAAGTTTTGCACATAGCGTATTTCCAGGTAAAAATTCCGGTGTTATACCAATTTCGATCATACCCTGTTTCACTGGGGTTATGATGTATTACCATAAATCAAGGTGAATTAATAGATGCCAGAGGAAAAATACTCACTTCAATCCTGTCTATCCATAAAATCTTTCGAGTGCGACCTGAACCGCCGCTGGAAACCGGCGGCATTCTTTCAACATCTGACTGAAGCCGCCGGCCAACACGCGGAACGCCTTGGCTGCGGTTTTGAGGTCATGCTCTCGCGCAACCTGTACTGGGTGCATTCCCGCATGAAGATCAAATTTTTACGTTTTCCGACGGATGGTGAAGAGATCACCATCACCACCTGGCCGAAAACCATACAGCAGAAGCTGTTTTTTGTGCGTGATTACTTAATCCATGCGTCAAACGGAGAGCAATTGGCCGCGGCTTCGTCCGCCTGGCTGGTGATCGATGCCACAGCGCGAAGGATGGTGCCGCCTATGACGACCGGGTTGAACCTGCCCTGCCTGTCAGAAAAGATAGCGCTGGATGAACCACTCGAACGGCTATCGGTGAAAGAGGGCAGTGAAGAACGCTTGCGATTGACTGCCGGATATTCGGCGATTGATATGCTGGGGCATGTCAACAACAGCCGCTATGTGGAATGGGTTTGTGATTCCTTCCCACTTGAAATGCACCACCATAGTCGAATCGACTGGATGCAGGTCAATTATGACAAAGAGATTCGTCCCGGCGAAGAAGTAGCAGTGAATCTTCATAAACCGGCAGGTGAGCCGGGAATATGGGGTGTGGATGGAATGAACAAAACCAGCGGAACAAGAGCGTTTGAGGCGCTGGTTAAGTGGATAGAAACGTAATTAATATAGACCCTAAGGGTTTAAAAAACCAGTAGGGTCTCAGAAGCTCAACGATCAATTTGATTTCAGCAAATCCAATAACACCGGTTTCGCCGCCAGAATGGCGCGCGCGCGATGGCTCAGCCGATTTTTCTCATCCAGGCTCAATTCCGCCATGGTGCGATCCATTCCTTCAACAAGGAAGATGGGATCATACCCGAAGCCGTTGCTACCGCGTTCCTGCGGGATAATTTCTCCCCTGCATTCTCCCTTCAGGGTAAAGGCCTGCCCGTCAGGTGTGGCGATGACCACGGTGCTGTGAAAAGCCGCCGGCCAGGGGCGCGGGTGTCCTTTCAGTTTTTCAAGCAGGTAGGCGCGCCGGTCGGCATCGCTGGCGCCTGGTTTACCGGAAAAACGCGCGGAATGCAGCCCCGGTTTACCATCCAGAGCTTCCACTTCCAACCCCGAATCATCTGCCAGGGTGATCAGACCGCTGGCGGCACAATACGCAAACGCCTTCTTGCGCGCGTTTTCTGCGTATGATTTGCCGTCTTCTTCCACCACCAGCTCAATACCGAGGTCCACCGGTAAGAGGACCTGCAACTCGATATCCTGAAGCAGGTCAAGTATCTCTTTCAATTTTCCCTTATTACTGCTTGCCAGAAGAATTCGCATAATTTTCACCAGATTACCAATGAATTTTGTTTAGTCGTTGACTTTAAGATTCTGCGTGCTATAATGCGTATATCTTATTAATTTAAACGTGGATTCTCCTTGGCACAAGACCGCTATCCCCTTCGGATCAATGCCGGCTTTCTGATCAACGCACCGATCAGCACCAGCCGCGAGATCAACTTCGACCTTCCAGCCATAAGTCTCGGAAGCGACCTGAATCTTCAGAAGCTGGTGGGTAAGGTTGAACTGACACGGACGCCCAAGGGAATTCTTATCCAGGCGAGTTTTTCTTCCAGCATTGTCGCTGAATGTGTCCGCTGCCTGGATGAATACGAACAGCCTTTGAAAACTGATTTCAGTGAATTGTACGCGTTTCACACGAACTCAGTCACCGAATCCGGACTAATTGTACCGGAAGATGGCAACATCGATCTGCTGCCTTTGTTGCGCGAGTACCTGTTGATCGAAGTCCCGATCAAAACGGTATGCAGGCAAGATTGTAAAGGCCTGTGTCCCGTGTGCGGTGAAAACCTCAATCACCAGATTTGCGAACACCAGGCCGAAAAACTGCGGTCTGGAAATTAATCTGGTGCAGCCATAAAGAGGAGGGAAGGGCATGGCAAATCCAGCAAGACGGCGTAAAAATACCCACATTCTCGGTATGCTGCTTGAAAAAGCAGACGTGCAGGGGTACCTGACAACCGAGGATCTGATGGAAGCGTATCCTGAAGTGTCCGCTGACGCGGAACGGTTGGAAGCGGTGATGATGGCTCTGCGCCGCCGGGGTGTTGAATTCCTTGACGGTGACGCGGACACACTTGATTCCAGCGAGGATGTCAACGATTCTGATTTCGACCCGTATTCTGATCTTGCGCCGCTTTCCAGCGAAGACACAATAGGTTTGTACCTGAAAGAAATGTCACGGGTTCCCCTCCTCAATGTTAAGGAAGAACTTGATCTTGCCCGGCGAATAGAATCAGGGCTGGCCGCCACGAAGAAACTGAAAAATTTTTCCGAGCGCAACGCGCCTGAAATGCGCGAGGAACTGGAACGGACCATTGAAGATGGACT
Organism: uncultured Leptolinea sp.; assembly: GCA_964420995.1. GTDB lineage: Bacteria > Chloroflexota > Anaerolineae > Anaerolineales > Anaerolineaceae > Leptolinea. Next base: position 32,299 of record CAYQUX010000028.1, on the reverse strand, counting down.
GCGCGCCCGGGAACACCTGATTAAAGCCAATACCCGGCTGGTGGTTTCCATTGCCAAACGCTACCTTAGCCGGGGAGTTCCTTTCCTTGACCTGATCCAGGAGGGAAACCTGGGTTTGATGAAGGCCGTGGAAAAATATGAATATCAACGCGGATTTCGTTTTTCCACCTATGCCACCTGGTGGATCCGACAGACCATTACCCGATCCATAGCTGACCAGGGGCGTACCATCCGGGTGCCGGTGCATATGGTTGACCGCATCCGTCAGTTGTATAAATTGACACATGAGATGGAACAAAAGCTGGGGCGCATTCCCACCAATGAAGAATTGGGCGACCAGATCGGGGTAAGTTCCACTAAGGTGGACTGGATGATGCAGGTCTCCTGGCTGCCGCTCTCGCTGGAAAGCCCGATCAATGATGAGGATGATTCGGAACTGGGCATGTTTGTGGAAGATGAAGTGACGCCCACCCCCATGCAATCCGCGTACACGAACCTGCTGCGTGAGAAAATCGAAGAAGTGCTGTCCACGCTCCCGCCGCGCGAGGCGCGCATTTTACGGCTGCGTTTCGGGTTGGATAATGGCCGGACGTATACCCTGGAAGAAGTGGGTAAAAAATTCGGTCTCACCCGCGAACGCATCCGCCAGATTGAAGGGAAAGCCCTCAGTCGGCTGCGGCACCCGCGCCGCGCGAGGCAATTGAAGGATTATGTGCAATAAGATGTTTTGTAGCCGGCGGTAAAATAAACATGTAGGGGTCGACGGCCGTCGACCCCTACATAATTTAATTTGGTAGACAATCTCTATATGTTTACCACTTCTCCATATGAATACGCTCCGGTTTAAAACGATGCGGGGGAAGCTTTTTCTCGTTTGGCCGGCCCAGCGCCACCAGGGATAGGGGGTGAACATTGGGCGGCAGGTTGAATAATTTTCTGATCACGGGCAGTCGTTCAATTTCGGGATACAGACCGATCCAAACCGAACCCAGACCGAGGGCATGCGCCGCCAGCAGGATGTTCTCAGTCGCGGCGGCGCAATCCTGCGGCCACCTGCCGGGGTGGTTTTCCAGCTTTTCATCCGCGCAGACCAGTATGGCCGCCTGGGCCTGGGGAAGCATCCCGGCATAGGGATGGCAGCGGGCGACCTCTTCCATAGAGGCGCGGTCGCGGATCACGATAAAATGCCACGGACGGGCATTTCCAGAGGACGGCGCGGCCATGGCAGCCTGCAGGAGAGTATCAATTTCTTGATCAGTGACGGGTTCAATTGTGTATTTTCGAATACTTCGTCTTGATAATATGGCTTCCAATACGTCCATTTATTCCTCCGATTTTTTAATTGCCTCGACCGGGGTGATATCTCCATAAATAACAGAAAGTATTCCAGAAAGATAGCGATCCATTGTCCAAAGGTTGGCATATACCAGGTTGCGAATGATCTGGTTTGTCAACTGATCATTTTCCACATTTATGCTGGTTTTGTAGCGGATCTCTCCGTCAGAGAAATCCATTTCAAAATTGCCCACCTTAAGGCCATAATTGGCACGGGTGAGAAAATCGGCCATGGAAGGCCGTTTGTCCTCTGGAACATTGACAGGGCAGACAGAGAAGAAGAAGAAGATCGGTTGCTCTTCATGCACCTGCGCGTAACAGGTCCATTTCCCATTTTTTCCCTGGAAGGTCATTTGTAAAATGGGTTGGCTGCCCAGTTGCAGGTAATACCATTCATCGTCGGTGAAGAATTTTTGGATAATCGCAAAAAGGTCGTTCATGAAGTAACAGCTACCTCTCCTATACTAATTCAAAAAAATCTATCATACACGCGGGCGACGATTCCAACGCCATGCCAGAATTAAAACTGTCACAATCGTCAGTGGTAAAGCAAAATATAAAATAGCCTGACTGATTTGCGGTAAAGCGGTATGTTTGAGCGCTATTAAAACGATGAAAAAGATATATACGATGTAATAAAAAACAAACAGCAATCCTTCCCAGCGGTCCAACCGATAACCCCTGTAGAAGATTGGAAGACAAGCCAGAGTCGCCGATAGCAATACGGGTATATCAAATTGAAGTGCCTGTTGGGAAATGCCCAATCCTCCGGGTGTGACCAGTGATGTTATACCGCCAACACATAACAGATTGAATAGATTGCTTCCAATTACATTTCCTGTTGCGATATCCCGTTTCCCGCGAATGGCAGCCATAATTGACGTTGCGATTTCGGGCAACGATGTGCCAACCGCAATAATCGTAAGGCCTATGATCAACTCGTCTATTCCCAGGAAACGGGCTGTGGTTATTGAAGCAAATACCAGCCAATCACTACCTAAAATCAAGACACCGACGCCAATTACACACAGGAAGAAATTCAGGAATAAGTTGACGGCATTGCGTTTCTTGAATGTGCTGGTATACGTTTCCGAATATTCTTTTTTTACTTTTCGCTTTTCACGACGCGATAATGCAATGGCCAGGATTAAATACCCGATCAAAAGTACAAACAACACAACACCTTCCCACTGCTCTATGCCATTATTGAGGCCAAATACATAGAAAAGCGTGGAAACGCCGATAAGAATGGGCACATCCAATCGTACCAACCGTTGGTCGATTGGAAACGGAGCAATGATGGCAACCAGACCAAGAATGAGAAGAAGATTCGTTATGTTACTTCCAACAATGTTACCCACAGCGAGATCGGGTGTATTGTTGAGTGAAGATTGTAATGTTACTGAAAGCTCGGGGGCGCTGGTTGCAAAGGCTACAACGGTCAAACCGACCACGAGCGGCGATATGCCTGCAGCCAGGGCCAGAGAGGATGCTCCTCGTACTAAAAGTTCAGCCCCAATGACTAAAAGAAGAAATCCCCCGATAAATGACACCGCAACAAGCCAACCATCCATGGATGAATTATAAAAGATTTTAATGTCTGGGACCAAATAATAACTATTGACCCGAGTTGAGATTTGCCATCCAGGTACCGCTTGTGATGAAAAAAATTCTCAGAATGCAAAGGTCATCTCATATGGTTCGGGCAATCCATCCGTGGAATGCGGGCATCCTTATGGTAAGATTCAACATATACAGGTTTATTCAACTCAATTTGCAGGTGAAAATGCAGCATGTTATAATTTTTACAGGTTCGGTAAAAACACTCCGAATTACTGACCGCGTTTCTATTCCTGAAAGTTCCACCCCAATCCTCTGAGAAAATCATACGATTAAACGCAACCCTGCGCGTGACTGTGCAGGATATTGACCTATCTATTCACGTTGTTACATAAAGAGACACCCATGAGCCTAAAAATTCTTGACCTTGAAAACACACCCCTGGCTAAACTTCGGCAAATAGGCGCTGATTTCAATGTTCCCAATGCCGCCCGTTTGAAAAAAGAGAACCTGATCTTGCGAATCCGCCAGAAGGAAGCCGAACAGGAAGGGCAGGAAGTTCGCGGCGGAGTGCTGGAGATCTTGCAGGAGGGAATCGGATTTTTGCGCCAGAATTACGCCATTGGGCAGGAAGATGTTTATGTATCGCAGGCTCAATTACGCCGCTATGATCTGCGCAGCGGTGACCTGGTAATCGGGCAGGTTCGCCCGCCTCGGGAAACAGAACGGCATTACGGCTTGTTGAAGGTTGAAACCATAAATGGCATTGAAACCGAAGACCTGCATGCCAGACGCCGATTTGAAGACCTGACCCCGATCTTTCCGGATAAACGCTATGACCTGGAAACCAATCGGGACATCCTTTCAACGCGGCTTATCAACCTGGTGGCACCCATCGGACGCGGTCAACGTGGAATGATCGTATCTCCGCCCAAAGCCGGCAAGACCACAATTTTAAAACAGGTGGCTAACGGTATCTCCACGAATTACCCCGACGTGCATTTGATCATCGCCCTGATCGGCGAACGCCCGGAAGAAGTGACCGATATGGACCGTTCGGTAGACGCTGAGGTAGTGGCATCCACCTTTGACGAACAAGTGACCTCACATGTCCGCGCGGCGGAAATCGCGCTTGACAGGGCCAAACGCCTGGTGGAAATGGGACGCGACGTGGTTATACTAATGGACTCGCTAACAAGGCTTGCAAGGGCTTATAATCTGGTGGTAAATCCATCCGGAAGGACACTTTCGGGTGGCATGGATCCAACCGCGCTGTACCCGCCGAAACGTTTCTTCGGGGCAGCCCGCAACCTTGAGGAAGGTGGTTCTTTGACCATCATCGCCACCGCCCTGGTTGACACCGGATCACGGTTGGATGATGTGGTTTATGAGGAATTTAAAGGCACCGGTAACATGGAATTGCATTTATCCCGCCGATTGCAGGAACGGCGGGTATTCCCGGCCATTGATATTGAACGTTCATCCACGCGCCGCGAGGAATTATTGCTTGGACCGGATATCCTGCAGCGAGCCTGGTTGATGCGGCGCATGTATCTGCAGATGATCGCCCCACCCCCGCAGGGAGCCGGAATGGATCTCGCTGTGGGAACGGAAGCTATTGTGCAGCGGATGACGCGCACGCGCACCAATCAGGAGTTCCTGGAGAATTTAACGGAGGATATGTGAAATTAAAATTCGCAACCCGCGAGAAGCCAACTGAAGAACAAAAGCAGTTTTCCAAAGCATCCGGTTCTTCCTGGCTTCCAAAAATCAGTTGGGGGGTTGCGCTGGTTATGGTCGGTTTTACTGTTTTTGTCGCCATAAAACGTGTACCAGACCTGGTCTTTGCTGAAGCACCCCTGCCAACCCCCACACCGGCGGCTCCCATCCCTCAGGGAAGTGGCGGCGCGCCGCATATGCCGGATATTGCAGTATCAAGTCTGGCTTCTGTTTCCCGTGTGGCCGATTCGCACACGGAAAAGCCTTCGCGCCCGTTGGACAAGGTGCAGCATTATGTGGTCGAAAAAGGAGATTCGGTTTTTTCCATATCACGGCAATTTGATTTGGAACCCGAATCCATATTATGGGCCAACTTTGATACCCTGCAGGATGATCCACAGATGCTTCAAGTGGGGTTAAACCTGAACATCCCACCCACCGACGGTGTGTATTACAAGGTCACGAAATACGATACCCTGGAAAAGATCGCTTCCAAGTTCCGCGTATATGTGGAAGATATCGTCATGTGGCCGAGTAACAAGCTCGATTTTTCCAATCCCAAGATAGAGGTTGGAAAGTATCTGATGATCCCGAACGGAACCGGTGAGGTCCGCCAGTGGATCGTTCCGGATATTGCCAAAGGCAAAACGGGCACACTGGCGAACGCCAAAATCCTTGGCCCGGGTGCCTGCGAAACGGGTGAAGGCGGTGCCGTTGGCTCCGGCGGGTTTATCTGGCCGACACACAATGCGCATAAAATTTCTGGCAATGACTACTGGTCCGGCCATCTGGGTATTGATATTGCCGCGCTTACCGGCGACTATATCATCGCGGCAGACAGCGGGGTGGTGGTGTATGCCGGTCCTATTGGCGGCGGTTATGGCAACTTTGTTATGATCGACCACGGTAATGGCTACCGCACCGCCTACGGGCACAACAGTTCCGTTCTTGTGCGCTGTGGTCAGAGTGTGACCAAAGGGCAGACGGTTGCCCTGGCCGGCAGCACGGGTAATTCCACCGGTCCTCACTTGCACTTTGAAGTACGTTTCTACGGCGGATTTATCAATCCGTGGGCTGTGCTGCAATAACGCAGGTTTCTCGCTACAAGATTTTCTCAATAGCTAACCATCCCCCAAATCCAGAACATAAGGATTTGGGGGTTTTTTTATCCAACACTACAGCAGGTCTACCGGGTCAATTTGAACGCGGCAATTGTGGAGCGGCAATCCGTTAAGCACACGGGCCGGGTCTGAACTGCGCAGAATAACCTGATAGCGGAAATAACCGCCTTCACGCGCGAAGTAACAGGGCAGAGCTCCGCCCACAGATGACGCGCCCAGATTTTCTTCTTCAATGCGATGGGCGATCAAAGCCTGGACTTTTTCTGCCTGAATTTTGCACAGGTCCTCGTTCAAGTTTTGGAACAGGATGCGCGCCAGGCGGGTATACGGCGGATAGCGAAGTCGTTCACGATGGGCGATTTCTGTTTCGTAGAAGGCATTGAGGTCATGGTGGGAGGCTGCCTGGATGGCATAATGCTCCGGCAGGTAGGTTTGCAGGATTACATTGCCGCCCAATTCACTGCGTCCGGCGCGCCCCGCCACCTGGGTGATCAATTGAAAGATGCGCTCCGGCGAGCGATAGTCCGGAAGGTTCAATCCGCTTTCGGCCAGCAGAACGCCCACCAGAGTCACCAGTGGAAAATCATGGCCTTTGACTACCATCTGGGTGCCTACCAGGATATCAGCATGGTGGGCGGTAAAATGCCCCAGGATGATCTCATGGGAATCTTTGGCACCGGTGGTTTCGGCATCCCATCGCAGGACCCGCGCGGATGGGAAAATAGTTTTAATCTCGGTTTCGACTCGTTCGGTTCCCAGTCCAAAGTTGCGCAGGCGTTCACTTTTGCAATTCGGGCAATTTTTCGGTACCTGGCGTTGATACCCGCAGTGGTGACAAAGCAGCCGGTTGTCAGAGGAATGAAACGTGAGTGGAATCTCACAGCGCGGACAACGCAGAGAATGACCGCAGTCGTAACAGAAGATGAAAGTCGATGACCCCCGCCTGTTCAGGAAAAGGATCGCCTGTTCGTTGGCATCCAGGACTTTTTGCAATGCATCGTGCAGAGAGCGGCTGAATATCGATCGGACACCCGCCTTCAATTCTTCCCGCATATCCACAATTTCCACTGGCGGCAGTCCGCGTTCATCCGAGACCTGGATCGAATCCAGATCATCTACCATCACCCGACGGGGAAGGATCAAGTGTTTCCAGACCCCCTGCCGGGCTGAATAAAGCTGGGTTACATTGGGTGTGGCGGAGCCAAGAATGACGGTGGATTTGTACTCATCAGCCAGTTTTAGAACTGCCTGCTGGGTCGAATAGGAGGGCGACGGCTCCCGCTGGTAATAGGAATCGTCATGGCATTCATCCATTACGATGAGGCCAATATTCTTTACTGGAGTAAACAGGGCGCTGCGCGGTCCTATGATCACTGGCAGCACCCCGGCGCGTGCCCGCCGCCAGGTATCATAGCGTTCACCGGGTGTCAATCGGGAATGGATCAACCCGATCTGACCGGGAAATCGGGTGAGAAAACGTTGAACCGCCAGCGGGGTAAGCGATATTTCCGGTACCAGAATGATGGCCTGCCTTCCGGCCAGGAGGGTCTCTTCCACCGCGCGGATATACAGTTCTGTTTTGCCAGAGGCGGTAACGCCCTGCAGCAGGATCGGTCTGGTTGAACCGCCCACGTTGGTCTGCAGCAGTGTCTCGTAAAGCTCCTGCCAGACGGATTGCTGGTCGGACGTCAGTTCTGGAATGGGTTGATTGAAAAGTATGGGGACGTTTTTTAATGGATCCCGCCAGATCTCGGTTTCCCCCAGAACGATCAGGTCCATTTCCTGGAGGACGACAAGATCAGACATGTTGCAGCTGCTGGCCGCGTAAACCCAGGTCACTTCCACCGGCATGGGTTCTTCCATCAGGTATTCCAGGGCACGCTTGCGGCGTATCTGAACCGTTGGAAAAATACTCAGGTTGTGAATCTTACCGGCAACGGTTTCTTTCGGGCAGGCCAGCGCGGCTGTGCGTACAAACTTGGGACGTACCCGCGGCGGCATCAAAATGGATTTTGCCGTGATCCGTCCGGCTGATTGCAATGAACGCAGCGCCCCCTGAAGAGTGGTATGCGGTATGGCGGCTTCCAACTGATGGAGCCGCAAACCGCCACGGTTGATCAATTGCTGCATGATGCGCTGCTCTGTTTTTTCCAAGCCCCATAACGTCTCGTTCCCATTCCCCGGAATGATTTCGTACAAAATATCCGCCTGCGCGGTAAGTCCGGGTGGGAGCATCAGATCAATGCAGACGCTCAACGGCGTGAGGGTCTCGGCAGACATCCAGGATGCCAGTTGAATCTGCTGCGGGGTAAGCACCGGAACAGGATCCACCAGTCTGGAAATCGGTTTGACCTCAGGCACATCGGGAACATCAACCATCCGGGTGACAACTCCCTGAACAGGCCGGTTATTGAAGGGAATTTCAATCAGGCAACCCGGTTGCACGCTGCCTATCAGGTCATCCGGCAGGCTGTAATCGAATTCCCCATTAATAGCAGGAATATTTACCGCCACCCTCACATAGCGCGATGTATCCATGCTTAAAGTTTAATCGATTAATTCAGAAAGAAAATCGAGGTTTTTTGCCTCATCGCAGAATAACCGCGGCGCCGTACCCCACCACAGAACGATGGTCGCCGGTTTCATCCCCCGATGTGCTGTGATGCAGCAGTACCGTTTTGTTGGCTTTCAGGGTCAGGGCAGCCCAGAGTATGGCGCTTATCGCCCCGGCACCGCAGGCGTAGCCTTTTCCTGTTATATCCGCGTCCAGAACGCCTTTCGGAGACATTTCAAGGATCTGTTTTTCCAGAAAGGCATCCAGTAATTCGGCCTGATTTTCAGGATAAAAATGCGAAAGATCGCTGCTGGCAACCAGAAGGGTTTTTTGTTTCATGGCAACATTTGCCACAGCTTCGCCCAGTGATTGCATTTCTCGGGCGTCACGTGAACGCACCATGATTGGCAGCAGGGTAAAAGTACCCTGCAGGCAGCGTTGAAGGAATGGCAATTCTATTTCCAGTGAGTGTTCGGTATCGTGACTGATGCGTTTAATGAAGGATCCGGTCAGGGTGGCAATATCTGAATCCAGCGCTTTCAGGGCTGTCTGATTGATGGGCACCTCACCTAGCGGGGTGGCGTAGGCCGCGTGGGATGATGTAATCAGGGAACCGGGAAAGAGGTCGTGATACGGGGAGATAATGACCACAAGGTCATATGAGTTTCCCAGAACTGTTTTGAAGGCGTGGGCAGCGGTTACCCCCGAATATTGGTGACCGGCGTGGGGTGCAACAAGGCCGATAACTTCTCCTTGAAGGTCAGGCAATCTGGCCGCATCCAGCAAACCATCAATCTGCCGGGCAAGACGGTTGGGGTTGCTTTCATACCAACGGCCGGCAATGGGTGAAGGGCGCACGTCCATTCGAGCATCCATACCAGATTCCTTTCAACATTCCCTGCAAGTGGATCGTTAAAAGTATTCTAGCACTGTGAATTGCGCTTGCATACAACACTATTGCAGGAAATCTTTGGGGTTGACCCGTCCGTAAACATCACTGCGCATCTCAAAGTGGAGGTGCGGTCCGCTGGATTTTCCTGTACTGCCAAGCAGCCCAATTACCTGTCCCTGGCTGACTGATTGACCGCAGGCCACACTGATGGATTCAAGATGGGCGTAAAGGGTTTGCCATCCATTACCGTGGTCAATGACGATGACATTCCCGTACCCGTAATCATTCCAACCGGCATAGACGATCACGCCGCTATCAGAGGCGAAGATGCCGTTATTTATCTGGCCGCCAATGTCAATGGCATAATGACCGGTTTCCGGAGAATAATCATAGCCTGAGATAAACCTATCTGGCGCCGGCCAGAGGAAATACCCGTTACCGATCAAACCATCCACCACGCTGCCGCAGGCGCCCGGCCCGTAAATTTTGGCCACGGCCGGATCGGAGCGGGTGATGCGCGGCGCGGACCAGACCACAAATTCGCGCTGGCCGCCGGGGATGATCAACATTTTTCCGGGTTCAATGTTCGGGTTGGCGAAATCGCCAAGTGATTCGCGGTTCAGCCCATTTCCCGGATAATCGACAACCAAATCGGGGGAGACCCCGTAGAATTTGGCCACGCCATTCAAACCTTCGCCGGCATGCCACTGATGGTACACACCGTCAACGGGGAGAATGGTCAGATCCTGCCCGGGGCTTAGATAGGCGGGGTTGTCAGCCAGAATGGCATAATTCCCCCACAGGATGGTTTGAGGTTTGAGATTGAATTTTTCGGCAATGGCGAAAATGGTATCGCCTTTTTGAACGGTGTAATGGGTTATCTCTGAGCGGGGTTTCACCGGCAATGACGTGTGCGCGTCGATGATGCGCGGGATGCTGTCTGCGGGGAGGGCCAACGGAAAGATAATCGAAGCCGGGTCAGCCGCCGGTGAGACGGTGGGTGTGGCATCGGGTGGGATGAAATCGGTCTTTTGGGCATTGGTCAGCTTGCCGGAAAGGTAAAAGCTGTTCATCACCCACACGGCCACCAGAATGAGAGAAACGGACGCCAGCCCGGTGCCCACACGCATGGCCTGTTCCGTTAATCCGCGCTGTTGAACGATCTGCCATACGCGCATCCAGATGGATATGGATTCCTCTGGTTGGTCAAGTATTTTACTGTCAGGTGAACCGTCCGGCAGATGGTTAACCGGAGTCGGAGTGATATCGATCATTCGGCCTTCTTAATAAGTGAGCGCATCATAACATGGGGAAAAATGTCAGTCAAGTTGTGAAAATGAGAATTGGCACCGGTTCAGGTCCAATTTGTTTTCTCTCAAACAACCCTTTTCGAGCTTTTCCTGACGTTAATTATTCGGTTTATGGAGATTGAATATATTAAGCAATTCCACCGGACTGTTGACAATCATATCCGCGCCTGCCCGGCGCAGCTCCTCTTCTTCTCCAAACCCACATAACACTCCCAGTGTTTGCGCGCCGGCGGCTTTGCCGGCTTTGATATCCACCACTGTGTCACCCACCATCAGGCAGTGAAACGGGTCAACCCCCATTTGCTTTGCCGCCCAGATCAGAGGGTGCGGAAAAGGTTTCGTAAACTCACAGGTTTGTGATGTCGCGACAGCCTTGAAATGAGTATGCAGTTCAAAAGATTCCAGGAACCCCATTGTACCGGCCCGGTCGCGGGAACTTACCACGGCGAGCGGGAAATGCATCACCAGTGTCTCAATCAATTCCGTTGTTCCGGGAACCTCCAGAAATCTCTTCTTTTTAGGATGGAGAACGGATTTGGTGATCCAGTTGTAAATCCGGCCGGCAAAGGCATCCAGACCAAGACGGTCAAGCAGGTAATAGATATTATTACCCGGAGTCTCGAGCTCCATGATCAACCGGCGGGTCAGGCGTTCCGGGTTCATTTTTGGGAAGATATGCCGAAAGGGGCGGACAAACGGCAGGGCTTTCTGCAGCCATTGATCATCAGTATCACACAGGGTGCCGTCGATATCAAAGCATACGGCGTGGATCATTTGAATATCCAGTGACATGGGTAACCTCAAGGATTGGTGTTGAAATCCGGTATTGTTTTTAAGACGATGTCCTGCGTTTCACGATCAGGGGCGATAATCCACAGGGTTTCCGAGTCCTTCATTCTCAGACTCACAGACCCATCTGCGGTGGATTCCCACAGGGTAACATTTGTTTCCTCTGCAGTACTATTTCCCCAACGTTTCAGACCGTATTGCCGGGTGGCTTTATAAAACTCAACGGCATCGGCCGGCCTGTCCCAACGGGAGCGCAGCACAAACACTACCGACCCATCCCGATCATTGCGGTAGAGGGCGTAACGGTCGCCGTTCCAACCGGCTGCAGCCGCGCGGGCAGTATCATCCGGCAAACTGAACGTCTCATCACGCGCCTGTGCCAGCACCAGGTAGGAATACCACTCCCCAAGGATATTTTCGTTCACCTGTGACCAGTTCCCCGGGAGCAGTGTGGTCAGATAAGGAAGAGAAACAGTGTCAAATTTTTCAGATGGATATTTTTCGGGATGCAAAATCTGTTCTGTGGAAATGGGAGGATTCTTAAATGCTTCATCAACAAATGTATACCCACCCCGGTCATTCAACGAATAGACAAACTCCAGTCCCTGTTCATAGGGAAAGAGGAAATCCTTTTTCATATAACGCGGCGCTGAATTAAAAACCGGGCTATCGTATGAACTGACAAATGCCTGCAAATCCTCTTTGTCGTTATTTGTTGCGTATTCAAACAACCATTTTTGTTCGATAAAAGTGGCATCCCCTTCCACCAGAGCGGTAACCGCGGAGCAATATTCCGGTTCATGTCGACAATACTGTTCGTTGATCTTGAGTCCGTTTTGCAGATCGTAATTCTGATCCTGCAAGGTGTGGGTGTACTCATGGGCGTAGGTCATACGCTCGGTTCCCCCGAAGGTCCCGACATCGACAACATACATTTCCTTTGTTTTACTGTCATAGAAACCGGCAACCTGCTCTGCGTACAGTCTTTCGTAAAAATCGAGCAAATCAAAACCCCGCGGCAGCAAACCCAGAGTTTGCAACAGTAGGCTGTCATCCGCGGCATCCTGCGAGGTGTAATTTATAAAAAATTCGGTTTCCACTTTTTGTTTTAGTTCATCCGTGGTCAACAGGTCGCGTATCACAGTCTTCTTCGCCGTCAATCCGCGCATATTGATAACCTGCCGCTGGATGGTGTCCATTTGTCTGGCCTGATCCGCAGATATTTTCGCCGAAGATTGACCGCTTTCCGCGCCGCTGGCCGGACTGGATGGAAGCGATAATTCAAGCGGGGTGGGTGGTTGAGTTGTCTGAGAAGACTCGGAGATGGACTGAGAGACGAAGAACAGTCCAACCATGATGGCCGCCGTTCCTGTCACGCAGATGATCAGGAGCAGTAATAGGGAGAGAATGACTTTTTTATTCATGTGCGTTTCCAGCACACGATTATACCGGAGAGCTAATTTTGGCGGACGTAATCCAGAGCGTATATCGCATCTGCGTATTCAGGGCGGGCATCCAGGGCTTTCTGGAAATATTCCAGGGCGATGGATTTATGCCCCAGTCGGTATTGTGCCCAGCCTTCCCATAAAAGGGCTTCCTCCGAGTTGGCTGTCCGCTTGAGCGCGTTTTCGGTGATGATCTGCAAATCTTCCGTGCGCAGGGAATGGAAGTAGGCCATGAACGGCCCGAACTGATAGCGCAGCATGCGTTGGGGAAGACCAATTTTGCGCGCCTGGTCATAGGCAATGGCGGCTTCTTCATAACGATCGAAATAGACCAGATTGGAACCCAGGTTAAACCAGGTAAACGCGTTGGTGGGATCCGCTTTTGTTTCTTCGCGGGCGGTTTCCAGGGCTTTCTTGCGGTTGATATCCCTGTCCCAGTCATCGCCCATCAATTGTTTGAGTTCCTCTTCCATCTCGGCAGGGTAAACCAGGATGTAAACCCGGTTAAAACTCTGCCAACGTTTGTCAAGGTCCGTGTATTTAACATACACATCCGGCCCGGCAAACACATCCTGAGTGAGGAAGGTCCCGGCGGCATCATCATAGCCGTTGATCAGCAGGTAATGCCCGGCCCAGCGATCGTCGTTCGGCCAGTAGTTTTTATCGATGGTGTAACCTTCCTCGATCATCACCGGGATTCCCTTGGCCAATATCTGTTTCAGACGCTGGATGGTCCCACCCACCCGGTATTCGGTTTTCAAATACCCGGCATAGTTAAGGACATAGTATTGCAATTCTTCCACATTGACATTCCGGTCACCGGTGATGGGTTTGATCTTTTCTGAAATGGTGAACTGGTCACCCTGCCAGCCAAAGAACTTCAGGTTCATGGCCAGCGATGCCGGTCCGCAATTATTCAGATCTTCCTTCTCATAGGCCGGTGAGGTCAGCCGGATCATGGCGGGTATGGCCGTCGGGGTGGGGGATGGCGCGGTTGTCGGCACGGCCGTTTGTGAGGCATTGATAAGGGTGGGTGTTACTGGGATGGGGGTTGGCGTATCCTGCAAAATGGCCAGGGTGCCAACGGTGGCGGGAGTGGGCATGGGCGGCACCGGGTTGATCATCCCCCTGAGATAAATCCCGGCATATTCCACCCGCCAGCCAAGCCGGCGGTTGATGTATGGAATCTGAAAAATGAGAAAGCCTGCCAGGAGTACCCCGATGAAGCCTAAAATGCCAGTAACCAGAGGCGGCAGGGCCGATGAGCGCTGCGGTTTGAATTTCATTTCAGAATTGTACCCTAACATAAACTGGATATGTTTGGTGCAAATTGGACGAAAAGCGTCCGGTTTCTTTGTTATAATCGCCCCCATGAAATATTATGTATGGACGGAAGGCTGCCAGATGAACGTGGCCGACTCGCAGCGCGTTTCATCGGGGTTGGAAAGTCTGGGATACACAGCCACCGCAAAACCGGCAGAAGCCTCTGTTATTGTTCTCAATACCTGCGTGGTCAGGCAGTCTGCCGAAGACAAAGCCTACGGGCGGTTGAGTTCACTGGCGCCGCTAAAAAAAGCCAACCCCAACCTGGTGATCAACCTGATGGGCTGCCTGGTGGGCATTCGCACACCGGATAAATTGCGGGAGCGATTTCCTTATGTGGACGTTTTCTCCCCTCCTTCTGATGTTGGCCCATTGCTGGCCTACCTGACACAGGATGAGGTCCGTGTTCGGATGGAAGATGAAACACGCCAGCGCAATGCCTGGATGGATGAAGACCTGCCGCTGCCCGCGGCCGAACACGAAAAGCTGGTATCGGCATATATTCCGGTGGTGCTGGGATGCTCACACGCCTGCACGTATTGCATCATTCCCTACCGGCGCGGCGTGGAGCGCAGCCGTGCGGCTGATGATATTTTCAAGGAAGCCCGCTCACTGGTGCACCAGGGGGTTAAAGAGATCACCCTTCTTGGTCAGATCGTTGACCGCTACGGATTGGACGACCCTTCATTGCCCAACCTGACCGGCCTGCTGACCGAATTAAATACAATTGAAGGACTGGAACGTATTCGTTTTTTGACCTCGCACCCCAACTGGATGACCGATGAACTACTGGAAGCGGTGGCCAGGCTGGATAAGGTTTGTCCGCATATTGAAGTGCCCATTCAGGCCGGTGATGATGAGGTTCTGGCCAACATGAAACGCGGTTACACCTCCGAACAATACCGCCGGCTGGTGGAAAGACTGCGTAATGTGATCCCCGGTGTGTCCATCGCCACGGATATTATTGTCGGGTTCCCCGGGGAAACCGATGAACAATTTCAACACACGTACGATCTGCTGGCTGACCTGAAAATGGACGTAGCCCATCTGGCGCGTTATTCCCCCCGCGAAGGGACGGTATCCGCGCGGCGCATGGCCGACGACGTTCCGGCGGAAGAAAAAATGAGGCGTTTCCGTCTGCTGGAGGATTTGCAGGAGAAAATTGCCGCGGAGATCCATGCCCGTTACCTGGGGCAGACTGTACCGGTGCTGTTTGAAGAAAAAGTGAAGACCCGCTGGCGCGGACGCACGGAGACCAACAAACTGGTATTCCTGGAGAGCGGCGAGGATTTATGTGGAAAAGTCGTGCCTGTGCAGATAACCTGGACAGGACCGTGGTCGATGCAATCAAGTCTCCCGGCAGTACGCGGAGGCGACTGGTGAAAACCGGCGCGAAAGTATTACTGGCCGCGGTGGTTGCCCTGGGCGCGGCCGGTGGTTACTTTTTGTACCATGGACGCCATTATGCCGGAAACACTCTGCGGGTGATGAACTTCATCAACAATCCGCAGGACCACCAGGATTGGATCATAAAAGCCGGCAGCCGGTGTGGATCCGCCCCATTTGAAATGCCCACGGATGGTTTTATTGGTTTCCTGTGGAATGACTCATGGAAAATCGGGCATCACCACCAGGGGATTGATATTTTCAGTGGAACGCAGCCCGGCGAAACAGAAATATTTGCCGCGTATGAAGGCTACCTGACCCGGATGGCGGATTGGAAATCGACCGTTATTATCCGTGTTCCCGATGATCCTTTGCAACCCGGCCGGCAAATCTGGGTGTATTTCACACATATGGCCATGCCTGACGGTACCCCGCTGGTGGATGCCGCTTTTCCGCCAGGGACAAAAGACGTGTTCGTAAAATCCGGTACCCTGCTGGGACGCATGGGTAATTACTCCGGTACGCCCGGCAACCCGACCGGTGTGCATTTGCACCTGTCCATTGTGAAGGATGATGGCAGCGGAACATTCAAGAATGAACTGGAAATCAGCAACACGCTTGATCCATCACCCTATTTCGGGTTCAATTTGAACAAAGACCGGCAAAAAGACGAAATCCCGGGCTGCTCAGCCAACTAAATAGACAACCGGCACGACCATTGATATGGGATTGGCCTCTTCCGGCGGGAAAACTTCGACCTCCGACACATTCCACTCCCCGTTGACCTTTTCAAGCACGGCTCTGAAATCGCAGGTGCTATTGTCTTTATACAAGAACTGCCCGGTGATGGTGGCTGTGGTCTTTTGAGATGCCCTTGATACCAGCGAAGAAATGGAATCCGAATGGACCCCAAACCCGGAGATGAATAGTCTCTGGTAGTCCATGTAAAAGAAAAACTCATTTTCTTTCATGTTCTGCTGGAATTCCGGCAGGGTGGTTTTACGCTTTTTCGCAGAGGTTAAAAGCATGTAGGCGCTGTTGAAATCTCCATCCGCTACCGATTGGACATACGTTTCCAGCGTGGTGCGGATAGTTTTTCGTTCCATGAATTGGCTGTACAAACCGTACAGGCCCAATCCAGAGCAGGCCAACACGCACAGCATGGCCCCAACAAAAATGGTGACGACGATCCAGATGCCGGATTTTCGTTTCCCGGCTGGCAAAGCTGGTATATCTGTATGTGGTAATGACATGGTCGATTTTCCCCTGGTGTTTTATTTATCAGAAAATTGTACTATACGCCAGTTTAAAAAGGTACACGCCGAAATGGAATCGCCCCCTTCATCTATGGGTTGATATTGCCATTTTCAAAAAAGCCCTCCTTCATTGAAGGAGGGCCGAGAAAGCGTTTTATATGACTGGTAGATTACCGTCCGTCCAGATCTAATTAATACCTTAAAATCGCTCCAATATTTCCGGCTTTCGTGAAATCCGCGTTGACCGGAACGATTTCCACCTCGCCGCCGGAGCGCATCACCGCGTTGACCGCCAGTTCCACCCCGTCATCCACCGGGACAATCTTGCTGCCGCAGTCTTTACAAACGGGATTGGTATGCAACGTCAGCCGCCCGCAACCGGTGCAACGGTAAGCTGATTGCCGAAATCCCTCCGTTACCACCAGTTTTTGCACCCGACTCTGAGAGACAGCCTGTAAAGTCTTTTCGAAACCGACCTCGGCGCCCACGCCCTTGCCGGCCTGCGCGAGGATGGATCGCACCATTTTCAGATCGCGTTCCGCCTCGGCTTCCCTGCCCACCTGAATGGCGCGCGCGAGAACTTCAGCGTGTGAGGACGTCATGCTCATGGGAAACGTGCCAATGATCAGGCTTTGCCAGGTCTTGGGGAGCAGCAATCGGAATTGTGATACCGTGTCTTCCGTCCCGCCGATTAATATGCGGCGAATATGTTTTTCTTCAAAGAAGTGAGTGGCGAACGCGGCAATCTCTTTCATGTTGCGTTCCACCACTTCGTCTTCATAGTGGGTTTGCCCGGCTGTGCCGCCGCGCTGGCCGGCAATACTGGATGCGCCGCCGCGTTTGGTGTGTTTGACCAGCGTGCCCAGCACACCTTCCTGCTCCACCAGTTCGCCCAGATGAAAGTGGAACACACGCGCACCCTGACGGTCAACCAGGATGACGCCATAACCACCGTACATATCAAAAATATCGGCCAGAGGTTTGACGCTGTACCGGTCACCGGTAAACACCTGGTCACGCACCGGAACACCCAATGATATGGTGCGGAAGAATCCATCCCCCTTGCACGAAAATACCGCTATTCCCCGCCCCGTAAAGGGGTGATGGGTCTCAAAATAATCCAGAACAGCCGCAACATCCTTCTCCAGTTCAATGTCTTTTAACATTGTTCGCAGCCGTAATTTAATCGCCTCCGCATTCCCCATGGCAGGATCGGTGTTCAGGTACACGGTCAATGCGGGTGATTTGGTAGTGATCCCGGCCAATTCCTTCATTTGATGATCCGTAAACATGACAGCCTCCTCTAATATGAGATGGTTGGATCGAATCGGGTGCGGCGTGCACTCTTCTTATGTCAGGGTCGTTTGCCCAGAGTCAATTGAAACTCCTTCTCCTGTTTATCTCGAATTACCCGGAGTGAAATCACATCACCGGGGGATTTATTGGTCATCAAATAACTCATCAGGTCGCCAAACACTTTTACCGGGCGGCTATCCACCGCCACGATCAGGTCGCCGCCGGATAATAAATTGCGGATGCGCGTTGGTTTGGTTCCGCCGACCAGGCCGGCTTTGTCAGCCGGGCCGCCGTCAATCACGTCCATCAGGTATGCGCCCGAGGTGGTTGTGAGCCCCAGTTCCTCACGCTCCAGCAGGCTCAAATCGCCGCCGGGCGGGGTGGATATCCCAAGGTAAGGGTAGTCATACGACCCGTACTGGATCAAATGCGGCACAACCCGTTTGATCATGTTGACGGATACGGCAAAACCGATGCCGCTGTTAACCGGCTCACCGGAATCATTGGTATTGGTGGTGCGGATGGAGCGGTTAAGTCCGATGACCTCGCCGCTGAGGTTCAGCAGCGGCCCGCCCGAGTTACCCGGGTTGATGGACGCGTCTGTCTGGATCATGTCACCGGTGGAATAATAACCACCGTCATCCGCCTGCCTCAGGGAATCCATGGTGCGCCCCTTGGCAGAAATGATGCCCATGGTCATGGTACTGTTCAATCCGAACGGATTGCCGATGGCAACGACGGTTTGACCAACCTTCACCAGGTCTGAATCTCCCAGCGGTAAGGGATGAAGTTGATCAGCGGGCGCTTCCACTTTGATAACGGCCAGGTCTGAATCGAGGTCGGTCGCCGTGACTTTGCCGCGCACCTTGTACCCGCTGGGGAAATCCACCTCCAGGTCGTTGGCGCCTTCCACCACATGAAAATTGGTGACCACGTACCCGTCAGGGTTGTACACAAACCCCGACCCCAACCCGCTGCCAGTATCGCCCACCTGCTGGATCAGCACCACCCCGGGGCTTACCACTTCGTACAGGCGCACCAGAAGGTCCTGGTCTGAGGTCAGGTTGGGGTTGACCGCTGACACGGGCAACGCGACAGAATTGGCGGATGCCAGGGTGGGCAGCGGCGCGGACGTTTTATCCATGACATCCGTTAGACTGGTTGAGAACTGGCAGGCCAGGAGGGTAAGTGCCATTACAGTACCTGCCGCGATCAATTTCTTCTGGTACATTTTTCCTTCCTGAATACTACCGCTAATGTTATTTTTCTTTTGAAAGCTGTTCAAATAATTCCCGTTGTTTGCCAGACAGATTCTTCGGCAAGCGAACTTTGACTCTGGCGTACAGGTCGCCAAAGCTCTGGGGAGCCCGCAGGTGGGGCATGCCTCTACCTGCCAGCCGGAAGGTTTGTCCGGGCTGAGTTCCGGCCGGTATCTTCAACATTACATTGCCCGAAAGAGTGGTCACGCTGACCTGACCGCCCAGGACGGCGGTATAGAGGTCTACATCGATTTCGCTGTGCAGATCCTCGTTTTTACGCTCGAATCGTGAATCGGGTTGTTGTTCGATGACCAGGTATACATCCTGTTTGAGGCCGTTGTTGCCGCCGCCCGCCACGCGTACGCGCGTGCCGGTATTGGCGCCGGGAGGAATTTTGACTTCCAGGCGTTTGCTGTCCACCTGAAGGATGCGCTGTGTGCCTCGAAAGGCTTCGTCGAGTGAAATGGAGACCGTCTGTTCCAGTGAATTACGCTGCACGTTGCGAGGATCAAGGCGGGTGGTCTGTGCCGTGCTGGTAGCCGTGCGCGCGCCACCCCTCGGCGCGGCGCCCCCCATGCCGCCAAAGATGGCGTTGAAGAAATCGGAAAAACCGCCGCCAAACAGGTCTTCAAAACCGGTGGCATCCACCCGGTATGTGCCGCCGCGGCCCGCGGATTGCTGCTGCGCCTGGTTGATCCAATCGTTCCAGTTGAATCCACCCTGCGCGCCACCGCGCTGCCAGGTGGAATACGATTCTCCCAGCCGGTCGTACCGGCCCCGCTTTTGCGGATCGCTTAGAACCTCATAGGCTTCGTTGATCTCTTTAAATCGGTCTTCCGATTGTTTATTCCCCTGATTCCGGTCAGGGTGATATTTCATCGCAAGTTTTCTATAAGCCTTTTTTATTTCATCAGCATCGGCAGAACGTTCCACCCCTAATATTTTGTAATAATCCTTGTAATCCATAAAATTATTGTATTCACACCGTACAGGCAAAGTCAAGTATCTCGCACAACATCTTACGTAAAGTTTATATTAAACCGGTCTCAACATTTCTCTCCATTCGCTTTGCGGTTATGTGCTATCATAAATAGTCGAATTGAGTGATTCGTTAAGGTTCCTCTGTCTTTCGGTTGTTCTCCGGGAACGATAATGCCACCTTCTTTTCACGATCCCATTCTGGTGCTGACGGCTGATCCACAGGTAAACACCCTGGTGGAAACCGTATTGCAGCCTGAGGGATACAATCTCAAGGTGCTTTCGCAGATTGCCGAAGCTCGAAAAACATTAAATGACGGTTTGCCGCGCCTGGTGATTCTGGGGGATAAGTTGCCTGATGGCAGCGGGATTCAATTTGCACGTGATCTTTGTGAGCTGACCCCCACCACGGCGGTGCTGCTGTTCATCTACCAGGAATCAACCACGGTGTTGAAACAGGCCATTCAGGCCGGGGTGCTGGATACCTTCACGCTGCCCATCCGGGCGGATGACCTGCTGAAACTGGTGCGCAACGCCCTGGCCGTAAGCGACCGGCGCCGCGGCTGGATGCAAAAGGAAACCCGCCTGGCCACAGCCAGTCTGCGAAGCCAGATGAGCGACCTTGAAATGTTGAGTCAGCTCAGCCGTTCCATTACCAGCCAGCTTGATCTGGATAGCGTGCTTTCCACCGTCATGGATACCGCCGTATCCATAACCGGTGCGGAGGAAAGCAGCCTGCTCATGCTGGATGAAAATACCGGCGAGTTGTATCTACGTGCCTCGCGTAATTTTAGTAATAAAGAAACCGGAGGCGAATTCCGCATGGGGGTGGAAGATACTCTGGCAGGCACCGTGGTGCGTACCGGCCAGCCCGTTTTACTGGACGAAGAAAACCTGAAAAAAATCAAGACAGATTACCTTGTCTTTTCGCTTGTCTACGTTCCGTTAAAATCACACAATCAGACGCTGGGTGTGCTGGGCGTGGACAACCGCAACGTCAAGAAACCCTTTACCGATTACCATGTGCGCCTTCTTTCCGCCGTGGCTGATTTTGCCGCCATTGCCATTGAAAACGCGCGCACTTTCAGTGATACCGACAGTGAACGCGTTCGCCTGGAGACCATTCTGACCAAGGTGCAGGATGGGGTCATCATTGTTGACGCGGATAACCACATTGTCTTTATCAACCAGGGAGCCCGTGAAGCCCTGGCGTTGGATTCCAGCGACCAGATCAACCAGCCGGCAGACGCGGCCTTGAAGAATAACCAGATCATGGATTTGCTTGAACGCGGCGGCAGCCGGGCGGAGATCAACCTGGAGGAAGGCCGCGTGATGGACGCGCAGGTTACCCCCATCTCCAACGTGGGTACCGTAATCACTCTGCACGACATCAGCATGTTTAAGGAGCTGGATCGCGCCAAGAGCGATTTTGTCAACACAGTTTCGCATGACCTGCGCACCCCATTGACAACCATCCTGGGGTATGTGGAACTGGTGGAGCGTGTTGGCCCGGTAACCGATCTGCAGCGTGAGTACATCCGTCATGTTCAGATGAGCGTGCATAACATCACCAACCTGGTAAATGACCTGCTCAACCTCGGCCGCATTGAAGCCGGTTTTGACAAGCATAAAGAACTGGTACGCGTTGACCAGTTGATCGGTGAAGCCTGCGAAACCCTGAAAGACCAGCTTGCCTATAAAGGCCACCGCCTTTCGGTGGAGATTCCGGCTAACATGCCTCCGGTGTGGGGCAACCCGCTTCTGCTGGCGCAGGTGGTGGATAACCTGCTGGGCAACAGCATCAAGTACACACCGCCCGGCGGACAGATATTCATCAGGGCTGAGATCGAAAGCGACCAGATGATCCTGAAATTCAAGGATACCGGCGTGGGCATACCGCCGCTGGATTTGCCATTTATATTTGATAAATTTTTCCGCGCGAGCAACGCCGCCGGGGAAGCCTCGGGCACAGGCCTCGGTTTGGCCATCGTTAAAAGCATTGTGGAAAATCACTACGGGCGCATTTGGGTGGATTCGATACTCACCCAGGGTTCCACCTTCAATGTGGTGCTGCCGTTGTACTCCAACCAGACAAAAGAAGAATAACTCCCACTAAACAAAACAATTAGACAGCCGCAACCGGGACAAGCTCTCTTTCATGAACAAGTCAAAGATCCAGGCTATCTTTCAACACAGGCTTACCGCTCCGTTGGATGGCGTTGGATTGTTTTTCCGCTGGTATTACTTCATCATGGGCGCGCTTTTCCTGTTCAGCGGGTTTTATTCATTATTCTTGGCACGCGGCGGCGTGATGTTCTGGCTCTGGGCGTTGGCGGCCTTGCACCTCGGCCTGGGCATTTGGACGATCAGGGACGACCGGAATTCGCGTATCTGCGCCCGCATGATGCTGGAGGCGCTTGATAATGGCGGCCTGGACCTGGCGTGGGTGTATCGGGTCAACCAGGTACTCCCGCACGGAGAGTACCAGGCTGTGCAGTTCGCGTTCTGGTTCACCAACCGGCGGCATGACAGCGTCAGCCTGTATGAGCAGGAGGTGGAAGGGATGCTGGATTTTTTCAAATCCCTTTCTCCCTTCATCAGCACAGGATACTCAAAGGAACTCAAAAAGTGCTACCAGGATTCCCCCGGCGGGTTGAAAGCACATCCGCAGCGTATAAACAGTGTGCTGGTGGTCGAGGTAGACCCGGCTCAGGCCAGCGGCTGGTAGGCAGCACCGATCGATCCACCAATATTTGGCGAGACAATTGAGGAAGAATGAACAGCAATCATCCATCTGACGAGAATTCCCGTATTCAACAGGCCGTTTATAAAGTATTCGGAGGTTCAGCATCGCTCACCCGGCACATGGATACGACACAGAAGAACCAGATATCCCTGGTCACCGCGCCGGACTGCCCGGCAAAAGGTGTTTTTTCCTGCGCGACAATTGGCCTTGCAGACCAGTCTGTCGGTATGATCGGCAGCCTGGCGCTGGGGATTGAGCTTGTCGGCGCGTGCCGGATTGAGTTCCCGCGTTTTACGGAGGTCATGGCGGCTTGCGCGTTCAACGTAATCCATGGACGGGCACGTCTACATCCCGGAGCCGTGTTCAACGGGGTGATCTCTGGCATTTATTCCGACCTGGCCATGAAGCATATCTTGTTTATAACTCCCTATGGCTGGAGCGAAGAATTTTTGACCCTTGAATTTCCATCCCGATGGGTAAGCTGGCTGATGGCCCTGCCCATCTCAGATGCCGAGTTGAAGTTTTTCAATACAACCGAATCAGGGGAATTGCTGGAGAGGTTGGTGGAATCCGGTGCGGACATCTATGACCTCAAGCGCGCTTCCATAATCTAATGTACGAAGGCAAATAATGGGGACAATAATTATTCTCATTTTGTTGGGAGCGGTTCTTTTCAACTGGTTGTTCGGTGATAAAAACGATCAACAGGTAAACCGATCTACGTCCAGGCAGGCGGGTATTTCACAAAATCCAATGGTTCCCTTTCTTTTGTATGATATGTACCTTGACCATCTGGAAGGGGATCATTACCACGAAGATGAACTGTACGCCGGCGATATTTATGCCATGTTGTGCGACGACGACCGGGACATTGAGTACGATAACGAACCGGAAGATTATGATGAATATGACGACGATAGGAATAGATTTTGAAAAAACCGGATCCGATTTATCTCATATAAATCAGTATCTTTGATCTCCCATCCATCCGTAAGGGCGATGCATCTGGAAATCATCTCTGTTCGCACTTATCAATCTGCGCCGGATGCATCGCCCCTACCCCAAAAATCTCAATGCCGCAAAATCGGCGGCGGTTGCGGGATGTTCGGCGGCGGTTGGACACGCGGCGGCGGCTGCGCCGGGGGAACGTACAACGGCCGTACATAAGGACTCTGTACCGTCGGATTCATGTATGGCTGCACGTTTGGCGCTTTAATCATCGGCGGTTCTGTCAACGAGGGCATACGGAAGACCGTTGTTTTATGAAGTTCGGCCTTGCGGGTCTGTAAATAAGCGGTGCTGTTGAACGTTGGCATTTTGGTCTTGGTCACTTTTCGCGTGATCGTGGGGATCGGGACCACCTCGCTCAGAATGGGCGGCCAGCTCAGAAAAACTACGAACCCCAGCACCACCGCGCCGATAATGGAGCCAATGATATACACCCGCCGCCGGGTGGCTGCCCGGCTGATTTTCAACTCGTCTCTATAGTCCATGACGTTCTGCTTCCTTCCGGCATGGAATACATTTATTTCACCCTAAACAATATTGTACATCCGGCGTCAAGAGATCATCTGAAAAAATATAGTCATTGCGGTATAGTTAACCCATCGTCCGCACATTCAAACCATCCGGGGGATACAATGCCAGGGCCAGACGCCGTCCTGCAATTAGTTCAACAATTCACTGACCAGATCGACACCACTGACCGCGAGGTCGACAACCTGGTCTAGGAACTCTACTGCCTCACCGCGGAAGAGATCAAGATTGTGGAAGGGAATTGATAAAAACCAAACCCTAAGGGTCTCAAAGACCCTTAGGGTTTATGCCACCGACCGCGAGATCGACAACCTCGTCTAGGAACTCTACGGCCTCACCGCGGAAGAGATCAAGATTGTGGAAGGGAATTGATAAAAACCAAACCCTAAGGGTCTCAAAGACCCTTAGGGTTTATGCCACCGACCGCGAGGTCGACAACCTGGCCTACGAAATCTACGGCCTCTCTGTCGAAGAGATCAAGATTGGTAGAGGAAGAATGATATCTGATCAATCTCAAACTCAAAGAGTTTTGATGTCCTTTTAGTTTTATTCAATTTCATACTATCGTATTAATTGTTAAGCAAATTTCATTATGGTAAACTTTCAAGCAAAATAAGGCAGAAAAGTAATTACTAACTTTTTCCGCGTCATTTTTTCGTTCAAGACACACAAGGAGGGAATCCATTGCAAAGACACTTTTCCATGATCTGTATTCTGGCAGGTATTTCAATTCTACTTAGTGGATTTTTACCGGCCAGCGGAAGCACCTGGACGTCACCCGCGGATTATTCCGTGGAAACCGAGATAAATTTCGACACCGCCGAGAATATGGAATTGATCGGCCTGTGGATGGATGATCCGTCAAAGGTGGATCCAGCCAGCCTGATTAAGGATGGTGTTTTTCGAATAGGCGGTGGCACACCATTCAATGGAATCCAGATTCATCCAACCTTTAAACCTGGGTACTTCGTTCAGGTCAGGTTGCGTATAAGCCAAAAAGTCTGTTTCCCTGTGCAGATGAATATGAGCAGCAATAAGCCGGATGAAGGCGAAGAATTGATCCGCGTCGATGGCTGCCCGTTGAATAAACTTAACGGGATGTTGGTTCATAATGTTCCAAATAAAGATTCACTGTTTGCACGGTTGAAATTATCTGGCAAGACAATGGTCAAACCAGGTGATTGGATGGATGTCATATTCTGGCTTCATCCTGATGGTGACAAAGCTTTCGTATTTACCGGTGATGGGCAGGATTTCGCCTATGGTTCCATAGCGCTGCCAGTAGACTGGCAGACCAATGATGCGCACCTGCAGGTAGCCGCCTGGACCGATTCCAAACAGGATTACGTCGAACTTGATCTCATCCGTTGGGGGCAGGGTTCGATCAAGGATTACCTGGAAACATACCTTCCGGAATATATAACAGGAAAGACGATCATAGACCCATTTCTGGAAGAACAACCGCAGGCATTCCCCGAATTCTCAACCAAAGAACCCATGAATGACGAACCGGATCAACCTCAGGAGGAACAAGACAAACCACAGGGAGATCAGAATCAGCCAGATCTTTCCGATCCATATGAAGTTATGAAAACCTTCCTGAATGACCCGGTATTGAAATTCAACGAGAACGTGGACGGCATGAAACAAAACAATGGCGGGCAGTTCGGTCCGGGATCGAAAAAAACAGTCCCCGATGGGGCGGCATATATGTCATTCACAGGGCAGAATGATAAGGATGGGATATGGACGCCATTAAACACCCCGCTTGACCAATTTGATAAATCGGACAAACCCGGTGGAAACCAGGCAATCTTCTTCAAGTTCCAGGCGCTGCCACCTGAATACCTGTATTTCACCTTTATGGGTCCGCAGGAATTTAATATAGACTTCTGGGAAGGCGGAAAACCGCGGATCAACTGGTTGGCAGAATTCAAGAACGCGCCAATGCAGAGTAAATCCTTCACTATTGAAAAAGGAATATGGTATTTCATGTTGATGGCCATGGATAAGAACGGCAAATTTACAGCAGCCATCTGGGAAGCGGATAATTACAAAAATATGACCATATTCTTTGAGGATTTCTCCACGCATCCCGGTGGCGAAAAATACAAGAATGCATCCTGGAAATTCATTCTGGGGTCAAATGAGCCTATGACGATAAATTTGGAAAATTACAGGGTGCTTTCTTTCGGATCCATCAACGAAAATATTTTTAATCAATAGAATAATTTAGTTTGGGTTTCGAATACGATAGGTTTTTTGCCCACTGTCCGGATCGGTACAACCAGTATTTTCCTTCCGATCGGCTAAAGCATTTTTCACGATCACGAAATAGAATTGATAAAACCAAAGCCTAAGGGTCTCAATGACCCTTAGGCTTTTCGTCGCCGGTTGCGAATTTATTGAATGAATCAGAGTGGTATTTACAGGTCTAGTCCCCTGCAAGTCAAATCATACATAATGGCCGGAAGATATCATTTCACCGGAACAACAGGTGTGAGTCCACCGCTGCCAAAGACGAGCTGCGGGAAAACACCCTCGGGTGTGAAGATGAATTTATCCGTTTCCTTGATGGCAGACGCGTTGGCCAGCGCGGCCATATAACCCGCATAGGTGGGATTTCCGGTAAAGATGCTGGCCGTGGCTATATCTTTAGCCAGGTCTGCCTTGGCTTTCTCCGTTGCGGCAGCCGACAATGCCTGATTGATCTCAAGATCTCGTTGTGCTGATAGCAGGGCGTTGGCTTTTTCTGCCTCAATTACTTTCTGCTGGGCAACCAATTTCTCTTCGTTTAGTTTTGCCAGAATTGTTTGCTGCTTGGTTTCTTCCTGTATCTTGGATTGTTCAACGCGAATATTGGCTTCCTGTTCCGCCTTACGCGCCAGGCCTTCCGCGTCCGCTTTTAATTTATCCTGCGCGGCTTTCTCGGTCTCAAGGCGACTCTTGGTAATCGCATCGAGCAAAGCCTGTACTTCCGGTGATAGCGCCACATTGGGGACCGTCAGGTTGGTCACAGTAATCCCAAAATTACTGGTGAGATTATTCAATTCCTCATCAATACACTTACGCAGTGAGTCGCGGTCAGAACCGATGACAGAGTCCTGGAAGGGTTTATTACCAACACATACCTTCATGGCCTGAAAGGCGAGGTCATCCAATACCCGCTGTAATGAATCATCATTGGTATAAATATTCCGGTATTTCGTCCACAATTGGATAAGCTCTTTTTCACTGATGTTATACGAAGGCCGAAAGGCGGAACCGGAAACGGAGACCCCCAGACGCTGGTTATCCTGTGTGATGACTTCCGGATCTGTGGTTGAGAACTGGTACGCCAGGGTGGAGTAGGTTTCCAGGTTAACAAACAGACCGGCATCACTGTAAAGGCCCGCCGGAACAACCCCAACGATCTGACCGCCGCGTGTCTTGATCCCCACCTGGTCGGGATTCACCCGTTTGAAAAGGTACCAGTGTGGTCGCGCCAGGAATATGACAACAATCAATCCAAGGACAATAAATGGAATTGGTGTAATCCGCCCTCCAAGTTTGAATGGATTGGATGGGCGGCCGGATGAAAATTCCCCTTGTTTCATTTTGATCTCCTGTGAATGGTAATGATGGATTATTCAAATCATTTTACATGAATCATAGATTTGGAAGAGATCAAGATTTTGGAAGGAAATTAATAAAAACCAAACCCTAAGGGTCTCAAAGACCCTTAGAGTTTTTGCCGCCGATCGAGAAATTTCTACCCTTCCTCCAACACTTTCACCCGTTCCAACAACCGCCCGACCACGGCGGCCAGTTCATCCATCTTCAGGTTCCCCTTCGCCAGCAGCGCGGAATCATCCGCCGGGCGGGCCTCCGCTTTCAGGCGGAATTGCCCGTTCACCTTCTCCACCGCGCCCGGTGACTTCACCTTCCCCGGTTTCGCGCTCATACCGTCACCTCCACCACGCAAACCGCTTCGCCGGCGGCGCAATATGTCGCCCGGTCCGCCGGGGTTATGACGAATGTACCGGGAATCTCGGCGCTCAACACGAGCGTCCCCCGGCCATCGGTCAGCGGCACCGCTTCCGTCAGTCCATTAACCGACAGGCTGACAATCGTCTCACCGGGGCATTCCACCTCCACGTTCACCGGTCCGCTGCCAGCCGGCACACGGATCAGCTCACCCGCGTGGCCGTTGGCCAGCAGGCGCAGCCGGCGGGCATACGCGGCAAAAGGCGCAGCGATCTCCTCGCGGGTTTCGCCGGCGTCCAGCACCGTCCCGCCGTCGGTTTCCATGAATGTTTTAATCTCTCCCAACGCGTTACGAATGATGATGGTCATATCTCTCCTAGTTATCTCCACGCCTGTAGTCGCCAGTATCCTGAACCGGAATAGCGCCGCAGGCTGAGGCAGGTGCCATAGCCGGGGTTGTTGCCGCTCTGCGCCATGATGTTGGTGCTGTTCCAGCCAACGCAGGAAACGCCGTAGCTGATGCTCACCGTGTTGACCAGCACGATCTCATCGTTCACGCCGGGAGTTGAGCTGGTGGCGTGCATCAGAACCACCAGGCGGGGTGTCTGGTTCAAGTTGTGGGCTTTGGTATAGGTGTTCGTGTCAGCCACGGCAAACCAGCCCGAATCATAATCGGGCAGGCCAAGTCCCTGGGCCGAGTAGGTGTACACCGATGACGCGTTGACGTTGCTGCCGTCCCAGTAACACTGGCCGATCAGCCGCTGGTCGGTGCCTTCCACCGGGCTGGTATTGATCTCCAGGGTGAAGGCAGGGGAGCCGGGGTTGCGGCGGGCGAAGATATACCAGGGGGCCGCCGCACCGGAAAAACTGCCCGCCGGCAGGTCAACATTGGCTGCCGCCTGGCACATATACCCGGCGATCATCAGACTGGGCGGATTGGTGGTGACAAACGGGGCGCGCAGACGGTTGGTCGCCAGGTATTCCAACCGCACCCCGCTGATGAAACGGGAAAAGAATTGACCGACAGTGCGGGCATCCTCGGGCGCGGCGCCGAGTGTCAACGCGTCTTTACGCAGGTTGTTGTACTGTGTGTTGGCAGTCGGTTGCCCCGGCGACACATCGTTGGAGGCCGGGTATACGGGTGAGCTCATCTTTTTACCTCCAGTAGGAATTACTCCAGGTCATATCTCCGGTGTAGGCGACTTCATCCACCCAGTTGGACTGAATGAAGCGCGCCGCGTCCACCGGGTTGAAACTGCTGCCTGTGTTGCTCATCTGCACGGTCACCAGGGTGATATCGGGATAATGAATTTCCGTGGCGTAGTGCCCCGAGGCGAACAGTCCGCTGAACGAACCGGACGGGGTGAGCAGGGCCAGTCCGCTGTGGCAGCCCAAAAATTGCATCAGGGCGGCGTACATGTCCGCGCCTGTCTCCGTGTGGATCGAATTGTCCGGGTTGGGCAGCCGGTCACCCAGTACCACGGTGAAAAAGAACTTCTGCTGATCTACATACGATCCGTCATCCTGCCTGACGGCTTCGCGCTGAATGGAAACAGCCGGTCCGGCTTCCTTGCTGTCATCCAGCAGGAAACCGAACGGCGCGCCGTTGTTGATGAGCGTGTGGCTGAGCGCGATATGGCAGTCAATACCGGCTTGAGCCATCAATCCACCCCGTGAACCGGACGCCGGTAGCGGTAGTCCGTGCCCAGCGTTTTTGGCAGGCTGGGAGCCGGCGCCCTGCCTGGCCGCGCGACAGACCGGCGTCTGCCGTACAGCACTTCCGTGAAGTTGTAGCGCCACTGCCGGCTGCCGTCGCGGAAGATCAGCGAGCGTTTGACGTCATTCCATAATCCGTTTGGCAGGAAAATGGTGTAGTGGGTTGGAGGCGTGAGGGTGGATTCCAGACTGCAGCGGCAGCCGCTGCCGCACTGCAGGCAGGCACTTCCCGGCATGACGGAATTCTGCCATTCGGCCAGTGTGCGTACTTCACCTTCCAGTTCCAGGCAGTCGGGGCAGTGGCCGCCGTAACCGTGCGCGTCCAGCACCCACCGATAGGGGATATTGTCCTGCGGCAGGTTTGCCAGCTCAGGTAAAAGGAAATCTGGCATGGCAAGGGTCAGAGAGTATCCCATAGGTCAAGTCTCCATCGGGTGCGGGATTGAACCGGCAGGTTCTGCCTGCGCAGTCCCTCCAGCTCCTGTTGAAAGAGTTCCAGCACGGCATTCCCCCAGTTCTGCAGGAGGGATGGCTCGGTGCGCCGGCTGCCGTAGCTGCGGTTTTCCACTTTATCAATGGCGCGGAACAGGGCCGCATAGGCGGCCGAACCGCGCACCAACAAGGCGGCATGCTGCGGTGGGACACTGCCGGTTTCGGCATCGTCCAGGCCGGTTACTGTATGTTCGCAGGTGTAGCGCACGTACAGCGGGTCGTCCGCCGGAGGGTTGCAGCCCGGCAGGGTACGCAGTTCCAGAATGGGTCGGTCGGGTTCGCGCCAGAAGCGCCAGCCGGTCACCCGGTTGGGCGGCTGAAGAGATTCCGCTATTCCTACCGTGTACGGCCAGCGCACAGCGATCACATCCACGATGCCGGGCAGACTGGTCAATTCCAGGTCGCCGGCTGCCGGGATGGGCACAACCGTCTCGCGCAGGCAGGGGAAGATCCGTGAATAGGCGGCCAGTGCCTGCCGGATGGCCTCGTCCAGCACATCCACAGGCCAGACTTCCTGCCCGGTGTCCATCAGCATATGGGTCACCCGGGAGCGTGTTTCAGTGAGAGTCAGGGCCATAGTGCGGGGTGCGCCCTCCATAATCTGTCCACCTTTTCCTGCAGGGTTGCCGATGGGAGCGTTTGCTCCACAAGCGCGGTCAGGCGGTTATAGGTTTCTTCCGTGCACAGATTCATATCCACTCCGCGGGAGGAGCAGCCGTAGAAAGTGCCGTCGCCGCCGTTGGTATGCTGCCAGAAGGTGTACTCCGACCACGGTGGCGGGATGATCGGTTGGTTGACCTGGTAATTGGCGATCCACAGGGGGTATTTTGACCAGTCCGCGTCTGTTGAACCGTAGGTCTGCCAGAAGTTCGGGCTGGTGTATATGCCCGGCCGACTGCCCAGGTGGTATTCCACCGCGTTCAGGAAACGCTTCAATCGGTCGACCGCATCTGCCGGGATACCGTCGCGCTCTTCAAAGTCAACCATGGGGGGCAGCTCACCCGGATCATCCTTCAACAGGGCGCAGAACGCGTCCGCCTGTTCCAGCGGATCGCGGTCCCACACCAGGTAGTGATAGCCGCCGCGAGCCAGTCCGGCTGCTTTTGCCGCCGGCCAGTTTTGGAAGAGGAGCTTGTCGGCATACAGTCGCTGGCTGACTTTGATGTAGGCGAATTTCACGCCATTATTGGCAGCTTTCTCCCAGTTGATCTTGCCCTGCCAGGCTGAGACATCCATGCCGGTGATCATGGGCAGGCCTTTCCGGTCGCAGGGATTTCCCGTGTAACTTTAATAAGTACGTCGGTCGTCCTCGTACCGCCGGCTTCGACAGGCTCAGCCAGCGGGTCCCCGGTCGCCGAGCTTGCGACAGTACCGCGCAATGTCTTTTGTTGCGCCGATATCGAGATTGGCGGGCATGAACCACTGGCTTCGACAGGCTCAGCCAGCGGATTCCCGGTCGTCGAGCTTGCGACAGTACTGCGCAATGTATTTTGTTGCGCAGGTATCGAGGCGGCCGGGCATGCACCACTGGCTTCGACAGGCTCAGCCGGCGGGTTCCCGGTCGTCGAGCTTGCGACAGTACCGCGCAATGTCTTTTGTTGCGCAGGTATCGAGGCGGCC
>CAYQUX010000027.1:0-53726 GCA_964420995.1 uncultured Leptolinea sp. | reverse complement strand
TCGAGCAAATTTCAGGACATTAAATGTGTCCACTTTTTTTGATCTATTCCAATCCCGTATTTTGGATTGGGGGAAGGCCGGGATGGGGGACTTGATCCGGCCATACCCAACCCCCTCCAACCTCCCCCATTTTCAAAATGTGAAAATGGAGGAGACATACACTTGTTTATTTCACAAATTATACCCTAAGGGTCTTTTTTGAGACCCTTAGAGTTTTCGTTTCTCCAATCCATATCCCAAAAAGTCACCTTCACCCAATCCCGCTTTTCGGATTGGGAAGGATGGGAAGGGGTTTTGATCTGGGCAGGCATGGCAATCGTCTGTTTGGCAATTTAAAAAATAGAGAAGAAAAAATGCCAATTATTGGTTATTCTTAATATTTTCTAGAAAAATTTCTCGGTATCCTGCTGACCACTATCCGGCTCTTTTGAGATCAGGCTCATTCCAATATTTATGATCAATGCTATACCCGGAACGGACAGCGCCATTAGCGTATAGATCAAAATGTGAGTAATTTCCAATGGGAAATTTTCTGGCGAATACCAAAGATAAATTATGGGAAATATCAGGATCAGCCCTAAACCGAGCATGAGTAACAGATAAACAGGGTCATGTGTCCGTAAATGACCGGTGAACAGGCGAGAAATAAATCCACCTTCAAACTTGTACAGATCACTCTGGGTCTCTAAAGGCGGCAATTCTGATTTTGCTTGAGGATTCTGGTAATCGTTTGCCTTCTCGTTCGTAAAAACATGTTTGTTCTGGTAGACCCAATTGGGAGTATCCTCCAATTCGTCCAGGTGTTCCTCAAAATCTCTCTCGTCAAAATCCATAGCCTGCTGATCTACTATAACAATATCAGCCGGGTCAACAGGTATGTTTGCTTCAAGAGCGATTTGCTCCTTCATTACTTTTGCATTTCTTAAACCTGTCCGGGCTTTCTGATATTCAGGGTTCAATTGGATCGCTTTTTCGAATGCACCAATAGCTTCATCAGTGTTTTTTACTTTCAATAAAACTTCACCATAGAATGTATAAGCACTGGCTACCTCAGGTAGTATTGTTCGTGCCAGTTCAATTTCTTGAATAGCCAGGTCATAATCCTCATCTTCTGCATATTCTCTGGCTATGTTCAAATGTCGCATTGCCGGTGAGTTTCTGGTCCGCTCTTCCAGTTTGTGTTCAAGAATTTTAAGCCGCGAAAAAGCGTCGATTTGCTCCGAGTCCAGGCTAATTGCCTTCGAATAGGCTGCAATCGCTTTTTCCCATTCCCCAAGTTCCTCTAGCGTCTGACCTAGAAGGTAATGAACTTCCGAATTGTACGGTTCTGCTTCCACGGCTCGTTCGCATTCAATCCGTGCAGCGGAAAAATTTCTTTTTTCACGATATTCCTGAATATTGTCAATTAACTTGTATAAAGGAGGGACGTTGGTGATCTCTGGTAGACTACCCAGTCGGTCAATGAGGACTTCTTTTAAAATAATGAATGCATCTTCCGTCCAAACTTCCCGGTCATGTGTTTTCCATATTTTTACTAACTCACCCGTTTCCATCGTATTAAAATTTTCCCGGATGTACATTTCTTGAGCTCTGTCGATCTGTATATCCCGGTTTTTTACAGATATATCTTTTTCATTCCTTTTTGAGATCTCAGTCTTCAATTCTGCTAAGTTTTCCTGGGCGTCTTTGAAATCAGGATCTAATAATATTGACTGGCGATAGTCTGCAATGGCTTTTTCCGGTTGCCCGAGATAGTCATATATCAAACCACGGTAGGTAAGCGCTTCTGCATTTTTAGGAGCCAGACGAATGGCAAATTCACATTCGTGCAATCCTTGCTCATATTTTTTTTCGTCAATCAATGTCTCAATTTTCTCGAAGATACGAGGAAGGATATTTTCTGTGGAAGAGTCCTGAATATCACCCAGGCGTTCATTTAATATTTCTTTTATTACTATGAATGTTTCTGGAACATATTCCCTGGTGTCATGCACCTGCCAGATCGCAATCAAATCTTCTGTTTCACGTAATGACAATTCATTTTTTATTTGTCCCCGCAAGTTTTCGTCCATGAAAGTCCTC
Source organism: uncultured Leptolinea sp. (assembly GCA_964420995.1). Taxonomy (GTDB): domain Bacteria; phylum Chloroflexota; class Anaerolineae; order Anaerolineales; family Anaerolineaceae; genus Leptolinea. The sequence continues at coordinate 51,644 of CAYQUX010000027.1, read as the reverse complement.
ATAATTGTTTTTTATGAATTATAGACCACGTAGAGTATTGTATTACTGACAATCACAACATAGGACCGTGCTCTCTGAAGTTATGAGTATTCCAAATTCTTTTCACCCCATATATTTAGAAGGTTAAAAATGAGATAACAATACCAATATGAGTACGAGATTCCAGGTGATTTTTGGATCTTTTGGTTTTCTCTTAGGTCCATTCGGATAAACGCCTGGTTATTACCTGATTCAAATTCACCTTCCTCCAATCCCGCGTTTGGGAGCGGGGGAAGGCCGGGATGGGGGCTCACGTCCGGCAAAACCGAACCCCTTCTCCAGGAAAATTCACCTGGAGCGCAAGCAGTCGACTTCCTCCATTTTCAAAAAGCGAAAATAAAGAAAATGTTGAATTTCTATGAATGTAAACCCTTAGGGTCTTGAAGACCCTAAGGGTTTGGTTTTACATACAATACCCGCGGTCGCGCGACACCTTCCTCCAATCCCGCGTTTGGGAGCGGGGGAAAGCCGGGATGGGGGCTCACGTTCGGCAAAACCGAACCCCTTCTCCAGGAAAATTCACCTGGAGCGCAAGCAGTCAACTTCCTCCATTTTCAAAAAGCGAAAATGAAAAAGTCTTAAGTCGCGTTTAAAAACAATCCCTAAGGGTCTATGAGACCCTTAGGGATTTCACCACTTAATCAATGAGCAGGCTGGGTCATGACCCTGCCTACTACAAAAATGATTCGGGTAACCTACCCCACGTAATCCAACCACGTTTCGGAAAGCGCGTGCTCCCCGCGGATCACCTTGTGGAATTCAGTCTGGATCTGGCGGGTGATGGGACCCATTTTACCGGAGCCGATAATCCGCCCGTCAATCTCGGAGACGGGCGTCAACTCGGCCGCTGTGCCGCACATGAAAACCTCGTCGGCAATATACAACTGGTCGCGTCCGACCATCGTCTCTGTGACCGTGTAACCCAGTTCCTTGATGATGGCAATCAGCGAATCACGGGTGATACCTTCCAGTGTGTCGGCGGTGATGGGCGAATAGAGCTGCCCCTTGCGCACCAGGAAGATATTCTCGCCGGTGCATTCCGCCACATACCCCTGCGGATCAAGCATGATGGCTTCTTCAAACCCGAAGCGGATCGATTCCGTCTTGGCCAGAATGCTGTTGGCGTAGTTGCCGGTCACTTTGGCCTTGGTCATGGTCACATTGGGGTGGTGGCGGGTGAAGGAGGCTACGTTGGCTTTCAATCCATTTTCGATCTGTTCCTGCCCGAGGTAGGCGCCCATTTCCCACACACCGATGCCCACAGCCGCTTTGCCGTCATCCAGATTTAGTGAGGGCAGCGGACTGGTGAGGTAGAGCAGCGGGCGGATGTAGCACGAAGAATAACCGTTCGCCTTGATGATGTCTTTGGTGGCCTGGCACAGCTCTTTGGACGTGAAAGGGAATTCTTTCACGCCCAGGATGCGCGCTGAGTTAATCAGCCGGTCCATATGGTCTTTCAGGCGGAAAACCGCCGGACCTTTAGCCGTCGAATAACAGCGGATGCCTTCAAAGACACCGGCGCCGTAGTGCAGTGTGGTGTTGAAGAACGGGACAGTGGCCTTTTCGGTTTCCACGATCTTGCCGTTCATCCACACAAATTTGGGATAGGATGCCATACGAATATCTCCAGTAAAAGTGATTGTTACAGATTTGCCAGAATGGTCTCCGTCACTTCGGTCGTGGTGGCAGTTCCGCCCAGATCAGCCGTCAACCGGCCGGAGGCGATGGTCTTATCCACGGCTGCTTCAATGGCCGCCGCTTCCTTTTCCAGTTTTAATGAATAACGCAGCATGAATGCCGAACTCAAAATGGTGCCAACCGGGTTGGCAATTCCCTTTCCGGCAATATCCGGCGCGGAGCCGTGAATGGGTTCATACAGGCCGGGGCCACCGCTGCCCAGCGATGCCGAGGGGAGCAATCCCATGGAGCCGGAGAGCACGGCCGCCTCATCGGTGAGGATGTCGCCGAACATATTCTCAGTAACCACCACGTCAAAATCCGCCGGGTTGGATACCAACCGCATGGCCGCCGTATCCACCAGCATATTGTCCATTTTGACATCCGGGTAATCGGCTGCCACTTCGGTAGCGATCTGCCGCCAAAGGCGGGAGGTCTCCAGCACGTTGGCTTTGTCCACCGAGGTGACCTTATGGCGGCGCCCCTGCGCCAGTTGGAAGGCCATATCCACGATACGGCGCACTTCCTCATCGGTGTAGGCCATGGTATCCACGGCACGGGTGTGCCCGTCCACCTGCTCACGGCCTTTGGGAACACCGAAATACAGGCCGCCGGTCAATTCACGGACCACCAGCATATCCACCCCGGCCAGTTTTTCCGGCCTCAGGGGTGATGCCTCCACCAGGTTCGGGTAGAGCTTTACCGGCCGCAGGTTGGCAAAAACGGACAGTCCCTTGCGCAGTGCAAGAAGGCCTTTTTCGGGGCGTTCTTTCGCCGTGGGATCGTCCCACTTGGGACCGCCCACCGCGCCCAGCAACACGGCATCCGCCGCCTGGCAGGCTTTCAGGGTGTCATCAGTTAAGGAGACGCCATAAGAATCAATGGAGCATCCACCGATTTTATGCTCGGAAAAATCAAATTTATGACTGTATTGCTTCTCAATCGCTCGTAATACACGGATGGCTGCGGCAACCACCTCGGGACCGATTCCGTCACCGGGCAGCAGTACGATATTCGCTTTCATGAATCAGGCTCCTTCAAGGACTTTTTGTTGTTCTGCGATCGGGTGGACCACTGTCAGCCCGTAATCGAATGAATCGACCAGCGCCTGCCAGCTCGCGTCAATGATATTGGTGCCGGCACCCACCGTGCTCCAGGTCTTGATGTCGTTCTGGGTTTCAATGAGCACCCGGGTGGTGGCGCTGGTGCCGCTCTTGGCATCAAGAATACGCACTTTGTAATCGGACAGGTGGAAGCTTTCGATAGCCGGGTAGTGGCTGATCAGGGCTTTGCGCAGCGCCAGGTCAAGCGCGTTGACCGGGCCGTTGCCTTCGGCTGCCGTGTGTACAATCTGGTCGCCGACCTTCACCTTGACCGTGGCTTCCGAGAAGATGCCACGCCCCTGGCGGTGTTCCACCTCGGCAGAGAAATCGATCAATTCAAAGGGGGATTGGTAGCCTTCCTCCAACCGTTTGAAGAGCATGACCACCGAGGCTTCGGCGGCTTCAAATGAGAATCCTTTGGCTTCCAGTTCCTTGACGGTCTGCAGCACTTCTGCGGCCTGATTGTCATTTTGCAGGGTGATTCCGAATTCCTCCGCCTTGCTGATCAGGTTGCCCTTGCCGGAGAGCTCCGAAACCACAACTTCCATACGGTTGCCCACCAGTTCGGGTTCCACATGCTGGTACGACTGGCTGGTGCGCCGCATGGCTGCAACGTGAATGCCGCCCTTGTGCGCGAACGCCGCGCGACCCACATACGCCAGGTGTTCATCCGGCGCGAGGTTGGCCACTTCGGCCACATAGTGTGACAGGTCAAAGAGGTTCTTAAGCTGGCCTTCCGGCAGGGCTTTCAGTCCCATTTTTAATTCCAGATCGGGGATGATGGAACACAGGTTGGCATTGCCGCAGCGTTCCCCGTACCCGTTGATGGTACCCTGCACCTGGATGCAGCCTTCACGTATTGCGGCTATGGAATTGGCCACGGCGCATTCCCCATCATTGTGGGCATGGATGCCCAGCGGAGTGTTAACCTGCGCACGAACGGCACGCACAATCTCGGTGACTTCCCAGGGCATGGATCCGCCGTTGGTCTCACATAGCACCAGGGTTTCCGCCCCGCCGCGCGCCGCGGCTTTGAGCGTTTCGACGGAATAGTCCGCGTCCAGCTTGTAGCCGTCAAAGAAATGTTCGGCGTCATAAATCACGTTGCGTCCCTGAGACACCAGGTAGGCAATGCTTTCTTCGATGATACGCAGGTTGTTTTCCTTCGTGGTACGCAGTACTTCCGTTACATGCAACACAGAGGTTTTTCCGACCACGGTACAGTACGGGGTTTCCGCATCGATCAACGCGCGGATATTGGCATCATCCGCGGGCTGTTTGTTGATGCCGCAGGTGCTGCCAAAGGCGGCGATTTTCGCGTGTTTCCAGGTCGTTTTAGCCGCCCTCTGGAAGAATTCCACATCCTTGGGGTTGGAGCCCGGCCAGCCGCCTTCAATGAAGGCAACACCCAGGTCATCGAGCCGGTGAGCGATGTTCATCTTGTCGCTGACCGAAAGGGAGATATCTTTCCTTTGCGTTCCGTCGCGCAGGGTGGTGTCGTAGATCTGGATCATCCTGTCCGCCTTATCCGCTGACATGCAGCTTTTCGTAAGAGGCTATTTGTGCTTCCATCCCCAGCAGGTAACCGAGTTCGTCCGTCCCGTTCAGCAGGCAACTGCGTGAAAAGGTATCGATGGGGAACGTGACCCGGCTGTCATCCGGCAGTACCATCTCTCGGGCCTCGAGGTCAATGGTCAAACGCGCGTCCGGCACCTCGGTGAAGTAATCCACCAGTTTTTCGTGCGTTTTCGCGTCCACCAAAACCGGCAGAAGACCGTTCTTGAGGGAGTTGTTGCGGAAGATATCGGCAAACGAGGTGGAGATTACCGCACGAAAGCCGAAACCGGTCAACGCCCAGGGGGCGTGCTCGCGGGAGGAGCCGCAGCCAAAATTATCGCCGGCCAGCAGCACCTGGGCACCCTGGCTTTTCGGCTGATTGAGAATAAAGTCCGGCTTTGGGCTGCCATCGGGCAAATAGCGCCAGTCGGCAAACAGGCTGGCGCCCAGACCGTTCTTGTCTGTTACTTTTAGAAATCGGGCGGGGATGATCTGATCGGTGTCGATATCGTTGATCGGCATCACCACAACCCGTGATTGGATCGTTTTAAAGGGTTCCATGAAGGCTCATTTCTCTTTCACATCAGGGTTCGCGGGTCGGTAACCGTTCCGGTGACGGCAGCGGCTGCCGCGGTGAGCGGGCTGGCCAGGAAGGTACGCCCGCCTTTGCCCTGCCGGCCTTCAAAGTTACGGTTGCTTGTGCTTACAGCGTATTGACCCGGCTCAAGCTGGTCACCGTTCATGGCGATGCACATACTGCAACCCGGTTCGCGCCATTCCGCGCCCGCCGATTTGAAGATCTGATCCAGCCCTTCGGCTTCCGCCAGGTGCTTGACCTCATGCGAGCCGGGGACCACCAGGACGCGCACGCCGTCTGCCACTTTGCGGCTTTTAAAGATTGTGGCCGCTTGCCGCAGATCAGTGATGCGGCCATTGGTGCACGAGCCGATGAAGACCACATCCACTTTGTGACCGGCCAATTTGTCGCCCGGTTTAAGTCCCATGTAATCCATGGCTTTGTCAAACCCGGCTTTCTGGGTGGAGTCCGCGAAATCCTCACGCACTGGCAGCCGCCGGGAAATGGGCATTCCCATTCCGGGGTTGGTGCCGTACGTGATCATGGGTTCCAGTTCAGAGGCGTCAAGCACCACCCGCGCGTCATATTCCGCGCCGGGATCGGTAGCCAGTTCCTTCCATTCGGACAGCTTCTTTTCCCATTCTTCTCCGCGGGGAACATACTTGCGGGCAACCAGATATTCGAAGGTGGTTTCGTCTGGAGCGATCATGCCCGCGCGCGCGCCGGCTTCGATCGACATATTACAGACGGTCATTCGTTCTTCCATTGACATGGCGCGAATAGCTTCGCCGGTGTATTCGATGACATAACCCACACCGCCGCCCACACCGATCTTGTTAATCAGCGCAAGGATGACATCCTTCGAGGTCACGCCCCTGCCAAGTTTGCCGTCAACGCGCACTTCCATCGTCTTCGGTTCATTCTGTAAAAGGCACTGGGTGGCCAGCACATGTTCCACTTCGCTGGTTCCAATGCCAAACGCCAGCGCGCCGAACGCACCGTGCGTGGCGGTGTGGCTGTCGCCGCATACAATCGTCATGCCGGGCTGGGTGAGCCCCTGTTCGGGGCCGATGATATGCACCACGCCCTGGCCTTCACTGTCCAGCCCGTTCAGGGTGATCCCGAACTGGCGGCAGTTCTCTTCCATCTGGTGGATCTGTTTAACGCTCATCTCATCCGCAAAGGTCAGACGGCTTTGCGATGTCCCGTTGGAACGGGTGGGAATACTGTGATCAATTGTGGCTGCCGTCCGTTCAGGGCGGCGGACTGTCAGACCGCGCTTTCGCAATCCTTCAAAAGCCTGCGGTGACGTGACTTCATGGACCAGATGAAGATCTATATATAACACCGCCGGTGAGTCTGGCGGTTGTGCCACAATGTGAGAATCCCAGATTTTGCTGAATAGAGTTCGCGGCTGACTCATTCTTACCCGTTGGTACCGGGGTTGAATGATTCGCCGTAGGTCTCTGGGCTTTTCTTTTCAGGTGCGGCAATGGCGGATACGTCCCAACCGCCGGGGATGGTGCGTGGATTGCTGTATGGATCCAGCATTTTGGCCACACTGGGTTCCACGGCAACCTTGCGAGCCGGGTCTTTCATGGGTTTAAGCTGGATGGCGGAAACATCCCAACCACCGGGGATGGTGCGGGGATTGCTGTATGGGTCCAGCATCTTCACCACACTGGGTTCAACGAGGGTAGTTCTTCCTGTATTCATGGTTCTTCTCCTTTGGTGCTAAAAAAAATCAATAGACAATGGCTTCGGTCGCGGTTTTTTCAGGAGGACCGAATTTTCCACTGGCAACGAGCATCTTATTCAATGCCGAGAGATAGGCTTTGGCACTGGCAACCACGATATCCGTGTCCGCGCCATAGCCGCCGAAGGTACGCGGTGTGTCCTGGTCGGGCTGCAACCCTACAGAGAGCGTCTCACCTTCACCCTGCAATCGTACGGTCACTTCACCCAGGGCATCGATCCCTTCGGTCACAGCGTGCACGACAAATTCCTGTAAAGAATTCTGGAATTTAATGACTGAGTTGATGGCTTTGAAAGCCGCGTCCACCGGCCCGGTGCCAACGCAGGCTTCTACATGCATGCCGCCCTCGGGGTCGCGCAGGCGCACGGTGGCGGTGGGCATACCCATCGTGCCGCAGGCCACCTGCAAACCATCCAGCGTGTAGAGTTCACGCGGCTGGTAAAGCTCATCCGAGACAAGGGCTTCCAGATCCGAGTCGGTGATGACCTTCTTTTTGTCGGCCAGCATCTTGAAACGATCGAACATCTTGAGCAGTTCCTGGTCATCCAGTTCGTATCCCAGGCTCTCGAGACGGGTGCGCAGAGCATGCTTGCCGGAGTGTTTCCCCAGCACAAGCTTGGTGAGGGTGGCGCCAACGGATTCAGGCCGCATGATCTCATACGTTTGCTGGTTCTTGAGCATGCCGTCCTGATGGATACCGGCTTCGTGCGCGAAGGCGTTGGCGCCGACGATGGCCTTGTTGGGCTGCACAGTGATGCCGGTGTAGTTGCTGATCAACTTGCTCATCTTGACGATCTGGGTGGTGTCAATGCCGTGCGTCAACTTGAAGATCGGTTCGCGGGTTTGCAACACCATGACCACCTCTTCAAGGGCGGTATTTCCGGCACGTTCGCCGATGCCGTTGATGGTCACTTCAGCCTGGCGGGCGCCGTTGCGCAAACCGGCCATGGTATTGGCGGTAGCCAGTCCCAGGTCGTTATGGCAGTGCACGGAAACCACGGCTTTGTCGATCCCCGGGGTGTGTTCAATGATCCCGGCGATCAACCGGCCGAACTCATCGGGCATGGTGTACCCTACTGTATCGGGGATGTTAAGCGTGGTGGCGCCGCATTCGATGGCCACACCCAGTACCTTGTAGAGGAATTCGGGGTCGCTGCGGCCGGCGTCTTCCGGGCTGAATTCGATATCATCACACAGGCTGTGGGCGTAGGTGACCATTTCGCGGACGCGGTCAACCACCTGTTCGCGGGTCATCTTGAGTTTGTATTCCATGTGAATATCAGACGTAGCCAGGAAGGTATGGATACGCGGCCGGGCGGCGGGTTTAACCGCCTCCCAGGCTTTGTCGATATCATTCTTTGAACAACGCGCTAGCCCGCAGATTATGGGGGCGGCATTGCCTTCCGCTGAATTCCCCACCTCGTCTGCAATCTTGCGGACGGCTTCCAGGTCATCTGGCGACGCGGCCGGGAACCCGGCTTCGATCACATCAACACCCATGCGGGCAAGACCGCGGGCCACTTCCAGTTTTTCCGCGCTGGTCATGGTCGCCCCGGGACTCTGTTCGCCGTCCCGCAGGGTTGTGTCAAAAAAGATTACACGGTTGCCCGATGCGGACATGGTTATTTGCCTTTCTTCTGGTTCTCCGGACGCAGCGAACGCACCATGGCGCCGGCAGTCCACAGGTCAGATTCACGCATTTCTTTCAATTCTTTATCCAGACCCACCTGGTAATCAGGTTTGCTGTTGGCTTCGAGGACGATGCGGGTCTCTTCGCCGCTTTCAACACTCTTATACAGTTTTTCGAAGACCGGTTCGGTGGCTTTGCGGAATTCGTGCCGCCAGTCAAGCGCGCCGCGTTGGGCGGTGGTGCTGCAGTTGGCGTACATCCAGTCCATGCCATTGGCCCCCACCAGACGGATGAGGCTCTGGGTGAGTTCTTCGACCGTCTCGTTGAAGGATTCACTCGGGCTGTGACCATGGGAGCGCAGGGTTTTGTACTGGGCTTCCATGATGCCAGCCAGGGCGCCCATGAGAACGCCGCGTTCGCCGGTGAGGTCGCTGTACACTTCATGCTTGAAGGTTGTTTTAAAGAGATAACCGGAACCGACGGCAATACCAAGTGCCAGGGTTCGTTCAAGTGCTTTTCCAGTGGCATCCTGCTCAACGGCAAAGCTGCTGTTGATTCCGCTGCCATCGAGGAAGTTGGCGCGTACACTGGTGCCGGATCCCTTGGGGGCAACCAGAATGACGTCAATATCCGCGGGGGGGATCACACCGGTCTGGTCTTTGTAAACAATGGAGAACCCGTGCGAGAAATAAAGAGCTTTGCCTTTGGTGAGGTACTTCTTAACAGTAGGCCAGAGGATCTTCTGCGCGGCATCTGACATGAGGTACTGGATGATGGTGCCTTTTTCACAGGCTTCTTCCACCGTGAAGAGTGTCTTTCCTGGAACCCAGCCGTCTTTTTCCGCTTTGGCCCAATCGGGGAAGCGGGTTTTGTCACCCACGCCGACGATCACATTAATACCGTTATCGCGCATATTCAACGCCTGGGCGGGACCCTGCACACCATAACCGATAACCGCAACCGTCTCGCTCTTAAGAACCTGACGGGCTTTTTCAAGAGGGAATTCTTCCCGGGTTACCACTTCTTCTTCGACGCCGCTAAAAACCATCTTTGCCATGTTACTGTCTCCTTGATGAAATTTTGTATCGATTAGCCGGCTGCGACGACCAGCTCTCCGGTATCAACTTTTGAATCGCCGGCATACAACGGGGCAGCCCCGCGCGCCAGCACCACCCGCCCGGTGCGAACCATCTCGATAATGCCGAGAGGACGCAGGACTTCAATAAAACCTTCGATCTTTTCTTCATCGCCGGTGATCTCAACGATAAGCGAGTTGTTGGCGATATCCACAATGCGGGCTCGGAACACGTCCACAATCTGGGTGATCTGCGCACGGCTTTCCGCGTCAGCTGTGACCTTGATAAGCGCGAGGTCGCGGGTCACACAGGCTGTCGTGGTGAGATCTTCGACCTGGATCACGTTGACCAGCTTGTACAGGTACGAAATGAGGCGCAGAATGCTGACCTCATCACTGTTGACCACGATGGTCATGCGCGAGACACCGGGATTTTCCGTGTGCCCCACAGCCAGAGATTCGATGTTGAAGGAACGCCGACGGAACAGGGACGCCACCCGGTTCAATACGCCGGGAACATCATCCACAAGAGCAACGATCGTATGGTTCATGGTCTGTTCTAGGCCTCAACCTTGACCGCTTCAGCCACAGCCACCGCGGCTGGCATAGGGCGGCGGATCATCTCTTTCAATTCGGAACCGGCGGGAACCATCGGGTACACGCTGTCTTCTTTTTCCACGCGGAAGTCGATGACCACGGTGCCTTCAGTTTCACGGGCGGTTTGGATGGCGGTCTCTACATCGGCACGCGTGGTAACGCGTATGCCGGTCAGGCCGTGGGCGTCAGCGATCTTAATGAAATCAGGGCTCTTCATGGGTGTGGCGGAATAGCGCCGGTCATAGAAAAACTCCTGCCACTGGCGTACCATCCCCAGGTAACCGTTGTTGAGGATGGCCACATTGACCTTGATACCTTCCTGGGCTGCCGTGGCCAGTTCGGCCTGCGTCATCTGGAAACCGCCATCGCCGCAAATCACCCAGACTTCCTTTTCCGGTTGGGCGAATTTGGCACCTATTCCAGCCGGGAGACCAAATCCCATGGTTCCCAGTCCGCCGGAGGTGATGAATTGTGCCGGGTTGTCTTGTTTGTAGTACTGGGCAGACCACATCTGGTTCTGGCCCACATCCGTCACCAGTACGGCATTGCCTTTGGTGATATTCCACAGGTCATTGATCACATGGGCGGCGTACAAATGGCCATTGTCCGGCAGGTTCTTGATATCCCGAACAGCGCAATCACCTTTCATCTCGTTGATCGTGGCCAACCAATCCTGATGGTTTTGTGGTTTTACCTTTTCCAGAATGGCACTCAATGTATCGCAAAGATCGCCAACCAACCCCTGATCAACTTTTATGTTCTTATTGATCTCAGCCGGGTCAATATCGATATGGATTTTGCGGGCATGGGTGGCATAACGGCGCACATCGCCGGTTACCCGGTCGTCAAAACGCATACCAAATGCCAGCAGCAGATCGGCATCTTGAATGGCATGGTTGACCCAGGCTTCTCCATGCATGCCCATCATGCCCAGATTGAGCGGATGGGTAGCCGGGAAACCGCCGATGCCCAACAGGGTAATGGCAACAGGCGTCTGAGTGCGTTCGGCGAATTCGAGAACCTCTTTCATGGCGCCGCTTTGCAAAACGCCGTGGCCGGCCAGAATGACCGGCCGTTTGGCTGCCTGGATCATGGCAACCGCGCGGCGAATTTCATCATCTGACGGACGGTTGACTTCCCGGTGACCGCGCAGGTTGGCCGGTTCGTTTTCGGGGTCATACTCGGTGGTGTTTTGCTGGGCATCTTTGGTGATATCCACCAGAACGGGACCGGGGCGGCCGGTGCGGGCAATATGAAAGGCTTCGCGCAATGTATGGGCGATGTCTTTCACATCGGTGACCAGGTAATTATGTTTGGTGATGGGCAGGGTGATGCCGGTTACATCGGTTTCCTGAAAGGCGTCCAGACCGATCAACTTGCTGTTGACCTGGGCGGTAATGAACACCGTCGGAATGGAATCCATCATGGCCGTGGCAATACCGGTCACCAGGTTGGTGGCACCGGGGCCGGAGGTGGCCAGCGCGACACCCACTTTGCCGCTGGCACGGGCATAGCCATCGGCCATGTGCGCGGCGCCCTGCTCGTGGCGGACGAGCACATGATGGATGTTGTAATCATGCAAGGCATCGTAAATCGGGAGGCTGGCACCGCCAGGGTATCCAAAGACAACCTCAACCCCTTCGCGTTGCAAACTATCCCAGAAAATTTGAGCTCCTGTTAATTTCATCTGTCTCTCTCCTTGTTTCCGCGAAATTCTAGTATTCCAACACAGCGCCTTTATCGGCGCTTTGTACAAAATGGGCATACCGGCGCAGCCACTTGCTCTGGGTGCGCGGTTCAAACGGAGGCAGGGCAACCAATCGCTGCCGGATTTCTTCATCGGACAAACGCACGTTCAATGAGCGGTTATCCAGGTCAATGTCAATAATGTCACCGTCTTTCAGGGCGGCGATAGGGCCGCGGGCAGCTGCTTCGGGTGAAACATGCCCGATGCAGGCGCCGCGGGTTCCGCCCGAGAAGCGGCCGTCGGTAATCAGGGCAACTTTTTCACCCAGACCCATGCCCATGATGGCGCTGGTGGGGCTGAGCATTTCCTGCATTCCGGGGCCGCCGCGGGGACCTTCATATCGGATGACGACCACCTCGCCACCCTTAACCTGACCGGCCATGATGCCGGACAGGGCGTCTTCCTGTGATTCGTAAATACGGGCTGTACCGCTGAATTTCCGCATGGATGGCGCGACACCACCCGCCTTGATCACGGAGCCGTTGGGAGCCAGGTTGCCGAACAGGATGGCCAAACCGCCGCTGGTGGAATGGGCATTTTCCGCTTTACGGATGACATCATCATCTTTGATGGAGGCCGCTTCCACGGCTTCGCGCAGATTCTTGCCGGTTACCGTGATACGGTCCAGGTGTAGGAGGCCGGTGGCGCGCTGGACTTCGTTCAGAATGGCAGGGATGCCGCCGGCGCGATGCACATCTTCCATGTGCCACTTGCCCGCCGGGCTGACCTTGCAGAGATGGGGAACTTTCGCCGAAATCTCGTCAAGCCGGGAGAGGGGATAATCAAATCCGCCTTCGTGGGCGATCGCCAGGCCGTGCAGCACTGTGTTGGTGGAGCCACCCATGGCCATGTCCAGCGCGAAAGCGTCATCAAACGCGTCCATGGTGGCGATCTTGCGCGGGGTGATCTGTTTCTCGACCAGTTCGAGGATCAGACTTCCAGCGCGTTTGGCCAATTCCTCACGCTCAGACGTGAGCGCGAGCGCGGAGCCGTTGTACGGCAATGCCATACCGATGGCTTCCATCAGGCAGTTCATACTGTTGGCGGTGAACATGCCCGAGCAGGAGCCGCAGGCCGGGCAGGCATTCTCTTCCAGCATTTTCAGGCGTTCCGCGTCAATCTTGCCGCTCTGGTACGCCCCAACGCCTTCAAACACCGAGATCAGGTCAATCGCCTCGCCGTCAGGGGTGCGGCCGGCCGGCATGGGACCACCAGAAATAAAAATGGCAGGGATGTCCAAACGCATCGCTGCCATCATCATTCCCGGGACAATCTTGTCGCAATTCGGGATACAAACCATACCATCGAACTGATGAGCTTCCATCATGGTTTCCACGCTGTCGGCGATCAGTTCGCGTGACGGCAGGGAAAATTTCATTCCGGCGTGCCCCATGGCAATACCATCATCCACCGCGATGGTATTGAATTCAAAGGGGATACCCCCTGCCGCGCGGATGGCATCCTTTACCAGTTTGCCAAACGCCTGCAAATGCACGTGCCCTGGGACAACATCGACATAGGAATTAACTACAGCGATGAAGGGTTTGGCCATATCAGCGGTCTTGACGCCGGTGGCCCGTAGAAGAGCGCGATGCGGGGCATGTTCAATTCCTTTTTTGACGTTATCTGAGCGCACAATTTCCTCCGTTGGTATAAGAAAACCGCCCGGTTTTTGTCCGGGCGGTCGATTTACTTCTTTTACTTCTAGCTTAGGATTTTTTCTAGTCCTCCGCTTCGCTCACCCGAACTTGAAATTGGCTCTCAATAATAATGAGAGCCGAAATAAGAACGAGGACGAACAAAACGGAAATCAAGGACATGTTAATTGTTTTTTTCTCTGGGGAAGTATTACTGATTAGTTTACAACAAATATTTTGTTGAGTCAATAAGCAATTCCCCTTTTGGGTGAAATTGGTTGTAATACCGGATCACCCTTCCAGTTGGAAAATTTTTTTATTGACTCGATTCCATCAACATCTTATTTTCTCCGTCCGATTCAACCCTGGAGGGCGGAAGTGATGGATCATCCTGTCCAATCTGGCATTCCTCCGCCAGGTTGTTGTTAACCTTCACCAAATCAGCGTTCAAAACGTCAATCTCAGCCTGCAAACCAGTGTCAACCATCAAATGGTTGGGAATTTCTCTGAGTTCACGAGACGTGGCAATTACTTCCTGCCATACAGGATTATGAACCATGGCGCGCATCCACAGGCCCGCCCGACGGGAAAACGAAACAATCCGCTGAGGTCCCAGCACCACCACCGCGATTAACAGGACAAAGAAAATCTCTCCCAACCCGAGGTTAAATATTTGCATGGGTTGACCTCATAAAATTCACTTTGTTATTATGAAACCAACGAACAACACGGAAAAAATCAATCTTCCGCTTTCTTTGGTTCATCGCCATCTTTCAAACCTTTGCGAAAAGAGTTAATGCTTTTGCCCATTTCGCCGGAAATCTTGCTAATCCGACCTACGCCAAACAGTAGGATAACAATCACCAGGATCAGAATAAGTTCGGGAACGCCAAGACCTAACATGTTATATCTCCTTTATTCCAAAAATTTGGTTTGTTTATTCGGATCACATCACTTCATTTGCCGAATCAGGCTTCCCATTTTTGGGTTGAGCGATCCAGGCAAAGAACAGGCTGAGTATGTACAGAAGAAACAGGGGAAGCATGAGTAATCCCATATTCACCGGATCAGGCGTGGGGGTGATCACGGCGGCCAGTACGGAAATCAATACCAGCGCCACACGCCATTGCCTGAAAAGAACCCCGGCTGTCACCAGTCGCAGCTTCGCCAGCACAAAAACAACCAGCGGCAATTCAAAACAGACTCCGATCCAGAAAAGCAGATTAAGAATGAACGAGAAATAATTTCCAGGGCGAACCGTCGTGGTAATTCCCATGAACCCGGTTAGAAAGGGGATCGCGTTTGGAAGCATGACGAAGTACGAGAACGCCAGCCCGCCCAGGAAAAAGAGGCTTGCCATGGGGATGGATAATCCCACCCAGAATTTTTCCCGGCGCAATAATCCGGGCATGATAAATCCAAGAATCTGCCAGAGCATAACTGGTAAAGCGACCACAAAACCGGAAAGCAGGGCGATTTTCATAAAAACCGTGATATTTTCCGTCACCTCAATGGAACGCAACTGAGCCAGGCCGCCCACCGGCCGCGCCAGTATATCCGCGATCGAGCTGGCAAATTGGAAACACACCATGGTGCTTAAAACCAGCACTATCAAAGAAATGAAAACCCTGCGGCGCAATTCGCCGATGTGTTCCCAGATGGTCAGTCCATTCTCCTGTGCCGTGATTTCCGCCATAATCAATTGCTTTCCAGTACGCCCGATTAGTCAGCCCGAGGAATCCAGACCCGCATACTATCAATGCCTCGATTGCCCCAGGCGTAATAGGGAATGGCCACCAGCCGGACTTTTTGGGTTTCAAGGTCCATTTTGTTTTGCAGGGATGAATACAACAATCCTTTCCAGGGTTCCATCTTGCGGATTAACCCTTCCGCTTCAAGTGTCTGAATCCCACCCATTAAATCTTCGCGCCATCTCACCTGGATGGGTTTGCTGGTATCGATTACGACATCCTGTATGGAATCCGGGTATTGCTGGTCAACACTTTCCAGACAAAAAACCACCGGTCCATTCTGAAGGGCGACACATCCACGTGCCGCGTCCACCCTGGGATTAGCCTGAATAAGGGTGGGCGTCATGGTCATATCCATATCAATAAAATCACCCTCCGCCCAATCATGATCCAGCACAAAATATCCTTTTTCGGCTACGACCACTTTCACCGGTTGACCATTCAGCGCGATGGATGTTGATGGGCACCAACCCGGGCATCGCAAAAAAATCTTTCCCCTGAAGCCTTCCACTTTTTTTACTCGAATGCCTACCTGCCCATTCAACGGAAAGCGGGTATTAACGGAAAGAATGATCCGCCCTCCGGTCGGAGATTGTATATCCAATTTCATGGGGGCGTACTGGTGGATCTGGATCCCTTCAGAAGTCTGCGTGACAGCATAATGCTCAAGTGAAGCCAGTGTACGCATCACATTGGGCGGACAGCAGGCAACACTGTGCCATTCAGGGCGACCAAGGTGTGTTTCCCCGTCTGGCGGATTTTGTGACAGACGGGTGTATTTACCGGCTCGTACCTGCAGCGGATTGACGTAAAAGAAATGCCGTCCATCTTTCGCGGGGCTGCTTAAAATCGTATTGAAAAGGCTGCGCTCGATCATGTCTGCATAACAACCGTCACCCGATGCGAGAAGCATGCGCCAGTTCCACTGGACGTTGGCTATGGCTGCGCAGGTTTCGCAATAACATTGATCCGGGGGTAGTTCATACGGGTCGCCAAATGCCTCGCCGTCAAAGCGGGCTCCAACGCCGCCGGTTATATACAATTTTGATTCAGCAATATCCTTCCACAGCCGCAGCATGCTATTCATCAGGGCGGATTCGCCGGTTTCAAGGAACACATCAGTTACACCGGCTGTCAGGTACAACTGGCGTACCGCGTGCCCTTCCGCGGTGGTCGCTTCACGAACGGGAACATGATCCTGGTGGTATTCAGGACCATACGAAGCAAACCCGGCCATTTTCTTTTTTCCCCGCCGGTCAATGAACACACGCGCCATGTCCAGGTAGCGTTTCTCCCCGGTTACCCGATAAAGCTCTACCATAGCCATCTCAATGATCGGATGGCCGCAGGCACCTTCCTGCCTTCCCGGACCAAAAACGGAACTGATCAGATCAGCAAAGCGAATACAGACATCCAGCAGACGCCGGTCTCCCACCGCCCGGTAAAAAGCGACACCCGCCTGGAACAGATGACCCGCGCTGTAAAGTTCATGCCCGTGATCCAAATCCTTCCATCGTGAAGAGGGATCCACGGTTTGGACGTAGCAATTCAGGTATCCATCTTCACACTGGGCCGCCTGGATGAGCCGGATGGCTTCATCCGCTTTCTTTTGTAATTTCTCATCAGGTTGGCGGAATAGTTCCCAGGCAACCGCTTCCAACAGTTTATACACATCCGTATCGATAAAATTCCGGCCGCGATATTCTCCCTGAACAAGACCGGCTGCCAGGCGGAAATTATGCAAGTTCCCGGCTTTTTCCAGCATATCAAATCCATGGTTCAAGCTTTCGGAATGGTTGATGGCCTGGATATTTTTCCAGAAACCGTCAGTAAACCTGACGGATCCAAGCGGCAGGGAATTTAGTTTTGCGTAAGGACTGTTTTCCACAGAGACTGGTCCAAAGGACGTATGGGTTGGATTCATTGTTCCTGACATCTTTCTGGCTTCCTGCGAAAATAAACTTGTAAATCAATCCAACCAATCCAGCCAAAGTGGATCAATTTCACAATTTGCAAAGGATTACTACATGTAAGACTATTTGATCGCGCCACCGGTAAGTCCTCGAACGATGGATTTTTGCGAGAAGATAACCAGCAGGATCATCGGTACCACCATGGCTACGCCGGTCGCCATGATCAATTCCCAGGGTTTTCCATACGGTGAGAAACCGGAGTAGATTTCTGTAATGGCCACGCTGAGCGTTTTTGATTCGGGTGTGGTGGTAAAGGACAACGGGTAGAGCAGGTTATTCCAGGCGTTGATGAAATTGATCAATCCCATGGTCACCAACCCGGGCGCGGTGACCGGCGCGAGAATGGTCCAGAAAATCCGGGGCAGCGACGCGCCGTCAATGATGGCGGCTTCTTCAATTTCCACCGGAACCTGTTTGATGAATGACACCAGCACCCACACCGTGAAGGGCGTAAGCGTGCTGCTCAAAACCAGGGTGATTCCCGCGATGGAATTGATCAGGTTCAGGTCTTTCAAGATGCGGTACAGGGGGATGATGGTACCCACATCGGGCAGGGCCATGGAAATGAGCAGCGCCCACAGGATGGCATTGCTCCCCGGAAAATCGATGCGCGCAAAGGCGTAGGCGGCCATGAAACTCACCACCAGGGTGATCAACGTTGTTCCCACGGCGAACAACAGTGAATTTCTCACATATTGCATAAAAGGCACCTGGGTTAATAACATCTTGAAGTTATCCAGGGTGGGGTTGGGGAAGTAGATCAATGGGGTTTTGATCAGATCCGGTCCGCTGGAGAACGCCGAACGCACCAACCAGTAGACGGGGATCAGGATCACCAGAGTAAAGATCAAGAAGATCGTATAGGTTCCGGTGGAACTGAATTTTTGTCGCCAACGCAAGCTTTTCATGAAAAATCCTTTGCCGCCATGTTTTAGTAATTTACTTCTACCTTGCGGTAGAGCCACAGGCCAATCACGCCGATGATAGCCACAAGAACAAGCAGGACAATGCTGAGCGCCGAGGCAAAACCAAACTTAAAGAACATGATGCCTTCCCGGAAGATCTGCAGCGCCAGAACAAGGGTAGCCACTCCGGGGCCGCCCAGCGTCAGACCGTAGACCAGATCAAAACTGGCCAGGGTCCAGATCAACCAGAAGATGACCATGGTGATGGTCAAAGGGAGGATGAGCGGCAACGTGATCAGCCAGAAACGCTGCCAGGCATTTGCGCCGTCCACTTTGGCGGCGTCATAAATATCCTGGGGTACGCCCTGCAACCCGGCCAGAAAAACTATGGCCACAAAGGGCGCGTTCTTCCACGCGTGAACGAGGAAAACAGAAATCCGCGACCAGAGAGGGGAAATAAAAATGACGGGGCGCACTCCGAACACCATGAAAATCCAGTCCGGGATCAGACCGTACTGGTCATCCAGCAGCCAGCGGAAGGCGTAACCGGCCACAATGGTCGGGATAACCCACGGGATCAGGTTGATCACGCGGGCAAATCCCCGTCCACGGAAGTTGGAATTTAAGAACAGGGCAATTAACATCCCCAGAACAAGATCGATCAGGGTTGTGACTATCACAAACTCGATAGTGAACGTCACAGAACTCTTCACGCCATAATTCGTTGGCATGGAAGCGAAGTTCTTTAATCCAACAAAGTCATTCGTCCCTTTGAGCAGGTCGGTGTTGGTGAAACCCAGATAGATCGTCTGAAGGATGGGATAGGCGGCGGTAAGAATGCGTAAAATAAAGGCCGGTGCCACCAGGGCAAGAAAAAGCAGATACCGGCGTTTTGTGGTTTTGGAAAGGGGAGGCCTTGGAATGGCAGTCAACGAAAGTCCCTCCGGAAATAAATACGGTCTTTGCTATAATCGGGTTGGGTGGCCTGGGCAGGGTAATACCCTGTCCAGGCCGGCTATTATTTAAATCACATTGATTGATCAGGCGAGTTCAGCGAGCCTGTCTTTGGTCTGCTTGAGGCATTCGTCCAGTTTCATCTGATCGGTGAAGTAGGCAGCGGCGCCATCTTCAAGGACGGTCAGTGCTTCGACGAACTTGGGATGATGCGGGCGTACGCCAATGACACCGGCATCGGTGTACATCTTGATCATCTTGACCAGGTAATGGTTCTGGTCTGCCGCGGCGATAACAGACTTGCGGGCGTTCAAGTACCAGAAACCGGCTTTCATGGCTTTGACAGCGGTTTCGGGGGTGGTTAGCCATTTCATCAATTCTTTCGCTTCGGCCATATTGGGGGACGTCTTGACGATACCGAAACCCCAGGCGGCGGGATAGGTCGAGCCGGCTTTTCCACCAGGTCCGACGGGCGGCAGCGCCACGGTCATCTTTTCTTCCTTAAACCAGGCTTTGTGCTCATCGGTGCGCGCGCCGTCGAAAATGAACGGCCACTGGCGCATGAAGGCAACCTTGTCACCGTAGTAATCGGCATTTGCCTGGTTGTAATCCTTTTGCATGGAGGCCGGGTTGAAGGTTTTGTATTTGTGCATCAGGTCATAGATGTATTGCAGGGCTACTTTGTATGGGTCACCAACATCAAACGGATTGCCGCCAGCCTGCAGGGTGATCCAGGCGAGGTAAACATTCATCAAGGCGCCTTTTTGCAGGCCGTCTTCGGTTGCCCAGACGCCTTTTTTCTCATCGGTGAAGATGGCGCCCATCTTGGAAACATCTTCCCATGTCTTGGGGACTTCAACCTTCTTCTCATCAAACCAGTCCTTGCGGTAGAACCAGTACGGCATTTCCCAGTTATGGATGATGCGGAAAGTTTCACCTTTGTAGGCGCTCCAGACCTTGCTGTAAGCCACCATTTCAGGGGAGAAGTCATCCCAGAAATTGGAGGGAAGCAGATCATCCAGGCCGATCATGTACCCGGCCTGCGAGAAGGATGTGGTCAGCTCATCTTCGAAATCCAGGATGTCATACGGGCTGGTGCCTGATTGAACAGCGCTGGCCAGACGGGTGAATTCTGTTTCTTTTGTATCGGTGCGCAGAACCAGTTCAACATCAATACCGGTCGCTTTTTTAAATTCACCATCCGCAAGAAGCGCCTTGGTGGAAGCTTCAGCCCAGCTGCCAATGGCCAATCTGGCAACTCTTGCTTTTTTAATGGCGGGGGCTCCACTGGCTATTGCCGCGGGGACAGACGGCGCGGCAGCAGATACTGCTTTGGCTGGCCCAACAACAGCCAAACCAACCCCGGCAGCCGTCATACCGGACAACTTCAGAAACTCGCGGCGTGAAATTTTCTTTTTGTCTAACATCACTTTCTCCTTGACATTGACTTGTTGGAAAAATCAGGTTGCTTTTTGAATTCCTTCCTTAAAAACCCCATTTACTATCTTTTTTCCTTCCACCTCCTTCATGGATATGGAGCCGTTAGCTTTCTGGATGTTTGTGCAGCAAAACCCTGCGCGGAGAGATAAGGTTGTCCGAATCATCTCTGGTTTTCAGGGAGTCTTCCGTTCCACAGGTATCCCGAACAATCAGCTCGCCTTTTACCTTGACTTCATCATCATCCCGACTGCCCTCGGCGATCTGCCTGAGCAGCATTTCCGCGGCGATATTCCCCATTTCATACACCGGCATGACAACCGTGGAAATGCGCGGACGGACAATGCGGGCGAAATCCCGATTGTCATACCCCACGATGCCCATATCTTTGGGCACACTCAGACCGGCATCCTGAATGGCATAAATGGCGCCCAGTGCCATGGAATCATTGGCGGCAAAAATGGCCGTCGGACGGTCTTTCATTTTCAGAAGGCTTTGCGCTGCCTGATATCCCCCCTCCACTTCCCAGTCGCCGGGTTTGATCCAATCTGAGTTTATCGGTATCCCGGCACCGGTCAATACATCCTTGTAACCAGCCAGGCGCTCGCGCGAGTTATGCCAGCTTTCCGGCCCGTTAATATAGGCGATCGACCGGTGCCCCAGGGATATCAAATGCCGGACGGCCAATTCCGCGCCATAATGGTCATCGGGAACCACAGAATTCTTGATTTTTGTGCCAAACAACCGGTGCACAAAAACACCGGGTTTATTTACACGGGTTAATGCTTCATTTGAAGTAAGGTGGGAATACTCCACAAAAATAATCCCATCCACCGGGCGGCTGACCAGGTTTTCCACGGCAGCGCGTTCCTGTTCCGGATCCCAATCGGAATTGACGATGAGGTTCATGTAATCATGTGCCTTCAGACAGTCCTGAATGCCGCGTACAACCGGGGGTGTGAAGGGGCTCATCAGGTCATCCACCAGGATGCCGATGGTATTGGTTCTGTCCGTGCGCAGGCTGCGGGCGGAGATGTTGGGTTTATAACCCATCTCCTGGGCGGTTTGCACAATCTGTTCGCGCACCGCGGTTTTCACCGGGTAATGGCTGTTGGAAAGCACCCGGGAAATGGTAGCAATTGAGAAACCGGTACGATTGGCTATATCTTCCAGTTTAGGTGTCATGGCTATTCTTTTGAAGTGAAGGATGGGAATAACAGCAGAAAACGTTTACTGTTACACAGATAGTAGCAGTAAACGTTTTCTATGTCAACAGGCAATAATCCCGTGAAAAATTCCGGGAATCGGCTGCGTTCCTAATATCCAGACTGACGGAATTCCAATGCGAGAAGCGCGTTAAATAATTCCCGGCAGGCGCCCATTCCACCCTCCAGCGGGCCACAATCCGGGCAGGTGAACGTCATCGCGGCCGCCCAAAACGATACTGAATGGCTTGCTTTGTACAGCCATCCACGCAATTACCGCAAAGAATACATTCGGAGTTTTCCATACGGCCGGTTTTGACCATGGCGTTCACATCCAGACTCATCGGACAATTTGAGGTGCACGTCTGGCAATTCGTGCATTTATCCGGATCAGGCTGCAGGCGTAATCCAGGCAGCCTTAATACATTTCCCAGTTTCCGTCCCAGAATCATGAAGGGCGCCATCCAGCAAAGGGTATGGCAGCCTCCGCGCAGGCCGATCAGCGCGGCCGAAAGCACAAATATCAAAACCACCATTATGTAGGTGATATATTTCATTGGCTCATCCACCGAAACGCCCGATTCTGTCAAATGGAGCGCATCCAACCGCAAAGACGTACCGGCTTTCACCAGAAAAAACATAAGCGTCCCGAACCAGGGGAGCCATATCGCCCATTTGATCCAATCAGTTTTCTTTCCATTCACGTTTTTATTGTTGATACCCTTGCAGGCATCCTGAATGGCTCCGGCCGGGCAGATCCAACCGCAGAAGAGACGTCCCAGAAAAAGGGAGAGTATGAATTGCAGTCCAAACATAATCGGGCTGGCCGCCAGAACCCCCTGTACCGCGCCATCCATGGAGACGTACGGCGAAAGGTAGTTCATGGTGATGGGGAACAGCAGCATGGAGGCCAGCAATAAAGTCTGTCTGACACGCTGACGCGAGGGTATCGTCTTTTTCATTTCTTAATCTCCGTATCAAATCCAATATCGGTGGAATAATCCCTTTTTTCAATACGTTGGATGATGCTCTCCATCCAATCAATGGTCATCTGCAAATTACGCCGGCCAAATTCCAGGGTCAAAAACCAGTAGAATAACTCGCGGTCGCTGCTCGCCATAGAAGCGAATTCGCGCACTTTTTCAGGAATCGTATCGAATATAGACATTTGCATTTCCAATCCGCTGATTGTTTCCCTGAATTTTCGGATCACGATCTCATCATCCATCTGACCGCAGAAAAAAACCTGAACCAGGGGTGTGCTGTGTGACGCTTCCATCGGGAAAGGTTCTGCCAGCCACTTTCGCAATTTTTCACGACCATCCACAGTGATGGAATACACCTTGCGGTCCGGACGTTCCGTCTGCTCCTCGATGTCAACATGTACCAATCCCTGATCCATAAGCCGGGCTAATGTGCGGTATATCTGGCTTTGATCGGCATGCCAGAAATGGTCGACAGAACGGTCAAACACTTTTTTCAGATCATAGCCGGTTAGCGGCTGATAATTAAGGAAACCCAGGATGGCGTATTCAAGAGTCATAATTGCTTTATCCTATATATGCATAATCCTATATCATTAGTGTATCACAAAACCTGATAAGATAAATGGAAAATCAGTGAAATTTTATAAGGCGACCTGTGTTCAAGACCTTCTTTAAATCCCACCGCTTGCTTTTAGTCTCTGCCCGGGCAATGTGTGTCTTGCTATTCTTTCTGTGGGGATACATTTTTGTCACCCACATGAGCTGGTTCTTCCCACCCATGCCGGTACCGCCCGCGATTATATGGGTAGGCCAGATAGCACATTTTTTCCTGGTTGTCAGTTACCTTCTGTTCTTCTGGAAGCAAAGGCTGGCCATATTGATAATGATTTTTTCTGCGTTCGTCTATTTCTTTTTTGTGGTGGCTTCCGGCGGCGCGATTGTATATTTCCTCCTGTCCATTTTTCCCACCATTCTTTATTTAATTGATTCCATCCTTCATCATCGTGCTGTTGAAAAGAGCAATGCATGACGGATCATATTCTTGTCTCTTTCCCAAATTGATTTGGTGGTTTCAGGTAAATCCTCCTTGACAATATAGTTATTATTTTCTATAATGATTTTACGTTCATTTGTTCTGTTTAGGAGGAAATATGAGCCAAATGTGCGACCTTTTCGATATTCCTGAAACACATACCCTCTCGATCCGTACCCGCACAAAAGTGGAAGACTTACCGGTTTTGATCGGGCAGTCCTATGGCGCCATAATGCAATACATGGGCGAACTGGGTGAACCGGTCAACCAGGAACCGTTTGTCATCTATTACAACCTGGATATGCAAAATCTGGATGTGGAGCTGGGGTTTCCGGTATCAAAAACACTGCCGGTGAAAGGTGAGATCAAACCATCTTCGCTTCCTGCAGGCCCCGCAGCCAGGACAACCTTTACAGGTCCGTATTCTGACATGGGTCCAGCCTACGAGGAGTTGAACGCCTTCATCAAGGATAATGGCCGTGAACCTACCGGTGTGGCCATGGAGTATTACCTGACCGGTCCGGATACTCCTCCGGAACAGCACAAGACCCGGATCGTTTTCCCATTGAAATAGGTGCCAGTGCTACCGAAAGAGGATGAATAACCTTCATCCATTTTCTATATTACCCTTGACAATATACATACCGTTCGGTATACTGGCGGCATGGAAAACCGTGAAGCATTGCTGGATTGCGCCCTGAACCTCTTTTCCACCCGCGGCTATGACGCGGTGGGGATTCAGGAAATTGTGGATACCGTCGGGGTGACAAAACCAACCCTTTATCATTACTTTTCCCACAAACGGGGTCTACTTGACGCGTTGCTGGCCGGCCAGTATGAAACACTGCTGGAAGCCGTACGGACTGCCGCGTTTTATCAACGCGACCTGCCCAACTCACTGGAAAAAATCGTCCGCGCCTACTTTCAAGCGGCTGTTGAAAACCCGCGCTTTTTCCGCCTGCAGCTCACCATGCAGTACGCCCCGGTCGATTCCGAGCCCAACCAGGCCATATCTCCCTACCGTCTGGAACAGCAGCACATACTGCAGTCCATGTTTCTCCAGGCTGTTCAGGATCACGGCAATATGCGCGGACGGCATGTGATGTACGCCGCCACCTTCCTGGGGATGATCCACGCGTACATCGGAGAATACCTGAACGGCGTGATCTCACTGGATGATCCACTGCCCTTCCTCGCTGTAAAACAATTCAGTCACGGTATCTATTCGTAATTTTTTTAGCCACCGGTTATACCTACCGGTAGGTACTTGAAAGGGCTCTGCAATGAACAACAAATATTCAACATCCATCTTCTATCATATTTATCCTCTGGGATTCTGCGGGGCGCCGGAAAACAACGATTTCCATTCCGCACCCATACCCCGGCTGGCCAAAATCGCCACCTGGCTGGACCATCTGCAAAACCTTGGCTTTGACAGTCTGTACCTTGGGCCGGTGTTTGAATCATCCAGCCATGGGTATGACACAGTGGATTATTACCACATCGATCGCCGTCTCGGAACCAATGAGGATATGGTCTCACTCAGTGATGAAATACACCGCCGGGGGATGAAACTGGTGCTGGACGGTGTGTTTAATCACGTCGGCCGGGATTTCTGGGCGTTCAAAGATGTGTTGTCCAACGGTCAGGCATCCCCCTTTTGTGACTGGTTTGCCAACCTGCGGTTTGAGGGGAACAGCCCTTACGGCGACCCTTTCTCCTACGAAGGATGGAATGGTCATCAATCCCTGGTTAAATTGAATCTGAAGAACCCGCAGGTACGCGATCACCTCTTTTTTGCCGTTGAAAGCTGGATGCAGGACTACCGCATTGACGGCATACGCCTGGACGCCGCCGACCAATTAGATATGGGTTTTAATGAAGAGTTGTCAGAATTCTGCCACCGGCGCAATCCGGATTTCTGGCTGATGGGCGAGTTGATCCACGGGGATTACGCCAAATGGGTGCGCCCCGGCCGCTACGATTCCTGTACCAACTATGAATGCTATAAAGGATTGTTTTCCAGTTTTAACGACCGGAACCTGTTCGAGATCGCCTATTCCTTGAAACGCCAGTTTGCCGAGTACGGTCTGTATCGCGACGCGATGCTGTATTCATTTGCCGACAACCACGATGTAGATCGCGTGGCCAGCCAGTTGAAAAACCCGGCTGATCTGTTTAACCTGTACACTCTGCTATACGCCATGCCGGGCATCCCATCGGTGTATTACGGCAGTGAATGGGGAATCAGTGGGATGAAAACAAACAACAGTGACCTGCCCCTGCGTCCCTGCCTTGACCTGCAAGACTGCATCAATACCGCGCCGCAGCCCGACCTGCCGGACCACTTGAAAAAACTGGCGGAAATCCGCCAGGGCATGCCCGCGCTTCAGTCTGGCGCGTACCGCCCGGTGATGGTGGCATCACAGCAATTCGCCTTCCTGCGGGAATTGGATGGCTGGAAGGTGCTGGTGGTGATCAATTCTGACGATCAGCCTGTTGAGGTTTCGTTGACCAGCCAACTGGTGCCCAATGGCCGCTGGGTTGACCTGCTCAACCCGAAAACAGAGTGGAACGCGCGGGGCGAGAAAACCGCTTTGATGCTCGACGGACATTGGGGCAGGATACTGGTGTACCAGGGCTGAATTTGAAAAACAAAAATACTAGAGGCTGCCTATAAAAAGGACAGCCTCTTTATATCGTTTCATCCCGCACCAAATTCCAATGACAGATCACGCCGCTATAACACGGTTGCGGCCGGCTGATTTTGCCTGGTACAGAGCCTGGTCAGCTTTTTTTATTACACCGTCAACCGTGTCGCCATTTTCAGGGAATACCGCCACCCCGGCCGAAATAGTGATGCTGACTTTCTTTTCTGCGATATCCATAAGGGTGCTTTCCACAACCTGCCGGAAATTTTCTGTTCGCAGGAAAGCTGTTTCTGCCGTGGTACCAGGCATGACAACTATAAACTCCTCTCCACCGTACCGGCAGACAATATCCTCAACGCGAAAACTGCTGATAAAAAGCCCGGAAAGTTTTTGCAGAACCACATCTCCAACCGTGTGACCATACGTGTCGTTCACCTTTTTAAAATGGTCAATATCTGCCATGATGATACTGACCGGATAATGATCCCTGGCCGCGTGGGCAAATTCCCTCCGGAGGGAATCTTCCAGATAGCGTCGGTTATACAGGTTGGTCAGCGGGTCGCGGATGCTTTCTTCCCGAAGTTGATTTTGCAGCTTTTGAATTTCTTCCAGGCGTTTTTCAAGTTCCTGGTTGGCTTTATTCAATGAGTCTTCTATTGTTTTGCGTCTGGTAATATCGCGCAGAATCAACAGACTGCATTTGGTACCCGTTTTGCCCCCCTGGATGATCGAAAAGCGGACATCCACATAGCGTTGATCGGTTGAGGTTTCTTGAAAGGCCAGAATCTGCGTTGTTGAACGGCTTTTTGAACCGGTCAAAGTGGCATACAGCCCAGGAAGGACGGTGGATAGGGAATCTCCAATGACGACAGATGACCCGTTCCTGATCATCCTGCGTGCGCTGGGGTTGATATCAATTATGCGCTGCTGGTCGTCCAACACAATCATGCCATCCAGCATCTGTTCCACCAGCATTTCTCGGGCAATGGGGACCAGATCCAGCAGCCGGAATTGAAAAATGCTCCAGGTAAATAAAAGCCCGGTGAAGAAAGTGCAGATTGGCATCCAGTCCAGGCCGGGAATGGGAGAAATTCGGATACTGTACAAAATTCCCACCACGGCAGGCAGAATAATGGCAGCCAGTATGGTGATGGTCTGCTGACGGTAGGGGGATTTTTGATAGCGAAGGTCTTTGAGCAGAATCACCAGACTGATACAGAACAGGACCAATTGAAACGTAATATAAATAAAGAACCATGTGCCATGTTCATAGATGATCAGGTTAAGTCGCGCGTTCCCGGGGTGGAACGCGTTCCATATCAATCCATGCGATTCGTTTGTCCATGCCAGCGCCAGTGTGATGATGGATATGGTTGCGATGATGACAATACTGTAGGGTTTGATCCACTTCCAGTGATTGCTATAGGCCATGACAAAGAAAAAACACAGCGGCGACGCCCAGACAAAACCAAGGTACTCCATTTTGGACCAAAAAACCTTATTACTCAGCCCGGTGCTGCCGGCTTCAATACCCGAAAACAACGCCCAGATGCAGATGGAGAGCATGAACAGGGTCAGCAGTTTTCCAGCCATCAATGATTTCCGCTGCCATGCAATCACACCCGTCATAAGGCTCAGGCAGGCAGTCAAAAACAGGATAGTGCCATGCGGCGTAACCAGATAGTTCACGAGTTTAACTCTGAGAAAATCATGGGATACATAACTATACATTCCACCTGTCTGACATTCCATAACGTCAGCATAAAATTTTAAACCTTACAAAACTGTCAAGATGCAAGTATCATGCGGACTTCGTTATCCTGTATGGGTACAGTTTTTCGTCTTTTCAGACCATTATTGGTACAATTTTTCATATCAACCAATGACTTTACCCACTCTTCCGGATTTTTCCCTCCCCGCTTCCTACTCAGGTGATTTACAGCGCGCTTTGAACCGTGTAGCCTGGGAAATGACAGTCTCACTGGATGCCGATGCCTGCCTGGTGTTCTGGGTAACATCAGACAACCTGTGCATCCCGCTTGTGGCCAGCGGGGTGGTTTCAGACAGGGAACGCGGAGAAATCTTTTCGACCAGTCTCGATTCTTCCACAGATTTGCTCGTGGATTATGTTTTGTCGCATCGCACCACAGTGTCATCCAGCCGGGTTGAATCCGACCACCGCATATCACCGTCCATTCTCACCCAGATGAAAGCCGACTCGGCGCTGGCTGTTCCGGTTCTGGGGAACGACCGCATCATGGGACTGGTCATCGCGCTTCGCCGCGGCCGGCGGGATCCCTTTACCCGCAACCAGGTCACACTTGCCGAAGCCATTTCCGGTTCCATTGCTCTGGCCCTTGAAAATGCCCGCTTGTACCAGGCTACGCGCGACCGGCTTCTGGAAACCCAGTCACTGCATCAGGTCACACTGGCGCTTCTTCAAAAACTGGAACTGGAAGAAGTTCTTGAAATTGTGTGTACCGAAGCCCAGCAGTTGACCGGCGCACGGGGCAGCTCCATTGGGCTTGTGGAAGGTGAAGAATGGCTGCGCATCATGTATTCCACCGGCGAATCCATGGAAAAGCCCGGCCGTGTTCCTCTGGGGCAGGCTTTGCTCGGGTTGGCCGTCCGCCGGGGCGAGCCGTTATTGATCAACAACCGACCCGGCTTTAAAGAAGAAGTGACGGCTGACGCGCCGATCTCCCTGCTGGCCATTCCTCTGCGCGTGCAGGGGCAGATCATCGGCGTTCTGGATGTGGTCAATAAAGATCATGGTTTCACCCAGGATGATGTGCGTTTGATTGAATTATTTGCCAACCAGGCCGCTGTGGCTGTGGAAAACGCGCGGCTGGCTAAACAGGTGCAGGAGATGGCAGTGGTTGAGGAAAGACACCGGCTCTCACGGGAACTGCATGATTCGGTCAACCAGTTGCTGTACGGCATGGCGCTTTACACCCAGGCAGCACAACGCAAGCTAGAAGGTGGAGACCTTTCGGCGGTGCAAAGCCATTTAAAAAACCTGGAAGAATCTGTGCGTGAAGCCCTGAAAGAAATGCGTTTGCTTATTTTTGAGCTGCGCCCGTCCGTGCTGGATCAGGCTGGCTTGCAGGGCGCGCTGGCACAGCGATTAAAATCTGTGGAAGAACAACTGGGGTTGGTCACCGCCTTCAAATGGCGCGTGAGCGTCCCCATGGATGCAAAAATTGAAGAAATGTTGTATGGTATTTCTCAGGAAGCCTTGAATAATGTGGTAAAACACGCTCACGCTAAAAATGTGACCGTTCATGTCGTTCAGAGTGGACGCACGGTGATCTTAAAAATTGAAGATGATGGCGTCGGGTTTGATATCAGCAAGAAAGGCCGGGGTGGAATCGGGTTGCGCAGCATGCGTGAACGCGCCGAAGCTCAAAAAGCGGACCTGGTGATCCAAAGCGCTCCCGGTGAAGGCACCCGGCTGACTGTAGAGGTGAAAATATGAGCGAAAAAATCCGAGTGTTGGTGGTTGACGATCATCCTGTTGTACGGAAAGGCCTGATCGCCATGCTTGACACAGAGGAAGGTATTCAGGTGGTGGGTGAGGCCAGCAATGGGGCTGATGCCGTCATTCAGGCTGTGAACCTGCTCCCGCAGGTGGTTCTGATGGATCTGGTCATGCCCGGGATGGATGGCATTGAAGCCACCCGGCAGATCAAACAAAAGGCGCCCGGGGTGAACATATTGGTGCTCACCAGCTTCAGCACAAACGACAAAGTGCTGCCGTCATTGAATGCCGGAGCCATCGGGTATCTGTTAAAAGATTCCAATCCGTCAGACCTGGTGAAGGCAATTCACCAGGTGGCTCAGGGTGAGGGATCGCTGCACCCGGCGGTCACCCGCCAGGTTTTACAGCAATTTCAGGGGCCGGTGGACATGGAAAAACCGGCAGAAGAATTGACTGACCGCGAAGTGGAAGTACTGCGGCAAATGGCCCAGGGATACAGCAACCAGGAAATAGCCCGATTGCTGGTGCTAAGCCCGGCAACTGTGCACACCCATGTGAGCCGGATTTTAACGAAACTTAATGTAGCCAGCCGTACCCAGGCGGCGCTCTACGCGCTGCGCAAGGGATTGGTCAAACTGGATTAGGCAATGAAGATTTATATCTTTCTCTTTGTCTAATTTGGTAGATATTTGACAAATTTGGAACCAGGAGAATCTATGAAGCGGACCATTCAGGGCGTTTTTTGGATAGTAATATATCTTCTGATTATACTTGCCCCTCTTTTTATCCTTCTCATAGGTGCCCGGCCGGCAGGAAGAGAGTTGTGGCGTGATCTCTCTGTAGGACTGGCGTTCTGCGGTCTTGCAATGATGGGATTGCAATTCGTTCTTACGGCACGATTTAAAGTATTGAAAGCCCCTTATGGAAGCGATATCGTGTATTTCTTTCACAGGCAGATTTCGTTTGTCACCTTCTTTCTTATTGCCAGTCATCCAATTCTTCTTTTTATTTTCGAGCCAACATTGTTGGAATTGTTAAATTTGTGGACGGCTCCATGGGCTGCGAGGTTTGGCGTATCTGCAATCATCTTGATGGTGTTTTTAATAGGTTTATCCATCTGGCGAAAAAACCTAAGGCTTGAGTATGATCGTTGGAGAATTGGCCATGGTATTCTTGCGATCCTGGTGATGATATTCGCTTTGATTCACGTGGAAATGCGGGGATATTATTTAAACTCCGTTTGGAAACAAACCTTTTGGGCAGTGTATGTCCTCTTTTGGATTGGTGTATTAGCCTGGGTGCGATTGATCAAACCATTTTTACTAGTACAAAAACCTTATCTGATTGAGGAAGTCATACAGGAACGAGGCAACGCGTGGACGGTTGCTCTCCGACCGGAGGGTCATTCAGGCTTGCGTTTCATCCCTGGACAATTTGCCTGGATCACCTTGTTTGGTTCACCATTCACTGATCATGAACACCCATTTTCCTTTTCCAGCAGCGCGGAGGAACATGGAAAAATATCTTTTACTATTAAAAGTCTGGGTGACTTCACTTCGAAGATAAATGACTTGAAATCCGGTCAAATCGCATATATTGATGGTCCTTTTGGGGCGTTTTCGGTGGACCGTCATCCTCTTGCCAGGGAATTTGTGTTTGTCGCCGGGGGTATTGGAATTACACCAATCATGTCCATGTTGCGTACTTTAGCCGACCGAAATGATATTCGACCGATCACCTTGTTGTATGCCAATAAAACCCTGGATTCTGTAACTTTCTATGATGAAATCGAAACGTTGAAAGAAAGACTGACATTAAAAGTTATCCATGTTCTTGAATCGCCGCCGACTGGTTGGACTGGTGAACAGGGATTTATCACTACCAGTATGCTTTTAAAATATCTTCCAAAAAATCACTCACCCAATGAGTGTGAAATATTTATTTGCGGCCCCACACCGATGATGAATGCGGTAGAGAAAAACCTGAGTATGATTAAAATTCCCTATGGAGATTTCCATTCAGAGCGGTTTGATATGGTCTAAGGTGACACATGCGACAACAAATTACAAATTACCTGGTTCTTGCTATTGGGATACTTGTCTTACTATTCGCAATACTTTTCGCGATTATTCAACAAGGTGCCTGATTTGTCATCTCGATTGGGTTTAAATGCAACATTTGTGGAAAGGTAACTTGATGATTGAGCTTATCCCATTTTTGTTGAAAAAATTTGAACGATTTATTCTTGCCATTCTCATAATTTTGATGGCCATTGTGTTGATGCTATCAACATATGAACTGGGTCGGATTCTCTTTTTAGATATCTTCAATCCAACCAATTACCTCCTTGATATTACCGAATTGCTCGACCTGTTCGGTTTTTTTATGTTGGTACTAATTGGTTTGGAATTACTTGAAACGATAAAAGCCTATTTAAACGAGAACGAAGTTCATGTAGAGATTGTCCTTGAAGTTGCATTAATTGCGGTAGCACGTAAGGTCGTAATTATTGATGTTAAAGATTATGAACCGGCTTCATTGTTCGCTATCGCGGCAATAGTAATTGCTCTGGCTGTGGCGTATTACCTGGAAAAAATCTCCCGTAAAAAACACTCGAATGACAGGCAGATTAAAGAAGAAATAATACACAATTAACCAGTGCAGAAAGAAACTAATAATTTAGCGAAGCCCCGAGAAGGAAGCTGTTAATTGGTTTACCATAAACTCCAATTCTTCGATCATATCTCTCACAACGTCACCGATTGAGATCAAGCCCACAAGTTCTTCGTTTTCCTTAACCAATAAGTAATGCATGTGTTTTTCGGTCAATAGAACCATACATTCTCTCACGGTTTGATTCGGAGTTACTGTGGTCAGCGTTCTGGTCATGACTTCTTCAATTGATGTTCGGTCCGGGTCTTTTTTAATGATCCAACCTTTTGTATGTAATCACGTTCAGAAAAAATACCCACAGGCCTGTTGTCATCCATCACAACCAAAGCACCGATGTTTTTTTCTGCCATCGTCCGCATTCCATCGAACACTGTGGCATTTCGTGAAATGGTGAAAACGGATCCACCCTTTAATTTTAGTAATTGTCTGACGCTATTCATTTCCACTCCTTCATATGTAATCGCTTACTATATTTATATAATTAGGTCACATTTTGGATAAAATTTGGCAAATAAATTTGCCCATAAATTTGTTTAAGCAGCCGGGTTATTTTTTCCTGTCATCAACCAGCCAAACAGAGCGCCGAAAATTGCCATCGATGAACTGATCTCCACCAGGTGAGCCAGGCGCACGGCTTCGGGCATCAAGGGATTCGGCAGGATGAGCGCAAAGGATGGAAGCAATGAGTAACACAGGATGGACGCGGCCATGACATGCCAGCGTTTATCCAACATTACCAGCAGCGGCAATCCTGCCAGTACCCACAACGCGCCGCGCCCGATCTGGATGATGGTCAAAAGGGGCTGTGCCGTGGTGATGGTTGTTGTGGCGTAAAACTCGCGCACGGCAACCGATTGCCAGGCAACAAAATACCCAAAGAAAAAATACAACACAGGGTAGATTACAGCCAGCAAGACCAGCCTGGAAAAATAATCCTTTCGGAATAACGGCCGTATCGCTGTGCCGGTTCCCGTCCAGCAGCCCATCACCAGTATGGATAATGGCACGTACAAAATGGAGCCTGTAAAAGCAGTCAGTACCAGTTTGAAGACATCCTGCGTGGACAGCCCGGGGAATGCGCTGCCGAAGAGCAAAGTTTCAATTTGCATCATCAAGGTGCTGATCCCGAAGGTCAACCAGAAGAGCAACCCTGCCAGGTATAGGCCGCGCAAAGATGTATTGGACAGAAGGAACGTAAAGATCAGCGCAATCACAAAACGATCCAGCAGGAGAAGCAGCAGAGTCTGGCTGGAAGCCGAGTCAGAGGCCGCTTTGACAATATCCGGCTGGGGAGTGATCGAGGAGGACAGGATGGAGACGATTACGCCAAGCACAGTCAATAAAATAATTCTTCCCGCCAGAATGAAAAAGTTCTTAAGATTCATTTTTCTTCCTTCTTTTATTTATTTTTCGCAAGGGTCATTTGCTGCATATAGAATGCACCACCGGCTGACATGATCAGGTTTTCAATTTCTTTCTCCGAATCGAATTTCAGGAGATTGGAAGCCACTGCAACAGCCAGCCCGTGGGTGAAGATCCAGGATTGCAGGGTTAATAAATCCATTGCCGACTGATCTATTTCGCCAAAGAATGCACCGATGGGTGGTTCCTTTCCCATGATCATTTTTAAGGCGTTTTGGAATATGTCTTTTTCGTGGATATTCAGTGGTTTTTTGTTTTCCTGGAACAGAAACCGGAAAAGGTGCCGCTCTTTGCGGGCGAATTCAACATACCCGATGGCCAGATTTATGAAAACATTGTCTGTGTACATTCTTCCCTGGAACTCGGCCATTAATTGCAGGGTCTTCAGGCGCAGGGCTTCTTCCACGTTTTCCATCGATTCCATCACCCAGTAAATGGGAGTGGTGGATGAGCCCAGTTCGTTGGCTACACTGCGTGCTGTGACAGCCTGAAACCCTTCTTTTCGCAACACCTGGAACGCGGCGTTGATTACAGTTTCCTGATCGAATTTCTTTTTGGGTGGCATCATTTTCTTGTCCTTTTATATAACAAGCGTTATATATCATACATAATATAACTCTTGTTATATTATGTCAAGCGCTTTCAGTAGTTATTTATATGTATATCAATTGTGAAAAATTTCACCCATTGCGATGAGCGGATTCACACATCCAGAGTGACGACTTTTCAGCTTCCTGATCCTATACTCAGCCTGAAACAAATAGACGGAGGCTGAAATGAAAAACGGAATTGTTCGCAATTGGATGTCTTCCCCTGTGATCACCATTACCCCGGAAACCCGCCTCAACGACGCCCGCCGTACCATGGACGCCGGAAAGATTCGGGCTTTACCGGTGGTGAAAGACGGCGAACTGGTGGGTATCGTTACCCGCCGTGGATTGCTTCGCACGGATATTCCCACTCTAACGGAAAATGCCTGGACTACAGAGATCAATTTGAAAGACGCCAAGGTTTCTGAGATCATGACCAGGAATCCCATCACCGTCCCGGCTTCCGGACCGCTCCCAAAAGCCGCCCGTGTGATGCTTGAAAACAAGATCACCGCGATTCCTGTGGTGGACGAAAATCGCGAGATGGTGGGCATCATCACCACATCCGATATTTTTCGCTTCATTCTCGCCGAACTGCCGGACTTAAAAGAAACCCTGACCGTTCGTGATTACATGACCACGCATGTGGTCACCCTGAATCCGAATGATTCGCTGCTGGAAGCCCACCGCTTGATGGGAGCGGAACGTATCCGTTCACTACCCGTGGTGGCCGAAGGTGAACTGGCCGGCATGGTCACGCGCACTGACCTGCTCAGCAATGACAATTCCCGTTTCCTCTCGCGAAACAATCAGGAAGAATCCCTCAAGGTGCTCACCAGTTCGGTGGAACAGATCATGACCACCAATGTGATCACCATTCGACCGGAAGCTTCCCTGATAGAAGCCGCCAGCCAGATGCTGCGCAACAAGATCCACAGCCTGCCGGTGATGAACGCGAACAACAAAATGAGCGGAATATTGACTGAAAGTGACCTGTTCCGCATGGTCATTCAAAAATTCTTTTAATAAGGGAGCGATAGATGGTTCTTACGCAGAAAAAGCCCGCCCCGCCGGATGATGACCGCCGTTGGAAACTGGTGGATGCCACCATGCGGCGGCATGGATACAACCCGGAAGCTGTCATTGAGACTTTACATACCATTCAAGAATCGTTTGGCAATATCAGTGATGAAGCTCTGGCGTATGTGTCTGCCAGTCTAAATGTGCCCCCCTCCAAGGTATTTGGTGTGGCTACATTCTACAGTCATTTCAACATGGTTCCGCTGGGCGAGCACGTGATCTCAGTATGCACCGGTACGGCCTGTTACGTAAAAGGCTCCGGCCAAATTGTGGACTGGATCAAAGAAGAATACGGTTTGGAACCTGGTCAAACCACTCCGGATAATCGCCTGACCTTCATGGTCGCCCGTTGTGTGGGCGCCTGCGGCCTGGCGCCTGTCCTCATTCTTGACGGCGAAGTGGTCGGCAAACTCTCAGTGGAAGATATGAAGAAACGCATCAAGGAGTGGATCGGCCATGACAAATGAAGAACTAGTAGCTATCATGGAGCAGGAACGGGCGGACGAAGCAAAATTCACCTACCGTATCCACATATGCTCTGGTACCGGTTGTGTTTCTTCCCGCAGTGAAGATATCTTCGCCGCGTTCGAAGCCGAAATCAAAGCACGTGGATTGGAAGGAACTGTGAAAGCCAAGAAAGTCGGTTGCATGGGGTTATGCGCCGCCGGCCCAATAGTTTCCATCCTGCCGGATAACCTTCTCTACAAAGAAATGACCCCCGAACTGGTGCCTGCCATCATGGACAGGCTTGGCAAGGAACCTCTCAAGGATCAGTTGATCGACACCAATATCCCGTTCTTTACCCGCCAGGAAAAGAACGCGTTGGAAAATACCGGTGTGGTCGATCCGGAGCGCATTGAAGATTACATCTCCACAGGCGGGTATTCCGCCCTGGTTAAAACTTTGACTGAAATGTCACCTTCCGAAGTGATTCAAGAAGTCCTTAATAGCGGTCTTCGCGGGCGCGGCGGTGCCGGTTTCAAAACCGGCCTGAAGTGGAGCATGGTGGCCAAAGCCAACGGTGATGAGAAATACATCATCTGCAATGCCGACGAAGGCGACCCCGGCGCATTCATGGATCGGTCCGTGCTGGAAAGCGATCCGCACCGCGTGCTGGAAGGCATGGTCATCGCGGCCTATGCCGTGGGCGCCACGCAGGGCTACATCTACGTTCGCGCTGAATACCCGCTGGCCATAAAACGTCTCAAGGTCGCCATCCGCCAGGCGGAAAAACTGGGTCTTCTCGGTCAGAACATCTGCAACACCCCGTTGAATTTCAAAATTGAACTGCGTTTGGGCGCTGGCGCGTTCGTCTGCGGTGAAGAGACCGCTCTGATGAGCTCCGTCTCCGGCAACCGCGGCACACCCAATCCGCGTCCGCCCTTCCCGGCACAATCCGGTATTCACCAGAGCCCCACGCTGATCAACAACGTGGAAACCCTTGCCAATATCCCCGGCATCATCAATGATGGCGGCAAATGGTTTGCCCGCATAGGCACTGAAACCAGCAAGGGGACCAAGGTTTTCGCCATTACCGGCAAGATCAACAATACAGGCCTGATCGAAGTCCCCATGGGCATTACCCTGCGTGAGATCATCTACGATATCGGCGGCGGTATCCCCAACGGGCACAAATTCAAAGCCGTACAGACAGGCGGCCCTTCGGGCGGCTGCATCCCCGAAGAATACCTGGATACCACGGTGGATTACGAATCGCTGAAGAGCCTGGGTTCCATGATGGGTTCCGGCGGCATGATCGTCATTGACGATACGTCCAACATGATCGACATGGCGCGCTTCTTCATGGAATTCAGTATGGAAGAATCCTGCGGAAAGTGCATTCCCTGCCGTGTGGGCACCACCATGCTCTACAACCTGCTTGGAAAATTCCAGGCCGGCGAGGCCACTGAATGGGACCTGAAGCGTTTGGAAGAGCTGTGTGACATGGTGAAAAATACCAGCCTTTGCGGTCTGGGTCAGTCAGCACCGAATCCCATCATCAGCACACTACGCTATTTCCGCCAGGAATACCTGGACAGAATAATCAAAACTGAAAAATCCACGGAGGTGGCCAAATGACCGGCCCGGTAGTCCGTTCTTTTACGATCGATGGTAAACAGGTGAGCGCGGCGGAAGGTGAAACCATCCTCGATGTCGCCCGCCAGAATGATATTGATATCCCCACACTGTGCAATTTGCAGGGTATTTCCTCCACCGGCCAGTGCAGGCTTTGCATGGTGGAAATAAAGGGTACCAACCGACTGGTACCCTCCTGCGCCACGGCCGCCGAAGAGGGCATGGAAATCATCACCTCCAATGAGCGAATTGATAAGTATCGTCGCATGATCATTGAGTTGCTGTTCGCCGAACGCAACCACATTTGCGCGGTGTGTGTGGCCAATGGTCACTGCGAACTGCAGGCCATGGCCCAGAAGCTGGGTGTTACCCACATTGAATTTGATTACCTGCATCCCGAATATCAGGTGGATGCTTCACACTCCAAATACGAAGTGGATCACAACCGCTGTATTTTATGCGGCCGGTGCGTGCGTGTATGCGAAGAAATTGAAGGCGCCCACACCCGTGATTTCCGCAACCGCGGTATCAACACTATGATCATTACAGATTTTTCCACCCCCTGGGGTGAATCACAAACCTGCACGAGCTGCGGTAAATGCGTGCATGTCTGCCCCACCGGCGCGCTGGCAGAAAAAGGTAAATCCGTGGCTGAAATGGCCAAACGCCGCCATTTCCTGCCGTATCTTGTTATGCGTAGAGAAGGTGCCAAATGACCCGAAAAATACGTCTCGCGACCATCTGGCTGGACGGCTGCTCGGGCTGCCATATGTCCTTCCTGGATATTGACCACCGCCTGCTGGACCTGGCAGACAAAGTGGACGTTGTCTTCAGTCCCCTGGTGGATGCCAAGGAATTCCCCGAAAACGTGGATATCACCCTGGTGGAAGGCGCGTTGGGCACCGAGGAAGATATCCACAAAATCAAGAAAATCCGCGAACGCACCAAAATGCTGGTCGCCTTTGGTGACTGTGCCGTGACGGCCAATATACCGTCCATGCGCAACCCGTTTGGTGCCGAAGCCACCCTTCGCCGGGTTTACCTGGACCTTGACGCGCTGAACCAGCAGGTTCCCGCGGAGGTGGTTCCAGCCCTTCTGCCCCGGGCGCTGCCGCTTCACCAGTTGGTGAAGGTCGATTTGTTTGTTCCCGGCTGCCCGCCTTCGGCTGATACCATTTTCTATACCCTGAGTGAACTGGTGGAAGGACGGGTTCCCGACCTGACCAACCTCTCACGTTTCGGCGCCTAGGAGGATGACCATGACGAAAAAAATCACCATTGAACAGGTCACCCGTATTGAAGGCCATGCCAAGGTCAACATCTACTTAAATGATGATGGCAGCGTAGCTGACACACATGTATCCGTCACACAGGTGCGCGGTTTTGAAAAGTTCGTTGAGGGGCGACCCTTTTACGAAATGCCGTCACTCACGGCACGCACCTGCGGCATCTGCCCCACCAGCCATTTAATCGCCGCCGGTAAGGCCTGCGACCAGATCCTCTCGGTTCGCATCCCGCCCACGGCTATTGCCCTGCGCCGAATCATGAATCTCGGGCAGATCATCCAGTCGCATGCCTTGAATTTCTTCTACCTCTCCGCCCCTGACCTGCTTCTGGGGATGGACTCGCCGGTGGAAAAACGCAACATTTTCGGCCTGGCGGAAAAGAATAAACAGATGGTTCATGACGGTGTTCGTCTGCGCCAGTTCGGCCAGCAGGTGATTGAACGACTGGCCGGCAAACGCATCCACCCCGCCTGGGTGGTTCCCGGCGGCGTGAACGCGCCACTGACCAAAGAAGCCCGCGAAACCATTCTGGCCGATATCCCCGAAGTGCTGGGGATCATCCGCCGCACACTGGACTGGTATAAACCCGGTCTTAACCAGTACCAGGAATACATCCGCACGTTTGCCAATTTCCCCAGCCTGTTCCTCGGGTTGGTGAGCAAGGATGGCAAACTGGAGCATTATCACGGCCATATCCGCGTGGTCACCCCGCGCGGCAGCATTCTGGAAGACAACCTGGACCCGACCGATTACCAGAATTACATCGGCGAAGCTATAGAGCCCTGGTCGTACTTGAAGAGCCCGTATTTCAAACCCATGGGCTACCCGGACGGCATGTACCGGGTGGGTCCGCTGGCCCGCTTGAACATTGCCACCGAAACGGGAACTCCCCTGGCAGACCAGGAATTGGCCGAATTCCACTGCCTTGATAAAGGCGCCGTGCTCAGCTCGTTCCATTATCACTATGCCCGCCTGATCGAAATCCTCTACGGGATCGAGATGATCGAACAATTGCTGAATGAGCCGGATATTCTTTCCACCAGCGTGCGCGCCACAGCCGGCGTGAACAGCCTGGAAGGAATCGGCGTCAGCGAAGCCCCGCGCGGAACCCTCTTCCATCACTATAAAGTGAATGAAGAAGGCCTTGTGCAATGGGCCAACCTGATCATCGCCTCGGGCAACAACAACCTGGCCATGAATAAGGGCGCCCTGCAGGTAGCCCGTTACTATGTGAAAGCGGACAAGCTGCAGGAAGGTATGCTCAACCGGGTGGAAGCGGTTATCCGCGCGTTTGATCCCTGTCTGGCATGCTCCACGCACGCCGTGGGGCAGATGCCGCTGCAGATCAGCCTGTTTACCCCCGATGGACGGGTTGTGGATACCCTCACCCGCGAATCCTGATCGAAGCCACACAGAGAGTGCTGCCAGCCACGACAGACCTCTATTCTCCAAATGCATCCCTTTCCCGGTCATGGGGAAGGGATGCAGTCATTAATCAAGGTTGAAAAATACTCTAAGAAATTGCCTAACAACTTTCGCGCTTTTTATTGCGTGTTGGGCATCGATCTTTTCTGCTGTTTGGCCGGGGTATCGGAATTGAACAGAATACCCTTCCAACTGCGACAAATCAGACTGGATAAACAAAAAGTTTTTATTTCCATTAAGACAATCTACGATTAGTTCCATAAGACTATGGGTTCTCGGAACAGGCTTTAAATTTTCTTGAAGAAATGCTTTAAGGTACTTTTCGGCCATTTGTTGACAATGGTAGCAAACTGCATCGTAACTTATATCTTTCCGTGCACGGTACTCGCGAAGGGCAACATGATAATCCCCCTCCGCTTTTTGAATCCACTCAAGCGTGAGGGGATTCATGTACCACCTTGCCTTTTGTTTGGATCTCCAACAAAAACGGATCTCCCATTTTTAACCGATGAGAAAATTTTTCCGGTGTGTATACAAGAATATCCAGGGCAAATAAAGGATTAATACGTTGACGAATTTCCTGCGCCTGATCAATTTCACGTTTTTCTGTATCCATGATGATCAGCAGATCAATGTCACTTTCCAGCCGAGGATGCCCGTAGGCATAAGATCCGAAGAGTATGATGCGTTGCGGATGAAAAGAATCGACAATTTTTTCAACGATATTATCAATAGTATCCCTGATATTTTTCTGCCGGGATAGCGTGGTAGGAAATGTGGTTTGAATGCCCATCTTAAAAATTGTACACCACATAAACCCATACGGTTGTAGAATTTGGTACCTGATAACGGCATTAAAAATTTGGATAACAAGGATTATTTGATGGATCTCAAGGAACTCAACGAAATTAATACAACATCCCTTCAACAATACCGGGATCTACTGGCAACCTGTTCCAAAGAAGACCTGACCACCCCAATGCCGGATGGTTGGACTGTCTCAGCGGTGCTGGTTCATATGGCATTCTGGGATCAACGCGCGCTTGTATTGTTAAACCGCTGGCAAAATGGCAGTATTGAATTTTCACCCAATGATATTGATGCGATCAATGATTCAACAAAGCCAATGTGCCTGGCAATCGCACCTGGTAAGGCGGTCAAACTCTTTTTGAAAACAGCGGAAACCATTGATGGAGAAATCGCCGGGTTAAACCCAATGTGGGCAGCCGCGGTGATCGAGGTTGGCAAGAATGTAAATCTTTCCCGCGCCCATCACAGGATGATGCATCTGGAAGATATCAAAAAAGTTCTGGGAAAAGATTGAACCCGTGAAAACCCTGATCATCGGTTACGGCAATACACTGCGAGCCGACGATGCCGCTGGTGTGCTGGCAGTGGAAATGCTGGAAGAGTTGGGAATGCCGGAGAATGTTGAGCTGCTCACCTGTCAGCAACTGACTCCCGAGATGGCCGAAGAACTGGCCTTCTGCGACAGGGTGGCTTTTATCGATGCCTGTGTTCCGGGAGATGAGCCTGCGGGGACGATCACTCAAACGACACTTGTGCCGCGCGCAGTGGACCCCGGCAGTATCACCCATGGATTTGACGCACCGGGTCTGCTGGCATTGGCCGGTATGCTTTATGGACATATTCCCGCGGCGGAAATGTTCACGATCAGTGCCGAGTCATTTGACCTGACCGAATCACTCAGCGAAGCGGTGCTCGCAAGTTTCCCTCGTCTCATTCAACAGGTACAGAATTGGGCCTTGCGGGATAGCCTTTAAAACTCCAGCATCCGGCTGGTTTCAAAACGACTGCGGCCTTTGCGCTTGGCGCGGTACATAGCCTTGTCTGCTTCTTTCAATATATCTTCCGGTGAGGTAAACTCGGGCAAAATAAAGCATATCCCGAAACTCACGCCGGAAATGATCAGGTTCCCTTCAATTTCGAAGGGTTCTTTCATCTTATCCATGATACGGGAAGCGATCTTGTACACGGTTTGAGAGGATTGAAGGTTGTTGAGGAGGATGGCAAATTCATCCCCGGCCAACCGGGCGACAAAATCATCCGGCCGGACGCAAAAAATCAAACGCTCTGAGAAAGCTTTTAACAACTTGTCTCCAACGGAATGCCCAAATCTGTCATTAATCGCTTTAAATCGGTCAAGGTCAAGAAACAATAACGTACTTGAAATGGTTTTCTCTTCCCTGGTCATCTCAAGGACAGCCTGAAGTTGATCAATTAGGAAGGAGCGGTTGGGCAGAGAGGTCAGCGCGTCATGCCGGCTGTCGTGCCAGAACTTCTCTTGCATCTTTTTCCGTGAATCGATCTCCTGATGCGCGTCTCTGATCAAACGGGCGTTTTCCATCACGGCTTCTGCCAGACGTAGAAACAGAATGATAATGAGACTTCCTGTCCCCGCGGCAATAACTGAAAAGGGCAATATTTCAGGGTGGTAATGGCTCCAGATCAGCAGGCTAAAGGATAACGCGGCCCATATCGGCGGCAAAATAAGGTTGTAATCTCTTTTCAAAACCTGGCTGGCTGGATTTGGATCAACAGTGGCTTCCGGCTGGTCTGTAAATTTAACAGTAAATCCGGCTGTCCCGATGGCCGCATAACTGATGATCCAGCACAGGTTCATGCCGACCTCAAACCATAGCAGACTGTTGGAACGTTGAATGGCTATCAAAATTTCACCAACAATCGTGGCGGTTATGCTCAGGCATAAGAGTAAACTGATCTTTTGATCTGCGTAATTCTTTCGACGCAGCAATAGATCAAAAACCGTAATGATCATTACAAAGGTCAAGGCGGTAAATAA
Organism: uncultured Leptolinea sp.; assembly: GCA_964420995.1. Classification (GTDB taxonomy): domain Bacteria; phylum Chloroflexota; class Anaerolineae; order Anaerolineales; family Anaerolineaceae; genus Leptolinea. The sequence goes on along the minus strand of CAYQUX010000027.1, from coordinate 8,497 downwards.
TTGGTCAAAAAGAGGTACCGCATAAAAAAAGAAAGGGATTCCCAGAAACACCCAGATTGAAACCAGTAATACCGGTGTAATAACCAGCATATCTACTGATTTTCTCGATAAGAAATTCACTGGTTTTTGAACCGAAGGTAAAAGGACGATTCCCAGACTGATCAGTGTATAGCTGACCATGATCATAAAGAGGGCTGGATCTCTGGGTTCAGATTGATTTAAAAATACTTTTAAAATGTTGGCCAGATTGTCAAAAAAATATGCTGCCGCAAACAACAACCAACTGACACGGATGAACCAGTGTTCACCCGCAGATCGCATAACCGCGATGACCAAGCCAGTCAGGGTCACCAATGAACTTGTGAGAAGGAATGGATTTATGGTGGGAACACCATTGGTGAGAGTGTTTCCAAAGAGAATGGAAAAACAAACATAACCTGTTGTTATTAGGATAAAAATGGAAATATAAGCGATCAGGGGAGATAAACGAAGGCGATTTGCCATAAAACCTGTAAGGAATTTTCCTGATTTAATTATCGGCTATTTTAGGAAAAATGAGAGATATTGCAGTTGATTTTCATAAATTATACATTGTGTGGTCTATCAACAATCGATAAGTTTTTATAGATACGAAAAAGGCGCGTTTAAATCGTAAAGTACACCGCCAGCGCGCTCAGGTCCATCAATGCGTGGAAGAACATGAAGTAATTGAGAAGGCGCGGTTTCCATTGCATCACCGCACCGAGGTACAGGGCGAACGGCAGGTACATCAACAAACGCCAGAGAATGAAGTTTCCATCAAGGATCAACGGCAGGGTAATGTGCTGAGCAGCCAGCATCAGCCCGCACATGAGGGTGATCAGCCACTTCCGGCCAGTAGCCGCCTGCAAGCGCGGCATGATGTAGGCAAAGTAAAACGGGATCTCCGCAAAGGCAATGGTCAGCGGAAAGAGCAGACCCAAAACCAATCCCCAGGCGGGCAGGGGTTTAAACATCATGTGCGCCGGAATGAGCGGATCACCGAAAAGCCATTGGGCCACAAAGGTGTTTGGCAGTGCCCCCAGAGGCAGCCCTACAATAAACAACCCTGTTGCCACTGCCAGACCTTTCCAGAAAGACTTGTTTTCCACCCGGTACAGATCGCTCAAACGGCGGCCTTCACGTTTCATTAAGAAAGCCAACAGAGTGATACACACGAGATTTGTCAGAATGACCTGCACCACCCACCAGGCGGCGGCATCTTTTACCGGAGATTGGCGACCTGCCAGCCAGAAGATGAACGTGAGCAGCCCCTGAAAGGCGGCGAAAAGCACAAGCCGGCCGGGCAAAAGCGCAAAAAGTTGGGTTTTATTAAGCGGGTTGAAAGAAGCTGGTTTGGAAAGGGGGGCCATATATCAATCCTGTCATTTAAGATTGGGGATATCGTACTGTATGCACAGTTGAAATGGAAGGCTTCTCCTGTTATTCTCAAAACAACCAAATTTCTCATATGACAGGGAATTGTCCATGAGCAATCAAATCCAATTGCAGACAGTCATCCCATCCGCCACAGCCCGTCAGGTGTATGAAGCCTGGATGGACAGCGCGAAACACGCCGTGTTCACCGGAGATTCAGCCGATATCCAGCCCGGACTGGGCGGGGGGTTTTCCATAGCAGGCGGATACATCACCGGGAAAACGCTGGAATTGAAACCGTACAGCCGCATTGTTCAGGCCTGGCGGACTACGGAGTTTCCTGACGGAGCGGCGGATTCCCGCCTGGAAATCACCCTGGAGGATACTCCCGGTGGGTGCGGCCTTATATTAATACAGTCAAATTTACCGGAAGACCAGGTTGATTCGTACAAAAGCGGCTGGGTGGAGTATTATTTCCATCCGCTGATCCGTTATTTCAACGGGAAATAATCCACGGATTGGCGCATCTTGAATATCGAGGGTATCCGCATGCCAAATGGTTGGATCGTCACTTTCCTGCTCCTGCTTCCCAACGCTCTGTTTCTCATCTTCAAGCCACGCAACGTTCCGGTGGAAACAGACGGCCGCCGGCAATTCAACGTTCAGGTGTTGGAAACCGTCGAACGATTAGGGCAGATCGGATGTTTTGCCCTGCCTTTTTTCTACAACTTCCATTTTGATACTCTCCTGGACAAGCTGGCGCTGGCCATTTTTTGCCTGTTCATGGGCATCTATTTTGCCGGATGGACGCGCTATATCCATCTTGGCAGGGATTTCCGGTGGTTGTTCGCGCCCATGTATGGTATTCCGGTTCCCATGGCGGTCATGCCGGTACTGGCGATTCTGGCAGTTGCCGTCAATTTTCGAGCCTGGCCTTTGGGGCTGGCCGCCCTGATTCTCAGCGCGGGACACATCCCGGTGAGCTGGCTGGAATGGAAACGCTGCCTGCCCTGAGGTTTTGATGGAAAGGAAGGTGAAAAGTATGCCTTCTTCTCTCGCGCAAAAATTGCAGATCAAACCTGGCGTGACTATTGATATCATTCGCGCGCCGAATGATATGCCGCACGTTTTACAGCACGAGATGCCGCAGAACTCATTGATTTTCGATCCGGATGAACTGAACGGTGCGGTGCTTATTTTCCTGCGTACCAAAGCGGAAGTTGAATCCATCGCCCGTCCGCGGTTCGAAAAACTTGACGGGTCACTGCCAGTCTGGCTGGCGTACCCGAAGGGAACATCCGGTGTGCCAACGGATATCAACCGGGACCTCCTCTGGAAAATGCTGGAACCACAGGGATGGCGCCCGGCGCGCATGATCGCATTGGATGAGGTGTGGTCATGTATGCGCTTTAGCAAAGGAATTGTCAAAATTTGAAACAAAATAGTGGGGGTTTCTCGTTCTGATTCGGATACAATAGCTCCATGATGGAACTCTATATACGCCTATTTTTTGTATTTACCAAAGTCGCTCTTTTTTCATGGGGGGGTGGACCAGCTTCTCTGGCTTTGATGCAGCGGGAAGTGGTCGCCGAGGGTTGGACAACCCCGGATGATTTTGCCACAGCCATTGCCCTGAGCAATGCCATGCCTGGCCCGACCGCGCCGCAGGCATCAGCGTATGTGGGATATAAAGTCGGTGGAATCTGGGGAGCCACATTTGCCGCTGCCGGGACAGTTTTGCCAACAACCATTCTGGTACTGATCTTTATGGCGTTCTTTTTTAATATCAAAGACAGTCCGACCATGGTTGCCATGCTTAAAGCCGTTCGCCCGTTTGTGGTGGGCTTGCTGGCGTATGTGGCGTTTGATATGTTCCGTACCGTGTGGGGGATTGATAATTTGGGTGTGGGGAAAGCCCTGACTCTTGGCTGGGACAAGGCTTTGATTGCCGCGGTGACCTTTGGATTGCTGGTTTACACCAATATCAGCCCGGTTTGGATGGTAATTGGAGCGGCCATTCTGGGATTTCTGGTGTACCGGTAATTGTTTCGAGAATAAATTTTTCTCGGGTTTGATCTAAAATTTTTTTAGGGGATGCAAGAATGCGTCTCTCAACCTGGCAACCTGTAAAGGGGCTGTCCCTTACTTATTGGACAGCCCCATTTTTTAGATAAGTCACCCGAATGCGCTTTTCCCAAACCATACAGCCGCATGAATCTAACCCAAACTCGAATACAATTTGTTACAGGTAAATAGCCTTAATCCCCATATCTCCACATAGTATTTTGATTGATTCTCAAACCAATAATTGTTACTCTTAACTGTAGAGAAACAGGAGGGTTGAGATGAAATTCGGCTTCGTTCTTCCTTTTGGTAATGCCCGCTTTGCCGCCGATTGCGCCGCCATGGCGGAAAAAACCGGATGGGATGGCTTTTTCGTGTGGGAGCCTGTCTGGGGGATTGATGCCTGGGTAAGTCTGACCGCCGCTGCCATGAAAACCCGCACGATCAAACTGGGCACCATGCTTACACCTCTCCCGGTGATATCACCCTGGAAGCTGGCAAGTGAAACCTCCACGCTGGATAATCTGAGCGGCGGCCGCTTGATCCTTTCCGTGGGACTGGGTGCCGCGGATACCGGTTTCATGAACTTTGGGCTTCCCACTGACCGCAAAGTGCGGGCGGAACGCCTGGACGAAGGGTTGGAAGTACTGACCGGTCTCTGGAAGGGACAACCTTTCACATACGAAGGCCGGCATTACCATATCCAACCGACGGATTTCAATCCACCGCCGCCTCCGCTGCAGCAGCCTGGAATACCAATCTGGGTGGTGGGTGCCTGGCCGCGTGAAAAATCCATGCAGCGCGCGCTGCAATACAATGGTCTGCTCCCCAATTTCATGGGTCCTGATGGAAAGGTGCAGACCGGGCATCCAGATTTGTCTGTCATTCGTGATATGACGGATTACGTTAACCGTCATACCGGTGAACGCTCTTATGACATTGTTATGGAAGGGGAGACTGATCCCAAACAGCCCGAATCGCTGGGCATGGTCAGGCAGCTGGCGGCCCTGGGAATCACATGGTGGATGGAAGCACTCTGGTCATTGAAAGATGAAAAAGCCATCCTGACCCGGGTGAAAGCCGGTCCACCCCGTGTTTAATTATGAGAGGGCCCGATCAACCGCCGCCACGGCATGAATGTGGGTGGTCGGAAACAAAGGCAGGTGGAAATCCTGCGGCGAGACCAGTATTTCGATTTCGGTGCAACCGAGGATGATTCCCTGCGCGCCACCCCGCGCCAGTTCCCCCATAATACGCAGGTATTCCTGTCTGGATTCAACACGAACGTCACCCAGGCATAGTTCCTCGTAGATGACCCTGTTGACTATCTCACGGTCTTCCGGCCCGGGGATCACCACATCCAACCCGTGTTTTTCAATCAGACGGGTGCGGTAAAAATCCTGTTCCATGGTGTAGCGCGTTCCCAAAAGGCCGATTTTCGACATTCCAGCCTTCTTGATGGCAACGGCAGTCGCGTCAGCGATATGCAAAACAGGCAGTCCGGAAGTCTTTTCGATGTGATCTGCCACTTTGTGCATAGTGTTGGTGCAAATCACGACAAAATCGGCGCCAGCTTTTCGTAATCCAACCGCCTCGCGAGCAAGAAGATCACCGGCCTCGTTCCATCGGCCGGAATGCTGCAGTTCTTCCATCTCTGCAAATTCGATGGATGAAAGTAAAATTTTCGCGGAATGCAGACCGCCCAATCGGGCAGACACTTCCTCGTTAATGATTCGGTAATAATGAACCGTCGATTGCCACGACATTCCACCCAGCAGTCCAATCGTTTTCATGGGTGAATTATACACATCTTGCTATACTGGTAGCAATAAAACTTTCATTTGAATGGTGAATTTGTGAAAATTCAACTTATACCCAATCATATCCATCGGCAGACGAGAGTATGGGGAATCCCGGCGGTGTACATCTCGACCGCGTTGTTAATGGGAGGTCTTATCCCCTATATCGACCTTCTGGTATTCACTGATATCAGCCTGTTCCATGCCGACCTTGCTGTCACCCTGCTTTCCACCATATCAGGAGGGATGATCACTTTTACCGGTATTGTCTTTTCCATGATCTTTGTCATGATCCAGTTCAGCAGCAATTCATATTCTCCGAGATTAGCCCCATTCTACCTGCAGGATGGGGTGATCAAGCATTCCCTGGGCATGTTCACAGCCACCTTCCTGTTTTCCTTAACATCGCTGGCAGCCACAAATCTTTACAAGAATGGTGATGTTCCGGATCTGTCGGTAATCATCTCCATTGCCGCTGTCGTTATCAGCGCTGTTCTTTTCCTGGCATTAATCCAACGGATTTCTGTTTTGCAAATAACCAGCGTTCTTTATATGATCGCCCGGTTTGGACGCAGGGAAATTCTGGAAAACTATCCCGAACCATGGTCAGAGAAAAAAGAAAGCAGGGATTTGGCGAGAAAAATATCCTTCAGTTCACCGGTGCGCTCCATTTATTATTCAGGGATTTCCGCTTCCGTGCTGGAAGTAAATACCCGGCAATTAATATCCGTAGCCGGGAAGAACAATATTCAAATTGAGATTCTCTATGCCACAGGAGACACAGTGCCAGAAGGAGCTGCTGTGGCGCGTCTGTATGGTGACAGCTCAAGAATTAGCGAATGGCAGATAATCCGGGCCATAAACCTTGGTGAACAACGTACGATTGACCAGGATCCCAGGTATGCCCTGCGATTGATCGTTGATATTGCCATCCGGGCTTTATCACCGGCCATCAATGACCCGACCACGGCCGTTATGGCTCTCGACCGCCTGGAAGACCTTCTGCGTTTGTTTGTTACCCGGGAATTGGATACCAAATACCGGTATGATGCACGGGGCAATCTGCGGTTGATTTATCCATCACCGGGATGGGAAGATATACTCGCTCTGGCCGTAGACGAGATTCGATTCTACGGGGCAAAATCCATTCAGGTCTCCCGCAGACTGTTGGCGCTTCTGTCTGACCTTGAATCCATTGCTCCGAAGACGCGTCAGCCTTCAATAAAAGAGCAAATTCATCGGGTCGAAATGTCCATCAAGAGGACGTTTCCAGACAGGATTGACCGATTGGAAGCCGGTCAACTGGACAGGCAGGGTATCGGCCTTACCCGTACGCCCGAGAACGAGTGAGCGTTGCCCCTGTGAATCATGCAAGGAAACGCGGGTTTTTGAAAACCCCGCGAATCTGATAAAAAAAGAGGTATGTCCAATTATTTGAACATACCTCTTTAACATCGCTAATTTGTATTGCGCTGATACGCCCAGAGGGCGCTGCCAACCACGCCGCCGTTGTCACCCAATTCCGCCGGGACAATGCTGACGCGGTCAACATTGACCATTTTGACGCGTTCCCTGACCGTCCTGCGAATGGGATTCAGCAACAGGTCACCTGCCTGAATGCCGCCCCCGCCGATAACGATCTTATCGGGGGCTATATGCAGGATGGTATTCGAGATGGCAATCCCCAAATAAAACCCGACTTTCTCATAGATATCCACGGCTACAGGATCGCCCATGATGGCAGCCGTACTGACAGTCTTTGCCGTAATCTTGTTGAGGTCATAGCCGGCCAGTTCGCCAATCTTGGTTGTCCAACCTTGAACAACGGCTTTTAAACCCGCGGCGGCAATGGCCGGTGATGAGGCGTACATTTCAAGGCAGCCATGATTACCGCAGCCGCATAGAGGGCCGTTATAGTCAATCATGGTGTGGCCCAGTTCTCCGGCTGTACCATCAATCCCAAGGTGAAGCTGGTTGTTGATCACCAATCCGCCGCCGATACCGGTGCCGATGGCATATACCGCCATGGAGCGGGCTCCGCGCCCGGCGCCAAATTTCCATTCTCCGAATGTTATGGCACGCACATCGTTCAGCAGATGCGTGGATAGACCGGTGTATTCCTTGATCTTTTCCGCCACCGGAGCGTTTTCCCAGTGCCCGAAAAGATTGGGAAGAAAAATGGTTTTTCCGTTTTCGATGTCAATGGTACCCGGTGCGCCAATACCTATCCCGCCAATATCAGAATTTCTTAGCCCGCTTTCCCTGATAACATTCAGGAATAGATCAGCCATGCGATGAATCACGGCATCCTGTCCTTCGCGAGCAATGGTGGGAACAGAGATCAGGTTTGTAACTTCACCCGTCTCAGTATCCACGATACCGGCTCTAACATTTGTACCCCCCAGGTCACCACCTATGTATTTCGCCATCCAAAACCACCCGGAAAAAGAATATATGAACGCAACCTTATGAAAAGGTTGCAAAGGTATTCTACGTCAAAGTAAAGAAATTGTGAACCTATCGCTTATGGTCATTTGACGCGTTATGGAATGATAATCGTTACCTCAAATGAAGATGTGTGCTGGCACTCTTCCGTCAATTTCCTCACGGGAAAGAAATACGCGGAAAATCTTTTCCCCGGCCAACCACAAAAAAGAAACCCGGAGTGATGTTGAAGTCGCATTTGACCGTCTTTGTTGTTTACATAAGGATAAAATATTCAAACCACCAGAAAAATAGTGTCATGGATGCGTCCGCTCCCCGGCAGACCGTGTCGAGTTGACCGCGGATTTTGTGTTAGTTCGATGCATTTGGATGGATATCCGCTATTGGCGGTCAACCCTACCTGCAAACAAACTTGTGCCCTCGGCAGAATTCGGACATCGTCCCCTCAATGGGGATCAAAACCTTGATTTCTCTTGTGCCCTCGGCAGAATTCGAACATCGTCCCCTCAATGGGGATCAAAACCTTGATTTCTCTTGTGCCCTCGGCAGAATTCGAACATCGTCCCCTCAATGGGGATCAAAACCTTGATTTCTCTTGTGCCCTCGGCAGAATTCGAACATCGTCCCCTCAATGGGGATCAAAACCTTGATTTCTCTTGTGCCCTCGGCAGAATTCGAACATCGTCCCCTCAATGGGGATCAAAACCTTGATTTCTCTTGTGCCCTCGGCAGAATTCGAACATCGTCCCCTCAATGGGGATCAAAACCTTGATTTCTCTTGTGCCCTCGGCAGA
>CAYQUX010000026.1:0-55446 GCA_964420995.1 uncultured Leptolinea sp. | reverse complement strand
CCCTGAAAGCCCAGAACATCGTTGTGCCGATCTCCGGCCAGGATGCCACCGCTGACGGCTGCAATTCCATCGTCAAAGGCGAACTGACAGTCACCATCTACAAAGACATCCGCAAACTGTCTCCTATGGCTGTCGATGCGATCGATGCCCTGCTCCAGGGTAAAGCTATTGAAGGCCTGAAGAACTACAGCATGGCCGAACTGACCAACGTTGCCGACGCCAAGGGCGAAGTTCCCTGCGTGTTCCTGCCCGTTGTCCAGGTCACCAAAGCCAATGTCTTCGATGAAATCGTGAAGAGCGGCTTCCAGACGTACGATGATGTCTATCGCGACATCCCCGAATCTGACCGCCCTGCCAAACCGTAATCTACTTCATTGCTGTCGGCTCCCCGGGCAACCGGGGAGCCGATATCCAGTAAAAAACTACAGTAATGTAACGATGTGTGATTTTTCCAGAGGAGCAGGCTGTGACTGAAGAAATTATCCTCGATGTACAAAATGTAACCAAGCAATTCCCCGGTATTATCGCTTTGGATGATGTTAGTATTCAATTCAAGCGCGGAGAGATCCACGGCCTTTGCGGCGAGAATGGCGCGGGGAAATCGACTTTGATGAAAATTCTCGCCGGCGTGTACCCGTATGGTACATATGAAGGTACAGTTCTATATGAAGGGCAGGAATTGAAACTGGTCAGCAGTTCAATTCAAAAAGCCCGTTCGGAAGGTATCGCGATTGTGTACCAGGAGCTGACACTGGTTCCTGATATGACAGTAGGTGAAAACATTTTCCTGGGAAAAGAGATCACGGAAAATGGTGTTATCAACTGGGACAAGACGTACGCGGAAACCCAGAAAATTTTGAATCATTACAAATTGGAAGTCAATCCGCATGATGTAGTTAAACACCTGGGTGTTGGTAAGATGCAAATGGTTGAGATCGCAAAAGCACTTTCTGAAAATGCCAAAGTGCTTATTCTCGACGAACCCACCAGCGCTTTGACTGAAGCTGAAATTGACAAATTGATGGAAATACTGCGCTCCCTTAAAGATAAAGGGATCACGTGTATTTACATTTCACATAAACTGGAAGAGTTCTTCCGCATAACAGACGCCATCACCGTATTGCGTGATGGCAAAACAGTTACAACCCAGCCTACAAACAACTTCAGCCTTGAAAGCCTGGTCAAGAATATGGTCGGGCGTGAAATGAAGGAGCGTTTCCCTCATAGCACACGCAAACCCGATGGAGTAATATTCGAAGTCCAGGATCTACATGCGATCGACCCGGAAGAACCTTCTCATAAACTTCTTAATGGTGTTACGTTTGAACTCAAGCGGGGTGAAATCCTCGGTATCGCGGGTTTGATGGGTTCCGGTCGCACAGAGCTTGTTACCACAATTTTCGGCGAATTTGGCAAGGTAACCAAAGGAAAAATGTTCCTTGAAGGCAAGGAAATTACAATCAAAAGCGCGAAAGACGCCCTAAATATAGGTATTAGCCTGGTTCCTGAAGATCGCAAAGCGCAGGGACTGGTTCTCATCCAAACCATTCTGAACAATCTCTCGCTACCCAATTTGTATTCGTTTTCCAAACCCTGGCGTATCAACAAAAACCAGGAGCTAAAATCCAGCCTCCAACAGGTCAAGAATCTCTCCATCAAGATCAGTAATATTGAGAATCAGGTGGATTCATTGTCCGGTGGCAATCAGCAAAAGGTGGTCATCGGCAAATGGCTGATGACCGTCCCCAAGATCCTCATCATGGACGACCCAACACGCGGTGTTGATGTAGGCGCGAAGTATGAGATCTACAAGCTGATGAATGAACTGGCTGAAAAAGGAGTTTCCATCATTATGATTTCCAGCGAGTTGGAGGAGGTCCTCGGTATGAGTGACCGGATCATGGTGATGCACGAAGGCCATTCCAATGGAACACTGGCAATTTCTGAGGCAACTCAGGAAAAGATAATGGCACTTGCCACCGGCATAGCATAATCAAGTCATAAAATCATCCATTCATAAGGTGTCGATATGGAATCTACCAATCTCGTAACAAGTCAAAGCTCTTCTGGAATGCTCGGCAAATGGTTCCGCCGCAATCTCCAGACCTCCATGATCATCATTCTCATGGTGATGATCTGGATCGTGTTCTTCTTCCTGACCAAAGGTGCGTTCCTGGGTTCACAGAATGTGTCAAACCTGTTTCGTCAGATGACCGTTACCTCTTTCCTCGCAGTCGGAATGGTCCTGGTCATCGTAACCGGTGGTATTGACCTCTCTGTAGGCAAATTAGCCGGATTCATTTCGGTTGTTGTAGCTTACCTCCAGGCTTTTGTCTGGTATAAGCTCATCCCGGATCAACCATACCTGGCCGCAACCTTGTCTGTGATAATTGGCCTGGCAGTGGGTATTCTGGTTGGCATGATTCAAGGATATATCATCTCATACCTGGGAGTTCCGGCCTTCATTGTTACATTAGGCTTCATGTGGATCTGGAACGGTGCCATTCTTTTGGTCACCGGCGGCCGCACAATTCCCGCAAATCAACCCGGTTTCACCTATATCGCTCAGGGTTATTTGCCAATATGGTTGGGATGGGTTGTAGCCGCGGTCTTCCTGGCAGGTATGTTTGTCACAATGTTCATGGCCCGTCAGCAAAAACGCCGCTATGGTTTTACTCCCATTAAATTAAGCCTTGACCTGGCAAAAACCGCATTCTTTGGATCGCTGGTACTCATCTACGTTTACATGGTTAACCAGTTCAATGGTGTCCAGATTCCAGTATTGCTAATGGCAATAGTGGCCCTGATCATGTCCTATCTTTCAACAAATACTCCATTTGGCCGCCATGCCTATGCTTTGGGTGGAAATAAAGAAGCCGCCCGTCTGTCAGGTATCAACATCAAAAAGAATGTTTTCACGATCTTTATCTTGATGGGATTGCTTTGCGGAGTTGCGGGTATCGCGCTGGCTTCCTATGTTGGTTATGGTACGATCTCTGCCGGACAGGGTTATGAGTTGGATGCCATCGCCAGTTGTATTCTGGGTGGTACTTCTCCACTTGGTGGCGTTGGAACCATTGTTGGTTCATTAATCGGTTCTCTGATCATGTCCAGCCTGACCAATGGCCTGCAATTGCTGAATGTCCAGCCTGCCTGGCAGTACATTGTCAAAGGTGCCATTCTGGTGGCTGCCGTATACGTGGATGTGTACTTCAAGAAGAATAGATAGGTAACCCGGATCTAAACACATATCCTTCTGAAGTAGCTGAGTCCTTATGGTAACCACCGCAGATCAAAATCTCGTTCGCAAGTTCAACACTGCCGTTGTGCTCAACACAATCAGGCATCATGCCCCATTGTCAAGAGCGGAAGTGGCCAAATTCACCGGTTTGAATCGTTCCACAGTATCGCAGATCATCAATGCGCTGCTGGAACGCAAACTGGTGCAGGAAACCATCCTCCAGTCTGACAGGGTTGGGCGGCCGGGTTTGTTGCTGGAGCTAAATCCGTCAGGTGGATTCGCGATTGGGATCGAGATTGGCGTGGATTACATCTCACTGGTGGTTACTGATTTTTTGGCCAATGTCCTCTGGCGCAAACGTTTAAAATCCAACGCGAATGACAACATTGACGAGATACTTGAACGTGCCTATCAACTGACCGACGAAGGATTGAAAAAAGGGTACTCGTTTAACCTGACTCCGCTGGGTATAGGTTTGGGAGTTCCAGGATTGGTAGATTTGCAACACGGCGAATTGATGTTTGCCCCAAACCTGAACTGGACAAATATCCCGGTGTCTAGACTATGGACAGAGCGTTTCAATCTGCCGGTCTTTGTAGACAACGAAGCCAAAGCCGCTGCGCTGGGTGAGTATTACTTTGGAGCCGCGCGCGGAGAACACAACTTTATCTTCCTGACCGGTGGCGTGGGTCTGGGTGCTGGTGTGATGATAGATGGCAAACTCTTTCGCGGAAGTCACGGCTATGCTTCTGAAGTAGGCCATATGATCATGGAACCTGATGGAGAACTATGCGGCTGTGGAAAACATGGCTGCTGGGAAACCCAGGTGAGCCCGCGGGCGGTCATCCGCCGCTTTAAGGAAACCCTTCGACAGGGTGTGCCTAGCACGGTTTTACACGCGGCGGACAACGATATCAACAACATCGGCTTCGAAACCATCACAAACGCCGCTTCAGAAGGCGACAACGCCGCCATCATTGCCATGCAGGAAGTTGGTGAGAAACTTGGTTTTGGGATCGCCAACCTGGTAAATGTGTTCAACCCGGATATGGTTATTCTTGGCGGTGAATTGAACTATGCCAGCGAATTACTTTTACCGGTTGTCCGTAAGGTGGTGAATTCAAATTCACTGAAACTGGAAAGCCAGGGACTCAAGATTGTTCCATCCGCGCACGGGCAGGATGCCTGTGTGATGGGCGCCATCGCCCTGGTTTTGGATGATATTTTGCACGAGCCAAATTTTAAATAACGAGAGGATGTTTCATGTCTGCAAATTTTACCCCCAAACCTGAACATAAATTTACCTTCGGCCTGTGGACCGTTGGAAGCTCTGGAAGAGATCAATTCGCGACGAATGATCCCATTCGCGCATCTCTATCTCCCGCTGATATCGTTCGACTGTTGGGAGAAGTAGGCGCTTATGGTGTGAATTTCCATGACAATGATCTTATTCCCATCGATGCTACCCCCGCCGAAGCGGATAAAATTAAAAAAGAATTCAGCGCAGCCTTGAAAGAAACCGGCATTGTGGTTCCCATGGCCACGACGAATCTGTTCAGTTCCGCCGTTTTCAAAGATGGCGCTTTCACTGCCAATGATCCCAAAGTCCGCGCCTACGCCATCCAGAAGGCCATGCGCGGCATGGACCTTGGCGCTGAATTTGGCGCGAAGATCTACGTTTTCTGGGGAGGCCGGGAAGGTTCTGAAACCGATGCTCCCAAGAACTTGCTGGATGGGTACAAACACTTCCGTGAGGCTCTGAACTTCCTGTGTGAATACAATCACAGCCAGGGATATGGATACAAATTCGCCCTGGAAGCCAAACCGAACGAACCACGCGGCGATATCTTCCTGCCAACCACAGGCGCTATGCTGGGCTTCATTGAAACACTCGATCACCCCGAAATGGTGGGTGTCAACCCCGAAATGGCCCATGAACACATGGCCGGTTTGAATTTCGTGCACGCTGTTGCCCAGGCCTGGGATGCCGGAAAATTGTTCCATATTGACCTGAACGACCAGAACTATGCCCGCTTCGATCAGGACTGGCGGTTTGGCACGCAGAACTGGAAACAGTCATTCTTCCTTGTTAAATTCCTGGAGGACGTTGGTTATTCCGGCAGCCGCCACTTCGATGCCCATGCCTTCCGCACAGAAGATTACGAAGGTGTGAAAGACTTCGCCCGCGGATGCATGCGCAGCTACTTGATTTTCAAGGAAAAAGCCAAACAATTCAACCAGGATAAAGAAATCCAGGCTCTGCTGGCTGAAATTCATGCCGATGACCCGGAAATGGATAAGTTCTTTGGCAAATTCACTCCGGAAAAAGCGACCAGCCTGAAAGCCCATAACTTTGATCGCGCTGCCATCGCGGCACGCGGCCTGAAGTATGAAAGGCTTGACCAACTGGTAACCGACCTGATGATGGGCATACGCTAAATTCCACAGAAGGTCTGTCGATAATAAGTAGAGCAACACCTTACATCGTTTGAAACCACCCCTTGAACAATGGTGGTCCGACACAAACAGAGTACCCGAAAGGGTGCTCTGTTTGCATTTATGACTGGATCGCGCGATTGTCATTGCGGATGTTCACACCTGGCGGGAAAGGTGGCATAATGCATCCATGCTTTCTCCTGTATTGGCAAAAATCGCGCTGGCCTGGTACGGATTGCTGTCTGTTTTGTTGTTTGGCATGTACGGGTTGGATAAAGCCCAGGCTGTCGCGGAAGGCAGACGAATTCCCGAGAAGACTCTGCACCAAATGGCGTTTTTGGGCGGTTTTCCCGGTGGACTACTCGGTCGAGCGATATTTCACCATAAAACCCGAAAACCCGTTTTTCTTTTTATGCTGTTGGCAAGCATCGCCATCCACAGTATCATCTGGGTTTTACTTATATACCTAAAAGTGTAGAGAAATCACAACTGCCATTTCAATAGATGCCTGCCGGTGGGTACAGTCAGGCAGAATGTCGCCTGTCAGAAAGAGATTAACAACAGGCATAAAATTTCGCTGTTTGGTATTAAATTGATTCGCAATATTAACCGAGTCATAACCTCATATTAAAACCAGATGGATAGAATCCTCGAGTATGGATCAAATAATCTCACTCAATGTCGAAGAAGAGACACGGCTTTCCCAAATAACACTGACAAGATTGCCATATTTCAATTGTGGAATCGACATCAAATCATCAATTGTGGAAGTAACCTCAATATTTAAGCAAATGCCCGTCTTGCCGGGTGTGATAGTGCTTGAAGGAAAAAAATGTGTTGGTATGATCTCGCGAGAGCGTTGCTTTGAAGCGCTTGGACGACCTTATGGGGTGGAGTTATTCCTTAAAAAGACCGTGGCTGAATTCTTAAGAAAAAATGGGGGAACCGCCCTCGTTTTCGATGAAAAGACCTCGATTCGTGAAGCAGTGAATCGGGCTTTACAGCGTAAAACAGATGAATTGTATGACCCGATCGTTGTAGCCATTTCCCGCAATCGGCAATATCATCTTGTTGATATGCGGACATTATTAAAGGCACAGAGCGATATCCTTTCAAATCTGGTTGTGGAAGTTGAAAAATTATCCATTCTGGACCCGTTAACCAACCTTCTGAACCGGAGAGGTTTTTTCTCCCAGGCGCGAAAGTATGTGGATAAAGCCAGGAAGGAAGAATCTGAAATCGCTGTCATGATGGTCGACATCGACTTGTTCAAGACGATCAATGATATTTATGGTCACCAGATTGGGGACAGGGTGATTCAAACCATCGCTCAGGAGATCATGCAGAGTGTTCGCGACACGGATATAACCGGCAGGTATGGGGGTGAGGAATTTATCGGTATGTTGATAGATGTTTCAGAAGAGGAAGCTATCCACATTGCTGACCGTTTACGGCAACGGATTGAATCCCTCATTATTCAGACGGAATTTTATAACATCAATGTAACGGTGAGCATCGGTCTCTGCCATATCCATGCCGGAACCACCGGTATGGAAAGTTTATTTTCAAGGGCAGACAAGGCATTGTATGAGGCCAAGACTTCGGGCCGCAATCGGGTCATTCTCTGGAAGAACTCCTCTCCTTATTCACATCAGGGAATACGGACGGTTGCCAACAATCATGTTGTAATTGTTGATCAAAACGCGGATATAAGTGTTTACGATGAAACTGTGGAAAGCTGGGCAAGGGCTCTTGAAATGCGCGACAAGGAGACGGAAGGGCATGCGCAGAGAGTTATTACCCTGGCTGTCCGTATGGCCAATCAGATGCAATTAAGCCCGGAAGAATGTGAAGATATTCGCAGGGGTGCGCTGCTCCATGATATTGGGAAGATTGCCATCCCTGACTCCATCCTTTTTAAGATGGATCGATTGACAGAAGAAGAGTGGGAAGTGATGAAAATGCACCCGGTTTATGCATACAACTTCATCGCTCCCATAAAAATGTTAAAAAATGTGATGGATATACCTTACTGTCATCATGAGCACTGGGATGGCAGCGGGTACCCGCGCGGTTTAAAAGGAGACGAAATTCCACTGGCAGCCCGGATTTTCACACTGGTTGACGTATGGGACGCTCTGACCACAGACCGCTGTTACCGTCCGGCATGGACGAAAGAGGCAGTCATTCAGTACTTTATTGAACAATCGGGACTGCTTTTCGACCCGTCTCTTGTACCTGTGTTTCTGGGAATTATTCAACAAAACGGGTTTACCGAGGAACATTAATAGAGATGCAAACACGATCAGCGGTTTTTGAACCCTGATCGTAAACAGGTCTTGCTGTATCCGTCTTTTATTCTTCCCAGCCCCAACTGTTCATTTCCGGTAGAAAGCGGTAGGCGGTAAGGTCCAACTGGATGGGTGTGACGGATACATAGTTATTCAGGAGGGCTTCCGCGTCTGTGCCTGGTTCGGCATGTGAAGTCGGCAGGTCGCCAATCGCCCAGTAATACGGTTTTCCGCGCGGATCAACACGCTTATCCAGACGGTCATGGTATTCACGATTTCCCTGACGGGTGACACGGATACCTTTTACCTGTTCCGTGGGGACATAAGGAACATTGACGTTTAGAAGAAGTCCTTTGGGTAAGGTTTTTTGCAGCATGGCCCGGGTGATCTTTAAAGCGTATGTGGCCGCCGTCTGGTAATCCACCATGCCAAGATGATTGTCCGGCGAATCGACAGACACAGCAACGGCGGGCAGCCCGCCGATTACCGCTTCCATGGCGGCGGTGACGGTTCCCGAATAGGTAACATCATCGCCGATATTGGCAAAGGGATTGATTCCCGAGACAACGAGATCTACGGGTTCGCTGAAGAAGCCGCACAGGGCGAGCGCCACACAATCTGAAGGCGCACCGTCACAAGCCTGCGCGGTGGTGCCGTCGCTTAGCACGACATCGCGCACCCGAAGAGGACGGTCAATCGTACGCACATGCCCTGAAGCGGACCAGTTCCTGTCTGGAGCCAGGATGCTCACACTACCGATCTTTTTCATCTCATTCGCCAGCGCGAGCAACCCGGGGGCAACCACACCGTCGTCATTGGTAACTACAATGTGCATTTTTATTCCTTTCTCATTGAAAATACTACGCTTCAATTAACCACCTTTTTCAGAATCATTATGAATGTGTAATGGTTTGATTAAGGATTTAGTGAAAATACCATTCCATTCAATGGCATTTTTGACGTTATCCACTGTCCTATTCCGGGCAGCCTGTTTTTTGATTGTCAAAGAGGTTTGGGATATGGTGGGACGTGACCGGTGCTTCGACAGGCTCAGCCGCTGAATGTGCGCTGCCCAAGCTTGTCGAGGGCGTGCAAGTGGCTTCGACAGGCTCAGCCACCGATGCTTCGACGGGCTCAGCCACCGATTGTGCGCTGCCCGAGCTTGTCGAGGGCGTGCAAGTGGCTTCGTCAGGCTCAGCACCCGATGCTTCGACGGGCTCAGCCACCGAGTGTGCGCTGCCCGAGCTTGTCGAGGGCATGCCAGTGACTTCGACAGGCTCAGCCACCGAGTGTGCGCTGCCCGAGCTTGTCGAGGGCGTGCCAGTGACTTCGACAGGCTCAGCCACCGAGTGTGCGCTGCCCGAGCTTGTCGAGGGCGTGCCAATGGCTTCGTCAGGCTCTATCATCCTGTAATACTATTTATTAATAAAAAAAGCGCGGATAAAAACCCGCGCTTACCTTGCTATCTGTTATGCCAGCTTCAAAACGACCGTTTTGCCGCGCAGCGAGTATTTGCCGCTGCTCTTCTGCAGAACCAGCCGGGCATGTTTTTCCGCCACATCCACGTAGGTATGATCATCCTGGATATCAATGGCGCCAATGGCTTTGCCGGGAATGCCAACTTCGCTGGCGATCGCGCCGACTACGTCACCGGGACGCAACCCTTGCTGTCCGCCCATGTTCATGCGCAGACGCACCATACCGGCTTCCGGTCCACGATGCGTACGGCCATTTCGGAATCCACCTCGGTCAGCACCGCGCGGCTGATCGTAATTACCGCGCTTTGATGTCTGGCTGCGGGTGAGGGGAGCCGGTTCAACCAGGTCCGCCGCGGGAACGGGCGTTTCGCTGGCGCGGGCCATCTTGATGGCTGCCGCGGCTACTTCCATCGGGTTGAACCCGAATTCGACCAGTTTTGCAACCAGAGCGGCTTCTCGTTTGAAATGACCTTCACTCATCTGCCCGGTTAATTGTTCGGCGAAGCGTTCGTCACGTTTCTGCAGTATTTCATCGCGAGTGGGCAGGGTATATTCGGCGATCTTCTGTTTGACCGAGTTCTCCACCTGGGAAAGACGACCGCGTTCACGCGGATGAACGAAGGTGATGGCGTTGCCTTTCTTGCCGGCCCGGCCGGTGCGGCCGATGCGGTGGATGTAATCTTCCGTGTCTTCGGGCATGTCAAAGTTAAAGACATGCGATACATCTTCGATATCCAGACCGCGGGCGGCTACATCAGTGGCTACCAGCAGGTTGATAATGTTCTTGCGAAAACGGTTCAACACCCATTCGCGTTTTTCCTGGTTCAGGTCGCCATGCAGGGCGCCGGCCGGATAGCCCAACCGGTTTAATTCATCAGAAAGTTCCTGGGCACGGGCTTTTGTACGGGTGAAGATCAACGCGCTCTTGACCTCTTCCGCTTCAAGAATTCGGATCAATACCGCCTGTTTGTTTTCATCGCGCACTCGAAGGTACTGCTGTGTGGTTTCGGCAACGGTCCGCTGACCGCTGATCACGGAGACTTCCAGCGGATCGCTCAAGTAGCGGTCGGCCAGCTTGCGAATGGCCGGCGGAAGGGTGGCGGAAAACAACGCGATTTGCCGTTCATCCGGGATGGATTTGAAGATGGTTTCCACATCATCAATGAAACCCATTTCCAACATTTCATCGGCTTCATCAAGCACCACGAACTTAACCTGGCTCAGGTCAAGCAATTTCTTTTTAAGCAGGTCGATCAGGCGGCCGGGTGTGCCAACCACAACATCAACACCGCGATCAATCTGGCGCAATTGAATGCCATATGATTGTCCGCCATAAACGGTCATTATCCTCACCGGAGTTTCCTGCGCCATCTGGCGGGCGGCTTCGGTTACCTGAATGGCCAGTTCCCGGGTGGGAGCCATGACCAGCGCCTGGGGTGTGCGTTTACCTGATTCGATCTTATGCAGCATGGGAAACACGAACGCGGCAGTTTTCCCTGTGCCGGTGTGCGCCTGGCCGATAACATTACGACCATCAAGAAGCGCCGGAATGGCGGCTGCCTGAATGGGGGTGGGCTGGTCAAAACCCATTTGTTCGACGGCGCGCATGAATTGCGGCTGGAGGCCGAGTTCTTCAAACTTTGATGACATGAAACAATCTCCTGTATATGCCGTTCTGAAACCACGCGGACAGGTTTAACCTGACCGGTTTTCCGGACGGCGATGATAAACTTGATTTGACCGGGCCCGAATGCGGGAAGCCCATTACCAAATCCCGGGGAGATGCGCTGTTTCAGGCATCTGTTGGCGGCAGGAAATCACCTGCCGGTTTTCAGACGGTTCCAATTCTCACAATTGGATGGTCCCAATGCTCTTTGCTTATCGGAGTATCGGGGGCATCCAGTTAACGGCCTCAGGCCGGAAAATGCTCAACAAAAAACACCCGCAAAACACCACTTTTTTGTTACCCAAAGAGCGCATCACACAATAATGAGAGGATTATACCCGTTTTCACTGGTTTTGCCATAGCAAAATTGGGGTGAAAACGAACCCAAAGATGGGTAGAATTGGTTCCCAATGGATGACAATCTCGAAAACGAACTTCATGGCGGAACCATGACCTCCGTCCTGCGCGTAGGTAACACTGTCCATCGAACTTCTGGTACCTGGACGCCGCGGGTTCACCGTTTGTTGAATCACTTGCGTCAACAGGGTATCCATGAGATACCCGAACCGCTGGGAATTGACAGCCAGGGTAGGGAAATTCTGGCGTTCCTGCCGGGAAAAGCCGCAATCACGCTGACGATTGACCTGCGGGTTAACCACGTGCTGTTTCAGGCATCCCGGCTGCTTCGGCGTATGCATGACGCGACCATGGGCATCGCCCGAGAGTGGACGAATGGCTGGCAATGTCTTTCACGTGAGCCGGTGGAGGTCATTTGCCATGGGGATTATGCCCCGTATAATTGCCTGTTCGAGGGCGATCGTCTGACCGGTGTAATCGATTTCGACAACGCCCATCCCGGCCCGCGGTTATGGGATATCTCCTACGCGGTCTACCGTTTCGCGCCGCTCACCGCTCCATCAAACCCGGAACATTTCGGTAGTATTGCCGAACAATGCAGGCGTGTTCGCCTGTTCTGTGATGCCTATGGTCTGCAGGACCGTTCCATTTTGATGAATGCGGTATTCGAACGAGTATCCGGCATGGCTGCCATGTTGCGTGACGGCGCGGCAAAAGGGGACACTCGCCACCAGGCGAATATCGACGCCGGGCATCTGGCTATTTATGAAGCAGACCTTTCACATATTCGACTGAACATGGATGAATACTGCCGGAAACTGGAAAGAGATTAGCGAATCGCCTTGAGAATAAACCTGCTGATAAGATCCGCGGGATCAGAGCGGTCTCGTGAAGCCATTGTGTGATCGCAGGTGATCACCACAACCAACTCTCGCTCTGGTATGACTATGATATGCTGATTCCCCAACCCGCGGGCGGCGAAAGCAGCCAGGTTTTCGCCGCTGGTGGTGTCGAGAATGCTGAAAATCCACCAGAGATAACCATAGGATTCGTATTCATCAACCTTGATCTGTTTTTTGATAGACTGTGCCACCCAACTGACAGGTACGATTTGCCTGCCGTCCCATTGGCCCACTTGCATGTAGAGAGTGCCGAATTTGGCCATATCGCGGGGAGTGAGGTAGAGCAAATGCCCGCCGCCGTAATACCCTTTCGGATCGGTATCCCAGCGGAAATTTGTGATGCCCAGTGGGGAGAAAAGATACCGGTCGGCGAATTCTTTAGTGCTCATTCCGCTGGCATTGGTCAACACCCCGGATAACAGGTGGGTCAGGCCAGTGTTATAGGTGAATTTTGTTCCAGGGGATGTATGCAGAGGTTGATCAAGCGTATAGCCAAACCAATCCTCGTGCTTAAACCAGGTGTCAATCGTGGCATCGGTCGGGGTGATACCACCGGTCATGGTCAATGCCTGCCGGATGGTGATGTCTTTTTTATTTCGCTGAACTGGATTTTCGAAATACCCTGGCAGGTAATCAGCCAGTGGTTGATCCAGACTTCTAATAAAACCTTTATCCAGAGCAATGCCGATCAGGGCAGACGTGACACTCTTGGTTACTGAAAATACATGCGTGTATGTCTCAGCGGTATGCCCCTGATAATATTTCTCATACAGGTTTTTGCCATCCTTTACCACCATTAGACTGAACAGGTTGGGGTAATTGGTCTTGATTTCATTTTCAAGAAAGACAATCTGATCACCGTCGATTTCAGGGGTAGTAATGGTGGTGGAAATCATTGGCCCGCTCAAAGGGTTAACACACCCTGACAACAAACAGACAAACACCAGTATCTTGATTAAATGATTATTGAAAATCTTCATTCATTCCTGTTCATTAACTGAAATTTTCCGGATAAATCATTTTATTTTTATCTCTTCGAAAGTACATTCACGCCGGGGACTACGTAGATGGCCATTTCGGATAAGAATTCCATGTATTTATAGAACCAGATGGCAGAGAACCTTAAGCAATCGGTTAATATGATCGACTGTGTGCCCCGCGCAGATGGCCACCCGCAGCGCACCTCCCGAAGGAGCACTGGTGTATTCGCGCACATATGCCACCGCAATACCCTTTTCAAAAAGATGTTTTTGGATATTGACCAGATTCTGGCCAGGCAGTGCCGGCAGGCACAGAATGGGTACCGGGGATTCCTCCAAATCCCAGCCGAGAGACCGCACCCCATTTCGCGCGAGGTCAACATTCTTCCACAGATTTTCCCGCAGTGATGGATTTTGTCGTGCGATCCTCAAGGCGGCTGCCGACGCGGCAGCCGTAACCAGTGGAACAGGGCTGGCGCCGATGCAAACCCCGGAATTTTGTTCCACGCGTTCAATCCACCCGGCAGCCCCGGTGATTACCCCGCCATAGCCGCCCAGCGCTTTGGCCAGGGTGCCGCATGCGATTACATCGGGTGTGTCGATCTGAAAATGATCCAATATTCCACGGCCGTGATTCCCCAGTACCCCCATGCCATGCGCGTCATCCAGAAAAATCCGTCCTCCATACGGTTTGATCATCCTCAAGTATTCGGGAACGGGTGCCATCTCGCCTGAAATGGGAAAAACCCCATCACTGATTACCAGTGGCTGCTCATTGGACTGGAGTTCGTTTTTAATCTTTTCAGCCAGACTTTCAGGTGACCGATGGTGAAAAGGTGTTATAACCCTGGTCGAAGCCTGGGCGGCATCCCATAGACTGTAATGCGCTTTTGAGTCTATGAAGATATGATCGCCGGGTTGCGTACTGGTCTGCAATAGAATGCCCATCCCCATGTACCCCGAAGGAAAGAGCAGGGCCTTCTCGACGTCAAAGAAGGAACAGACCTCCTTTTCCAGCTCATCGTAAACCGGGTGCCCACCAAATCCGCCGCGCGATGTGGCTGTTGACAGACCGTACCGCGAAACGGTCTCCACAGCCGCGGCGATCACTTCCGGATGGCTCTGCAACCCAAGGTATCCTGTACCCGAGAAATAATCCACCTCGCGTCCGCTGATGATCACCCGTGGGCCAATGGGACTTTCGAGCTTATATTCGGGAAGAATTTTGTACCGCATTGCTTCTCCAATTGGCGGATTAAAATGATTCAATGCCTGAAGACAATAATACCGGTGAATCTATTTTCGAATAAATGGTATGATTATTTTACTTATTGGTTTGCCTGTCGAAAAATTTTATAAATAGAGGAAAATATGAAGAAGAAACTGATTATCGGTTGTGATAATGCTGGTATTTCTATTAAGAACGTCATCAAGAAGCTGTTGGATGAAATGGGATATGACTATGAAGACGTCGGGGTGAACGGCGAGGAAGACCAGACCTATTACCCCAATGTCGCAAAGCTGGTATGTGAAAAGATCATTGCCAGCGAATTCAAACATGAGGGCATTTTGATCTGCGGCACCGGAATTGGTATGGCCATCACAGCCAATAAATACCCGGGTATCTACGCGGCTGTCTGCCATGACAGCTTCTCGGCGGAGCGTGCCCGCCTGAGCAATGACACCAATGTCATCTGCATGGGTGCGCGCATTATTGGACCGGAGTTGGCCAGGAAGGTCATGAAAGAGTGGCTTAGCCTGGAATTCCGCGGAGGATCTTCCCAGCCGAAAGTGGATACCATCAAGGAAATTGAGCACGATCTATACCGGTCATAAATTGAACTCATTGGCAGGTTATAGCCAATCCCGAAAAAATTGGTCGTTTAAATAAAAGCACGAGGGATAGTTGGTCTATCCCTCGTGACGTTTACCTGACAAAATGATGGTATCCTGATCTACTGTGTTTTTACCCAGTCCAGCATGGCTTTCACGATAAGGGTGAGCGAAACAGCCCCAGCATCCGGGTAGCCAATGGCCCGTTCGCCAAGAGTCTTGGCACGGCCGAATTTGGCCACGTATTGTTTGCTGGCTTCCTTCCCCTGGATCGCGGCATCCAACGCGATTTGCAATAACTGTTCGATGGTAATGTCTTTCTCCGCGTTTGATTTCATCGCATCCACCATGGGTTCCAGACTGTCTACCACGGTTTTGTCACCCATACTGGCGTGGCCTTTGACTTTAATCTCAACCAGCGCCTTGTCAAAGATCGTACAGAACTCCGGGATGCCAATTTCAGGGCTCGGCTCGACATTTTTGCTTCCGGCAAAGAACAGAGTACCAAAGATGATCCCGGACGCCCCGCCCATCTCTTTGATCATGGTGCGGCCGACGGTAAAGAAGACTTTATAGACATCCGTAAAATCCTGGTTCCCGAGTTCCTGTAAAGCCGCACCGAAGCCTTTGGCCATTCCAATTCCATGATCACCATCACCAATATTTCGATCGGCCTCACACATAATCTCTTTTGCTTCCACCATGGCGGCTGAAACAAAGATCATCATGGATTTTGCCTGAGCTGCACTTAATGTCTTCATTTTGACGACTTCCTTCCAAAAATCGAAATAATTGACCGGGAATTCACCTTGCCCGCGCAGACAAAAAGATGGGCGGAATTCCGAAGGTCAAAACATCACTTTTCTGCGAAACCTTTTTGCCCGAACAAAATGGACCACATGGGGGCATCATACAGTTTCTTTAATTCATCGTCCAATTTCATCAGTGTAATCGAACACCCGGCCATTTCCTGGAAAGTGGCAAAGTTGCCAAACTTAACATCATGGAGTTTTATGCCCTCTTTGTCAAGACGCTGGCTTACCCGGCGGATCATGATCATCATTTCCATACGCGTCGTAGATCCAAAGCCATCGACAAGCAAACACACCTCATTACCCTTTTCGAAAGGAAGATCGGGCAGAATCAAGTCCATCATTTGATCGGCAATGGTGTCTGCCGGCTGAATTTTATCCCGGCGGATTCCCGGTTCACCGTGCAGCCCCATGCCGATTTCCATTTCATCATCACCCAGGGTGAAGGCGGGCTTTTCGCCTGGAATGGTTCCCGGGGTGAGGGCTACTCCCATGGTGCGGGTATTGTCATTCGCTTTCTCGGCAATTCGTTTCACTTCCTCAAGGCTGAAGCCGGCGTCGCAGGCCGCGCCGGCCATGCGCATGACAAAGAAATCACCGGCAATGCCGCGGCGTTCGCTCTTGCGTTCTTTGGGTGCTGAAGCCACATCATCCGTCACGCGAACGGTAGCGGTTTTAATACCATCCATATCGGCCAATTCGGCAGCCATGTCAAAATTCATGCAGTCGCCTGAATAATTGCCATATATGTACAGAACACCCTTGCCTCGGTCGACGGCTTTGGTCACGGCCAGAACATTGTCCGGCGATGGTGCCGCGCAGATATTTCCCTGGGAAGCGCCATCTGCCATGCCAATTCCCAGATACTCAATAAAGATCGGTTCATGGCCGCTGCCTCCACCTACGATAAGCCCTACTTTGTTGGGTGGCAGGTTCTTTAGAACGACAGAAGGATATTCTTCGATGCGCTCGATGATATCGCCATAAACGCGCAAATACCCTTCCATCATTTCTGGTAATACATTATCTGGATTATTAATAAATTTTTTCATTTTAAATCTTCCTCTAATTAATACATATGGCGCCCTCTCTGCCAAATTCTACGAATATTGGGGGCAGACCCGGGCCGTTTGGATAAAAGATCAATTTATCAAACTATTTGATATCAGATTGAGGACCAGTAAATAATGCTAAATTGTTCTTCTCCTTTCCTAAGGAAAATTCAAGTTTATTTCCGGGCTGACAACCCGTTTCTGTCAAAGATCAGGGCTGAGCTCGGAGAATCATAGAGTTTACGCAATTCACTATCCAACCGCATGATCGTAATTGAAACGCCGGCCATTTCCTGGCAGACTGCATAATTTCCAACCTTTATGTCGTGCACATGAATGGCTGCCTTGGTCAGGTTCTGTAGAATCCGGCGGGCGGCAATCATTAATTCAAGGCGTGATGACGATCCAAGCCCGTTCACGAGAACACAGATATCATCGCCTTTCTTGAACGGGAGATCATTGAGAATCATATCCATCATCAGGTCTACGATGTCATCGGCCGATTGGAATTTTCCGCGGCGGACCCCCGGTTCGCCATGCAGACCCAGTCCAATTTCCATTTCATCTTCGCCAAGCATGAAGGAGGCTTTCGGTTCACCGGGTATTGTGCCAGGGGAAAGGGCAATCCCCATGGTACGAATGTTGGCATTTGCCTTTTCTGTTACCAATTTCACTGCATCCAAATCGTAGCCACCATGGCAGGCCGCACCAGCGATGCGCATGGCGAAAAGCATGCCGGCGATTCCCCGGCGATCTTTAATGCGGTCCGGAGGCGCCAGGGCTACATCGTCTGTTATCAGCACTGTTTGGGTGCGAATTCCCTCCTGGGCGGCCAGTTCGGCTGCCATACCGAAATTTAAAATATCGCCGGAATGGTTGCCGAACACATAAATTACGCCTTTACCGCGGTCAATCGCCTTGGTTACGGCAAGTACATTATCGGGTGAAGGGGAAGCGAAGATATTCCCCTGCGCGACACCGTCAGCGTACCCGGGTCCGAGGTAGTCCAGGAAAAACGGTTCATGCCCGCTGCCGCCGCCGACCAGAATACCTACTTTACCTGGTTCGAGGTCTTTGCGAACCAGAGAGGTATAGTTTTCCACCTGTTTGACGTGATCGCCATAGACACCCAGGTAACCCTCCATCATTTCTGATAGCATATTCTTGGGGTCATTAATTATCTTCTTCATCGTCATTTCCCTTCACTGTGCATTTGAATGGGATATTCTGCAATCCAAGAAAAAGTATTCACCATTCACCTCTAAATAAGGGAAATACCACAGGTGAAATTTGAACCTGTTACCGATAAGGTGACAATGTTGCTGGTAAGGGGGGTAGTTGATGCCGCTAATTGTGTTCTTTTCCTGCGCAGGGATTTTTCACACCCTTTGGTTCGGAAGATGGTATTGCCAGGTCGTTCTCCATACAACCTGATGGAAGAGTGGCAAGATTTGGATTGATTTGTGCCTGATAGTTTGGTATTGATCAGGCGGTTACGCTCTAGACATTGGTACGAAGGATTGTTTTTATAAACATGATTTGACGAATGGCTATTGACCCGCGGGTTATGAATCCAATCAATCACGGATAAACCGTCATCACCCCCCCTGTTCCATCCAACTATCAAGGGTCGCATACGCCTTCCATTATCCGATGCAAATGAACTTTTGAATACCGTTAACATCCGGTCATCAGACGGATGGTCTTCCCCGGAACTGGGCACCGTTTGACCAGAAAAAAGCTGTTGGAATTTATTATATACATATTTTCCGGCTTTGTTTTCTCCAGAGCAACACAACTTCATTGCTATGGTGCTCAATCTTTCCGGTGATTTATCGTTCTTGGTGAATTCAAAGGGTTGGTTCATGGATGAATTCACCTTTTACCGGTAGGGCTGGCGCAACTGGATCGGATGATCAGTTCGGGTGATATGATGATCTTTTGATGGGGTTGTTCAGCGTTCTGCTCGCTGAGTCTAAGTACCTTGTCCATCAGTTCCATCGCCAGGTGGCCAATGGCTGCCATGGGTTGCGCCACCGCAGTTATGGGTGGATTGTTGATTAATGCCCAGGGAGCGTCATCGAAAATCACCAGAGAAATGTCTTCGGGAATTCGGATGTTGTGTTCGCGTAAAGCCAGAATGGCCCCATTTGCCGTGTAGTAATTGGCGGCAAATATGGCTGTGGGTGGTTTGGGTAACGAGAGAAGTGCCTGGAAAGCTGCCCTGCCATCATCTTCCTTGGTTGCCATGTGGAATTGAAGAGATGGATCAGATGGAATGCCAGCTTCCTTCAATGCGTTAAGATAACCTGAAAACCGGTCTGCGTTGTTGGGTGAAGTAACCGGCCCGGTTACGATGCCGATTCGGGTGTGACCCAGGGAAATCAGGTAACTCATGGCTTTGTGCGCCCCGCGGACGTTGTCTACGAGGATGGTGTCCACATCCGAGAGTTCGTCAACCTGCCGATCAATAAAAACAACTTTCAATCCCATATCGATGGCATTGCGCCAGGACTCCACATTCTGACAGGTGGGAACGGCGATGATTCCTGCTGCGCGCTGACGCATGAGCATGTCGATATGCTCGCGTTCCATATGTTCATTTTCATCGGTGGCACAGGTGATCACGTGGTACCCGAGCTGGTGAACCCGATCCAGCACACCATTGGCCAGGTAACCATAATATGGATTAACAATGTTCTTGAGGACCAATCCGATAGAATCGGTGCGCTGCTGGTTCAGATTTCGCGCCATTTCATTGGGCGTAAAATTCAGGTCGCGAACAGCTTTATTTACCCGTTCTTTGCTGACATCACTGGAGTATCCATTGCCGGAAAGCACGCGTGAAACAGTGGCCAGAGATACACCGGCTGCTTCGGCGACATCTTTGATAGTTACGTGTTTGCCAGAGACCTGCTCTTTTTTTTCCAATCAACTGCTCCTGGAGAATCCTTCTGCTTGGAGGATGGGAATTCCTGAATTGATAACGGAACAATGTGTGGAAGTGACGTGAAAGCGTTTCCAGTCCTCTTGGCTCATTATATTCAAAATACCATTCATTAATGTTAATTTATGACAAATACATAATAAGATATGACATTTGTCAGCTTAAAATCAAGCGCAAGTGCATTGAAATCTGAAATTATGTGGATATAATGTGTGTAAACATTTCCACAAAAATTTTCACAAACTGAATAACGAAAGAAGGTGATGAAGCCAGTTTAAAGAGCGCCCTTTTGTGTCAGTCAAGATCTTTATTCGTATTGTGTTTTGTTTGACGCGTAAGTATTCCCCAAACCTTATTATTGTATTGCTGAGAGGAAAATAATGAAACGGTTACTAATAGTTTTAGCGGTTTTGATTATGGCTTTCTCTTCTGTTGGGTTCGCACCTGCTTCCTCCGTTGAAAAAGCAGACGAACTTGAAATCGTTATGGTCGCCAAGATGGAAGGCGTTTCATGGTTTGATGATATGCGCGTTGGCGTCGAAGCTTTCGGCAAAGATTACAAAGTCAATGCCTATCAAATCGCCCCCGATACCGGCGATCCTGCCAAACAGGCCCAGATGGTTGAAGACCTGATTGCCAAGGGTGTGGATGCCATTCTCGTGGTTCCCAATGATCCGAAATCCATGGAACCTGTTCTGAAGAAAGCCAAGGAAAAAGGTATTGTTGTTGTGGCCCACGAAGCTCAGGCACTTGCCCCCATTGTGGACTATGACATGGAAGCTTTCAAGAATGAGGACTTTGGTGTGGTTATGGGCAAAGCCCTGGCTGAAGCCATGGGTGGCGAAGGTAAATACACCGGTTTCGTTGGCGCTCTGACCATGGAAACCCACATGCAGTGGTTCAATGGTATGCAGGATTACCTGAAGAAAAATCATCCAAAAATGGAATTCGTGTCCAAGCAGCCGTATGAAGACAACAATGACGAAAAAGCCGCTTACGCGAAAGTCCAGGAAATCCTGAAAACCTACCCTGATCTGAAAGGCATGTTCGGTAATTCCGCTTCCTCCACCACCATGGAAGGTCTCGTGATGAAGGAAAAGAACAACAAGAATATCAAAGTTGTTGGTCTGAGCTTACCCTCCATGGCTGGCGAGTACATTAAAGAAGGCTTCATCCAGCAGGCACAGTGCTGGCGCCCTGCCGATGCCGGTTATGTCACCGCTTTGATCGCTTACAAAATCCTCAAAGGCGAAAAGATTGAAGACGGTATGGACCTGAAGAAACCCGGATATGAGAAGATCAAACTGGATGGCAAAATTGTCTTCGGTAATGCCCCGTTGATCCTCAACAAAGACAACGTCGACAGCTTCGATTTCTAAGTATTCCCAATAATTTGATCCGATGCTGCCCAATTTCCGGGCAGCATCGGATCTACATGCCGGAGGAATTGAATCGCCATGCCCGGAAATATTCTGGAAGCCAATAACATATCTAAGAGATACGGGGGTGTTCATGCCCTGGATAATGTCAGTATGTGTATCAAATCCGGGGAGATCCATTGCCTGGTCGGGGAAAATGGATCAGGCAAATCCACATTTGTAAAGATTATGTCAGGCGCCATTACCCCTGACGCAGGTGAAATTATACTGAACGGTCAAACCTATCGCGAATTGAACCCGATTGACGCCATTCGCGAAGGTGTCCAGGTGATTTACCAGGACCTTTCACTTTTTCCGCATATGAGTGTCGCGGAAAATATTTCCATGAACAAAATGATCGCGCTGGGCAAGCGGTTTGTCAACAAAGCCGACGTGCGCAAGACAGCCGAAGAACAATTGGCCCGTATTGGCGAAACCATGGATCTGGATTGCAACATCGACGAAATTTCGATGGCGAACCGGCAGCTGGTTGCCATTTGCCGTGCGTTGAGTCTGGATGCCAAGCTGCTCTTCATGGATGAGCCAACCACAGCCTTAACCAATATTGAGGTCGAACGTTTATTAAAAATTGTACTGGAGTTAAAACAAAAAGGTTTATCGGTTGTTTTTATCAGTCATAAATTGAACGAAGTTTTTGAAGTCGCCGATACGATCACCATTTTCCGGGATGGAAAGAAAGTGGATGATTTTAATAGCAAGGAACTTTCCTACAATTCTTTGATTTACCATATGACCGGACGCCGCGTGGAATATCCGCGATACACACGAAAAATTTCAGACGACTCCACCCGCTTTGAAATACAGGGGCTAACCCGCCCGGGGCATTATGAAAATATCAATGTAAAAATGCGCCCCGGTGATATTCTCGGAATTACCGGATTGCGCGGTTCAGGCCGTGAAGAACTGGCACTCTCCTTATTTGGATTAAACCCTCCGAAGAGCGGAAAGGTGATCATTAATGGAAAACCAGCCGCCATTCATTCACCAACGGATGCAGTAACATCTGGATTAAGCCTGCTGCCGGAAGACCGGTATACCCAGGCTTTGTTTCCAACACACAGTATTTCAGAAAACATATCATCCGCGTCGCTTCCGGCCATCACCACCAGAGCCGGTCTGCTGGATCGTAAGAGTGAAATCCAGAATGCGGTGGAGATGGTCAAGAAGTTGCGCATCCGCACCCCGGACGTGGAAACCCATGTGCAGAACCTTTCCGGTGGAAACCAGCAGAAATCTGTGATTGCCCGCTGGGTACTGACGGATCCGAATGTTTTGATCCTGGATGGCCCAACCGTGGGTGTGGATATCGCATCAAAGGTTGATATCTATGAGCAGATCCAGAATTTCGCCTCACAGGGCATGTCCATCATATTGATTTCAGATGAATTGCCGGAACTTCTGGCGAACTGTAATTCTGTCATGGTGATGCGCGCCAATAAAGTGGTTGGATTCCTTTCAAACGAAGAACTGGAGCAGCCCAATGCTGCCGACAGGCTGCAATCGATGATGAGCGGCGGTGAAAATGATCCTCAGCCGTCAACACCCATCCTGGAGGCACAGGCATGAAGCGTCTTAATAAATACATCAACCAGAATGAATGGTACCTGCTGGGTATCATCCTGGTCTATTCGATTATTGTGACCACCCAGAATAGCGGTTTCTTGACACTGGAAAACTTCCTGGACGTGCTGCGCGGTAGTTCGGGCATGATCATCCTGGCCATGGGGATCCTCGTCGTTCTGCTTTCCGGCGGGATAGACCTGTCGTTTACGGCTATTGCCATGTTCGGCGGTTACACCGCCGCGCGGCTGATGATTGCCACTGAAATTGACAACCTGGCATTCGCGTTTTTCATTTCCGCGTTGATCGGTATGATCCTTGGAGCCATCAATGCGCTTGTCATCCACTTTTTCCATCTGCCAACCATGATCGCCACGCTGGGCACATCCAGTCTATTCTCTGGGATCATGACCACCTTTATTGGCACGAAGACCATTACCATCGGCATGATGCCGAAATCATTGCGCGCGTTTGGCGGTTTTCGATTGATTGAGATGGTTGGTGAAACCGGGAATACATACGGCCTTTCTGTATTTATCATTCCGGTTGTCCTTATCGTAGTGGTGACCTGGTTTATCCTTTACAAGACCATGCTGGGAAGAGGTGTGGTTGCCCTGGGAAACTCGGAAGAAGCCGCCAAACGTTCCGGTTTCAACCTCTTCGGAATTCGCATGTTTGTTTACACCTATGTCGGCCTGCTGGCTGGAATTATGGGTGTGATCTTTGTGGCTGAAGTGAATTCCGTTTACGCTGTAGCCATGTATGGAACAGAATTGACCTACATTTCGGCCGTTGTGATTGGTGGTGCCAAACTGACCGGCGGTGAAGGAAAAATACTCGGAACACTACTGGGTGTTGTTATTGTACGTTTGTTGAATTCAACCCTCGTTTTCCTCGGTCTTACATCATCCTGGAACGGGTTTTTTACCGGTGCGGTGTTGATCTTTAGTGTCGCTTTGACGTCGTACGTTTCACGTCTGCGAAGCCGCCGCAATCTCACCTTCACAGATTAAGAGGCAAGGATGATCGCAAACCTGAAAAAACTCATTCGTCAAGATACGACCCTGGCAGTCCTGCTCGCTCTATTTTTCTTCCTGCTTATCCTGTTTGGATCGCTTCTCAAAGAGACTTTCTTTTCCTTCGACAATATCCAATCAATGGGTTACCAGATCCCGGAATTTGCCTTCCTGGCTCTGGCGATGTCCATTGCCATGATTACCGGTGGAATTGATCTTTCGGTGGTGGCCAATGCCAATCTCGCGGGTATCCTGGCCGGATACGTGCTTACCGGAGTTGTATTCGGCGCAGATTCGGGAATGAACGATGTATCCCTGTTGATATTTGCCATTGCCATCGCGCTGCTTTCGGCAACACTGGGCGGTCTGTTCAACGGTTTTCTAATTAGCAAGCTTTCTGTCCCTCCCATCCTGGCAACCTTGGGCACCATGATCTTCTATAACGGAATCAGCACGGCAATCACAGAAGGCAAGGGTGTGGTTGGTTTTCCGGACCTTTATCTTTCCATTGGTACATCCGCGCCGCTGGGAATTCCACTGGTTTTTTATATCTTCTTCATCGCCTTCTTTGTGGTGGCGTTCATTATGCGGCAAACACCATTTGGTCAAAGCATCTACCTTTACGGTGAAAACCGGATTGCCTCCCTTTTCTCGGGAATTAAGAATGAACGCCTCATTATGAAGACATATGCACTTGCCGGTTTCCTCTCCGGTATTGCGGCCATTATCATGACGTCGCGTGTGAATTCAGCCAAATACAATTACGGCGATTCATACCTGCTTCAGGCGATCCTGGTGGCTGTTCTGGGCGGAATTAATCCGAATGGTGGACGGGGTAAGGTGACCAATGTGATCATTGGTATCCTGATCCTTCAGATGTTGCAGAGCGCGTTCACGTTATTTGCCTTCTCTCCATACGCAAAACGCATGATCTTTGGTTTCCTGCTGCTCCTGACCATGGTGGTCAATTACTATATTGATAAATGGGGATCCCGTTCAAAATTACCCCTAAAGGAAAAGACTGTCGGTCTGCAGGAGGCAAAATGACCTTCGAAGATCTGTATGAAACCATTTTGAGCGAACACCTGCAGGTCTATCAAAGCGTAGACCAGCAGCAGATTCGATCCTTTCTGGAGTTAATCAAGAAAGCCAACCGCATCTTTCTCATGGGTGTGGGGCGTGAAGGTCTGGCTACCCGTGGATTTACCATGCGTTTGATGCATCTTGGCAAGGAAACGCACTGGGTCTGGGATGATACCACCCCGGGGTTGGTTCCCGGCGACCTGTTCATCCTAACATCCGGTTCTGGCGAGATCGGGCATATCCACTATGTCGCCGAACAGGCAAAAGCTGCCGGAGCAACAGTTGCCGTAGTCACAGGGTCGCGTAACGGTAAAACCCCCACTCTGGCTGATACGGTCCTGTGGGTTCCTGCTCATGTGTATAAAGGAACCGATAAAGTCGTCCCATCACGGCAACCCATGGGTAATCTTTTTGAGCAAACGTTGTTTGTGTTGTTTGACATCATTGTCATGATGTTGATGGATGAAATGAAAGTATCGGAAGCGGATATGAAACCGCGTCATCGAAATGTGGAATAAGCTTCGCGCACAGGCGGAGTGAGTTTCAACCTTATCGGTAGTTTTATTGGTAGTTGGACGATTATTGGTAGTTACAGCTGATATCCCTCTTCTTACTGGTAGTGTGTGGATTATTGGTAGGTAAAACTGAAAAAGGCCCTTTTGGGCCTTTTTCAGTTAATTACGTCAATGCTCCGCGGTTTATATCAATTTTTTTTCAATCCGGAGGGGTAGTCGTCGATACTTCGCAACAATATCATTGCCATAATAAGGCTGGTAAGAATTATTACAACAAATGGAATTGCGATGGCCATATTTTCGGGTACACCCCGCCGGGACATATTGATGACCATGGCGATAAGGGCCAACCCCATGGTGATGGATTTTAGAAGAAGAATGGATCCAAGCAGGTACCCCCAGGAGCTGCGTTTTAAGAGAAAAATTCCACTCAATATTGCCAGTGGAACGATAAGTACCAGATCCATGGCCTGAATGACCAGCGTGGTGGTGTTATCAAGAGCAGGTGTGGTGTGGTTTAACAGCGGCGGTATGATGCGCCCCAACCATGCCAGAGTCAGGAAACCGCCAACCACAAACATCAAGCCGGCCATCCAACCGGCTGGCATTTTGGGAGAAAAGTGTGAAGGCAGGTCTGCCAGATCATAGGACAGCATGCTTAGAATAAAGCCATAAAGGCTGAGACCAAACAGGATTACGTACACTAGGAACAGATTGTTGTAGGCTGTCAACATGGACATGGACATGTAGGTATAGAGGAAAAAGCCCAGAGTGCCGGTCAGTAGTAATCTGCCGCGCAGGGAACCGCGAAAAGCCAAAACGCTGGAAATGGCCAGGAGCGGAAGGCCGACAACCAGCGTTATCAGGTCGTTGCCCTGCATTTGCGCCGCGGAACTGACCGTGTCAAACCAGTATAGTCCCTGCATGTTAATGGTCACTTGCTCGCCGCGCAGGGTTTTGTATTCCATAGAGTTGCCGGGAAACTGATAGAACAATCCCATGCCGGCTGCGAACATGGCGAGGAGAAAAATGGGGATGATAAGCCAGGTCAAAGGTTTTTGATATTTCATTTTCATGGGTTCCGTTTCAGCGTTATTTGTTATCAGGCTTCGCGAATGTTTTTACGCATTAAATATAAGATGCGTACAGCTACAATACCCAGAATGGTGAATGTGCCCGAGAAGCCGATATACTGGCCGATTGTCAGATAGATGCCGGAGGCCGCCTGGAATACAGACTGGAGAATGACCACCAGACCGATCATGGCGAGCAGTGTGAGCATCATATAGGACAACATGTACGCGTGAGGTCTATGCTTTAACAGAAGTACACCCGATGTGTAACACACAGCCGGGATCAACCCCAGGTCAATTACATACGTTATCTCAGTGGTATAGGTATCAAGGCCGGGAGGAAAAATCCCCTGGAAAAGCGGCCCCAGTATCTCACTCAACCAGACAAACACGGATAACCCGGCGAAGAATAGAAGGTAAGCCCCTCCGCGATGGGGAAATGCCGGTTTGATATGATGTGGCAATTTGGCAAAGTCAATGGAAAAATACGCCAGGATCAACGAAAAGAAACTGCTCGAAAAATAGATTATGTACACAAGGAAGAGATAGTTATAGGCGATACCCAGCGCCATGGAGGCTGAGTTGTACACAAAATAGGTAAGGATGCCTGTCAGAAAGAAGGCTGCCTTAATTGATCCTTTGCGGTACTGCAAAAAAGCCATGATCAGCAGGGGGAGTCCCACGAAAAGCGTTACGGCATCCGTTCCGCGAGCGATGGGCGCGCGGAAGGATGTGTCGAATTGGTAGATGCCGTTCCCGTGCATCTGGACTTCCTTGCCGTGCAGGCTGGTAAAGGTGAACGGACCGGGACCCCCGGTGGTGAATAGACCGCAAGTGGTGACAATCAATGCTGTGAGTATGACCAGCGGGACTAAATAATTTAAAGCCTTGTTTGTTTTCATCTCAATCCCTCTCAATCAAAAAAGTTGTGATTCCTTAATAGCCAGATATACCTTTGACTGAATGAACCATTTTCGGCTTCGCATGGCAGATCAAATTCCTTTCTGCCTCACATATGACGACACGTCCGTATTGAAAACAATGCTTTCGACCGTAAAATACGCCCAGGGTGATGGTTGATCCATCCAGCGGGAAGAGCCTGTGGTGAAAAAGGTTTTCCCATTCGATGTTTGAAAATCAAGAAAGCGGTTCACCCATAAGACCTTTTCTATACTTTTAGAGTCGTGGTACCGCAAGGCTTCCATTGAGACAGGGAATCCTGTTTCCCCATTAAATCGGATTGTGAATGATTCAGTTCCTTGATTAAAAGGCACCAGAAGGACCGCTGTTTCATTATCCACAGACTCCCAGCGCACACCGGGTGTGGTGAGGAACACGGCCGGGAACCAGGCTGTTTCTGCCCATAAGCCCAGGTTGGCCGCCTGATCAAGGTTCCCACCCTCATCTATTCCAAAAGGCAGCTCCATACAGGCTTTTCCATCGAGGTAGCACTCATTTACCCGCATGATCGGAATAGTAAAAAAGGTGACCTCAATATAATGCCGGAAATCCTTTCCGGCATTATGGGTAAAACGGAATCGCGCCTGCAGGTAAAACGGACCAAACGGCCGCATTTTTGCCCGGCCGGTTAACACCGCACTGGTGATCACCGGTATCCTGTCGCCATAGACATTGCGATAGAAACGTTCCACTGGAGCCGGGAGATCCTTCGGGAGTGGAATGAACTCAATTGTTCCGGATTTTTGAGAATACTCCGGGAAGGGCGTGGGTTTAATAAAGAAACCTGACCAGATAATTACCGCTGCGGTAATACAGATCAGGCAAAGTATTATGAAGATCGGCATATCAGCTCCTGGTAGGGATAATTCCGATTAATAAAAAAGGATCACCGGTATTGCGATGATCCTTCTGGCATCAGTGATACTATAATTTTACATTATTTCAGGTTTTCCACGATCGTATGAGTGTTGTACTTCATCATATCAATATACGTGGGGGCTTTTCCATCGGGCGGGGTGATCGAATGAGTGAACAGATCGGTCACGACCCGTATCCCGGTTTCTTTTGAGATCTGCTCAGCCAGTTGAGGGTTGGTTCCCGTTTCCAGAAAGATGGCGCTTGCTCCGGCGGCTTTGATATGATCCACCAGGCGGGCCAGTTGTTGGGCCGATGGAGCTGCACCCGTCGTGACACTTGGAATAATCGTGCCGATGATTTTAAAACCATAGCGGTCGGCAAAATACCCGAAACTTTCATGATTGGTCACGATCAGCCGTTTTTCGGTTGGGATGGTATTAGTCTGTTCGCGAATGTAGCCATCCAGCTCTTTTAATCTGTTGATATAGCTGTCCGCGTTTTGCGTGTAAATATCTTTACCCGGTGGGTCAAGCTGAATCAACCCGTCCCGTATGTTTTCAACATATTTCACCACACTTATGGGATCAAGCCAGTAATGGGGATCACCCTCTTCGTGATGGTGTTCTTCCCCTTCTTCTTCACCTTCCATTTCTTCCCCTTCACTATGCTCGCGGCTTTTCAAACCAGCCGATGCTTCGATGACGGTATGCTTTCCATCGGCATTTTCAATGACTTTCTCCAGCCAAAATTCAATTCCACCGCCATTGATGATAATCAGATCACTGGAAGAGATACGGGCTACATCTTTGGGGACGGGTTCAAAGGCATGCGGGTCCATACCAGTCGGCATCAATGTATCCACCTTTAATCGATCGCCGGCCACATTTTGCGTTATGTCTGCCAGAAATGACTCGACAGCCAACACCCGCAACGAGCTTGCGGCAGGTTGAACCGATGATTCAACAGTCCCCGGTTGGCAGGCTGACAGCAGGGAGACTGCCATCAAAACAAGACCGGTAATGATAATGAAAACCTTTTTCATAAACTCCTCCAAAAAGATGAACGAGGTTAAATCCTCGTTATTTTTTTTGACAATTCGAACACAGACCGAACAACTGGAACCAATGGTCGGTTATGGTATACCCTGATGTGTGGGCTACTTCGTTCATAAACGATGTGAGGTTATCACCATTGAAAAATTCTGCTTTTCCGCAGGCGGTGCAGATTATCAGGTGCTGATGCCCATGAGGGGCGGGTAGATATTTATTGCACCCACCAGGTTGGTGTACACGTTGCACCAATCCAAGCTCTTCCAGTTTTTCGAGTGTGCGGTATACAGTGACCAACCCCAAACCCGACTGTCGTTTGCGACCGATCTCAAATATCTCGAGGGGTTCAAGCGCTTTGTTAGTATCCAGAATTACATCAACGATTGTATTGCGAGCTTCTGTATTACGGCACCCACAATTTTGCAACTGTCTGATCCATTCAGTGGATAAAGATTTGTCGGTTTGCATCTGTCACCACGCGATATTGAAATTCATTTTCAATTATACCGGGGTTTATTCTTCTGTCAAGGATTGGGTGTAATGCCTGGTTGCCATGGAATACCTTTCTCATCACAATGGGTTAGCTAAATGGTTGAAACGGTTTTCTTTATCATGGTGGCAACGCTCTCAATTTGAAATTCATCTCCGATTAAGCCGACCTGATCTCCGGCTTCGAAAATTGTCATCGATTTGGGATTGGCGGTGACTTCATCACCGCGTCTTAGCGCTACGATGGAGGCACCGGTCAAGGCTCTGAAATTGGCATCAAGGATGGTCTTACCTGTATATTGACTGTCTTCGGGGATTGTCAACCATGTGATGTCTATATTGTTTGTGGCGTTGAGAAGATCTTGCAGCGATATATATTCCTCGCGTGAGGAAAGGCTGGTGTCATACCTGTCGTGACGGATGGATTCGATGTATTTATGGACTTCGCGCAATGGGAATCCCAATTCAAGAAGTGAATGGTAGATGATTTCCAATCCGCCCTCCAGTTCCGGGTGAACAATGTGTGAGGCGCCTGTATTCATCAAATACCGGATCCCTTCAAGCGAACTGGCCCGGCTGATGATGTTCAAATCCGGGTTAATATCTCTGGCAACGGTGATGATAGTAGAAGCGGCTGATTCATCGGGGACGGTAATGACCATCAGTGCCGCCCGGGGCAGGTTGGCAAATTTCAGTATTTCTGAATTTGCGGCATCACCATAGAGGGCGATTATTCCGCGCCTGTTGAGTGATTTGATCTGTTCGGAATCGCAATCTATGACCAGAAGCGGGGTGCCTACCTACTGGATAACATCTACCAGATTCTGCCCGACCTGACCGTACCCGACCAAAACCAGATGGTTTTTCATGCCATCTTCAAATGGAATATGAATGGTCTCAAGTGGGATGTTATTCTTCTTGAACAACGGCCAGCGGTTTACAAATTTCTCCAGCACGGGAAGTAGTCTGTACATGAATGGATTAAGAGAAATGGAGATCAAGGCACCCGCCAGAATTAACGAGTATTGATCCGAACTTAACATATTTAAATGAACCCCCTGCTGCCCGAGGATAAATGAGAATTCCCCGATCTGGCTGAGCCCAACAGCAACGACCAGAAAAGTATGGATTTGTTTGGAAAAGAACATCCCGATTGCAACAGTAATGATCAACTTGCCAAAGATGATTAAAAGAACAAGCGCGACGGTTTGCCCCAGGTTTTCCCAGAGGAAAGGCGGATTGACCAGCATGCCAACGGAAACAAAAAACAAAACGGCGAATGAATCGCGGAAGGGAATGATGTCAACACCGACCTGGTGATTTAAATGCGACTGACTGATGATCGCCCCGGCCACGAATGCGCCCAACGCCAGAGAGATACCGAAAAGTTCCGCAGATCCTAGCGCTGTTCCCAGGGTGATAGCGAGAATCGCGAGAATGAATAGTTCGCGAGACCGGGTGTGCGCGATTTTCTCCAGAAGCCACGGTATGAACCGTTTACCGAGCAGGAACATAAGGGCGGCGAACGCGGCGATTTTCACCAGGGTAATCCCGATTGTTGACCAAGCAACGGTATCGCCGCCGGAAAAAACCGGCATGAAGACCAGGATGATAATGGAAAGAATATCTTCCATCACCAGCCAGCCGACAGCCGTCTGTCCGTGCGGCGTATTGAGCAGGGAATTGTCCATCAACCCACGCAGGAGGACAACCGTGCTGGCGACTGATACGGCCAATCCAAGAACGAGGCTGGCCGTGGACGACCATCCCCAGGCCTGGCAAAGGAAAAAGCCAGCAGTGGTAGCCAGCAGAGTCTGAATCAATGCTCCCGGTATGGCAATCCGGCGGACTTTCCACAGGTCTTCAAATGAAAAATGAAGCCCCACCCCCAGCATGAGGAAGATTACACCCAGCTCAGCCAGTTGTTGAATGGTATCAATATCACCGATGAACCCCGGCGTGAAGGGACCCAGGGCAATGCCGGCAAAGAGATATCCGACGATGGTGGGTAATCCGATCCGCCTGGCCAAAAGGCCGCCCGCGAAGGCGACAACCAGCGCGGCAGTGATATTGATCAGGATGGGCAGCTCTTGGTGCATGGCAGATAATCCTCTTCTGCAAAATCTGAGACCCGAAAGTTGTGTCAGGCCGTTTGCTTCAATATGAGGTGTGTTGATTGTTATCTGGTTTAACTATAACAAAACATCCCCTGCTGGATAAAATTAAACCAGATCAGGGGATGTGTCATTTGGAATCAATCGATCAGGAGGCGGGAGTTAATGTACCACCTTCGGCAAGCATGTATGTTTTGCCGCCCAGAGTGGGGCAGGCATTTGAGTCGTAGAAAACTGTATAGCCATTTCCTTTTATGTTGGTTACTTCATCTCCCACGATACCCTGCGGATCGTTGATGCAGGTAAGGTATGAATTTGCCGTCACGTTCCATGTGCTGGATGCGTCCAGGGTCAAATTAACCTCGCGGGCTGTGTTGGTTGGATTAATGGCACTTTTCAGAGTGGATTCATTTTTCAATGTCAGATCAACAGAGCTGAGTTTGTCCGCTGAAATCGAACCGGACAGGTTCTGGTTATCCGCCGTAAGGATGACCGTGCCGCCGTTGGAACCATTGTTACCCCAACGTCCGGCGGCTGCCTGGATCAATTCACCGGAATTCACTGATACGATGACACCGGTCAGGTTGATGATGCCGGTTGAATTGGTTACATAAAATAGAGGGCCGCTGGAGGCAGTCATGGATAGTTCACCGCCAGACATATTGAACGTTCCCCGCGTCCCTTCAGCATCACCTGACATGCTCTGGTAGATCATAACGCCCCACTTGTTCTCAAAACTGGATGTCAATGTGGAGTTGTTCAAAGTTATCGAATTGCCACCCTCGATTACGGCTGATTCAGCTCCTGTGGCGGAATACGCGCCGTTGTTCGCGGTGATATTACCCGTGG
Source organism: uncultured Leptolinea sp. (assembly GCA_964420995.1). Classification (GTDB taxonomy): domain Bacteria; phylum Chloroflexota; class Anaerolineae; order Anaerolineales; family Anaerolineaceae; genus Leptolinea. Next base: position 22,446 of record CAYQUX010000026.1, on the reverse strand, counting down.
AATAGATGGCCGGTGAATCAACGCCGCTGGTGGCAACAGTTCCACCTTCCGCCAGGATGGTTCCGCTGCCCCGGTCGGTGGCCAGCGCGCCGGAGTTCTTCCCGGATGTGGTGATATCTACATCTTTCAGGGTTACCTGTCCACCATTCGTGGCCATCACCCCGTGCCCGCCCCCGGCGGTTGCATCGATAACCACATCTGAGAGGGTAACCGACGAACCCGAACCGGTGGCAAACGCGCCGTTGGCGCCTTCTCCGCTTGTGGTGATGGTGCTCTCTGACAAATGGATGGTTGAACCGCTGGTTGCCAGCACGGCCGCGTTTAACCCGACAAAGCTGCTTGAATCCTGCGACGATGTATGGCCGGAGGTGGTGATCCTGGATTTTGTCAGGGTTAATGACCCGGCATCAGAGACCCAGACTGCCGATTGGTCTTTTTCAGTGGCAAGAATGGTCTGGTTTGTTTTATTTTGGGTTCCTCCGCTCTGCTGGTAAACTGCCGCGTAAGACACGTTCGCGGTGCTGCCGCCCGGACCGCCCTGGCCAGACTGTCCCGGTTCACCCGACATTTGACCCCCGGGAAACTGTCCGGCCGGGGGTAACCCGGCCGGAGTGAATGCGACTGTTGAGGTGCTGCCACTGACTTTTTCGAGCAGCTCTGTAAAAGCTTTTATTAAACCTGGCTGGACCATCCCACCCCTGCCACCAGGACCACCTTCGGGCATGTTTCCGGATTGTCCGGCGCCCGGGTTATTGCCTTGAGGGGGCTGTTGCCCATCGGCAGGTGGTTTTTGACCGTTTCCTGGTTGCGGTCCACCAGCGGGTGGCTGCTGGTCGTTTCCAGATTGCTGGCCACCGGCAGGAGGCTGTTGTTCATTGTCAGGGTGCTGCCCGTTCTGTTTCTCATCGATGATCCCTTTTTCCTGCATGATGGTGATCGCGATGTCACGGGTGATTTTCATTTCGTTTATGGCTTTGATCTGATCGGCAGTCAAAACGGCTAACATGTTCGTTACGATTGTATCCAGTTTGGTATTTGCCTCGGGAACGGCTTGTGAGGTATTGGCATTCTTGGTAGGAGGAGCTTCTGGTGTGCCGGAAGGTTGATTTCCGTCACCGGGTTTTCCTCCGGATGGCATCATGTTTTGCAGTTCCGTCTGGTAGGCATCCCATAAGGTCAGCATGGAGGAAGCCTGTGCTTTGGTCAGCGCCAGATTGGTGCCGTCCAGTTTAATGATCCCCAGGATCATCTGGGTGAGCACGGATTCCGCGTTGTCAAAATTCGTGTTGATCCCATCACCGGCCATTACGGCCAACGCCGATCCGGATGAGGATGTATTGAGAGAAACCAACTGATCATCTGATGAGTTGGTGACCCGATGGGCCAGAGGAGCCTGCCCTGCACAGGCGCTCAACGTCAGAACGATCAGAATTAACAGGGCATATACAGATTTTTTCATCATACCTCCAGAATGTTTTCCGGGTAAATTCCAAAACCCCGGGGTGTTTTTTTTTCTCACGATATGTATTTTGGGTGTTGCGGTGGGAGCTTTCTTTATTCGGTTTTCCTTTCGTGAAGCGGTCTTGAATGATTTGATTTTACGAATTGAACCTGTGAAGAGCCCGTGAGAAATCTGTGAATTGCTTATGAATACAGAGCCGGAGGAATGGAAGTCCATCCGGAAAATGAAAAAACGCTTTTGAAATGGTCTATGCCATTTGTAAAAGCTTCTTTAATGAATGATTGAAGAAGATCTTAACGGGTAAATTGAAAGGGAGGGCGTGTCAGATCAATAGCGGCGTAGAAGCCTGATCATCAGGCGAACAATTTCAGGGTCGAATTGTGAGCCGCTGCAGCGCACCAGTTCTGACTGAGCTGCTTCAAACGAAAGCGGTTTACGGTAAGGTCGCCCGGTCGTCATGGTGGAGAAAGCGTCTGCCACCGAAATGATACGTGCTCCGAGGGGAATGTCAAATCCGGCCAGGTTGCGCGAGTACCCCTTCCCATTAAAATGCTCATGGTGCGCGCGAACCATCGGGATTATCGATTGTAAATTTTCCGAGGGTTCCATAAGGGTGGCGCTGTATTCGGCGTGGTATCTGATAGTTGTCCATTCCTGGTCGGTTAATGGACCGGGTTTTGTTAGTAAGTCATGGGGAACAACGGCTTTCCCGATATCATGCAGACGGGCGGCCATGGTGATTTCGTAGACTTCGTCATCGGGCAAACGCATGGATTCAGCCAGACGTTTTGCCCACAACGCGGTAGCCAGGCTGTGTGAACTGTGATCGCAGCGGTCTATGGAGTCGGCCAGTTTGAATAGCGCTTTGATGTAGTTTTCCTGCAACGACTGACTGACAGGGCCGACATAGACTGTCAGCCCTGCCAGTTCAGCTTTGAAAGGCGTGCCGGTAATTTCATTCAGGTTCTTTTGACAACCTTCAGGCAGTTCTCCATTATCCAGGGCAAAAAAGCCGAAAATACGGTTTTTTCGATCCAGCTCCATGGGAATCATAATCTGGATCGGTTTGCACTGTTCCTCAACCCTCCCTGCATCCCCCTGCATATTGGGAACAACTTTGATGCCTTGTCTGGGATTGGATGTCTGACGGCTCATATCAATAAAAACCCGAACTTGCGTGATTTAGCGGTAATGAAGCACGACCATTTCAGCAGATGAAGGTGTTTCAACAATTTGAAGCATTTTGGAGGAAAATTCCTCAAGATTCCCGACGCGGATATGACGCATCTTTTCTCTCACCTCGCCGGGAAAATGAAATTTTTCGCCCAGATAACCTCCTTCAATGGTTGAAATCGGATTGGCCAGCAGCGACTGGCGAAACCGGGTATTAATTATGGCTGCATGAATTAAACGGCCAAGTTCAGCTTTTGTACTTGCCCGGTTTTCTGTGATTGAATTTTTCGGTTCTGGTTGTATTTCCTGGAGCTTTTGTATTGGTGTCATATTTTCTCCTTTTCTTCTTCGCTACTTAATGACCATAGCAGGAAAAAAACTCCAATTGAGATGAAAATATCGCCCAGGCTGAAGGCGATATTTTGAGGCAGTCCTACTGGAAATGTGAATCGATCAGATAACCATTCCAGCCGAATGTCCTCTGTCGCCACGATGCGATCTTTGGTGTATCCGAGACGCGATCCAACAGTCCAGAAATCTAGGGGCCGGGAAGGAACCATGCGTTGCAAAGTCTCGACACGGATTGGCATCCACCCGCCATTTGTCAGTATTACCAGAAGATTGCTGACCAAACCCAGTCCCAGAGCCCAGAAACCAGGCAGTGAAATGTTTTTGATGGCAAAAACAGATAGGCCGAGCATGGATAGGATTTGCAGGGGTGGAATGATCGCTTCAGGTATGATCTTCGCCGTGTAAGCAAAATGAAAAGTTAGAATCTGCGGGATCACACAGGCGAAAACCAGCCATTCCCAGTGTATCGGAACGATTTTTAAGGTTCGATGACAAAGCCTGGCACGCACAAGAGTGGCAGCCAGGCCCAGGATGACAGATAATATTAAGATCATAATGAGATCGACATTGATTTCAGAATCCATTCTGGCTGTTGCATAAACTCATCCTTCCCTGGATGAGATAACACACGGACTCAGTGGAGTGAACGATTATCCACCAGTGGCAGCGGGAGCGCCGGCGCCAATGACAAAAAGAGCCACCGAAATGAGGAAGAGAACAACCCGGACATCAACAGGGCGGATAACAGACTTGAGATTTGATAACATGGCTCACTCCTTGAAAGGTTTTTATTGGCCCTATTATCTAAATTCGCGGTCTCAAAACAGGCATTAAACCGGTCTCAATCCGGTATAAATGCACATTTTCTACCAGCTTACCCGTAAAAATCGCGTAAAGATTGGAAAAACTTGGATACGGGATAGATTTATTCCTGAGTAATTGTCATCTCCCCCGTATGAAATTTTCCAATTACAGGTTATACAGACTATTTGATCAGAGATTGGTAGAGAGCCCGGGTTTGAGCGGATGGTTCCGCGTTGATCTCGCGTTCCAATACTTCTACACAGCGCTGATATTGCCGGATCAATCCCACCCGGTTTCCCATGGCCGCGAAGGTGCGTAATGACAGTCGGTAGGCGTCTTCCAACAGGTTGTCTTCTTCCAGCGCGCGCTGGCAGTATTCCAGAGCCTGTTCATACTTTTCCATGTTGAAATACAATTCACCGGCCTGTAACAGAATGTTGAGATAATTCTGCCGTAAATACTCACGCGGATTAAGCGCCCAGGTTTCTTCGATCTCTGATAAATAATTGCCATGGTAGGTTTTTATAGCTTCCCGGAAATGAGTGAGTTTTTTCAACGGATCCTGTGCCTGGACGGCAAGGGCGTTCTCTTTCAGGAGTTTCTCCACATCGTACTCATAGTCCAACTTATTGTTGAACCGGTAAATTTCCTGATCAAGCAGGACGCTGTCTTTACCAACCGCACGCCTGAGCCGGTAGATCGTATTTTTGAAGCGGAAACGAGCGTCATCGGGTGACGCATCAGGCCAGAAAATCAGGCAGATCTCTTCACGGGTCATTCCTTCGGGATGCGCCAGCAGCATGAAAAAGAGGTCCCGCGCAGCCTGCGTCTGCCATTCAGAACTGGTTATCCTGTGGTTATTCACCATAACCTGCATTCGCCCGAGCGCGTGGATGTGCAGCGTGGGTGGGGCGAATGGAAGTACCTGTGAGTTTTCGCGCAGGAAACGACGTAACGCCGGCAATTTTTCCTGAAAGGCTGTGGTCATCTCACGAAACCGGTTGATCTCAGGTTGCAGGTACTCAAATTTTATATCCTGAAGTTGGGCGACGTACCGGCAGGCCAGTGCTGTCAACGCAACGGGCGGGTAATCCGCGTTAAGGTTGGCCTGTAGATGCAGCAGGTGTTCCAGCATTTTCCCTGGTTGGCCTGCCCTTTGGTAGGCAAGTATGAGGTACAGATGCGCGCGGTCAAATTGAATCTTGTGGCCTTCCTGTCCGAAGAACGTGCAGGCTGATTCAAGCAAGGGGATGGCTTCCTCATATTTGTTTTCCTGCAGCTTAAGGCCGGCAAATTCCAGGTCGCACAACCGGCGTTCCATCTCGGAATCTTCTTCGGTGATCAACTTTCTGGTTTGCTGTATTACCTGATACCCATGCGCGCTATCGCCGCGCAAACCGGCCAGCGCGGCCGAGCGTGTGCCGATATACACTCGTAAAAAGTGTTCGTTGATACGATCCGCGATGGCGGCTGCCAGGTTGAATGCTTCAGCGGCCTGTTCATCAGCCTGTAATTCCGTATACATATCTCCTATGCCGGTCAACACGTATGCCTCAATACGCGTGTAACCACTGGAACGGGCGAGTTCAAGTCCCTGAGTAAAGGAGATACTTGCCTGTTCGTAATCGCCCATCATTTGCTGGAGAACCCCGAGATTGTTTAACAGGATGGACTGGTTGATCTGATTCTCGGTCTGCTTCCAGTATTGCAGGGCATACAGATATGATTCTTTGGCGTGGTTGTATTGCCCCGTGTTCTCGTAAATGATGCCAATTTCCATCTGAATTTCAGCATCACTCTTCTGATCTTTCAGCATAAGCATGGTGGCATGCGCTTTTTGCAGCCAGGTGAGCGCATCCTGCAGTTTTCCTTTATGGTAATGACACAGGCCAATGCAGCGCTGCGCATCTCCTTTTATCTTTTCGCTGCGAACATCTTTTTCCAGCAAACCCAGGCAGCGGTCCGCGTCATTCAGCGCGGCGTTCAAGTCACCCATCAGCCGGTGCAGATTGGCCCTCCAGACAAGTGTCTGTGCCAGAGATTCCCGGTCGGTAGATGAGTCCAGAATTTCGACCGCGCGGTTATACAGGTGAACAGCCTGGGTGGTATCTCCGCCCGAAAAGGCAATCTTGCCTTTTAATGCATTGATCACCGGGTGGATGGCAGCAATATCGTCAGGGATGACATCAATCCACGCTGAAAGGGTGGATATTCGTCCGGCCGAAAGTACATCGGCACCGGCCGTCTCGATCAAAAGCAGCAGGTCGTCTTGTGAATTTAACCGCCGGTAGATTGAAAAAGCCCGATCCCATTCCCGGTTGCGGATAAAGTTCTCGGCCAGGCAATGTTCAATCGCCTGGGCTGCCTGGGAATATTCCCTGAACACACGAGTTTGCAGGAACTCAAGAAACAGGGGATGATAACGCACCCATTCACCATGCTCTCCCACGGGCAGGGCAAACAGGTTGTTCTGCAATATGGCATCCATCCAGGTATGCCAGGGCGCGTCTGGCATGTTGAGCGCATTGGCCAGGATTTTTTCGCACAGTTCGGCATTAAATTCTTCCAACAGGGAAGACCACAGCAAAAAGGAGCGCAATTCCGACGGGAGGTTATTAATGATCTGCAGGAAATACTCTTCCATGCTGAATCCGGTCAACCGTTCCAGCAGACTCCTGGTCCTCACTTCTTCTCGCGTGATCTGGCTGGTGAGAATAATCCCGGTGATCCAGCCTTCTGTGCGGCTTAATATATCTTCGGCGGTATCCTTTGTAATTGGTTGGTGCCGGGTTTGCTCGTACAATTCCTGAATTTCATCCGGCTGGAAAGCCAGTTCTTCAAAGCTGAATCCGCCCACATCCGAGCGTGCTGCCAGACCTGGGATCGCGGGCAGAGAAAGTAAAGTCCGCGAGGTGATCAAAACATGACAGTTTTCTTCCATGTCCAGCAGAAACCGGCTTATGAATCCACGTACCGGGTTGCTTTCGTTCACCAGGTGAAAATCATCCAGAATGAACACAAAATGTTCGGCCACATTTTCAACCAGATCGTTAATGATCACATTGGCGAGGTAATCAACATCCAGTTTGCCCTGCTCAGCGGATAATACCGTGGATGAGCGGTCTCCAAAGGCTGGAAAACGCTGGTGTAAGGCCGCGATGAAATACGCAATGAACCGCTGGGGGTCAAAATCCAGATTGTCAATGGTATACCAGCAGACTGGCATGGGTGAACAACTGGCAAAATCGACCAGAAGGGATGTCTTTCCATAACCGGCCGGCGCCGAAATCAACACCAGCCTTTTTTCTAGAAGTTCATTCAATAGATCGATCAACCGCGGACGTGTAACCATTTCGCCCCGGCGCCGCGGAGGCGTGATCCTTGTTCGAATGATCGAAAAATCGGAAGGCATCTTGACGTATGTCCGATGATTATTATATCCAAATCAAATCAGATAATTGAATAATGGTTTTATTGGAAATGGGTGATATTTTTCCTGTAAATCGCGGCTCAAACTGTCTCAACCTGCATCAGCGAAAAAAGCGCTCGGGTTCAGCGCTTGTGGATTGATCTGACCCCGGTATTTCTTGATCTTTCATGGGTAATCAAAATTTTATTCGGTGAAGAATCCATCCAAATTGTTGTCTATTTGTGTAATTCTGCTTTGGGCATCCAGAAAACCATCAACAGAGCAGCAGTGAGTGCCAGCGCACCACCAAAGAAGAACGGGGCGGAAGGACCAAAGCCGCTCCATGAACCGGCTCCCTGCCAGAGAATGCCGGCAATTAAGGAGGAAGGAAAGGTCAACAGGCCGATTACCGCGTTGTATGTCCCATAGGCGGTTCCCCGCAGGTCGTCGGGAACCAGGTCAGCCACCATGGCGTTTGCCGTTCCGTAAGCCATTCCATAATACAGTCCATAAATCACATAAAGTACCCAGACCTGCCATATCTCCCGGGCCAGCGCGAAACCAAAGTAAATGGCCGCGTAGACCAGCCACCCCCCAACGATCAGCCGGCGACGGCCAATGCGGTCTGAGAGTGAGCCGGCGGGTGTGGAAACAAGAGTGTAGACCAGGTTAAACACAATAAGCATTACGGTGATGCCGATGACGGATATCCCCAGGTTCTGAGCGCGTAATATTAAGAACGCGTCTGATGAATTTCCCAGAGTGAACAGGCTGACGATCACCAGGAAAATGGAAAAAGGTTTGCCCATGCTCCTTAATGAAAAGCGGGGGAGGTCGCGTTTCTTCTCCACCCGTACATCTTTTGCCCCCACAGCCAGCGCGAGCACACCCAGAAAGGCGGGGACCAGACTGATCAGCACGATAGTCTGAAAAGTGGATTTGCTCAGGTTCATGGTATTGGCCTGCGCCAACCAGATGACCCCCGCGGCAATCATCAGCCCCAGCATGGCGCCGGCGGTATCCATGGCACGGTGAAAACCGAACGCAAGACCGCGTGTTTCTTTTGAGACCGAATCGGCCACCAGGGCGTCACGCGGCGCGGTGCGGATGCCTTTACCGATTCGATCCGCCCAACGCACCCCGGCGATCAGTTCCCAACTGCTGGCGATGTAGAAGAACGGCTTGGCTGCGGCAGAGAGCCCGTAACCAGCCACGGCCAGCCACTTGCGCCCGCCCAGTTTGTCTGATAACCAGCCGGAGAAGAGTTTTAAGATACTGGCTGTCGATTCTGCGATGCCTTCGATCAGTCCAATAATGCTGGTTTGCACGCCCAGTACATTTGCCAGGAACAACGGGATGATATTGATCACCATTTCGCTGGATACATCCATGAAAAAACTGGTCAGGCCGACCGCCCATACGTTGCGCGGCAGGTCTTTGATAGTTGGACGTTTTGGTTGGGTTGATTCTGTTGTTGTTTCTGACATGATTGCCTCTTAATTTGCTGATTTTTGTTTTAACCGGTAGTTGATCAAGTCCTGTCAGGCTTGTCTTTCGTTTCGCCGGTCAGATTCGACAGGCTGCCGGGATCAAAGCGCATTTTGTGGGTGTGGTCGGGGTCTTCATGAGTGAATACCTCCGTGGCAAATCCCTGAAAGGTCTCGCGGCATTTTTCCAGCCATTCCTCTGCCTCTCGGGCCTGTTCCCCGCCAAAAAAATCACGATCGGTAACTTTACGATACCAGGCTTCAAGTTTGCTCAGGTCCACTTCGTTTTCTTCAAATTCGGCGAAACTGAAATTGCGGCGGCTGACTTCTTTTTCGATTTCTGCCAGGAAATGGGCACACTGTTCTTTCAACTCGGCATATTCTTCTGCCCGGTCCTGGCGGAAGCGTTCGATGATGTCGGCTTCTGTATCCGCGTCGAAAGAGCTTGCTACGAATGTGCGGCTCATGCCGCCCTGGGCAGACACATACCCTTTCATCTCCTCCACTAATCCGCGGGCGGTATCAGAAAAGGGCAGGAGCCACAAGCCGTTATCCAGACCAAGCGCGCCAGCGGAACGCATGCGCCGCCAGAGCGTCACCCGTGGACTGGATGGGGTGGCTGGAAGCTGGGGGCAGAATAAGAGCCATGATTGATCCATATGAGCTCGATTTATGAGCAAGTTTGCAACACTTGTTGCATTATACATTTGATAAGAATAATTTGCAATAAGTGTTTCATTTCTGATTTGTAAAATTTTTGTAATATAGTTGACCGGTAAATAATTAACCAGTAAAATAAAAATATGGAAAAATTCAAAGAACTGGGTAAGTTAATATCCTACATCGGCAGGTTGCATTCCATGCGGGCGGATCGATATATGGATCAGATCGGCTTGTACCGCGGGCAGGGGATGCTGTTGATGTATGTCGGTCACCACGATGGACTGACTCATTCAGAGATAGCGGAAAACTTGCAAATTTCGCCGGCGGCTGTTACAAAAGTGATCAAACGCCTGGAGGAATTGAATTACCTGAAGCGGCAGTCTGATCCAAAAGATGAGCGTATCTCCCGCGTGTTTATTCAATCGGAAGGCCGCAAAGTAATCGAACAGATTCGCGACACGTTTTTACAACTGGATGATCTCACGTTTCAAGGTTTTTCTGCTGATGAATTGTCGCAATTGCAATCCTACCTTACACGCATACAGGTCAACCTGCAAGCCGCCATTCCCAGCGATGGGATTGTAAGGAAGAGAAGAAATTTCAGACGCGATTTTCATAAACCTTTCTAGTGGTTTTTTCCCCATGCTTGAGCGGGATACCAAATTCCCTGAACCCGGTGGTTCAGATTGCCGTCAAAGGAGGCAGTGATTGATTAAAAAGTTGGCGACCTATGTGGGTCAATACAAAAAATATGTTTACTTCGTGCCTTTTATGGTGCTGGTGGAGGTTCTGTGTGAATTAAGTATGCCGCTGTTAATGTCTGTGATCGTTGATATCGGCATCCCGGGAAAAGATATCCCGTATATCTCCCGGATTGGAATGATCATGGTTGGACTGGCGTTGGTTGCCATTGCCAGCGGGATTTTCAATATGTGGTTGACCTCCCGGGGCAGCATGGGCTTTGGCGCCAATCTGCGCGATGCCCTGTTTGAAAAATTACAGAGCTTTTCCTTTAAAAATATTGACCAATTCAGTACCGCTTCTCTGGTCACCCGCCTGACCAACGATGTGAACAACCTGCAACAAACATTTATGATGACGTTACGTATTTTAATGCGCGCGCCGTTAATGTTGATTGTTTCTTTCATCCTGGCGTACAGCATCAACCCGGAACTGTCGGTAGTGTTGGCGGTGGCCATACCGGTGCTGATTCTGTTTGTGATCCTCATCATGCGCGCGGCGGTTGGCCGCTTTGGTGTGATGCAGGAAAAGATTGATGCTATCAACCGGGTTATTCAGGAAAATTTGATTGGCATTCGCGTGGTCAAATCATTCGTGCGATCTGATTTTGAGATACAGAAGTTTCAGAACGCCAATGACGATTTCACCGGCAGCGCCATTCGCGCGATTAACATCGCCATCCTGGGCATGCCGGTAATGATGTTCGTGTTAAATGGCGCCACCCTGGCGGTTATCTGGCTGGGCGGCGGGATGGTGATGCAGGGCACGCTGGGTACTGGCGAATTGATCAGTTTCATCAGCTACATCATGCAAATCATGATGAGTGTGATGATGATCTCCATGGTGATGATCATGGGTGCCAGGGCGGAAGCCAGCGCCAAACGGGTGGTCAAGGTGTTGGACACCCAACCGGATATTGCCGGGAAACCGGAACTCATCGCCTCGGGTGGCTTACCAGAGGTATCTGCCGGAAAGGTGGAATTCCGGGATGTTTGTTTCCGCTATAACCTGAACGATGTGGAAGGTGATATCCTGTGCGGCATTAATTTCACGGCTAAACCGGGTGAGGTGATTGGTATTGTGGGCAGTACCGGGTCTGGCAAAACCAGCCTGATCAGCCTGATCCCTCGGTTGTATGATGCCACCAGTGGCAGCGTGCTCGTGGATGACATTGATGTGCGCGATTATTCGTTGGAACGATTGCGCGAGTCCATCGGTGTTGTTTTACAGAAAAACATTCTTTTCTCAGGAACCATTAAAGAGAACCTGAAATGGGGAAATGAGAATGCCAGCGATGATGAGATTGCAGAAGCCTGCCGTGACGCGCAGATCCATGAATTCATCGCATCACTACCGGAGGGATATGACACCCGGCTCGAGCAGGGCGGCGTCAACGTCTCCGGCGGTCAAAAACAGCGCCTGTGTATTGCCCGCGCCATGATCAAGAAACCCAAAATTCTCATTCTGGATGACAGCACCAGCGCGGTGGATTCAACCACGGAGGCAAAAATCCGGGAAGCCTTCTACAAGAACCTGGCCGATACCACGGTATTTATCATCGCGCAGCGCATCAGTTCGGTGCGCGGCGCGGATCGAATCATCGTGCTGGATGAAGGCCGGATCGCCGGTATGGGAACACACAAAGAATTGCTGCAGAATAATGATATTTACCAGGAAATCCTTGCTTCGCAGCGTGAAGGAGTTATGTCAAATGCCTGAAGAAAAACGGGAGATCCCCCGCGCACAAATAACCGGGCAACGCGGACCGGGCGCGCAGTTACGTCCTTTTGAAAAACCAAAGAATGCCGCTAAAACAATCCGCCGACTGTTGGGCTATCTGAAAGATCGCGTGTGGTGGCTGGTACTGGTCTTCATTCTGATGATGGCCAGTTCTGCCGGCATGCTGGCCGGGAATTATTACCTGAAACCGATCATCAATAATTACATTCTTCCCGGTGATCTGAATGGTCTGGCATCTGCATTGGCCATGCTCGGGGTGATCTACGGTGTATCAGTGCTGGCTTCCTATTTCCAGAGCCGCATTATGATGCAGATTGCCCAACGCACGATCAACACGATGCGGCGCGAACTGTTCACCAAAATGCAAAATCTGCCTTTGCGTTATTTTGACAACAAACCGCACGGCGAACTGATGAGTCGATTCACCAATGATATTGACAATATCCAGATGAGTCTGGAACAGAGTCTGATCCAGCTTATTTCAAGTCTGGTCACATTCATTGGCTCGGTGGTGATGATGATCATCCTCAGCCCGACGCTCTTCCTGGTGACCATGGTGCTCATCATTGTAATCATCTACATAACACAAAACCTGGCCAATCGCAGCAGAAAAAATTTTGCCGCCCAGCAAAAGAACCTGGGCGCGCTGAACAGTTATATTGAGGAAATGGTGGATGGGCTAAAGGTGGTCAAGGTCTTCACCTACGAAAAGGAAGCCATTAAGGAATTCCGCAAGCGCAACGAGGAATACCGCAAGGCGGCCACCAATGCCAACTTCTTTGCCGGTATGGTCATGCCCATTGTGGGCAACCTGAACAATGTCGCCTACGCGGCGGTTGCCCTGTTTGGCGGTATGCTCACGGTGATGGGCCGCTTTGATGTTGGCTCGCTGGCGGCTTTTCTGCAATACACCCGCCAGGTGGGTATGCCCATCCAGATGATGACCAATCAGCTTAATACCATTCTCTCCGGCCTGGCTGGCGCCGAACGTGTGTTTGACGTGATGGACCAGCAGCCTGAAGTGGATGAAGGCCGGGTGACTCTGGTGGGTATGATCAAACAGGCGGATGGCTCCCTGGTCCCCACCAAAAATGGTTCACATCCCACACACTGGAGCTGGAAGCTGCCGACATCCAACGGCCACCCGGATTATGTGGAATTAAAAGGCGATGTGCGTTTCAATGATGTGCATTTCAGCTATGTGCCTGAAAAGCAGGTGTTGAAAGACGTGTCATTGTATGCCAAACCCGGCCAGAAGATCGCTTTTGTCGGTTCAACCGGCGCGGGCAAGACCACCATTACTAATCTGATCAATCGTTTTTATGATATTGATGAAGGGCAAATCACATTTGATGGGATTGATATCAAGCAGATCAGTAAAAATGATCTACGTGATTCACTGGGCATGGTCTTGCAGGATACACATTTGTTTAGCGGCACGGTGATGGAAAACATCCGCTACGGCCGGTTGGACGCGACGGATGAGGAATGTATTCAGGCGGCGAAGCTGACCAGCGCGCATTCGTTCATAAAGCACCTGCCGGAAGGATATAACACCTACCTGACCGGTGATGGAGCCAATCTCTCGCAGGGACAGCGCCAGCTTCTGGCCATCGCCCGCACGGCAGTGGCAGACCCGCCGGTAATGATTTTGGACGAAGCCACCAGTTCCATTGACACCCGTACGGAGCGGCTGATCGAAAAAGGCATGGATGCATTGATGAAAGACCGCACGGTTTTCGTCATCGCCCACCGTCTGTCAACGGTTCGCAACTCGAATGCCATCATCGTGTTGGAAAATGGCGAGATCATCGAACGCGGCGATCATGACAGCCTGCTGGAAGAGAAGGGACGTTATTACCAGCTCTTCACAGGTCAGTATTTGTTGACATAAGTTCGCCTTCTTATTGGTGGAATGAACCCTTGAGATATTTTTTAAGATCTCAAGGGTTTTTGATACCAAAAACAATCGAATTAATGAGATATTTATAGACAAATTTACTCAAAATAATATAAATATAGTGTTATGGGAATTCACCCGATTATTGGAGGATAGATGAGAAACCACAGAATTCTTGTATTGAACATCGCGGCTATCATTACACTCCTACTGCTAACCCTTGGATTGGCATCAAGCCCAGTGCAGGCTGCCGGAAGCGATCCGGACAAACCCGGAGATATTGTCAGCAAGCAGCCACGTACCATCTATGACCAAACCAATGAAAAAACCGCCAACCAGAAACAGGCTTTGAACGGAGATATCTTCGGGTTGGGTTGGTTAGAGCGACCGTTCGATCAACAGATGGGATATTTACCCTACATCGATATTGCCAAAGTTGTGCTTCATCGTGAGGATCCGAATTGGTTCTACCTGCAAATCACTGTGATGGGTAATATCGCGGATAGCGCAAACCTGAATACGCGCTACGGGGTGGAACTGGATACTGACCTCGATAACCGAGGTGAATATCTGCTGTTGGCTTCCGGTGCACGCAGCACTGAATGGACTACAGATGGTGTGGTGATTTATATCAATTCAAACAACCAACTGGGAGGTGTTCGCCCTGTGTTGATCGACCAACAGGGCGCAAATGTTACGGGTTATGACAAGGAATTCTATAATTCTGGGAGTGGCGAGATCAAGGATCTTGCCTGGGCACGGATTTCACCCACCGATCCGAACTGTATGGAACTCGCCATCAAAAGTAGTTTCCTGGGCGGGTCGATCAGGGGAAAATTTATCTGGTTCCCATGGACAATGGTCGGTTCGACAGATCTCACCAAGTTCGAATTCAACGATCACTACACCCTGAAAGATGCCGGTTCTCCAACCAAGACGAAAGCGCGATTATTAAGTTGGCAGGGTTTCTATGTTATTACCTCTGGCGGTGATAATTACCCGTTGAACGGTGTGTGGGGCGTTGACAACACCCCGCGGTACCCATCAGGGTTCACACCCACCGGAAATATGCCGGGACTGGGAAATAACTATGATCCATTGCCGTCACCCCATCACACTCCCCCTGAGCCACCAGCTGAAATCCCTATGTAAACTATTTTTTTATTTCTCTTGACAAACCAACACCCGCCGAACGACAGGTGTTGGTTTTTAATTTGAATGATTAAAAAGTCCACACAGAAATTCATGAAAAAAATACTAATTTGATAACATTTGCGGTTACCCGAAAGAATGGTTTCCCAAAACCAGGGAAACCTTTGAATTACTAGTGGTTATAAGATTGGACTTCCGAATAATTTAACAATGGCCCAAAGAGTCTGACCAGTTTGGACAGACGGTCCGGGTCATCCACAATCCAGCAGGCGATATAAGTCGTTATGGGTACAGCCATGAATAAGCCGATTGTTCCGACCAGCGACCGCACGATCTCTTCAGCCATGTAACTCATGTTGATCAGGTTATCCAGCCGAATATTTCCGTTGGAAAACACCAGAAACAGTGACAGCGACGCTCCCAGATAGGCAAGCACGAGTGTGTTAACAGTGGCCGCGATGTGGTCTTTGCCCACATTCATAGACCGCCTGTAGCGTTCAGAAAAAGTCATATCCTGGTTGGCCCGGTACATTTCGATAACCGTGGAGGTTTGGCCCAGGACGAGGTCATCCAAAATACCCAGAGCGCCGATGATGATCCCGGCGATAAGCAGGTTCTTCATGTTGATCTGGTCATACTGCTGAAGAAGAAAGAGGGAGCTTTCATCGCTCAAACCATTCAACCGGGTAAGATTTACAAAAAGGACAGAGATTAAACCGGTTATGAGGATGGAAATGGTAATCGCTCCCAGGGCGATATGCGTCTTCAGGGTCCAGCCGTAGACCAGATACTGGGTAATGGTGATGAAGACGAGTGAGCCAATCAGACTGATAAAGATTGGATTCCTGCCTGCCAGAATCTGTGGGATGATGAAATAGATGATGATCAAAACACTGAATCCCACGCCAAGTATGCTGCGGATGCCTTTCCAGCCGCTTACCAAAACACAGATCAGGACAAAGATGAGAACCAGAATGGCCAGAGAGCCAGTGCGGACGAAATCAGCGAAATCGACATAAACCTCACTGTCGGGGATTTCGGTAATCGAGACCAGGATCACTTTATCTTTGGCAAGCATTTCAGCGGCAGAAATGGTGTGTTTCTTACCGTAGTCGATTGTGAACTTTTCGTCTTTGTGACTGCCTTCCTGAATGACAACTTCGACAACCTGGTAAGGCTGTTTAACACCGTCATACGGAATGAAGCCTTCCTCAATAATCGAGACCACCCGGGCTTTGACCGTATTCGTCCCGTACCCCAATGCGGAAGATGTGTTTCCCGGGTCCCGCCGCAAGGAAAAGAAAATAATACCAATCAGAAGCGCGGCAATAGCCAGCGTGGCGATCTTTGATTTTGAATTAAATATTTCCCAGAACATACACTCACCATCAGACAGGTTTCCCTGAATTATTTTGCCAGATCATCAAGGAATTAACTTTATCATAAATTTAATGGTTGTCCGGTGAAAATGCTGTTCAGTCATGGCAGTGCGTCAAGGAAGCTGAAAAATTGTCCCGGGTGGGATTCCATTTTCTGGAAACACCCACCCGGGATCGCGGACAATGCGTTGGTAAAAACCGAATGGTTTTAGTGTTTCATGCCGGAAATACTAATCCCGATCAGATTTGATGATACTTTTCCATCTTTCATGGATGTCTGATCAATCATCTTCTTCAATTCCGTCGGGGTATAACCGGCATCGATGGACGAGAATAAATATGGGCGGATGGATACGGGTTTCGTGCTTGACCAGAGCAGCCAGCGAAAAATGAAGGACATATCCCGCCGTAAATCAGAGATAAAGTAACGGCCGCCCGGTTTTATAACCCTGACCATATCATTGAACGTTCCCAGGGGATCGACCCATTCATGAAGAGAACCGTTGGTGAAGACCGCGTCAAATGTATTGTCCTGATAGGGCAGCTTGTTCCCAACGCCTCCATCGTACGTTGTGCGATCCGAGAATCCGTATTCACGGGCGTTGCGGGAGGCCAGCGCTGTCATATCAGGGCTGATATCCAGGCCGGTTAGATGGGTTTGGGTTGTATTCTTCAACCATTCCAGCCCCAGGTATCCGGGACCGTGACCGATCTCCAGCGCGTGACCAGCTGTAATACCGCTGGCAAGCAGCGCCTTGGTTTCGATAAACCCTTTGTCACGAAGGTCGCGCTGCATCTGGTTGTAATTGGCAACGCTTACCTCTCCCTGGATTCCATGATCTGTTTCGGGAACTCTTGGTTTAGTCATTTTATCTCCTTATACAATATAGAATATACAATCTGGAATAATAACCTAAAAAAAATTACTCTTTCAAACTGGACAACACTTCAAGGGTCCATTCGACCTCGGATTGGAGGTGGAAGCGGGTATGGCTGAAGATGGCGCGGGCTTGCGGGGGAACATAAGGGTTTTGCATCTGTTCTGATTCGTGACTGGAGAGGTGCCCCAGAGCATCTTCCAACTGAGACAACCTTCCCTGTAAATAATTGATAACCTCCTTGCGAGATAATCTATCCATGAAGAACAGGCAGATGTCGATGTCATAATATTCCTGTTCTACCCTTTGCCAGCCATCCCGCAAAAGACGCATGAACTCATCCTCTCCGGCGGAAGTGATCTGGTAAACACTGCGGGAAGGACGCCCCCCGGTTTGTTCAGTGGCCACTTTCTCTGCAAAACCATCCTCGGCGAGTTTATCCAATGCGAAATAGATGGAACCAAAGGCAATGGACGTCCAGTCGCCCATATGCTCTTCGATAACCTGTTTGATCTCGTAGCCGTACAGCGGGCGATTGTGTAATAAACCTAAAAGTACCAGTCTGACCGACATTTAATCCTCTATGTTGTATATTCTAGCTTGAATATATTAATTTGTCAAGAGGCGGGTTTGCCATATCTGTCTCATTTTTTAGATCTGGAATAGATGGTGCAAAAAGAATTGATAATTATCGTCCCGCAGTGACAACCGGGTGTTCAACATACGGTTTTAATGAACGATACACAGGCATATCAACATGCAGTTGATCCGCTGTGGTCAGCAGATCAAAGTACATGCGCTGTAATTCATCCACGGCTGTATGGCGTTCCATAATTTTTCGCGCCGGAGCGTTGGTTTTCATCATAAACCAGACAGCCATCGCCCCGGGAAGAGCGGGCATGGAAAATGACTTTGCGTCTTCAAATGAATCCACATCCACACCACGGGCTTTACAGACTGTCAATGCCTCACGGCCGGCCAGAATCCCCGTTCGAAAATTACCAATGCTATTTAATAACTGACTGGACCCTCCGGCTTTTATGGCCGCGCCGATAATCCCACAGTTGATGGCGAAATGCACCCACAGCCAGTGCAGCATATTGGCTTGAACATCCACTTTAAGCCCGGCATCCTGGAACATACGGGCGATTTTCTCAAGGCGCGGGGTATTCCTACCATCCACCTCGCCCAGTCGGATCTCATCCAGCAGAGCGCCATCCAGATGGTTGTCAATATAACCACCACCGGCTACTGGAAAACCCCACAGGTAATGACTGGGGGGAATGAATTCATTGACTTTTTCAAATCCCTCCCAGTTGCCGTTGAAAAAGAGGATGTCGATATTACCGGCTTTTTCCTTTAATAAAGGCAGCACAGAATCCATCTGATAGTGACGAACGCTAACCAGGATCAACTCATATCCCTCGGCCAGATTGATTTCCTCTGTCACGTTCAGGTCGTACCGCACATCCTGATCTGCCGGATGTTTCTGGCGTCCGTCAAGCAGGCGCATGGAAATCCCTTTTTCAAACAGCGATTTCTTACCCGGCCGCACATAATGAGTTACATCATTCCCGGCGTTCCTTAAAACGTAACCATAGATTGTCCCGATTACACCTGCGCCAATCACCAGTATCTTCATTTTTATCCTACTTCCTGTAAATGTATACCCAATTTTTTCAGGGCGGGGGTATCAATACCCATTTCTCCTGCGGTTCGCAGCATGGCATCATAATTTATTCGGGTTTCCCGCAAACTGCCTGTCGAAGCGGCATGCGCGGTATACCGCTGCATGCTCTTGTTCGTGGTATACATCAATCGCATCACAGTCATTACCAGCCATGTGGGCCAGCCCATGAATGATATTTCAGGGTAGTTTTTCAGGTTGATACCGCGTTTTTCGCACAGGTTTAACAATTCACGGGTAGCCTCTATGCAAGTCTTTAACAGGTTGCTGTCTTTAAGGTAATCCCGCATTTTTCCATGGCAGGCATAGCCGGCGGCAAATCCAGTGGCTGAGGCGTTATGAACCCATAGCCAGTGGAGCATATCCGGCTGGATATCCGGTTTCATATCGGCGCGCTCAAAGAGAGATTTGATTTTTCCAAGTATTTGCGGATCGCCGCCCTCGTTCAAGCCAAGATGCACATCCGCGCCGAGATTTGTCCAGTAAACACCATCTTCGCGAATGGTTCCACCGCCATCGGCGTAGCCCAACACGTATCGCTCGCGGGGCAGACAGGCATCCAGAATGCCGGTACCGTCCCAGTTGGATGTCATTGTCAAGAAGGCGGCATTCCCTGAAACCGGGACCAGCGCCGAAAGCGCGCCTGACAATTGATCGACATTGACAGGCACAATAATCAATTCAAAACCATCTTCCGGTTTAATGGAGTCCACGCATTGCATGGAATAGGTGGTTTTATTTTCCGGGGTATGACCCTTGCGTTCGTCGAGAACATCCAATGGAATATCAACACGGCCAGGTTTCGCTTTTCCGGGACGGACATAATGGGTTACATCCACACTGGCTTCCGATAACGCCCAACCGTAAATGGTTCCAATTACTCCCCTGCCAACGATTAACGTCTTCATAATTTTTCCCTCCTGACTAATTTTACATTAATTTTTTCCGATAGGAGAAAAGATAACCCATTCTCGAAAGGGCGTTATTCATAATCAAGTGGTGATGGCTTTCAGACCGACGCCTGCGCATCAGGAACAACGCAGGTCTCTGCCAGTTCCCAGCGGGCAAAGCGGCGGATGATGATATTCTCACTCACAGCCCCTGCTGTTTCCGCCAGCAATTGCGCCACACCAATCGTCTCGTCCCGGAATGATGCCTGGCGCAGAAGGACGGCTTTATCCAGGAATTTCCTGGTGTGACCATCGACTATGTGCGGTATGATCGCCTCAGGTTTGCCATCCGCGCGCACGCGGGCAAGTACTTTCTCGCGCTCCTCATTCAAAACGGCGGCAGGCACATCTCCATCCGCCACCCAGCGGGGGGATTCGGCGGCGATGTGCAGGGCCATCTCATGGGCGAATTCGCGAAAGCGGGCTGACCTGGCGGTGAAATCCGTTTCGCAGTTCACCTCCACCATCACGCCGACGCGCCCGCCGTTGTGTGTGTAGACTTCGACCATCCCCTGCGTCGCGTCGCGGTCTGATTTTCGCGCGGCTTTCTGCGCGGCCAGTTCTTTCAACTCAATCAGTGCGAGTTCATAGTCGTAGTTGTTACGCTCAAGCGCGTTACGGCATTCGAGCACCCCCGCGCCGGTGATCTCGCGGAGTTGTTTGATGTATTCAATTTTCGTGGTCATACGTACTCCCCTCGGCGGTAATCAACCGCCGTTAATAGTCCTTCAATTCTTCCCGCAGCCAGTTGACCCATTCAAGCTCGCGTTCGTAGCGCGCCAGATCATGGCTGGCGATGCGTGCCCAGAGCAGTTGCTCGCGCGCCGTGCGTGGTTGCTGCGCCGGCGGCTGTTTCAGCTTTGTTTCGCGCATCTTGATCTGCACATCGATCTCCTCCGCGTACCTCGCCAGGAGGGTGTCCAGCTCGTCACCGTGCAGGCGGTCTGCCCAGGCAAGCTGGATGAGGAAAGGATCGCGGAACTCGGGCAGTTGCGGTTCAGCCGTGACGGCTTCGCGCAGCGCCGCCCGCCCGGCCAGCGTGATGGAGTACACCTTGCGCGGCGGCAAGTTTTCCTGCTGGAAGGTTTGCGCCGTCACCAGTCCCTGCCTGTGCATTTCAACGAGACTGCGGTAGATCTGGTTGTTGTTGCCGGACCAGTAGAACAGATCAGAATCGGCAATGAGTTTTTTCAGGTCATAACCGGATAAAGGCTCTACATCGAGCAGTCCGAGAAGGGTAAAGGTGATATCCATAGGTTAACAATAACATAGGTTAATAAAGGAGTCAAGCGAGGAACTGAATGAAACTACCGTCTTTTTTCTTCGTATAGAATGGTAGCAGTTTATTTTCTCAGGTAAACAATTCAGCCACGGAATTAGGTCGACAAATTGAGAGGGAATATGCAACCTTTTACATTCAATACCCGGATTCTTCTGGTTATCTCCGCCCTGGTTATTCTGGTCGGTGCGGCCGGTTTGTTTTTACCGGATTTCTATGCTGCCCGCGATAATGCCATGACCACCTATGAGATCGCCGGTCAGGATAGCATTTCACTTTTGTGCGGCCTCTTGATGTTCGTGTTGGTATTGTTTTCCAATAAAGGAAAGCTTGTTCCCGTGGTCATAACCGGGTTGCTGGTATACACCACATATATATATGCTTATTTTCTTTTCGGCCTGCTGGTTACACCGCTTTTTATGATTTATCTTTTGATCACCGGCCTGTCGTTTTATTCCCTTGCCGGCATCTTGATAAGCCTGGCCGGGAGAGGTGATGAACCGGTTACATCCGCGCAGAAATGGGTGAGCGGATACTTGATCTTTGTTGTGGTCATGGTTGGTATTATCGACGGTACGGATATTGTTGCGAACACGATCTTTTCAAAAGGAGTCATGACCACCCAGGGAGCCTTTTATTACCTAGACCTGGCTTTCCTATTTCCAGGAATGGTACTGGCAGCAGTCTGGAACTGGAGAGGCAAGGTAATCGGCCGGTACTTTTCCGGCGCATTTCTGGTGAAGACCATCGCACTGATGCCCGCGTTAATCCTTTCAGACGTGTTGCATTTTGTGAACACCGGCGCGTTTGTCGACCTGTCGTTTGACGTCATAGCGTTTGTGGTGATGTGCAGCGCGATATTCTTCTTCCGGGTGTATGCCCGGAACCTGTGAATTTTTTTGAAGGCGCTGAACGCTCAAGAAAAGATATTGTTTCGCGCGCTCATGTCATTTTATAGCGAGGCGCGTCTTTCCGGCCATGCGATGATGGAACCACTACCTGTCCATTAATGCGAGGCTTCGACAGGCTCAGCCACCGGAACGTTGAGCCACCGGGACGATCCGATGCCCGAGCCTGTCGAGGGCTTGACTTCGGTACGCTCAACCACCGGAGTCTCTGATGCCCTAACTTGTCGAGGGCGTGGCTTCGACAGGCTCAGCCACCGGTATGTTGAGCCACCGAGAAGATCCGATGCCCGAGCCTGTCGAGGGCTTGACTTCGGTACGCTCAACCACCGGAGTCTCTGATGCCCTAACTTGTCGAGTGCGTGGCTTCGACAGGCTCAGCCACCGGTATGTTGGGCCACCGAGATGATCCGATGCCCGAGCCTGTCGAAGGCTTGACTTCGGTACGCTCAACCACCGGAGTCTCTGATGCCCTAACTTGTCGAG
>CAYQUX010000025.1:0-63149 GCA_964420995.1 uncultured Leptolinea sp. | reverse complement strand
CTGGTCAAGACCGTGGAAAACACCTACCGCGACGTGCAGATCGCCTTTGCCAACGAAGTCGCTTTGATTTGCGAGCAGGCCGGCGCGGACGTGTTGCGTGTGCGCGAACTGGTCAACAAGAGCCCCTTCCGTTCCATGCACATCCCGGGCGCGGGTGTCGGCGGGCATTGCATCCCCAAGGACCCCTGGCTGCTGGCGCACGGCGTGGAAGGCAGCGATGTACCCCTGCGCCTGATCCCCGCGGCGCGTGCCATCAACGATCAGATGCCCATTCACATGGTCAAATTGCTGGAAAAAGCGCTGTCCCGGCATGGCAAAGCCATTAAAGACGCAAAAATATTGGTGCTGGGTTACGCCTACCTGGAAAATTCGGATGATACCCGCAACAGCCCTTCCGCCGCGCTTGTCGGCGGGCTGGATGCCCTGGGCGCGGAAGCGATCATTCATGATCCATTTGTGCCCGAGTATGCCGGTGATATCCTGACAAAAGCAGCCGGTTGTGAGGCGGTGGTGATAATGGTCAGGCATGACGTCTACCTGAACCTGGATCTCGCTGCTCTTAAATCCGGGCTTTCTACACCCATCCTGATTGACGGAAGGCGGGTATTCGACGCGGATAAAACCCGCGCGTTGGGATACGACTATTCGGCTGTCGGTCTGGGGGTCTGACCCACAGATGCGTGCTAACCGTGAATAAGAAAACCCTCTGGTTGTTGATCCTGCTTGGGATTCTGGTTTTCGCCGCCTACATTCCCCTGAACAACAAAGGCGCAGCCGACGATCATCAATTGGCGCGTAATTCGGTGGATGAGAGCTTCCAGTACCCATTTCTCATCCACATGATCACCCCCGGGCAAACAGCCGCCGAAACCCGCTGGCGGTTGATTTCCTACGGGCATTACATCTACGGCTACCCGTTTTATGTGGCATCCGCACTGGTTGCCGCGCCTGTGCAGATGATCTACGGCGATTACACGGAATTACAGGTACAGTTGATCGTTCTGCTGGAACGCCAATTTGTCAGTGTGATGCCCATGCTGCTGGCGATTGGTATTTTCACATACCTTGTTACCCGATTTCGTTCCCCCTGGATCTCTGCGGGCGTATTTTTGTTCCTGTGTACCATTCCAGGCATTGTTCGGCAAAATATCTGGTGGTGGCACCCTGACGCGCTGACCATCCTGTGCGTCGCACTTACCTTCCTCTTTCTTGAGCGTGACTCGTTCCGCTTTGGCCGAAATTTCTACATCGCGGCCATTTTCTGCGGACTCGCCGTGGGGATTAAATCCATCGGCGTTTTCTTCGCGCCGGTGATCGCTTACCTGTTGATCACAGCGCTCCTGCAGAAAAAGATCACCCTGCGCCGGACATTTCTGGTTGGCGGGGTTTTCATTGCCGTTATGATCGCCACCATCTTCATCAGCAACCCCCTGCTATTTGTCCCCTCGGCACGCGAACGCATCATCCAGGTGCATGTTGACCATAACTATTACTTTACGCATGGCTGGACGGATAACGATCCGTACGGGGTGGGCTGGGCAGCCTGGCAGCCGGTGCTAACCGGTTGGTACGGCTCATTTGCCTTTCTGGCATTCGCGCTGGTCTGTCACGTTTACAACGCTTTACGCGGAAAGATCGCCCTGATCAGCCGGCAGTTCCTGGCATGGATCATTCCGTTTTCCCTGTATGTCATATACACCATTGCCGTCAAGCCGGATCACTACTGGATGCCGGTGATGCTGCCCCTGTTTGCCGGTGTGATCCCGGCTGTCATCAGCCTGTGGCAGAGTTTTCAGGATTGCAGACAAACGGATAAACCTCAATCTCTGGTGTATCTGGGTGGATTTGTAATTTCGGTTATTTTCCTTGCGCTGCAGGTATGGTTTAACCTGACAACAGGTTGGGCTGTCTACGGGAACGTGTAATTAAAAAGCAAACCGGCTCAAAATCATCTGAGCCGGTTTTACTCCACCCATGCCATTTATTGGGCGGGCGGTACGTCGATAGTGTCCGAGGGGACAACGATCCACATGATCAGATAGACCACAATACCAGGTCCACCGAGCAAGGCAAGGGCGACAAACGCCAGCCGCACCAGGGTTGGGTCGATGGCAAAATAATCACCCAGACCGGCAGCCACACCGCCAATCATTTTGTTTCGCATATTTCGGTATAATTTTTTTGGTTCCATTGGTTCCTCCAATAATAAATACGGGGAGATGGTAGAATCGTTGCAAAATAATACAGGAAACTATTCGCTCTTTCAAATGCACTATGGAAAAAAAAGATAAACAGACACAATCTGGGTGGTTAATCCCTCTGTTTCTCGCGTTTTTATGCCTGCTTAGTTTTGGCATTTTCATCCCTTTCCTGGGATTTTACTGGGATGATTGGGCCAAAATACTGGTCTACCGGCTGCAGGGCTGGCAGTATTACTGGCCGTATTACGTGGGGGATCGTCCATTAAGTGGTTGGACACACATAGTACTCACCCCCATTCTGGGAGTTAGCCCGGCGGGCTGGCAGATTTTCACTCTGGGAATGCGCTTTCTTACCTCATGGGGCATTTTTGTCCTCATAAAAGAGTTGCGGCCCAAAGCAGATTTGCTGGCCGTACTGTCTGCCGCGATCTTCGCGGTATACCCTTTGTTCGGTCAGCAGGCGATTGCCGTCACCCTGCACCAGCAATGGATGCAATTCGCCTTTATCACCTGGTCATTTGTCTGCATGATTAAATCGGTAAATTCACCGGAAAAATCCGGCAGGTGGATGGGGTTGTCAATCTTTCTATCCCTGCTTCAATTGAGTATTACAGAATATTTCGCCCCCCTTGAATTGCTGCGCCCATTCCTGCTCTGGTTCATCATTGATGCCAGTTCAAAATGGAAAACGAGAGCTTTTTCTGTTGTTAAACGCTGGATCCCGTACCTGATCCTTATCGCGTTGTATTTCGTGATCCGGATTTTCTTCATGCCTTTCGCGAAAGACGATCCCTACCGAGCGGAAGTCCTTTTCAATTTCTTCACAAAACCGGTGGAAACCCTATCATGGGTCGGACGGGTAATGCTGGTTGATCTGGTTCACATTTTTGTCGGTAGCTGGTCAACCGTGTTTGACACCCGCCTGAACTTTCCGCTTAGTCTAACGTACACGGCAATTCTATTCGGCAGTATCCTGGTCGGATTGGGAGCCGTGGTATTCATTAACAGGTTCTTTGGAAAGCTGCGCGACACAGACCAGACCCAATCTGATAATACTGGATTGGCCGTTGTAATCGGACTGGCCGGTGCATTAATTGGCCCCATACCTGCCTGGATTACCCAGCGCCAGGTGTTGTTCGATTTTCATTCAGACCGTTATGCCATGCCTGCCATGCTGGGATTGAGTATATTGACCGCCGGGTTGATCAACTGGCTGGGAAAATCTCGCTTGCACAAAGCGGTGATGGCCGGTGTGATCATCAGCTTGGGCTGCGGTTACCAACTCAGAACAGCCAATGATTTCCGCGCGGTGTGGGATCAGGAAATGCGCCTGTACTGGCAGCTCGCGTGGCGGGCGCCCGGTCTGAAAGCCCCCACCGCCATCTATTCTGAAAATGAATTGATCCCCAACCAGGGGCTGTTTTCCATGTCTGCCGCGTTAAATCAGCTTTACCCGCAGCACGCAAAGTCTGAATTGCTGGATTACTGGTTCTACACCTTGTTGCCGAAATATCAGGCCGGGCCGCCCGCCTATGTCAACGTAAGCAACAATTCCCAATTTCGCACGTTACATTTTGTTGGAAGTTCTCCCAATACCCTGGTTATTCATCAGGATCCATCCCACGGGAACTGCCTTTGGGTCATGCGGCCGGAGGATAAAAACAATCCGTACATTTCCGACCTGATGAAAGGCATGCTGTCTCTCTCCAATCTGGAGCGCATCGAACCGCAGGGGAAAGAAGGATTCCCGCCCGGAGAACTATTCGGTTCCGAACCCGCCCATGATTGGTGTTATTACTACCAGAAAGCCGATCTGGCCTGGCAGCAAAATGATTGGGATACCATTGTGCAGCTCGGCGATACGGTCAAATCTCAGGGATTGTCGCCGGTCACTGGTATTTCGAATTCGCCCCGAGAGTGGTGGCCTTTCATCGCCGGGTACGCGCATGCCGGTCAGGTTCGCGAAGCCATTACCCTCTCACAGAAAAGCCTAAATCAGGATAAAAAATACCACCCGGCCATTTGCGGCCTGTGGCGTGATATGACGGATGTTCCGGATGTGGGTGTGGGGATTTCAGAACTGGGCTGCCCGGAATAATTCTCATCCGGCATTATCCGGCTGCCTTATAGGCTGCCAGTGTCCGTTCTTTGACGATGGTATGATCGACGACTGGTTTGGGATAGGTTCGCCCTATTGCCACGCCAAATTTTTGCTGGTCCGCTGGCGACAGTAGCCAGGGCTCATGAATGGACGAATCCGGCAGAGCGGATAATTCCGGGACCCAGCGTCTGATGTAGTTCCCCAACGGGTCGAATTTGCGGCTTTGCAGCATTGGATTAAAGATGCGGAAGTAAGGGGCGGCATCGGTTCCCGTTCCAGCCGACCATTGCCAGCCGCCATTATTGGCAGCCGGATCGCCGTCCACCAGTTCCTCCATGAACCAGCGTTCTCCCTCCTGCCAGTTGATCAACAGGTCTTTGGTCAGAAATGACGCGGTGATCATGCGCGCACGGTTGTGCATCCACCCTGTAGCCGCCAACTGGCGCATTCCCGCGTCCACAATGGGATATCCGGTTAATCCGCTCTTCCAGGCCTGTAAATCAGTTGGAGAGTTTCGCCAGGGAATACGTTCATATTTTCGCTGGAACGGTCCGGACCGAACATGAGGGAAATGATAAAGGATGGAAAGGTAGAAATCCCGCCAGATCAATTCGTTCAACCAGGTGTTCATTCCTGCGCTTTCTTCGACGTGCGCCAAAGCTCTTATCCGGGCGGCTATGGATCGAATGGAAACCATGCCAAACCGTAAATAGGGTGAAAGCGTGGATGTTCCCTCAAGGTCCATGCGGTCACGGTCATTCCCATAGGTGTTGATTCTGGAAGTCAGAAATGTTTCGAGCCTCTGGGTAGCTTCGTCAGGGTTGGCCGGAAAACCTTCCAGCGGTAAAGCCGATGGCAGAGTAAGGGATGGTGGTAGGCTGGCCGCCGGAACAAACGCGCTGTTCCTGTCAGTATTAAGATGAAAAAATGGCAGGGTTTTCCATTTCCGGCTGAAAGGGGTGAATACGGTGTACGGGTTGCCGTCTGGTTTTAAGACCTGATTCGGGTGATAGACAGTCAAACCGGGAATCAGGCTGAGCGGCAATTCCCGCGAGACTACCTCATCACGGCGCCGTGAAAATGGCGAGAAATCCTCCTCCGCGAAAATATGTTCCGCTCCGGTTTCCTGAACCAGTTTCTGAAGTTCAACAACCGGGTCACCCCTGCGGACAACCAGGCCGCTCCCCCTTTCCTCCAACCGGGATTTCAGATCGATCAGGCCGTTGAGGAGGAAACGGGAACGCCGGTTGAAGGGCTTTATCAATAACCGGTCATCCAGAATGAAAACCGGAATCACCACATGACCGCTTTTCAGCGCGGAAGATAGCGCGGCGTTATCCACCAGCCGCAAATCCCGCCTGATCCACCAGAGAGCAACCGTCATTTCCATATCCTACTTAATATTTATACTGATTTTAGGGTGTTTTCACACAATTTTGGCTTGCGTGTATAGTTTTTGGTCGCTACTATTAGCTATACAAGATGTTACGGGTACCAATGGAGGGATTATGAAACGAATAGCCATCCTGACAGGTGGTGGAGATGCGCCAGGTTTGAACGCAGTAATTCGTGCGGTGGTTAAAACGGCTGCCAATCAGTATAACTGCGAAGTTATGGGCGTTCGTGATGGATTTGACGGTTTTCTGGGCGATTACGGCTTATTCCCGTTGGATCAGGCGGCTGTGCGCGGTATCCTACCACGCGGAGGAACCATACTCGGCTCAGCCAACCGGGGAAACCCATTCGCGCGCAAGGTGATCCGTGCCGGCCGCGAAGTCGTGGAAGACGTATCGCAGAAAATCAAAGACAATATCAATGACCTCAAACTGGACGCCTTGATCGTGGTTGGTGGTGATGGCACGCTGCGCATTGCCCGTGAGTTGTTTCCCATCGGGGTGCCGGTCATCGGCGTGCCAAAGACAATTGATAATGATATCGGGGGGACGGATTACACCTTCGGCTTTGACACGGCACTTAATGTAGCCACCGAAGCCATTGATCGCCTGCACAGCACAGCAGAAGCCCACCACAGGGTGATGGTGGTCGAACTGATGGGCCGCGACGCGGGTTTCATCACCCTGAAGGCCGGCCTGGCTGGCGGCGCCGATGTGATCCTGATCCCAGAAATTCCATTCATCATGGAACATATCACCGCGAAAATTCTTCAGCGAACCCAGAGGGGAACGCATTTCAGCATAGTAGCCGTGGCGGAAGGCGCCAAACGCAAAGGTGGTGAGATTGTCGTCAGCCGCATGGGCGATGAGGTGTACACACCACGCCTGGGGGGTATCGCCGTTCGCGTGGCAGATGAGATCACCCGTATGACAAAAATTGAAAGCCGGGTGATTGTGCTGGGGCATTTACAGCGCGGCGGCACACCTACCGCGTTTGATCGTGATCTGGCTACCCGCTTCGGGGCGGCGGCCGTCCGCCTGGCTGCAGGTGGCGGCTTTGGGCGCATGGTAGCGCTTCAAGAGGATAAAGTAATTGATATCAGTCTGGATGACGCCCTGGCCATTCCCAAACGTGTCGATATAAACTGCGACTCAATCCTCACAGCTCGCGGGCTGGGAATCTCATTTGGGGATAATCCAATCCAATAACGAAGAGAACCCCCTCGCGGGGGCTCTCCCGTTCGCTGCGGTATCCTTTATCGTAGAACGAGGAGGGATGCCGCAGCGAATCGTTTGGAACTCATACTATCATTCATGATTGGCACCACCTCCTCACGTTAGAATGGCGATGCGGGATGGGGATGGCATAACCTGTATTTAGTATTTCATACTTGGAGTTCTGTGTCAAGTAAAAAACCTGTAAGTATAATGATGGGATTATGGTAGAGAAAAAACCAACCCCATCACTCGATCGATTCACCCTGATTGGATTGTGCCTGCTCACCGCCGTTTTGACAGCCTGGTTGTATTTTACTCCTCCCGGTCTACTGGGCAAAGCCGACGCGATCGGGTACGCTGTATGTCATCGAATTTCTGCACGCACCTTCTTTCTGGGCGAACGCCCCCTGCCTTTATGCGCCCGCTGCTCCGGCATGTATCTTGGCGCTCTCATGGTGATAATTTATCAAATGCGTTACCGGCGAAAGGGCGGTTTCCCCCCACGGAAAATCCTGGCTGTGCTCGCCTTTTTTCTTGTCGTCTTTGGCGTAGACGGTGTGAACAGCTATATTCATTTGATGCCCAATTTTCCAGGCCTGTACGATCCCAACAACCTGTTCCGCCTGTTTTCAGGAACGGGGATGGGTATCGGGATGGGAGCCATGCTTATGCCCGTTTTTCACCAGTCAATCTGGCAGAACTGGGATCCATCGCCGGCGATTTCCAGATGGCGTGATTTTTTGATGGCGGGACTTTTATCCTTCGCGGCATCCGCGCTGCTCTTATCTGGCAATGCGCTGCTTCTCTACCCTCTCGCGCTGGTGTCTGCTGCGACGGTTCTGTTTATCCTTGGGCTAATCTACACCATTGTATGGGTCATGACCTTCAAGAAAGACAATGCTTTCAATCGAATATCCGAGTTGATCGGCTACCTGGCATTGGGATATGGCACGGCAATTTTGCAGATACTGGCGATCGATGTGCTCCGTCTACTCGTTACCGGAACCTGGAATGGATTTAACTTTTTTTGAAATAATCCGTATATAGTATAGTAAAGAGAGATTGGAGGAAGATTTTATGGAACTTGTTAATATTTTTTCAGCATTTGGTCTTTCAGCCAGCGCCGGGTTGAACGCCTATATTCCTTTGCTGACCATTTCCCTGTTGGCCAGGTTTACCAACCTGATCCAGTTGCGGGAACCCTGGAACGTT
Organism: uncultured Leptolinea sp.; assembly: GCA_964420995.1. Taxonomy (GTDB): domain Bacteria; phylum Chloroflexota; class Anaerolineae; order Anaerolineales; family Anaerolineaceae; genus Leptolinea. The sequence continues at coordinate 55,023 of CAYQUX010000025.1, read as the reverse complement.
TTGACCGACTGGTGGATCATCGGTATTCTGGTCTTCCTGTCGTTGATCGAATTTTTCGCTGATAAGGTACCGGCCGTAAACCATATCAATGATGTGATTCAATCCTTTGTGCGTCCCGCTGCCGGCGCCGTGGCTTTTGCCGCCAGCGCGAATATCATAACCGAAGTACATCCCGTGTTGGCCCTCGGTATGGGTCTGATGATTGCCGGCGGTGTGCACGCGGCCAAAGCCGGTCTATTCCGCCCGGCTGTAACGGCCACAACCGGCGGCGCCGCCAATGTGCCTGTTTCCATGGCGGAAGATTTTGTTTCTTTTGTCATCTCCGTGCTCGCCGTGGTAGTTCCAGTGATCGTTGCCGCCATTATCGTCATGGTTACCGCCTGGGTCATCATGTGGCTTCGTCATAGAGGAGACAAACGGTCGCATTCTGCCGCGTAATTCTGTACAATAGTAATAATCACCATAAACGGAGAAACCATGAATAATCCATCCTATCCGCAAAATCCAGTTGTAGCCGAAACCAGTGGTTGGGCGATCTTTAGCCTGATCGCAGGCATTCTGGGGTGGATGGGCGTATTTGGTCTGGGAGGACTGGCGGCCATTATCACCGGCCACATCGCCAAAAACCAGATCCGTGAAGGCCGCGGCCGTGTGGGCGGTGATGGTCTGGCTACCGCCGGTCTGGTGCTTGGCTATTTGAATGTCGGGCTGGCTGTGTTTGGCGGTTGCTTCGCCCTGCTCGTCTTTGGCGGCCTGATCAGTATGCCCGTATTTTGTGTCCCGTTTATGAATGGTGTTTAATCAATTCCTGAGGAGGATATTATGCAAGACATGCCCGGTTCAATTCCCGTACAAGAATCACCTGACCTGCCCCCACCGCTTCCACCGGAACAGAAGAAATCCAGCAAGACCTGGATCATTATTCTGATCGTCGTTCTGGTTTTATGCTGTCTGTGTACCTGCCTCGGCTATGCCGGATACTGGTTTTACAATAACGGCGACGCCCTGATGGAAAGCATTCCCCAGAGCAGGCTCCTGCTCAATCTTGTTTAGAATATCCTGATCTCAGTTGATCAAAACGGCCGGGTTTTCCCGGTCGTTCTCATTTAAGTGGATCTGGCAATTTCATCCGCGACTGTAATTGCCTGAGCGCCTCCCGCGCCTGGCGGGTATCATCTTCATTCAGGCAAAGATCGGCAAATTCATCCTCATCCAATACCAGTTGCCGCCCATCCGGATATACCAGCAGGTCAAGCGCCAGATCAACATAATATACATATCCGTTTTCAAAGACAGCCGGGTAGGTCACATTACAATACCAACCCTTTAAAACATCTGTCGAATGATCGCGTATTTCAAAAATGTTATACCAGCGGTTTGAGTAGTACTTTTCAATAAACCGGTCACCTTGCGCGAGTAATATCCCATGGAATGGCTTATCCGGTCGATTGAAAAAAGCTTCCAGCAGGATACTGTCAGAGGTCTGTTCCAATATCTTTCCTGAATAACGCCAGACTTCCTGACGTTCCAGATTTTGCTTGATTACTATAACGTGGTTGTTGTTTTCTTCAGACATTGGATCTCACCGACAGGATATGAAATGTGGATGGTGTCATTGCAATTAAACCCGACAGGTGACAAAAAGTGAAGGGTTATGTTCTTCGCCTGAATGGTCAGGCGGTATTTACCCTCGAGGAAAACGGTTTCAGTCACTTTTCCGCTGATTGTTATGTGAGATGAGGGAGTGGTCATCCCTGGTTTTTCCTGGGTAATGAGAATCCCCTGTACTTCGGGCAGCAACAGAAGGAAGAACTCGCCTGTACCATCTGGCATTGTTTGAGGAGCAGGAACACAAAAATCACCCAACGGCGTGGAGATGTGGTCTGATCCCGAACCACTCCTGTGGGCAGGGATGATGTTATCCAAACCGAGGAAATTGGCCACCCACAGGTTGGCCGGATGGCGGTATATGCCTTCCGGTGTTCCTTCCTGTTCGATCTTTCCTCCGTTCAACATGATCAACCGGTCGGCTATGGAAAAGGCTTCCTCCTGGTCATGAGTAACATATATAACAGGGATACGCGCCTTTCGCATGATCTGGCGGAGATCACCCAACAGAGACTGCTTAAGTGTTCTGTCCAGCGCGCCCAGCGGTTCATCCAACATCAACAGGGCTGGTTTCGGCGCCAGCGAGCGTGCCAGGGCAATGCGCTGCTGTTCCCCGCCTGACAGGTCAGATACCCTGCGCCGGGCAAAATCTTTCATATGCACCAGTTCCAGCATTTCAAGGGTTCTGGATTGTATCTGCTCCCCCGGCAAATTCTGCATCCGCAGGCCAAAGGCCACATTCTGCTCCACATTACGATGGGGAAACAGCGCGTAATCCTGGAACATCAATCCGAAACCGCGTTGATGAACAGGTACAGAAGAGACATCCGTCCCATTCCACAGGACCATGCCCTGCTCTGCCGGTTCCAATCCAGAGATAATCCGCAGCAGCGTGCTCTTCCCGCTTCCCGAACGACCCAGCAAACAGGCAATTTCACCATCCAGCACCTCAAATGAGACACCCTGAAGAAGGGGAGCGTTATCGTAGGATTTGACAATATTTCTAACTTCAAGCGGCATGGTTCAGTCCAGTATCAATCAAAATCAAAAAATTTCATACGTTCCATGGAAAGTATCCCGACCAGGCAAACCAGAAGGAGCAAAGTGGCCATGGCCATGGCCTGACCATAATTTAACGCGCCGGGCTGGGAAAGGAAGCGGTAAATGGCCACCGGAAGGGTCGGCCGTTCCGGGCGTGATAAAAACGTTGTAGCGCCGAATTCACCCAGTGATATGGTAAAGGAAAAAATGGCAGCCACCAACGCGCTGCGCGCCATGATCGGCCAGTCAATTTCCAGCCAAACGCGGTGAGGGGCTGCCCCCAGGGTGGCGGCTGCCTGTCGCAACGAATCAGGTATGGATTCCAACGCGGGCCCAATGGTGCGAATGACAAACGGCAGCGCCACAAGACTGTGCGCGATGGGAATGAAAAGCGGAAAACTGCGAATATCCAGCGGAGGGCGGTTAAATACCAGGATATACCCCAATCCCAGCGTGACCGCGGATGTTCCCAGTGGGAGCATCAACATGGCATCCATGATTCGGGAAACCAGATTCCTGCGTTTCGATGCCAGGGAAGCCAGCAATCCCAACACCCCGGAAATCACCACTGTTTCTGCCGCATAAATCAATGAATTCAACGCGGCCTGAATGGGTGGGACATAGAAAATGGACTGCCGCCGGTTGATGAACAGCTCCCGGTAATAATCCAGAGTGACACCGGTATGCACGTCTGTTCGCTGTCCGCGGTCCGCTTCCAGACGGGACACGGATCTCAACGCCAGTGACGCCACCGGTAAGGCAAAAAGCATGATCAGGATGCCAATGATGACTCCGGTGACTATCTTTTGCCGCAGGATCAACGGACGATTAAACGCAGAGACGCGAAGGTTAGGCATCAGGGGGACTTGAACTGTCCTGTTCAGGCGCGCGTGTGCGGCACCAATAATAATCGTACACAACAGTTGAATGATGGAAATGAGACTAGCCATAGGCAAATTAAGCCGCTGCAATGCCTGATAATACACTTCAGTTTCCAATGTGGAAAATCGCGGTCCGCCGAGCATCAGGATCACCCCAAAGCTGGTGAAATCAAACAGGAAAACAAGCAGGGCGGAAGCCAGAATGGATGGCAGCAACAAAGGCAGGGTCACTTCCCGGAATGCTTTCAATGAAGATGCTCCCAAAACCCTGGCCGCGTCTGGCAGGCGTTGATCCAGTTTTTCCCAGGCGCTGCCGGTCACCCGGATAACCACAGCCGTGTTGTAAAACACATGCGCCAACAGGATGGCTGCCAGTGTGTTGACTATGTTGATCAAAGGTGTTTCGGTGTGGGTGAGCGCCATCCAACCCAGGTTAAGCCAGCCGCGGGGGCCGTATAGTGAGTTGATGGCTGCGGCCGCCACCACGGTGGGGAGAATAAAGGGCAGTGTGGTCAACCCACGCAGGAAGGACTTGAGGGGAAAATTGTAGTGTGTAAATAGATACGCCGAAGGAAGTCCCACCAGCAATGTCAGCGCAGTGGAAAGTCCAGCCTGCCATAAGGTAAAACCCAATGGCTGAAAGATTCGTTTCCAATTAAACGAGGTCTCGGTCACTGCCCGGGCGGATTCAATGAAAACATTTCCCAGTGGGTAAAAGAAAAAGAAAAGCAGAAACGCGGCAGGCGCCGCCCATAATATCAATGTGAGGAAGAAATCCCGCCGGTTTTTAGAACTGGTGAATGACACGTTTTTTGTGCCATTCGGTAATGTACTGGATGGCAGATTGGATTTTCTATCTTTTTCGTTGCATGATACGGTTTGTGGTGTCAGTCGGGGTTTTCTCACCGGATGACTGCCTGCTCCCATTCATCAATCCATTCATCACGGTAATTGGCAATATCGACCGGATTCAGGCTGGCCGGCTTTTCGGGTACCTGGTTATATTTTATGAATTCTTCCGGCAGGATGGCGTTCTTGTTGGCGGGAAATACGAACATTTGCAGCGGGATGTCATTCTGGAAGGGAAGGTCAAGCAAAAAATCGAGGAATTTTTCAGCCAGCGCGCGTTTTGTGGTGCCTTTCAGAATACCCGCAAATTCCACCTGGCGGAAACACATATTTGGCCCTACCAGCGAAGCGGTTGGCGCGTCTTCCGGCCTGGGATCGGCATAGACCACTTCAACTGCCGGGCTGGACCCGTAGGAAACCACCATGGGACGCGGTCCTTTACCACTGGACCCGCTGAAGTGGGTGTAATAGGCGGTTTCCCAATCATTGACCACCAGTAGATCATTATTCTTGAGTGACTTCCAGTAATCCAGATAATTATCCACACCAAATTCGTTGATGGTGGCAAACAGGAAGGCCAGTCCGGGTGAACTGGTGGCCGGGTTTTCGATCACCAGCAAGCCTTTGTACTCGGGTTTGGTCAGGTCAACCAGTGACTGTGGAGGGGTTAGCGACTTGTCAGCGAAATAGGCTTTGTCATAGTTGATACACACATCGCCGTAATCCACCGGAGTGAGTAAATTGTCTTTGGCAAGTTTGAATGCGTCAGGGATATCAGATAGCAAAGGTGACGCGTAGCTTTCCAGAATGTCACCGGTTTCCGCGCGGGAAAGGAAAGTGTTATCCACACCATAGATGACATCCGCCAGCGGGGAGTTTTTTGAAATTATGGCACGGTTCAATGTGGCAGCGACGTCGCCGCCTTTGATGAAACTGAGTTTAACATTGTTCTTTTCTTCAAATTCAGCGATCACATCCTCACTGACGGAAAATGAATCATGTGTCAAAACCGTCAATGATTCTTCCGCGCCGGAAGTCTGCTCTTCAGCGGCACCGGTTGGTACGGCCGTCGGAGGGATGGCTGTCGGCTCCGCCGTCGCCGTGGATGAAGAAACCGCTGCGCTGGGCGGCATTGTGGGTTCAACCGCGACTGTGGGAACTTCAGTCGCCACCGGGGCACAGGCCGCGATCACCAAAAATACTAATAAACTTAACGAAACCAGAATTCTCTTCATATGATTCTCCTGAAAACACCGGAATTTATTGCCGGGTGTGAATACAAATCAAAATTCCGCGTGACAATGAAACCCGGGCATGGTGGGTAAGCATGACATTGCTGATGCCGCGTGTTTCATACGGATTGAGTTTTTCATAATTCAGCGGGTATTTCAGCGCTTCGGTTTTAACATCAAAGGCCGCTCCATCCAGCGGGAGCAATGAGACGATATCTCCGGCAGTTCCTTTGATTTGGGCGGTTGAACGGATCAAAAATATCTCCTCCCGGCCGTCATCAAGCCGGATGGCAATATTTTGCAGATCTGGTCGGGAAAGCAGGAAAAGGTTACCCAGGGTCTGGTCCAACCGGCCTCCCAGAGCTGCCGCGATGATGATCTCATCACAACCGATTTCCAGCGCGATATTGATGGCCAGTTGCAGGTCTGTCTCATCCTTATCGATCGGGTACTGCCTGATCTCACCGCTATGCTCTTTTACGGCAAGAATGTCCTGTGGGGTTACCGAGTCCAGGTCGCCGATTAAGAAGTCAGGCCATAAACCCAACTCCCGCATATGGCGCATTCCACCGTCTACGGCTATGAGCAGGTGTCCGTCAAAAGACAGGGTTCTCAGCCGGTCGAGATCCGCAATTTGTCCATTGGCAAACACAATAGCAGGTTTGTAGCCCAAAATAAAAAAACCTCCGCCGGGGGGAGGGTTTTAGTCAGTTTCGCGGAATCCTCCCTACGCCGGCATTATCCGGATCAGGTTCAGCGGGTCGAAGACTTTTCGTCTTCCTCTCAGCCTGGAAATTTCAGGCTCCCCGTTCATAATGTGTATGTGTATATTACCGCATTTTTATAATTTTTTCAAATTCCCGACAATTCAGGAATCGGTCAATTTTTAGGTTTATACAATCCGTCATGATTGACACCCAACATTCCGGCTTTATAGGAAAGCGGATCAACCTGGTTGAGTGCCTTGACGGTTTCCCTTGATAGGAGCGCCGTTTTTCGGCGATGTTTCAAAATTTTCTCAATCTTGTCCGCTCCGCTGTCTTTGGAAACCCAATCATCCTTGTCAAGGCGGCGAAGATCCAACGGAGCTGTGTAATACCGCAGGGATTTCACCCCATCAACATTGAAGTAATCCTCAAAATAAGACATGGCCAGTTCGCGGTAGGTACGAAAAACCGGCTCGCGGAGTCGAAGACCATTAAAATTCGATTTGGCCACGGCTCCCCATAAACCGTTCACCTGATACACGGCCAGAACATGATCGTCATCCAGTCCCTCGTCTGATTGGAGGTCAATGATCACCGGTGGATACCCCAACACACGCAAACCGAGCGCTCCAAACAGTCCTCCATCCAGGCAATGCGCCAGTTTATCTTTGATCACATTCACCGGGCAGCGGTTGCGGTCTTCCGGGCTGTAAGGCGTGGAATCAAGGAAAGCCTGCACGTCAGCGGGTGATTTGAAAGCATGGAAAACATCAGCAATTTCCGGTGGAAGGGGAAAAGTATTCATTCTTGAAATGTTCCTGATGGTTTTTTTATAAACAATTTCGTATTATAACGTGAGTTAAGTTATGATATTCTGGTTGTACATCAACATCAAAGGATAAAGGCATATGCTGGGAACAATTCTACAACTGGGAGCCGGCGGTCTACTTTTATTGGCCGGGAAAAAACTGTACTGGTTCCTCGTCGGTCTGTGCGGCGCGATCGCCGGTTTGTTTATCTCGGAGTTTATTTTTCATCCCGAAGGTTTCTGGCCTCGCATACTGGTTGCCGTTGGAATCGGCGCGGCGTTTGCCATTCTCGCTGTTCTCCTGCAACAGATCATGGTAAGTGTTGCCGGTTTTATTGCCGGGGGCTACCTCGGTTCCGCCCTGGTGGATACCCTGCAGGTAGATATTGCCAACTGGAAATGGGCTGTCTTTCTTCTGGGGGGGATTATTGGCGTCATTATTGTAAAAGTGCTTTTTGACCTGTCTCTTGTGATCATTTCCAGTTTCGCCGGCGCATCCCTGATCACCCGGGCTCTGGATTTAAATGGTGCCAAAGGATTGATCATCCTGCTGGTATTAATCCTGGCCGGGATCGTGCTGCAATCTGCCCGCAATCGCGCCACACCATCCGCGCCTCCGCCTCCTGCCCCATCCCGCTAATTTTCAGAAGTATATGAACACTTCATTTCCCACCCAGATTGCCATCACACAATTATCGGGCGAATTGCTTATGCTCATCGCGGCTTTTTTTGTCGCGGCAGCGGTGCTCTCTTTCCTCGGTGGATTGATCGCCCGCCGCATGGTATCGCTCAGCCGGTTGGCACCCAAAGAACGCCGGCCTTCGGTGCAGCGCACAAAAACGTTGAAATCGCTGCTCTCCAGCGGGATCACCTTTGTGGCATTTTTCCTGGCCATCATGGCATCATTGTCACTATTTATCCCCATGTCCACATTGATCTGGGTGCTGGGATTATTCAGCGCGGCCTTTGGATTTGGCGCCAAACCCTTCATCAGCGATCTGATGGCCGGAATGAGTTTTATTTTCAACGTCACCTTTGATATTGGTGAGAAGGTGGAGTTTTACCTTCCTCCGGAAAACATTCAGGGAGTTGTGGAAGAGATCAACCTGACCACCACGCTGGTGCGTTCAGCCACCGGTGAGATGTTTACCCTCCCCAACGGTGAAATCCGCATTGTACGAAATTTCAGCCGCGGCAAGTTTTCCAACGCAAACATCAGTCTGTTTGTCACCCCGCAAGACGTGGGACGCGCGACGGAGGTTTTGAAGAACCTGGCAATTGAAACCTTTGCAGAAACGCATGACCTGTTGGAACCATATCAGGTCATCGGGTCAACCAACCTCTCTGGCAGCAAAGTGGAGCTTATTGTGGTTGCCAAAGCAGCCTTCGGAAAAGCTGCGGAACTGCGCCTGCTATTAATGGACCGGATTCAAGACCGTCTGCGCCTAGAAAAAATCGACCTTGCCGGATAACTGGTCTATACTTCATTGTTAGGTGAATTCAACGGAAATTCATCTGGGGATCCACAATGCCAGAACCTGAAGAAAATACTGATCAAAACTTGTTGGGTAAATACCGCATCATTGAGCGGATCGGATCCGGTGGGATGGCAGAGGTTTACCTTGGCCGGCATGATAAGCTGAACCGGGAAGTGGCTATTAAGGTACTTCGCCCATCACTCATCAATGACCCACAATTCACCGCTCGTTTTGAACGGGAGGCACGCCTCGCGGCCAATCTGCGCCATCCGGGTATCGTGCAGGTTTTTGATTTCGATACCGAAGATGACCGTCATTACCTCATAATGGAATATATTAAGGGCGGGACGTTGAAGGCGCGGCTGCAATCCCTTCGAAACGCGGGAGAGTTTATGCCCCTGGATGAGATCTCCCATTACCTCACACGCATTGCCGAAGCACTTGACTACGCGCACAGCCAGGGCATGCTCCATCGCGACCTAAAACCTGCCAATATCCTCATCGATCCGGCCGGAAATTCTTATCTCGCTGATTTTGGTATTGCCCGCCTGGCTGGTGAACCAGAAATCACCCACACCGGTACGCTGATGGGCACTCCATCTTATATGTCTCCGGAACAATGCGAAGGACTGCCGCTTACCGGAGCCAGTGATTTGTACTCCCTGGGAATTATCCTGTATGAAATGTTGACCGGTGGCGTACCGTTTGACGCTGAATCCCCGCTGGCGATTCTTCAAAAACATATCCACGAAGCTCCTCCACCGTTAAATGATATCCGACCAGAACTGCCTGCGGCGTTGAATTCATTCATGCAGTGTGTGCTGGCCAAGAATCCCATGGAGCGGTTCCCAAACGCCTTAAAAATGGCTGAGGAATTCAAACGAATTGCCGCCGTCCCCAATGGGAACAAAAGAGGGGAAGATGCAGTGGAAACGCTCGTGGTACAGCCTTCAGGGAATCGTGACCACCAATCCATGCCGTTAGGGAAGTCAAAAATCAGTGCGGCATGGTGGGTAACCGGCATCGTTATTCTCGTGATCCTTACCGCGGCCGGGTTGTTGATTTGGTTTTCGAGACAAACCAACCTGACCGATATCCGGCGGTGTACAACGCCATCCACCTGTCAGGCAGCCGCGCAAATTTTTTCCACAGCGAACCGGCCTTTATTGGCCATTGAAGCGTATTCAAAAGCCATTTCGCTGGTTCCAGCCGGCGACCAAAAGGAATGGTCTCAATTACATTGTGATCTGGCAGATCTGTATGTTCGCGTGAATAAGAAAAATGATGCCAGAGCCTCCTATAAGGATTGCATTAATTGGACGCGTAATGACCCTGCTCAGGTAGAATTGCGCTTGTATGCCCAGCAAAAGCTGAACGATTTAAATTAACCTGCTGGTTTTATCTTGGACACCTTTCTTATGAATTGATAATTTCAATAAATCAATACACTATAATATAGCCAATTCTTATGCTTCATGTTGAGGATTTCCAGTGAAAAAATTTTTTACCAATCCAACTCACCTACTTCGGTCTGTGCTTTTATTAAGTCTGTTATGCGCAACAGCCTTTCTTGCCATTGCCAGCCCGGTTTCCGCGAAAAATTCGGAAAAAGTAGTTATTACGCTGTTCTGGGGAGAAGGTTGCCCGCATTGCGCGACTGAAAAATCTTTCCTGGCTACACTAAAAGAAAAATACCCCAACCTCGAAGTACGCACATACGAGGTATGGTATATAGAACCCAATATTCCGATCATGGAAAAAATGGCAAAGGCCTATGGGTTTGAAGTTTCGGGTGTGCCGATAACATTTCTGGGTGATAAAAACTGGGTGGGTTTTTCTGACGGTCTGAAAATAGAAATTGAAGAATTGGTCAAAACTTGCTCAACAAAAGCCTGCAAAGACTCGGCGCAGGATGTATTAACACAGGAGGAACTTGCAGCCGGTGTACCATTGTCAGCAGAGTCTGAAGAAGCAAATTCTGTTGCCGAAGAAACTCAATCTCAGTCCGCGTCCGAACCACAAAACGCCAGCACGATTGATGTCCCCCTCATTGGGAAAGTGGATCTGGAAAAGCAGTCACTGGCCATTGCCACACTATTAATCGGGTTTGTGGATGGTGTCAACCCCTGTTCCATCTGGGCGTTGTCCATGCTGCTGGCCATCACCCTGCACACAGGATCACGCAAGAAGGTGATGCTCATCGGGCTGGTATTCATCTCGGTTACCGCCCTGGTATACGCGTTGTTTATCCTTGGAATGTTCTCGGCACTAACCCTGTTAAGCTCGATGGGATGGATCCAGGTAGTGGTGTCACTGGTGGCGCTTTTCTTTGCTATTATCAATATCAAGGATTACTTCTGGTACAAAGAGGGAATTTCATTTACCATCGCGGATGATAAAAAACCGGGACTGTTCCAAAAGATGCGCAGAGTTGTGGACGCGAGTGATTCCTTCTGGGGGCTGGTTGGCGCGACAGTCGTACTGGCTGGCGGCGTGTCACTGGTGGAATTTGCCTGCACGGCAGGTTTCCCGGTAATCTGGACGAATCTCGTGTCTGCCCAGCAGGTCGCACCGTTGACGTTCGGGCTTCTACTGCTGCTTTATATACTCATCTACCAACTGGATGAACTGGCCATTTTCTCCGTCGCCGTTGTCACCTTGAAATCATCCAAGATTGAAGAAAAACACGGCCGTATCCTAAAACTGATCGGCGGCACCCTCATGCTGGCGCTGGCTGTCGCGATGTTGGTGGACCCCTTTGTCATGAACAGCCTGTCCAAATCCATGGCCGTGTTTGGCATGGCTCTGGCGATCACACTGCTGGTGCTTCTGATACACCGTCTGATCCTGCCTGCCATGGGAGTGTTTATCGGCACGGAAATGAACCCCCAAAGAAGACTGCAAAGAAGACCGCACAGAAGACGGTAGTATAGATTTCAAATAAAAAAACGGAAGCGTTGCTTCCGTTTTTTCTTGTTTTTTATTCTTTTACTTCAATGAGATTAACCTGAGGGATCAGCGCTTCGATATCTTCCCTGCGGCAATCGGCTGTGGCGAGTTGCATGCATACCGCTCCGGCCATGGCCGTTCCCAGTGTCAATCCTTTTTCCAGCGGCCACCCAAAGGACAGCGCGGCAGCCAGTCCGGCGAGCACGCCATCCCCCGCGCCGGCGGTAGATACAACTTTTACCGACAGTGGAGGCACTTGATATGTCCCGCCGGGGAAGAGTGCCAGTAATCCCTGTTCCCCAAGAGTGATCACCAGGGAGGAACCATATTTCTTCCTGATTTCCTTCCCTGCCGAGAGAATGTCATTTTGTGACACAATTGGAAGGCCAGCCAACTCCTGAAGCTCATGCCGGTTTGGTTTGACGATGGCCGGTCGTCCTTCCATTCCCGCTTTCAAAGCCGGGCCGCTGGCATCCAGAACCACGGGGATTCCCCGCTCACCCGCCTGTTGGACCAACCGTGTGTACAAATCACAGGGGACACCATCAGGCAATGTACCGCCGATCATCACACAACTGGCAGTTTCCATAGAACGCGTGAATTTTGTCTCCAGATCACAAATATGCTCCGCGTTCACCTTCAGCGAGGGAGCGGCAAAGGTGGATTGCCCGCTGCCATCTTCAACCACGAGGATGGTATGCACACGGGTTTCACCTTCCACCCAGGTAAAGTCAGTTCGCGCGCCGCGATCTACAAGCATTTGCTCCATTTGCCGGCCTGATACACCGGCAGCGAAGCCCAACACCAGGCTCGGAATTCCATATTCGCCCAGTATCCATGAAGCATCCGAGGCTTTCCCGCCCATTCCGATGGCCAGTTGACTGGCACGGATGGTCCTGTTCAGGGTGAACTCGGGCACCACCAGCGTGCGGTCAATGCAGGTGTTGGGATTGACAGATACGATCATGCCTGTCAGGGTTTCTGGCTGTTTTTGAACGCGGCAATCGTTTCAGCGCAGGATTTGGCCATGATAGCTCCCGCGTCTTCATTGGCCGGGAACAGGTTACGCGCCTGAATAATGATACGCGCGTTGCGATCCAATCGTTCGGTGATGTCAAAACCGGTGGTAATATCCGGCGCCAGGGCGAATAGTCCGTGATACGCGCCCATGACAGCCGCGCCGCTGGTACGAATGCGTTCTTCCTGACCGGAAAACTCTTCCATCAGGTACTCCGCCAGTAAGCCGGAATGTGCGGTGGCATATTTGCAGACCTTTATCACCCCGAATTTTTGAGTGGCTTCCATCACCGGCGGCATGGGAAGGTTGGCACAGCAAAACACCATCACGTTCTGGGCGTGGCCGTGAACCAGCGAACCGGAATTGGGGAAGGCTTTGAGCAGCGCATAATGCACTTTGGCTTCCCGGGAGATTTCCCCCTCCCCGTCAATTTTTGTGCCGTCCATTTCAGTGACCAAAACCTGCTCTGGTCGTAAATTCCATTGATGTTTGCTGGCCGCGTAGCGCGGTGTGATGCAAACATGTTCGCCGACGCGTACAGAAATATTTCCTCCCGCTGTATCCGACAGTTTTCGGTCGAACATCAGTTTACCCAGTACGGCAATTTTTTCGCGTGTTTCCGCGTAGAGAATTGACATGGTGTACTTCCTACGAAAGGACGTTCTTCTTCGCGTCCCGGTTTTGATCCACTTTGGTGATCAGGGCAACCCGGTCGGCATGCCGCCCGCCTTCAAATTCGGCGGACAGGAACTGGTCAACGATCATGCAGGCCAGACCTTCGCCGATCACCCGCGCACCCATGGCCAGCATGTTGGCGTCATTGTGTTGGCGGGAGAGTACGGCTGTATACGGTTCACTGGCCAATACACAGCGGATTCCAACAATTTTATTGGCTGTGATGGACACGCCCGCGCCGGTGCCACAGATCACGATGCCGTATTGCACCGCGCCCTCAACCACCAGCCGGGCGACTTTCTCGGCGTAGATGGGGTAATCCGTGCGGTCTGGAGTGTGGGTACCCACATCTTCCACCTGATAACCTGATTCGAGCAGGTGTTTTTTAACAGCCTCCTTCAAAACAAACGCGGCATGGTCGCTTCCCAGAGCCAATTTCATAGAGCAATACTCCTTTTTATTGGGAAATCTTTTTCCACAGGCAATGCAGTAATACCACCGATTTTACTTCCAAACCAGTGTTAACTCTTTGTATTTGCTGGAAACTATCTACACAAAACCGGTTATTTCTTTTTCAGGTCAAATCCCAGCCGGCGCAGGAAATCCGGGTCGTCACGCCAGCCTTTGGCCACCTTGACACGCAACTCGAGGAAGATGGAGCGGTCTCCCATCTTTTCCATTTCCAGCCGGGCGCTGGTACCGATGCGTTTGAGCATTTCGGCTTTCTGCCCAATGACAATACCCTTCTGGGAATCCCGTTCCACAAACAAGGTGGCGGCTACGTACGTCTTGCCGTCGTCCCGTTCTTTGAACTCATCCACGCGCACGGCCAGGGCATGGGGCACTTCCTCGCGAAGGTGTTTCAACGCCGCTTCGCGGATAAGATCTGCCGCGATCTCCCGTTCGTACAGGTCGGTGATTTCTTCATCCGCGTAGTATGCCGGATGTTCCGGCAACAAGCCGCTGATCAGGTTCTGAAACTCTTGCAGTCCTTCACCGGTGGACGCGGAAACCAGTACCGCATTGGCATCTGGAAGCAGCGTCTGGTAACGTTCCAACGCCGCCGCCCGGTTCTCTTCCGGCACGCGGTCAATTTTGTTAACTGCCAGTATAAATTTCTTGCGGCGTCTTGCCTTAAGCAGGAGATCACGCACCTGCAGGTCATCCCCCGATGGTTCGGCGGAACCATCAACCACCCAGGCGACCACATCCACATCCGAGATGATCTCTTCGGCTGTCTGGTTCAGGGCTTCCCCGAGTTTATGGTGTTGCAGGTGAATTCCCGGTGCGTCCACAAAAATCATTTGTGCCTGAGGCAGGGTGAGAATCCCCAGCTGCCTGCGGCGCGTGGTCTGCGGTTTGGAAGAAACCGCGGCGATCTTCTGCCCCATCAATATGTTGATGAGAGTCGATTTGCCTACATTGGGGCGGCCGGCCAGAGCGATATATCCCGCGCGATAATTTAGAGGTTTTTCAGTCATTTTATCTTAATGCGTCTTTCATTTTAAATTTATGAAATTATTAGACCAGCGTAGGTTAATCGTAGGGTAATCGTCAAGCTTCACTTAACCCGGACTGGTATAGTAATTTCAAAGGGCGACTTCTCTTCTTCTTCTCCTCCTTATGTACGTGCCGGGGTCGGCGTCCCCGGCACGTACCGATTCTATCACCTGCCGCACGCTGTTAACCATTCTTTATGATACACTTTGGGCGTAATTTGGAGAAATCATTTCAAAAATCCTCTGGAGGATAGCCATGACTGACAAGCGTCCAGTTTTTCCCATTGATATTGCCGGTGTTCACCGTGATCTTCCCCTTTTTGAAGTAAAACCTGGCCTGCGGATTGCCATTCTGAATATTCTCGGTGACACCGAGTTGGTGCAGGCCTGCGCCAGAGAACTCGCCAAAAAATTGGCCTCCATAAACTACGATATTCTGGTAACCGCCGAATCCAAGAGCATCCCACTGGCTTATTCCCTGTCCATTGAAACAGGGAAAAAATATGTCGTGCTGCGCAAGAGCTACAAACCCTATATGGGTAAAGCCCTGTCGGCCGAGACGCTTTCCATCACCACCGGTCAGCCGCAAACCCTGTACCTCGATGAAAAAGATCTTCATCTGCTGGATGGCAAGTCTGTGGTCTTGGTGGATGATGTGATCAGCACCGGCTCAACGTTGCAGGGCATGCGCCTTCTGATGGATAAAGCCAGCGCGAAGATCAGCGCGGAGGCTGCCATTCTTACCGAAGGCGAACGCGCCAAATGGAATCAGATTGTCTCGCTCGGGCATCTTCCGGTGTTCACCGACTGAGCTCCTCTCGAAATTAGAAACCTCCCATCATCCTGACGGGAGGTTTTATTTTTCCACCTTCGTGTTCGCGAAACCATCAGCCAGTTTTTTCTTACGCTGGTGATCCAGTGTTTTAATGGCCCGTTCGCGCTTCAGCGCGGCTGAATGGCTTTCAACGGATTCGACATATACCAGTTTAACCGGCCGGCGCATACCGGTGTATTTCGCTCCCCGCCCGGCATTGTGTACTTTTACCCGCCGCTCCGGATCGGTGCTCCAACCGGTGTAGTACGTGCCATCGGCGCATTCCACAATATAGCAAAAATACGCCATTCTCAGGCTCACGATTTCTTTTTCGGCAGTTCCATCCCGAAAAGTCTCTTTACCAGGCCTTCTTTCTTAATTTCGACCTTGCCATCCGGCGAATCCCAATCTCCGCTGATGCGGCGATTCATCCACACGGCATTGGCATCGAGCATTTTTTGGAGGGATTTTTTCAAATCGTCCGCGTCTTCCTGTTGAAGTTTTTCTGAGAATTGATCGAGCTGATCGCGCATCACATTCAACAGGTGTAGCATATACGGTTTGTGCGCGGTGATCTCTTGCGCGGCGGCGTTTCCCGACGGAAATTCATACGCCAATTTGCTCATCTGCCAGAATTCTGGACCGGCTGCTTTCTGCGCGTCTTTCCAACCGGATTGCGCGCTGATCGCCTGGAAATACAGCATGGATAACAGCCGTGAAAAGAGGCCGCTTTGTGTGAGCAGACCGTCTGCCTCAAGCGGATCGGAGAACATGGGGCTGGCTCCGATGACCGCTGCCACATCCAGCACACGTTGAATGGCCTGCGGATCGGTTCCCATCGGAGATGAGAGTATCATCAGGCCATTGGAGAACAGATCAGCCGAGTTATTGTCTGAATCGAGATATTTTCCACCGATACATAGCGATGCGTTGACCAGGTATTTCCCGGCAGGCAGGTGCGCCGCCGCCCACTCGGATGCCAGGGTATGCACTGGGGCCATGTTGACCAGCACCCCTCCGGATTTCATGAGGGGATGGATATCCTCCATCCAGCCGGTTACATCCACGGGGAGGGAATTGAGGAAGATAATATCCGCCTTTTCGACGGCGGCGTGCAGGTTCCCGGCAACCCGGTCTACGGCTTTGTTATCGAGTGCCTCGCGCGAGTGCGCGGGACTCTGGTCATAACCGGTGCAATCCGCTGCGTCTTTTTCCTTCTTTATAGCCAGTCCCAGGGAAATACCCAACCGGTCCAGTCCAATAATGGCAATCTGTTGGTTCATGCTTTTACCCTATAAACAACTGGAATAATCCCCTGATGATGGGGGACATGACCCATGCAATCAAATCGATCCCGATATAAGGAAGCGCGAAGACCATCACCATCAGGATCAACGGCCCATACGGGCGTATCCGGTCAAAAGTGGGCAGCGCAGTTGATGGGAGCAGATATTCCAGAACCTTCTCGCCATCCAGTGGAGCCACCGGGATCAGGTTGAAAATCATCAGGGAGAGGTTGATCACGATAAATTCAATTAGAAATTGAAGAGGTGTGGGGAACACCGTTCCAGCGGTATAGGACGCGGTGGAAACCAGGCCTAATCGGATGGGCATGGCGGCCAAAAATGCCAGCAGTAAATTGGATAGCGGTCCCGCCAGAGAAACCCACATCACCGCGGATCTGGCGCGCTGCTTTAGTATATACGGGTTAATAGGCACTGGTTTGGCCCAGCCAAAACCGGCCACAATCAAAAGCAGTGACCCCATTACATCCAGGTGGGAGAGAGGATTTAAGGTAAGACGGCCGTTTCGACGGGGTGTATCATCCCCGTAGGCGTTGGCGGCGAAGGCATGCGAGAATTCATGCACGCTGAAGGCGATTACCAGGGTTATCACCCGGGATATAAGTGAGGCCAGACTCAGGTTTAACATGGATGGTGAGAGATTATAACACGCAGGGTGGAGTATAATTTTCAACGTGCTCCCCGACATCTCTCTGGAAGATATTGTCCGGCTTCGTAAGCCGCATCCATGCGGCGGTTATGAATGGAAGGTTATCCGGCTGGGTGCCGATATCGGTCTGGAATGCTGCACCTGCCAACGCAAAGTCATTCTCTCACGCCGCGAACTTGCCCGGCGGCTAAAAAAGATCATTCCGAAAGAAACAGATGCAAATTCTTCAACCTGATACGCCGCATATTCTTTTTTTGTTTTCCGATACCGGGGGTGGACATCGCAGCGCGACGGAGGCGATCATTGAAGCCATTGAGCTTGAATTTCCCAACCGGATCACTTACGAAATGGTGGACCTGTTCCGGGAATACTCTCCCCCACCTTTAAACAAAGCTCCGGAAATCTACCCCCCGTTATCAAGATTGCCCTCCGTCTGGAATTACGGGTACCATCAGACCAACACCCCGCGCCGCATCCGCAACATCAACAATGTAGCCTGGCCGTATATCCGCCGCTATATCTACCGCCTGGTGGATGAACACCCCTGCGATTTGATCGTCAGCGTCCATCCATTAATGAACATGCCGGTATTACGCACATTCAAGAAGCGCAAGTATCCATTCATAACCGTGGTAACGGATATGGTTTCAACGCACGCCGCCTGGTTTGACAATCGCGCCGACCTGATCATCGTCCCCACGGAAAGCGCCCGCCAGAACGGGATCAGCTTTGGCATTTCGCAGGAAAAATTGAAGGTCATCGGTTTGCCTGTGGCAGACCGTTTCAGAGAGAAGACGGAAGAACCCACGGAGATCCGCAAGCGCCTCGGTTGGCCTTTGGATCGACCCGTCATTCTGCTGGTTGGCGGCGGCGATGGTATGGGACCGCTCGAAAAAACGGCGCAAGCCATCAATGAAGCCGGCCTTGAAGCCGCCCTGGTGGTGATAACCGGTCGCAATCGCGAGTTGAAATCACGGCTCGAAAATTTTGACTGGAAGATGCCGGCCTTGATCTATGGATTTGTGCGTACCATGCCTGAATTTATGCAGGCCGCCAATGTTCTGGTGACCAAAGCCGGCCCCGGGACGATCAGTGAAGCCTGTATCTCAGGTCTTCCAATCATTCTGTACAGCAAAATACCCGGCCAGGAAGATGGCAACGTGGATTATGTTGTATCGGAAGGCGCCGGTGTATGGGCGCCTGAACCCGGCCAGGTTGTGGCCACGCTTCAATCCTGGATTGAGGCTCCTGAATTGCGCTGGAATGCCGCCGCAGCCTGCCGGCGGATCGCCCGACCGGATGCTTCACGCGACATTGCCCGCATTCTTGCCTCATACGTCGGCATTAACAAACCGGAATAGGACGGCATCAATGCCGATTATGGATACGCATAACTTTGAATTTTTCAGCCGCAGCCCGGAGCAAACCCGGCGGCTGGGTACGCGCATCGGTTCATTGCTCTCAAAAGGCGACCTGATCTGCCTGACCGGTGATCTGGGCGCGGGAAAAACCACCCTCATCCAGGGTATTGCCCGCGGGTGGGAATCGTTGGACAGTGTATCCAGCCCGACATTTGTCATTGTCAATGAATACCGCCGCAAGAGCGGTGACATACTTTTTCATATGGACGCCTACCGCCTCGAAGGAGCCGCGGACGCCATCGACCTTGACCTTGACCGCATGCTCGAAGATGGCGCGTTATTGATTGAATGGGCAGACCGTATCAAAAGCGCTTTGCCGCCCACCGCCCTGTGGATCAACATGCGCTGGATGGCCGATGAACAACGCGGTCTGCTATTCACCGCCCACGGCCCGCGCAGTCAGGTGTTAATGGACGAATTTAAAAAGAAAGTGGTGGGTGCCTGATATGCTGCTAGCTGTGGATACCTCAACCCAAATGCTGGGGCTGGCTCTGTATGATGGGAACCGGGTGGTCTCGGAAAGCCTCTGGCAGAGTCGCGCCCGGCATACCGTTGAACTGGCGCCCGCCGTAGAGCGCATGCTCCGGCAGGCGGGAACGCCCGCGTCCAACCTGACCGGGCTGTCCGTAGCCACTGGTCCCGGCTCTTTCACCAGCCTGCGTGTTGGTCTGGCTTTCATTAAAGGGCTGGCGCTGGCGTTAAAAATCCCGGTTGTGGGTATTCCATCTCTGGATCCATTAGCCGCCGCGCAACCGCCCGCGGATATGCCCATGGCGGCTGTCTTGCCAGCCGGGCGCGCGCGTCTGGCCGTATGCTGGTATCACTGCCATGATGGTGTATGGAAATTCACCGGCGATATGGCCGTGTTGACCGCCCAGGATCTGTGCGACCAGATCCACCAGCCTTCCATCATCTGCGGGGAAATGACCGCCGATGAACGCCAGATTCTGTCGCGTAAGTGGAAGAACATTCACCTGTGTTCACCGGCGCAGGGGTCCCGGCGGCCGGCGCTGCTGGCGGAACTGGGCTGGAAGCGACTGGAATTCGGCCAGGCCGATGACCCGGTCACCCTCGCTCCCATCTACCTGCATATCAACGAGGTGATCCCTTCGTGACCGCGCTTCAAGGGTCTCTCGTTCTGCGCCCCATGACCATGGATGACCTCAAGCAGGTCTACCAGATCGAAGTAGATTCCTTCACCCTGCCCTGGTCGTACAATTCCTATGTGTTCGAGTTGCGGGAAAGCCGGGTATCACGCTGCTTTGTTGCTGCCACACAGGGGGATGACGGCCAGCAGAAAATTCTCGGGATGATTGTTATTTACCTGATAGAAGATGAGGCGCATGTCGCCACATTTGCCGTTCATCCACACTACCGGCAGAGCGGGATCGGCTGGCGGCTGCTGCTGCATGCCCTGAAGGAATCCCACCGGCAGGGAGCCACCCATTCCTTTCTGGAAGTGCGCGCGGGAAACCAGCCGGCCATCAACCTGTACACACGGTTTGGCTATGCCAGCGTGGGCTTGCGAAAGAATTATTACGTCGATAACCATGAAGATGCCATCCTCATGAATCTGGATAACCTGACCGTACAAAACCTGGCTGATATTGAAACCCGGTTTCTCAACGCGCAAATAGAGCAACCTTCCGGAGGTACCCATGACGCCTGAAGAGACGCTTTCCCAGATCGCCCGGCAGATTGCGACCTGCCAGCAGTGCGACCTGCATTCCAGCCGCAAAATGTCCGTCCCCGGCGAGGGACCGGCCGACGCGCAGATCATGCTGATCGGTGAAGGCCCGGGATTTTATGAAAACGAACAGGGACGGCCTTTCGTGGGTTCTGCCGGCAACTTTCTTAACGAATTGCTGGCCAGAGCCGGTCTCACCCGCGGGGAAGTGTTTATCACCAATGTGGTAAAATGCCGTCCGCCGGGTAATCGCGACCCGCTGCCGGAAGAACTGGCTGCCTGCCGCGATTATCTCGAAAGCCAGATCGCGACGATTAACCCGCGTGTCATCGTCACCCTCGGCCGCTTCTCGATGGCCATGTTCTTCCCGCTGGCCAGGATCGGATCGGTTCACGGGCAGCCGGCCAGGGTGAACAACCGGTTGGTCGTTCCCATGTACCATCCGGCGGCCGCTTTGCACCAACCGGCGTTAAAATCAACCGTCGAGCGGGATTTCACCCGACTCGCGGACGCGATAAAACAAAATGTGCCTGCCCGCCCCGAAACCATACTAAAGACGGCTGAGCCAGAAGATCCGGCTGATTCGGCAACGCAACTCAGTCTCTTCTAACAGGATAAAAAATGGATTATCAAAAGCAACTGATCGAACGCTTTGAATCAAAAACCGCGAAAATCGGTATTCTCGGGTTGGGGTATGTCGGCCTGCCGCTGGCTGTGGTCTTCGCCGAAGCCGGCTTCACCGTCACCGGCATTGAACCCATGCAAAGCAAGGTGGATTCGCTGCTCAAAGGCGAAAGCTACGTGCTGGATGTGTCCTCCGAGACGGTGGCCAAACTGGTGAGGGCGGGTAAATTGATCCCCACCACCGATTTTTCCGCCATCAAACAACTGGACGCGGTCAGCATCTGCGTGCCCACCCCGCTGCGCAAGACGGGCGACCCGGACCTTTCCTTTATAGTGAGCGCCACCGATGAGCTGGCGAAATATGTGCACGCCGGCATGGTGATCGTCCTCGAATCGACCACCTACCCGGGCACTACCCGTGAATTGATCCTGCCGCGTTTGAACCAGGAAGCCGGATTGGAAGTTGGCAAGGACGTGTTTCTGGCCTTCTCCCCTGAACGCGTGGATCCCGGCCGCACGGATTTCACCACCATCAACACGCCCAAAGTCATGGGCGGCATCACCCCGGCCTGCAGCACGGTGGCTTCCGTCTGGTATTCCGGCGCGCTGCAAAAGGTCGTTCCCGTGTCATCCGCTGAAGTGGCCGAAATGGCCAAACTGCTGGAAAACACATTCCGCATGATCAACATCGGCATGGTGAACGAACTGGCTTTGATCTGTGACCGTCTGAAGATCGACGTGTGGGAAGTGATCGACGCCGCCGCCACCAAACCGTTCGGCTTTATGAAATTCTCCCCCGGCCCCGGCCTGGGCGGGCACTGCATTCCCATTGACCCGCTGTACCTGTCATGGAAATTGAAAGCCCTGAATTACACAGCGCGCTTTATTGAATTGGCGTCTGAGATCAACACCGGTATGCCACGTTTCGTAGTCACAAAGACCCAGGACGCGCTGAACGATCGCAGGAAATCCCTCAACGGCAGCAAAGTTCTGGTGATGGGTGTGGCCTACAAACCCGACATTGATGACCTGCGTGAATCCCCCGCCCTGGATGTCATTGGTCTGCTCAAGCAGAAGGGCGCCGAAGTCACCTACCATGATCCGCGCATCGCCTCGCTGGATCATGACGGCTGGGCGATGAAATCCGTCCCCGACCTGATGAAGGCCGTGAAGGAAGCGGATTGTGTGGTCATTGTCACCAACCATTCCTCCTACGATTACAAAGCTGTGCTCGCGAACGCGAACCTGATCATTGACACCCGCAACGCACTGGCCAGCCTGGGCAAAGACAACCCGAAAGTGGTGAGGTTGTAATGAGCCGCTATCTGGTCACCGGCGCCGCCGGTTTCATCGCCTCGCGGGTCAGCCAGTTCCTGATGGACGCCGGGCATACGGTTGTCGGCCTGGACAACCTGAACGACGCCTACGACCCGCGCATGAAAGACTACCGCCTGCAGAAGCTGTTGAAGCAGGAGCAGTTTGAATTCGTCAAGATGGATATTGCCGACAAACAGGCCGCGCTGGCACTGGTGGATAAAGGCCCGTATGATGCTGTGTTCAACCTGGCCGCGCGCGCCGGGGTTCGCCAGTCGGTGGAAAACCCCTGGGTGTATGTGGATACCAACGTCACCGGCACGCTGAACATGCTGGAAGTGGCCAAACGCTCCGGGACGAAGAAGTTCATCCTGGCGTCCACCTCCAGTATTTACGGCGCCAATCCGCCCATCCCCACCCCCGAAACCGCCTCCTCCGATTACCCGCTGCAGCCCTATTCGGCCACCAAGAAGGGTGCCGAAGCGTTGTGCCACAGCTTCCATTACCTGAATGATCTGGACGTGACCGTCTTCCGCTACTTCACCGTGTACGGCCCGGCCGCGCGCCCCGACATGGTGATGTTCCGCTTCACCCAGTGGATCGCCGAGGGGCGCGAAGTGCGCGTCAACGGCGACGGCACGCAATCGCGTGGATTCACCTATCTGGACGACATTGCCCGCGGCACCATCCTCGGGCTGAAACCGGTGGGCTATGAGGTCATCAACCTCGGCGGCCACCAGGTGATCACCGTCAACGACCTGATCCACCGCGTGGAAGAGCTGGTCGGCCGTAAAGCCAACGTGATCTACCAGGACCGCCATCCCGCTGATGTGCTGGAAAACAGCGCCAACGTGGACAAAGCCCGCTCCATGCTGGGCTGGGAACCGCAGGTTTCGCTGGAAGAAGGCATCCCCAACCTGGTCAACTGGTACCTGGCTGAACGAAGCTGGGTGAATCAGATCCTGACACCATGACCGGTCTGGTAACCCGCTGGCGGCAGGACCACGTGTTGAGCCGCGTGGTTAAAAATTCAGGGTACCTGTTCGCGAGCAACGTGATCAGCGCGCTGTTGAGCATCCTCACGGCCAACCTGCTGGGGGTGCGCGTCTTTGGCGTACTGGGTATTGTCATCAGCAGCGTGTCAAACGTCAACCGGCTGCTGTCGTTCCGCATGGGCGACGTGGTCGTCAAGTATATGTCCGACCACATGGCAAAGGACGAGAAACAGGCCGCCGCTGCGGTGGTCAAAGCCTCTGCCATGGTCGAAGGCTGCACCTCCATTCTGGCCTACCTGATCCTGGCGGCGCTGGCTCCGTTGGCCGCCCAATATTTGGCGGACGACCCGGCCACCGTGCCGCTGTTCCTGATCTACGGGCTGTCCATTCTGTCGAACATCACCACTGAAACCGCCACCGGCGTTCTGCAGGTGGGCGGACATTACAAAAGCCAGGCGTTGATCAATTTCATCCAGAGCGTGGTCACCGCCGCCGTGCTGGTGTACGCGTATGTCTCGCAGACCGGCATCACCACCGTTTTAATGGCCTACCTGACCGGCAAGATGATCCTCGGGCTGGCGCCCATTGTGCTAGCCCTCTACTGGCTGCCGCGCATGCTGGGAGCCGACTGGTGGAAGGCGCCGCTCAGCCTGCTGCCGCCGAAAAAAGAATTCATAAAATTTTCGCTGAGCACCAACTTCAGCACTACCATCAATATGGTCGCCCGCGACAGCGAAGTGCTGTGGGTGGGCTTTTTCTTCTCCCCGCTGGAAGCCGGGTATTTCAAGACCGCGCTGGCCATCGTCAACCTGGTGGTCATGCCAATCACCCCGTTCATCAGCACCACCTACCCCGAGATCACCCGCGCCGTGGCCAAATTCAACTGGGCACGCCTGCGCCGTTTGATAAAGCGGGTCACCTTGATCGCCGGCGCGTGGACCGGCGGAGTGGCCGTCGGGCTGCTGCTCTTCGGCCAGCCCGTACTGTTCCAGGATTGGACCATCTTCGGGCGCACCCTGCACGTCTACCGGCCGGAATTCCTGCCAGCTTTCCCCGTTTTGCTTATCCTGCTGGTCGGTTTTGGCACAGCCAACATCCTCTTCTGGAACCGGCCGCTTCTGCTGGCGTTGGGCAAAGCGGAAATCCCGCTGCGCGTGGGCTTCTGGGGCATGGTGATCAAGGTCGCGTTGGCCTTTATCCTGCTGCCGGCTGCCGGGTATCTGGCGGAGGCAGGACTGCTGAGCGCCTATTTCGTGGGTACCGTCGGGTTGATCGTCTGGCAGGGTTTTCGCAACCTGAAGGTCATGGAATCCGCCCATCCCCAACCCGGATCATAGTATGAAGATCGCCTGCCTGACCCCATCAAAGATTCCCGCCAGCACGGCCAACAGCATTCAGGTCGTCAAGGCGGCGCACGCCCTGGCCGCGCTGGGGCATGAGGTGCGCCTGTATTTTCCCGGAACGGAACCCGTTGCCTGGGATGATCTGGTGGATGACTATGAACTCTCCGCGCGTTTTGAGCTCTGCCCCGTGCGGACCAACCCGCGCCTGAAACGCTACGATCTCGTCTGGAAATGCGTGCGCGAAGCCCGGAAATGGAATGCGGATGTGGTCTACACCTGGCTGCCGCAGGCCGCCTGGCTGGCCGGACGTAACAAAATGCCCGCCGTGCTCGAAATGCACGACCGGCTGACCGGCTTCGCCGGGCCGTGGTTTTTCCGCTGGTTCCTGGGTCAGAAGGCAAAGAAACGCCTGCTGGTGATCACCCATGCGCTGCAAAAGGTGCTGGAAAAGCAGATCAAAGAAGCCATCAACCCGGATATTATCCGCGTCGCCCCCAACGGCGTTGACCTGGAACACTACCTTGACCTGCCCGACCCTGCATCGGCGCGGGATTTCCTTGACCTGCCCCCGTGCTTTACCGCCGTGTACACCGGCCATTTCTACGCCGGGCGCGGCATGTCCCTGCTCTTTGAGCTGGCCGGAAAACTGCCTGACGTCACCTTCCTGTGGGTCGGCGGCAAAGCGGAGGACGTTCAGGACTGGCAGGCGCGCGTCGATTCCGCCGGGCTGAAGAACGTGATCCTCACCGGGTTCGTGCCCAAGATGGAACTTCCCCTCTACCAGGCGGCCGGCGACGTGCTGCTGATGCCCTACGAAAAAGCCATTGCCGGGAGCAGCGGCGGCAACTCCGCCGAGATCTGCAGCCCGATGAAAATGTTTGACTACCTGGCCACCGGCCGGGTGATTATCACCAGCGACCTGCCGGTGCTGCATGAAGTCTTGAATACCGGCAACGCCATATTCTGCCCGCCGATGAACGTCGATTCGTGGGCGCGCTCCATTCAACAGATCCAATCTGACCCCGAACAGAAGCGCATGCTGGCGCGGCAGGCCAGGCAGGACGCGCAAGACTACGCCTGGCAAAACCGGGCCCGCCTGGCCCTTGAAGGCATGGAATGATCCCCCTATGAACAGAAAAGAACTCCTCCGATTCGCACTGATTTCCCTTTTCGCCGGTCTAATGATCGGCGCCGCCGCGGCGCTGGTCTCACCGGGACCCTTCCTTAACGCCCTGTGGGGCAGCGCGTTGATCGCCGCCGGGTCGGTTTTTCTGCTGCTGGTCCTCTGGCAGTGGGCGGGACGCGGCCGTGGCATGGCCGCCCTGCTGATCACCGCCTACCTGGCCCGCCTGGTGATCGGCATAGGCATGTATGCCCTGCTGCCCGAATACGGCTACGACGAACCCACGCAGAACGCGGGGTATGTCTTCTACGATGCCGCGCAGCGCGACCGCCAGGCCTGGGAATTGAGCGAATCGCACCAGGTGATGGAAGCCGCCACCGGAGCGCAGTATGTCACCGACCAGTACGGCGGGCTGCTGGCGTTGAGCGCCGGCATGTATGCCGTCTTCAGCCCTGACGCGCACCGCCCGCTGCTCATCGTTCTGCTGGCGGCATTTGCCGGGGCTTTCGGCGCAGCTTTCCTCTTCAAGGCGCTGGAAAAGCGCTTCGGCGCAACCGCCGCCTGGACGGCCGCCTGGATATTCGCGCTGTACCCCAACAGCCTGCTGCTGGGCGCTTCGCAGATGCGCGAGCCCTTCCTGCTCAGCCTGACGGCCGCCGCCTTCTGGGCAGTGACCCAATGGAAGAACGCCCCGCGCAAACAGACCATCAGTGTGCTGGTGGTCAGCCTGGCGCTGCTGGCGTGGATCTCCAGCCGGGTGGCACTGCCGGTGATCGGCGTGCTGGCCGTGTGGTTCTGGCTCGAAAATTATGTGGACCGCCTGCCGGAGAAATGGCAGAAGGTCTCGTGGGTCATCCTGATCGGCGCGGCGCTGGTCTTTGCCGCCTACGGGTGGCGCTGGGTGGCCAGCACGTCCGTTTTTGATACGCGCATGACGGAGTACAACAGCGGGCGCATCCAGAAAGCCATTGAAGAGCTGGGCATCGACCTGCGCGTGCCCTTCATTCTGGGCTACGGCCTCACCCAGCCCGTGCTGCCCGCCGCCCTCACCGACCCTGCCCTGCCCGTCTGGCGGGTGACCAGCAGCCTGCTGGCCGCCGGATGGTACGCTATCGCGCCGTTTATCATCTTCGCGTTATTCGCCCTGTGGGGCGAAAAGGACGCGGTGAAACGCCGCCTGCTGGCCTGGTCGACCCTGGCCTGCGTGGTGTGGATCCTCATCTCGTCGGCGCGTGCCGGCGGCGACCAGTGGGACAACCCGCGTTACCGCACGATCTTCCTGCCCTGGCTGGCGCTGATCTGCGCCTGGGGCTGGGATTACGCCCGCCGGATGAAGAACCCCTGGCTGTGGCGCATTTTGGTGGTGGAAGGCATTTTCCTGGCCTTTTTCATCTCATGGTATTTGAGCCGGTATTACAAAATGATCAGCCGCATGCCCTTCAACAATATGCTGCTGGTGATCATCGTGCTGTCGCTGGCCGTGCTGGTTGGCGGGGCTGTCTGGGATTGGGTGCGGGGTAGGAAGAAGAAGGCTTAGGTTTTCTACATTGGAATCGTGATTGATTTGTAGGGGCGTACGGCCGTACGCCCCTACTTTGTTTATCGATACTTATGATTGAATTATTATTATGGTGTTTTTATTCTTGTTGTAGGAGTTTTCAAACAAGAAAGTGATATTATCAATATTGTAAAAAATTCAGGGATTTTTAAATGAAAACGAAAAAACTACCGCCGATCCACCCCGGCGAAATTCTAAAAATCGAATTCCTTGAACCGTTGGGTATCAGTCAGAATCGCCTGGCGCTGGCCATGCGCGTGCCGGCCGGGCAGATCAGCGAAATAGTTCAGGGAAAACGCAGTGTAACCGCCAACACAGCCATTCGCCTGGCGATTGCCTTGAAGACGGAACCGGAATTCTGGATGCGCATTCAGTCCCGCTATGACCTGGAGACGGCGCAGGATCGGATCGGCGAGATGGTTAAAAAGGAAGTCGCGCCGGTGCTTGTGTAGGTGTCAATCATACGTTAGCACAGAACCGCACAAACACAAGCTCATCCTACCCACTTAATTTATTTATTGTCAATTGGAATAATGCTGCTTTTAATACCTGCCAGGATATTTTTGCAGTTTGTTTATCAGGATTGAACCTGGAACTCATTTGTTGGAAAGGATGAATATAATTCCGAAATTCCCTTAATGAATGGCTATATTTTTTAACATCTTCTGCTAATAGCCCCAATTCACATGCCACATCAATAAAATTACTTAATCCCCAATCAGGATAAGTTTTTACCTTTCCACTGATGTCTTTCGGTGAAGACTTTGATTGATTAAATTCTTTAGGATATTTAAGAGCGATTCCAAGTAAAACACCTTCTAGTGTACTGCCTGCAAGAAAAATCACTGATAGGGGTGCATCAGCAGATAAGCATCTCTCAATTTCATTGATTCTAAGTTTTAATATTTCTGTAACTGGACCATCAAGTCCAATACTATCAATAGAGATTTCTTGAAATTCCTTTTTCAAAAATTCATCTTCATTGAGAGTAGGTGAACTTTCATCAATTTCTACTTGTTCGAGACGAATAAAGGTGATTTCCTCTTTATTTCTAACAACTTTCCACTTATCAAAAGCAAGGTATTTATTAAAATCTTTTATGAATCCATCTAACTCGGTTATTCGATCAATATTATTAACCGGAGCAAATAACATCTTGATGCATTTATCTATTTCTGGTTTCCCATTTATTTGCGCTAATCTACTATCTGTATATGATGCTCTTGATGGAAAACCCTGATGATATTCATCGTTAAATCCTAAACCATTGAAGAAATGAATCAATTGGGGTCCTGAACGATATTCCGTTTCTTCATTTATCAGCGTCCTAAGTTTTTCGAGAGTTTTATATTGAACAATCATTTCACCCCTTAAAAATTACAAAGGCACGTTGGTAGGTTTATAGCTCATAGGGTGACCTCACCCTTGATCCCACCACTTCTTTAAATTCTCCGTAACACATCCATTATAGCGTTGTCTTTTCCAACCGGTTTCTCCGACCTACCACCAAGTCTGAAAGGCGCATCTCTTCCAGGTTTTTTTCACGCATAAAAATGATGCGCACAAAATCGAGCGCATCCCCGCTAGCTTTATACCGGATAATCCCCACTTCGTTTCGCAGAAAAGGGAGATGGAACAATGCAAAGATCAATACGTTTTATCAAATTTCCATCTGTTCGAGCAAATGCCAAACCAATTAGATTTTCCTTCTCATTTTGAGCAAGAATAACGCAAGATTGTAACCTTTCAAATGTGTCTATAGTCCCCATTTCTGCATAGACTAAAGCGTTTGCTTTTCTGATTGCATTTAATTTTGGATGAATATACTCGAGAAATGTTTTTTTTGAAATAATTGGCTGCAAAACCTGCTGTGATTCAAAAATAAAATCATCCGAAAGAAAAGGCTCAAGGTATTGGGGATCAAGATTATTCATCATTTTTGCATATGCTCTTAAACCAATTTCTTCTGTTAATTTCATTTTTCCTCATTTATCCTTGGATACATGGCTTCTAAAAAAAGAGAATCCATAAACACTTGCCAATAATATCAATCGCTTTGTCCGCTGATGTAATACCAGATGGAATGGTCCAGAATTGATGGATTTACTTTCAACAAATCAGCTGCACCCATGACAATATTCCTGGCTTCCGAATATTCAACATCATGAATCCCCGCTCTGCCCAGCATGGTGATCACATGCCTATCAACCGCTACACTCTGTAACCCCACCACAATCTTGATGTAATCAACCGTTTTGTTACCAAAACCGGGTTGTTCACGCAATTTTTCCAGGCTGCCCGGCAGTAAAAGCCATTTCCGCAGATCACTCTCTGTTTCCACAAATTGGCTATCAAGGAAGTTTACGACATTAAGAAAATTTCTCGGCTTTCTACCCTTCCAGTCAAAGAAAACTTCGGCATCATGCTTTTTGAAATAATCCTGTAGTCCATTTATGGTAGCCAGTTCTTTATAGAGTTGTATTTTTTTTATCCGGGGTTCCACGCTGTTATGCCAGTTCACTCCCGCCTGAAACATCACATCGGTCAATGTTGCCCCCATGTGGTCATAAGGTTCATTTTCTTTACGGAATTCAAAATCCTTCAGACTTTGAATGTATGTCGCAAGAGTTTTTGACCTGGTCGTGTTGTTTTCAGGTGAATATGAGGGGGCAAGTCGTTGAGTACGTTCATCATGATGGTTACTAATACTTGTTTCTTTTTCTTGACCTATCGGCGATAGACTTTGGATATGTAATGCTTCGCAAACATTTGCCAGGGAACGGATGATCTCACCAATCTGGGTGCTGACTCGCTTCGTTTGTGAATCAGTGAAGTATTCAGGCCTATCGGTTGGAAAATTCGAAAGAACATCAATCAATTTATTCACATCGACGGACAATCTGGTTGCAGCCGATGTTGAAGTAATTGGTTTTCCAGATTCCTTATTTGTAGATAGTCTTCTGATTTGCTTTAATAGTTCTTCCATATTCCCCTTATACAAATTTACAAATGCGCTCGCCCTTTATACGACCACAATATCTTTTTCCCACTGACATAATTATTATAACGTTTTCATAATTTGGATGCTTTACACACCGCATACTATTTACTTACATATCTTTGAATAACCGGCTCAACACTCTTCTTTATCATCTCAATCAATTCTTCGTTCAAATATTTATAGTCATCCGGAATATCGAGGTTTTCCATGGGCGGCAAAGGAAAGCCACGAAACATCTCGCAAATTCGCGTCTGATACCGGCGCTCCATGACCAGTATCAGGTCTGCCCGGTGGATATGCGCAGATGAGATGGTATGCCGGCTCTGTTCGCTCACGCCAGCCGAATGCACGTCCATGCGCGGGTCTTTTCGATAGATATATTCCACCGTGGGGCTGCGCCATCGGTTGCGTCCGCAGACAAACAGAACATGCAGCTTCTTATTTATGGGGTTTCTGATATTGAAAGGGTTTCTTTGTATACATTTCCCAATGGCCAATAAAAATTTCGTTGTAAGTATTGGGATTATCCTTTTCGTGTTTGCCCTTTATGAAAGCACATTGAATTTTTTAATCTCCAGTAATAGGTGGACCTTCTTCACCCCCACCACCTCCACCGCTATTCCCATCCTCTTCTTCCGGTTTCACATTCTGCGGGGTGATCCGGGATTCCGCTTTCTTGAATGTGAAATGCGCAGAGGAGCAGACTGGTTTGCCGTCCCCATCCAGCGCCACCACCTGCCACTGGTATTCGCCACCCCAGGGGAATGATTCCGCATAGCGGGAATACCGCTCATTCCGGGTGGAAAAGCGCATCTCCGTCCCATTGGGTGCGGTAAACACAATCTGGAAGGTTGTCGCCTCAATCAACGCTTCCCAGGTGAAGGTCATGCGCCCGATGCGCGGGAACTCCGTCCCCTCAGCGGGAGCGATCAGTTGGATGCAGGTCGGGGTTGCCGTCAAAGTTGGGGTGGTTGTGGCTGTTGGCGTCGCAGTAGCCGCGGCAGCCGTCCACGTAAAGGCGGGCAGTACCGTCAGCGCGGCGGTCAGCAGGAAAAGATGAATTGTGTGTTTTGCCCGGTTGTTCTGTAAGTGTGCCTTTTTTCTAATACACCTTGGTAGACGGATTATCAATGAATGATAAAAAAACCATCAGTGACCATGGTCTGGTGGACCTTCTTCACCCCCACCACCTCCACCGTTGTTCCCATCTTCTTCTTCCGGTTTCATATTCTGCGGGGTGATCCGGGATTCCGCTTTCTTGAATGTGAAATGCGCAGAAGAACAGATCGGTTTGCCGTCCTCATCCAGCGCCACAACCTGCCACTGGTATTCTCCTCCCCAGGGGAATGATTCCACATAGCGGGAATATCGCTCATCCCAGGTGGAAAAGCGCATCTCCGTCCCATTGGGTGCGGAAAACACAACCTGATAAGATGCTGCCTCAACCAGCGCGTCCCAGGTGAAAGTCATGCGCCCGATGCGCGGGAACTCCGTCCCCTCTGCGGGAGAGATCAGTTGGATGCAGGTCGGGGTCGCCGTCAAAGTTGGGGTGGTCGTGGCTGTCGGCGTCGCAGTGGCCGTGGCGGTTTTCCAGGTGAAGGCCGACTCTACCGTCAGTGCGGCGGTCAACAGGAAAAGAAGAATTGTGTGTTTTGCCCGGTTGTTATGCAAGTGTGCCTTTTTTTTAATACACCTTGGTAGACGGATTATCAATGAATGATAAAAAAACCATCAGTGACCATGGTCTGGTGGACCTTCTTCACCTCCGCCACCACCGCTGTTCCCATCTTCTTCTTCCGGTTTCGCATTTTGCGGGGTGGTCCGGGATTCCGCTTTCTTGAATGTGGATCGCGCAGAGGAGCAGACTGGTTTGCCGTCCTCATCCAGCGCCACAATCTGCCACTGGTATTCTCCTCCCCAGGGGAATGATTCTGCATAGCGGGAATATCGCTCATCCCGGGTGGAAAAGCGCATCTCCGTCCCATTGGGTGCGGTGAACACAATCTGAAAAGATGCCGCCGCAACCAGCGCGTCCCAGGTGAAGGTCATGCGCCCGATGCGCGGGAATTCCGTCCCCTCTGCGGGAGAGATCAGTTGGATGCAGGTCGGGGTTGCCGTTAAAGTTGGGGTGGTCGTGGCTGTCGGCGTCGATGCATAATTCGTCCATGTAAAAGCCGACATAGCGATAAGTGCCGCCATAAGTGGCAATATTATTATTAGAAAGAATTTTCCCCGATCCTTTTTCATACTTATCTCTACTGTATCACATTCCTTAAATATTGGAACCGTAGGACGCGCTCGCCTTTGAGCGCATCAAAACTTCGTGGAGTGTAATAACTTACCTGCTACAGTAGTGGAATCTCCGTCCTGTTTTCAGTACAATCAAGATATAGTTTGTCCGAATTAAAAAGGAGAATACGTAATGTCTCACATTGTGGACTTTACAACAGTATCCACCGCCGGGTTGGAGTCATCTTCCGTGGCAGCAGCGCTGGCCGGGCTGCGCGCCAACGAAGCCCGCTATTTCAAGAACAAATACAACCACGATTTCACGGTCACCCCGGCCGCGGAATCCGGGGAAGTCCTTGATTATGTGAATCGGATTCTGCGCGAAGAACGCAAGCTCGAGATCAAAGCCAGACCCCTGGAAACCTCGCAGTTCCAGGTCGAAAATATCAGGTGGACCTACGTCTTCTATGAGGACGGCCTTTCGGTCAACGTGCTGTACACGCTGGACGACCCCAAAAAACGGGCCGTCGGCTTCAAGCTCTCGGAAGGCATGGATGTTCCGGCAGAACTGGAAGGTAAATTCAAGTTCGCCCGGCAGAAGTCCAAACTGGCGGGAACCATCCGCGGCTCGTTCTTTGTCTTAAAAGGGGAGTATTGAACAGCCGGTCATGGAATGGCAATATGACGTACACGTCATTGCGAGGGTGAAACCCGAAGCAATCTTCTTTTATATCGAAAACCATTTCATGCCAGGGTGAATTTTCAAGCCTGCATGAAGATTGCTTCGCCGGAAGGGCACCGGCTCGCAAAGACAATCAGCGCCTTATGTCATTGCGAGGGTGGATGTATTTCCCCACCCGAAGCAATCTTCATCTACTTCAGAAATATTTTCAAGTCAGGGATTTCTCTCTAACGTGCAGGAAGATTGCTTCGCCGGAAGGGCACCGGCTCGCAAAGACAATCAGCGCCTTATGTCATTGCGAGGGGTGGTGTATTTCCCCGCCCGAAGCAATCTTCTTTTATATTGAAAGCCATTTTATGCCAGGGATAATTATCAGGCCTGCAGCAAGATTGCTTCGCCGGAAGGGCACCGGCTCGCAATGACATGAGCAACACTTTGTCATTGCGAGGGTGAAACCCGAAGCAATCTTCTTTAATATTGAAAGCCATTTTATGCCAGGGATAATTATCAGGCCTGCAGCAAGATTGCGTCGCCGTAAGGGCACCGGCTCGCAATGACATGAGCAACACTTTGTCATTGCGAGGGTGAAACCCGAAGCAATCTTCTTTTATATTGAAAGCCATTTTATGCCAGGGATTATCAGGCCTGCAGCAAGATTGCGTCGCCGTAAGGGCACCGGCTCGCAAAGACAACCTGTACCTTGTGTCATTGCAAGGGAGGGTGTATTCCCTCAGGCAAACATCGAATTCCTCAACACGGTAAACGCTTATTACCTATCATTTTTATCAAGTTTTTATACCAATCAAACCCAATATCTGTAAAATTATTATGCATAATTGATTAATCCATTGCCGCGATCATCATTTTCCGTTAGTCAATTTGTCCGTATCGGGGTTTTCCAGTAACAATTAATGGGATAAAAGACAAAATGGAAAAACAAAACAGAAAATTTGGATTTCGTTGGGCAGATTGGAAAATTGGAACGAAATTTTCCATCATCATATTCCTCGTAGCCATATTGAGCATTGGAGTGCTGGTTGCCGTAAACTATGGACTCAACGTCAACCAGACAACCCAGCAGGTCGGAAACCAACTGGAAATGCTGGGCAATGAAGTGATCGTGCGGGCGGCCGACCAGGTTTTTGGCGGGCTCAAGGTACTTGAAACCCTGGCGCGCACACCCTCGCTGGTGGACGCGGTCAAGGAAGCCAATGTGGCGCGGGCTGACCTGACCGTAGATGAGATTGCCAGGCTGGATAAGGAATGGCAGGATAAAAAAGCCGAAATAGAACCCACCATTCAAGCCATCGAATCCAGCGAGCTTACCAGTTACCTGAAAGGTTTTATCGCCAACAACCCGGAAGAGATCGAAGTATTTGTCACCGATATCAAGGGATTGAATATCGCCATGACCGACCGCACCAGCGATTTTCTGCAAAGCGACGAAGGCTGGTGGAAATCCACCATGGCTGACGGAAAAGGGAGTTCCTACATCGCGGCCGTCGAATACGACGATAGCTCCAAAGCCTACGCCATGAATCTGGGCGTCCCCATTTATGATCCAGAGACAAAAAGCGTCATCGGTGTTTTAAGGGGCACGCTGGATGTTTCTTTGCTTTTCCAGACCTTAAGCAATGTGAAAATTGGAGAAACCGGAAGCGCCGTACTGCTGGATTCGGATGGCAATATATTATTCAGCCAGAATTCCGAGCAGATCATGCAGCCGGCTCCCAAAGAATTGGTTGACCTTTTCTCATCCGATAAAAACGGCTGGACGAAAACCAATGACCTCGATGGAAATCCGGCCATTCTGTCATACAGCAAATTGAGCGGGGACCAGGGGGCGAAACTGAGCTGGCGTTTGCTGCTGGACCAGGACCAGGCAGAGATCAACACGATCATTCTGCGTAATCTTAACTTCAGCGTTATCGCGGGAGTCATAGCCGCGATCATTGGCATTTTCCTGGGACTGCTGGCCGTCCGTTTGATCGTAAAACCGATCCAGAAGATCACGGAGAGCATCAACCTGCTGTCCACCGGTGACCTGGACATGCAGGGACAGGATCAAGTTTATTTGCAGCAATTTAGAAAACAGGGGGATGAAGTTGGCGGAATGTACAAAGCCAGCTTTGGACTTCTGGACTACTTGAAGGAGATGGTTGGTGTTGCCCAAAAAGTAGCCAAAGGCGATCTTACGGTTGAAGTGCAGCCCCGATCGGATGATGATCAACTGGGGATGGCTTTCGCGGAAATGCTCAAGGACCTGCGAAAACTGGTAAGCCAGGTAACCGATAACGCCAACCAGGTGGAGCAAGCCTCCACAAGTCTCGCAGATTCAGCTTACCAGGCCGGGCAGGCCACCAACCAGATTGCCACAACCGTGCAGCAGGTTGCCAAAGGAACCGGAGATCAGGCGGCGGCCATAAATAATACTTCCTTCTCCGTGGAGCACATGTCCAAAGCCATTGAAGGTGTCGCCAAGGGCGCTGAAGAGCAGAGCCGCGCCATCGCCAGGGCATCTGAAATAACGACCCAGATCAACAACGCCATCCGGCAAGTTGCCGGAAATGCCGAATCTGTTACGCGCGATTCTGCCGTAGCCACTGACGCGGCCCGCAGCGGGGTGGAAACGGTGGACGAAACCCTGGAAGGCATGCAAAATATCAAAACGAAAGTGGGCGCGTCTGCTGAAAAAGTGCAGGAGATGGGCAAACGCTCGGAAGAAATTGGAGCTATTCTTGTCACCATTGAAGAGATCGCCTCACAAACCAACCTTCTCGCGTTAAATGCCGCCATCGAAGCGGCCCGCGCCGGTGAGCACGGCAAAGGCTTTGCCGTGGTGGCTGATGAGGTGCGAAAACTGGCCGAGCGCTCATCGCAGGCGACCAAGGAGATCGGCGGATTGATATCCGGTATTCAGAACACAGTCTCGGATGCGGTAAATGCCATGGAGGAAGGCTCGAAGGAAGTTGAACTCGGTGTGGTCAGCGCCAATAAAGCTGGAACCGCGCTGCACAAAATTCTTTCCGCCGCCGAAGCGGTAAAAGACCAGGCCATGCAGGCCGGTGAAGCCGCCGAAAGTATGAACGCCTTTGCCAGTGATCTGGTTTCGGCCGTGGAATCGGTCTCGGCCATTGTGGAAGAAAACACCGCGTCAACCGAAGAAATGGCCGTGAACACGTCGGAAGTCAGTATGGCTTTCGAAAACATTGCCAGCGTGAGTCAGGAAAACAGCGCCGCCATTGAAGAGGTAAGCGCAAGCACTGAAGAGATGAGCGCACAGGTGCAGGAAGTGACAGCATCAGCACAATCACTGGCTGATATGGCGCAGGCCCTGAAAACCATCGTCTCCCAGTTCAGATTGTAGGCTGGTTCGGCGAAAGTTATCTTACCGCCAGGTTTTATAAACATTTGGCCGGATGCTCTCAAACCAGAGAACATCCGGCCTTTTTTCCATAAATCAATCTCACTGGCTGCAGGTGATTCTTAGCTGCCCGCCCGCTTGAACTTTTCCCGCAGCAACATGTTCATTTTATCGCGGGGAGAAGTCCCATCGCCGCGGTACGGTTTCACGGTTTCACAGGTCAAGTATTCCCCGCAGGTCGCGCAGAAATCCACGCCGCGAGCCAGCGCGCACGCACGGATCTGGCAGCGCGAGCAATCCGTGGCAATCAGCTTCAGGTCGGAATATTTGCAGCCCAGACAGACAAAGTCGATGGCGTCGCTTTTCCCATCGCCAAAGTCTGTGTTCATTTTTCCCAGCAGTGCTTCGTCACCGGTTATCGTCCCGATGTAGGAATCACATTCTTCGCAATTTATACCGCAATGCGCTATCATGGATGCCTCCTTGGATAGTGTTCGCCAGGTGATTCATAAAAATAATGCGCATGTCCATGTCTTCCAGGGTGGGCGCGTAAAGTATTGTTGGTTTCCCTCTTTCACTACTAATCGTGTATTACATCTCAAATCCTTCTCCCGCGGATCTACCGTTGCGACTGTGTGGGATGTGGCTCAATTGTACATTGATTAATACCTCAGCTTGAAACACGAACCGCGGCAGGCTGATAACAATTTTCATCCAAAATCCACTAATAATCAATTAAAATCGTCCGACAATGATTAAACAACAATAGAGGGATAACACTACCGTGAGCAAATCCATTGTCGACCTGATTAATACCATTGTGAAGCCCAGAAAAACTCTATACTTCTTATCCCGTGTATTCACAACGGGTCTGGCTGTCATCAGCCTGCTGGCTGCGGGACTGCTGGCATGCATCACCACGCGCGCGGTGAGCGCCGATGTACTCAAAGAAGATGATTTGCCCTCCATCCCGCTGTCGGAATCGTTGGTTCAGACTCAGCCTTTTTTGGATTTTGTTGAAACCGTTCGGGATGATAGCCGCGCCAATGAACCATCTGGTCTTTATGCTAATGAAAATTGGCATTTTGAAATTGTAGAGCCTGAAGAAGGTGCTGACCCCGCTGAGGTACCTTACATGGTTGGTCATATTTTGCACTTCAGCTATGCTGATAGAACTGGTTCTTTAGGTTTAATAGCGCACAATATGCCTGAAGGCGGGGCTCGTTTTTATGAATTGGGTTTAGGACAAGAGTTGGTTGTGGTTAAAGGTGATGGCAACTATACCCGCTATCAAATCATAGAACAAAGCCTCTACCAGGCTTTGGACTCCAAAAATCCTAAAAGCGATTTTATTCAAGATGGTACAACCGAAATAATCAATGCTAATCAATTGTTTTATCGAATTTATAGTAGTCCTCCCTCGAAACATTTAGTTCTGCAAACTTGTTATGAAAGAGACGGCAACAGCGCTTGGGGACGTTCCTTCTGGATTGCAAAAAGACTTGATGTCAGCCAGGTGCCTTTTGGTTCGCCACCTCCTGCCACCGCCACAGCCTTTCCCACCCCCCAACCGACACTGACCATGACACCTGACCCAAGAGACGCCGAATTGGTCACCAAAGCCCCCCTTCCGGACCGCCAGCCCACTGCCCTTTGTCGGGATGGCTGGACTTCTTACGCGACTGAAGAACAGAAACCTCACGTTTGTTCTCGTCACCAGGGGCTGAACAAATGGTTGGATCAACCCATGCCAACCGCGACTGCCGCTCCCTGAAAAAATTGAAAATTTTCCCATCTTGTGTAGAGGAGTAATAGAGTTGCGCCAAAGCTGTATGAGTGGAATCACCTTCTTCGGAATTTCACGGGGAACCCGACAAATAGCTTACTCCTGAGTAGTCAACCTTCCACGTCCATCACCCGCGCCCGGCCCTTTTCCAACCGCAACACATGGGTGATAGCCCGCGGCACCTCATCACGGTTATGGGTGACATACAGCAGGCTTTAAAAACCATTGCCTCTCGATTCAGATTGTAGAGCTTATTCCGGGAAGGTGGTCCAATCCACCAGGTTTTTT
Source organism: uncultured Leptolinea sp. (assembly GCA_964420995.1). GTDB lineage: Bacteria > Chloroflexota > Anaerolineae > Anaerolineales > Anaerolineaceae > Leptolinea. The sequence continues at coordinate 16,096 of CAYQUX010000025.1, read as the reverse complement.
GAACAATGGCAGGCTGCCATAAAAGCGTACATTAATAAGATAGACCTGATTGGCATAAAACCAACAAAAACCGACAGAATTTGGGTAACAAACCCATTTTCCGTCGGTTTTCAAATAAAGGCTTGGGGGCAATTCTACTCATACGGTAGTTATTATTTTTCAAATCGGTCAATCGTTCAGAATTTTCCTGCTGCCACGGGTAACCAGTAATCTCATCCATCCTTTTTCGTGTCTTGAAAGGTTCACAAGATCAAAACCGGCGATTTCCAGCCTATCAACCAGGTCATCCCCATGAAAAACAGTCATGCCATCAATAATCCGTGTCCAGGTGGTATCGTTGGCATTATCCGACTCGCAGACGACAAGAAATTGTCCGCCAGGTTTGAGGACACGTCTCACCTCAGAGAACGCTTTTTTCAGGTCCGGCCAGAAATAAACTGTTTCAAAAGCAGTGACCAGATCAAAGGTCTCATCGCTGTATGGAAGGTCGCATACATCCCCAAGTCGGATTTCACAACGTTTTCCGACTGAACCGGCATTTGTCTTCCGGCTTATCTTCACACTTTCGGCAGATATATCGATCCCATCAACAAATCCCTGTGGGCAAAGGGTTAATAACCTTGCGATATTCGCGCCGCCTCCACAGCCAACATCCAACGTCCGGGTATCTGGAGCCGGATCAACCATGGTTAACCCCCATTCGGAAACAGAAGCGTGTCCTCTATTCATTCCACGAAGAACGATACGCCCGGGCAACCCCTGAGGATTTTGAAAATTCTGAAAGAAACGTTTGATCATGTCAACCCTTCTTTAATAAATAGTTTCATTTATGGCAGCAAAAGCAGGCCATCGATTTGACTGTTTCCAGCATAACACTGGAATAACTCCCTTTCAAACGGTTTTCCAGGCTGGCTGCCGTCTCATATGGCGGAGTAAAAAAACCTTTTGGCTCATAAAAATTCCGAATAAACCAATCGGTACGTGTGTTTTCTCCCTGAATATAAAAACATCCACAAAAAGTCCCCCCAACCTTGAGTACCCTGAAGACCTCGGAAAAGGCAGCCTCTTTATTGGGAAAAGCATGAAATCCATTTAGAGAAAGGACGATATCAAAACTGCCATCTTCAAAGTGAAGATCACCTACATCCCCCTGCAAGAAGTGTATGTGTGGTACTTCCAGCCTTTCTGCCCGTTTTCGCGCTGCGAACATCATGTCTTTCGAATAATCGACGCAGGTAATTTCCGCGTTCTTCCACGTTCGATAAACAGGCATGGTTAACACCCCGGTTCCAACAGGAACCTCGAGAAGTTTTCCAGAAAAATTCTCGGGGATCCCGGCAAGTGCCTTCTGGATATACCGGCTATTTTCGTTCCTGCCCATGTCCCAAACCAACCGGCAAACAGCCCTGCCGGGAACCGTTGAACAGGTGATCATGCCATCATAAAAAGTAGCATCGGCACCCAGTAGTTTATAAGCCTTTCTGATCTCTTCAAGCGCCATTTGCAGATCTCCTTGATAAAAAAACAACCAATCGGGTTAGCAATCCGTGTTCTTTTTTGCGATTAGACAGCAAAGAGGACGAACGCGGCTGCCGAGTATTACATTATCCAGCACAGAAAATCCATGCGATTCAATAAAAAGAGGAAATTCATCCGCGTTCCACCGGTGGAACACATGAAAGCCTGTCTTTTCCAATACCCAGGCGGCGGCATTCTGGCGAACTGCTTTTCCCCAAATGAATGTAGGAGCCATTAAGATACCACCCGGCTTTAACACACGGTGAATCTCAGCCATGGCAAGACCCGGTGCGGGCATGATGTGCAATGCGTTGGCAATGAGCACAGCATCATACATTTCGTCACCATAAGGGAGTCGTGTCGCATCTCGCACGGAAAAAGATAAATTGCATGGTTGAGCTACTTTTTGCGCTTCCTTTATCATATTATCCGAGTAATCAGTGGCATCCCAGTGGTGGGTAAATCCAGCCAATCTGTATGTGAGTTGACCGCTACCGCAAGCCAGCTCCAGTACATTCATCTCCGATGTCAGGTGTATTCTGCAGCGTTCTGCGATCATTTCATAGAGCGTGTCGGAACTTCTCATAAACGGCGCATATAACCTGGCCATGCGTTGCCAGTAAATTCTATTGGTCCTGTCGGTAATCACAATATTGTTATCTCCTTTTATTCCCACTATCAGTGTTTAATGGAATTATTACATACAAATATTAATTTTAGTATATATTAATTGATATTGGCAAGTCTTCCCCGAAAATGGTCAAATGCGGATGGATTAAATCAACTCACGCAGCCGGCCGTGTTCCAGGCGAAGCACATGGGTGATAGCCCGCGGCACCTCATCACGGTGATGGGTGACATACAGCAGACTGACCGGTGTCTGCTCACACAGTGCATCAAGCACCCGCAGGATGCAAGCCCGGTGGGCGCTGTCCAACCCCTGGCAGGGTTCGTCCAGGATCAGCAGCCGCGGCTGTTTGACCAGCGCGCGCGCCAGCAGCACCAACCGCTGCTCGCCGATGGATACCTCATTGAACGGTCGCTCTGCCAGCCCGTCAACGCGCAGCACACGCATCCAGTCTTCCGCGGTTCGTGACTGTATGTCTGTCACCTGCTGGTACAGCCCAACGGAGTCAAAGAAACCGGAACAGACCACCTTGCGGCAATCTGCCCGATTGGGGTAGTACATGTGGATTTCCGGCGCCACCCAGCCAATATGCTGTTTGATCTCCCAGATGCTCTCCCCGCTGCCGCGCTGCTGCCCGAAAATTTTCACCTCGTTGGAATATGCCTGAGGATTATCCGCCAAAATCAGGCTGAGCAGGGTGGATTTTCCCGCGCCGTTCGGGCCATGGATGGCCCAGTGTTCCCCCTGGCGCATCGTCCAGGTAATGTCGTGCAGCACGTCCGCGCCCTGGTAGGTCACATTTACATGGTTAAATTCGATCAACGGTGTTCCATCCGGCAGCGCGCCCCATTCCGCCGCGGGTAGCGGAAGTATTTCCAACTCCGATGCGGGATCTGCCTCGAACACGTCACGCGCGAAGGGCGCGGCGCACACCTCCGCCTTTCTCCCCTGCACCACAATGCGGTGATCTGCGATGCCCAACACATGGGTGATGCCCGACGGAATCTCCTCTTCACGCGAGACGACCAGCAGCAGCCGCTGGCTGCGTGTTTCAAGCAGGGCGGTCAGGCTGGCAATGAGCGTCCGGCGGGTGTCATGATCCAACCCGGCGAAAGGATCGTCAAGGATCAACAGCCTGGGCGTAAGGGTCAGCGCGCGTGCCAGCAGCACCCGGCGGCCTTCCCCGTTTGACAGGTAGGTTATTCGGCGTTCCATCAGGTGACTGATATCCAGCAGGTCTACCGCCTGCAATTTTCGGGCGGACATAGTGGTGTCGTCCAGGTCAGCCGGGTTCGCGTCATAGGTCAGGCGGTCATCCGACAGTTCACCGCGCAGGAATTCCGCCACCGTGGGAACATCGCCACCTTCCGTACTCTGCCAGCGCGCCTGGTGAAACATGGCATACCGCTGGAGCATGTCACGCTGGGTTTCCGCCGACACCAGAATGATCTCACCCGGTAAAGCGTAACCGCGGCCTTCAGGCGTGCCGTCGAAATAGTTCACGACCTGCCCGCGCACCACAGGCAGCCGGCCGCACAGGGTTTTCACGAAAATTGATTTACCCCCGCCGGTCGGACCGATCACCGCCCACTGTTCATCCGCCTGCATGCGCCAGCTTGTGTCCGCAAAACACAGACGGTTCTTCGCCCGGATGGTGATGTCTTCAACACTCAAGACCGGTTGCGAGAATGAGATTTTCTCTTCAGAGAGTACCATTATTGAAAAATTCCTTAAAAAAGATCTTATTACCAGAAAAACTCGTAACTATTACTTCCTATTAATCTCGGATCTCTTGATCGAACAACACGTAACAGGCAGTTTTCGCTGGATTTTAGAAATTTTTACTTTTTGTTCCAATACATTAACGGACACATGCTGTCTCATCCCTTCAGGCATATCAAGAAGTGAATTTATTCTATTCCTGTTATTGAAGAAATTCCGTAGTATTTCGCAATCACATAATTAGGCCACCCTTCCGGGTTCTCTGAGATATCGATTAGGCTTGAATAAGGATTGTGAGAATCGGACGAACGGATTATTTTGACAGTTACAGTGTCGACACTTTTTCCTTTTGACTCTTCAAATAATGACAATCTTTCAGTCCATTTGGAATAGGTTCCAGACAGATCAGAATATGAAAACATGTAAGAGACAGAAAAAATCACAGTGAAAAGAACGGTCAAGAGAAATTGGATTTTGACGTTGAGAATTCGTTGGGTAATTTCTCTAAAATAGACCATAATCGCCATTATCAGGAAAGCCACAGGGCCAAATGACGCTCTTTGAGGGTACCATTTAGCAAAAACCATTATCACTAAAGAAATCAATGAGCACAAAACAAACAACGGGATCTGAATATCAAAAAAATGATTTTTCAATGGATCAGGTTTTTTGATAATTCTGGAAAAGATGAAAAGTATGATCAATATCAGTAACATCAGGAAAATGTCTTCGATAAAGCGGGTGTATACCATTGAGATTCTTCCAAGGAATCCTGGCTCTGGAAAATTATTGGCGCGAATAACATTCCCGGGAGCAAGTATTAAGAACCAATAACCGCTCCAACATCCAAGGACTTCGGCAAACATCCAAATATTTGTCTCGTTACGTATTAGCCAGAAGTAAAGGACCATAAAAACCAGATAGAACAACAACGCGGCACTTGAGTTTTCCTGCCCCATTCCGGAAATGAAGCCAATAATGAAAAACAGCCCGTAAGAAAGAGGATTGTTCGGAACTCGATAGATCTTTCGAAAGTATAAAAAGAAGGGAAACATTGCCGAGAGGATGATGCAAAAATTCCAAACGTACGTTGGCCCACCAGACCGCCAGAGAACTGTTTCACCAAAAACGGGGGTGAAGAACCAGATCAAGAAATTTATTAGTACAAGATTTAATAATGCATTCTTAAATAAAGAGCCGGTGGTTGAAAGAAGATATACCAATATGAGGTAGTAAACATAGAAAAATGAATTCACAAGATTAAAAACATTTTTATCAATGATGATTGCGAGGTAGCATAAGAAATGAATGAATAGTCTTCCTGTCCAATAATCATACAAATTCGAAATAATTGGAAAAATATCCTGGAATGATTGAATTTTCTCGCCAGTCATAAAATTGAAAGACTGAACGTAATCGTCGGCCAACAAAGCTGTATGACTATTCAATTCCAAAATCATCCCAAAGATGACGATGCCAAATGAGGCAAGTACGATCAGCCTTTTTTTTTCGAGAAAATAATCCGGCTTTCCGGCATTTCTGGTTACATCCGATTCTCTTATCCGCATTGCAAATCGGCTATTAATGATTTTGTTAAAATTAAAATTACACAAACCCAGCACCAGTACCGAAAGAAGGAGAGCGCTCGCCCATTCAGCCAAACATAAGAATATTGTCAAAAATATATATTTTGATCTGGGATATAAAATCTGGGTTTGAGTTGTTTCGCTTTCTTGCTGGCAATATGACGGGAGAGTGAAAATATTCCCGTCAATTTTCGACATAATTTCTTGTCCGTTTGGTCCGCACGAGAAATAAAGTGTAATTTCCTTGATATCGTAAGGGATCAGGATATGGGAGGGATCATAATTATCAAAAGCAATCTTTACCCTGTTCCCCGAGTACGAGATTCCTTCAATAGAATTGATATTATTAAAATGGTTTTCATCAATTTGAAGGTAGTGATTATTAAACGTATTGGGGGTTGGGAATGCTTTCCAGGCAACTTCGTACGTAACGACTGGTATCCAAAGGATGAATGACAAAAATATCGCAAATAAGCGGATTGATTTTTCTGACTTCACAAAATGAAAATAGAGAAAGGTTATGAGACCTGCTGCAGGTATCACGATTATGCCAAGCTGGTAAAGGAATGACCTTCCCCAGAAAAAACCTCCTAATAATCGATTTGCCGCTGTAATGGTTAGTCCCAGAGAAAGAAATATCGTAGCAAGTATTTGGAAAAAGATCTTTTTTTTTGTCTTCATCAACATTAGCCTGAGAGAATGTGTCATCTGGTGTAAAAAATTTGATTGAAAAATGAGAGGAAAAGATTACCTGGGAGAATTCTCCATTCGAGAATAAATATGGAAACCTACTCAGAAAGTTGATTTGAATAATTGATATCTGTCATATAACGGTTTAGGAATTATAAAATAATCCCGCGTTTTCATTTGAAATTTAACATAACAGAGAATTCTTTGGAATGAGATTTAGTTCTGAAAACGAGAAAATCCCCTAGAACGTTTCAAAAAGAAAAAATACTTAATCCAATTTAGCAGGAATCACAAATTTGAGTTGAGATATCAGCTTCGCCTGATTCATGGGAAAACGTGGTGGTACCAATTCAACCCCTTGACTTGCTGACAGACTACCGATATCTCGGCGAACACAACCATGCAGTGATCCATAAGACCGGAGATATGCTCGATATAAAGGAGAACTTCTTTCCCCTGCTCGTCGAACAGGCAGTATTTTCCCGCGATGGCCAATTCATGGCGTTTCCATAAAAATGTCGAGGAGAGGATTTGAATATTGGATCCACAGTTTTCCCTATCAAGCGTTTATTCCGGCTGGTTGACCCGTTTGAGAATACCTGGTCAATGAAAGAATTCAACGTCGTAAGCCTTCCGATTGGAGATATTTCCTCACCCTCGCGGCGCGATGGGTATCCAGATATCTTCCTCAGATTCCGGGTCGTTGTTCCTGTATTTGCTCCCCAGCACCTCAAAATGCGGACGGTTTTCCAGCCGGTAGGCGGAAGCGGGTAACCATGTGCCGAAGATATAGGCAAAAATGCGGGTGTCCGCGCTTGAACCTTTGTAATGGAAGACCGCGTAGAGTCCGCCCGGCAGGGTGAATGTCTCCATCCCCTGCGGGACAGATTCAAAATCCGCGACCTCAACGGCCGCCCATTTCTCAAATTCGCGAGTCAGGTCGCCAAAATCCACCGGCCAGGCATAGACCTGCAGGGAGATCAAGTCAGACGTCAGGGTGTTTGTTATTTCTTTGCGGTGCGGCATAAAACTGCCCCACAATTCGCCGATGCGGTTGGCCGCCAGCGACATCCGCAGCCGTTTGCCGATCAGTTTCTTTTCAGCCAGTGTGACAATTTCAGGTTCCATGGATTTCTCCCTTTTGATCCGATTATTTGTTTTACTATGGTTCCGGGATACAGTATTTCCGGGAATTCACAACAATACCAGACAGAGGTCCACCAGACCGGCAAGTCCTGTTCCAAGGATGATGAACCAGGAAAACCGTGAGAGGAACCTGTTCTGAGCATGACGATGGTACAGCGCGTGCAACGCGATATGTGCCGCGCAGAAGATGTCCAGGGTGATGCGTACTCCCGGCAAAAAAATGCCGCCGTTTGTTAGTCCGGCCAGCACCAGGAAGACCAGCGGGATGTGCGCGGCCGTGAACACAAGATAACCTGTGTCATCCGACAGACGTGAGAGCAGCGGAAAGATCGTCCATTCCCGGCAGCGTATGGCGTCCATCTCATGTACCAGCAGAAATGTGATCGCCGCAAGAAAGAAAAACTGTGGGATCATGCATCCTCCCTGTGAATTTCCACCCGGATATAATCGGAATTGATCATTCTCCCCGATCCAGGAAAATCAGATCGATTTGAACTGAACCCCGGTTTCGGTCAATTATAGCCGGGATACTCCGCCGATGTCACTCTTTAATTGGCAGGATTTATCCAAACAAAGGGAGGTTGGAAGGATTGTCAATCGCTTGCGAATGATCGAAACAATATACGGCGAAATACTTCCTGATCAACATCTGCCAATTTCTTGATATACAGGCAGCTCTTTCCCATTTTGAATTTGCCCAACCTGGCAAGGTCATCCTGCAGCGGCTCCACCCCGCATTTGAGATAGATGGCAATATTCGTTTTTCTCGGCGCGAACCCGATGATCAACGAGTCCCCTTCACGCCCGCTTTCATATTTATAGTGGTAGGTGCCAAAACCAACAATGGAACTGCCCCACATCACAGGCGGCTGGTTTGATACTGCCGTCATGATCTCGACCAACGCGAGACAAGATTCCCGTTTTTCGACTTCCGGGATATTGTTGAGAAACCCAATCACACTGTCGCCGGTCGGTTTGGTTTTATTCTCAGCCATTTCTCCCTCACATAGTGCGAATAATCATCAGAATAAGGTGAATCGGGTGGATTGAACAGCAATTGTACAGGCTGCCGGCAGGGCTATTAATAATCCATACGGGCAACATTCTTAACGAAATACCGTATTCCATTCAAAATGAGTATCAATTATCCAGGCAACAACCCTGCTCCAATGGACTATCACCAAAATATGACTCTGACTGTGACTTTGGTGAGAGCCTTTTCCAGGTGTTCCTGAATATACTTGCACCACCATCAGAAGCAGAGTGCATTGAGAAACTTTTCGCTTCTTCCGGTGTTTTCACCGGTATCAATACCGGTATTAATGCAGTAGGCTACACGTCAGAAGTAAACGAGACTTTCTATTGTCAGGAGAATCGATGTCAGACTACGTGATCACCTGTTGTTCCACCGCTGATCTGCCACTGGAGTACATGCAGAAACGCGGCATTCCATTTGTGTGCTTTCATTTCACTATGAACGGGGTGGAATACCCTGACGACCTGGGGCAAACCATCTCCTTTGACCGCTTTTACACGGAGATCGCCGCCGGCGCGCTGCCCACCACGTCGCAGGTCAATGTGGGGCAGTTCATCGCCTTCTTTGAGCCGTTCCTGGCTGCTGGAAAGGACGTGCTGCATATTTCCCTCTCCTCGGGTATTTCCGGAACCTATAATTCCGCGGTGATGGCCCGCGAGCAGCTGGCGCAGAAATACCCCGGACGAAAATTGTTTGTCGTTGATTCGCTGGGCGCGTCATCAGGCTACGGGTTGCTGGTCAGCTCGGCGGTTGACCGCAAAGACGCGGGGGAATCCCTCGAAGCGGTGCGCGACTGGGTGGAAAAGAACAAATTGACCATCCACCACTGGTTTTTCTCGACGGATCTCAGCCACTTCAAACGCGGCGGACGCATCTCCGCCACCTCTGCTGCCATGGGGACTCTTCTGGGCATCTGCCCGCTGATGAACATGGACAACCTGGGCCGCCTGATCCCCCGTCAGAAGATCCGCGGGAAGAAACAGGTCATCCGCGAAATCGTCAAGAAAATGGAAGAGCACGCCCAGAACGGTCTGGAATATTCCGGCAAGTGTTACATCTCCCATTCCGCCTGTATTGAGGATGCCCGCGCGGTGGCTGACCTGATCGAAGAACGCTTCCCCCGACTGGATGGCAAAGTGATGATCAACAGTATCGGCACGGTGATCGGCTCGCATACCGGCCCCGGAACGGTGGCGCTGTACTTCTTTGGCGACGAACGCGTGAATTAAGAGTATTTCAAAAAACCAATCCCCCCGGTCTATGCAGTTGACCGGGGGAATTTCTTTTTAATCCACAGGAAATTGCATTATTACCCGCAACTTCAAAAATCCTCTTGACTTTTTGGTATACAGTATGTATACTATTTATATCGTTAGTATACTTGATATACAGCAAGTGAAAGGTATTGTATATGGAAAATGAGAACCGGCGCGACCGTGAAAAGAAAATCCACGAGAATGAGATCATCCAGGCCGCGGAAGAGCTATTCCGCCGCAATGGGTATGAGAACACCTCCATGGACGATATCGCCCGTGAAGCACAGTTCACCCGCAGGACGATTTACCAGTATTTTGCCAGCAAGGAAAATCTTTTTTTCGCCGTAATCAGGAAAGGCATGCTCAATTTTCAAAGTTATTTGAGCAGCGGCGATCTTAACGGGTTGAATGGTTACGAACAGATCGAGCAGACCATGCAATCATGTTACCGCTTTTTTCAGGACTACCCGGAATTTTTCCGGCTGCTGAACCATGTGGGCAGCGCCGGGCAGACCGCGGCGGACACGGGCGAAAACCGGCAGAATTATTTCTCTTCCAATGACGCGCTCTTTCATGGCATGGCTGAGCTTGTGGCTGCCGGACAGGCGGATGGCAGCATTGCCGCGGACCTGGACGCGCGTATGACATCGATGAGCGTCATCTTCCTGATGACCGCCTTCTTTAACCAGATGGCGATCACCGGAACCAGTTTTTCAGCCCATTTCAACCTGGACGCGCAGGATTTTGGCACCCATACGCTGGGCCTCCTGCTGCGCATCCTGAGAAATCAAAATAAATAACCAGAAAGCAAATGAAAACATGAACATCATCACCAATCTCTCCAACCGGGTTTACCGCTTTTCCTCAAAGAAGGCCTTCTTTATCCTGCTTGCCCTCCTCACCGTGACCCTCATCATCATGCAGGGGGGCACCAGTGGGATGAAAGCCATCGACAGCAGCGCTGAAATGTTGGATATGCGTCATTTCGGGTACTCTGATACGGTGGTGTATGACCTGCTGACCCGCCTGGGACAGACCGGACGGCAGATTTACGCCCGCCAACTGGGTATTGACTACATCTTTGCCGTGGTCTACGCCCTGTTCCAATCTGTGATGATCACCGGACTGATGAAGCGCTCTGGCGCCAGCCCGTCCATCCGGCCACTGAACCTGCTGCCGTACGTGCGCAGCGCGTTGGACATGGTCGAAAATTGCCTGCTGCTGCCCATCATTTTACAATTCCCCGTGGAACTGCCTGCCCTGGTTACCGCGGCGAACATCTTCACCCTTCTGAAGTGGCTCGTCTACGTGCTGGTCATGCTCACCCTCATCTCTCTGGGTGTCTATATGTCAACCAAATCCATGACTGCCAGGAAATCTCTGGCGAAAGCGGACAAATCATTATGAAAACCCTGGCCATCATCTACTTCTCTGGAACCGGTAATACCCGCCTTGTGGCGGAAATGATTAAAACAGGCTTCACAGACCGCGGTTGGACGGTTGACATGATCCGGATGGAAGATGTGATGAAGGGTGAAGCTGCCCTGCGCCTGGACAATTATGATCTGATCGGGTTTGGCTCGCAGGTGATCGGGTACGGTGTTCCCAACCTGGTTAAGGATTTCCTTAAAAAATTACCCCGCGGGCAGCATCAAAAAACCTTCATCTTCCGCACTGCCGGCGGTGTGGCGCCCATCAATTACAACGTCTCAAAGTACATGATCCGCGTGCTGAACCAGCGCAACTACGCTGTGTTTCACGAACGGTTATTCTCCATCGGCAGTAATTGGATCAAACGCTTCAGCGATCCGGTGGTGCACCAGTTGTTCCTCTCCACCAGGGAGAAGGTTGACCTCATGTGCCAGGAATTGATTGCCGGTGAAGAACGCTTCTACCAGACCGGGGCACTGATGCGCGTCGGTATGGCCATCCTTTCCTTTTTCTCCGGTCAGTTCTTCCGTGTGGCCGGGCTGGATTACAGGGTTACCGATGCCTGCGGAAATTGCGGACTGTGTGTCAAGAACTGCCCGTCTGGCAACATTACCTTGAAAGATGGAAAAGTGAAATTCGGATTGAATTGCAGTGTCTGTATGCGCTGCGTGTACAACTGCCCCAAACAGGCCATCCAGCTTCAGCGCCTGAGTTTCTTTAAAGTACCTGGGGGATACAACATCAAGCATACCCTCGAACAGACTTTGCCGCAGGATACGGTGATCGCGGAACAACCGCCCTTCTTCGCCCGGTATGTGCAGGATGTCAATTTTTAGCCGCACCATGACTGCCCTGATACATTCCAATCACCAGGCACCCCTTCTCTTTCTGATTGACCGGCAGGCAAAAATAAAAGGCGATTTCCCCCAACTCTGCGAGTTGGGGGAAGTCTGGGATGGGGGTACACCCCTGTGAATTCAACTATTTCTTCCTGGAATTCTGACCGCCGGGAAGTGCTCTCTTCGGCGATGCATCCGCCCTCGGCAGTTCCTCCATACGTTGGATGCCTGCGCGGCGCTGTCTTCGTACGTGCCGCCGGGAACAATGGTATTGACCGGCGTGGGCGTAATACCCGGGTCCGGCGCGGAGACAATCAACGCGTCAATGTATGAAAGGCAGTTCAAAAATTATTTTCCCCTTATATTTGGAATTCTCTAGCCTGGCAGGCCTTTTGATCCAAATTATCTCAAGATTCAACCTCTTACCCCTTGACTTTAGAGAAGCATCTACCCACTCTTATTTTTTCTTAAACTGCGCAACTGGTTCTCGAAATTTATTAGAAATATTGGTAGTCAATTTTTCGAGTTTACCAGACGCTATTTCTAGACGATAAATACCGTATGAACAGCATTCTTGAGAAATGGAATCAAAAACTAAATATTTGTTATCTGGACTCCAAGAGAGTTTAGACGAATTTGGACTAAAAAAAGCATCAACAAATATAGGGCGATAAAAGACAAGGTTCTCATCAGTATTCCACATCGGTGGTCTATATACCCAATGAAAATTAGACCCATCAATATCAATGATACCAACGCCAGGTGAACCTCTTTCTTCATCCACACGAAAGAAAGCAATTTTTTTACCATCATAAGACCATACAGGACTCCACCCATCAATTAATTTTTTTTTGGTTTTACCATCAATATCGACAATTTGCATTGTACGACCAGTACGTTCAAAATAGAATTCAAAATCACCTTTAGGTCTTTTTATACTTGTTTTACCAGTATCGATAACAATTAAATCCCCTTTAGGTGACCAATCGGCTCGTGAATATATATCATCCCCAGTCTTTTCTCCCCAACAAAAACTTTTTCCTTTCAAATCTAAAATACAAGCATTTGATTGGCTCTCATTTTGGCAAATAATAATGATCCTAGATCCATCATTTGACCAACTTATTGAATTTACACCATTGTTTCCAATTATCTGTTTACATGCAAGAGGCAAAGTAATTTTAGTTTCACCACCATATATTGGAAATTTTGGTGGATAGATTGTCCAATCAGCAAAGTTCTTAACATCATAAATACAAACATTCGAATCTTGACTACAACCTGTTGCTAAATAATTTCCATCTTTAGAAAATCCAATAGCGCCTGTCAAAAAAAGTAAACGCTGAGAAAGGTTACCATCAAACTTCATACTTATGAGACTATCTGATGTATTACTATCTGCTTTTTCAATTGCGTATATCAAGAATTTTTCTTCTTCTTGAAAATGCAAATTTAAATAGCAAAAAAATAAACCAATAATAAAAGCAATCAACATTAAACAAACTTCTCTGATATTTTTTCTGCAATTCTCAAAAAATGCTTTCATATTAATCCTCTAATTCCCATTTATTCAAAAAAATGATAACAACATTCCAGATATCGGTCGAATTGGTTGAATCAATTTTATGAGGTTGGCCAATATTTTTATTACCGTTAGATTGATCCACAACTAATGGCCAACCATCCTTAATCTCAACGACGACAGCCGCATGTGTATAACTTTCTTCAGTTAGCCCAAGTGTTGCATTTCGATATAGAATAACATCCCCTGGTTCAGGCATGTTATTTTTAAGCGATTCTTTCCAGGATTCACTACTTAAGTTATATGGGGGTGCATTATTTGTATCAGTATATTTTTTTGAAGGTATACCCTGATCTTTCGTTAAGTACTTGAAAAAAGCTGGTGTATTTTCGTATACTAAATTTCCAGGAGTAGGGTGGGATCGCGTTTGATCCCACCACAACATTATTCTCCACGACCTTTATCCATAAGCGCAATCTCCGAAATTCCACCCCAGTCAACGGGATAAATCCCCTGCCTCACATACCGGTGAAAACTTGACCACGGCCATTCGGATACCTTTTTTACCAATCCATGTTTCAACGGATTGATATGTATGTAATCTATGTGGGTGTTAAGGTCATCCTGGTCGAAAAACGTATACTCCCAGTACCGGCGTTGCCAAATCGATGCTTCTCCCTTTATTTGACGGGACTCGTTGCGTACTTCACCGGGACCTACCTGACGAATATATTCCCGGGTGAAAATGCGTTTGATCTCTTTCCACCGCATGGGATAATCCGCATCACTTTCGGGTAATTCCCATATGGCATGAATATGTTCCGGGAGCAAACACACGGCTATGGTTTCAAACGGGTGGCGGGATTGCACCTCCTTCCAGGCATTATGAAGGATGTCACGGCATTGTTGGTTGGAAAACAGGGGAAGCCGGTTGAAAGTCACTAGGGTGAAGAAATATGTCCCGCCTGGTTCCTTTGCCCTGCGATAATTTGGCATAGTTAATTGTATACCTGGCATGTGGTGGGATCAAACGCGATCCCACCCTACCCCTTACCATTTGATTATATAGAAAGCATCAACAAGCTTTATTTACTTATTTTGATATATGTTCACTAAACCATATATCCAGATTGAAAAACATAGCTCTATGTGAAAAACTAATTCCAAATAGCCAATATGGGGAAATGTTTTAAAAAAAAGGAATAATATAATGAAATAAATGGATAAGCAAAAAAGTGATATTGCAAGCCCAATAAACAAAACAAATAGACATCGTCCTCTTATATTATGTAGGTAAGATTTGGATAAATTTATAAAAGTTCCTGAAGAAAGAGATGGAAAAAGCCATAATAAACCAAATGAAAAAATATAGACAAAATACTTCAGTATCTCAACTTCCCAAATGCTACTATAGAGAATATTACCTTTATAAAGTATGTTCTCAGTAATAAAGGTATCAAGGTAAATACAAACTGGAACAAAGAAAATAGATGTGATATAGATAAGCATACCCGTTCTATTTTTTCTAAATATTGATAGGGACTTAAATTTCATTGATTTTCCTCATTTACAGAACTATTTAATTTGGGTTCTAATTTTCTCCGAAGGTATTTTTCAACCTCTTCTCGCGATTTAAACTTCCCTTGTCTAATAAGCTTTCCAAAGACAGTTCCAATTTTGGATAGCCTTAAGTCCGCAAGACTATTTCCAGTTCTATCGGCTTTTATTTGGTCGAAGGGAAATGTATATAAAATTTGTTTGAAACTCTCTTCATTACCAATAGAAAAGAAATTGTGAACTGGTGGAAACAAACCAACCACCGCTTGAGCAATTGATGTTAATTTATGATCTGGGAATAAATTATCTCCAAGCATCTCATGCCCAATTACCGGACTTAAATATAGATAAGAAGATGTTTCGCTGATTATTGGCTCATCCACTTTTCCTAACTCAAATCCGAATTTTACAGCAGTTATAAAATGGCCGACTTGATCGTTACCATCCTGTAAATCATTGGCAAAACCCGAATCTCCATAATCACCAGCAAAATTTTGATATTTATCATTATATGTAAGTTCTAAAATAGTTTCTGTCCTTTCAATTGGTGATTCACCACTAAGTTTTTCTGAAGAGTAGAGGTTTGCAACAAACTCAGCATCCGAAGTACTCAATGAATAAATCTCTTCTACCCATTGATAAGGCATTAGTGAGCAATCTTTTCCACTACAACCTGCATCATGACCATTCGGATCGTTATATTTAATTGGGTTGTTATTTGAATACCCATACCTATCAAAACCCTGACTCTTCCCCGGCTCGGGAATGAGTGTATCGGCCGAGGTGAAATGGGCTGTCAGCGGGTCATAAAATCTTGACACGTAGAAGTCCAATCCCAATTCAGCCTGCGCAAGTTGACCCGTGTATCTATACTTCGTGGGCGTGATGCCCTGGGTTAATCGTATCTCCCCGAAGGCGGTGTACTGGATCACGCTATTCAGCGTGCCATTCTCATTCGCGGTGATGCTGGCGCTTCCGAGGTGATCGCCCAGCACCCAGGTGAGCGTGTCGGCGCTGTCGGTCAGCGTGCGCACGGCTATGGTGACCGTCCCGGCAAAATAGAATTTCTGGATCTTCGTTGCGCCCGGGCCGACTTCCTTGTTGTAATGCCTGTCAAGAACGGAATGGAATGTCAGTAAAAGGACGGTTTAAAATGTCCACTATT
>CAYQUX010000024.1:0-65207 GCA_964420995.1 uncultured Leptolinea sp. | reverse complement strand
CCAATTCCAACATCAAACCTGGCGCCAACGCGGTCAACCGTGTGGGTGTTCTGGCCAAAGGATCGCACTTCACCCTCTTTGTGAACGGCATTCAAATTGGCGAGGTTACCGACAGTGCCTATCCCAGAGGCGGGTACGGTGTGTTGATTGGTGCGAAAGATACCGAGCGTTTCAATATCTATGTTGATGAGATCAGCGCCTGGGTAAATCCACCCATGTAATTTCACGGGGCTGGTTCCACCTGAAATGTTTTGTGAGGGTCGGCGGCGGCTGGCCCTCTTTTTTACCCATACCGTGACTATGACTCGTTATTCACCTGTCCTTATAACCCTCTGGCTGGCAAGCCTCTTGCATCCTGATGGAGATGAAAACCTTATCGTCATGCTTCTACAGGGAGCCGCACCATGGTTAAACCTGTAACCCGTATTGTCAAAAATGTAGCCAGTCCGGTGCATCCCGGGCGGGCAACCAAAAGACCTGCGCCGCAGGTGAAAAAAGGCGTTCCCCGTCAGCCGCACACATCGGTGCGGATGATGAACACGGTTAAAACCGGCCGGCTGTGGAATCGAATAAAGAAACTTCTGGCCAATATTCCCGGTTGGAACGACCTGTCTCCGGAACGCCGCCTGGATGTTATCGGCGCCGGTTGTATTGTCATCGGCCTGCTCACCCTGCTCAGTCTGATCACCGAGCAGGACACGACGGTTTCCGCCCAGTGGGTTGTGGTGATCAGCCGGCTGGCCGGCTGGGGGATGTATGTGCTGCCGTTTGGTTTTCTCATTGTCGGCTTCTGGCTGGTATTTCGCAGCCTTGAGACGATTCCGCCCCTCACAGGCGGCCGGGCCGCCGGCCTCTTCCTGCTCCTTCTTAACCTGTTGACCTGGCTTCACCTGCTGGCTGGCGGCGGCTGGGATCTGGCTTTTGATGGTATGGGAGGGGGGTATTTGGGGGCGTTCTTTGAACGTCTTTTAATCACCGGGCTTGGCACGCCGGGCGCGCTGCTCGTTTTGATGGTCTGGTTGTTTGTGGCCGGGTCGCTCTCGATGCAATTACCCCCGCCATTGTTCAAAGATGGCATTAATCGGCTGCGCGCCAGGTTCCGCGATGCCGTCGATTCCTCCCCCATTTCAGATTTTATGGACACGTCCGGTTTGCGTCCCCAGACCCAGACGGGCGGCGCATCCTCGGCTCCCTTACCGCCAGGTTTTCACCCCCTGAATACCATGCCTGAAAGGCGGTCTGCCGTCAAACGTGTGCCGGGGGTATCTGTCCGCCCTGTAAAAGTACCGGAAGAACGATCCTTTCCGCCCGCACCGGTGGCCGAATCCCAGAAATCCGTCTGGGTATTGCCGCGGGTCAATGATATCCTTGACCCCGCGGAACCGGTGTTCATTCAGGGGCATATCGACACCGATCGCGCCCGCAAGATAGAGGAAACGCTCAAGCTGTTCAGCGCCCCCGTGCATGTGGTTGACATCCAGCGCGGACCAACCGTAACGCAATACGGCGTTGAACCGGATTTCATCGAAACACGCAACGGCCCCACCCGGGTGCGTGTGTCAAAAATAGTCTCGCTGGCTGATGATCTTGCACTGGCGCTTTCCGCCCAGCGCATTCGTATCCAGGCTCCCGTGCCGGGCAGGGGATTCGTGGGAATTGAAATACCCAATGAGGAAACCAGCAAGGTTGCCCTTCACGAACTGGTGGATAGCGACGCCTTCAAAAAGCTGCGCAGCCCATTGCGGATTGCCCTGGGCAAGGATGTTTCCGGCAAACCCATTGTGGCCGACCTGGCATCCATGCCCCATCTGCTGATTGCGGGAACCACCGGCTCGGGTAAATCTGTCTGTGAGAATTCCATTCTTTCCTGCCTGTTGTTAAACAACACACCGGAAACTCTCCGGCTGGTGCTGGTTGACCCCAAGCGCGTGGAAATGACCGGTTACAATCATCTGCCCCACCTGCTGGCTCCGGTGATCACAGACGCGGCCAAAGTGCCTGCCGTGCTGCAGTGGATGATCCGCGAAATGGAAAGCCGGTATGAACGCTTCGCGAAAGCCAAAGTGCGTAATATCGCGGAATTTAACAATACCAACACTGATAAACTGCCATACATTGTGGTGGTCATCGATGAACTGGCTGATTTGATGATGGTGGCCAGGGAGGAAACAGAAAGAAGCATTACCCGCCTGGCGCAATTGGCCCGTGCCACTGGTATTCATCTTATCCTGGCAACACAGCGTCCTTCTGTGAATGTGGTCACCGGGTTGATCAAGGCCAACTTCCCGGCACGCATTGCCTTCACCGTCACGTCCAACATGGACAGCCGCGTCATCCTGGACCAGCCCGGAGCGGAACGCCTGCTCGGGCGGGGCGATATGCTTTTCCAGGCGCCTGACGCACCGGCTCCCGTCCGCCTTCAGGGTGTTTACACGGCGGATGCCGAGATCAACCGATTGGTGGATCACTGGAAACTGGCGGCTGCCGACGCCGCCCTGGAAGGCCAATCCACACCGGCGATTTCCGTGCCCATGCCTTCCCTGCCCACCACACCGCTCCGCCAGCCAGATCTGTGGGATGACGGCAAGTCATCTCCACCCGGCGATCCCATGTACGATGAAGCCGTGAATTTGGTACGCACGCTCGGACGGGCGTCCATCTCCATGCTGCAGCGTCGGATGCGCATCGGGTACGGGCGCGCGGCCCGCCTGATTGACACGATGGAGGAAAGCGGCATCATCGGCCCGTCACAACCCGGCAGCCAGGTGCGTGAAGTGCTGGATTATGGGGCAGGCGCACCGCCCGTGGATGAAGAAAAAGAGTGACGGGAAGGAAAAATTTAAAATTTTTCCCGGCGGGCAAGAATCCACAAAAAAGACGTATAATACCGTTTATTAAGGATAAGGCGGATGCAGCCTGTCTGCACCCGCTTTCTTGTATGGAAGCATAATGCGAAAACCTCCCCATTGTCATAGCTGTATAAACAAAATCGCCATTGCGGTAGTGCCGCTTATGGTTTTTCTGGCTGCCTGCCAGCCGGCTGCTCCTGCTCCTGTCAGTACCCCCACGGTTCCCCAGGGCAGTCTGCCAACGGTGGTCATTCCCACCTTCATTGCCGAAACAGCCACCGCCGTTCCCACCCAAAAAAGCCTGACTGTTTGCACGGCGCAGGAACCGGCATCACTCTATCCGTATGCCAATCCATCCCAATCCGCGTGGAGTATTCTGGAAGCCATCTATGACGGCCCAATCGATACGATAAAATTCGCACCCGTGCCGGTGATTCTGGAAAAGCTTCCCACCCTGGCGGATGGCGATGCCGTCATTCAATCGGTCACGGTAGTGGAAGGTGATTCCGTGCTGACCGTCACAGATGAGGTCAAGACACTTACCAAAGATGTCACGGTACGGCCGTCCGGCTGTACATCGATTGATTGCGCCGTAACCTGGGATGGAATCACCGAACTTAAGATGGACCGGATGACGGTCAAATTCAAGTTGAAAGATGGTCTTCTCTGGTCGGATGGATCACCGCTCACCGCGGAAGACTCGGTCTATTCCTACCAGGTGGCGTCAGACCAGGCGACACCGGTTAACCATTACCTGTTGTACCGAACATCTACATACAAAGTACTTGACAATCTTACGGTGGAATGGTCAGGAATACCCGGTTATTCAGATGCCCTTTACCAGCAGAACTTTTTTCTTCCCCTGCCAAAACACGCCTGGGAGAAGTTCAAACCGGCTGACCTGTTGACCGCGCCGGAAGCTGCTCAAAAACCGCTGGGGTGGGGACCTTACGTGATCTCTGAATGGGTCAAGGGTGATCACATCACCCTGCAGAAAAACCCCAAATACTTCCGTGCGGCGGAAGGATTACCAAAATTTGATACATTAACCTATAAATTCCTGGGAACCCAGGCAGATAACAACCTGGCCGCTCTGCAAAAAGGTGAATGCGACATTGTGGATCCGTCCGCGGGATTGGAATCCATGCTTGAGCAGACGCTGGATGCCCAGAAAGCCGGAAAGATCAAAGCCGCCGTGGGACAGGGTCCGGAGTGGGAGGAGATCCTCTTCAATATTGTCCCGGCCTCTTATGCTGACGGTAATTCTCCCCTGACAGGTGACCGTCCGGATTTCTTTGGTGATGTCCGCACCCGAAAAGCGTTCGCCTACTGTCTTGATCGCGACAGGGCGGTGAATAAACAACTGCTCCAGCAATCCGCCATTCCAGACGGCTTCCTGACACTTGACCACCCCAAACTGGCTGCCGGCCTGACAAAGTATGCCTATGACCCGGCCGCCGGCAATGCATTACTGGATGAAGCAGGGTGGAAGGATGATGATTCCAACCCGACTACACCCCGGGTGGCCTATGGAGTGCCCGGTGTTGCAGACGGGTCAAAATTGGCGGTTAATTATCTGGTGACCGATGCGTATCTTCGCCAGGAAATTGTCAAAGTGCTCGTGGAGTCCGCCTCGACGTGCGGTATCCAGATCAATGTGAAAACTGCCGCGCCTGAAACCATGTACGCTCCCGCGCCGGATGGTGAGCTGTTTGGCCGAAAATTTGACCTCGCGCAAATTGCCTGGCAGGCGGGTCAGCGTATTCCCTGTGACCTGTTCCAGACCGCCCAGATCCCTTCTCTAAAAAATCAGTGGATGGGCATCAACCTGGGAGGCTATACCAGCACGACTTTTGATTCAGCCTGTCAGCTGGCACGCTCTGAGGGCAGCGATTCTCAAACAGCCGCGGCGGCGGTTCAAAAACAGTTTTCCGATGAGTTGCCGGCTATTCCCCTGTACTTTCATTTGAAAATTGCCGCGTCACGCCCCGATCTTTGCGGGTTGGATATGGATGTCTCTTCCCGATCTGCCCTTTACGGCATTGAAACATTTGAAATTGGGCAGACCTGCCCGAAGTAAGGATACTACATGGAAAATTCCGACCCTCTCTTACAGGTCAAAGACCTGCGCACCTATTTCTACACGGAAGATGGTGTGGTAAAAGCTGTTGATGGTGTGGATTTTGACGTATTTCCGGGGGAAATTTTAGGTCTTGTCGGTGAGTCGGGTTGTGGAAAAAGCGTCACCTCCTTGTCGGTGATGCGCCTTGTGGGCGTCCCGGGAAAAGTGGTTTCCGGAGAAATCCTGTTCGAAGGCCGCGACCTGCTTAAGCTGCCGGAAGCGGAAATGGTACAGATGCGCGGAAACCGCCTGTCCATGATTTTTCAACAACCGCAATCCAGCCTTAATCCGGTGTTTACGTCCGGCGAGCAGGTTGCCGAAGTTCTTGAAATTCACCAGAAACTTTCCAAAGAGAAAGCCTGGGAAAGATCCGTAGAATTGCTTCGCCAGGTAGGCATCCCGGACCCGGCCAGCAAAGCCAGGGCTTTCCCGCACGAAATGTCCGGCGGTCAGGCGCAGCGTGTGATGATTGCCATGGGACTGGCATTAAATCCGAAGCTGTTGATCGCGGATGAACCAACCACCGCCCTGGATGTGACCATTCAGGCACAGATTCTTGATCTCATGCTTGATCTGCGCAACAAGACGGGCACATCCATCATCCTCATCACCCACGACCTGGGCGTAATTTCAGATATGGCCGACCGCGTGGCAGTCATGTACGCCGGACAGGTGGTAGAACAAAGCAAGGTCGATACATTATTTCAAAAACCCTATCATCCCTATACCCAGGGATTAATCGGCTCCATCCCCATACTGGGTAAGGTGACAGATCGTCTTGAAGTTATTCCGGGAAATGTCCCCAACCTTATCAATCTGCCGGCTGGCTGTCGTTTCGCCCCCCGCTGTCGTTTAAGGGAACAATATCAACTGGAGATTTGCAGCCAGCAGGATCCTGAGTTGGTTCAAATTGAGCCCGAGCATTACGTTCGCTGCTGGTTGTATCAGTCTGCGGAAAATCACAAAGCCCCGATAAAAATCGGGAAATAAATTTGGAGAGACACATGGCAGAGCTGTCACTTGCCGGTAAACCGGACCTGATCCGGGTGGAACATCTTACAAAACACTTTCCTGTGCGCGGTGGAATATTGCAGCGCACGATAGCCCAGGTTCAGGCTGTGGATGACGTCACCTTTAACATCAAAGAGGGTGAAACCCTGGGTATGGTGGGTGAATCGGGTTGTGGAAAGACAACCATTGGCCGCACAATCCTTCGCTTAACCGAACCGACATCCGGACGTATGGAATTTGCCGGGAAGGATGTGTTCAGCCTGACCGAAAGGGAGATGAAAGAGCTGCGCCGCAATATGCAGATCATTTTCCAGGACCCCTACGCCTCGCTGGACCCGCGCGTTCCCATCGGCGATTCAGTCATGGAAGGCTTGAAAATCCATAACATGGGGTCAGCCAAAGAACAGTATGATGCCACCATAACCATGCTCAAGCGGGTCGGCCTTGAAGAATATCACGCCCGCCGGTTCCCTCATGAATTCTCAGGCGGTCAACGCCAGCGTATCGGTATTGCGCGCGCCCTGGCTTTGCGGCCGCAGTTTATTGTCTGTGATGAACCGGTTTCAGCCCTGGATGTGTCCATTCAGTCGCAGGTTTTAAACCTGCTTCGTGATCTGCAACAGGAATTTGGCCTCACCTACCTGTTTATTGCCCATAACCTGAGCGTGGTGGAGCATATTTCCGACCGTGTCGCCGTTATGTACCTTGGAAAAATGGTTGAGCTGGCAGACCGTGAGTCGCTTTACCGAAACCCGCTGCACCCATACACCAAAGCCCTGATGTCCGCCATTCCCATCCCCGGTTCGCGCGAAAAGCGGGACCGCGTCATCTTGAAAGGTGATGTTCCCAGTCCATTAAACCCGCCCAAAGGCTGCCGTTTCCATCCACGCTGCCCGTTGGCTATGGATATTTGCTCCCAAAAGGAGCCTGCCTTCATCGAGACCGAGCCTTCCCACTGGTCAGCCTGCTGGAAAGTAAATCCAGACTGATTTTTTAAAGATATACTAAAGATATGCAGACGAAGCGCATCCTTATCGTCGATGACGCCCCGGAATTTGCCAATCTTGTCAAAGATGCACTGGCAACCATGCAGATTCCCCTGCAGGTGACGGTATACCTTTCCGCGGAAGAAGCCTGGCTGGAAGCGTTGAAAACCCGCTTCGACCTGGTGATCACCGACCTGCGCCTGCCGGGAATTTCCGGCACTGAACTTGTGCGGCGCATCCGCCAGCGATTCCCGAAAATCAAGATCATCGCTGTCTCCGGCCTGGCAGAAGCCGGTCTAAATGAACGTACCCGCGCGGCCGGTGTGGATGCCTTTTACCGGAAACCGGTGGAAATGCCGCTCCTGCTGACGAAAATTGACAACCTTCTTTCTGATATCAATCCGGATACTGAACCGGAGCCGCAAAGACCCAAGGCGCCTCTCCTCTCACGGCTGGTAACCGTACCGCTGACAGCCATCCCCGAGGGAGCCGAACCGCCGGCAGATGCCAGCAAGAGCGCCGCGAAATATGGCAAGGAAGACATTGCCACCATGCGCGATCTGGAACAGCGTTTGCATAAATTAAAGTCAGAAAGCGGCGCGAAAGGGATCGCCCTTTCCAATCTGACCGGTCAGTTCCTCTACACACACGGGTCAGCCACAGGGTTTACCTTTTCTCCAGAGTTAATCGACACCTGCGCGAGCCTGGTTGGTTCCATTGATAAAATTGCGCACCAGCCGGAGGAGAAAACCTCACTCGGTTTGCTCGCGTTGAATGGTCTGACCACGGATATCTTTGTGATCAATATTGAAAAGTTCTTCATCTGGCTGCTCTTTCCAACCGGAACACAATCCACGGAAGCCGGAAAAGTCGCGACGGCAGTCTACGCGTCGCGAGACAGCCTGCAATTCATCTTGAACATGCTCTCTCTGCTTCCCATGCCGGTTAATCCTCATCCTCCGGCGGGTAAACCGGAACCACATAAGGAAAATATGTCTTCAAAAGACGAAGATGATGTTTCGCTGGCCAGTAAACTGGCGGATAAACAAACCAATAAAAAAGACGCCAGCACGTTTTGGGAAGATGAAGCCGCTGATAAGCAGCCGGCGCAGATCTCCCCGGAAACGATCAGTTTCGATAAAGCCGCCAGCCTGGGATTGGTGCCTTCCGAACCGCCTGATAAAAAGAAGTAGCCTCGCGAACCGGATCGGCGGTCAACAGGGCTGCCCAAACTTGTGATAAAATCCTGCCTGCCGGTTAACCGGGCTGAATTGGGGCATAGTGCAATGGCAGCACACCAGACTTTGGATCTGTGGATCTTGGTTCGAATCCAGGTGCCCCAGCCTTTTTCTTCAATGACGTCAAAAAAACCTGATTATTCAGGTTTTTTTGTTTGTGTCTTGAGATCCGTTTTCCAGCAGAACAGCGCCGTGTGTTGCCGGGTCAAATCCGTCCGGCCAGCGAGTGCCATTCCAGGCATCCTCTCCATGGTAGGTTACTCCATCAAGGTTTGTTCCGCTTAAATTTGCTCCACTTAGGTCGGTATTCCTCAGGCTGGCTCCCTCAAGATTCGCGCCGGAGAGATCCGCGCCTTCAAGGCAGGCGTGATCCAGAATGGCGCCACCCAGTTCTGAATTACTCAGGCAAATCCCGGCCAATATGGCGCTGGTAAGGTTCGCGCCCTCCAGGTTAACCCCTGCCAGATTCGCGTTGCGAAGATTGGCCCGCTTCAAGTTGGCACACCACAAAAGCGCGTCTTCAAGGTTTGCGTATTCCAGGTTGGCATCCATCAGGTTGGATTCCACCAGGTTAACCCCACGAAGATTCCCTGCGTAAAGGGGTGCTCCCCCAAGATTTGTGCGCCAGAGGGAGGCCATGGTCCAGTCAACCCCGGCCAGATTTGACCCCCATAACACGGCGCCAGATAATTTTGCCTGTGCCAGGTCTGCGTCTTTCAGATCGGCGTATCGCAAATCAGCATTAACCAGGCACGCGCCTGTTAAGATGGTGCCGCGCAGATCCGCGTGAGCCAGATTGACTCCCTTCAGATTGGCTCCTGAAAGATCTTTCTGACGCAAATCAACCGGGCCGGGTTTGCGAATGATGTCATCCAATTCTGAATCGGAAAATTGCATTGTTCACCCCAGATAAATTTCCATTGACAATTATTGTAGCACTCCCCGAGCGGGGTGAGAACCGTGAATCAAACGAAAACCAGAGGATTTTCCCGTGATAAAATCGGTTTATACAGAATATCAGGCAATCTTCTGGAAATTCAATAATTTTGGGTATGATTCATCAGGGTCAATGGCTTTATTTATTTCCGCTACTTTCCATGGGCGGCTATTTTTGTTTTAATGGGTGAACAGTATGAGTAAATCTTCAATTGTATCGGCGGTCATTCTGGCAGCGGGGCAGGGAACCCGGATGCGGTCAGGCCTTCCCAAGGTATTGCATCCTCTTTCGGGTAAACCACTTATCCAATATTCCCTCGACGCCATCAGTGGATTGACAGCCGAACCGCCGGTTGTGGTGATTGGGCACGGCGCCGATTCTGTCCGTGAGACCGTAGGAGAAGCCGCCCGCTTTGTTGTCCAGCAGCCGCAACTGGGGACGGGTCACGCGGTCATGTCCGCGGAGCAATTGCTCAAAGAAGAGGCAGACCTTCTGATCGTCACCACCGCTGATATGCCGCTTATTCGCCCGGAAACACTGAAGCAGCTTGTGGAAGCCCAGAAAGCAAACAACGGCCCCATCACCATGCTTACCGGCATCGCGGACGATCCGCGCGGATTCGGCCGTATCATCCGCGGGGATGACAACTCTGTGCTGGCAATCGTTGAAGAAGCCGCGGCCACACCGGAACAGCGCGCCATTCATGAATTAAACCTGAGTATTTACTGCTTTGACGCGAAATGGTTGTGGAGCGCCCTGAAACGCATAAAGTTGTCGGCCAAAGGTGAATACTACCTCACCGATGTTGTGGCCATCGCCCATGAAGATAAGAATACCGTAAAAGCCATTGTTCTGGATGATCTGGAAGAGGCTATCGGCATCAACACCCGCGTACACCTGGCGGAAGCGGAGACCATACTGCGAAAACGCATCAACCGCCAGTGGATGGAATTTGGCGTTACCATCACCGATCCGGCCAGTACCTACATCGGCCCGGATGTGCGTATTGGCCGCGATTCAGTGATCGGGCCCAATACCCACCTGCGCGGAAAAACCGTCATCGGGGAAGAAACGACCATCGGCCCGAATTGCATCCTTGAAGACGCACAGGTTGGCAGTCATTGCACCCTGCTGGCCGCGGTCATTGAAAAAGCCGTGGTGGAAGATAATGTCAGCATGGGACCCTTCGCCCACCTGCGTAAAGGCGCCCACCTGATGAAGGGGGTGCATATGGGGAATTTTGGCGAGGTAAAAGATTCCACACTGCGGCCCGGTGTAAAAATGGGGCATTTCTCGTACATCGGCAACGCGGATATTGGCGAAAACACGAATATCGGCGCGGGCACCATCACCTGCAACTTTGATGGTGTAAACAAGAATCCAACGGTTATCGGCGCCAATGTGTTCATCGGGTCGGATACCATGCTGGTAGCTCCGCTGAATATAGGTGAAAATGCCCGCACGGGTGCCGGCTCTGTGGTCACCCATGATGTGCCGGCAGGCGAGGTTGTGGTTGGTGTTCCGGCCAGACCACATCGAAAAGTGAACAAGAGTGATTGAGACATTCAGCCTGGCCATTTTTCTCGTTCTAATGGCGGACCTGCTGGTTTGCGCGACTCTGGCTGCCGAATCGTCGGCCAGTCGATACATTTCGAGCGATTCAGCGGGGAACTCTGAATCGGTGATCAGCCTGACCCGCGGAGCCGATGAGACCGTCTATGCCCTGAACGTCTCACTCAGCTTTTTGCATTTTTTCCTGGCCGCCCTGCTGACTTCCCTGTTGATCATCCTTAATATGCAGGTCTGGTGGTCGGTATTGATCACTATTCTGGCCGGGGCGGCACTGGTCAATCTGCTGGAGGCATTGACCTCCAGCCTGGTTTCCTACCGGCCATATGCCTGGCTGGCACGCCTTCAGGGTATCAGCCGCACGGCTGTCCTGGTTTGCCGTCCCCTGGCCGCGATCAGGCAGCCTGAAAAAGTGGATGAGCCTTCGGATGAGCCTGGCCAGACACCGGTTACCGCAGAAGAACTGCAAACCTGGGCGGCGGCTGCCAACGAGACCGGCGGTTTGGAGCCGGAAGAACGCCGCATGATCCAATCGATCTTTGAGTTTGGTGATATTCTATGCCGCGAGGTGATGGTCCCGCGTATGGATTTGCGTTCTCTGGATATAAACACATCCGTCAGCGAAGCCATTCCGGCGTTTATCAGCAGCGGCCATTCCCGCATCCCGGTTTATGAAGATGATCTGGATAATGTTGTTGGCATTCTCTACGCAAAAGACCTGTTGCAGCATACCGATGAGACAGCACGGCAGCGTTCACTGCATGGTCTCCTGCGTGACGCATATTTTGTTCCTGAAACCAAGAAAGTGGATGAGTTGTTACGCGAAATGCAGGAGCGCGGCATTCATATTGCCATGGTGGTGGATGAATACGGCGGACTGGCGGGTCTGGTAACCCTTGAGGATATTCTCGAAGAGATCATCGGCGAGATTCGTGATGAGTATGACCCGGCGGAGGAACTGCCGTACCAGCAACTGGGAGACGACTATTACCTTGTGCAGGGGTGGATGGATCTGGATGAGTTCAATACCATATTTGAAACGAAACTGGATCGCGACCTGGCTGAAACCATCGGAGGCCACCTTGTGGCCATGCTGGGAAAAGTGCCGGTCGGCGGCGAATCGCTTGATCTCGATCACTGGCATATTCAAATCGAACAGGTCAGCGGACGTAGAGTACGGAAATTCCATATGCATAAACTGGAAGACAAATCGGACACGGAGGTTTAGTTATGGCATTGGACGAGGCAACGAAGTTGATGCTATGCAAACAGGCGGCTGAAGTGCGAAAATTTGCTTATGCCCCCTACTCCAAATACCAGGTTGGGGCAGCTTTGCTCACGGAATCGGGCAAGGTATTTACCGGTGTGAATGTCGAGAATATTGACTTCACGGATGGCAACTGCGCGGAACGCACGGCTGTCTTTAAAGCCGTGTCTGAAGGGGAAAGATCATTTTCCGCCATTGCCGTGGTCGCTCCCAACGGCGGCACTCCGTGTGGATCATGCCGGCAGGTGCTGGCTGAATTTAATTATGACATGCTGGTTATCATTGGCAGCATGGAGGGCAGCCTGCTGCGTGAGATCCCGTTGCGTGATCTGCTTCCCGATGCCTTTCATCCCGGCGATTATCAGCTCCCTTAGTACGTGCCATCGCCTGAACGATCGCTAAAAACGGAAGCCATCGTCCTTCGTCACAGTGAACTGGGTGAAGCGGACCGCTTATTGACCCTCTTCAGCCGCGAAGCTGGTATTCTGCGGGCGGTGGCCAAAGGAGTTCGGCGCATCCATTCCAAAAAAGCCGGTCACCTTGAACCCTTCACTCGCGTCAGTTTGATGCTGGCGCGCACTCACGACCTGTGGCTTGTCACCCAGGCTGTGGCGCTTGATCTTTACCTGCCGCTGCGCGAAGATCTGGTTTTGACCGGAGAAGCCGCTTATGTGCTCGAGTTGGTAGATCGATTCTCATATGAAGAGGGTGAAAATCGAACGTTATATCAGTTGCTGGTGGAAACACTCGAACGCCTTTCGCGGGGTGATCCCATTTTCACGGCCGTGCACTTCTTTGAACTGCATTTGCTCGATTGTGTAGGCTTCCGGCCGCAGTTGTTCAACTGTGTGCGCTGCCGCGACGAGATTCAACCGGTGGACCAGTTTTTCTCTGCCACGCTGGGAGGCGCGGTATGCCCGAAGTGCGGTAACCTGGTGGCGGATGCCCGGCCAATCAGCATGGAAGCATTAAAGTATCTGCGTAATTTCCAGCGGACCGCCTACCCGCGCCTGTTGCAGGCGGTACCGTCAACCAGTGTGGAACGCGAGGTGGAAACCATCCTGCAGTTCTACAATACATTCCTGCTGGAACGCCGCTTGAACACCCCGCAATTTATTAATGAAGTAAGAAAAGGCCGGGAGTAGATTTTCTCCCGGCCCGCATTGCTTATTTCACATCCGTCTCTTCAAACCTAACGGATAACGTCAGGTTATCCGCCGAAATGACTGTTCCCTGCACGACAAGTTCTTCTTCCTGGTCGGGGACGCGGAAAGCCATGCTGAACCCATTGTCAGCCACGGTTGTCAACAGTTCGTATTCCGTCCAGCCTTTGCTTTTTGCGTCTGAGCGGTACCAGTCCATGGCGTCTTTGATGTCCATGCCGACGGAAGCGATGGCCATCGCGTCGGTGCTTTGAATGACTTTGGCGTTGGGCGGCAGCGGGAACTTGGATGTAGCGGCTGGCGCGGCCGGGGTTTCAACCTCAGGCACCATTGTGGGTTCCACCATTTCTGGTGCAGTGGTTGGGGCAGCCATTTCCTGTTTGGCCGGTTCGGGCGGGGTGGTGGGTTTCTCCGGAGCGGCTCCACCACCGCAGGCCGTCAGACTGGCGGTGATCAACAGAACAGCCAGAAAAAGCAGACCTATCTTATTAGGTTTCATTATCTCCTCCTGAGAAATAATAGATTAAGTCAGATTATGGCAGAAAACTTACATTTTACGCAAGCGAGGATGAAATTGTCTGTCCGGCGAATATTTATTTCTAGAAATAATTACGGTGATTCCTGAATTGCCCCTCACGAGCGGTATAATTCCCTGCCAATACATGAAACTGTACGGAGTACGTATGTCCAAACCGCTTGATTTCCAATCCATCATGCTCACCCTTGAAAAATTCTGGGCTGAGAAAGGCTGCCTCGTATGGCAGCCCTATTACACCCAGGTGGGCGCCGGCACAATGAATCCAGCCACTTATCTGCGTGTGCTGGGTCCGGAACCCTGGAACGTGGCCTATGTGGAACCTTCCGTCCGCCCGGATGACGGCCGTTACGGGGAGAACCCCAACCGCCTGCAGCAGCACTACCAGTTCCAGGTGATATTGAAACCCGATCCTGGCAACCCGCAGGAGCTGTACCTCGATTCCCTGCGCGCGCTGGGGATCGATCCGGCCGAGCATGATATCCGCTTCGTGGAAGACAACTGGGAATCGCCCGCGCTGGGTGCATGGGGTCTGGGCTGGGAAGTCTGGCTCGACGGCCAGGAGATCACCCAGTTTACCTACTTCCAGCAGGCCGGCGGCATTGTGCTGGACCCGAACGCGGTGGAGATCACCTACGGTCTGGAACGTATTGCCATCGCCCTGCAGAAGGTACGCAGCTTCCGCGAGATCCAATGGAGCGCGGACCGCAAATATGGCGAGGTAAACCTTCAGGCGGAACAGGAACACAGCAAGTATTACTTTGAGATCGCCGATGTGGAACGTCTGCGTCAGATGTACAACCTCTTTGAGGCGGAAGCGGAAGCGTCTTTGAAGGAAGGACTGGTCCTTCCGGCGCATGATTATGTGCTGAAATGCTCGCACACCTTTAATATTCTGGATACACGCGGCGCCGTGGGCGTCACTGAACGGCAGGCGCTCTTTTCGCGTATGCGCGACCTGGCCCGGCGTGTCGCTGAAGCCTATGTCGCCCAGCGCGAAGCCCTTGGATTCCCCTGGGGAAAAGCCGACAGCGCCACCGTTAACGCGCAAAAACAAGCGACGGCCGTTGAACTGGACACGAAATGTGCCCCTGACAAACCGGAAGACTTCCTGCTCGAGATCGGCACGGAAGAGCTGCCGGCGGCCGACTTACAATCGGCTCTTACCCAACTTTCCGAACGCATCCCCGCCCTGTTTACCGATCTGCGGCTGGAACACGGTGATATCCGTATCTCCGGCACACCCCGCCGCCTGTCCGTGATGGTGGAAAAAGTAGCCCCCCGCCAGCCTGACAAGACCAGCATTATCAAAGGTCCTCCCGCTGACCGTGCCTTTGACGCCTCCGGAAAGCCCACCCCGGCCGCTTCCGGCTTCGCGCGCGGCAAAGGACTGCAGCCTGAAGACCTGAAGATCATGGAAATTGACGGCGGACGCTACGCCGCGGCAGAAGTGCATGAGACCGGTAAACCGGCCGGTGAGGTATTAAAATCCGCCCTGGCAGATCTGGTGGCCGGCATTAAATTCGATAAGGTTATGCGCTGGAATGAAAGCCAGGCGGGCTTCTCTCGTCCGCTGCGCTGGTTGACCGCCCTGTTCGGCGAACAGTTGATTCCCTTCCAGTATGCCGGTTTGACTGCCACCAACAATACACGCGGTCTGCGATTCGGCGCATCGGAAGAATCCGCCATCAAGACTGCCGCCGCCTATCCTGACGTGCTGAAATCACAGGGCATCCTGCTTGACCCGCAAGTCCGCCGCGCGACCATCGCGCAGCAGGTGTCAAAACTGGCGGTATCCGTCGGTGGAAAGCCCGAGGTGGATGAAACCCTGCTGGATGAGGTCAATAACCTTGTGGAACGCCCCACCGCCCTGTTGGGAAAATTTGACCCCGAATCGTTGAAACTGCCTGCCGAGGTGTTGATCTCGGTCATGAAGAAACACCAGCGTTACTTCCCGGTCATCAAACCAGACGGTGAACTTTTGCCATATTTTATTGCCGTCCGTAACGGTGACGACCAATCGCTGGATGTGGTCACCGATGGCAACGAGCAGGTCATCCGCGCCCGCTTTGCCGATGCCGCTTTCTTTATCAACGAGGATATCCGTTACAAACTGGATGAATTTGTTCCTCAGCTTTCCACGCTCATCTTCCAGTTCAAACTGGGTTCCATGCTTGACCGTACCAACCGCATCGAGAAACTTGTCGGCGACCTGAAAGGGAAACTGGTGCTATCCCCCGCGGAAGAAAAGACCGCTCTGCGTGCCGCGCATCTATGCAAGGCAGATCTGGCCACGCACATGGTGGTTGAGATGACCTCCCTGCAAGGTGTGATGGGCGCGTACTATGCCCGACGCTCCGGCGAGGATGAAGCGGTGGCAAAAGCCATTGCCGAGCATTACCTTCCCAAGAGTACCGGCGACGCCTCACCCGCGTCCAAACCCGGATTGATTGTCAGCCTGTCAGACCGGTTGGATATGCTGGCTGGATTGTTCGCCGCCGGTCTGGCTCCCACAGGAACGAAGGATCCCTATGCCCAACGCCGGGCTGCGCTTGGTCTGGTTCAGTCATTGATCGCCTGGAACCTGGATTTTGATACTACCGAAGGATTAAAACTGGCGGCTGCCAACCTGCCGGTTGCCATGACTCCCGAATCCCTGCAAGCCTGTGGCGAATTCATCACCGGCCGCTTGAAGGGCTTTCTGACTGACCAGGGCTTCCGCTATGATGTGGTGGATGCCGTACTGGCGCAGCAGGGAAATAACCCGGCCGGAGCCGCGCGAGCCTGCGGCCAGCTTTCCGCCTGGGTGCAACGCGGTGATTGGAACACCATCCTGCCGGCATTCTCGCGCTGCGTGCGCATCACCCGCAGTCTGAAGGAAACATACACGGTTCAACCGGAAGCCTTCAAGGATCCCTCAGAAAAAGCTCTGTTCGAGCAGATCGGCCGCATGGAAAAGGCAGTACAGACCACAACTTCTGTGGATGATTTCCTGAACGCCTTTCTCCCGGCCATCCCTGCCGTGAATACTTTCTTTGATGCGGTGCTGGTCATGTCAGAGGTGGCGCAGGAGAAGGCCAACCGCCTTGGCATGCTACAGCGAATCGCGCGTCTGCCGGAAAAGATTGTCGATCTGTCCTTCCTGGAAGGGTTTTAGGTTCACACTAATAATTCATTTTGGTATATAACCTGTAGGGGCGTACGGCCGTACGCCCCTACTCTCTTTGTAAATCCGCGGAATTATAATAAATTCGTTACACTATATCCGCCGTATTTGTAATAATTCAACGGTTTGGGTGATAATTTGACCATCATGATGTTTTCCAGATTCAGGTTAACGATATGACCGCTGTTG
This sequence comes from uncultured Leptolinea sp., assembly GCA_964420995.1. GTDB lineage: Bacteria > Chloroflexota > Anaerolineae > Anaerolineales > Anaerolineaceae > Leptolinea. The sequence continues at coordinate 48,175 of CAYQUX010000024.1, read as the reverse complement.
ATGAGATCAAATCTCGCATCCATATTGAGGACCTTGTAAATGAGATCCCCTCGGTAAAACTGCGTAAATCCGGCAAGAATTTCACCGGCTTCTGTCCGTTCCATGAAAACAAACGCACCCCCGCGTTTGTCGTCTTCCCTGATTCGGGCACCTGGCGCTGTTTTGGCGCCTGCAACGAAGGCGGTGATATTTTCAAGTTCGTGATGAAACGCGAAGGCTGCGACTTTCCCCAGGCGCTCAAGTTGCTGGCTCTCAAAGCCGGCGTGGAACTGGAACCCCTTACCCCGCAGCGCAAGGAAGAGGACGAGCACCAGGAAAAGATACGCCAGCTTCTTGAAGAGACCGTCCTCCTCTACAAGCATTACCTCACGCAAAACGCGATGGGCAAACCCGCCCTGGATTACCTGACCAAACGTGGGCTGACCGCGAAAACCATCGCTTCGTTTGGCCTGGGGTACGCGCCTCCCGGCTGGGATACTTTGACAACCCATTTCACCGGCCGCGGCTACACGGTGGATGAGCTGAAAGAAGCCGGTCTGCTCTCAGAAAATCCGGAGAAAGAACGGGTATACGACCGCTTTCGTAACCGCATCATGATCCCCATCCGCGACGCTCAGGGCCGCATGACCGGTTTCGGCGCGCGTATCCTTGACCCCAATGACGTGCCGAAATTCTTAAATTCACCGCAGACAGCCCTGTTTGACAAAGGCCGCCTGTTGTTCGGCATGGATCACGCCCGCAAATCCATCCGCGAAAAAGACCAGGCGGTCATTGTGGAAGGCTATCTGGACGTCATCATTCTGCACCAGGCTGGTTTTACCAACACGGTATCTCCCATGGGCACCGCCCTTACGGAAGACCAGCTCCGCCAGTTGCAGCGCCTGACCCGCAAGATGATCCTCGCGCTGGATGCTGATGCAGCCGGCGCCAAGGCCACCATGCGCGGCCTTGAGATTGCCCGCCAGTCGCTGGACCGAGGGGACGAGATGGTTTTCGATGCCCGCGGGTTGTTGCATGAGGAATCACGGCTGCGGGCTGACCTGCGGGTGACCGCCATCCCCGAAGGCATGGACCCGGACGAGGTGGTGTTGCGCAATCCATCGGAATGGGAAGACATCTTGCAGAATGCCAAACCCATTGTCCAGCATGTGATGGATACCCTGGCGGCGGCGCATGACCTGAACGATCCCAAAGAAAAGGATTTCATCGCCCGGCAAATCATCCCTTTGATCGAAGACCTGGCCAGCCCGGTGGAGCGCGACACCTACCGCTCCCGTCTGGCGGTCCTTCTGCATGTCAATGAAGAGTCGTTGATGCAGTTACAGGCCGGTGGAACCGTGAGGGGCAAATCTGCTCCCCGCCGGCGGTCCAGACCAGCCCGGCGTGACACGGCTGCCCCCGTTGAACTGAAGAATCCATTGAAACTGCTGGAAAATCATCTCCTGCGCTTGCTGTTGTTCAAGCCCGATCTTTTTACTCCGGTGGAAAATGAGTTGAAGAGCAATAAATTCCCCGGCTTGAGTGTCGATGATTTCCAGTCCACCGAATCACAGGAAGCCTTCCTTCTGGTATCAGAAGCTGTCCAACAGCTCGACGCGAGCGTACGCGAATATCTCAGCGACCACCTGCCTGACTCATTGAACACATTCCTGCAGGATATCAATTCCGGCATCAGTCTGGATAACACCCCGGATGAGCGCATTTATGATGACCTCTACGACACCATCACCCGACTGCGCCTGGTGCAAATCCGCGAGGCCATTGATACCATCCGTTTCCTGGTCTCAGACCTGGCTGCCTGGCAGGAAGCCCAGGTGGATGAACGAGAATCCATACGTGAATACACCCGCAAGATGACCGAACTGACCGGTGAGCGTTTCCGCCTTGAAAAGGCCCTGCAGCCTGAAATAAATCTCCAATAATCTCCTATGGTATAGTTAACCCATGTCGCCACGCCAAATAAAATCGATCGATTCGCCAGAAGCAAAGCCGGAAGGCACTTCATCAACGCGTACCCGAAAACCGGCCGTCGAAACGCCCGTCAATGGGCGGAAAACCCGTCGCAATGGGACAAAGAATGGGGCACCAAAACCCATTATCGCGCCAGGCGACGAGGATTTGATCAACCAGGAAGAACCGGATGATACTGTTCTTGCCCAGGCGGGGGATGAATGGTCTGAATTTGCGCTGGAAGACCCCCTGAAAATTCTTGAAGATCCGGCGGTTGCCGTTGAACTTTCAGAAGATCCGGTTCGACTCTACCTGAAAGAGATCGGCCAGATCCATTTGTTGGATGCGGACAGCGAGTTCCGTCTGGCGGCCATGATTGAAGCCGAACGGTTGATGGATACCCTGCAGCAGCATGTTGGCTCCACCGGCAGCGCGCCCAATTGTGACGCCCTGTTCACCTGTCTCGCAGAGCGGGCCATCTTAAGTTGGAACCGACTGGTGGAAGACGCGCGCAGTTTCAATCAGGGTGAACCGCCTGACCTCAGCCTGGTGCTGGCGGAAGCCCAGCAATTACGCCGCGGCTGGCAGATCGCGGAACCATCCTATCTGCGGCACTACCTGGATAACGGCCAATGGGGAAAAGACTCACTGTGGGACGCGCTGGCGCGGAACGCATTCAACCTTTTCCTGACATTAAACCTGATGCCGTCCAGTGTGGCGTCGAAGTTACTGAATGAAATTCAAAAATCTGGGCAAATGCCGCCCATAGAGTTTTTTGTCAAGAACCTTCCTCCAGAAGATGACCTGAATTCCGAACTGGAAGGTATTAAATACCGCGCGGAAGAAGCCAACCAGCAATTGATCCGCGCCAACCTGCGCCTGGTGGTTAGTATTGCCAAACGCTATCTGGGCCGTGGTATTTCCTTCCTTGATTTGATCCAGGAAGGCAACCTGGGCCTTTTGCGCGCGGTCAACAAGTTTGATTCCACCCGCGGTTTTAAATTTAGCACCTACGCCACCTGGTGGATCCGGCAATCCATCAGCCGCTACATCGCCGAACAGGCGCGCACCATCCGTATTCCGGTGCACCTGTTTGAAGCTATCACCCGCCTGCTGCGCGTGCAACGCTCGCTGGTGCAGAAGCTGGGGCGCGAACCAACCAACGAAGAACTGGTGCTTGAATCCGACCAGCTTGAAAAACAGGACGTGGACGCCATCCGCAAATTCCTGGGGGGTGACGGCGCGCTTGACCCGGATATCATGCGCCGCTGGGTGGCCGCCACGGCCAAGGTGCAGCGCATCCTGCAATCGGCGGAAGAGCCTGTGTCCCTTGAGCGCCCGGTAGGTGATGAGGAAAGCAGCCAGTTGGGCGATTTCATCGAAGACGATGAAGCTCTGGAACCGATGGACGCGGCCGCGCGTGAGATGCTGCGTGAGCAGGTACAGAATGCTCTGGCCGCTCTCTCTGAACGCGAACGCCAGGTATTGGAACTGCGTTTCGGCCTGATCGACGGCAAGGACCACACCCTGGAAGAGGTCAGCCGCTACTTCAACGTGACCCGTGAGCGCATCCGCCAGATCGAAGCCAAGGCGTTACGCAAACTGAGGCACCCCACTCGCAGCCGCAACCTGCGCGAGTACCTCTCATAAGTATGAAATGACCCATTTGGGCGGGATTGATATCCCGCCCTTTTTTATCGTTGAGCTAATTTAAGTGGTATGAATTTTGCTTTTTCTCTCCCATTTTCTGCTTTTTGAAAAGGGGGGAGATGCAAGAGGGGGTGCTTTTATGGCATATCTGAAACACATCCGCATGTTTTCTCAAATCACGTCATATTGCATCCGGTAGATCGTGCTCTACATTCCGCAGTGCCGGTGAAGCGAACCCAAAGACACCGGTGAGCATTCCGCCAATGGCGGTAATGACGAACATCAACGCCATTCCGGCACCGGGACCTGTACCGGTAAGAAAACCCAGACTCCCCGCCAGACGTCCGCCAACCGCCATGGCCGGTTCAAAAACCCTGTCAGCCAGCGGACCGGCGGCCAGGTACCCGATTGGAATGGTCACCATCTGCAGCATGCCGCGCAGGGCGAACACCCGCCCCTGTAATTCCGGGGGCGTTTTCGCCTGCCATACCGCCTGATTCGGCGCGCTGATAAAGGGTACCGAGAAGTTGGAAATAAACCCGGCGATCACCCAGAAGGGCAGACTGTGCCCCAGGGCAAAGGTACCGTCTCCAAGAAGAAACGAGAAGGTGGTAACCAGCAGCAGCCCCCGCACCCGCCTTTTTGGACCGCCCCACACAGTTAATACTATTCCGCCCGCAATGCCACCCAGACCCAGCGCGGCCTCCACCCAGCTCAAGGCCATGGTACTCTGACCTGAACGCGCCAGGATCATGGCTGATAATATGGAGTAATACGTCAAACCCGCCCAAAGGTTAATGGACATGAACACCAGTACCAATCCGATCAACCCCGGCCGCCGGCGGATGAATTCAAGGCCGGCTTTCGCGCTGGCCTGCCTGCCCGGATTCCGGCAGGCATCCGTTTCATCCTCGGGCTGGGGAATGGAAGAAAACCACAGCGTACCAAACGCCGCGAAAAAGCTGATCAAGTCCAGCAGAAGGACAACCCGGAGACCGGCGAGCGGAAGCAGAAGCCCCGCCAGCACCGGCGCCACCGTCCTCGCGGCGGATTCGCCCAATCCGTTCAGGCTGCTTGCCCGCGTGAAATCGTCCTTTGGCACCAGCAGGGTGATGGATGCCTGGTAGGCCGGATAATGGAAGGATTCAAACACTCCGGTCAATCCCTCCAGCAAATACAGGTGCCATATCTGCAACTGGTTCGTCGAAAACAGGTAAAGAATGACCGCGCTTATCAGTGCCGCGCACGTATCTGCCAGCAGCATGACATGTTTGCGTTTCATGCGGTCAACCACAATACCCGAAAAGGAGGAGCAAAGGACAATGGCTCCGAAATTGAAAAACCCCAGCAATGCCAGTGTGGTGGCTGCGCCGGTCTGCTGGTACGCCCAGATCATCAGGGCAAAGCGGCTCATCGCGGTACCCACAAGTGACACGGTTTGACCGCCCCAGATTCGATAGAAGGTCTTCCAACCGGAAGAAAGATAGTTGAATTTCATGATTATTTCCTGAAACGTTCAGTTGAATGGAACAAAAAAACGGGCGAAAAAATTCGCCCGCCGCAATTTACCTAGATAGTTTATCTATTAAGTCTAATTACAAACAGGCGCGTTTAATAACCCCCGGGATTTGCACATATTGACAATTGCCTGTAAAAGATGATTGCTGTCCATAACAACAAGAATTTTACCCCTGCCAATGCCGGCTGGCAAGCCGGCTGAAAAAGTCGGCCTTTTGTTTATGGGATCTACCCGGTTATCCAGGCAGGCTGTTGAAATACCATCGCGTGAAAAGCCCGGAAGATGTGAACGATAGCGCTTAAACACACCCTGCCGGGCTGATCACGATGCTGATTATAGAAATAAGGCGAACATCTCCCGGTTGTATACCAGATGAAATATGCCAATGGCGATCAACAGTACCCCGCCGGCAATTTTGACCATGTTGGAATTGCGGCCAATGAATTGCACGATCTGACGCTGAAATGTTCCTGAAAGCAGGGATAGAAATATCAAAGGTAGTCCCATCCCCAATCCGAAAGCCAGAAACACGAACAATTTATCCAATGCTTCTGACACCGTGAAAGAGTACGCGAAAATGCCGATGATCAATGGGCCGGAGCAGGGAAAGGTGAGCGGTCCATAAAGAAGTCCATACAGGAAAGCAGAGAGAGAAGAGTTTTTTGTACGGATCTGCCTTACCGACGAGAATCTCATGAATGGATTGATGTTCAACAGGGTAAGCACACCAAGAATGATGATCAGGAGATCTGTAATAGGAATAATCCAGATCAGCACGCTTCCAATGGACACGGATAACGCGGAGATCACGAGTCCCAGCAGCAGCATACTGCTTAATACACCAGACAGTATTAATACACCGGGAAGAAACCGTGCCATCCCTTTTTGCCGCCCCTCCAATCCGCCGAGGTAGACCAGGAACCCGGGGAAAAGGGGCAGCACACACGGGTTAAGCGTGGAAGCTATTCCGAGTGTAAAAGCGGTCAGAACTTCCTGCCAGTTCACGCCGCACCTTTCAATAAGGGTTGGATGAGCGATTTCAGTTCCTCGGCGGGCATTTTCCCTTTACGGAAATTCTGAATATTGCCCTGTTTATCAACAATGAACAGGGGAACCAGTGTGGGATCAAGATAGGTGGCGCCATAGCGGTTACCGATGTCACGGTAGATCTCAGTGGTTGATGTGACAAAAAACCAGTCAAAACCAGCGGTGGAGGCATATTCATTCAGTACCCCGGCATCCTCTTTTCTATCCATGGCGAGGCTGATTACCACAAATTCATCGCCCGCGTTTAACTCCTCTTTGAGTTTCTTAATTTCTTTACCCTGCGCCCAACAGGTTGGGCACCAGGTCGCGATCCCTTCAACCAGAACCACTTTGTCCTTCAGGTCACTGACTGTGAATGATTTCCCGGTTTTGGCGTCGGTTATTGGCACATTAACCCAGGCCGGGGTCTCAGTTGGTTCCGGGGAACTCATTGTGGAATTTGATGCAGTAATCATTGATGATGTGCCCGGTGAGCAGGCAACCAGAAAAACCAGAATAAACAGGGACAGTATTGTTTTTGTTGTAGAAAATTTCCGAATATTCATTTTCGACCTCTTTTATCAAACTAGTCTAAGAATAAAACTTGAAGTCAGTATACGAATATTGGTATCAAAGGCAATGAGATTTATATGGTTATATTCCTCAAACACGCTTAATTTCCGGGATAGACCTGATGAGCATCAAACGGTTTGTTGTTACAGGTCTTCTTCCGTCTGCACCGTGATCCCGTTTTCACGGCAGAGCGCGCCAAAAATTCCATCGCCATCAATCACCCTGCCGGAAAAACTGCCGTCATATACGCGGCCGAAACCGCAGGAGGGAGAATTTGCCTTAAGAATGGCCGACTGTGCCCCGATCAGCTTGGCCAGGGCGAGACATTCCCGCGCGCCGCGCTCAAATTGGGCGGTCACGTCCCTGCCGTCACTATGGAATACCCGTCCGTTGATAATCTCACCTGGCAGGCGCGGAGTGGTCAGCCCGCCCAGTTGTTCCGGGCAGACTGGAAGTGCCTTCCCTTCTTTCACCAGCCGGATGACTGTCTCGTTTGATTTTTCTCCACCGTCATAACGACAGTGCATCCCGGCCAGGCAGGCGCTTACCAGAATCATTTTTTCTCTCCCATTTGTATGCGTCAACAATATTTACGCGGATTTGCTTAATCCCAACCGCTATGGAACAATAACAGTAGTAGAAGACATGTTACCAATGGTGGTTATAAAATCGCATGGAATCTTTGTGTTCTCTTCCCGTTATTTTAACCCTTCTTGTGATCGCCAATTTAATTTCAAAAGGGACTCGCCGGGATTCGCGCGAAGAGGATGCTGACAGTGATTTGACTGTTGAAGATATGGTCATGTTGGATATGATCGATGAGAATTGGGACAAATCGGAATAAGCCGCTATTTGAAAGGAGAAAATCGATGAAAGACATAGTTCGTCAGGTTGTAGTGATCCTTTCCATCTTGCTCACACTGGTGGTGAATACTTTGGCCAACGCGCTGCCCCTCAATGGGCTGAATACTGGCCAGATTTCTGACCGATTCCAGGTGTATTTCGTTCCCGCCGGGTACGTGTTTTCCATCTGGGGGCTGATCTATATTGGCCTGGTAGCCTATGGTATATATCAGGCTCTCCCTGCGCAACGCGCCAACCCGCGCCTGCGTGCCGCCGGCTGGTGGATCGTGCTGGGCGGATTGGCGAACAGTGCCTGGATATTCCTCTGGCATTATGAGCAATTTCCTGTCACTCTCATCGCCATGGTCACATTGCTTGCCTCACTTATCGTCACCTTCCTTAAGCTGGGGACAGGCAGGAATAGCGTGTCAAAGGGAGAAACCTGGTGTGTTCAAATCCCCTTCAGTGTCTACCTGGGGTGGGTTTCGGTGGCGACCGTGGCCAATGTGACATCTGTACTGGACTATCTTAAATGGGATCGCTTTGGCCTGACCCCGGAGATATGGGTGTGGATCATGCTGGCGGCAGTCCTTGTCATTACCCTGTCCATGATCTTCACCCGCCGCGACATTGCTTACACACTGGTCATTCTGTGGGCGCTGGCCGGGATTGCCGTAAAGAATGCCGCGGTTCAGGCAGTGGCAACCCCGGTGTGGGTCACCTTTGGGGTTGTGCTGATCAGCCTGGCGTTACCATTCATGAAACTCCGGCGCCCTCCGGCGTAGATAATAATTCAATTGATTTATTGATCAAGAAATTTGGCAGGGAATCCCTATCCGAAAAACCGGGAAAATAGTTACAATTCTTTCCGGTTTTTATTTTATTTTCACACAATAGAATCACACTCAACATAGACGGGAATCTCCATCATGCCAAAATACAGTTTCCAGAATGATTATTCCGAAGGGGCGCATCCCCGTATCCTTGAAGCCCTTTCCAGAACCAATCAGATCCAGCAGATCGGGTATGGTGAGGATGAGTACTGCCTGTCCGCCGCGCAGAAAATCCGCGCGCTGACCGGCAATCCCGACGCGGATGTCCATTTTGTCAGCGGGGGCACACAGGCCAATCTCTTGGTCTTGTCCTCCTGCCTGCGTCCGTTCGAATCGGTCATCGCGGTGGATTCCGGTCACATCTGTGTGCATGAGACCGGTGCCGTGGAAGCCACCGGTCACAAGGTGCATCACACCAAAGGCAGGGATGGAAAGGTCACCCCCGCGGATATCCAGACTGTGGTGGAAGAGCATTACTTCGAGCACATGGTGAAACCACGCGTTGTCTATATTTCTCACTCCACTGAGATCGGCACCATCTACTCGGAGGCTGAATTGCGTGAAATCTCAACGCTGTGCAAGAACCTGGGACTGTTCCTCTTCATGGACGGCGCCCGGCTGGGTTCGGCGCTGACCTCCAGTAAAGCCGAACTGGATCTGAAAGCCATAAGCGCGCTGGTGGACGCCTTCTATATCGGTGGGACCAAGAACGGCGCGCTGATCGGTGAGGCCATCGTCATCATCAATCCGGCACTCAAACCGGATTTCCGCTATTGCATCAAGCAGCGCGGCGCGTTGCTGGCCAAAGGCCGCCTGCTGGGCATCCAGTTTGATGAGCTGTTCAAAGATAATTTGTTTTTTGACCTGGCGCGGCATGCTAACCTGATGGCCGAGAGTCTGACCGCCGGGATGAAAGCCCTCGGCTATGCCTTCTTCACCGATTCGCCCACCAATCAGATCTTTCCCATCCTGCCGAATGCGATTAACGCGAAGCTGCAGCAGGATTACATGTACTATGATTGGGTAAAAATGGATGAAAACCATACCGCTGTCCGCCTGGTCACGTCATGGGCCATCACGGAACGTATTGTGGATGAATTTCTCAAAGACCTTCGCTCCATATCATAAGCCTGGTTTTTGATTTCTTCTACATATTGGAAGGGGATTAATCATGGACGTCATCATCACCAAATCCGATTTTCGCCTGTTCCGTGAAGCGCCGCGCCACCTGTGGGCTCGCAAGCATGACTGTCTGGACGAATCCACCGGCGATGAACTGTTGGCCATTCAGGGGGAGCAGGTTGAAGCCCTGGCACGTGAATACCTGGAAAAATTCGTTCTTCCCACCCGCCCCGGTGACAGTCTTGCCTGGCAGGAGACTGGCCGCGACGGCCCCTTCATGGCACGCGCCGATGCGCTGATCCGCCATGCGAACGGGGCGGAGGTCGACCTGTATGAGGTCAAAAGCAGCACCAGCGTCAAAGATGAAGACCTGGAAGATGCGGCTTTTCAGGCACTGATTTTTCGAAAGCAAAATCGGGTGGCGCGCGTGTATCTGGTCCTGGTTAATAACGAATATGTGCGTTCCGGAGAGCTGGACCTGCGCGGCCTGTTGAAGGTCGAAGATGTCACTGATAAGGTAAACAAATTGCTGCCCGAAATTGAACTCCTGCGGACACAGGCGCTGGAAGCCGCGCAGTTGACCGATCCGCGGGGGGTGGAACATTGCTGGGACCCTGGAAATTGCCGCTGCCTTGAGGTTTGCCATCCTGCGTTGCCTGATTTTTCCATATACGACATTCCCCGCCTGTCTAAAGACAAGAAACGCCAGTTGGAAGGTATGGGCATCCGGGCCGCCCACGATATCCCGGCTGCTTTTGAACTCTCCAAACTGCAAACTGTAGTTGCCGATACAGCCCGGAATGGTTCCCCTTCCGTGGACGCGCTTCGCGTGCGTGCGGAACTGGCAAAGGTTGCCTATCCCCTCTACTTTCTGGATTATGAAACCTGCAGTCTGGCAGTCCCCCCGTATGACGGATACAAACCCTGGCAGCAGATGGTCTTTCAATATTCGCTGCACCGGTTGGGCAAACCCGGCGGCGCCCTGACACATTGCGAGCATCTCTCCACCGGCAGCGGTGATCCGGCACTGCCCCTGCTGGCCAGCCTCAAAGCGAACCTTGGTGAGACAGGCACGGTCATTGTGTGGAACGCATCTTTCGAGAAGACGCGCAACAAAGAAATGGGATTGCTTTATCCCGAATACGCGGATTACCTCGAGGGTGTCAACCAGCGTGTGCATGACCTGATGGAGATTGTCAGCAAGGGGCTGTACGTTCATCCCGGTTTCAGGGGCAGCAGCTCGATCAAATATGTACTGCCTGTGGTCGTCCCGGAATTAAGTTATACGGAGCTTGAGATCAATAATGGCACCAGTGCCACGTTTGGCTGGTGGAAATCCATGTTCACCCCGTTGAGCGGCGCGGAAAAACAGAAGATCCACTCCGATCTTTTGAAATACTGCCATCTGGATACCCTTGCCATGGTGGAAATATTCCAGAAATTCTCACAGATTTAATCGGGTTGAGTTTTTAGGAGGTAGAAATGCCGGAAAATCGTCAGGACACACTGCTTGATTCGGTGCTGGGCGCCATCGGCAATACCCCGCTGATCGAACTATCGCGTTTCACCAGGGGATTGGACGGGCGCATCCTGGCCAAGCTGGAATACCTGAATCCTGGCTTCTCCAAGAAGGATCGCAACGCCCTGCGGATGATCGAGGAAGCCGAGGCAGGCGGTTCACTCAAACCCGGCCAGACGGTGGTCGAGCTGACCAGCGGCAATACCGGCACGGGCCTGTCCATTGTCTGCGGCGTGAAGGGGTATCCTTTTGTGGCGGTGATGTCCCGGGGAAATTCCATGGAGCGCGCCCGCATGATGCGCGCCCTGGGCGCCGAGGTGGTGCTGGTCAACCAGTTGCCCGATTCCACCCCTGGCAAGGTTTCCGGCGGCGACCTGGCGCTGGTAGAAACCGAAGCGCAGCGCATCACCCGGGAACGCCATGCCTTTCGCGCTGACCAGTTCCACCTGGTGGGAAGCTGTCATGGGCATTACCTGCACACCGGGCCGGAGATTTTGCGGCAGTCAGGCGGGAAGATCGATGTCTTTTGCGACTTCATCGGCACGGGGAGTTCATTCAACGGCTGCGCGGCCGCGTTCAAGGAATTCAACGCGGATATCCGCTGTTATGTGGTGGAACCGGTCGGCGCGGCGGCCTTCAAGGGCGAGCCGGTGATCAATCCCAATCACCGCATACAGGGCGGCGGTTATTCCATGACAGACCTGCCACTGATCGACAAAAACCTGATCGACGGCTACCTGCAGGTGACGGATGAAGACGCCATGGTAACCGCCCGCCGGTTGGCAAAGGAAGAAGGCATCTTTGCCGGGTTCTCTTCAGGCGCGAATGTGGCCGCTGCTGAACAACTGTTGAAAACCACCTGCAAAGGCAGGACGGTGGTGGTTTTATTGAGCGATTCGGGGTTGAAATACCTGAGCACCGACCTGTGGCCGGAATGAAAAAAACAAACCCAAACCAAACCAAACCCTAAGGGTCTCAAAGACCCTTAGGGTTTTAAACCTTTGTTGTTGAGCGACTCGGGATTTAAGTACCTGAGCGCCGATCTCTGGCTGGAGTAAATAGATTTCACACGTAGGGGTGATGCATCCGGAGATTTCTCTGCTCGCGTCAAAGACCTCGCACCGGATGCATCGCCCTTACATAATTCAAAACCTAAACCCAAAGGGTCTTCAAGACCCTTTGGGTTTTAAAATCTTAACTACCCATCATTTCGCCCAGTCCACGTTCATCTTGCTGCGGCCGCGCAGGTTCTTCTCCAGCGCGATGGCCGCGACAGCGCCCTCGCTGGCGGCAATGACCGCCTGCTTGATATGGTCGCAAAGCACATCCCCCACGGCATACACACCGGGTATGGTTGTCTTATATTCCGAATCCACTGACAGGCAACCGGATTCGCTCAACGCCAGTTGCCCCATCAGAAAATCTGTCACCGGTTTTCCGCCCTGCAGGTAAATGAACGCCCCGGCTACCGGAAGGACCTCTTCCGGCATGCCGCGCTGCGCGAACCGCACGCCTTCCACTTTCGTCTCACCCAGCACTTCCGAGAGGCTGGCACCTTTGACCAGCCTGACCCGCTCGTTCTTTTCCAGTTCTTCGATCAACTCACCGGGAGCCTTCAATTCGGGAGTCGGCGAAAGGAAATGCACCCGGCTGGCAAAGCGTGTCAGGAAGAGAGCTTCCTCAATGGCTTCGTCGCTGCTGCCGGCCACCACCACTTCTTTTTCGCGGAAGAACGCCCCGTCGCAGGTGGCGCAGTAGGACACGCCCTTGCCCAGCAGCCGGTCTTCCCCTTTGATGCGTGTGCCGCGTCCCATCGACCCGGTGGCAATGATCACTGCGCGCCCGGTATAGGTTCCCTGGTTGGCATAAATGGTCTTCTCCGGTGATGTCAGGTCGGCTCCCACAACCTTGTCGAACACAAACCTGGCCCCGTAAGACTCAGCCTGCTGTCGCATCGTTTCCAGCAGATCCGCCCCGCTGATGGGTTCGACGAACCCCGGGTAATTGGCGATCTTGCCGGTGATGCCCAGCGCGCCGGCGGTCAACCCTTTGTCAATGACCAGCGTAGCCAGTCCCGCCCGCGCCGTATAGATGGCGGCGGTGGCTCCCGCCGGTCCGCCGCCAATGATGATCACGTCATACGACGAGGTCTGTTCGTCTGCACCTGTATTGGATTCCATGGATACTCCTGTTGCGTTTTAGTCTATTCAATTGGATGCAGGAAATCCAGGAAAGATACAAGGTTGGTTGATTTGGTTATTCATTTCCCAAAAAATTCTTTTGTACTCATTATTGTAATGGATCAATTTGGTACCCATACGCCGGCATTTGCGTGAATCATCCATATAAACCTGTATATAAAAAATAACATGCCAGGTAAAAAACCATCTCATTCAACCGCAATGATGGTGGGTAAGAACAATCCCCTCGATGAAAAAAGGTTTTTGTCGCAACACCAGCCGAAGTATGCACAGTGCGCGAGACATAAACATGGTGCGGGATTTAAAAGATCCAATGCTGTACAAAAATACCCATTGACAGGGCAAAACGGACATAGTTAATATGTAGTTGCCGCACATTGCGAAAAATCAAGAACCTTCTTTAATCATCCAACCCCGCAAAGAATTTCCACGATTAATTTGTATTCTTTTGTCTGATGACAAAACGAAGGGATCCGATTATGACTGATCCAAAAATAATCGCGAAGGGAACGGGGAGAAAGAAGGTTCCCTGTTGTCTTATCCTGGTGATTGTTTCCGGCGTATGTCTGGCATGCCTGGCGATTACCATTTTTTTCGGCCCACAGATCCTATCAAAGCTCGGTTTTTCGGGCCGAACAGCAAAGGAAGTCTATCAACTCGCACCCAATCAATCAGCCGGTAAATTATTGACCGGCGCATTTGTTGACCGAAATATTCCGGGAGTTCGGGTGATCGTTTTACCCATATCGGGTGAAGAAACCCAGGGGGCTTTCATTATTCTGGATGCCAGTAAAGGCTACAGGGGACTTGGTCCAATGGATAAAGACGATCCCATATTCCTTGCCTTATTGAAGGATCTTGTGGAACGCAACCGCAGTGAGGCGCTGCATTTGGCGCATATTACCGTGGAATATCGTGACGAAAAGGGGGAATCGCAATTTTCTTTTACTGTTGACCAGAACGTTGTAGAGGATTATGCCAGTGGGGCTATCTCCAGGGAGGAGTTTTATAAATCGGTCCACTTTAATCTGGTGGAAACTTTCCAACGGATGGGCTTACAGGATTTACTCAAGGAGGAACAACCGTGAAAAAATCCCGGTTTTTCCAAAAAGTTTTTATACCGTTGATTTTATGTGCCCTTCTGCTTGCCGGTTGCAGTGATGGTGATTGGGACTTGACCTGGGAATTTTTTAAAGTCTGGGCTGAAGAGAACGGACTTATTATCGATGACGAAATCCAACTTGATACGGTCGCGATCAACACGGCCAAAGATAGCATCGACAATTTTCTCAATACCGATGGTCATGTCCAATTGGACGGATTGGATGTCATTCGCGATATTGAACGGGCGGAGGAATTATCTGACGAAGCTTTGAGAAAGCAGGACCCGGATTTATTGGAATTACCCAAGGAAATTCGGCCGAATGATTGGGCTATTCTTGAGAAAGAGGCTGTCATCTGGGGCGCGGCTCATAATACCGCGGCTGCCCAACAGTCGATCACGGATTCGGACAATATTCTGCGAAAAAACCTTGAAAGAGGGGGCAGTTGCCTGTCTGCCCGCAGAGACCAGCTTGAAACCCGCCTCACAATAACCTGGGATGAAATTATGCGGTTGGAAGGCGGGCCGGGAAGAATTGAAACGGCCATTGAATTGCGGGAGATCCACAAAGCAACACGATTGGAGCTTCAGGCGATCAACCACAGACAGTTTTCTGAATTTTGCAGCCGCCTGAGTCATTGAAACCGGCATATCCTGTCAAAACCGTTCCCCGGATGACCGGATTATCCGGCAAGAATCAACGATCGTAGTAAACGAGAGAAATTTCAAAGACCATCCCTGCCCGAAATTGTCTGCTATTCTCATACATAGGGTCGGCCGGCTCGGATGGTTTACAATTGGTTATCCATCTTCAAATCATCAGGTGATTTAATGACTGACCAGCAGGTAATCTTCTCCATGGTGCGCGTCGGCAAGATCGTCCAGCCGAACAACCGCCAGATTTTGCGTGATATTTCTCTCGGCTTCTATTACGGCGCCAAGATCGGTGTGCTCGGCCTGAACGGCGCGGGCAAGTCCACCCTGCTGCGCATCATCGCCGGCAAAGATGACCAGTACAACGGGCAGGTGGTCTTCTCGCCCGGCTACTCCGTCGGCATGCTCGACCAGGAACCGCAGCTCGACCCGGCCAAGACCGTCCAGCAGGTGGTGGAGGAAGCCGTCCAGCCGCTGGTGGATCTGCTCAAGAAATTCGACGAGGTCAGTGAGAAATTTGGCGAACCGGATGCCGATTTTGATGCCCTCATCGCCGAGCAGAGCAAACTGCAGGAAGAACTCGACAAGCACGACGCCTGGAACCTGCAAAACCGCCTTGACCTGGCCATGGACGCCCTGCGCTGCCCGCCGGGCGACACGCCCATCAAGAACCTCTCTGGCGGCGAGCGCCGCCGCGTGGCGCTCACCCGCCTGCTGCTTACCGAGCCGGATATCCTGCTGCTCGACGAGCCCACCAACCATCTGGATACCGAATCGGTGGCCTGGCTGGAGCGCCACCTGCAGCAGTACAAGGGTACGGTGATCGCCGTCACCCACGACCGCTACTTCCTCGACAACGTGGCCGGCTGGATCCTCGAACTGGACCGCGGCTTTGGCATCCCCTGGGAAGGCAATTACTCCTCATGGTTGGAACAGAAAGAAGAACGCCTGCGCCAGGAACAAAAGAGCGAGACCAAACGCCTGCGCACGCTGGAACGCGAATTGGAATGGATCCGCATGTCGCCCAAAGCCCGCCAATCCAAAGGCAAGGCGCGCTACACCGCCTATGAGAGCCTGCTCAGCCAGGAGACCGAGAAGCGCCGTGAAGAGCTGGAAATCTACATCCCACCCGGTCCGCGCCTGGGGAATAAGGTCATCGAATTCCAGAATGTCAGCAAAGCCTACGGCGACCGGTTGCTCATCGACAATTTGAACCTGAGCATCCCGGCCGGCGGTATTGTGGGCATCATCGGCCCCAATGGCGCGGGCAAGACGACCCTGCTGCGCATGATCACCGGGCAGGAAAAGCCGGATAGCGGCGACATCACCATTGGTGAAACGGTAAAACTGGCTTACCTCGACCAGAGCCACGAATCACTCGACCCGGAAAAGACGGTGTGGGAAGAGATCACCGGCGGCGAGGAAACCATCACCCTGGGCAATCAAAAACGCAATTCCCGCGCTTATGTCAGCGCGTTCAACTTTCAGGGCACCGAGCAGCAAAAGAAGGTTGGCGTCCTCTCCGGCGGGGAGCGCAACCGCCTGCACCTGGCCAAGATGCTCAAGAGCGAGGGCAATGTGCTGATGCTCGACGAGCCGACCAACGATCTGGACGTCAACACACTGCGTGCGCTGGAAGAGGCGTTGGAAAATTATGCCGGCTGCGCCATCATCGTGTCGCACGACCGCTGGTTCCTCGACCGCATCGTCACCCATATCCTGGCTTTCGAAGGTGACAGCAGCATCGTCTGGTCGGTTGGCAACTGGTCGGATTACGAAGCCGACCTGCACAAACGCCTGGGCACGGATGCCGATCAGCCCAAACGGATTAAATACAGAAGTTTAACGCGGTAATTCTCCTCACCCTAAATCGAGGATAGATTATCTTTTTTTCGATCAGGAAATAGCTATCTATAGAGAAGATTTGCTTGATTAGATCAGTAATAAAAATATTCAATCAAGGAATTTATACTAAACTCGAACGATATCAGACTCAAATATCTCCTTTTCCCTTGGAAAATGCGTCAAACGTTGATCGAATAAATTGCTTCGAAAAAAGAAATCATCAGTAAAAGAGAGAATTATGGTCAATTGGGAACTTTGGGTTACAGGCAGTGTCGTTCTTTTTGCAATTATTGTGATAGCGTATCTGGATTGGACTACAAAACATCCTGATTACTTTATTAATGGAATACCATTTCCCATACGATTACTGTGCATTTTGTTCGGATTGATTCTTGGAATATTTGGATTTTTAGGGTTCGTATTTACAGGTGGTATCAGTCTGGGGTTTATATTATTGGCTATCTTTTTATTAGTCATAGCCTTCAAGAAGGTAGATCGGAAATCAACACAATCAACAATTCAGTTCAGTTCTACAACACAATCCAACAATCTTTCGTATAGTCAATCGCCGGTTATTCAAGGGCTGGATGAGAGTAATGAGATTTTTTCTTCCGGCAAGTTATTCAAAAAATTACTTTTAAAAGCTTACTTTCGAATACCATTTATGCTTTTATGTTTTGGTTTATTTTTGCTAGGTGCGTTCTATTTATTTTTGTATCCATCAATACTCGAAAAATATGGTTTGTTTATAATCCTGATTCTTGCTCTGGGCTACGTGGGATTTCGAATATTCTCGATAAAACACCTTATCAACACTGTCGATAAAATAAAAGACAGAAAGTAAATTCCATTATATCTATTCCCGCTTTTTTTACGGATACAGTTCAATCCTGAGCATACGCAGCCATCCCCTTTTCATGAGGGGATATTTATTATTGTGCAAAGCTGACGTACTTGCGGTCGGTTTTGCCAATGTGATTGATGATCCAGGAATAGGCATCCATTAACGCGCCGCGAAAGGCGGCATGATCTTCAGGATCATATTGCTCCAAATAGCGGAACATGGCCTGTTTGAAGTTTTCGTGAACCTTGCGGTGCTCATCCAATTGCGGATAGCCGATCTTATGCATGTAGGCTTCCTCATGCGCGAAGTGATCGACCACATACGCAGACAGGGTTTCCTGAAAATACGCCCGTGCCTTTTCCTTTTCGTTCATGCGGTTAAGGTTCATAACCTCATTCAACATGTTAACCAGGGTGGCATGCTCCGCATCGATTTCTGCGATGCCCAGTTTGAATTCATCATCGAAATTAAAAATGTTTGCCGTCATGCAAATCTCCGTCTCCTCTGGCCATAAAGGAAAGTTATTATACCAATACAATGAAAAACACCTATAATATCCAGTAATCCGTGTCTATTTTTATCGAATCAAAGCCATGCGGATCAATCCCGCATGGCTTTGCATGTCTCTTTATTTGCCAACCGGCCTGGCCATCAACCAGTCATGCTGCAGGTCATTCCCCATCTGGAAGCCCTGCTCACCGACTTTTTCAAACCCCCATTTTTGATAGAAAGCGATGGCCCGCGGGTTATTTTCCCACACATCCAGCCAGATAATGTCACAATCCAGGCGGGCGGCTTCGTCAAGGCTGGCTTGCATCAACGCGGCGCCAATGCCGCGGCCGATCATCTCTTTTACCGCGTACAAACGCACGATCTCGATGGCTTTTTTACCTTTTATGCACTCCGGAGGTGGATCCTGCCGCAGACGGGCGTATCCAACCGGTTGGTCACCTTCCTCGGCAATCAGAAAAACGGTGCCTTCCTGAGCCAGTTCGGCGGCCTGCTTCTCCGGGCTGAAGGATCCGGCCAGGTAAAGGGTCATATCTTCAGCCGTGTTGTCGGCGGCAAAGGTGTCGCGGTAGGTGCGGGCTCCCAGTTCGGATAATAAATAATTGTCTGCTGCTGTGGCGGTTCGGATGTGCATTCCAACCTGCTTTCTGCTTTTTGCCGGTCTTATCGGTCAAATGTTTCCGGGGAAACCCTTGCGGCGCACCAGTTTGATCAGGCCGGTGACCAGTTCCACTGCGGTGACCACGATCAACACAATCAAGAGAATTTTGATACCTATACCTATTCCCAAATAGATATTGGCAATCTGTTCACCGGCCGCGCCCAAAGCGGCTATCCTGTCTCCAGCTTCCAGGATGATGGACGGTCCGCTGGCCATGACAATCAGCAGGACGATGAAGAGAACATCCAACCCCATCTGAAACCATTTGCTCCAGGTCTGCCACTTTCCGGCGCGGATCAACGCGATGTTCAACCCCAGGCCAAGCACCCAGAGAAGATTCAACCAGGGCAGGTAGGAATAGAAGACGGGCGCGATTGCCGGAACAAAGACGGATTTCCCGGCGGAATCGGTGATGTTCGCGCCAAATTGACCGGCAAACACGTTAAAGATCAGCAGGGCGAGAATAATGAGGACGATATCGGGAACCTGGCTCCAGGGTTTGACTTCTTCACTGGCGGTTTCTTCATCCAGGCTGCGCGGATCCCAGGCGGTTTCATTCTCCGGTCTGGCCTGCCCCATGACCCATTCAACAATGGCAAACACAAAGACCACGTTCCCGAACACAGAAAGCATGGAGCCAATCAGTTCCATAAATTTTTTGATGATGAATTCGACAGCCGCATCCATATTGAATGGTTGTTGTGATAGGCTGACCGCTGTGGTGACAATGACAACCAGCCCCATTATCCCCAGCACCAGCTTTATGACCATCAGAAATGTCGGATACAGGCGCGGACCGATGAGGTAGCGCGGCGGCAGGTAAGACGCCGCGACTTTCTTCGGGGAGCCGAATTCCTTGAGCACATCCACTGTCATGGCTTCATCCACCGGGCGGCCTTCTTCCGCGCCGCGGTTTTCCAGTGTGTCTTCCAGAATTGACCGGATTTCCTTCTGAATGTCTTCTCGATCCCTGGCGGGCAGGTATTCTCCCACCTGCTCGATATATCTGTCAATCAGTTTCATTCTTTCCTTCCAATCTTTTGGTGATACGTTCAAGGGCGGAGACGATGGTGTCCCACTCCTGCTGCAACCGGGGCAGGGCCTTTCGCCCCTGCGCGCTGATGATGTAATACCGGCGTGGACGCGCTTCTTCCACCCGCCAGGCAGATTCCAGAAGACCCTGGCTTTCCATGCGGCGCAGCAGGGGATACAACGTTCCCTGATCAACCTCCAACCCATTGTCAGAAAGCAGTTTCAGCACAGAGTACCCGTACTGTTCTTCCTGCAACAGGCTGAGCACGGCGAGTACGATGACCCCGCGGCGCATTTCCAGTGATATGTTTTCAAACCCTATATCATTCATAATATTATATCCTTGAACACATAATACTGTGTAATATACAGTATGTCAAGTATGAATTTGCTTCTTATGTGAAATGGACACCGAATGGATGAAATAAAAAGACGATAAGTGTTATACAATTAGTCAAATAAGACTGTCACATCTCCTTGAATAACCAGATGAAAGAGAGAAGCCTTATGAAAAAATGGTTTTGGGTTCTTATTTTGGGGGTTCTCTTAACGTCCTGCGCCACAGGCACCCCGGCGGTCAAACCGACTGATGTGCCTCCCGAGCCAACCCGGGCTCAACCCATGCCGACAGAAGTTCCGCCGGCCACCGCAGTTCCGCCAGCCGCGGATGCCCAGCCGGCCGATGCCGGATTGGAAGGCGCGGTGATCCTTGAAAACAAATGCGCCGAATGTCACAGCCCCAACAAGGTTCAGCAGGACCCCGGCGACCGCGCTCACTGGGAACAGGTCGTCAATCGCATGGTTCAAAAGGGAGCTGTTCTGACTGATGCCGAGAAATTGGTGCTGGTTGATTTTCTGGCTAGCAAGTATGCCAGATAGGAACAGGAACGCCTTTCCTGCAGGCATTTTTTTGTAAGAGACCATACCGGTTTCATGGAATCAATATATGCCCCGTCCGCGATTTTTGATGAGGGTGTAATTTATTCTCCCCTGCAGGTACGTTATACATACTTTGTGAAAAAAAGCACACCCATTTTCCTTGTGATATACTCTCAAATATGACCATACTGGTAAGGATTAGCCATGCTGAATGATTACCTGCCCATTCTCATCCTCATCGCTCTGGCCACCGTTCTCGGCTTCCTTGTGCTCATTATTGGAGTGCTATTTGGCCCCCGCAGGCCAACGCAACGAAAAACAGCCCCCTACGAATCGGGGATGGTCCCCTATGGCCCCGGAACCCGCCGGTTATCCGTCCGTTACTACCTGGTGGCGGTGCTCTTCATCCTGTTTGATATTGAAACTGTCTTCTTCCTTCCCTGGGCGGTGGTTTTCCGCCAGTTGGGCTGGTTCGCGCTCATCGAGATGCTGGTCTTCATCGGTATCCTTCTTATTGGTTTTGTGTACGTTTGGAAGAAAGGAGCACTCGAATGGGAATAGAGCAAAAAGCCGGCAGTATGGGTGTGGTGACCACCACGCTGGAAAATGTGGTCAACTGGGCGCGAACCGGTTCCATGTGGCCGATGCTCTTCGGTCTGGCCTGTTGCGCCATTGAGATGATGGCGGCGGAAGCCGCCAATTATGACATGTCACGTTTCGGTATGGAACTCATGCGTGCCAGCCCCAGGCAGTCTGACTTGATGATCGTCGCCGGGCGGGTGAGCCGCAAGATGGCCCCCGTGTTGCGCCAACTTTATGACCAGATGCCCGACCCGAAATGGGTGATCGCCATGGGTGACTGCGCCTCCTGCGGCGGGGTTTTCAATAATTACGCCATCCTGCAGGGCGTGGATGAGATCGTTCCGGTGGATGTGTATGTGGCCGGCTGCCCGCCGCGGCCAGAGGCATTGATCCACGGAGTGATGACCCTGCATGAAAAAGTTCACGGTGAAAAGATCAAAACCTGGTCTTAACTTCAAAGAAATCGGTTAATTCAGGAAAACGTAGAATGGATGCTGCCTTTCAAGAAATTGTGAATGACCTGAAATCGGAATACGGCGGAACGGAAAGCGAATTCCGCGGCGAGGTGACCATAACCCTTCCAGCCGGGAATCTGATCCCGGCGCTGACTTGCCTGCGCGACCGGTTTTCGTTTGATATGTTGGAAGCGGAAACAGCCGTGGACTACTGGCCGCAGACTTCGCCGCGCTTTCATGTGATCTATCAGCTCTTTTCCATGGAAAAGAATATTCAATTGCGCGTCCGCGTTCCATTGGACGGCAACGCGCCGAGCCTGCCAACCGTGGAAGGCCTGTACCCCAATGCCAACTGGCATGAGCGCGAGATCTGGGATATGTTCGGCGTCCATTTTGAAGGTCATTCCGATCCGCGCCGCATTTTGATGCCCGCCGATTGGGCCGGACATCCGCTGCGAAAGGATTACCCGCTGGGCTACGAAGAAGTTCAGTTCGATTTCAATGCCGACGAAATCGCGGTTCGCAAACCGAAACCCGGAAAATAAACCACCTGGTACCGTTGAGAAGAAATACGGAAGAATGACAGATAAAACCCGTAACTACCGCGAAACAAATGTCGATGAGCTGCGTCACCTGTTTTCACCCCGGGCGATGACCGGGGAAACCATGCTGCTCAACATGGGACCGCAGCACCCCAGCACGCACGGCGTTCTGCGCCTGTTGCTGGAACTGGACGGAGAGATCGTGTTGAACTGCGTGCCGGATATCGGTTTCCTGCACACCGGTGTCGAAAAGAACATGGAAGCCAAGACGTACCAGAAGGCCGAAGTGATGACTGACCGTTTGGATTACCTGAACAATGTCGGCAACAACTTTGTCTATTGCATGGCCATCGAGAAACTGGTCGATCTGGACGTTCCGGAACGGGCGCAGGCCATTCGCGTCATTCTGGCTGAGCTGACGCGCATTTCCTCGCACCTCATCTGGATCGGCACTTCGGCTCTCGACCTGGCCGCCATGTCGGTCTACATGTACGCTTTTCGCGAACGCGAGATGATCCTGGATATCCTTGAAATGTGTTCCGGTCAGCGCATGATGACCACCTATATCCGCCCGGGCGGTCTGTGGCGGGATGTGCCGAAAGAATTTGACGCCGCTGTGCGCGAGTTCATCCGCGTGTTCCCGAAACGTCTGGACGAGTACGAGTCCATGCTGACGAAGAACCGACTCTTCCTGGAACGCACCGTGGGTATTGGCCCCATTTCTCAGGAAGATTGCATCCGCTACGGGATTACCGGACCGGTATTGCGAGCCAGCGGCAAGGCTTTCGACCTGCGTAAAGCCCGGCCGTACAGCGGCTACGAACGCTATGATTTCGATATCCCCAGCCATACAGAGGGAGATGTGTACGCGCGATACCTGGTGCGCGTGCAGGAAATGCGGGAATCCATCCGCATCGTTGAGCAGGCATTGAACAAACTGCCGGGCGGTCCGGTAAGCAGCAGTAACTACAAATTTGTTCCGCCGCCGCGTTCCGAGATCGGCACCAGCATGGAAGCCCTGATCCACCACTTCAAGCTGTGGACGGAAGGCTTTTCTGTTCCCGCGGAAAGTGTGTACGTGACCGCCGAGTCACCGCGCGGAGAGATCGGTGTTTTTCTGGAAGGCAACGGCGGCCCCAAAGCGCAGCGCATCCATTACCGCACACCCTCATTCGTAAATTTACAGATCATGCCGCTGCTCACCCGCAACCACTTCGTGGCCGATCTGATCGGCATCATTGGCAGCCTTGATGTCATTCTGGGAGATTCTGACCGGTGAACGAGTTCTTATTGAAGCATTCGGATGAAATTCAAAAAATCCTGTCCGCCTACCCAGCGGATCAGAAGCGATCGGCGGTGATGCCGCTGCTTTACCTGGCGCAGCGCGCGGAGAATTACATTCAGAAAAAAACCATTGAAGAGGTCGCCGATATTCTCGAGATCACCCCCACGGAAGTGGCTTCGATTGTCGGTTTCTACACCCTGTACCATGACCAGCCGGGTGGACGGTACCGCCTGCAGGTCTGCACGGACGTGTCCTGCGCGTTGCGCGGGGCCGATCAGTTCCTGCAGGACCTGTGCGGCAACCTGGGTCTTAAAGTCGGTGAAACCTCGGAAGACGGCTTGATCACCATTGAGGAAGTCACCTGCCTGGCTGGCTGTCACCATGCGCCCCTGTTCCAGGTGCAGGGAGAAGGCGAAATTTCCTACCACGAAGACCAGACGGTCGACGCCGCCCTGAAGTTGATCGCCGAATTAAAAAAGAAGGAGGCGGAGCGTGGAGAGTCAAACACATGAGTGATTACATTCTCTACCGCCACCGGGATATCGCGGAAATCAACAGGTTGTCCGTCTACCGTAAAAATGGCGGTTTTGCTGCCTTTGAAAAAGCGGTCAAAACCATGGACCCGGCCGGAGTGATGAATGAGGTTAAAGCCTCCGGTCTGCGCGGACGCGGCGGGGCAGGCTTCCCAACGGGCACCAAGTGGAGTTTCCTGCCGAACAATCTGTGGCCGCATTACGTGGTAGCCAACGCGGACGAGTCCGAGCCAGGAACATTCAAAGACCGTGAAATACTGGAGAACAATCCCTACCAGTTTCTGGAAGGCTTGATGCTGGCGGCTTTTGCCGTGCAGGCCAATGACGCCTACATCTACCTGCGCGGTGAATTCTGGCAGATCGCCCACCAGTTGGATGCCTGCATCGCGGAACTGGAAAATGAGGACCTGCTGGGTGAAAAGCTGTTTGGCGGCACGTACTCCCTCAGACTACACACCCACCTGGGTGCCGGGGCGTACATCTGTGGTGAAGAGACCGCCCTGCTGGAGTCCATCGAAGGCAAGCTGGGCCAACCGCGCCTGCGCCCGCCCTTCCCGGCGAGCTACGGCCTGTTTGGCAAACCCACGGTCATCAACAATGTGGAAACTCTGACAAACCTGCCGCCCATCATCGACCGCGGTGCTGCCTGGTATAAAACACTGGGCACCGAAAAGTCGCCCGGTGTGAAGATCTTCAGCCTGTCGGGTTGCGTGAACAAACCGGGTAATTACGAATTGCCGCTGGGTACCACGTTCCGGGAGTTGATTTTCACCCATGGCGGTGGTGTGCCGGAAGGCCGCACCATAAAAGCCATCATGTCTGCCGGCGCGTCATCGGTCATCGTTCCGGCTGATGAAAAGGCTCTGGACACGCCCATGGATTACGAAGCCACCATGGCCAACCTGAACGCCCCGCTTGGCTCGGCTTCGGTCATTATCCTGGACGATTCGGTCAATATCGCCTGGTTGGTTAATAAGACGGTACGTTTCTTCCGTCATGAATCCTGCGGCAAGTGCACCCCCTGCCGCGAAGGTACCTATTGGATGAGTCACCTGACCCGGCGTATCACGGAAGGAAAAGCGGACAGTAGTGATATCACTCTGCTGGATACGGTTGCCCGCCAGATGCAGGGTAAATGCCTGTGCGCCCTGGGCGAATTTTCCACCATGGCGGTTACTTCGGGTATTGAAAAATTTCGCTCTGATTTTGAGAAGTTTGTCTCCTCATAGGTTTTACTGTTTTCGGTGAAGAAGGGTTTTCGCGCGAATGCCTAAAGATATTACCCTCACAATTGATGGACATCCGGTTACCGCCCCTGAAGGTACGACCATTGTGGACGCGGCCAAAAAGATCGGCATTGATATTCCGGTATTTTGCTACCATCCCAAGCTGGAATCGGTGGGTATGTGCCGTATGTGCCTCGTGGAAGTTGGCAGGCCGGCTATTGACCGCGCCACCAATACCACGTTAATGGACGAGGACGGTAAACCAAAGATTCAGTTCGGCCCCAAACTGGAAACCGCCTGCACGACCCCCATCAGTGAAGGCATGGCGGTGATCTGTCATAGTGATAAGGTCAAAGCGGCCCGCCGCGAGGTGCTGGAATTCCTGCTCACCTCGCATCCGCTGGATTGCCCGGTGTGTGATAAAGGCGGCGAATGCCCATTGCAGAACCTGACCCTGGAACACGGCCCGTCTACGAGCCGCTTCCTGTTTGACGAGAAGTCCCACGCGGACAAGCATGTGCCGCTGGGCGACCTGATCTACCTCGACCGCGAACGCTGCATTCAGTGCGGGCGCTGTGTGCGCTTCCAGTGTGACATCGCTGACGATCCAGTGATCGGTTTCCACAACCGCGGCCGCCAACTGGAGATCATCACCAATTCCGAGCCCGGATTCGATTCGATCTTCTCGGGTAATACCACGGATATTTGCCCGGTGGGCGCCTTGACCACAGCCGATTTCCGTTTTGGTGCCCGCCCCTGGGAGTTGAACAACGCGGCGAGCCTGTGCAATCATTGCCCGGTGGGCTGCAACACCACCATCAACGTCCGCCGCGAGGCAAAAACCGGCGGGGATATAGCCATCAAGCGCATCATGCCCAGGCAGAACGAAGCGGTCAACGAAATCTGGATGTGCGACAAAGGCCGCTTTGCCTATCATTTCGCCGACAATCCTGATCGGTTATTAAAACCACAGGCACGCAAGGGCGGCACAATGACCGAGACCGGCTGGGACGACGCTCTGACCTCAGCGGCTGATCAGATCAGGGAGGCCGGCAGCGGATTGGTGACGCTGGCCAGCGGCCGTTTGACCAATGAAGATATCTTTAACCTGCGGAAATTGACCGAAGCGCAGGGTGGCACGTTCATCGGCTACAGCCGTATGGCGGGTGGTCATGTCGTCAACCGCTTCGGTATGCCGCCGGGAAGCAACCTGGCGAATTTAGGCAAGGGCTCAACCATTGTGGTCGCCGCCTGCGACCTGCATGAAGAAGCTCCCCTCTGGTGGCTGCGGGTACGCGAAGCTGCCAAACGAGGCGCGCAATTGATCGTTGTCAACGCGCGGCCCACAAGGCTGGATAAGAAAGCGTCACAGGTTGTTCGTTATTCCTG
This sequence comes from uncultured Leptolinea sp., assembly GCA_964420995.1. Lineage (GTDB taxonomy): Bacteria > Chloroflexota > Anaerolineae > Anaerolineales > Anaerolineaceae > Leptolinea. Next base: position 21,400 of record CAYQUX010000024.1, on the reverse strand, counting down.
CGGTGAGGAAGATTTGGCTTTCAAATCCATACCCTCGGCTGATTTTGAGCAGGCGGAAAATCTGGTCATTTTCTACGGCAGTGACGGCCTGGGGCGTGAAGCCACCGGCCGGCTGGCGGCTGCCTGCGCCCGGCTGTTAGAGTCCAGCGGACATGCCAGGCAGGTGAACAGCGGTTTGATTCCCGTGTGGGAACGCGGCAATACGCAGGGTTTGTGGGAAATGGGCGCGCTGCCGGCAGATGACCTGGCAGAAAAACTGGCCGCAGCAAAGGTGGTGCTCATTGCCGGGGCTGATCCCGCGGCGGATGACCCCCTGTTTGATCGCGCGCTCGAAACCTCCGGTTTCATTATTGTTCAGGAAATCTTCTCCACGGCGACAGCCCGTAAAGCGGATATTGTCTTCCCCGTTCAGGTATTTACCGAGCGCGAGGGGACATACACCTCCGGCGAACGGCGCGTGCAGCGTTTCTATCCGGCTGTGCCCGCGCCTGAAGGCCCGCGTGCCGATTACGCGATCGCGGCTGCCCTTGGCGTGAAATTGGGCGTGACACTGGAAGCCGACGCGGCCTCGCTGGTGTTTCTGCGATTGGCCGCTGAAACACCGGCATACACCGGTCTGACCTATCAGAAACTGGCAGAAACCACGGAACAGTGGCCGATCATCGGCCGTTCGGACGTGTATTACGGCGGAACATCGTATGCCAACAAACAGGGGTTGGGCGTGCAATTGCCGCTGCTGCCCGCCGACGATCTGGATTTGAAAACCCATCCAGCTGAAAAACCATTGAACCGGCAGGCTCATGAGTTGGTTATTTATCCGGTGACCCGCCTGTACGATCGGGGCATTACGGTGACCACCTCGCCGCTGCTGACTCCCCGTCTCGCATTGGCTGATCTGCACGTTCATCCGGCTACGGCAAAAAGCTTGAAACTGGCGGATGAAATGCGGGTGATGCTGCCGGTGGATGGCGCGGCCTACCCGGTTCGCATCCTGCTTGACCCGGATGTGCCGGAAGGCTGCGGCCTGATCCCACGCTCGGTTGGCGTGCCCATTCACGAACCGCAGGTGGCACAGGTAGTGCCGCCGGTGAGTGAACATTCACCCCGGGAGAAAGCGTAACATGGACGCCGCGATGATCTGGGAATGGGTGATTAAAGCCATATTCATCATGCTGGTGATGACCGGCGGATTTGCCTACGTCACCTGGTATGAACGCCGGGCGCTGGCCCGCATGCAGGTTCGCATCGGACCCAACCGGGTCGGCTGGCAGGGGCTGTTGCAACCGGTGGCGGACGGGATTAAATTGATCTTTAAAGAAGAACTGATCCCGGCCGGCGCGGATAAACTCATTTTCTTGCTGGCTCCGGTGATCACGGTGATCCCCGCGTTGATCATCACCGGCGTTGTCCCGTGGGGCACCGAGGTCAACCTTTTTGGCCGCATGGTTAAACTGCAGCTGGCCGATATCAATGTGGCCGTGCTGTATATTATGTCAGTCACGTCCATTTCGGTATACGGCATTACCCTGGCGGGCTGGTCGAGCAACAATAAATACGCCATGCTGGGCGGGATGCGCGCCACTGCCCAGATGATCAGCTACGAACTGGCGCTTGGCATGGCGTTTGTCGGCCCCATCCTTTGGACAGGTTCCATGAGCCTATCGCAAATCGTGGAAGCGCAAAAAGGCCTGTGGTTTGTGGTCATCATGCCGCTGGGCTTTGCCATTTTTGTGGTTGCCAGCCTGGCGGAAGTCAACCGCTCGCCGTTTGATATGCCGGAAGCCGAGCAGGAATTGACCGCCGGTTATCACACCGAATATTCCGGGATGAAGTTCGCCCTGTTCTTTATGGCTGAATATATCAAAATGATCGCCGTCTCCATGATCGGCGCGACGCTCTACCTGGGCGGGTATCAGGGTCCTTTCGTTGATGTTTTCCCCTGGCTGGGACCGGTTTATTTATTCATCAAGATCGTCCTCTGGCTGTTTGTCATGATCTGGGTACGCGCCACTCTGCCGCGTTTCCGGTATGACAAATTAATGGCGTTTGGCTGGAAAATTTTAATTCCGCTTTCCCTGCTGTATATCATCATTACAGCCGGGCTGCGTTTACTGGTTGGAGGTTAATCCATGTTTCGCGGATTATGGACAACATTCAAGTCGATGTTCGAGAAACCGGTAACGGTTTCGTATCCGGAACAAAAGCGCCCGGTACGTGAACGGTTTAAAGGCCGGCATGTGCTGAAGCGTTACGAGAACGGCCTGGAGAAATGTATCGGCTGCTCGTTGTGCGCGGCCGCCTGCCCGTCGGATGCCATTTTCGTGGAAGCCTCGGAAAACACGGACGAAAAACGCTATTCTCCCGGCGAGCGCTATGCCAGCACGTACCAGATCAACATGCTGCGCTGCATCTACTGCGGCTTCTGTGAAGACGCCTGCCCGACGGAAGCGATAGTTCTTGGCGACAATTATGAACTGTCCTTTACAGACCGCAACCAGGCCATCTATACCAAAGACATGCTGCTTGAACCGGTTCCCACTGGCGGGAAACCAACCCCGCAGGCCACAGAACCCGGCAAATTCACCCGGTCCGTTCCCGAAATGAAAGATCCCACGGATTGATGAGGCTCTAAATGACAGGGATACTTCTCTTTTCCTTTATCGCGTTGATCGCCATCGTGACATCCATCGGGATGCTGATGAGCCGCAACGCCGTGTATTCCGCGCTTTTCCTGGTGTTGAATTTTGCCAGTGTGGCATTCCTCTACGTAACCCTGGGCGCGCCGTTCATCGCCATGGCGCAGGTGACGGTATACGCCGGCGCGATCATGATCCTCTTCCTGTTCGTCATTATGCTGCTGGGCGCCGAACGCCTGGAAGATGAAGCCGACAGCCGCCGCAAACGTACGCTTGCCATTGTCATGGCGGTGATCTTCCTGGGCGAGATCGCCACGCTGGTCCTGTTCAAGGCGGGTGTTCCACCGGACGTCTTGACCATTCCCGCCAGCGATTTTGCCAGCCCGGCACAGATCGGCCTGACCCTGTTCAGTTCCTACCTGCTCACGTTTGAGGTCACCTCATTGCTCCTTCTGGTAGCCATCATCGGCGCCATTGTGTTAACCAAAGTGGAAAGCGCGCGGCAGAAGCCGGTCCGCCCGGGAAAGGAATAACCCATGGTGCCCATTTCGTATTACCTTGCTCTCGCGGTTGTGATGTTTGTCATCGGTATCACCGGTGTCCTCATCCGGCGTAACGCGCTTGTGGTTTTCATGTCATTGGAATTGATGTTCAACGCGGCCAATCTGGTATTTGTCGCCTTCTCCCGCCAGTACGGCAACCTGAACGGCCAGATATCTGTGTTCTTTGTGATGACAGTGGCCGCCGCCGAGGTGGCCATTGGGCTGGCATTGATGGTGGCAATCTTCCGTACGAAGAAAACCATTGATATTGACCAGATGAACAGTTTGAAAGGCTGAGCGGTGAGATAAGATGCTCTTTCAAGAAATCGCTTCCGACCCGGTTTTTTCTCTCGTCCCCTGGGTGGTCTGGTTCCCGCTGGTAGGAATTGTAATAAACCTGCTATTTGGACGGCGTCTGGGCGAAAAATTTTCAGCCGGCGTTGCCATTCTGGCAGCCGGTGGGGTGTTTGTCATCTCTGTGCTCCTTATGTTGGCGCTCAACAGCCATCCGGAAGGCGAGACCATCACCCTGTTGGAATGGATCAACACCGGCACGCTGAAGGTCGACTGGGCTTTCCGGGTGGATACCCTGTCCGTCACCATGATGCTGGTGGTTTCCGGTGTGGGCACGCTGATCCACCTCTACGCTGCCGGCTATATGCACTATGATGTGCGTTTCAACTCAGATCCCGGCCGTTACAGCCGTTTCTTTATGTATTTCAACCTCTTCATCCTGGCGATGATGATCCTGGTATCGGCAGACAATTACCTGATGCTCTTCGTCGGCTGGGAAGGGGTGGGGTTGTGTTCCTACCTGTTGATCGGATTCTGGTTTGAAAAAGGCACCGATGGTTTGGGGAACGCGCGGGCGGCGAAGAAGGCCTTCCTCGTCAACCGCGTGGGTGATTTTGGTCTGCTGATCGCCCTGTTCCTGATGTTTTGGAATTTCGGCAGCCTGCAATTTGATGCCGTCTTTGCCCGTGCTCCAGAGATTGCCGCGGCAACCCCCGGTGTTCTGCTGGCTATGACGCTCTTCATGCTGCTGGGTGTCACCGGCAAATCCTCGCAACTGCCGCTGTATGTCTGGCTGCCGGATGCCATGGCAGGCCCGACGCCCGTTTCGGCGTTGATCCATGCCGCCACCATGGTGACCGCCGGGGTCTACCTGATAGCCAGATCGCACGCCCTGTACGCGCTGGTTCCCGCCGCTCAGAGTGCCGTCATGTGGGTGGGCGCGTTGACCGCGTTGTTCGCAGCGACCATCGCTGTGGCACAAAATGACATCAAGAAAATTCTGGCCTATTCCACCATCAGCCAGTTGGGCTTCATGGTGGCGGCCGTGGGCATGGGCGCGTTTGCCGCCGGCATGTTCCACCTGACCACGCATGCCTTTTTCAAAGCGCTGCTTTTCCTGGCAGCCGGTTCGGTCATCCTGGGTATGGAAGATGCGCGCACCCTGGATGAGAAGGACAGGTTCGGAGACTCGCATCATTCTCATGTTGACCCGCAGGACATCACCCTGATGGGCGGCCTGCGCAAAAAAATGCCGGTCACTTTCTGGGTATACCTGACCGGCGCGCTGGCGCTGGCGGGCATTGCCCCGCTGGCCGGTTTCTTCTCAAAAGATGAGATTTTGGCGGCGGCCAGCCATTCCAACCTGGCCATCTTCATTATGTTGCTGGCAGCCGCTTTCCTGACCGCGTTTTATATGGGGCGACAGGTCTGGCTGGTCTTCTTTGGAAAAGCACGTAGTGATAGCGCGCGCCATGCCCGTGAGAATGTCCCTCTGGTTACCGTCCCGCTGGTCCTGCTGGCGGCACTCTCTGCCCTGGGCGGGATGTTAAATTTCCCCGGTAGTCTGATGATGGAAGGCTGGCTTGAGCATACCCTGGGGCAGGGGCATGAGTCTGTATTCAATCCGCTGGTTGCCGGTCTGTCTTTGCTGGTTGCCTTGCTGGGTTTGTTCGCGGCCTGGTTTATCTACGGCCGCCGGGATTTCAAAGCGGCTGAACCCGACCCGCTGGCGAGCAAACTCGGGACGTTGTACACCGGCGCGAAAAACAAATGGCGCGTGGATGAACTTTACCAGGCAATCCTTATCCATCCGATGGAATCCGCCGCGAAAGAACTGGCCGGACCGATTGACCAGGGCTGGATTGACGGGATTGCCGTGGGTTTTGGTTCCCTCACCAAAGCCATTTCCCATGGTTGGCGCGCCCTGGAAAACGGATACGTACGTTCGTATGCCCTCTCCATTCTAATCGGGGTGATTGTGATGTTTGCCTGGCTGGTATTGAAATGATCACGCTTTCTTACGCGAAGGTAACGCTATGAATTTTGGGATACATCCGCTGCTTCTGATCACGTTCTTCCCGCTGGTAGGCGTTCTGGTGATTGCCTTCCTGAAGGAAGAGCAAAAGAATGCCATCCGCTGGACCGCGCTGATCACATCCCTGATCACCTTCGGTCTGTCCCTGCTCCTGTTGACCGTGTTTGATCCTTCCAGAGCGGATATGCAGGCTGAACTGCGCGTTCCATGGGTCACTCTGGGTGATATTCCCGTTCAATTCCATCTGGGCGTTGACGGCATCAGCCTGATGATGGTGCTTTTGACGGGTCTGCTTTCTTCCATCGCGCTGCTTTCCACCTGGACGGCCGTGAAGGACAATGTCAAGGGCTTCAATCTGGTCTTTCTGTCGCTTGAAACCGGTATGCTGGGTGTGTTCGTCTCTCTCGACCTGGTGCTCTTCTACATCTTCTGGGAATTTACCCTCGTGCCCATGTACTTCCTGATTGGATTGTGGGGCGGGGAGCGCCGGTTGTATGCCGCGTTTAAATTCTTCCTGTTCACCATGGCGGGTTCAGTGATCATGCTGCTGGCCATCCTGTACATGGGTTTCACTGCCCGCACTTTTGACTGGACGGAGCTCTCCGGGTTGTGGGCGTTATTCTCACCTGCCGGGGTCTGGCTCTTCCTGGCTTTCGCGTTGGCTTTCGCCATCAAGGTGCCCATGTTCCCGCTGCACACCTGGCTGCCGGATGCGCACGTCGAAGCGCCCACCGCCGGTTCGGTCATACTGGCCGGTGTGCTCTTGAAGATGGGAGCCTATGGCTTTTTGCGTTTCAACCTGCCGCTCTTTCCGCAGGCGTCCGTGCAACTGGCGCCGTGGATGGCCGGTCTGGCGGTTATCGGGATCATTTATGGCGCACTGGTGGCTTTTACCCAGCGGGATATGAAAAAACTGGTAGCCTATTCTTCCGTCAGCCACATGGGCTTCGTTATGCTGGGCATCTTCGCCTTCACGCCGCAGGCACTTTCCGGCAGCGTGCTGCAAATGGTCAACCACGGCATCAGCACCGGCGCGTTGTTCCTGATCGTCGGCATGTTGTATGAACGCCGCCACACCCGCCTGCTGGCGGATTTTGGCGGCCTTTGGAAGGTGATCCCTGGTCTGGCCGCCCTCAGCCTGATCGTCACCCTGTCGTCGGCAGGACTGCCGGGAACCAACGGCTTCATCGGAGAATTCACCATTCTGCTGGGTTCCTTCGGTTCGGGTGTGCTGGCTTCGCCCTGGTTTGCCGGCCTGGCCGCGTTGGGTGTCATTCTGGCCGCGGTTTACCTGTTGACCATGTTTGAAAAAGTCTTCCTTGGCCCGGTTAACATTGAAGAGAACAAATCGCTGAAAGACCTGTCACCCCGCGAGATCTTGACGTTGTTGCCTTTGCTTATCCTGATCTTCTGGATCGGCCTGTATCCGGCGCCGTTCTATTCTCTCATCAATCCCACAGCGGAAAAAATAACATCCACTGTGTTATCCGCCGCGCAGGTCATGCATTAGGTGAGGATGATTATGCCGACTATTAATGATTTCCTCTTCATCCTTCCGGTACTGGTCCTTACAGTCTGGGCTCTGGCGCTGTTGCTCGTTGATCTGTGGATTCCGGCGGATAAAAAACATATCATCGCGCTGCTTTCCGCCGCGGGTTTGATTCTGGCTGGCGGGGCTGTCTTCGCTTTGAACAATAAGACTGATTCTGCCTTCAGCGGCATGGTCACGTGGGATGGGTTCGCGGCGGTGCTTACGGTGTTGTTCCTGTTAAGCGGCCTGGCAGCTATCGCGCTGTCGCATGATTACCTCAAACGCAATCAGGCGGAAAAGGGTGAGTTTTATATCCTGCTGCTTTTCTCCATAGCTGGCATGATCATGATGACCATGTCCAATGACCTGATCATGGTTTTTCTGGCGCTGGAACTGCTCTCCATTCCGTTGTATATCCTGGCCGGTTTCTTCCGCGACCGTCTCACATCTGAAGAAGCCGCGCTCAAGTACTTCCTGCTGGGAACATTCTCATCGGCTTTTCTGTTGTTTGGTATCGCCTGGATTTATGGAGCGACAGGCGCCACGAACTTCACCGGCATACTTACAGCTGTGGAATCGGGTTCGGCCAACAACCTGCTCCTGTTGATTGGTGCCAGCCTTCTTCTGGTCGGTTTTGGTTTCAAGATCGGTGTTTTCCCCTTCCATTCGTGGGTGCCCGATGTGTATAACGGCTCACCGACTCCAGTCAGCGGGTTCATGACGGTGGCCACCAAAGCCGCCGGATTTGCCGGTCTTTTACGCGTATTTGTGTTGCTCTTTCCAGCTCAGGCGCCTTTATTTTCCGCCGTGTTCTGGGTGCTGGCGGCTGCGAGTATGATCTTTGGCAATGTGGTGGCTATCTCGCAGACCAATATCAAACGCATGCTGGCCTATTCGGGGATTGCCAATGCCGGTTATATCCTGATGGCTTTTGTTCCCTACGGCAATCGCGGTATGGTGCAGGAATCTGTCTCTGCCGCATTGTTCTACCTGCTGGCTTATGGGCTGACCGCATTCAGTGCCTGGGCGGTGGTCACCGCGATTGAGTCGGTTGGATCCGAAGGCCTTTCGCTGGAAGATCTATCCGGGCTGGGGAAAAAACACCCGTGGTTGGGCATGGCATTATTGATCAGCATGCTCTCATTTACCGGAGTGCCGCTCACCATGGGTTTCTGGGGAAAATTCTACCTGTTCAAGACGGCGGTGGACGGCGGTCAGCTTCTTCTGGCGCTGATCGGTCTGGTCACTTCGCTGGTCTCCGCGTATTACTACCTGCGCGTGATCATGTACACCTGGTTTAAGACCGGTGATCCCCAGGTTCAGCCGGGAAAATGGGCCGGTCTTGTGGCTGTGGTGATGGCTGCCGGTGTGCTGGTGTTGAGCTTCATCCCTAACCCGCTGTTAAATTTTGCCACGCAGATGATGGTGGCGGTAAAGTAACGAGAATTTGCAAGCATTGTTGCTGTATAGGTATGTGTAGGGGCGTACATTGGAAAACTGCATCCAATGCAGGCGGCCGTACGCCCCTGCTTTATTATCAATACAGTATCTTATAATTACATGGATAAAAATAAAAGAAACAAAAAATGCCCATTTTCAAAGATAATAAACAATTTTCTTCCATATCAACCATCTTGATCGCCCTCCTTGCGCTGGTGGCCGCTTTCCTGTTCACGGCATACAGCCATATCCCTGTCGAGATACGCTCACTGGCGGTAACGGTGCGCTACAGTTTCGCCTCCACATCGGTCGCTATTCTGTTGATCCTGTACCTTGTCCTGCGCCTGCCTGACCGCTGGCAGAAACCGGTAGTCTTCGGGGTTATCGGGGCCATATTCGGGCTTGCCCTGGCCGGTCTTTGGGCCAGCGGGCAGAGTGAGCCCTACGTGGTCAGCGGATTGATTCCCTACAATGACGCGGCCACGTATTACAACGATGCCAACCGTCTGCTGGACGGGTCACTGCTTTCCGATGGTTCCTCCCGACGGCCGCTGTCCATCGGGTTCCTGGGCGCGCTGCTCGCACTGACCGGGCGCAACCTGCAAAATGCCACGGCTGCCCTGGCTTTGATCGAGGCCGCCGCGTGCGCCATTTTGGCCATTGAGGTTCGCCGAACCCGCGGCGCGGCTGCCGGGGCGGTCACGTTCTGGATCGTCTTCCTGTTCGCACGCCGTTTCATTGGCACCACCATGACGGAATCACTGGGGATGGCATTTGGCGCGCTGGCGTTGGCCGCGCTGTTGCGCGGCGCGGGACGCAGGTCGCTCTGGTATTTGTTGTCTGGTATGTTCCTGTTGTCACTGGCGTTGAACATCCGCGCGGGCGCGTTTTTCATCCTGCCGGTGCTGGTACTCTGGGTGGGATGGTGGCTGCGGGAGAAAGGCTGGCTGGCCTGGAAGCCCACCCTGCTGGCTGTGCTGGCAGTGGCGCTTGGATTCGCGGTCAATACGCTGACCTTCCGGTTGATTGGCACGCCCGGCGGCCAATTGTTTGGTAATTTTTCTGAATCACTCTACGGTCTGGCCTCGGGCGGAGAACGCTGGTCGTACGTCTACAACCAGTACACAGAGACCGGACCGGTTTCCGATCAGGAAAGGTATAAACAGATCTACCGCATGGCCTTCGACCTGATTAAAGAAAATCCGATGGGTATTATCCGGGGTTCGCTGAAACAATGGGGATTGCTTTTCTCAGACACCTGGTTCAGCGTGTATGCCTACGTGGGCGGAGAGAATACGGCCGGCAACCGCCCGCTGCACCTGGGATTGTATGCCCTGTGTGCACTGGCGTTGGTGCAGTCCGCGCGTAAGTGGAAGCTGCCCTTCCACTCGCTGCTGCTGGCTTCCATCTTCGGTATTTTCATATCGGTACCTTTCGTGCCGCCCGGTGACGCTCATAAAATGCGTGCCTTTGCCGCCAGCATTCCTCTACTGGCGTTGCTGCCGGCGGCCGGCGTCTCAGAGGTTCTCGCCTGGTTTCCCAACCGACTTTTGCATGAGCAACCGGAAGACAGCCATTCATCCACCGGCCTGGCTGTCTTCAGCGCTGTGCTGACCGCTTTCCTGTTGATTGCGCCGTATGCGACCATGAGGCTGGCTATTCCGCCCGTGGTGCAGGCTCCCAAATGCCAGCAGGATGAAGTCCCGATAAGCATGCATTATGAAGCGGGCAATGAAGTCCGGCTGATCCGCGAAAGCGTGATGCAGTTGGATTGGCTGCCCGAATTTCACTACGGGCGCTATAAGGTTTTTATTCACAACCTGCCCAATGAAGAGGCTTTCACCATACTGGAAAAAGTTGAACCACCCGCAACACTGTTGCTGGGGTATGACATTCCCAGTGGAAAGCGAGTCTGGTTGTTGACATCCACAGAAAAGATGCCGAAAACATACGGCATCCTGAATATCTGCGGGAAATACTATGATTCAAACGACCCGATGATTCAACGCTACGGCTTTTACTACCCGCGCGAGGTCACGGTGCAACCCTGATCACGGTGTGGGCGTGGGCGGCAGGTTGGTGTAGGATTTTTCCCGGTCGTAGAATACACCCCACACCCCGAGGCGTTTTGGGGCAGCCGTCAAAACACCGGTGGTTTCATCCAACCGGGTGGATACATCTCTACGCCAGCGTTTGAGGTCCGGATCCCAATAATACAGGCTGAGCGCGGCGATCTGCCGTTGCGTGAGACCATCGGTGTTGGCTTTCATTGATATGGTATATGGGCGGGAAACTTCGACAGAGTCGTCTCCGTCCCAGGCGCTGTTGCGGAAGAATGGCCCGACCTTGACCAGTGTGGGTTCCGGGCCGATGGGTGTGTTGATGGCCGGCAGCGGTTCATGGCGGAAAGCCACCGGTTTCTCAAACCCATCCGCCGGGAAGGTCATGGTGATCCCATCCGCGGGTGAATTCAGGGTGCCGCCTGTCCGTGGAATATTTTGTTCAACCGGACGGTTGTAGCGTAAAACCAGCAGGCCGTACGGGTAATCGGCTACGTAAATATTGTTGTCCTTAACGGCGATATCCCAGGCGCCGCCGTATGTATTGTAAACAGCCAGCGGACGCGGGTTGGCCGGATCAGCCATATCCACAATGCGGATACCGGCGTCCCGTTCAGCCAGATAAGCCAGAGTGTCCTTCAATACCACCCGGCGGGTGAAATCCAGACTGTCCAACCGGGAGAGCGCTTGCGGTTTCGCCGGATCTTTAAGGTCAACTGTCTGCATGCCACCCAATCCCAGGGAAATGTAGCCTGTGGTTCCCTCAAGGGTCACGTTTTCCGCCGGGGTGGAGGTCTGGATGGTGCTGATCAATTTCGGCGCCTGTGGATTGGAGATATCCAGCACATGCACGCCGCTCTTGCCTGCCGCCACCAATGCAAGGTTGCCGGAAACAGCCACCTGCCGGGAAAAACCTTCCAGCATTAGTTGACTGAGTACCGGAAGATCATACGGTTTGGTAGTGTCCAGGATGACAATCCCATTCAGTCCAGCCGTAACCACCAACCGGTCGCCTGCCAGAGCGAGTCCGTACGCCCCGCCGGCAAGATTATGACTGGAGAAGATGGTCGGGGTGGCCACGGTTATATCAAACACTTTCAAACCCTTATCCTGCTGGGACGCGAAAGCGTATTGTCCCTTTACGGTAAGGTCAAAAATATAGTCAGTGCGGAATTTGTAAAAAAGCTTTAACGAAGCCGGATTCAAATCCACAACACTCAACGAACTGAACGTGGGGTACAGGTACTGGTCATCAAGCGTCAGATTGTCTGCCTGGTAGTTGGCTGACACGACCAAACCGATGGCGTCTGTGGCAGCTTGGTTCTTCGTTGATATACCGGCGGCTGATACCGGTTGGACGGAACCGATCATTATCGCCAGAAGGATAAGCAGGAATAATTGTTTATAAATACGCAGCTTTTTCATATGTACGATTCTACTCCGCCGTGCAAAAAGTCAAGATGTTTTCTGTGATTAATTACGTAAAATCCGCCTTGACTTTTCACCGGATTCTGTCATAATAGAACAAATATACTAATTTAGCAAATGCCATGACCCATCTACTTCTCATCCGGCCGGATCAATCTTTCATCTATCAGCAGATCAACCCGTCTGCCAGCCAGGTGCAACTGGATTTTCTGGCACAGGGCTGTCTGCCGGATTATATCAAGATGGATGGTGAAGACCGTAATCTATGTGTAAATTATGCCACAGTCGTCTGGAAAGACTGGGTGATTGCCCACCCGGCGGAAAATATTGTCCCTGCCCCCGGCCAAAAATACCTGACCCGCCGCCAGTTGGATGTTCTGCTTGACCTTTCTGAAGGATTAACCGGCAAACAGATCGCCAGCCGGTTGAAAATCTCCCGGCGTTCGGTGAGTTTGCATATTTCCGGGTTGAAACGCAACCTGGGGGCAAACACCACGGCGGAATGTGTACAAAAAGCCACCCGGCTGGGTATCCTCAGACCGGGTGGATAAAATTAGATTACTTCTGCGCGCCTATTTACCCAGGCGTTTACGTTCTTCTTCAATGATGCTGACATCCAGCTTTTTGAACAGAGGCTGCGGATTGACCAATTCATTGCCCGGCTGAAGCTTCGAAGGCTCCCAGCGGCCTGACGCCCCATCAGGGTCGTAACGCAGGGCGGTGTGTTCTCCCAGGCTATCTGTGATGGTGTCAATGTACTGACGGCCGAACAGCGGGCTGGTATTGCCAAAGAAGCCATGCAGCCGTTCACTGGTGAATGGCAGGAAAGGAGCCAGCATGATCTTCAACGAATCGATGGCTTTTAGCGCGGTGAGCACGGCACGCGCGGCGGCGGCTTTATCCGTCTTGATGGCTGTCCATGGCGCTGTCTGGTCCAGATATTTATTGACTTCAGTCGCCAGGCGCATGCCTTCGGCCAGCGCGGCACGCAGGTGCACGGCGTCCATTTCCTTCGCCACGGTATTGAATCCCTCTTCGATCTGCGCCAGAAGGTCCAGGTCCATTCGGGTCAGTTCACCCGGGTCGGGGACCCTGTTTTCCCAGTGTTTGCAGGTGAAAGAAAGCACCCGGTTGGCCAGGTTGCCCCAGGTGGCCACCAGTTCGTCATTATTGCGGTGGAAGAAATCCTCCCAGTCCCAGTCGGTGTCCTTGCTTTCCGGCATATTGACCGTCAGGTAGTACCGCAGGGGGTCCGGGTCGTACCGCGTCAGGAAGTCGCGTCCCCAAACAGCCCAGTTGCGGCTGCCGGAGATTTTCTGGTTCTCAAGGTTCATGAATTCATTGGCTGGAACGTCATGCGGCAGATTTAATGGTTTGGGATCTGCCACACCCATGAGTTCATCAAAGGCTTTGCCGCTGCCGGTTAACTGCGCCGGCCAGATGACCGCGTGGAAGGGAATGTTGTCTTTACCGATGAAATAATACGATTGCGACTGTGCACCATGCCACCAGTCCAGCCAGGCGTCAGGTTTGCCGGCCAGCTTGCTCCACTCAATGGACGCGGAGAGGTAGCCGATGACGGCTTCAAACCACACATACAGGCACTTGCCTTCCCAGCCTTCCAGCGGGACAGGGATGCCCCAGTCGAGGTCACGGGTGATGGCCCGGCCGTGCAGGTTATCCGCCAGGATCTGCCCCAGGCTCTGGCGCAGCACATTCGGCCGCCAGTAGCCTTCCCGCTGTTTCAGGAACTCAACCACGGCGGGCTGCAGTTTGCCGAGATCCAGGTAGGTATGTTCGGTTTCGCGAAGCTCCGGGGTGGAACCATCCACCTTGCTGCGTGGATTGATCAGCAGGGCGGGATCGAGCAGGTTACCGCATTTGTCGCATTGATCGCTGCGCGCGTTCTCGAAGCCGCAGATGTAACAGGTGCCTTCCACATAGCGGTCGGGAAGGAATCGTTTCTGACTGGGCGCGTACCATTGCATTTCACGGTCGGTATACAGGTAACCGTTCTTTTGCAGGGCAAGAAATATCTTCTGGGAAACATCAAAATGATTGCTGGTATGCGTGCTGGTGAACAGGTCGTATGTCAGGCCAAGGTCCTTGAATAATTCCAGGAACCCATAATGGTAGCGCTGATAAACCTCCAGCGGAGAGGTGTTTTCGGCATCCGCCCGTACGGTGATTGGTGTGCCATGCGAATCAGACCCGGAGACCATCAACACCTTTCGTCCACGCAAACGCTGGTAGCGGGCGAAAATATCGGCCGGTAGGTAGGCTCCGGTCAGGTTTCCGACGTGGATTTCGGCGTTGGCGTACGGCCAGGCAACAGATACCAGTACATTCTCGATCATCATCATCCTCACAGGCTTAATATCAGGAAGATTGTAACATACCCTGCCCGGCCGGTCAGCTACCCGAAGCATCCCACGCGGTCAGGCGGTCCAGCTCTTTGATCTCATCCGGTTCAAGCCGCAGACCGACAGCCCCCAGGTTGTCTGTCAACTGTTCCAGTGACCGCGGGCCAATGATCGGGCAGGTGACCACAGGTTGGTTGAGCAGCCAGCCCAGCGCGATCTGTGACACGCTCTTGCCATGCTTTTCCGCCATTTTCGCCAGAAAGTCCAGCACGTCCCAGTTATGGTCGGTAAAATATTTGGAAACATTGCGCTGGCTGACTGTGTCCGTCTCACCCCGCCGGTATTTGCCCGTCAGAAAACCGGCGGCCAGCGGACTGTAGGGCATCACCGCCAGGCTGTAACCGCGGCAGACCTCCGCCAGTTCGGCTTCGAATTCGGCGCGGTGCAGAAGGTTGTAATGCGGCTGCAGCGACTCATAACGGCAATACTGGTAATGCTCCGCCACCCAAAGTGACTCCACCAGCCGCCAGGCGGGTATATTCGAACAGCCAACATAGCGGACTTTCCCCTGGCGCACAAGGTCGTTCATAACAGCCAGTGTCTCTTCGATGGGAGTGTTCTCGTCGGGCCAGTGGGTTTGATAAAGGTCAATATAGTCTGTTTGCAGGCGGCGCAACGAGTCTTCCACCGCCCTCAGGATGTGAACGCGGGAGAGGCCTTCATCGTTCACCCGGGGGCCCATGGGAGCGCGTACCTTGGTGGCGATCACCAGGTCACTGCGGGGAATCCCGCTTTTCTTGAGCCAGTTTCCAATGACGGCTTCAGATTCACCGCCCATATTCCCCTTGACCCAGCGGGAATACACATCCGCGGTATCAATAAAGTTGATTCCGGCATCCACGGCCGCGGAAAGAACCTTGCGGGATTCCTCTTCGCCAGCCGTCCAACCGAATTGCATACTCCCCAGACAAATTTCAGAAACTCTCAAACCGGTTCGTCCCAGGCTGCGGTATTCCATGTTTCCTCCTACCCCTGTTCTGTTTACGAGTGATTCAATTATATAAACACCCGACTGTTTTCATGAACATTTTCGCGGATTTTCGTCAATCGTTTGATTTTGATACAATCAATACCAGGTACCATGTTCATCCAAATCCTCATCGTCTGTACCATCCTGCTCTTTTTCCTGGCGGGCGTGATGTTGATCACCGCTCTGCGTTTCGCGCGTCCAATCCCGGACTATCCGGTGGTTGACCTGGAAGACGTGGACGGCGCGGTGGTGGCCGAGCATCTCTCGCAGGTGATCCGCTGCCGCACCATCGCGGCGGATGAACTCACCGGGACGCAGCGTGACGAATATTTCGGCCTGCACCGCGCCCTGTTGCAACAATTCCCCCGCGTGCATACCACCCTGGAAGTACGTTCCAGCCAGGAACTTTCCCTTTTGTACATCTGGCCCGGGCGCAATCCGAAATTACCGGGCGTGCTGCTCAGCGGGCACTATGATGTCCCGCCGGTGGACCCGAAAACCGTTGACCAGTGGGAGGTGCAACCCTTCTCCGGCCAGGTGAAAGACGGGTTTGTGTGGGGCCGGGGAACCCTGCAAGGCAAAGGGCAAATGGTGGCCATACTGCAGGCGGTGGAACTGATGCTGCGCGCCGGGTATACCCCCGAGCGCACGGTATACCTGGCTTTTGGACATGACTGCCTCTCCGGGGGGAAGATGGGCGCCTGCCGGACGGCCGCTTTCCTGAAGAAAGCCAATGTCCGCCTGGAAGTGGCTCTGGATGAAGGCGATTGGATTACCGGGGGATACCTGCCCGGCTTGAACGGACTGGCGGCCTTGATCGGGGTGACGGAACGTGGACACATCCGCTTTGAATTCAAGACCCAGAATACAAAACGCAATGACAATAAACTGGATATCCTGGCGCATGCCATTGCCAGCCTGGCAGACAATCCCCTGCCGGCTTCCCTGAAAGAAATTCGTGATTCTTACAGCGGTCTGGTGGGTGCCATCGGGTATACACAGCAGATCGTGTTTGCCAATGCCTGGCTGTTGTCTTCACTGGCCCGCAAGATGATCCTCAAGGATCCCGAGGCGCAAATGCGCTCCACCACCCAGTTTGTGCCGGTGCGTTTCAGCGGCACACTGGAACAGGCGAAGGCAGAAGTGGATGTATTCCTGATGCCCGGTGAGACCATAGCCGCAGTGAGTGACCACATCCGAAAGGCAGTCAAGGATGAACGCGTTCTGTTCCAGGCGCAGGCTGACCGTGCCTGGGAAGCACCCAATCCATCCTCCTCATCATCACCGGCCTATCAAACGGTGGAACGCGCCATTCTGGAAGTCTATGATGGCATTCCCATCGCCCCCACGGTGCAGCCCTGGCCGGGTGACGCGCGGTTTTACACCTCGGTATGCCGTAACGTGTTCCGCTTCACCCCGCTGGTCATTCCGCCGGAAGACGACCTGCAACCCGGCGGAATAAATGAACGCATTCGTATTGACGCGCTGGTAAAGATGACCCGTTTTTACATTCGCCTGCTGCAGATCTGGGGCGTTTCGGCGATCAGTTAATCAAATTCCCACAATTCAACATTGGTGAAGCTGCAGCGGGTACCGAAATCATTATTGGAGCCGGAACTGACGGCGAATGCCAGTCCGCCGTCTTTGAGGTGGTTGTCTTCAAAGCGCACCACCCGCTTCCCGTTCACGAAAATGGTAATCCACTGGTAATCCACCACCAGCATGATTTTCGCGGAATCCGCCGGTATCTTAAATTTCCCCGCGTAATTCCCTTTCAGGTTTGTGAACACCTTTTTTTCAATACGGTAATTGCGAACAATACCATCCAGGTTCAGCAACGTCATGTGAAGGTTATCCGGTCCATTTTCATGAAAAACGAATCCGCAGCCCGCTTTGGACGGATTGGAATTGGGCATGGCAGAATCCCAGGCAACATCCGCGCGGATGGCAAAGTTGGACGGTTTTCGGTTCAGCGGCCACCAGTGATAGTAGGAAAGTTTGGCCCACTCTCCCGTGAAATCCTGCACACGGTAGAATGTACCCGCCGCGCTGCTGACCAGTTTTTCTTCCGCCAGCTTTTCCATATCCGCTTTCATGTTGTTGGACTGGGCTGTGGCTGAAAGTCCAATCTCAGGTGTTTTTGTAGCCGCCGCGGGAACAACGGTGACTGTCTGTGTAGACGTGAATTCAGTCACTTCCGGGGATGGTGTGGTCGAAGCCTGTACGGCTTGAGGCGTGGTCGTGGCAACCGAAGCGGCACACCCTGAAAGCAGGCTGCCGGTGATTATCAGGAGAAGTGAACTGTAAAGAAACCATCGCGTTTTCATAAAAGATCATCCCTGCTTATCTAACAGGGATGATTATAACCAATCTGCCGGGTATTTCGACTACTCTGGCAATTCCCACAGTTCGATGTTTGTCATATCACAACGCATGCCAAAACCCTTGTTGGTTCCGGAGGCCAGGGTCAGGCCGAGTTTACCACCCTGCAGTTTTGGATCTTCAAATGTGACCACCTGCTTGCCATTGATAAATACCGTAATCTTTTGCTGATCGACGGCCAGCACCATGTGGGCTTTATCCGCGGGAATCTTGAATTTTCCGGCGCTTCCACCTTTCATCTGTATCCAATTGCCATCCAGCGCTCTGTAGGTTTGCACCTTGCCGTCCATCATCAAGAAAGTGGCATGGTGGTTGTTCTTGTCATCCGTGTGGTACACAAACCCACAACCAGAATCACCCAGATTCGCGTATTTGTTGGCGGTTTCCCATGCCAGGTCAGCCTGGACCACAAAGTTCGTCGGGCTGTAATCGGTGTACCACCATTGATAGTAGTAGAGTTTGGCCCATTCCTGATGAAATTCCGGAAGGCTATAATAAGTTCCCTCGGTAGATGAAATGGTGCCTTTATCTTTCAATTCCTGCACCAATTCTTCCATGGCTGTTGAGTCTTCGGCTGGAGTCTCGGTAGGCACGGCTGTGGCATCAAGTGCCGGTTTCGCGATGAACGAAGGAGCCTGGGAAAAAGCACTTAAACATATCGCGACTGCAAGGACAGCGAAGAACAAAATCTTACCTGTTTTCATAATCCCTCCTGAAAAGTTTAAAATGTTTATGAATATCTTTTGCCACCATACTTTAGCATACAATGCCATGCTCCTTCAAGCATGGCATTGTATGCAACTGTAATTCCGTGTTTCACTTTCGTGTTGGCAATTTGGGTAAAGATGGAGAAGGCTTGTCGCGCAGACTGGCGTCGAGACCGGAAAAATTCCTGTCCAGGTCGGCCAGTCCTGTCATCAACTGTGGCATCTCACCCCGGGCAATATTTCGGTTCAATCCACTGATTTTATCTGCCAGGCTTGCGCCTGCATCTCCGAACTGACGAAGACTTGCACTGGCGTTCGTGCCCAGCTTGATCACGTTGGTCATTTCATCTTTGGAAAATTTTCCATCTCCAAGGAATGTTTTTAATTGACTCACGTATTGACTGAGTTGCTGTAACGTACCGGCTTTATCAGAAGCAATCTGGTCTGCCTGTAATCCATCTGCCAGTTTGGCGCGGTTCTCAAGTTCCGCAGAGACCTTTTCTTTCCAGCCGGCGGCGGAGGTCTGAATCTCGGTTACCTGCGCCTGAATCTCACTGGCCTGGGTTTCCAACTTTGTAATGGTTTCTTCCGCCAGCGCCAGGCCCTGCTGCAGCGCCGCATTGATCTCATCCAATGTGGCGGCAATCTCGGCAGTGGAGGAGCTCATGGCCGCCAGGTCACTTTCTACCTGTTGGAGGAGAGCTATGGTTTCTTCACCAAGCTCCGCGTACAACGCAAGGTATTGTTCCGCCAATTCGGTTGCTTCGGAAATAGCCTGTTCAGAGGCTGTTACAGCGGCTTCAAGTTCTGCCAACTCTTCCGACGTGATGGTGTCGTCCGAAGCGGCGGCAGTGGAGGTGGAAGCACACGTTGTAGAGGCGGCCAGGGCCTCATTCACTTCATTTTCCACCATCGCAGCCACTTCTTCCTCGGTAACATAGGCCGGGTTGATCGGAGTGGGTGTTGGTATCACAGGAACGGCGGCCTGAGGAACAGCGGTCAGCGTAGTAGACACTGAACTATTGATGGTTGCCTGCATTCCAGACTTTGCTGATTCGGTGAGTTTCACGGCTGCCTGAATGGTCATTTCCAGGTTGGGGGTTGCGCTGGGTTCTGCAACAACGGTGGGTATGGATGTGGCTTTTACCTGATTCGGCAGGCTGCATCCGGTTAAACCCGCAAGAACGATTACCATGCTTAAGACGGCTTTTAATGAATGTGACATAGGCTCTCCTGTTCTGGTCAATAGACTAAGTGTAAAAATTTCATCCAAAAACTCCATAATATATGCATAAAAATTTCTTCATACAGGATTGCGGTAAAATTGATTTCTTCATCAGGAAAGGGTCATTTTATTGTTTGAGATCATCTTTTTAGGAACATCCGCTTCCGCTCCATCGGCACGCCGCAACCTGCCGTCACTGGTAGTCAAGCACGACGACCAGCGCTACCTGGTTGACTGTGGTGAGGGAACCCAGCGGCAGATCCTGCAGAGCGGCATTGGCTTTAAACACCTGAACCGCATACTCATCACCCACGGACACCTGGATCACATCCTTGGTCTGGCGGGTTTGTTATCCACCTACATGCGCTGGGAAACCATAGACTGTCTGGAGATTTATGGAGGCAAGAGCGCTCTGGAACGCATCCATGATTTGTTATATGGAGTTGTCTTGCGCGGCGCATCCGCACCCATGCCCATTCAGTTCATCCCGGTGACCAGCGGGCCAATCATTGAGGAAGGTGATCTGACCATCTCGGCATTCAATGTCCAGCACCGTGGACCGGACTGCCTGGGTTTCATCTTTGAAGAGAAGGGACGCAAACCCTTTCTGCCCGACAGAGCTGATGCGATGGGGGTTCCCCCCGGCCCCTGCCGGCGTGACCTGGTAAATGGCCTGCCCATAACCCTGACGGATGGGCGGGTGATCGACCCCGATGATGTACTGGGTGAATACAAACCGGGCACCCGCCTGGTTGTGGTTGGCGATGTGGGCGAGGTGGACAGCCTGGTGGATATCTGCCGCGGGGCGGACGCCCTGGTGATCGAATCCACCTACCTGGATGAAGAAGCGGATATGGCCCGGCAGTTTTCCCATATGACCGCCCGGCGTTCGGCCGAACTGGCCGCAAAAGCTGGAGTTCGGGCGCTGTATCTGACGCATGTTTCCCGCCGCTATCGCGAGAAGGACGTCGTCGCGGAAGCACAATCCGTTTTCCCGGAAGCCGTGGTGGCGCGTGATTTTGATACGTTCCAGGTCAAACATCTGGATTGATGTAACCATTTCATTATTGTGTCATCAAAAAAAGAATACTACTAATTCCTGGGAGAGAAATTACTAATGGAAATGTTGATTGATTTTCCCGGCGGTGTGAAGGTTGACGCGCATTTTAGCGGATTCAGTGTGCCATCAGACCAGCCCATTCAAGGCGGAGGCGAAAATACCGCCCCTTCACCTTTTTTGTTATTCCTCGCTTCACTGGGAACATGCGCCGGTTATTATGTCCTGAGTTTTTGCAAACAGCACAATTTACCCGTTGAAGGAATCCGATTGGTTCAATCCACGGAAACCAACCGGGCGACGGGTTTAATGGAAAAGGTGTCCATCGAGATACAGGTACCGCCGACATTCCCTGAAAAATATCATAGTGCCCTTATTCGCTCGGCAGACCAGTGCAAGGTCAAGAAGACCATCGAACACCCGCCGGTGTTTGATGTACAAACCCGCGTGGTATCTTGAAACCGAAGAAACACAACCCGTATCATTCCTTCAATTTGTTTTTATAGAAAAATATCCCCGATACTCTGATAAAGGGTTAGGGGATATTTTTTTTGAGAATTCTTCAGGCTTTCCATCTCGGATTAAAGGCACCTTCTCCCAATCCTGCTTTTCAGATTGGGGGAAGGCCGGGATGGGGGCTGATCACCTGTCCGGAACACGTCTCTGGCAT
>CAYQUX010000023.1:0-66957 GCA_964420995.1 uncultured Leptolinea sp. | reverse complement strand
TAGAGGTTCGAGGGTCGATTCTTTCGGACGCGGGTTCAATTCCCGCCATCTCCACCTGAGATCAAAAAAGACAATCAAGGATTGTCTTTTTTGATTCTAATTCACACAATCAGTCTTCAGGTTAAACCTGAACTTCACAAACCAGGCCTTTCAAGTAATAACCTTCCGGAAAATTCAAAGACACTGGATGGTCAGCTGACTGCGTCAACCAGTGAATAATTCTGGGGTGAACATTTGCATCCAATGCCGCGCCGGCAACAATTTTTTGAAAAAGCTCTTGATTAATGCCGCCGCTGCAAGAAAAAGTAAACAAGAGTCCCCCCGGGTTTAACATCTTGAAAGCCAGCAGGTTGATATCTTTATACGCCCGCGCAGCTTTTTCCGCGTGCGCGGCTGTGGGAGCAAATTTCGGCGGATCAAGAATGATCATGTCAAATTTTGAACCTTTGTCCCGCAGAGTGCGCATTGCCTGAAATACATCCGCTTCCATCCACTCTGCCCGGTTTTGAGGAAGATCATTCAATTCCAGATTATGGCGGGCAATTTCCAATGCATCGGCTGAACTATCTATGGAAAGGACGCGATCAGCACCGCCAGCCAACGCGTGTACCGTGAATCCTCCGGTATAACTAAAACAATTTAAAACATTCTTCCCATGCGCCAGCTTCCCGGCCAGAAGGCGGTTTTCGCGTTGATCCAGATAAAAACCTGTCTTTTGACCATGAACAATATCAACCAGAAACCTCAAGTTTCCTTCTGTAATGGTGATTTTGTCCTTCAGCATTTTTCCGGCAAGCAACCCCGTGCTTTCTGGCAATCCCTCCAGTTTTCTTACCTCAACATCTGATCTCTCGTATACTCCTCCAGCTTCCATCTCTTTCAGTAGTATTTCGGCAATACAGTTTTTCCATGGTTCTATCCCAGCAGACAAAGCCTGAAGAACAACGGTCTCTCCATAAATATCAACGACCAGGCCGGGAATAGTATCGGATTCTCCGTGGATCAGTCGTACAGCATCAGATCTATTTAACAATCCCAGTTCTTTTCTTAATTTAATAGCCTGTCGGATTTTCTCTTCAAAGAAGTCTTTATCAATCTTTTCATCCTGGCGCCATGTCCAAACCCTGGCGCGGATTTGTGATTTCGGGCTTATGGATGCCTTGCACAACCATTCCCCTTTTGATGAAAGAACTTCAACAACCGCACCGGATTCTGGATTGCCGGTCATTTCCTGTACTGCCCCGGAAAAAATCCAGGGATGTCGCAGAAGCACAGATTTCTCTCTGCCAGGTTTCAGAAGTAGTTGATCCGTCACTTTCCTTCTCCAATCAATTCACGCAAAGCGGATTCATCCAATACGGGAATATTTAATTCTCTGGCTTTATCGAGTTTTGATCCCGCGTTTTCGCCCACCAAAAGGTAATTCGTCTTTTTACTCACACTATCGGTTACCTTCCCTCCCATCGATTGTATTAAATCCCGTGCTTCGTCTCGAGAAAGAGCTGGCAACGTACCGGTGATAACAAATGTTAACCCAGCAAGCGGCTGGGCTCCCGGTTCAGGTTTTTTGCCGGGTTGATTTTGAGGCCATACTCCCCGTTCTTTAAACTTTCGTACAAGACTCCTGTTTCCTTCCCGCGAGAACCAATCTACGATGGCCTCAGCGATATTTGGACCAATACCTTCAATGGTCATCAATTCTTCTTTGGAAGCTCTTCCAAGGGCATCCAGATCGGTATATCGCTTCGTCAGGTCTAATGCCATAACTTCACCCACCCCACGTATCCCTATCGCGGTTATGAGGCGATTAAGCGATTGTTTTTTGGATTCTGCAATAGATTCAAGAAGATTATCCGCTTTCTTACCGGCAAATCCTTCCAATGTTAATAATTGGTCGCGTGTTAATATATAAAGGTCAGCCGCATCTTTTACCAGATTCGCCTTTATCAATTGCTCGACAATTTTTATCCCACAACCGGCGATATCCATCGAACCTCTGGAAACAAAGTGTTCCATGTTCCGCAAAAGTTGCGCCGGACAGGAGGAATTGACACAGTACCAGGCGACTTCACCTTCCAGATGTTCAACTGGTTCGTGGCAGGTTGGACATATTCCTGGTGATTTAAATACTTTTTCGTTACCCGTGCGGGCATCAATCACCGGCCCGATAACATAAGGGATTACATCTCCAGCTCTCTTAAGCATGATGCGGTCGCCAATACGAACATCCTTCTCCGCGATGAAATCAAAGTTATGCAATGTGGCCTGTTTAACCACCACTCCGCCGATTTCCACCGGTTCCATTATGGCGTAAGGGGTCAATACGCCCGTTCTGCCAACATTTACTCCGATGTCTCTCAACGTGGTTGTCACTTCCCTGGCTGGGAATTTGAAGGCCATCGCGCCGCGTGGGTCTTTTCCAACAAATCCCAGTGAATCGGCCAATCTGAGATCATTTATTTTAATAACAGCGCCATCCACCTCAAACGAAAGCGAATCCCGGGTTTCTGCTCGTCGCTGGCAGGATTGGATGACAGCTTCAATATCGGCGCAATGTTCAACAAGGTCTGATACGGGAAATCCGAGTGTTTTTAGGTATTGCAGCAATTCCCACTGAGTTACTGGAACGTCCCCATCGGCATCGACAATATCATAGGTCAACAGGGCCAATGGCCTCTGCGCGGTCAGAGATGGATCCAATTGTCGTAATGAACCGGCAGCGGTGTTCCGTGGATTTAGGTACGTTTTTTCTCCGGCTTCTTCCAGCCGTTGGTTTAATTTTTCAAAATCCTTCAAGTAAATAAACGCTTCACCTCGCACAACAAGATGCTGTGGAGGCGTTGGTCCATCTCGTGAAACAGGTATTTTTAACGGAAGAGACCGTATGGTTCTTAGATTTGATGTAATTTCCTCCCCAATCTCACCATCTCCCCGGGTGGCGCCGCGGACAAAAATTCCTTCTTCATAGTGTAGGACCACCGTCAACCCATCAATTTTGGGTTCTACGACAAAGTCAGTTTTTAAAACTCGTTGGTCAATTTTCGAAACACGCTCCACCCAGGCTTTTAATTCCTCTGTGTTGAAGGCATTTGCCAGGCTCAGTATCGGTTGTGGATGAGATAGTTTGCTGAATTTTTCTGCGGCCATCGCGCCGGCGCGTTGTGTGGGCGAATCAGATGTGATCCAATCGGGGTGTTGCGCTTCAATTTCGCGAAGTTCCACCAGCATCCGGTCATATTCCGCATCGCTGATGATTGGAGCGTCCATTACATGGTATCGAAAATTGTGAAAATTTAACTCAGTCTTGAGAAAAATAAGGCGCTGTTTTTGATCCAGTATTTCCATCCATCCCTCTCACTTTTTTCGATTGAGTTGAATCGCTTTTTCTTGAAGAATTCTATCTTCCTCAGAAACCGGAGTGATTGTAATCCCATGGGGAACAGGTTTTGATTTATCATCGACATGTATAAATGTGATAAAACCATTAACAACCAGTCCATCTTTTGTTCTCACTTCAACGAATGCAACCAGGCTTGTAGTTCCTGCGTAGATTATTTTGCTGTCATATGTGATTATTTCCCCACATTTCACCGGGCGGGAAAATGTCATTCCATGAATTTTAAGACAGACTATATTTTCAGGTTGCGTTAATTGTGCTGCCGCAATAAAACCGGCTTCCACAAGCCATTCTGCGCTGCGGCCAGCATAGAGTGTTCCATGGTGATTAAGATCTTCAGATTTTACAAGGTGGTTTGAAAAGTTGCTGGTCGGTTCCATTTTTTCTCTTTTATCCTTATGTTACACTTATATTATCCGGAGGTGACTATGAAAGCAATCAAGATTATTGCCTATATCGCGTCTGCCATACTAATTTTCTTCGGCGTCCTATTCATCTGGTCTGCGTTTACCCCCACCAATCAACAGCCGGGGAATATTGTAATCGGATTGATTTCTGCAGGTATTGGTTTTGTTTTAATTTTCTGGGCTGCCAGAAAACCTGCCGAAAGCCAGGATCAAAATGTGACAGTGAAAATTGACCTTCCGGGAAATGTAACTCTTGATACCATGAAATGCAAATCCTGCGGTGGTGTGCTCAGCCCTGAAAATATCACACTTGTTGCTGGCGCGCCGGTCGTTTCATGTCCTTACTGTAAAACAACCTACCAGATCACAGAAGAACCCAAGTGGTGAACTTATTCCAATAATTTCGTTCGGGGAGGATCACAATGTCCAGATTTCGATGGTTAAGCATCACTCTGGCTTTACTATTTCTCATCACGACAGTGACATCTGCCTACGCGCAGACCTATCTGTTTCAGGTTGACAGTGTTGATGTCAGCGTTTTTGGTAACACAGACGGTACATCGTCAATCGACTACACGATCCAGTTTACAAACAGCCCGAGCGCAGATCCTATTGATTTTGTGGATATCGGCGTTCCGAATAGCGCGTATTCCCTTTCCAATGTAAGCGCAGAAATTAATGGCTCTCGTATTTCAGACATTCAGAATTCCGAATATGTCAAGCCAGGTATTGCGCTGGGACTTGGCGCTCGATCCATTCCCCCCGGTAAAACTGGAATTGTTCATGTTCGCATCAATAATGTAAACCGGGTATATTTCCCATCCACGGCTGAAGGTGTTGAAAATTATGCCAGCCTGGAATTCTCTCCCACCTGGTTTGGATCAGAATATGTCACCGGAACAACTAACTATTCCGTGTCAATTTTTCTGCCCCCGGGAATAAATCAGGATGAACCTCGCTACCATTCCGTGCGTGGCGGTTGGCCGGGCAGTTCAGAACCGGAATCTGGTTATGACAATGAAGGGCGCGTTTTCTATAAATGGACTGCCAGTAAAGCGAACGCCCATACGCAATATACTTTCGGAGCCAGTTTTCCGGCCGAACTCATCCCTGCTGAATCTATCGTAAAAGCTCCCCCCATAAATATTGAATTTGAGGACATCTGTTGCGGTGGTGTTGTCCTCGCGTTCATCGGTTCTTTTATCTGGGGCATTTATGAAGCAATCTGGGGGGCAAAAAAGCGAAAACTACAATATCTGCCTCCCAAGATTTCGGTTGAAGGTCATGGCATCAAGCGTGGATTAACCGCTGTAGAAGCCGGTATTTTGATGGAACAGCCGGTGGATCGAATAATGACCATGATCCTTTTTTCGTTGATTAAGAAGAATGCTGCCGAGGTAACGAAAAAGGATCCATTGGCGATTAATCCTATAAGTCCTCAACCTGAGGGGCTTTATGAGTATGAAAAAATCTTCCTTGAAGCCTTCAGCAAGACAGACAAAAATGATCGTAAAAAAGACCTTCAAACCATGATCATCAGTCTCGTAAAAGATGTGGGCGAGAAAATGAAAGGTTTCTCGCGAAAAGAAACTCTGGCATATTACAAAGATATTATGGAACGCGCCTGGGGTCAGGTGGAGGCAGCTGCTACCCCGAATGTGAAAATGGAAAAGTTCGACCAGTATATGGATTGGACCATGCTGGACGATAAATTTGATGACCACACAAGAGATGTTTTTCGGAGTGGTCCGGTTATTCTGCCCCGCTGGTGGGGCCATTACGACCCGACATATTCTTCGGGAAGCGGTTCATTCAGAGGAGCTGATTCTATTCCTTCAACCAGTGGTTCCGGTGGCGGCAGCTTTCAAATGCCATCCCTGCCCGGTGCAGAGTTTGCCGCCTCCATGGTTGGTGGGATTCAAAACTTTTCGAGCAATGTTGTTGGTGATCTCACCTCTTTTACCAGTGGAGTAACGGATAAGACCAATCCTGTTCCAGTGACTCGATCTTCTTCCCGCGGCGGCGGCGGTGGTGGCCATAGCTGCGCCTGTGCGTGTGCCTGTGCCGGTTGCGCCTGCGCCTGCGCCGGCGGTGGACGGTAGAAAGTGTATTTCTGTTGAACTGGAAATCTTTGGTCAATACTCCCCGATCAATTTTTTCGAGGTTTCAAGAATCCGTCAATCCGTTGAAACCCGGAATATATGTCTTTGATCGCAATGAGTCACAGGGAAAAGCGCGCATTCACCTGCGTGTGGATGGTGACGGACATGGAGTTCTAATCGTAAATGCGGCTCGCATGTACCATTTGAACCCGAGTGCCGCCTACATGGTTTCCATGTTCCTCAATCGAAAATCAGAAAACGAAGCCGTATCCAACCTGGCCAGAATGTACCAGATTCCGGTTGAACAGGCCAGATCTGATTACCTCTCTTTAATACCTTCGATAAACACTTTGATTTTCCCTGATTCAATCTGTCCAGTTTGTGATCTTGGTCTTGATATTAACGCGCCTTTCAGTTCCCATCCTTCTGCTCCATACCGTATGGACCTGGCTATAACATATCGGTGTAATAATAATTGCGCTCATTGTTACAACGCCCGTTCACGCAACTTCCCCGAGCTTTCAACGGACAAATGGAAGGAAATTTTGGATAGGTGTTGGCAGGTTCAGATTCCGCATATCATCTTTACCGGTGGTGAACCCACATTGAGGGAAGATTTACCCGAATTAGTAAGCTATGCGCAATCTATTGGCCAGATAACCGGGATCAATACGAATGGTCGGCGCCTGGCTGAAAAAGATTTCGTTCGTCAATTGGTCGCATCTGGCTTAGATCATGTTCAGGTTACTCTGGAATCATCCATTCCAGAAGAACATGATCGTTTGGTCTGTCATGAGGGTGCCTGGCATGAGACGATCGCGGGAATCAAGAACGCTCTTGATTCCAATCTTTTTGTCATGACCAATACTACCCTGCTACGTGATAATGCCGCTCACCTTGAAGAAACACTTTCATTCTTGAGTGAAATCGGAGTTGCCACAGTTGGACTTAATGCTCTAATTTATTCCGGTCGCGGAGCGACTGTCGGAACAGGATTAAATGAAACCGAATTGCCTGAGTTGCTAAAAAATGCTCAGACGTTAACAAACCGATATGGACAAAAATTGATCTGGTACACACCAACCCAGTACTGTCATTTTGATCCAATGTCGCTGCAGTTGGGAATTAAAGGATGTACAGCAGCGCTCTATAACATGTGTGTCGAACCGGATGGTTCAGTTATTCCCTGTCAGTCGTATTATCAGTCTCTGGGTAATTTATTAACAGATAACTGGTCATCCATCTGGAATCACCCACTAGCAGTCTCATTACGTGAACGCAAGGATGTTCCTGCCGCTTGCCATGATTGTACCTTTCTTCACGAGTGCGGTGGAGGATGCCCATTGCATCGCCTGGAAAGTCAACCGATACCCTTTTTGCCAGAAATTTCATGATTTCATGGGAGGTTTTTATGAAAACAATAAGATTTTTACGTGATCGGTTTTTCCCAGCAAGCAAATATCTTCCATCTGGTTTCTATCCATTTCAATCTCCTCCCAATGTTGAACCGCCTTATCGACTGCATTTGCGTCTCGAAAATGATGGATCGGGAGTGCTGGTTATTAACGCGCGTACTGTGCTGCATTTGAATCCCACGGCCGCAGAATTAGCCTATCATATTGTGCAAAATGATTCGTTGGATGCAACCGCCAGGAAAATGGCCAAGCGCTACAATGTTTCTATACAAACAATCTATGATGATGCCAGGGATTTTCAGGATCGCATTCAAACTGCCATTGACACGCCAGCTCTTGATCCGGTTACCTTCCTTGATTTCGAACGCGTAGACCCATACTCCCGGGAACTCTCAGCACCGTATCGACTTGATTGCGCTTTAACCTATAAAACTGAAGATGATTCTCCTGCAGCTACCCCAGCGGAGCGAGTGAAACGCGAACTATTGACAGATGAATGGAAATCAATACTTCAAAAATCCTGGCAGGTCGGTATCCCTCAAGTTGTTTTCACAGGCGGTGAGCCTACATTGAGACCTGACCTTAATGAGTTAATCTCATTTACTCAGAATCAAGGCCAAGTAACCGGTCTTTTAACAAATGGGAAACGACTGGCCGAACATGAATATTTGGAAAAATTATTGCAAAGCGGATTGGATCATGTAATGATCTCACTCGATCCCGAGTCAAGTCAGGCCTGGGAGGCGATTCGGGATGTATCCAATGAATCCTTATTTCTTACCACTCATCTCACGCTTACTGCACACCTTATCCCTGAAATTGATCCCATTCTTGCTCGTCTGCAAAATTACATGGGAAAGAACCAGAGTCTTTCTCTTTCAGCGAATAATAGAGAACTCTCACAGGACCTGGTTAAGGTAAGGGATAATGCAATTCACATGGGGTTTGAAATCGTCTGGGATTTACCGGTTCCGTATTCTGGTTTAAATCCGGTCGCGTTGGAAAAAGACAACGGAAAAGACATGCCCGATGGAGCTGGAACGGCCTGGCTTTATGTGGAACCCGATGGAGATGTGCTGAAAATGCAGGGGATACCTACAGTACTTGGAAATATTTTGTCTGATCCCTGGGAGAAGATCTGGAACAACCCACAAAGACACGAATAATGCAATTCTCCATCGATTTGCATAATCGATTTAGGGAGCAGGCATCCTGGACGAAGCAGGCTCAGCAACTTTTCCTTGAGAACTCCAGAATGGAAGCTGGAAAGAAAATATTGGAGGTTGGTTGTGGAACCGGCGCGCTGCTTGAGTCTGTCTCCAGCCAATGCATGGCAGATTTGTATGGGATTGACCTGCATTTTGATTTGCTTGATTTTGCCAATCAGAACTATAGGAGATTATCTCTAACCTGTTCTGATGCGCTTCATCTGCCCTTCCCCAATAACACGTTTGATGCCGTGATCTCACACTTTTTCCTGTTGTGGGTAATGGAAAAAAATCTTGTTCTAAAAGAAATTTTTAGATTAATCCGTCCAGGCGGAATTTTTGCCGCCCTTGCAGAACCTGA
Source organism: uncultured Leptolinea sp. (assembly GCA_964420995.1). Classification (GTDB taxonomy): domain Bacteria; phylum Chloroflexota; class Anaerolineae; order Anaerolineales; family Anaerolineaceae; genus Leptolinea. Next base: position 58,067 of record CAYQUX010000023.1, on the reverse strand, counting down.
TTATGGCAGCCGAATCGATTATCCAGAAGAATTTGTTCAAATTGGCAGGATGCAGCGGGATTCATTGATACGTCAGGGAGCTGACCCAGACCTTGGTAGAACATTGGGCGAGCTCTTAAGCAGTACTGGATTTAAGAATATTTCACAGGGAATACTCGGCTCCTTTCAATCTTCACCTTTTTCAGATGAGCAAATCCAATCAGAACAACGCGTTCTACAATCAGATATTGGGAACCACATGGACAAAGCGTTGCTCAACCATTTGATGGCATTGGATACCAAATCGCGGTTGGAAAATACTCGAGTGCAATTCATTCCCACCTTTTTCGCCTGGGGTTTCAAACCGGATGAGTGATTCTTCAAAGTTATATTGACATTGACCTGTCAGAGTGCTATTATCTCAAAGTTCTGAAAAACCAAAATAACGCCCCGTTTAACCTGGGGCGTTTGTATGCCAGGAGGTGAAAAATGCCATTCGTCAGCGAACTAATGGGACGGAAAGTAACAGATGTGGATGGCAACACCATAGGCACATTGATTGAGCTTATTGCCACTCAAAACAATATTCCCATACCAAAAATTGTTGCGCTCAAGATCAAGAATAATTCCGGGACCTTATTAATCCCTGTTGGTGATGTTGCGGCACTTTTTGCTCCAATTATTCCGCTCAACCGTCATCAAGGTGAGTTTATTGAATATTCCATTCAAGACGATGACCTTGACCTTGTGGAAGATGTTCTGGATAAACAGATTATCGATACAAATGGTGTTCGTGTCGTTCGAGTAAACGACCTTGAAATTACCAGGGTGAATGGTGAATTCTATGTTTCCAATGTGGATATTGGAGGCGCAGGTTTACTCAGGAGATTGGGGTTTAAGCGTTCTTCAACATCTGTACCCGGTAAAGCTGTAGGAGCGCTACCTTCGGGCATGATTTCATGGGAGGATGTGGAATTAATCTCTCATGACGAGCCCATGCAATTGAAAGTTCCAAGCGACAAACTCTCAGTTCTTCATCCTGCTGATCTGGCAGAAATTCTTTCTGATCTTAACCGCCAGGAAGGCAGCAAACTACTCGAATCATTGGACGATGAAACCCTGGCTGACACACTGGAGGAGGTCGAACCGGATTTCCAGGCCAGCCTTGTGGAGCAACTTCCAAACGAACGTATTGCCGATGTTCTGGAAGAAATGTCACCAGACGAAGCCGCGGACTTATTGGCAGAGTTGCCGGAAGATCGATCTGAGCAATTGTTGAACCTGATGGAAAAGGACGAAGCTGAAGATGTAAGAAAACTTCTAACCTTTCCCGAAGAATCGGCTGGCGGCATTATGAATACCGAATTTGTGTCCCTTCCGGTCAATCTTACCGCCGGGCAGGCAATTTCTCGTATTCGCGAAACCGCCAATGAGGCTGAAACAATTTATTATATTTACGTAACAGATGAAGCCGACCACTTACTGGGCGTTTTCTCCTTAAGACAATTGGTTCTGGCTAATCCCAAGAATCATATTAAAGATTTTATGGAGACGCACCTGATCACCGTAGATATTGCCGATGACCAGAATCGATGCGCCCAGATCATCTCAAAATATAACCTCCTGGCTGTCCCGGTTGTTGATAAAAACAATGTGATCCACGGTATTGTCACGGCCGACGATGCCCTTGACAAGATCATTCCAACCGCCTGGAAGAAACGCCTACCCAAGCTGTATCACTAATTCTCTGTCCAGGAGGAGCCAATGGCCTTCTTAAAGAACCTGAAGCGCTATCGGGCGCGCTTATTATTACTGCTGGCCGTAGTCGGTCCAGGCATTATCACCGCAAATGTGGATAACGATGCCGGTGGAATCGCGACGTACTCTGTGGCTGGCGCTCATTACGGCTATACGCTGTTATGGATGATGCCACTGGTCGCGTTGGCTTTAATCATCATCCAGGAAATGTCCGCCCGCCTGGGAGTGGTTACCGGCAAAGGCCTTGCGGACTTGATCCGCGAAAGTCTGGGCGTGAGGTGGACGACTATCATCCTTGGTATGTTGTTATTTGTCAATCTTGCAAACACAGTTTCCGAGTTTGCCGGCGTTGCGGCCAGCATGGAGATTTTTGGCGTAAGTAAATACATCTCTGTTCCCCTTGCCGCCGTGGGCGTCTGGTTCTTAATTGTCAAAGGAAATTACAAAACCACGGAACGAATCTTTCTAGCAGCAAGCGTTATCTACCTCGCGTATGTTGTTTCCGGATTCATGGCCAGACCGGATTGGGAAGCCGTTTTCCAGGCAAGTATTACTCCTTCATTCAAATTTGATGCCGGTTATGTGACCATTTTTGTAACAATCATTGGTACCACAATCGCTCCATGGATGCAGTTTTATCAGCAGTCATCCATTGTGGATAAAGGGATCAAAGTGGAGGAATATAACTTTGAAAAAATCGATGTCCTGGTTGGTTCCATTTTTGCTGTATTAGTTGCAGCGTTCATAATGATCGCCTGCGCGGCCACCCTGTTTAAAACAGGTGTTCGAATTGAAGGCGCCAAAGATGCCGCTCTTGCACTTGGTCCTCTGGCAGGCGAGAACGCCACTGTATTATTCGCCCTGGGCTTATTGAACGCTTCCCTGTTTTCAGCCGCCATACTACCTCTCTCAACGTCATATACGGTGTGTGAAGCTTTCGGTTGGGAAAACAGCATTAGTCATGATTTTAAAGAAGCTCCTATGTTTTTTGGGATTTATACCGCGTTAATTGTTTTGGGAGCGGCCATCATTCTTTTGCCCATCAAATCCCTGATTGATGCCATGATGCTCAGCCAGACCTTCAATGGAGTATTACTACCCGTGATCCTTATCACCATGCTGAAATTGATCAATGATCGTCATATTATGGGGAAGTATGTGAATGGGCGAATCTTTAATGTTTTGGCCTGGGTGACTGTGGTAATTTTGATTATTTTGGCAGCGATTCTGGTGTTGACTACCTTTCTTCCGGTATTGTTAAAAATTTAGTTGCCCAAATTTCTTGTACAAAATTGAAAGTCTGGCGTATAATACAAACTGTTCGGGGCGTGGCGCAGTCCGGCTAGCGCGCTTGCATGGGGTGCAAGAGGTCGGAGGTTCAAATCCTCTCGCCCCGACTGAAAAACCACTAAAATGACTATTTTTTAGTGGTTTTTTGCTATATTTTCGGCTTTTTTCCAGTGACCCTCCAAATTAAAGAAAAAAGTAGTGCAACCGTAGTGCAACCGTTTTTGAATTTTTTCAACAAATTGCTAAACCCTTCAACATATTGCTGATTATATCTACTACGATTTGTAATCCCAAATTACGATTCTTGAAATTCTGTATTTTAAAGTGAACTTTAGAATAATAAAATAAATCCTTACCATAACAAAAACCTCCGCTAGCTATGATAAAGCGGAGGTTTTTGTTGGATGCTGAAAACTATCTGGAGAATTGTCTAAGAATTCTTTCGGCATTTATTGCATAAAAGTAAAGCCCATCATTTCTTCAACCGCTGCAATACACTCTGAGGGGACAGGAAGTGAACCTTCTCCTCTTCCGCTCAAGGCCAATTGCCTCATTGGATCGTATGGAGAAACATAGGTGATAAGTTCCGGTTTGTTGATTTGAGTGTTAATCCACGTTTCTACGGTCACTTTTTCACCACCAATTACTTTTTCGGATCTATTCCCTTTCCAATAATTCGGTTTTTCAAAATCCCAATTGCTGTGAAGGTAGCAATTTTCAATCGTCTTATGTTCCAAATTATTGTTGTAATCCGGTTTCACATAAGGGGAAGGTTCTGGAAATTCATCATAGGCATCCCACTTCTCAGGATCATACCGTAATAGCCATGCATTGATGAATAATGTATTATTCTTACTAGTATCATTGACAGAGGGAGATGGAACAATAACATCCAATTGTTGGATGGCAACAGGAGTAATTAGCTTGCAGCTTTCATGTTTAATTTCTTTCTTGCATGTAGACGGAATAACGTAAGCTTTATTTTCAATTTCACTGATTTTTTTATCGGTTCGGAGGGTGATACCTTGATTTTTAAAATTCTGGTCAAGAATTCCAATGGTATCCTGAGCAACGTCGATTGAGAATACAACCACAGTATGCCCGGCATCGGCATAGGGTTTCCCAAAGAGTACGAGATTGTCACATTCTTTAACTGTTGACTTTACTTCAGATAAAAGTGAGAAAGTTTTCGAGTTCTTGTTTTTTAGATTTATATATTCCAATCCCCCTAAAAAATTCCCAGCACTGTCTTTCCCATATCCTGGTGCGTTAGTGAGGTGTCTGGCCAAAGCCGTGCATTCTTTGTCACCAACATACTCGCCATATACTGCTCCGTTATCCTGAATCCAACATTTAGCATCTAAAAAGGGATCTACCGGGATAGTTTCCTTGTCGGTAACAGAATCAACCTTCTGGTCTTGTTGAGGAACACTCGGCATTGAGCCAGAATTACTACAACCAACCATAAAAAATATACAAAAGGCTAAAGCTGCCACAGAAGAAATTTTCTCTACCATTTACTTGACACCCTCTGAATTTATCGAAGAATTCTATTTCACTACATTACAAAGACTGAAAAAATTTAGTCCATATTCATCTCTGAGGTATGCCGGTTTTGAATCTTTTGGAATAATAAATGGTATCCACCCTTCGACTATTTGCCCAGCTGTAATTTTTGAGTCCCCGTTTCTTGCAATTTCGGAAAGAGCCTCATATCCTTCGATACCTGTCGTAAATGACGGAGAAAACGCATATCCGTTGGTATCAATAAGCTGAAGATATTTATAAGGAATGAAAGTCTCTTCTTTAGCCGTCACTTTTACTTTAACTGCAACAGCTTTAAACCTTTTTTCGTCAAAATTTTCTGAATATAGACGAACTCCCTCCGCATAGGAAAGGATTTGCACATCGTACTGATTCATCATCATAAAAGGCGCGGAACGATCGCACTTTTGTTGTATTGAAAGAGAAGAATCGGTCTTTACATCAGAAAGCGAAACACTTAAATGGGCGTTTGAATTATCATCATTGAATTCTAAATATTTAGGTTTGCTGCCGTTGGGAACAACAAAAATGATTGCTCCTTTTACTCTTTCGCCACCAACAAGATACTGAGGATTGATCGAAGAGTCCCTGCATTTGCTAATGTTTCTTTCATTTTCAGAGGCAAGGCTAAAGTTATGACTGATTACATCCAAATACTTATTTGGTTCGATTACTTTGTTTAAATCTGATATCACATATTTGACCGAATAAATATCCCCATCACCATCCCAATCGCTCCCCATAGGCAAACCATAGTCATTCATCATTTCGATATCTGAATTACTTACGCCTAAGATTTCAAGGGAGTAATCTCCATTAAAACCTTCGCTTTGGGGTTGTGACTTAGCACCAATATTAGAAGATTTTTGTTCAGGCACTGGTATTGCCTCTCCTCCTGGCTTGGTAGGCTGAAGCCCAGCTACGTTTGGTTGTATAGACTGATCACTTTTTGTACATGATGACAGGAATCCAACAATAATTAAAAAGCTTGCCAATATCAAATAATTCTTGCGAGTTGACATTTTCCCTCCTAACAGATTTTTAAGTAATTTTTTCCTGCTGGAATAAAAGCCAATCCATCCCTATTCCGCTTAAATTATCGACTAAAAACTTGTTTTTCATGAAATTTAGAAAAAGGATTTCTTGAATTTATCCAAACTGGTAAGAGTATAACATTATCAGTGGAACCTTATCTCGAATTTATCAATAACCATCTAAAACTATAACTTTAAGCTTGGTGGGCAAATTTTTCATATACATTGGAAACAAATTCGATAAAAGTGCACAACTAATTCCTAATAAAAAAGTTTATAACAAAATCTTCTTTGGATATTTTTCAGAGTATTTCTTTTATTCTATTCTTCCATTATGGTGATTTTTACACAAAAAGCTCGATTCTTCCAAGTATGGTTTTATTAGATTGTGTCTCACATGCAAGTCTGATTTAGCTAAATCCCATTTCCCCTGGAATTTTCAGGGGACTTTTTATTTTAACCATGTCTCAACTACCACCACCCCATTGTTCCGAAATCGGAACATTTCTAAACTCATTCCATAAGGAGATCAGCATATGGCGATCAAAGAAGATAAGACAGTTAACGACAAAGTAACACAGCTATTTGAGTTTCGGGCTGAACTTGAAAACCTGGACGCAGTAAAGCAGCAACTCAAGCATCGGGTTATCACCCCGGAAATCAAAGCTCAGATTCAAGCATATACCGACGCTCTGATCACCCCGGACATGCTCCAGCAGTTGAAAGATATCGATGCGGAATTTGAAGGTAAAGGGGCCTCCGCTAAGGCGAATTGCAAATTACTTGAAGAAGCTGTTCGCGCCGAGACTCTTGTAGCGAAGAAATCGCAATGGTCCGCTGATCTTAAGCATGCCTGTCAATTCGTGAACGGGAAAGACAAGGTTGATGTTGCAGGACTGAAAGGTTTTGGAAAAATCGTTCCTGCGGTTCTGGAATTTATCACCACGGAAGACCCTACCACCCGGATCGTCTAACTTCAATTCAATTTTATTGGTTTACTTTAGAGGTACAACATGCCTGATTCCACTGCATTTCTTGCTGTTCCCTATTATGGCCAGGTTGGTAAAGGTGCTGACGAGCATAACAACGATTGTGGCGCTGCCAGCGTTAAGGCAGTCGGTGAATATGCCGGCGTAAGTATGCCTTCCATTGACGTTGTTTACAACGAAGTTTTGCCATCCGGTGATTCCTATCTCTCTGTTGGCAATCTGCTGACTTCCTTGGCAAAGCATGGCGTGAAGTGTGAATGGGACGCGAATTACACCATGAAGGATTTGTGGGAAGTCCTATCCAATGGTTCTCCCACCATTGCTTTAATCCGGTATGGCGCATTGAGTTCCATTCGCCCCAATAGATTCACTGGTAGCCACTTCATCACCGTGATCGGTGCCGACATCACCTATATCTACATCCACGATCCCCTGAATAGTGTTTCCTCCGGGAACTGCGTAAAGGTGCCCATCAAGATGTTCTGGAATGCCTGGACCACGGTTGGCGATAACAATCCCCAAAGCAGCATGATCACCCTGCTTAACATTGGTTCTGTTTCACCCCAACCACAGCCCATAAAGACCATTGTTCCAAGAGACAAGAACGGATGTTTTGTTCGCAGAGTCCCTGGACTTCTGACAGATGCCAATAAGGTTGATGGGATTCCCTACGGAACTACGGCTGCCTCAATCATGAATGTGTACATTGAGCGCGATGGATGGGGAAAAATCTCCCTTACCGACGAGAGATGGGTCTGCATGGAATTCACCAAAGAATACAAAAAAATCAACTAATTTCAATCTGCCCACCTGCAAGATTTCTTTGGAGGTAGGCAGAACTTTAACTCATAACCTACCAAAGAAAGCGAGTCAAAAATGGATAACATACTTGATATCCGTAATAAATGGAATCTTGTCAAAGATTCCCTGCCAGCCAGAGATCCAGGTTGTATGACCAATGCCTCTGAAGCTGTTGAAGTTTTGTACGTTGGTCCATTCCACTCTGATGGTACATACGATATCTATCGCGGTTCCATGTCCCGGTATTCTTTCGACACCAAGGAATGGGAATGCAGCGTACACAATAACCTGCGCCAATCCTTTGAAGATATCGGTTACAAGGTTGTGGCCTGGCGTTATTACGATTCCATCCCTGCCGAAGTTGAAATAGCGATCCGCAACTATCTGGAAATCACTTGGGCCAAAGACGATTCCCCCTCAGATTGAGCAACGACAATTTCAATCAATCATTCTGGTTATTTTTGCCGTCAGTATTTTCCGATCTACTATCCGTTCAGAAAGAGGCACATGACAATGGCTAAATCGATTGACACTCAGAATTTCATGAATTTTGTGAGTGACGGAGAGTACGAACGCCTGGATGATGCGGAATAAGAATGTTCTTTTGATATTGATTAATGGTTGGAGGTAAATATGGCCGGTAGAGCCGAACATTTTGTTCCCAAGATGATGGAAAACCTTACCAAAGAATATGGCATGTGGCTCAAAAAGAACACCGATATGACTCAATTTCTGAAGAGCAAAGAACCGGGCGTTGATTACAACCTGGCTTTGGCGTCTGTACAGATTGAAGTCAAGAATACGGATAAGGATGGCACCCTTTCTGACAAACCCACTGAAATCCAAACCAAGTTACTGAATGAATATGGCGGTTTCATCTTCTTGATGATGTGGGATCCTGATTTCCCGCGCCTTCCAGCCGGTGGTGATGCCTACCTGGTGCCATGGAAAAATTATCAGAAGTTTATGGAACAGACGGATGTCAAAGGCAAAAGTGTCCGGCGACATGCCACCGCTCGGGCGTTCGGTGCGGATGAAATACTCAAAGATTTCTCATTGAAATGGACCAAAGGAACATGGACGATCCCACCCGAAAACCCCTTCTGGAAGACCCTGGAGGAACGGTCCAACAAGTTATCCCAATTCATCAAGGAGTTGCCAAATGCCTGATACCCTGATTCCAGACGCCTTTCTGGATGATAAGGTCGATGCTGCAAAACTTGAAGGGCTGTTTGACAACATGGTTAGCTCCCATGCTTTGAAGCTTCTGCAGGAATGCGAACCGAATACCAAGGTCGATGAAGGCGATATTGAAGGCAAGGCCGCCCTGAAATCCTTGTTCAGTTCAATGAATTGGGCGAACCTGGCCGATGCGTTTTTCCTATACGCAGTTCCGAAGATTGAGGAGACTGGCAGTTGGAAAGATATCAAAGTATCCCAAACACAACTGTATGATACCTTCCAGGATTATCTGGAAGAAGTCTTTTCCCGCGATATCCAGGTCAACCATGGAAAATCTGAAGTGTCCAACTGGCGTTTTTTACTTGGATGGACAGATCGCAATGGCTTGAAGCACCGCGGTCTGATCGACATATTCCGGTCTCAGGGTAAACCTCTTTCACGTGTAGTCGAGATGTTCAAACTCGGAACCAAGTGGCGCGAAGGTGTTTCACAGATGCGTCAGATTGAACGGGAATTTGCCGATGATACGGATGAAGCCGCCAGGAGAATTGTTGCTTTGGTAGAAGAACAGGTCCTTAATCCTGATGTCAACTTGATGGACGTTCGGGCAGCATCACCCAAATATCGCAGAGGCGCCCCTATCGAACCTATCGCTGCCGAGACCACCGGTTATTACATGACTGGCTCCGATGGCGCCGGCATGATGGTGATCCCTGTGGAGAATAAGTCACAGGCATTTGCCGTTCAAAGCAGCCTAAAGGGAGTGATTGCCAACAGCGACCGATCCTTCTTCCCCCGAGATGCGCTTTCCGGTGATCTTGGCCGCGAAGTCAAGAACATGCTTGCTCAGGGACCGATGGATGTGCTGCGCCGGCGTATTTCCGATGAAACGATTATGGATATGATCGTGGCGGATGACTTGAAGGTAATTTTACCGGTTACGCTTTTAGAACTACTGTCCCAAACCCTCTCTGTAGTCCTGGAAACGAAGCTGAGTGCGGTTGTAGGAGAAACCTATGCAACGACCTACCTTTGGCGCTCGGACGCTGTAGTGGGCTTCCTGGGGGCAGAAATTCATATTCGGATGAAGGCGGATACGGATAATTCATCAATCCGAATATAAGAATGCGATCTTTTATGGATATATGTAACGAAAAGCCGATTGGATGAGGGGGGCATCCAATCGGCTTTTCAAAAATAATTATATGCAGTTCGAAAATCGTGTCAAGGGATTTTCGAAAATTGTGTAAAGTAACCTTCCACAGCCACAGCCCTGTTGAACGCAAAAGGAATCTCAATAGACTCGAATCAATTTCAATTTGAGAAAGGAAGGTTAGAACAAGGGTTTCCACGTAGAAAAACCCGGCGATATTTCACAAAGAGAATCCCCAGAATACTATCAAAAAAAAACAGATACACAGGAGGAATGAAATAATGTCTTTATCGTTAGATGAAGTTGGAGAGTGGTATCCAGTAATAGCGTCCATGGCCAAAAACATAGGAAGTCTTGAAGCACAGGTCTATGGCGTTGTCTGGAATTACTCACGAATGAAGGCGGGAATGTGTTATGCCGGTCAGAATCAAATCGCCGAAAAGGTTGGAGCATCAAAGTCAACCGTCAGACGTTGTCTGAAAACCCTGGTTGAAAAAGGTTATTTGGAGACTGTCGATCTCCCAACAAAATTTGGGACGAATGTATTCCGGGTCACTGGAAAAGCAGGTTTAAAAACCACTACAGTTGCCTATGATCACCAGGATGGCAAAACCGAACCGATTGATTCTTTGGACGTAGATTTCTAACACCCCATTCCAACCTGACACCCCTCCTTCCACATTGGTACGGGGGTGGTGTCAGGCTGGTATCCCCCTGTTCCACGCTGGTATGGGGGGAATACCAGATTTACGCACTAAAAGATAATTAATAGATAAATAAAAGAAGATAAACATATACAGCGCGTGAACGAAATCAAAAATGTAAAACCAAGTAGCGGATATCAGTTAACTAATGTCTCGATTCAGCCAGATCCCTTTTATCAGTAAAGTATTCCCAATTAAGCGATAAGCAGCCCTGCTTGTGTAAGTTAACTCATAGCAATCCAAAAAGCAGAAACTCGGACACTTAAAACCGACCTTTAACTGCGACCACCCTATTTAAACGGTCTGCAACATTCCCTAAACTACTTCTTAGGAGATAAAGATAATGACCGATTCAACAGTGAGTATTTATGACAAGTTGGGCACGATTATTCAGGGTGTTACTGTTTTCTCTGGCTTACCAGGTTCCGGAAAAACAACAGCAGCCATGACGATTGCCCGCCCGAGTGAACAGATCGTATTGGATTTCGATCTGAAAGACGAACCGCGGTGTAAAAAGCTCGGAATCCCTTACTTCCGTCCCGAAGTGAAGGATCTCAAAAACGCCACAGACTACGATCTGGAAGCCATACTTACCTGGACTCAGACCGCGTTCAAAGCGATCGCGGAAGAGGGTAAGAAGGGTCGTCACACCCTGATCATCGATAACGGTTCCCCACTGGAAGACGCTTTTGCATTTGCGGTCCAGAAGAATCCTGCCAAATATGGTGTGAATCCGAAGAATGCAGCTTCCGGTGCTTATGGTGGTGTCAACCCGGGCGTCGCGGTTCTCTGGCAGAACATGGTGAAGTATTTCATGTCCAATGGGATCACGCGCATTGTGGTTTGTATGCATATGAGCCAATCGTGGGCGAACGGAGTACCGGTGGACAAAATGAAGGTTAAAGGCAACAAGGCTTTAACACAGCTTTCGAACCTTTCGGTCGTGCTGGTCAAATCTTCTGAACCCAATCATGCGCCGGTTGGCCTTATCGGTAAAGAGGCCCTTGGTCTGCTTACCTGGGACGAAAAGAAATCAAAGTATCACATCTACATGGCGATTCCGCCCCGTATCCCAAGTTTCGATTGGGAAAACATCGTGAAACTGAACGCCGAGATGGAAGCGGGAACCAAAATGTCCTTTGAGAAAAATGAAACCTGGACCTCGAAGGAGGTTGAACAGTATTCTCCCTGGTTATCCGATTCACAGAAAGAATTCATCCTTACCATCGCCCGTAATCCCAACTTCTCACTCGGTGATGGTGAAGAGACTGCAACTGGCGAAAAGCAGCCGCTTATCCCTGCGAACGATGTCAAGATTCAAGAACCGACTCTCGATTGGAACGGTCTGACTCAATACGCGATGAGCACACAGGGATGGGATGTAAACGCGGTCAAGCAATTCATCAAAGACCGATTTGGTGGCTACAAGGCTACGGACCTGCAGTTGTACTTCAACGCAGTAAAAGATTTGCCCTCAACAAAGCAGGAAGTACCCGCCACCGAACCGGTTCAATTTCCCATGGAGGAACAAGTACCCAATGGCTAATCCTATTTCTTTACCCTCTGAGATCGTTTTAGGGATCACTACGATCAAGGCGTCCGGTGTCGATCCAAATGATTTCAACAACGCGGTGCAGGAATTGTATAACCGCGGTTACGGCAAGGCCGGCAAGTGGATCCAGGACAATAAAGACCTGTATCTTCAAGCCCTCCAGGATGGTTATGTGCCCGAAGTTCCGAATTCAGAAGTTCCGGATGCGGCTCCTCCTGGTTCAGTGATACTGGATGGTGATCACGGCAGCGACGTTCCGCCGATGGAGGAAGAATCGGTCGTTGATGCTGAGACCAAACCTGAACCTCCGGCACTTCAAGAAGTTCCCGCCGGTAATGATGGTCCCAATGATGTACTCGTGGACAAGCCTCACAAGCGTAAGTAGTCTCTAACGTCTGGAACCGGAGAGGATATCGCCAGTGTCCTCTCCGGTTTTTATTATCTGGAGGAAAAAATGGCTGACTTCATCACAGAGAGAGATCCAATCATTGTCCATATTCCAGAAATCAACCTGCATGGAAAGACACCGGAGTATCTTGCCGCACAAAAGAACCTTGATGCAGCTCACAAGGAATTCCTGAAATTTATCGATGATTGTGAATTAACAGAGAATTTTGACCGGATAAAAATCGGGGAAAAATTCAATAAATATTTGGAAGCGGAACGTATCAAAGACGAACTTTATGAAAAGATGGCTTCCACCAAGGAGGTGAAATCTTGACTTCCCAGGAACAGGCATGGAAGGAATTTGTAAAGCAGGCTGAAACAATCTATTCCCCCTTCTCAAACGAGAAGATTGTCAAAGCCGTATTGAAATCTCGCGGTGAAACCACCTTCAAAGTGGAATATACAGACAAGTTTATTAATGTATTGAAGTCGATGGTGAACGGTTGGCAGGTGTTTCTGAAAGACGCGCAAGAAATTGATAACGAACTTGGTGATGATAAGACTGTTGCCAGAATATTGAATGCCCGGGGAATCCCCTGGTACGGTGAATTTGAATTCACCAAAGGTTTGAACGCCCTCAAGGATTGGCACGGAGAAAAGATCAAAGCGAATAAACCATGGGATTACCCATGCCCGATATGTGGCGCCGTAACAATACGTGATGGCAAATACGACTACCTCTATCGCAAGGAATGTAATGGACTTGGTTGGCGTTGTTCCGTTGGTGGCTACACGCATTATATTGAAGCAGCCTGGGCACCGGTCAAAGCCAAGATGTGTAGGTTCAATGCCGAAGAAGAAGCGAAAAGACAGCAGTTAATTCTTGAGGGTATGCCCAAGGTGGACACTGCCACATGAAGGATTCGTACCAAAATAAGATGTCTCATCGCCGGTCCGCCAGGATCCATTTCATTAAACGGTGTAGAGAGCGATATGGCATTTCTCTCTCGGAAGATGATTACAAGCAGGTCATGGAAGCCATCCGGCATAACCAGAGATCCGGGAAAGTGAACGCTTTCTTTACCCGGTCGCTGGACAATGACACCAAACTCTACCAGGTGAACATCGGGGAGATCCGCATGTATGTTATCTATGATTTGACATTGAACGAATTGACCACTGCCCTTCCTGAAAGGCCAAAGGAGATTGAGTTTTATGCGACAGGAACTTCAATATTTTGATTGTGATGATGACGGGTATGGACCCGATGAAAAAAAGAGCGCGAAGTTGCCCAAGTGGAGAGAAACGCAAACACAGTTCCAGGTAGATGTTCTGGCGCTCTTCTCCATGAGGCATTTTCCACAGGACGATAGGAACGCGAAGATCGATCTGGTTGAGATCGAAAGAGGCATGGTTCCTTTTGCTCAAATACCCAACTTCAACAGGATGTTGCAGGACGAACGTACCCTGCTGCCCTACCCGAAGGAATGGGTGGATTTTGGTATGGAGTGGACAAAGAAAAAACGCAATGAGGGCGTTCCCATCAAGCTCCGCGGCTTGATCAACTTCCTGAAAAACCGGGAGCGCATGGTGAATTGGCTGGAGAAAACGGGAATGTTCTGCTTTTCCCAGGAAACGAAATATGAGAATAGAAAAGAAATATTGGAGGCTGATCATGCCAGCTTGGAAGCGATCGACGCCAATTTCGACTATTGAGACTCTGACCGACTCCGGTATCCCTGTTCATTACCCCGACAATCTTGGCAGTTATCTCACCTGGCGCTACCAGTTAACCGGAACAGGGGAACCCTGGTGGTCACTGATCAAACCATATGTGGATAACAAAGACTACTGGAGAATGACCCGGGCGGATGTGATCAATGCGTTTTACAAGAAAACGGGCAAGGAAAATATTTCCGGATTGTGCCCTCAATGTGGTGGTGCGGATCAATTCGATATCTCCGCGGATCAGAAAACCTTCTGGCCGATTCGTTGCCTGTGTGTACTCTCAGATTGGATCAGGGATCGCTGTTATAAGAATTACACCGTGCGTTCCTGGTATGAGTTCACGAAATTGAAATCGTTCGACTATCACCGGTCGAGCGATGAAGAAACAAAGGCTCTTGAAAATATGTATGTCTTCTGTCGAGAGTTCGCCCTGGATCCCAAACGTTGGCTAATTCTGTCCGGTCCGGTGGGAATTGGAAAAACACACCTGCTTCGGGCTACTGCGACCAGCTTTGGTCCCATCGCCCTCTACATGACCACAAGGGACCTGGTGACCAAAATACTCGGTGAGGTATCTGCGGGACGTTCGGAAGATGGCACCAGTAAAGGGGATCTCGATGAATTCATAAACAAAGTATCCAACGCGCCGATCCTGATGCTGGATGATTTGGGCGCGGAACATATCAAGGGATCCAACTCTTTCGTTATGTCTCAACTGCTTTCCATTATCGATTACCGGTATCAAAGTCCAACGCAATTTCCTACAATGATCACCACTAATGTATCCATTAAGGATTTCACGTCTGGAACGTGGGAACGACTGGGAGACAGGCTTACGGATCGTATGCATGATTTTGTCAGCGCGGAATTGACCTCTTATCGGCAAACAGACGATCGGAGGTCAAGTGGCAATTAGGCTTTCAGAATTATCAAAGCTGTGGCTGGAAGCGCAAGCGATCCGCAGAGAACACCCCGAGAAATTTCACGGTATGGTTTCAGGAATCGCCACGATCCAGCAAACAGTAAAAAAGTTTCGTTATCCGACCTATGGCGTGTTAATCGCCAAACAAAAGGCCGGTAAAACCGCGTGTCTTCTTACCCTCAACGAAATGTATGCCAACCAGGGTTACACGACTCTTTTTATCTCCAACGAGATTGGTCCCTACGATATGGGTACCCGAACGATGGCCAACATTTCCATGACCGATATGGACAAGCTGGAAGAGCATGTAACCGATGAGGAAGAAGATCTACGTATTGATGCGGCCATTGCCCGACTGGAACATCAAGACTCCTGGTTCGCCTATAACAAACGAACCCCGGTCCAGATCATGGATGAAATCAAGAGTGTACGCAAAGGGTCTGCAGAACAGTACGCAAAAACCGGCATTGGTGCCGAGAAATGCCGGCTGGTGGTATTTATCGACTATTTCAACCTACTCCGGACCGAAGCAAATGTCCATAACAAGGTCGAGATGGAAGAAAAGATTTCTCACTGGCTTCAGGGGCTTACCCTGCCCCCTCAGACCGATAATCTTACGGCAGAGGGCATGTTGGGACTCGGTGAAGAATTGATCACCATCTGGACGGCCTCACAGGTTCCGAAATCGGAAAAACGCGGGAAGAATAATAAGCTCACGGCCAACTCCGCGAAAGGATCCACAGCTCTGGAAGATGACGCCTCTTATATCGGCGTTATCAATGATGTGTTGGGAAAAGATAAAGAACCGATCCCGAACATGCGTGAAATCACCTGGACCACTAGGTATGGTCAGGGTGGATCGTCGCTGGTTCATTTCAACGGAGCGCAAGCCCGGTTTGAAGACCCCGGTCCAAACGAAAAGCCTCAGTCATTATTTTAGGGAGGGGACTATGATCAATGTCATTACAGAAGAGCAGGAACGGGATTGCTTTGTGGCATTCCTGACCTGGTTGTTTCCAGCATCACTTGAACATGGGACCGTAGTGGTTGACACACCGTCCGGGATTCTCTCTTGGACGGTCCAGTCGTCAAGTCTTGAATTGTTCCGTCACCTACCCGTGAGCATGGATAGGAATGCGCCGATCCAAACAAACAAAGAAAAGTACGAGGTTCTACTGCAATTAGGTAAGCAAACAGGTGGGATCATCATCGCTCTCGGAATGATTTCCGGGTTAGGAGAGAAATTAAAATGACACTTTACGAAGGTACGGCCAATCTATCCGGTAAGGTTCAACGCATCCGTTACCATAATCCTGAAAACGGATGGAGTGTGTTTTCAGTATTCCCCGATAAAGAGTGCCTGGGTGATTTTGATTATCAGGAGGTCACGGTCACCGGTGAATTCGCGGAGTTGAAAGAAAACGATCATCTCGATATAGAGGGCAAATGGGAAATCAACCCCAAGTTCGGCCCACAACTGAAGGTACTTCGCTTGAAAATGGAGAATATCTTCACCAAAGAAGGACTCTACCGGTTTCTGGCATCCGGACAGATCAAAGGGATCAGCGACGTGATCGCCACCGCTCTCGTCAATATGTACGGGGAAAAACTGCCGGATATCATAGAAAACAATCCTACTCTTCTGATGAAGGTTCCGGGCGTCAAGATCAAGAAGATGAAAAATATTGTGGCTGCCTGGAAGGAAAAAGCTGGTTTGCGCCGGCTGATGATCTACCTGCAGAACGCCAAGATCTCCAACAACGTGGCCGTGAAGATGAAAAAAAAATGGGGCGAATTCGCCATAGACAAGCTGAAGGAGAATCCGTATTGCGTGAACCAGATCTCCAACGTCGGATTCAAAACGGCAGATGAATTTGCCCTATCCATTGGCACGAAGCGGGATAGCGCCGAACGGATCATGGCCGGTGTTGACTATGCTCTGGAAGAAGCTGGTCACTCCGGTCACACCTTCCTGCCGATTGAGGAAATGATTAAATCTCTGAAAAACCTGATCGGGGTACCAGGTGATCGCGTCAAGGTCGTGGTTCACGAAAATAGAAGCAAGTTGATCATTGTACCGATTGGATCAGTCAAAGAAGCTGTATTCCTTCGGGCAAACTTCAACGCTGAATTTCGCGGCGCGGAAAACATGCTGGCCATCCACAAGTTCCACCGCGAGAACGAAGTTGGCGGAAAATGCTTGCCACAGATCGAGATTATCGATGGTCTTTCAGATGAACAGCTAGCCGGACTCCAGAACGCCATAGACTACAACATCTCCGTTGTCACAGGAGGACCAGGTACCGGCAAGAGCCACTGTATCAAAACCCTGTTGGATCACCTGGATAAGTACGGCAAAACCTACAGTCTGGCAGCGCCTACTGGCCGGGCAGCCAAACGAATTCAGGAAACAACCGGGCGTCAGGGTATGACCATGCACCGGCTGCTTGGCCTTATCCCCCGGAAGGATAACGAGATCGAGATCGATATCGAAAGCAATCATGCCAACCCCCTGGAGTCGGATTTCTTCATCATCGACGAATACTCCATGGTGGACGCCTGGTTGAATTCCAAACTCTTCGAAAAGATCCCTCCGAAAGCCCATGTCCTCCTGGTGGGTGACGTGGACCAGCTTCCTTCGGTGGGCGCCGGCAATGTGCTGCGGGATATCATCGAAAGTGGATTGTTCCCGGTCACCACGCTGACACAGATCTTCCGGCAGGAAGCCACGTCGGACATTATCAAAAATGCCCACAAGATCAACAAAGGGCAATACTTCCGGATCAATAACGATAACGGGATGTACCACTTTGCTACTGCCGAAAGCACTACCGCAGCTCAGTGGATCGCTGACGAGGTATTCCCCCGGATCAGCAAACGGTTCAATATCCCCTATGAGGATATTCAGGTACTTACCCCTATGTACAAAGGGATCTGCGGAGTGGACGCTCTGAACGCGAGCCTCAAGGAGAAATTCAATCCTTTGGTTGGGCAGGATGAGATCAAGTGCGGTTTCAAGTCGTTTCGCGTGGGTGATCGGGTCATGCAAACCAAGAACGATTACAACCTGGACGTGTTCAACGGCGACTGCGGGTACATCATTTCGATATCAGGAAAGGACACCACAATCGAGTATGAGAAGAATCGCCGGGTGGTCTACAACTTGGAGGCATTGGCCAACGTGGTTCTTGCCTATGCCATGACGATCCATAAATCCCAGGGCTGCGAGTACCCGGGGATCATCATTGCCATGCTTCCGGAACACTTCATCATGCTGCAACGCAATCTCTTTTACACCGCAGTGACCCGCGCAAGAACAGCCTGTGTGCTGGTGGGTGATGATCAATCCATGCAGAAAGCCATCACCAATAATCAGATATCCAAACGGTATACCGCACTGGGTTGGTTTCTAACTCATCCGGCACCGGTTGTCTCTCCAGATATGTTGATCGAGGAACCGGAGGAAGTTGAGGTTCCAGAGGTTGAAGAGGATGATGACGAGGAAGAAGAGGTAAATACAGAGGAATTGATCCACCAACTCGCTTTTTAGCACCCTTCCACTGTCACCACCCCATTTAATTCAAGGCCACTGATTCCTATACTGAAAGGAATTCGTGGCTTTGTTATTTTGTTCGTAGTTTGAGGATTGCATGTATCGACGAAAACTAGATGCACATGACATGTTCGTATTGCGTGGGGTTTACAACCATAACTCCATGCTTGAGATGGGTAACAAATTGCTCAAACCAGCGTCCTTTGTTAAATATCGGATTGACTGTTTGATACGGGACGGTTTCGTATCTCCCCCGCCCATCAAAGGTCAGGCTAGAAATTACAGCCTGACCGATGATGGGTTGGAGGTCCTTAGATCAAACACGGGGAACCGCGAAGGCTCCCGGGAGAATCTGTAATGGAACTCACCTATGAAGAGTGTAAAGCTGCTTTACGTATGCGGCTGAACGCCATGAGTGAACAACCGATCCACTGGCAAAACCCCTGTACACCCCGGCAATGCACCGCGTTGATCATCCTGCTGCAATATGGGCTTGAAGACTCTCGCCGTGAAATCCGTCTGGCCGTGGTCAAAGAGATGCTGGACATACCGATCCAATCCACCAAGGATCTGTTGAAGTGGGAAGCAACCTGCCTGATCGACTTCCTCAAGGAAGAAACTGAATTAGACATTGACGAATGGAGATTGAGCACCTATGGAAGAAACTTTGTTGGTGAGGCGGAGCGGAAAGTCACGAGCCGATTTGAAAGAACAGCTTCTCAAGCAAAGGCATATCAGCTTTCATTCGCCTAAGTGCCCAATCTGCGACAAGCCATTGATCAATGGTGGGTTTGAGATGCACGAAGTTTTTATCACCAAAGGTGATGCTCAGGGATGCGCGATCGAAGTCAAAGAACTGATCAATTCACCCTTCAATTGTGTGAACGTCCATTCCGAGAATTGCCACAACAAAGCACAGCATGAAGTAATAGGTAAGTTGCTATGCGCAAGGCAGATTCTTTTTTATGAAGGTGCGACCAGGGTTCTTACCTGGCTCCAGTTACTCGACGGCCTGTTCAAAACCACCATAGTCGAAGAT
Source organism: uncultured Leptolinea sp. (assembly GCA_964420995.1). Lineage (GTDB taxonomy): Bacteria > Chloroflexota > Anaerolineae > Anaerolineales > Anaerolineaceae > Leptolinea. The sequence goes on along the minus strand of CAYQUX010000023.1, from coordinate 38,451 downwards.
GAAATTCGGTACGTAAACGACGTACTATGCAGAAAGATTACTGAATAAAAAAAAGAGGACAAATGGCAACATATAGGAATGAAGTATGAACAACCCCATAGAAGACACCATCATCGCGAACATCGTTAAACTCGCTCCTGAGACTTCCATTGCCATAAGTAGTGATCTTTCGATTACCTGGCTAGAGAACGTTGGTTTATGGGTAGTTTATTGGAAACCAGTAATGGAGCATAGCTGTGCCAGGTTGATTTTCTCCGGCAAGACTATTTCGGAGGTGGTTGAGTTCCTTGTAAAAAACAGTTTCCTGCCAGACGTAGCTTTTGGCCAGAAACATATCGATTGCGGCGTCAAGGTTCAACCTATGCCCGTTCCGAATTCAGAACCCGCCCTGTGGGATAAAGCGAAGGAACATTTCTGGAGTTGGGCAAAGGTAAAGAACGTCAATCCAAAGATCGTCGATTCGATTACAAAGAAGATGACTGACCGTGATAACTACGGGTTCGAAAAATATGGCACACGCCTTCAGCCATTCAACGGACGCGATTTTCGCAGCGACGCGATCGACGAACTCCTGGATGCCCTTGTTTATCTTGAAGGTCTGCAAACCGAGTTGCAGAGTACTCCAAAATAATCACGAGAAACAGGTCAAAGGAACCCCTCTATGCTATGCTTTGAAGAAATACTTGAAGAGATTGACAATGGAAATATCACGATTTCACCGTTTGAAATTAAGCTGGTCAATCCCAATTCTGTGGATGTTCGCCTGGGAAATTGGTTCATTCCTCTGATGGCCTTCAACGGAGAGACGATGTATGGGGATCTATATTACGCTCCGGATGGCGCGGCTTTCCCGATCTTCCCCGGGACCACAACGCTTGGTATGACCAAAGAAATTATCGGTGCCCACAACCACATCGTCCACCAACTCAGGTCCAAGTCTTCCACCCGGCGTAAGGGAATAACAGTCTGCGATGATGCCGGCTTTGGAGATATTGGATACGAAAATCACTGGACCGTAGAACTCACAGCTCACATTGGTGGTTTTGTAAAATTGGTCGTGGGTGAACCGTTCGGCCAGATCGTGTTTGACCGAACCGGCAGGGATACGGAACACGCCTATACCGGCCAGTACACGAATGCGGATTGGCCGCTCTGCATGATTCCGTCAAAGCGGAGAAAGAATTACAAAACCTTTTTCTGTGATGCCAGAAAGTATGTGGAAGAATATCAACCTGAAAATATCGTTCATTTCAGGATTCGCGAATGGAATTGTCTAAATGATGAACAACGGATAACCCAGAATCCCTTATGGGTTGAACCGTTCTTTCTATAGGTGCATATTGGAAGTAACTGAATTCAACCATCTCGAAATCGGACAGCGGTTTATGCTGGAGAAAAACCCAACATCAAAGATCCTCAAGGATTTTCGGGGACCCTTTATGAAGACCGGGCATTTCACATTTTCTCGATTAAACGAGAGAGGCAATTCCACCGGTCCATCATTCAATGCCATGTGGCATGATCCCATCCGGCCTCTTTCCAAAGAAGAAGCCATCAAGGAAAACAATCAAAATGTCCTCACTACTATCCTTATCTAAACTATCTGACATCCAGAGTTACCTGAACACCATGCCAATCACATTGGCGATGTTCTCGTCTCCAGAATGCAAACCTTGCAAGATTCTGGAACCGATCATCGCGTCAGCAGCCGCAAAGTATCCAGGTGACTTTGGATTCTTGCACGTCGAGTCGCAGGACGATGATACGGAAACCTTTGATTTCTATGGAGTTTCGAGCGTTCCAATGCTTGTCCTCTTCAGGTTCAATAACCCGGTGGAATACCATGCCGGTTTCAAAAGGAAAGAAGAGGTAATCCAGTGGCTTTCAGAAAGAATGGTGTGAAAGAGGTGCCTTTTGCCACGCCTACTATCTTGTTGGCGGCGTGGATGGTGTCAGCAAACATATTCCCTTTATCGTCCCACTGTACCGTCTGCCCGTTGATGGATTTTAACCTTCTGTTGGTGGTTTCAGCCAAGCGGTTGCCCGCTGTGTGGTAAATGCGCTCGATTTTGAGCGAATCATTTTTCTGAAAAACCTGTCTATTTTTATTACAGAATCAAGCACGACTTACAATTTGAAAAATATATATTACTCAATCCCAAGTAATTTTGTTTTTGCTGTTTCGTAAATTTCATCAGATAAAACTTGATGTTTATGGAGCAATTCTAAATTGCGCAATAAATCAAGCGTGCCTGGTTTTTCTGATTGATTAGAGAAAATTGGGGGATTATTTTTAATCTCAAAAATCAAATCATATATCTCTTTTCCTTCTTGTGACGGAAAAAAAATTGGAGAAACATCATTCATTTGAATTTTGACCAATTTTTGTTTATTTCCATCAATTTCATATTCATATTCTTGACGATCAATACCTGATAGATCCCGAATATCAATTTCGGTGGCATCTCTCGTTTTTAATTCGGCGTTTTTAAGTGGTGAATTCAGTGGATCAAAATTATAAACAACTGTGTGAAAGTATCCTGTTTTGAAAAGTCTATTTTTGCTTCGATTTTCATCTACCTTGAAACTTATAAAAATTAGTCGATAACTTGTTATTATGCAATAACCGATTGTAATTTTTTTCCAATAATCACTCCCCCCACCCAGTAAACTTTCCAATAATCCATACTCCTCATGTTCACCATATGAATAATTGCCTGCCCATAAATAAGTTTCGTTAGGTTGAATAATGGGTTTTGTGCGGGTTAAAAAATCATCTTTGAAATATTCATTTATCCGTGATAGAACATCTTCAATCGTTAACAGTTGCATAATATCTCCATAAAAATATTTTTGATTTCATTCAAAATATTTTCGAGTTAGCCGGTAGGATACACTCACATTTGAGCGCATAACAACATTATTTACCCATCGACCTATCATATATCACTAGCCCACATAGTCACCCCAAATCGTTCAGTAGGATCGCCTTTGATCCCGCTACAACTCTAATTTCCCACTGTCTTATCCATTATAACATTTTTAAATAATGTGATGTGCTCACATTATAGAGCAGACTTTCTACTAATACCCTATCCATGTTTAGAGATCTAATTCTCGGTAGACCGCCGCGTTCCTTACATAAACACTTCATGGTGTGATAGTTTTCGTACTTCGTACCGAATAGACCTGTTATATCAAATGAATAATCTCCTAGACCCCTTTCATGCGGATCATGCCCGGGTATTCAATCCCGTTGTCCATCAATTTCTCTTTGTAATCGATCATGCAATAATCAAGATCGACTGTCATAATATGGAAATCCGCATTTCTGAAAAAGCAGCATCTGGAGCACTTCCATCCCCCTCCCAAGTATTACGTGATGTGAACTCCCCTAATTCAGATCTCTTGGAAAGTAAGTTCACGAATGATAAAAGACCTCTTTTCTGGAGAGGTCTTAATTATTTACACCTATTTGATTTCTTGTTGTTTGATCTAATCTGGTTAATTACGCACCCGAACCATTTTTCATAATGACTATGAGGCCTTTAAGCCCCTTCAAGGCATTATCCAGGATGATGTTATAGATCAAAGTGGCGTAACCCACGACCGCTACGGCCAGATTCAGGAGCGCACCAAGTGTGGTCATCGGATCGCCGGTAGCGAATGCCAGTGCGACCGCGGGAGCGGACCAGAGATACCCAAGGACAAGCGCCACGATCATAACCAGAATGGTTAAAACAGTCTTATCCAATTTGATCTTTTTCAGACCCAGGACAAACTTGAGAAATTCAATGAGAACAGTGGATATGCCACCGATCCAGACCAATTGATCACTAGAAAGCTGCATGATATTACTCCTTACCACTAATGAAAGAGCTTCTTGTTCTCGTCATAGAGAGTAACAAGATTTGATAGTGCAATGGCAGCCCGGGAGGAATAAGACCTGATCAGACTATAGTCTTCATCGGTCAACCATGTATCCTGTAGGAACGCCATGGTTATTACTCCGATCAGGCCGCCGTTGACTCCACGAACGATACCGATAAACATCTTCTGGCATTGATTCGTACCCATTAGATTTCGGATTGCAGAGTTTACCTTTTCATCAAAAAGTGACAGACTTGACACCTCCTTCTCGATCAAATAGGCGTTGTCATCCAGAAAAAGGCTTACCGGCATGTCTTTGAACATGTGAGCCTTTGGACTTACAGTTATGGACGTTCTTTCGTGCGTTGCAGAGATTTTGAGAAAAGGAACACCGGCAATTGAGTTCACCCCATTATGAAATTGCCACAAGGTTACCCATTGTGCACTGTAGTGTGCCAGCATTTCTGCGATGAGGATGTTGATCTCGGAATCAGCCTTGAATATCTTTTCTGTGAGAGCCTGTTGCGACTCCCTTTTGTCGATCATTGCCTGGTATTCGTCAACGGTTTCTTCTTTCTTATTCAACCGCTTTACCCAGGGAACAAACCAGAAAATGATCATAAAGACAAGAAGAACAAGGGATAGGCCGTGTTCTTCGATAAGGTTCAAAATCGGATCTATGGATTCAAGTGTCATTTAGATCATTCTCCAGGAAGACAAAATAGCCCAATCAACTTAACAAAAAATCACAGCCATCTTCAGGCCGTGATTTCATGTATGGTGGATTAGAAGTTCCTGTTCCGTTTTCTATAGTAGCACAATTTCCCTAGTTTTCAATCCATTGGAAAGAGGGTGCCTCTTTGATGCCGGGGTTTGAAGGATCAGATGTTAAGAAAGTCTTTGAAGGGGCTTCTGGAAAAGCGATCCTTTTGCCAGGTAGGATTCTTGATCTGCACAGCGATATCTGGAGTCAATTCCCCCAACTTATTCGCATCGGTTCCGAATTCGGAAGTCTCATTTCGGATCAGCTTGTTCAGGTCATTGGAAAGAAACTTTGTATCCAATTTCGATACAAAGTCAGGATTTATCTTGATTTCTTTCTGTGTAACAGGGACCTGGTTCATCGAAAACCTTTTCAATATAGAACAGTATTCTACACCTTTCGTCAGTTTTGGCAACTGATGATTACCACTCCTGACCCGCCACTTCCCGTAAATAAACCCTGAGCGGCACCACCACCGCCGCCGCCCAGTCCATTGGTGCCGTGTCTTCCATTTGAAGTTCCGCCACCACGTCCACCCCCACCAGAACCACCATTTCCGTAATAATCTCTTGTCCAGGCAGATCCACCCCCACCACCACCATACGTTACGGGTGTTCCAGTGATATCACAAACCTTACCTGTTCCACCGGGACTGATTACAGCAACCGTTGTTCCGGAGTTAATCGACGCATTTCCACCAACACCACCAGCTCCACCACCAGACCCGCCAGGCCAGGGATCACCGGCACTTACGCTAATTCCACCATCATATCCTTGCCCATCGGTTCCTAAACCTTTATATGAAGCAGCCCCACCAGTCCCACCACCAGAACCACCGTCAACGCCTCTGTTTGTATCCCAGGTTACATTTGTAGATCCGGTTGTGGGAGTTGCACTGAATGCTGTGCCACCGCGCCCACCACCATAAGCTATTAATTCTTTGCCAACCATCGAATGACCACCGGACGAATTGAGATACATAATGCTGCCTCTACCGTCCTCATAACCGCATCCACCTCCTTCGCCTACGATGATCGGGTATTCACCGGCTTGAAACTCATAGTCTCTCAAAAAAATCACACCGCCACCGCCGCCTCCACCGCGCATTCCTCCACCACCACCGCCAACTAATAGAATGTCACAGATCAGTTTGGACTCGACTCGCAAAAACCCGCCACGGCCATTCTTTTTGTAGACAAGTGCACCAGTATTTTGGAAGGTATAGATTGTCCTATTTCCAATCCGGGAGACAACATCGGCATTCAATATTTCGTAACCGGATCCTTTTCCAGAGAATCCAAAAGTGCCATAATTCATTAATAATCTCCACCTTCGGCGACATAGTGCATAAAATCTTGAACGCCAGCATAAACAGATTGCGCAACTTTGATAATTGTTCCCGCAGGAATTACCAGACCATTTGCAAATGTGTACGTACCGCCAGCACCTACCGCAGTTACTGACCTGGTAGCTGTAGCCAAGGAAGTTTCTGCCAATAGTGTTGGATTTGCACCATTCACATCCGTGATAAAGAAACGGATAACCATGGCGCTACTGGCTGCGGGTGTGGCCTGAGCGTTTGAATATCGAATGCGCTCTATCCGGCTTCCATTCTCGCCTGCTGTAAAAAGTGAAGTGAGCGTTCCGGATCCGTCACAGGCTGTATTGGCTGAATTGACAGAACAAATTCCGACTTTGGGTGTTTTGGTAAATATGGGAACAGTATTGGCTGGCATGGTTACCTCTTATCTATACATCTGAGCAGACATGATTGACGTGACAGCTGATCCGTTGATATAAACATCCGTCGAATCATACGAGTTGTTATTTTCTACCTTGAGATCGCCAATGAAATTCAGGTTTGTCTTACCTTCAAGCGAAACACGGTTGAGTTGAATGGTGTGTCCTGTACCGCTACTCCCACCACTTCCCTGTTGATCCATGTTGACAAACTGATCCCCATAATAGGTAAGCACCTGGTTCACCTGCGGATCCGTGATTACAACCGGAACACCTCTGATTTTTACTGCGTTTACTTCTGGAAAATTTACTGGCGTCCACTTCCCGTTTACTCGAATTAGAATCTGGTTTTCACTCGGATTTGCCGGGTCAAAATTAGGAATCACAATTCCTACAGGCGTCCATGCACCATCAACAAATCTCATTAGTTGTCCCTCTTCCGGTTCTGTGGTGACAACCGGTTTCCCCTGGATTAGATAGGCGTCATGATCCAGGTCGGTAATCTGGTTCTGGAGATGGGTGTGATCCCCTAAGGTCTGTCCGGTCTCGTTGTTTTCGGTTTCCGTATCCGGAACAACAGACTTGATAACAGTTCTAATTACCCTGGAATTGGAATTGATCGATTTTTTCGAGTACGCTTCAATGACAGGAGTTCCGGATGAATAGTTTACATACACCGAATCACCTGCCGTGATTTGGCCACCAATAATATTCAATCCCTGCAATACCTGGCCATTTGAACCAATGCGAACGCTGGCAAGGTTGTTGTTCACCTCAACGACAGTTGCTTTGATGCGTTTGCCTTTTGAAAGGCTGGAAATTTTACTTCGAAGATCGTTAGTCATTCTTTCTGCCTTCTGCCACCATGGTAAAGTTGCCATTCGAGAGATCCATTTGGATGGTTTCTACGATGAAACATTTATTTCGTATATGACTTTCGTTGGCAGGTTTGTATGACGTGGTGGCAAAATCATCTACTTCAAGAGCCAGGTTGATCCGGCCTTCAATATGGTGCTTGTACGTACTCTGTCTGGCTTTCTTCTGAGCAACTTTCGCTGCACGCAAAGCTCCGCTATCCAACTCTGGTACCCGGATCATTCGGGTGATAAATCCGACATCTTCCAGGGTGGCTTCATCGGAGATCACCGCGACATCAGAGTAGTAGACAATGCCATCGCTGCTAGCCGACTTCGAGTCCTCTTCGGTGATTGTGTGTCTTCGGATATTGGATAAAGGCACTTCTTCCCTGGTATTTGGTTCATAAAAGAAATCTATTGCCCCGTTGGACCGGGGAAGAATCTCGACCGGCCTTTGCTGAATAATCGACTGAATGGCATTCGCCGCGTTTGTTTCCAGGTCGATAAAGATGGCGTCCCGCCAATCGCACAATTCTTTTATTTCAACATCCGAAATCGCCAGCGTTCCTGATTGGGTTTCTGTGCCATCGTAAAATGCCAGTTGTGCAGCTAGAGTTTCTGGATACTTTATGTATGCAAACGAGAAGGTGTACACCCATTTTTCATCTATATAAACCGTGCAAAACTCATTATGGAAGAGCACTCGAATATGGCCTATTGTTTTGCAGGAACAAAAAACACCTTCCACATAAGCAACTTTCGATGATCCGATATAAATATCAGCACCCTCGTTCTGGCGGACGATCAGTAAGGAATTTTCAGGAAATGTGGCGACAGGATCAGTCAGATCCGGTTGAATGCTGATGTTTGTAACAAGTTCTACTCCGCCTTTCACAGGGAAGTTCGGCACGTTGAATCGAATGTCACACCCGCCTATTGGTTCGATCATAGGGTTGTCCTGTTCTTTGAAAGTGTCAAAGAGGAGATAACCTTATCTCCGGAGAATTGAGGGATTGCGCCGGCCATTCTGGTGACCATGTTCAACATGTCCCCAATTGTGGCATCGGTATCCCCGGATGACGCCCGGAACATTTTGATTATTGCCATATCATCTGAATCCAGGAAACAAAGACTCCCCATGTCGTGCTGCGGATTGATAGTGGCACCGGTATAGATCGGTATGATTCCAGTAAGTCCTGTGGTCATCCATGCCCTGTGAGTGGTGGAAACTACCCCTTTCTGGTGAGGACAGAAGAATCGGGCGCGGTTACGCAACCAGGTAGAAGGACTTATGAAGTTCTTTCGATCAATTGCAGATATGGTCCAGGCATATTGTGCGTCTGTGGCAAAGAATAAATCATTGAAGTCATTGGATATATTGTTCCAATCAAACATAGCCGCTTCAACGGCTTTGCCAGAGAAGGCAATATGAGAATCGGGATTGGTATAGGTAAACGCTCCGGTCGATTTGACCTGAAACGGTCCCGGGAAGTTCGTGATATTGGTTAGTTCACTTAACCAGGGTTTTCTACCCTGGTATTGGTATTTCGAATCATCAATCATCACAAAACCGGAGTCTGGGAATGCCGACAAGGTACTTGTATCTGTCCCAGGGAGATACGGGATACCATCACAATTTTCAAAATCGAATGACGTGATCCGAAAATGCGGAGGATTGATGCAGGAATACACACCTACATGGAACAGGTCTGGATCGGTCGACAAGGGACCATCTGATTCCTTCCAGCGATATGTAAGAATGGGATCTGTAAAGTATCCACCGATAAGCAGCCGTACAGAGAAATCGCCATCCTTGTGAGAGAACATCATGGTGATCTGGCCACTGTTTTCTGTTATGTAATCTTCGGCCAGGATTTGCATAAATCCATTCCGGACCTTGATAATTTGAACCCTGGTGAAACTACACCGGGCAAGGATGTAATTATCCGCATCGGTGGCAAAGCCGACTAATCCCACCCAGGTGTAATTCCCTGCCATCAAGAAAGTAGCGCAGGTTTGAAAGTTGAATGCAGAGTAAGGTTTTGCAGAGAAAAGGAGTAATGGGTACCCTTTCTTTGTATTTTTAAGGATTGTCGGAGTGGTTGTTGAGGTCATTTTTCAATCCTATAAACAGACGTTGTAGATTCGCATGGCAGATACAGCAAAAATTAACTGCCGGCTTATGACCGAGCATTCATACAAATCCCAACCATATCCATGTGTATATGTGGCGTTTCCGTGGCCGCCGTAGGCGCCGATATTTGGGTATTGCACCTGTGGAGCTTGCCAGGCAAGTCTTACTCTTTTCTTTTCACCACCGGTAAATTCGCAGCGTAGAGTAACAAAATCATTTCCACCCGAAGGGTTGGTGCTTACTGGACGGCATTGCGATCCATCGGAATAATCTCCCACTACATATGGATCAAAAATACCGCCAAGTGATCTGTCTCCGCTGATGCTGCCTGAATAGTAGCCGGGATAATTTCCAATTCGAAATCCGTACATTTCAGTGGGATTTACGTGATAAACCCCATTAAAATCAACACTCCAGTTATGCCAGTGACCATGTTCTTCCAGGCAATAAACTTTTCCTGGTGTCGTAAGGGTCTGAAAAAACCATGGAGTACCTGAGTGGCTTAAGCCACTTTCGGAAGCAATGAGTTTTATTTTGTGAATTCTTCCTGTTTGCGGATCGTTGGTATTTATCAGCGAAATACGGAATCCATATACCTTCGTGCCGACGGTCGGATTGAAACGCACTACCCGAGTTATGGTGTTATCTGCAGTGACAATATCGTTCGTGCCGGTAAGAATAGCCGTTCCGATTTGGTTGAGTGCTTCTACTTTCCAGTACCCATTACCGGTATAGAAATCGCCATATTCATCGATCCCAATGTTGTTCACCGACCTGATCAGACCTTCTATTTCAAGATAGGTTTTGTTGGTAACTGTAGCCGGGCGGATATTTGCTTCAAAGACTTTGGTATCCATCGACATTTTTATGGGAAGAACGGTCGGCTTTGGGATCTCCCACTGTTTTGTTACATAATTGAATACCTTCCCGTTTTGAACCAGGTGATCGAAATTATCGACCGGTTCTGCTGGAACAGTCGTTTCGTAATTCCTCAGGATGGTCTGTTTGAGAGGAACGTTATATGGGCCTGTTTTTGTTAATCCACTCATGCAGGTTTCACCGATGGGAATGGGCGTAGGAAACACAAGCGGAGGAAATTCGATAGGAGGTAGTTCAACTGGCGCGGGAGGTGTGTATTCAATTGGCTCCCAGAAGTATTCTTCTCCCAATGTGCCACCATAGAACGTGGCTGTGTAATACATCAATACTTCGGGGATCTCCATGCGCTCCAGGTAATATACAGTTGGACCGGTTGAAGCCACCCTGACTCCAACTTTCTTGATTTTGTCACCGACAAGTAATCCGGATGTGGATGACAGGTGAACAACCGGATAAGTACCCGTATTCGCCCGGGCGTTGCCAGACTTCCAAGTCTGTGGGGGATAGTTGATCCCGTTTGCCGCTTCGCTACTTTCAATTACCACCGTTCTCTCTTCACCATCTTCGCCTTCCACCAGGAACATGGGTGTAAATGTGTCATTGGGGGAAGTAACGTCGGTGTTGTCCGCAGTGTTCGGGTTAGTATCCATCAAGCCGATCCGACTCCACCCAAACAACTTGATTGTCAGGGGAAGTGAATAAATTACCGGATATTGCTCCAGATATAGATCTGAGATCAGATTTCCACTCCAATGATCCACAGAACCGCTGGCCTTAGCCTGCGCCTCAAACGGTGTTTCAGGAAGGGAGAACATTACGCAAAATGGATCGGATACACCATGGGAGTTTGGAGCGGTATAGAGGTTGTCCATAGTATCAACATCATCCAGGATTGATTGCTTGGATTGGATCTCCAGATAAAACGGATAGGTAATGGCCGATGTTCGCCATAGTCCTTCAGGCAAAATCTGGATATCCAATGAACGCGAACCGTCCATTAAGTCCGTGGTTCCTTTTGCGATAACGCACCGCTGATACTCTTCCCAGAGGATCGATCCCCCGGCCTCAACGCCAATCTCAAGTTTGGCAAAGTTCCCTCTCTTCATCAGGGGGGAATTGTCATACTTTCGATCGCCGTTAGGGATCGTAACGGTCCACCCGGATGTTGTCGTGCCGGTGAGGTTGATCACCGATACATTTTCCAGCCGGGTCGCATTGTCTCTGTAAAAGACATAGGACGATTCGCATACTGCAGTTCGGTTCATATCGGAAAAGATCTCTGAAGACCTTCCAAGGGAAAGCATGAACCGGTAACCCAGGGAGGAAAATACCGTGAACCGGTCAAGTGAGAAAACCTTGCCGTCATCACTCCAGATGGCCATGTTATAAGTGGCGCCGGAGTTGAAATCGCCGGTGCGCACAAATTGACCGCATAGATGAATCCGGTTGTACGAGTCCACTACGCAGTTGCTTATATAGAATGCCGTGAGGTCTTCCGGGACCGCGGTAAATATGTCAGTCCAATTACCATCCGGAAGAAGCTGAATTCCCTTTACAGATCCAATGGGCGTGGTCAGGTACACAAAGATGCCGGCAGGAATACTGGCAACCGCAGCGTAATTCAATCTGCAGATCTGCGAACTACCCCATACGGCATCAGGGAACATGATTCGCTCAGGGAAGACATTTGACTGCCAGGCAGAGTTAGAGTAAGAGTAATGGGTTATTCCTATCCCGCCATCATCCACGCGAAGAGCAACGGCGTTATTGGCATCGATTCCGAATACAGAACCAATACTGGTGGCCACAAAGGTATTTCCAGAATTGTCGAAGATCGTGGCCTGATTCGAGAGAGTTCCAGCAGTAAGATCGTATGTTGCCCGGAGAATTGATCCCACAGAGTTAAACCAAAACACATACGGAGCGACCAGGGTTGGCCTGGTGTTCTGAGCCACATCGGTCGCGATATTGATTTCAGTGGCACTTCCTTCAATATAAAAAGAAAGTCCGTTGGACCGGACGGTGACGGTTACAACTTTATTGAGAGTGCCGTCAAACGCGCAGTCCTGATAAACTGCCGTATCTGGATGGACACCGGCCTCTTGCGCACCGGTAGCGTCATACGAAGTGTCAAGGCCACCGGATTTCACGAATATCCGGCTTTTATATACCTGAAGTCTGGCATTCGCCTTTACGCCATTGGCGTTTTTGAGTGCGTTCTGTAAGGTGGTAGATATATTTCTCATGGGATTATTCCGGCTTAATTCGGATTTCAACAAGTGTCATAAACCAGGCGTACTCACCAGAAATAATGGTAGTGAGCGGATCCGGCACCAGGTTCCCTACCATGTACCCGTGCATGGTGTTCTCGTAGTTATCAATAATGGTCAGCAGGTTACTCGGGTGTCCTGTCTCTGGAGCAGGATTGTTCAGTCTAAAGAAATACTCCAGATCTGCCTTGGTCCCGAAATCAGTATTCGCTTCGGTTTCTGCCAGGCGGAATACATACTGCTCTGTCTTATAGATTGAGCCAAGGCAGATGTCCAGACTACCATCAATAGTCTCGTTGATGGTCTGCCGTTTATTGAGAACTTCTTTCCATCCTCCCTGGATTACTCTGAAACGCTTTGATCTGGTGGGAATACTATCCGCAATAACAATATAATCTTTTGACATAATCTCATCCTATACCAGTAATCGAACATGTGTTTTACCTATAAGTATTTTACCCACCGAACCGTCATAGTCAAAGAAACGATACTTTTTGAATAAACCAGAAGTGAATATAATGACCCTACATTGATAAATTCATGGAGGGATTGTGATGGACAAAGAACCAAGCAACTCAGAAAGAATCGCCTCTGAACTTGCTATTGTGAGATTAAAAAAAGAACTGGAAGACTTATATTTAGAAAACCAGGACAAGAAAGATAACCCATTTCGAGCATTGCTCTTGTTTCTCATATCCTTCATACTCTTAGGCTTATTTGTTTCATTGATTTATTCGATAAAAGAGTATGGATTGACGCTCTTCAAGATATGTTGTGGACTTGTTTTGTTGCTGGCGGATATCTGGATTTTCAGAAAAATATATTTCCTTCTATCGAGTATGAAGAATAATTCTTCGCGCGATTTAATAATCGCAAAAGAAACCGAACTTCAAAAACATAGATCCATCGTTGCAAACAAGTAGTCTGCAACGATAGATCTTTTGTTATACGTCGATTTCCCTGGACATCTGATCGACGACAAATTGGCCAAGGCGCTGATTGCCGACATTCAAGACAATTGTGATTGGTTGATCGCTGCTACTGGCCGCGCGTTCCGAGTTCAGAACGCTTTGGTTCCATGGGTTCCATGAGCCACCGGGAGTTACTGAACCACTCCGGTCAAACGTCACTAATTCAGGACCATTTTCGCCAACGATCATATCTTCAAAGGCGGCGAACCGACCTCCGGTTGCCCGCTTTGTAAATGTGCCGTCGGGATTGTATTCATACCCTTCCGGAGCGGCACTGGCAGAACCGGTATTTATGGATTCAACAATACTCTTGAACTCAATCGCCTTTTGAGTGATTGCGACAATGGCTTCACCGGTGGTTCTCCACATATTCCAGGCGGATTCAGTTGTCGCATTCGCTTCATCCTGGATCGCCTGTTGTGATTCCCGGGTCCGGGCAGCATATTCAGCCTGAGCCTGTTGCAAACCGATCGTGATCTTTTGAAGTTCAAAGTTCTGAGCGGCATATTCGGCCTGGATCTGAATGGATTGCTGCTGTAAAGCCATCTGCTCAACCCACATCGCGCGTTGAAGATCCCGCTGTTGGACTTCCAGATTCTTTCTTTCTTCAAAGAACTCCCTCTGTTTGTCCAGTGACTCCTGCTGCATTTTCTTTTGCTCTTCAAATTGTTTCTTTTGAAGGGCAAACCGTTCATCTTCGAGTTTCCAATTTTCCTTCTGTTGGTCGCGTTGAGAATCGATCTGTTCACCCTCGATACCGTGCATGATGGTGTCGCGCTTTTGTTGCCGTTCGGCGATCTTACGTTGACGCCCGGTCATAAACCGGATGTTTTCCGCATAATCCTCTTTCTTCCATCCCCATTGGAGATCCCGGGTTTCATCCTGAAAGTTCCAGTTCTGAATGGCGTATTCTTTGTTGACCTCGGTACTCTTTTTCTGAATGGCCATATTCTCGTAAAACTGAGAAGACTGCATGGCCATCTGGCGCTGTTGAGATGCCAAACTCCATTCCTGCTGATTCCAATTCAAGTACATACTGGCGTCCTGAACGCCCCACAAGCCACCGGCAGCTAATTGAAAAGGTTGCCCGGTTTGAGGATTGATCGTATTGTAATTACTCAAACCGACGCCGGTTGTGAAGGCGTAATTCATGTTCCAGCCAGCCTGTTGCTGCTGAATATTAACCTGCTGCTGTTCGTATCCGCGCTGTGCTTGCATGTAGTTCAAGGCAGACAACCCGCGGAGTTGAACGGCCTGGCCGGTGAATGGACTATTCACGCCATCCAGAGTGATTCCATTGACCATACTGTTGATGGTTGAGTTTGACGCCCAATCTGATCCAAATATTGAAGCGGCTACCTGCGCCCCCGTAAGTCCTGTGGCAACCTGTTCTCCGGTTACGGGATCCCTTGTAGTGCCTCCAGGATTGCCTATACCCATCGAATTGGTGAATAGAGGGCTACCGGTCAACTTGCCTTTGAGATAACCGGTTTCGCCGATTTCACCAGTGGCCATATAGTAAGGCAAGCGTCCCTGCCCGGGCATAGACCATCCCTTTTCAATCATCTGGTTCATGGAAGAAGCATCGAACTGAGAGACACCGGCGTAAATACCCTGCCGGTACTGAGACATTCCGCCAACCTCCATGCCTAATTTCTGTGCGTCGTCAGAACTCATGCCCCACAAGGAAACCATATTATTGGCTACGTTGCTGGCCACACTCAAACGGGAAAGAAGATTATTTCGTCCCTGAGCGGATTGATTGGTGAATAACGCGCCCATCATCTGAGCCTGATCACCACCAAGCCCAAGGTTCAAAAGCGAAACCTGGTAGGATCCAGATTGTTGTAACGTCTGATTGGCCAGACTGATTTGCGCCATGGTCTGGTTTTGAAACGAATTTGCGTAAGCGGTAGCCTGAGACACGTTCATGCCGGCGTATAACTGAGCATTTTCCTGAATTTGGTTAATGCCAGAATACATCTGTGAAAGCGGTTGTGAAATTGCGATCTTCTCCTGATCACTCAATCCTTTGTATTTACTTTGCAAGATCGCATTGCTTTCGTCATACGACATGCGCCCGTACATACTCAATTGAAGTTGATCAAATGAGTTTATTGCCGCATCGGTAATCCCGGCTTTTGCCATTCTTTTTCTGTATTGCTCCTGGGTCATAGGAAGTGTTAACACACTCGGCTCAGGGATATCCCATCCATGTTGCTTGGAACTATTCCAGGTTTGCGCTTCTCTAGCATATAACTCGGCCTGGTTATCTGTCATGTTTTTACCAATATAGGTATAAGCTTCATCGCTCCATCCTTTGAATAGATATTCTTTCGCGGAACCGGTTGCGCCTGCAATTGAAATACCTCTTGCCGTTGTTTCAGACTCCTTTACATCTCGACCGGATTGATACTTCGAGATGTATTCTTGTTTCCTGGTTTCTTGTTCAAACCAGTTACCACCAGTAGCAGATCCATAAGCCTCAGCCATTTTTTCTGGATCTATCCCACCTATGAATTGCTGAACAAGTCCCTGAACTGTCTCGTCGCCACCGGTGAGATCATATTTATCTTTGAGGGCTATGGCTTTCGCGATTTCGGCTTGTGGAAGTTCTGGATGCTCCTTGGAAAAAGCTTGAGCATATTCGCCCAACACCGAAGCTCGTTCAGCAAGGGAAATATCGCCATAAGCATATCTGATTGCGGTACGAAAAGAGTTATTCGTTCCCGTTCGATCCAATTCCCCGTTGAAATAGTGACTCCTTGTCCAGTCATCAAACTTGACATCCCCTGTCATTCCTAGGGCTGTATTCAGTTTATCGGTCCTCTTACTTATTTCGCCACTTCCAAAATGTTCATCAAAAAAGGCCGCGGCTACACCCTGGATATTGGAAGCAGCATTAACTACGCTTCTATTGCCCGTCAAAGACACAGCGGTACCCGATTGGTTATACATAGCGCCCGCAACGTTACCAGCTACAACAAGGCCACCGGCTACAAGAGCGGCTGTAGACGCCATGGGACCAATTTCTGCATCAGTCATGGTCTTTCCAAAGAGTTTTGATATTTCAGGAACCGCGTATGCAGCGCCACCAAAGGTAGCAATGCCAGCTTGTAGCGCACCCGATAACATTGATGTTGTCGGGTTTGTCCATGCAGCTTGAAGGCTTCTTAGTCCGAGCATCCCGTTTCCACCGACGCCGGCAAGTTTGTTATTTATAATAGTCTCTGGGTTTCTGGCAATAAATCCAGCGCCGGTATCAGATCCGAATGATTGCGACATCAACTCTTCAGACTGAAGACCTTCTTGATACCCCTTTCCAAGACCACCACCAATCATTCCAAGAATTGATCGAGCGTACATCAAACCGAATCCGCCAAGCAATTTTCTGGTAATACCCGTTATTGAAACATCGCTCTTAGCGTTTTCTACTTTATTGTATTTTTCGTCTGCTCTAGCCTGGAGTTCATTGATTTCGGTTTGGCCAAGATTTAGTGTGTCAATAATATTCTGATCAACTCCGGATTGTAAACCTGCTTTTTTTACAGCATCTCTTTGATCAATATCCAATTTCAGATATTGGTCCGGAGTAAGGTCTTTCATCGCAATTTGCTTGTCGCCGATCGTCACGTTTCCAGTTGTGTTTTTTGTAACGTCTTTCAAAACCTCACCAAAGTCTTTGGTTTTATTTGAAACCTGGCGCATGGCCGTTTCGTATTCAAGCGCCGCTTTTTTGATTGAGGCTGCGCCGGAACTGAGTTCCTTAATGTTCTTCAACATGGCGCTTGATGCTTCAGCGTCCCACCGGATATCTTCAGAATTTCGACTCAATTTCTCCCGAGAGAAATTGGCCTGCAAGAGATTGCGATCATAGTCATTCGCGATACGATTATCTTGAATGCGGTCAACGGCCTTTGCAACATTGGGATCCTTGCGTAATTCCAGGATTTCACCTTTGCGTTTGTTGAATACCTCATCCGATTCGCCCGGAAGCCGATCGATGCCGTCAAACGCCAGGTTGTGAAGATCCCAACTTGAAGTCCCGGCATTGATATCCATGACTCCGGCGAATGTGGTCTGTAGTGACTTGATATCTTCCGAGATCCCATGTTCCCGATGGATGATGCGGTTTTTGATCTCCTGCGCTTCACTGGTAGGGAACTTCCGGCCATACTTCGCTTCCATTGCCCGGATCTTGCCAAGTTTTCCCTTGCCAACGTAGTCGTTCTGGATCCCCATGAGTTCGGATTCGGATAGGGAATTGTCCTTTACATTTCCAAGGTCCAGAAGATCTATCGCTGCTTTTGCAGAAAAAGCCTTCTTGATCCGGGTTTTTTGACCTTCGTTCAAACCTTCATTCTCGTCTATGTTCAGATGATCACTGCCGGTACCAGATCCAAGGCCATAACTTGTGTAAACCAACTCATTGAAGGAATCATTATCCATATCAGGATAAAGTTGCTTTAACGTACTCTGCCAATCAAGCAAACCAGATTTTCCAACAAGTCTACGTAGACGAGTTGTAGTTCTCTTAAAAGCCTTCGCCTGAGAAACGAATTCTGGATTGTTCGAGAACGCTTCAGCAGCATTCTCCTGACCCATACCTTCTGCGACGGTATTCACTGAATTTATAAAATCCTGACCGGAAAGATCCTGTCGCAAATCAAGAGGAATCCGCGGATTGCGCTGCATCAATGCAGGAGCATGATCAAAGGTCTTTCCCATTATTTCATTTTGGGAAAGGAGATTGCCCAGAACAAGTTTGGCCTGTTCCCGTTCTTCCGGACGCGACCCGGGCAAGAGTTCAGAATGGAATTTATCCGCCTGTATTCGGTTCCATTCAGTATTGCCTTGAACTATAAGATTTGGAATTCTGGACAAACTTTTGTCCATCACCTTTTCTATCGAAGCGGCGATCTCGTTTGCACTGCCACTGCCGCCATTACCCTTTCGGGAACCACCATCGCCGTGCCATCCGTCGTCATTTACAGAACCGCCACTACCACTTGATCCATTGTTAGGCGGTTCCATTCCATTGCTGCCATTACTGGCATTGCTTTTTCGGGGATCCTCGCCCCATCGCTTCTTTTCAATGGCGGCTATTTTCGCGGCTTGTGCTTTTTCAGCGGCGATTTGTTGTTTGGCACCCTTGGTCTGTTCTTCCATGAGTGCCTGTAACTGATCCGGAGTGGCGTCTACCAGATTGACGATATTACCGAGATTATCGATAGAAAGAAGCCCATTGACATCGGAATTATTGATTGTTCTGCTTACGCCAGCATGATGTTCCAATCCGCGAGCCTTGGCAATACGAATAGCCTCTACCGACTTATCAATATTCCGGTAGTCATTTGGTTCGTTGGTGCCATATTGGTTGCCAGTGGTCTTCAGGAAAGAATTTGTTAGAAACTCAACCAGTGGCGTATCGGCAAACTCTTGAGCAAGAGAGGTTTGTACACCATGGTTTTTGACAATAGTGTTTCCCAGATCGAATCCAGTGGGAGCCGCTTCTTTCTGCTTCTTTGTTTTTGGCCGGTCAATTCTGCCTTTGACTTCAGATTTGATCATGCCGGTAAGGATTGTGTTGCCACCAGCCCTGCCCTGTTCAATCAGAGACTCGGTAAGGTGTTTGATTTTTTCACTTCTCTTTGCCGGATCTGTAATTCCTGCCAATCCTTCTTCAAAGAACCTGGTATTTTCTTTGCTTCGTTCCATGAAATCCAGATTCATCCGGGTAAGCTCAGCCTTTTGCTCTTCCGGGGTATCGAATACCTGATGTTCTGGAATGGTGGTAACCAGTTGCGCAAGGGCATTGGGAGAAACGTACTGATCAGTTCCTTCACGATCAGGTGCATATTTATCAGACCCGATCGCCTGTAGAGCAGATGTCATAATCTGATTGAAAGGATTGTCGTTTACTCCAAACGCAGCCGACTTCCATCCCTCAACAATCTTGGTATTTCCATCCGCGCCAATAACTGCGCTTTTACTCTTCCAACTCAATTTCAGATTGCCCTTATCGCCTTTTTTAATTACAGCAGAATTAAGGACCTTGCTCAATGGGGAATTTTCAGGAAGTTCAAGGTCGAGAGCTTTCTGGTAATAACCGGCGAATTGGTTTGAAAGGTTTCCAAGAATGTCCAAGCCGATACCCTGTCCAATGCCAGATGCTTGCATCTTTCGCAGGTAGGTATTGTAAATAGACCCCATGTAGCTATTCTTGCTTTCGTTATAGTCTGTGGCTTTGCTTGCAAGAGTAGTGTTGTCCTGGGTGCTGCGTCCGGGCATTTTTGTGAGTAATGAAGATTCCTTTCCCGCTCCACCAAGTATGGCGTCCGCTTCTGAAATCTCTTCAGCAGATCTCACTTTGACCTGGAGGAACATGCCCATCAAAGATTCCATGGTTTGAGGGATTGGTTTATCTCCAAGAGCAGCCATCCTGGGACCAATCGTTGCCCCAATAAAATCGCTATTCGCCTCGTTCCATTTACGATCGTAATTATCCAGGACAAATCGATATTTACCGGCGTTCTCTTCACCCTCCGGGATCTTTTCCATTCCCAACTTGCTGAGAATAAAAGTACGAAGCGGATCCGCATCATTATCGCCAGCCATAGTGGTGTCTGGGTGAATGGTAACGCCCTGGGGACCACTGCCACTCTTGTTAATTTGCCGCTGAATCCTCTTGCCGAGTTTGCTGTTTGACGTAATGATATTTGCTTCATACATGGAACCATGTATAGGATTGCCATTTTCATCCACACTGGAAGGGTTGGAATTAGGATCACGGATTTGGAGCGCGGAAGTCCCGTTAAGACGGTTCTTGAGAGTTTTGAAAGCACTCTCGCCTGGAGCCAACTCGGCATCGGGATCAATTTCTTTCAAAGCAGCGATCAAACCTGGTTCCATTCGGGTGGCCATGGACTGAATAACCGAATTGGGCATGAAGATCGCCCCTTCTGGAACCAGAGGGGATACATTGTATCTCCCGGAGATACCCATATCGATTTCGTCTTTGTTGACGCTCTCCCCATCACCTTTCTTCATAAGGAGATCGTTGGCAAGTCCGTGTTTTACCTCTTTGATCTGCTTTTTGGTTACAACATCACCACGGCCTTTTGCCGCTTCCAGTTCCAAGGCTTGTTTCAAGTATCTATCATAAACAACAGACTCCCGGGACATCGAGACTTCTCTTGATGTTCTGGTTTTTGCGTCAAATTCAGTTGTCATCTGCTCGTTTTCTGCCACCAAAGAAGGTGATGGAAGAGCGATACCGGTTTTTGGCAGATAAATACCTTTGTTTCTCCCGATCCTACCGTCTCGGCCTAAAGCAGTCAACAGATCATGTGGTGCATTTTCATACTCACCCTGCATAGCAATAAACCGCTGAACATCTTCCGGGGTTGCGATCATATGAGATCCACCCCGGTTCGGATCAGGGGCAATGGTCCCGAATGCCTCGGTATTGGCATTATTCAAAGAAAGAGTTTTGGCCATACTCAAAACATTGAGTTTCGCCCGGGAAGATCGTCTGTCGACCGGAATAGATTCGTCGAAACTGCGGCTTTTTTTCATCTGATCCAACCGTGCAGCGATCCGGGGATCCCAACCTGAAATCTGATCCAACTCCTGCATGGAGATCTCCGCTGCTGTACCTTCGTATTCAGGATTTCTATACTCCATTGAAGGGGCAGCGACCATCTTTGTTTTCTGCATAATTGCATACGCGATATCGTCATTGATATCTTCGTTGGCAATTTGCTGTAGACGGATCCTGGAACCCAGAGGGTGTCCATCTGCATTGTTTATAACAAGCTTGTTCGCGTAATCCCGCATATAGGCAGTCCGGTCTTTCTGGTTCATATCACGAACCTTGGACAGTTCTTCGTAAAACGCCCTGTCCTCCGGAGATACACCCGACAAATCACTTGGAATGTTTTCGGACCAGTATTCCTTTTGAGAGAGGGTGCGGGTTATGTCTTCTACCAGATGCTCCCGGGTGGAACCGGTAACATTACCCTGCGGAAGCCAACCATCGGTCAAACCTATTCCGAATTCGGAATAGATAGAACCGTTTACTCCCTGGTTAACAACCTTTTTCCCAAGAGTAGCGGTAAAACTTTCAGGAGTATCAAATTCAGGGTTAGGATCTCTGTCAAACAAGGGTTCTGTAATTTCAGAAAGTTTGGACAACCCCTTGCTCTTCATGTATTCAAGCGCGGTCGGTGGATTCATCCCTTCGCCGACAAAGTAGCTATTGATATCTTCATCACGGGGAGAAGTGATCAAGCGCATGCCGTCTGTCCTGGCTCCAACCATACCGGCGACGTGACGCCCCAGGGCAGAGACATTGATCTGGCCACCACTGGTCACCCAGGGAGTGGATTTGTTTCCAAGTCCAGAAACAAGAGAATTCTCCGGAAGATTGAAGGCGCGTTCCGTTACTCCAAGCATTCTCTTCGGATCGGCGGCAAAAGCACCCTCCATAATACCACCTAGGTTCTTGCCTTCACCGACGATTTGAGCTTCGTTTCTAAGTTTGAAACCATTCTCGTTCTGGTCGTAAACACCGAGTTGCATATTCCCCAACAAGGGGATGGTCGGGAATAATTTACGTTCTTTCCCTTTGATGGCAGACGGCCCAAATTCCTCTTTCTGCACGACCACGCCGATACCACGTTCTGCGGGATCAAAAGTTACATTGTCATTGGGACCCATTCCGAGTGCAGCACGGAATTCGTTGGCAATCGCGTCCTGTTGTTTCTGTGGAATCCGGGTGGGGAATTTATTCGTACTCGTGTCGGCAACCAGGCTTGCGGGTAAAACCAATGTCCTTCCTGTTATGGACATTGGACGTTTTGATTTAACAGCCTGGTTGATCCGACTGCCATCCGGAGCATCCATGCCCAGGACGACAGAACTTCTTCCAGGTTGAAATAACCGTCCAGTTTTCAATGGAGCGAATTTGATATTCATTGCTTGAACGGCTTCAAGCAAATCTACTTTGTTCGGAATGTAATCCTTTTCGTCATCTCTTGTTACAGGAACATCAAATCTTTCAGACGATTTATACCCATACAAAATGGATGAATTCTCTTTGGCGAGTTGTGCTTTTACATTTGAAGGAAGGTCTGTAAGAGCCGTACCAGACGCATTGAACATGCCATATACAGGATAAAGGGCGTTTGATACAACTCCTGGATGGGGAGTTGCTTCCTCGTTTTTCACTGCGCCGGCCTGTTGATAGAATCCGGTAATCCCTTTTTTCTCAACATACTGGCCAAGAGGCACCATGGAACCACTTTTCTGGTTCCACACATAAGGATCTGCCTGATCACGCTGATCTGCTGCGTAACCCTTGAGTACGCCGCGGTATGTTACGGCCTGATGCCCGGTGCGATCGGTTGTTGGAGATCCGAAGTAAGACCCCATCATGAATACACTTGATCCACCAGAACTTTTGACAAGCCCGTTCTTGAAGGGATTATAAGAAGGATCATTCGACGAATTGACGTTACTCAATAATCTATCGAATTTATCCGGCATATCAACGAATCCCTGATCATCGTTGATATAAAACAGGTTTCGCGATGCACCAACAGCCCTCCACATATCATCAGAGGTATTCTGCCCTAAGTATCGCGATTGCACGGGAAGGAATATTCCTTTTGTGGGATCAACAGGATCCGGATGAACAATTGGATTGTTCAGAGATGGTCCGATAAAATCACCTATTTGCTTTGTCTTGTCACCTGCGGCTATATATTTAAACAAACCGTAGACCATCCGAGTGGCCGCGGATTCGATTCCGGTAGAGGCCGGAGTAAGAGGAAGTGCGCCTGCAGGTGTACGTAATTGACTTGACGAATCAATAACCATATCTCCGACAATAACCGTGCTACCCGCGCCTCCGTCCGGTCCAATGGCGCCTGGCATGCTTACGATGATATTGCCTCCGGAACCGCTGCCCCCTGCAGCAATCCGGACTTTGACACCGTATTCGCTTCGGCTCATTCCGTTGGAATTAGGTACGGGGGCGCGCATTGTTACGTCATACGCCTTCCCCATCTTCGGATCGCGCGAGTTGGGATCCGTGTCCTCTCTTACCTGAACATCAATACCCTGAAAATCGGCTGGCGTCATACTGAACGTCTGAGCCAAACTCGTCATATTTCGAGTGATCAGATCTTGTAACAGTTGTCCATAATCAGGAGTATTGGAAGCGGGCATTATGAGCCTTCTTTCTGAGTTTCTTTCGACGGTTTTGCATTTCGATTTCGCAATGCAGTAAAAACGGTATCAACTTCGGAGCAAACGGCATATTCCATCATGAAAATCCATGGTTGCTCCAAAAGTCCACCGGCACATAACAGTACGCCAGTGGACTTTATTTGCTCATACAGAACCAGAGCTTCCGGCTTTTCAATAACTACTGCCGGTTTTAGCCCTTTGGCAATTTCATTGAGGGTTCCATAAAATTCGTAGAGGGTAGACCTCAATAACTCAAGTCCCTCTACTAATCTTTTTTTCCTTTATTGCTCCACAGGTTGGCTTCGTGGCACTTGTCGATGATTTCTGCTGTGATGAAGGTATCGATAATACCCCAGGCAGCCATAAACTCGGATTCAGACATATCCAGCATGGTGGATCCGTTTTCAGTACGTTTGAACTTGAAGATCGGATCTTCGGCGGCATTAATCAGGTTGCAGCCAGAGAGAGTCAGATAAACCTCTTTGGCGTACAACTGCTCCATGCTCCAATCCTGCTTCAGCACGATACTGTCATCACCATCTGTTGATTTGATCTCCCGGGTGATGGCGGACATTAACTGATCACGCAGTTGATATTCGCGTTGACGAGCCTGGCGGAACTCAACGAAGGTCGGTTCGCCTTCGCAACCAAAGAACTTGTCGGTTTTATCCAGGTTGAAGCGGGAAGTAATGGGGGCAATAAGTTTTACTGGCATCGTATATTCCTTCTATCAATAATAGTTTTTTTGTTCTTATATAGGATAAATAAAACCTGGGGAGTAGTCAATCTACACCCCAGGCCGGAACAGGTTATTGCTATTTGATTAGTCAGCAGGCCAAACGTAGTCGGCGCCCGCTTTCAGATTGGTGAGAGAGAATTTGGCGAAAGTACTACCGACATCCAGGGCGGTACCCTGGAACCGCATCATGATCGCGTTACCGGCAGCCAACTCGATGCCGCCGCGCATGGCCAGCATGACTTTCTGAGCCTGAGTGCGGATACCGTAAGGCAGCAGGGAACCAGGCATCAGGGCGGGAGAAACAGCCTGCAGGTCCAGGCGGGTGGTAAACGGAACGGCGGACCATTCCTCGCCGGTAACGGAATTGGTCAGGATCTTCTGGTACAGGTCAGGATTGACCCATTTAACCACCAGGTCGACAGACAGGGACCGGCCTACGATAGTGATGTCTTCCAGGTACGGAGAGCCATATACCTTTTCGGAACGGGGATCTAGTGGAGCATTCTGCCAGCCGATAGTCGCACCCACTACGGACAATTTCTGCTCCCCGAAGAACGGGGTGCGCAGGTAACCGCCGATCGTGGAACCAATCGGAACGGACTCGTAATCCTCGAAAGAAACGCCACTTGCCCATGTGGGATTGCGTTCCATCTTGAACTTCCGGCCAAGAGCATCCACCCGGGCGCTAATAATGCCATCGTTGGGATAGGTCATGGTCATGCCGGCGATTTTGCAGTCTTGGTAGGTTTCACCAAGCCCGATACCATCATTGCCGGGCGGAATGTATTTGCGGAAACCGAGCCAGGGAACCATGGACGGATTGAGCGAATCCATTTCAAAGTCGTGGGTCATGCCCACGGCATCTTCAAAGCCAACGGTGACGTTGACCACATCGGACCCGATACCGGCAACGGCAGGAATGGCCACGGAGGTCACTGAAGCAAATTCCTTTGCGCCGACGATGGCCTCGTATCCCACAACGGAATCGGAGGGATTGCAGTCCAACCCATCGACCCGCTGGCCAGAACCCGCGCCGGTGGAGAAATCGAAGGTTTCGGTCTGTGCCTGAGCGGAAGCATCGGTGCCGGTGACGGTGATAGTGCTGGTGTAAGACACGTTATCGCCGCGAAGAGCGCGAACCACCAGCTTTTTGGCCGGGGTCGGGATAGTCTTCAAGTCAGTAGTCACGGTCTGCAGGGTAGCGGTAACCATTTTCGCCGACATCACGCCATCGTAGACCAGGGCTTTATTGCTGCCCGAGATTTTGCCGAGAGCGGCGTACAACAACCAACCCATGGTGTTTTTCAACCGCGGATTGATTGTAAAGCCACCGGCAGTCATAATACCGGCTTTATACGCGCCGGAGGGAGTGGGGCGTCCACCGATTTCACTAGGGAACACCCGCTGATCGTCCTGGGGGGCCAGGTTGATATCTGAAGCTTTGTGATACATCCAATTCGGGCTTGCGATGGGACCTACAGCAAGATCTTTGTCGTGCTGAGGACCAAAACCCAGGATGCCACCTTGTCCAATTGCAGCCATTTTAATCTCCTTCTACTGATAAGGTTTTCAGGAACCGTTAATAAGGACGTTCTGTGAGGAAATCCACCCGCACAGTCCCTCTCCAAATGTACTGATCCGATGGTCCACCAGACTCAAACATGGTATTTCCATAGGTCACGGCATAAACTGCATGTTCACCATGAGAGTCGGCAATATCCGATATGTAGACATTGGCCAGGCTTTCGAGAAGTCTACCCAAAACCTCGGATGCTTTTTCCTGCGCTTCCTCTTCCTTGAGTTTCTTGTTCACGAAAAAGCAGCCAAATTGCACATAGATCGTGCGCCACCACATCGAACCGCCACCGATCGCGTATCCAGGGACGTTGATGCCGGTATTGTCCTTGTGCTTTGAAACCACGCTTGTATTGCAATCCAACAAGTCTGGATTGGTTGGATCTCCGAAATTACAGGAAATGTAAACAGTGGCTTTGCCCGGGTCCTGTTGGAATCGGCCAATTTTCACGACTCCAGCACGGGTAACGTCGCCTTCCGCAATTTCAGTTTGCATTTTCAGGGTCAAATGATCCTTGATCCGATGCAGTACAAGATCAGTTACAAAGCTCATCGGACACCTCCAGAGATCTTCGGAACCCTGGTCATCTCATCAATAAATAATTGCCGGTAAAAACGGGCATTTGCTTCGAGTGGATTGTCCGTTGGTTTACCACTGTCGATCTTCTGGTTCCAGTTGCGAACCTGCGCGGCACTCGTGGAGAAGGGAATGACACAATGAGCACAAGCCCAATACAGCATTCCCGCAAGTGCGTAACGCGGAGTTTCCAATTCGAACGTCAGATCGTCTTTTGAGGACGGTTTGTTGAAGTAGGCTGTGTAATACGCGCGGACTTGACGCCCGTTATCCAATACCCGTGAGAGATACAGGTTCCCTTTCGGGTATTCCATCCAGGTAAAGGTCTTGTCATTTTGACCGTTGCGAACTCTACCAGGTTGGAGCAGGTCCTTATCTGCGAAGATGCCTGTTGAAACGTCCTGAACCGCCTCAATTGCGTAAAGATCGGCTGGAAGTGTGAAACTATCCAGGGTGCCATCAGCGGTGATGGTCGTTATAGACGCCTTGGGAATCCAAGGGAGAATGGCGTCAGTGGCGAGACAGACAGCTTCATAGATCAAATCGTCAGAGTATGTAGAGTCCTCTTCCGCTTTGAGTATGTTCAGAACCATTGTGTGGATATCACCATATTTCACAGCCTACTCCGATCAGCTATTAGGGAATGACGATTCCGCCGACTTTCGGCAGAGAAACGGAGCAGAAATGGCACTCAAACAGGTTGGGTTCCCACAGGTTGTACCCTTCGATTGAGTCCCAGACGAATCTCCAGACGCTTTCAAAATCGTCTACCGCCTTCGGTTCGTAGAACTTGATGGGGCGATCGATCTTGCCTTTGATGCCACCGCGGGATCCCAGGGTCAGGCAGAAGCCAACGTGACGGCCTTTTGTTACAAAGGCGTAGAAGGTTCCGGATGAACCACCTTCCGCAGCAGCCACAAAGGGCGCTTCGTATTTGAAGAGGATCGGGCGATCAAAGGACAGGCGTTTGTTTACTGAATCGATCAAAACGACACGGCGGGTGATGGTCTTGCCAGAGGTGACATCGACGCCATTGGTCACGCCGTAGTAACTGGTGCGTTTGGTGTGAATGGTGACGGTTTCACCGATGCTGAATTTGGACATGTCAGCAGCGGCTTCCAACTGAATGTAGTGGACTACATTCTTCTGGCCAACGGCCCAAACATCGTCCACCAGAGCGGTTTTGTCTTCCGGATCGGGAGAACCATCACCCAGGTGAATAGGCAGAGACACACCGTACTGAGCGGTGATGGCACCGGCGTTGTACAACACAGCCTGGTTTTCACCGTAGTTGTTATTCGGAACTTCCTGGAAGCGGACGTTCTTCATCGCGCCGATTTCATAGCGGATGCCCTGGCCGGCATAGATCTGAGCGTCACGCCACATGGACGATTCGTTCTTTTCCGCGGCGGCCAGTTTGCGCTGGAAATCAAAGATCACGCCCGGGGGAACGATGGACAGTTTGGCACCGGCCATGTCGCCAGGGATGATCGGGGAACCGGTATTGCCAAGGCGCAGGTTCCAGGCGTTTAGGATATCGGGAGAAAATGTGTCATCGGACCCGAGATCGGCAAAGGACGTGGCGTCACCGGCAAAGGTCCAGAATTCCTTCGGCTGTTTCAGGAAGGCATTACGGGCAAGCATTTCGTGCTTGCGGATGACGTTTTTGCCAAGCAGACCGCGCAGCAAAGGGCGCCAGTCGCGGGAACCATTCATCTTCCACTGCTGGAAGAGGTTCTGGCTCTCGTGCAACTGGACCTTATCGCCGTACCGGGTGCTGGACAAAGTGCGGGACCGGGAATCGACGCCGGTGGTCACGCCAATGTAATTGGCATTCATCGGAATTTCATCGATATCGGTATCGCCGTCAAGCATTTCGGTATGGATGGTGGTCTGCGCACCGTTGTTCATCTGGGACTCGTCGGTCCATTCGATCAACGGGGTGTAGATGATAGGCTGAGTGCGGAACTGGACAACCAATTCGGCGATCTTTTCGTCCCATTTGTTCTGGTCGATCTGAGCAACCGGATTGATGTCATAAAAAGCATCAAAAGCAGACATCGTGTTTCTCCTTCCAATAAAAAACCAATAAGAGTGGTACCAGTAATTACCTATAAAACTTACAGATTGGGAATGCGGCTGTTTCCGTTGAGGTTCGCGTACACGATAAACAACTTACCCGCACCGGCAGTCACATCCGCGTGAGCTGTAACAACGATCTTGCCGGCAGCGGTGTATTTCTTGGGAACCATCTTCATGGCAAAGGTGTTGACGGTGCCAGGAGTGACCTCAGCGGAAGTAGCGAATTTGTCGGCTGTGGTTCCATCACCAATGGTGACAGTAGGAGTAGCGCCACCGGAAAAGGCGGTTTTCACCTCGTGGCCGACGCCGAGAACGATAGTTCCGGGCAAGATGGGTACGTTGAGAACATTGCCGACCATATCGGACCGACTGTATTCCACGGTCCGCATAGAAACATCGGCTACCAAATGTTCCAGGTCACTTGACCCAATTTCAGACGAAATAGACATGGTTTGCTCCTTTTGATTTATTTCTGCTGTTTGTAATGCTCATCCATGAGCCGGTTGTATTCAGCCATATTTCCGGCTTTCAGAGCAACAATAGCCTGTTCCTTAAAGCTGTCTTTCTTCGGGTTATCAGGCGGAGGCGGAGGTGTCGCACCATCCGCTTTCTGTTTGGCAATCTGTTCCGCGGAGAGGTTTGTCAAAGACATGATCTTCCCGGAAAACGCCGTGAGTTTCGCCCTGAGATCTTCTCCGGTTACATCCGGAATCAGACCATCCTTGATGAAAGGAACCAATTCAGGGAATTCTGTCGTGATCATCGTCAGACGTTCCAACTGAGCATTGGTGGTTCCAAGGTTTGCCGAAAGTTCTTCTTCTTTCTTCTTCAGGGCGTCACGCTCTGTGACGATTTCAGCCTGGCCAGAAACAACCTTGCCATTGGCTTCCTGAAGCTGTTCCAGGGTAGTCTTTGTCAGCTTGTGGGCATCAAATTCCGTCTGGTAACTTTTCTGCCAACCAGTGGCTCGACTCTGCCACGTCGCTAATTCAGCCTGAAGAGCCGCTAAATCTGGTTGGGTCGCGGTTCCCGGAGCGTTACCACCTGCAGGAGCAGGATCGCCGGTTCCAGAAGCGCCACCCCCAGCAGCATCAGGGGCATCAAAACAAATAAAGGGCTTGAATAACGAACGAATGATCAACATTGCGGTAAATCTCTCTTTCTATTTTTTTGTGAACGGATTTTGTTTCTTCTTCTGAGGGACTTCTTTCTTGTTGGAAGTAGTCGCCTTATTGCTTGGTTTGGTGGGTTTGCAGGCCATGAGATCTCCTTTCCTGTCTTGTTCTGAATTCGGAACAAGACTATTCATTGGGTTCACTGGCAACATTTTTGTTGTCAGGTAACTTATTTGCCTGGCTTTTCTTGGTTACAGCAACAAATTTCGACTTATGGATAACGGGATTGGCGTTGGGGTCGGAGTTGGGATTCGTATCAGGATCAACATTAGGGTCGGTATTGGGATCAACACCGGTGCTGGATCGTTTGTTATCGGCACAGAACTCAATCCATTCCTTGATCTTGCGCATTTCATCGTCTACATCCTCAACGTCACCAGTCATTTCCAGTAGATGTTCCGGAGAACCCAGGTTGGAAGTCATGCGGTTGGTTAATTCATTGATGAACTGCTCCCGATCTTTGGGAAGAATAGGAGCCCATTCCTGGCGAACGCGCATGTCCAGATGATCTTCCGTAATGCCCCCTACGTTTTTGATCTTCATCATGCGTAAAGCCATGACTGTCAACCAATCCAGGCCACCGGTCCAGTTTATGCGTTCCATGTTGATATGACTTGTCAGTGGCCACATTCGGGCTACAAGAGTGGCTGCGGATCGCTGACTGCCTTCATCTTCACCGTCCGCAACAGCAGGATGGGCAGCATCGCGCCGGTACTGGTTATATAGAGATTCCAGCATGGTATTCATGGGAACAGAAGCCATTGCTTTACGGACCTCCAGAATATCAGGATCCGGTTCGTTGCCAGTGATTCCTACGGCACTTCCGAGATCTACGACTTCCATACCGTTGGCCAGGCGCGCGATCCGGGGTGTTCCCTGCGTGTTGCGGACGGCTACCGCGGAGTGAGCATCGCTATTTACAGCATCACCAAAGTCAGCGAATCGCAAGTTCATTTCTTTGACAATTCCAATGATGTGGTCGATATTGTTCTGGCCGTAGAAATTGCCAGCGCGGATATGGGGGATATAAACCATAGGAACAATGCCATCCCAGGGATTTTCCCCTTCACTCTTCATAGCAACCCCATTCCGGGAATAACTAATCGGTTGATCGTTGATCGTGATTTTGTATTTTTCCTGGTCCCATCTCTCCACCCAATAAGCCGGAGATCCTTCAGGAACGTCAACGCCATACGCGCGAGCGTCTACCGGACGGATGTTTTTGACAACCCAGGCTTCCTGTAAGCGGTAGGGATCACCGTAAACCGGTGTACCCATGAAACAATCAGGGTTCATGCGTTCAATCCGGAAAGGTAATCTTCGTCCCTTCTCCCAGGGAACGTACCGGATGTAGAAGACACACCCACCAAATATCTGGCTCGTGATGCCATTTTCGAGAAGCAAAGACCGGCCAAACGATTCCCACCAGAGAAAGTTCAAGATCTTTTCGGCTGCCCGGGCGCTCTCGCGCTGCTTCGCCGGTTCGTCCAGTACCATTCGGGGAATAACCAGAGGGCGGCTATCGTTGCTGAATTCACCAAACAGGGCATAACCATGTTTCAGACACGTGCCATTGATCGGGTTGATCCGGATAGGATACGGTTCCGTCTTCTGATCAGTATTTTCAGGCGGTTTCAGGGCATCGCCGGTGAACCAACTCACGGCCTCCCGGTAGCGGGTTACGTTCTCCGAGTATTCGGCATATGGAAATTCTTTGTCCTTCAGGTTCTTGAGATCGAAAGGAACCACCCCATTGATCAGGACGGATTGAAATGCCGATGAAAGTGCTGCGAGATTGTCGATTCCAAGGATTGACATGATTCTCCAAAAATACTTAAAACAAAAAACGCAAGAGGGCACGGGAAACATGTCATCTTGCGTTTTTATGTTATTAGGATATGCGAACTACAGATTCATTATAGATGGTTGTTCTATGATGTCAATGCCAAGCGAGCCCCTTATATACGTTTTTTACAAAAAAAAAGGATCTGGACATCAATCTGCAAGCAGATAGTGACTTCTCAAGAACACGATGCTTTGTTAGGTGGAATTATCATCTTCAATTACTGGTTTTTGGTAATGTTCAACAGGTATTAGGTCGGTGCGCATTATTATTTCGGCAATAAGAATGTAAGTGGCTATGGCTACTGATCTTGCATTTAAATTACTCACTGGTTCGTGCGCTTCTGATTGAAAGGAAATCAAAGATTGAATAGATGTGGAAAGCCGCGATGCTTCGTCGCGAAGATACTTACCTTGAGTGCCAGTTATTCCCTTCTGGTGTAAATATGCAGATAGACGATTTCCGGACTTGCCTTGCGAAACATCGAGTTTTCCATCGTCAGTTTTCCCTGGTAGATATTCATATCTGACTCGCGGATCACGCCAAAGATAATTAGCCAAATCGTTTACCAAATTGCGGCATTCAAAAGCAGCTGATCTCCATGCTTCAGGATTTGTTGAGATTAGATTAGTTTCAATTGCTGAAAGATGTTGTGTTAATCCTAATTGCGAAATTACTTTATCAACCTGAATCTGGTATCCGTCCCAAATGTGCCTAATAACATTGCTATATTTCAATTGCACATAGGTTCTAGATGCAAAGTCATAGATAGCCTTTTCAATTTGAGACAATCCCCAAGTTATTGCTGGCGATCCAAATATCCTTACTCGATGCAATGTTACTCTATCTCTTTTTGATGGAGTTGTTACTACTTTGGTTTCCTTGAGAACTTCCCTATAACCGATGGGTGATGTAGAGATAAACCAGTCTATGCCAGCCCAAACTTCTAAAGTATCTGTCTCTTCTTCATATATCTGAGAGTCAACTCCATATGCAATAGATTCTGATAACCAGGTAATACTATCGTGCCCCGATTGACTGACATCCCATTTGCGCATCCCACTAATTTTGCGATAAGGAGGTAAAATCGCACCATTGTAGTATCCATTAAGCTCTTGATAAATCCAATTTTTTTGTTGATCCAATCCTAAAAGCTCACAGACATGCTGACACATTCGAAGGACAGATTTTATATTCTTGTTGGCGGAAGTTAGATTTGTTATGACTTCGCCTAGCAATCCAATCGCTTCATCTTGAGGTGTTGTAGTCGAACTAATATTCATACTTCGATTATTATATCCTGCCAGCTAACGGTTAGAGTTGCCCCCACTCGGTATGGAGGGGGGACGCCGTTCAATTGGCAAATGATATGGTAGAAATACCTACTTGGGAAGTAGCCAGACTCCCCAAGATTGGGTGTAAACTTTGCAAGCCACCTGACACATTTTTTATTTCCTTGATCATTTTTTTAATTTTATTATTTGCTCTAGATATTTTGGAAGAGCTCCAATTTGTTCTTCGGTGATTGGTTGCGCCCAAATCCTATTTGCATTTTCAATTAAAGGTTTAATTTGTTTTGCTTTTTTTACAAAAGAAAACATATAAATAACTTTTCTTTTTGTCCACCAATGTTTCAAACTCTCTACCGGCATGGTAATTAATGAGTGTGAATATGATTTGGGATCTAATGGATTAACGATGGGGGCAATAAGCGCTTCTGAGAATGATAATATTTCATTGAAGTATTTAGTAGATTGAATTTCTGTTGCTTTTGATAGTACGGTAATTGCTTCATTTACTTTTTTTCTGGCATTCAAAGCATCATTAAGGGTTTTGGCATTTTTGATTGAATATTCATACTCTGTAAATACCTCTCTAAATTTTCGACTTTTATGTCGCTCCTCTAGCATTAATTCAATAATGTCTTCGGGTTTTGACGCTTTATTTAGAATAATTGATAGCACATAAGGTATTGGCGTCGCAAATGGAGATAAATACTCTTTGAGGCCTGCAACTGTGCTATCTAAAGAATCTGCAACTACGCGATAGGCTTTCTCAGTAAGTGAAGAATGAAATTTTTGATTTAATAATGCTGTTAATTGTAATCGATCGAAACTTGGATAGTATGAAATTGATAGATTATCCCATAGCACCCAATATGTTAGAACATGAGTATCCCAAACAATATTCATATTTAAGCTTGTGCTATGATGAGAAAGGAAGTAATGCGCAGCATCATAAAAGTAATCTGGGTTGAAGGGTTTAATGTTACTTGGATCAAAGATTTTATTACGAAAATTTGGGGAGATTTGATCCTCAACTAATTTGTTGTCCCATTTTCTAATATCATCATTCAGGATTATCTCGGTTTTCTTAATCATTTCATCTTTTTTGGTAGGTTCGTACTCATCAGAAAGTACATATTTAACCAAATCCATAGCCTTAAGATTAACAGTTTTTACGTCAACTGGATGAGTATTGTATAGTATCCCCTCATCTGACAATGTCTTATAAAGACTCTCGTTTTCTTCAAGGGGCGAATCATAGGGATGAATTAGTAGACGATCATGCAATATCATTGCTTCTGATAAATTTGCTAAATCAAATAAGTGACCGACTTCAATTTTATCTTGTCTGGTACAGGCAGAAACCGACTTTAGCATTGTATTTGTTATAAGAACGTCATTTGGATGGTAATCATTTACTGTTAATATACTTGTAGAGTTGTTTCCATCGTTCACATTTTTTTTCATGCTAACCCTCTTTCGTATCAAAACACTATTGGACTATCTTTGAATTGGAAATGAAAATTAGGCGGCTAAAACTTGAAACGAAACCAAGAAGTGTGAGAATTGGTGAGAAATACTACAAGACCCTAATCTGCTGTAGAGGTCAGCGTCATAAAAGTGTGAACAGCGGACGTTAATATCTTGATTGCGGAGTTGACTTGCTTTTAGACCTCATATTCTAATAATTACCCTTTAAGTGTTTGAATAGAATTGTAAATATCGGCTTTTTACAAAATTCAATATCTGAAAATGTTCTCAGCAAAAAAATCCGCAAAACATCGGAATTGTAGACTTTAGCAGTTATACCTTTGATAGTACGCGGCAACATTTGTTAATCGCCCGCTTTCATGCTGACACTTTAGATGTGAAATTAAATTACAATCGCTTGTATTTCCATCAATTGATTTATGAGAAAAACATAATCCCTTCTAAAATTGTTGAAAACATCCAACGCTTTTCTTCCACATCATATAGTAAAATATTAGCATAAGTTTGAGGTTGAGCTATGTTTCGAACAGTTTTTCTTATATATTGATTACATGTTAACTAATAATTTGAATAGTCAGATTTTTCCTATGATGCCATTTCGCAGATATACTGTCCTGTTACAGTTGAATATATAGAAAATTAAACTAAGTTTATAATATTTTCTTAAGACATCGCATCTCTTAATTGACATTATTTTCACCCTCTTAATTATTAGATATATTATATAACGAACTCCAGTAATAATTTCTCCAAAAATAAGTTTTCAAAATCTTACAAATCGGCTCCTTGTTCTACAATCTTTCACTCCTGCGATCTCGCCAGGTCGACCGAATATACTGCCGTTTTGGAGTGTTATCTTGAGGAACTTCTTTGGCTACGAGAGTCTGAAGATAACCTTGCAGTCCGGCCAGGGCGTGGATCGTGCCCGTTAGAATCTTGATTTTCATCTTCTTCATCTTTGAGATTAACATAGAACCATTTCCTTATTACGAACGCGGCCATTGAGAAACAACAAACGATATCCTGTGGGATTTTAGGAGCACCTGCACGATCCTTCGCCGGATCATAGTTGGATAATTGACTTCGCATACCAGTGAAAAACTTAGGCCACCGGAATAACCTGGCTTCAAGCATGAAATTTGCGCTGACCAGATAGGCTGGCTTCCGTCCTCCAGAGAAATCGAGTCCAGAGATCTTCGGACATCCCTTCAAATTGAAGTATTCTCCAAAGATATTGACCATCCTATCTTCACCTGCGGGTAATCCTTTAATTTCTTTCAATTTCATCTGCTCCACAAGGGGATTGTTAAATTCATCCTTGTCGAACATCAGGGCATTGATCGTTTCTGCCGTGTTCTTCTGCGTGGCTGTTGAATCAACACCTACAAAGAGCGGTTTATATAACTCCATCCACTTGGCCAGTTGCCGGGTAAAGGGAGCAATAGATCCTTCCCCATTACCCCAATAGGCTGCTACAATTTCCGCTTTTTCTGTGGGAAAGTCATCTACACGAAATACCATAATTACTGGGGCATTACGGTTCGGCGCCTGTCCGGTTCCGGGATCTCCCAGGATCATATAGTGAGAATTTGGCATCGGCGGGACCGTGTAATAATCCACTCCAACGCCTGTGGACCGGTTAACCACATATCCCGGCATCTTATCCTTGACCATTTGCTCGATCCACTGCCCCCAACCTTCATCTTCACACTCGGTTACAGACTGTTTGTTGAAATAATCGCCACGCCCTTCTGGCCTGGCGCCATCGATAAAACGGTCGCGTTCTGATTCTGGAATACGAGCCAGGATGCGCTCCAACTGCTCTTTGGTGATGTTGTGGTTGTGCCGAGAAGAAACAACCATGGAAAGAACCGATTCCGGGTCCGCCTGAGCCATATCAAACAGATACCAGAAGTAGTTATTATCCCAGGGATTGGTTGTCATGGAGAGGATACCCAACCGGTTCCGACCTCGGAACGCACCACGAAGGCGGGTACCCACGGAGATAATGACTTCTTCCAGCCGGTCGATCTGTGCAGCCTCATCGATGTTGATAACGTCACCTTCAAACGAGAAAATGTTTTTCGCGTTCTTATCGATGGACATGAACTGCATGGTACTTACTACCAGGCTATTGAAGACTTTGAACCGCAATTCGATTTCAGGGTTTGGACGTTCCGGATTCTTCCAGATAAGGCGCTCAAACGGAGTATCCCGTGCCAGGTCAATGATGATCTGATACATCTGGACGGCCTGGTACGAGACCGGAGCCACGTTCATAAACTTATAGTTAGGGTGGATCAGCAACGGATAAACAACACCATAGGCCACTGCAGCGGCTATGGTTTTACCCGTGCCAACACCACCGCTTACATAACGGTCACGTTGTGTGGAAAAGAAGAACGGGATCTGCCAGGCACCGAGAGGATCGAAGTTTTCATCGAACCAGAATCCTTTGGTAGCACCCTTTGGCCGCAAGAAGTAATCCGTAATGATGTTGGGATCTTCTCTACCCCGGCGAAGGATCTCTATTTCCTGGTCAGTGAGTGTAGCTGGAGTTTTCATTCTTACGAATCGGATTTCCCCAGGAAGGTAGCAATTTCCAATAAGATATTTGGATTATCGAGAATGCCCCTGATAGTCCGCTGTATAAATCGTTCTCCTGCTTCATCATATTTGGATTGAAGGATTTTTCTCTTTTTCTTTGGCAGATAAACCGCTATTTCATCTACTACCGCATCCACTTCTGACATGGAAACGTGCATTAGTTCATGCCACACATATTCGTTCCTGATTTTCTTGGTTTCCTCTTCAACACATGGAGCAAATTCGAGATGAGCATTCATGTAAGTCGGGCGACAGTGAGCGCAACCAGCGTTTTGGTCTGATCCGAGGGGCTTTTCATTCATCTTCAAATAAATATGCCAGGCGGGATCTACCCCAAGAAAGGCACGTCCGGAATTGACAAGATCTCGGATCGACTCAGGGATGGTGTCACTTTCCTCAGTTGAGAGAACAAGGTCCTTGTCGATCATTATTCATTCGCTTCTTTGACCATGGACCGGAAGATCGTTGACGCCACAATGAACATCCGGGCGTCATCCAGGGGAATTGGACGATTGCCATAGAAGGCATCTACATCTTGCTTTGTTGACAGTTTGTCAAAGAACACAGTGACAATCCCGCTGCGCTTCTGGAACTTCACGACTTTGTGCTTAAGGGCTATCAAGATAACAACAAGGTTCTGGTCCCGGGATTCAAATAAAGGGGAATCGTTTGAGAGAGATACCATTAGGGATATTCCTTTCAATACCAGTAATTTGATTTAATAAAAGACGGCTGATTAAGCCGTCTCGCTTTCAATGTCATTTATTTGTGTTGTAAATTTTTCCACCAGTAGTCATGAATAATCTCCTATACAAAACAATAATAGATTCAATATAGCACGACATATGTGAAACTCAAACATCTGTTCCATTAATGAATTACTTTGGTGAACTTATTGTTTGGAACCAAGATTTATAAAGGCTCGATTTGTGAATTGGATATATCGTCTTTGGTTGTTAGTGAAAAAATTGGTGAGATTCCTTGTAACAGGTGATTGAGAATTAAATAGAGGTCACACCTAGGAACGAATATCCACTATAATATAAATGTCTTAACTTGGGGATATAATAATTTTAAATTGGACCAAACCTAATAAATTCATATCTCGTGGTAACCCTTTCGCAAAAGAAGTTGGTGACGTTACGAGAGTTGTTAAATAAGATGGAATTTTTAACTAAATAAAGCGATTATTTTCAAAAATCTATAATCGAATAGAATAAATTTTTTGGAATTGTTTTCATGTTGGGGTAAATTCGATGCCATTAAATACGCAAAGTCCTTATACAAGATCCGGAACTAGAAGGTTAGGAGATGAATATCAGGATTTAATTGCGTTAA
>CAYQUX010000022.1:0-68468 GCA_964420995.1 uncultured Leptolinea sp. | reverse complement strand
GTAACACACTTTTCCGCCCTGATTTGGGCTTGATTTATCCATGTAAAGACGCGTCAGGAAGATCAAGAGCGTCCAGCGCGGCTCTGGCGCTTAGAACTTGCGGCTCCTGCCAGCCGGATTCGCTGACCATTCGACGCAGGTGAAGAAGCACCTCCTGCTGGCTGGCTTTATCCAGCAACTGGAATCTACGTTTTATACGAATTGGATGCCGGGATAATAAATCATCCCATACTTCTTCAAGATAATCAGGCATACCTGTTATTCCTGGTGTTAATTACTCCTTGTTTGTCTGAATTTTACCAGTAGCAAGGAATGCCAGAAAGGTATTTACCACTTCAGGATCGAAGAGTATTCCCTGGTTCTCCTGGAGATAGCGCGTAGTATCTTCCATTGACCAGGCTTTTCGGTAAGGTCGATCATTGGTCAATGCGTCCCATACATCAACCACGGCAAAAATACGGGCCGCGAGGGGAATGTCTGTGCCTTTCAAACCGTGAGGGTATCCGGAACCATTCCAACGTTCATGATGATAATACGGGATTTCAAACGCGTCTTTTAGGAATGGTATTTCTTTCAATAATCTATAGGCGAAGGTTGGGTGTTTCTTCATGATCAACCACTCTTCATCCGTCAGTTTTCCGGGTTTAAGAAGAATGCTATCAGGTACCCCCATCTTCCCTATGTCATGCAATAACGCCCCGTTACGAAATGTGTCCAGTTCGTCGCCTTTGATTCCAAATTGTTCCGCCATTTCCACAGCCATTTGAACAACTCTCTCACTGTGGCCTTTGGTTTCTTCATCTCTGAGCTCCAGCGCTTTTGCCCAGCCTTGAATGGCAGAAAGGTATGCCTGTTTGAGTTCTTTGTTGCGAGTTTGCAGTTTTTCAAATAGTTCGGTCTTCTCTATGCCAACAGCCGTCTGTGTGATAAGACCGTTGAAATAACTCAACCATTCGTCATTGACCACCAGAGGTGTACGGAAGGCGACTTCAATAAACCCTTTTAAGCGGTCTCCGCTGAGAATGGGAGCGATATAGAGTGATTTGAATTCACTCTCTGCCAATTTTTTCCAGAGAATTTGTTCGCTGATACCCGTCTGGTATAACGTTCCTGACCCGTCTTCATTATGCGCGTGAATATGATCAAAGAGGATCTCGTTTATCCCGCATTTAAAATCCTTATCGTCAATGAAAGCTCTGGATAACCGTATCCGGGTTGATTGGGAATAAAAAATATGCAATGAAGCGGCATCCGCGCCTAATTCGTGTCGAAATTGATCCAGAATGGTTTGAACAACCTCTTTCAACGTGCTGCGGGTAAGAATGGCATTATCCACTTTCCGAAAACTGGCCAGTTCCATGATCTTTTTCTTTAATGCCATTTCCGATTTTTTTCGCGCAGAAATATCGGTAATAACGGCCAGACTCCCCGTGAAAATATTGTTTTCATCCATTAAGCTTCGCGCTGAAATCAGAACTGGCAGGGTACCACCCTTTTTTGTCAACAGGGTGGATTCGTATGAACTCTTGAACCCAACCATACGTGAAACCCATTGGGTGGCAAGATCCGGTTGCTCGTCCGCCGTGAAAAAAGCAAAAAAACTCTTCCCCAACATTTCATTGCGAGAGTACCCTGTCATTTCAAGAATTCTTGGATTAAACAGTGTTAAACGCCCCTGCCTGTCAACCATGGCAAGACCTTCTGCCATGGTTTCTGTAAGATGCCGGTACTTTCTTTCACTCTCCAGAATCGCGTTCTCGCGTGATTGAACGGCGATTTTCATTTTGTTGAAACCATCGACCAGACTAATGATATCCGGGTCGCTTGTGGAGGTTACGGTTTTGGAGAAAGAATCAGAGTAATCACCCACAGAAAGTTTGTGCACATCCTTCCGAAGGGTCTGCAGGATTCTTAATATCTTGGTGGAGGTCAGGCTCCCGATAAAACCCAATACGATGATAAGGATTAACGCGCTCAGAACATTTTCCTGAAGAGTGGAAAGCACAATTCCTTTCAATTCGCTTTCCTTCATTAGGACAATAATCCAACCGATTGGTCTCCCTAAATAAGAAACAGATCGTACAGAGGCAATATTCGTTTCCCCATCACTATCAAAAAAGTTCCTTTCCCACCCTTCCTTAAAATTTCCCAATAATTCAAGGTAATCTGCCGGAGCCGTGTGCAGTTCAAGAGTATTGCCCTGGCGGTGGTATATGGTGCCGTCAGTACCAACAAAATAACCACGACCGGTTTCTCCAAAATTGATATTTAATATGCCATCCAGTAACGTGGTAATATCACCCGTTCCCCGCACAACCCCGGTTACGTCTCCTGCACTGATGTCTTCCAGGATTGGAATACCAAAATTTATGGCCCAGCGTTGGCTGCTTTCATCAAAATTTGGTTCACTGATATACACGGTTCCTTTGGAAGCTCTTTGCCACCATTCCTCATCTGCCTGATAATAATCGGACGTTCGATTTGACATGGCGATATTGAATCCAAATTTATTCGTGACAAAGATCTCAACTTCCCTTGGATCAGTTTTTTGCAAATCTCGAAGATATTGACTTAGCTCAGAGGTTTCAATCTCTTGTATTAATGATTCAATGCTGGCGGATTGGGCAGACCAGTCTTTATCCAAGAGATCAACCCGTTCCGCGCGTTCGACGGTTGAAAGCCGGTCAAATTGCTCATTTGCTCTGGATATTTCGGAGATGGTATACGGTGAGACGGCAATGGCTCGAAGGAATTGATACTCGTTTTCAATATCTGAGCGCACCATCTCGGCTGTTCGGTCCGCGATCTGCGATATTTTTTCCCCGGCATTCTGTTCCAATGTGTCAGACAGATAGGTATAATTTATCCATGTGGTTATCCCGATTGAAAGGCAAACGCTAGCCACCACAATTGTTATTATCTTTTTTTGAATTCCAAAAGACAAAAAATTCCTGATTACGGCCATTCTTACCTTTTGGCACATCTTTATCTACAGGTGAATGTACTATTGGCCTTGTTTTCGGTTTTCATTCCGGTTTACTTTAATTTTACAGTATTATAGACATCCCAATACGGGTCATAACGTTGATAAAAAAAAGCCTCTCCGGCTGATATTCCGAAGAGGCTTTCATCTGGACGTTTATTCTTCCTTCTTGGCCGCCAGTTCCTTCTGGCGGGCGGCGACGATATCAGCCGTGATATGTGCCGGAACCACTTCGTAATGATCCAGTTCCATATCGAACACCCCTCTACCTCCGGTCATGGAGCGTAACTGGGTGGTGTAGCGCAGCATTTCCACCAGAGGTACATGCGCGGTGACGGTTGAGCGTCCGCCCTCTGTTTCCATGCCCTGTACGCGGGCGCGGCGTGTGTTCAGGTCGCCCAGCACATCACCCATATTGCCTTCGGGCACGGTGATTTTGACGGTCATGATGGGTTCCTGCAGGACAGGATTGGCATCTTTGAAGGCCTGTTTGAAGGCTTCACGTCCGGCGATTTCAAACGCAATAGGTTTGGAGTCAACCGGATGCTCTTTACCGTCAAACACAGAGACGCGCACCCCGGAGATCGGGTACCCGGCCAGGGCGCCTTCTTTCATCACACTCAGAATACCCTTCTGGATGGACGAACTGTAGCTTTGAGAGACGGCACCGCCGAACACATCCCAGGTAAAGTCGAAATCTTTATCAGGGCAGGGTTCGATGCGCAGGGCAACTTCACCAAACTGACCGGAACCGCCGGTTTGTTTCTTGTGACGGTACGTGGCTTCAGCTTTTTTGTTGCAGGCTTCCTTGTAGGGCACTTTGGGTTCGGTGATCAACAGGTTGACCTGGAACTTGTGCGTGGCGCGCCGGATGGCGACATCAATGTGCTGGTCACCCATACCGGTCAGAACAGTTTGCAGGGTTGTGGTATCGTTGTGCCATGAAAGCGTCAGGTCTTCTTCACACAGGCGGGTCAATGTGGGGCTAATCTTTGTGGAATCAGCCTGGGTTTTGGGGAATACGGCCACCTGGTAAAGGGCTTTCGGGTAAGAAGGCAGCGGCAGGGTGAGTGGGTGAGCCTTGTCACTCAAGGTGTTGCCAGTCGATGTTTCAGAAAGCTTGGGAACGACGCCAATATCACCGCTGTGAAATACTTTCGTGGCAATGGTTTCTTTACCGCGGGAAATGCTGACCGTGCCAAAGCGTTCTTCCA
The DNA here is from genome assembly GCA_964420995.1 of uncultured Leptolinea sp. Taxonomy (GTDB): domain Bacteria; phylum Chloroflexota; class Anaerolineae; order Anaerolineales; family Anaerolineaceae; genus Leptolinea. The sequence continues at coordinate 64,271 of CAYQUX010000022.1, read as the reverse complement.
CACCTTTGTTCTGGTTCCAGACATGGCTGTCTGAAGAAATAGTTCCGGAATACAGACGGAAGAATGTTTGCTTGCCGACAAAGGGATCGGCTGTGGTTTTCCAGATGTAGGCGGCTAATGGACCGGCATCGGAGGCTTTCAGTTCTTCTTCTTTGTCTTTGTTCTGGGCGGTCACCGCGGGAATATCTGCGGGGGATGGCATGTAAGCGACGATCGCGTCAAGCAAAGGAGCGATACCGGTTTCGACACCGAGAGACCCGGTAAAGGCCGGGATAAAGCCGCATGAGCGTACCATGTTGCGCAGACCGAGTTGAACTTCTTCTGCGGTAAGTTCGCCGCTATCCAGATATTTTTCCAGCAGTTCATCGGCGCCTTCAGCCGCGGCTTCCACCAGTACGGTGTGGGCTTCTTCGGCTTCCGCTTTCAGTTCAGCCGGGATTTCAACGGCGGTTTTGCCGTCGCCTTTGTAGGCTTTCATGGTGATGAGGTCGATCACCCCCTGGAAACCGGCTTTTTCACCCCAGGGAAGCTGTACGGGAATGACCCGGGTTGATGAGAATTCTTGAATACTGGACAAGGCTTTGCGGAAATTCGCGTTGTCCCGTTCCATTTTGTTGATGACCACGAAACGGGGGAGTTTCATGGTATCGCAGTACTGCCAGGCGATTTCCGTCCCCACTTCAAGACCGGCAACCGAATCGATCAGAACCACCGCGCCATCCGCAACGCGCAGCGCCGAGATCACTTCGCCGACGAAGTCGGTGTATCCCGGTGTATCCAAAAGGTTGATCTTGTGGTCTTTGTATTCCACCGGAATGACAGAGGTGGAAAGGGAAATCTTGCGTCGGATTTCTTCTTCTTCAAAATCGGAAACAGTGGTGCCATCGTCTATTTTACCGATACGGGTCGTAGCCCCGGTAAAATGGAGGCAGGCTTCGGCAAACATGGTCTTGCCGGCACCGCTATGTGAAACCAGCGCAATGTTGCGGATCGATTCAGTCGTATATTCTTTCATGAACGAACCCTTCCGAAGAAAAATATGCTACCAATGCCGGGTAATTTTATATGAGTAGGTCTTTTCTGTAAAGCGGACAAATGTCAGGTAATTTCCAGTACTCTGTTTAAAGTAACTAAAAAAGTAGTGCTTGAAAAGATGGCTTGTAAACTATATACTGATAATGATTTTCTAAAGATAATGATTTTCCAATGAAAGCAGATCCAGAATACCGCTATCAAGTTTTGATTGACCGAATGACCCGACTGGGACTGCGTATGACGTCGCACCGGTTGGCCATAGCCCGACTGCTTGCGGATTCCGACGGACACCCCAATGCAGCTTCGCTTTACAGTTCGCTATGCCCCCAATTTCCATCGATCAGTCTGGCTACTGTTTACAAAACATTAGCTTTGCTGAAGGAAGAGGGTGAGATACTGGAAATCGCCCTCCCTGATGACAGTCATTTTGATGGCAACAAGCCCTATTCGCACCCGCATCTGATTTGCACTATTTGCCACAGGATTTTTGATGGTGATGATGTGACTAAGGTTCAAGCTCTTGAAGAGGAAATCCGTGAAAAATATGATTTCCAGGTCCAGCGTCACCAGATTGTATATTATGGGGTTTGCAGAGATTGCCGGTCAGAGGACTCGAATGCAACCGAAAATATGGAAAGGAGGGAAAACAGGAATACATAGACAAAATCCCGAACGGGGTTACTTTTTTTACGTGCTTCATGGTGAGATATTGAAAGGATCGAATTATGAGAGACAAAAAGAAATTAACCACCGCTGCCGGGGCACCAGTACCGGATAATCAGAATGCCATGACGGCCGGCCCACGTGGCCCGATGTTGCTGCAGGATGTGTGGTATCTGGAGAAACTGGCGCACTTTGACCGAGAGGTGATCCCGGAAAGGCGTATGCATGCCAAGGGATCGGGGGCATTTGGAAAGTTCACCGTTACTCATGATATTACCCGGTATACCCGGGCTAAAATATTTTCAAAAATTGGCAAAGAAACAGAAGTTTTTGTTCGATTTTCCACTGTGGCCGGAGAACGCGGTGCGGCAGATGCCGAGAGGGATATTCGCGGTTTTGCCATGAAGTTCTACACCGAAGAGGGCAATTGGGATTTGGTTGGGAACAACACTCCGGTGTTTTTCCTGCGGGATCCTCATAAATTCCCGGATTTAAATCGAGCCGTGAAACGAGACCCCAAAACAAATATGCGTTCAGCCCAAAATAACTGGGATTTCTGGACATCGCTTCCTGAAGCTTTGCACCAGGTCACAATAACCATGAGTGAACGTGGAATCCCATATTCCTACCGGCATATGCACGGGTTTGGCAGCCACACCTTCAGCATGATCAATGCGAAAAATGAACGGGTTTGGGTTAAGTTCCACCTGCATACTCAGCAGGGCATTAAAAATCTGACTGATGCCGAAGCGGAAGCCATTGTTGCCAAAGACCGTGAAAGTCATCAGCGGGATCTGTTTGATAGCATTGAACGCGGAGAATTCCCGCGATGGACTATGTTCATCCAGGTCATGACGGAAGAGCAGGCGAAGAAAATGCCGTACAATCCCTTTGACCTGACAAAGGTATGGTTTAAAAAAGATTTTCCGCTCATTGAAGTTGGTGTGCTCGAACTGAACCGCAATCCCGAAAATTATTTCCAGGATGTTGAACAGGCAGCATTCAATCCGGCGGCGGTTGTACCAGGCATTGGTTTTTCACCGGATAAGATGTTACAGGGACGTCTATTCTCATACGGTGATGCACACCGGTATCGTCTGGGGGTCAATCACCATCAGATTCCGGTCAACCAACCCAGGAACGCTCCAGCCAATCCATCGCACCGCGATGGGCAAATGCGGGTTGATGGGAATGCCGGTTCAACGATCGGATATGAGCCCAACAGTTTTGGCGAATGGCAGGAACAACCGGAATTTCGTGAACCCCCCCTCGCTTTGCAAGGCGCGGCAGATCAATGGAACTTCCGTGAAGATGATTCAGATTACTATACCCAACCGGGCCTATTGTTCCGCCTCATGAATAAGGACCAACAGAAAGTGCTGTTCGAGAATACCGCCCGGGCTATGGGGGATGCGCCGGAATTTATTAAGATCCGGCATATTGGCAACTGCCTGAAAGCCGACCCGGCCTATGGGAAGGGAGTGGCAGACGCGTTAGGCATCCCGTTAAGCAAGGTCCCAAAATAATAGATCGCAGATACTTATAAGAGTCAGAAAGAGGATCAGGAAAAGCTGGTCCTCTTTTCAGATCATCTGCTGTTGCGTTCCCATCTCTGTTCACGCAACGATTGAATGGTGCCAGGTAGGAGCGGCACTGAGTCGCTGCAGGCGATGTTGGCGTGCACATTGCTTATCCGGCGCATACCCGGAATTACGGTGCATATATCCAGATTACTTAAGATGAAACGCAGCGCCAATTCTGCCAGAGTCATCTCCCTGGGAAGAATGGCTTTCAAGCGGTCAACGCGTTCAAGCGTGTTTTTCAGATTTTCCGCAGTAAAGTAGTTGTTGCGCCAGTCGCCTTCCGGCCAGTGAGAGTCTTGAGTTAGCGTTCCGGTCAGTGAACCTTCATCGAACGGCACCCGGGCGATCACGGCTACGTCATGTTCCCGGCAGGCCGGGAAGAGCTCATCCTCCGGTGATTGATCGAAGATGTTGTAGACCACCTGGACAGAGTCGATCTGTCCGCTCATTACGGCTTTCACCCCGTTCCAGGGTTCCCGGCGGTGCAGACTTAATCCAACTGCGTGAATCAATCCCTGTTGTTTCATGTCCTGCATTTTTTTGAACAGGCGGTCATCTTCTGTCCAGGCATCCTGCCAGGTGTGGAACTGGATCAGATCAATGGTGGCTATACCGAGGTTCTCAAGGCTTTTGTGAATGTATTCTTCAATGTGATCGGGCGGATAGCATTCATTCAGCAGGAATTCCTCTTTGCTGGGCCAGATACGGTTTTTAGGGGGAATCTTGGTGGCAATGTACAGTTTTTTTTCATGATTGGCAGCGATCAATTGACCCAATAGCCTCTCACTGTGCCCTTCACCGTAAGAAAAGGCGGTGTCAAAGAAATTGCATCCCAGGTCAACCGCGGCCTGTAATGATGCCAGCGATTCAGAATCGTCCGATCCTTTCCATTCCCCCATTCCCCACATACCATACCCGACCTCGCTGACATTCCATCTGGTTTTTCCAAAACGCCGATAGCGCATACGATTCTCCGAAGAAAGGTTTGTATTGATACAATGGGTGAGTATACGTCAAAATCAACAGTATAAAATAGGATCGCGATTCATCCCTGATTGATTATGAAAAGTTTGCTACATCAGTTTCTTTTTTCCTGGCGTTATCTGGGAACTCCTCCGTGGGACACACACATCTCTCCGCCGGAACTGATGGAATATATACAAAATCACCCGGCCGGGAACGCGCTTGACCTGGGTTGCGGCACAGGCACAAACTGCCTGACCCTGGCCAGGAATGGTTGGACGGTTACCGGTGTCGACCTGGCGGGATTGGCCATTTACAAAGCCAGACGCAAGTTTGCAGCGGAAAACCTGCGCGGGCGTTTTATTGTATCCAATGTGATCCGGGTGTCCCTCCTGACTGAGCATTTTGACCTTATCCTGGATATCGGTTGTTATCACAACCTGCCGCCTGATGAACGGTCGGCTTATCATGAAAACATACACAAATGGCTGAAGGAAGATGGAAGCCTTCTCCTGTACGGACATGTGTCAAATCGAAAAGGTTCAGAAAATGTGTTTCTGACTGAGGAAAATATCAATCAATTGAGCCATCGCCTGTTCCTTGAAGACCGTAAAGATTGCACGGACGCCTGGCAGCGCCAGACCGTATGGTTATGTTTTAGAAAACCCGGCTGATAAATTTTTCCATGCGCCAAGCTGGTTCCTCAACTTTTTGCAGGACTCCCTTTTCGTCACGGTACGACCAGCGGCCGGCTTCGTGTGCCACCACCCGGTAACCCAGCCGGCTGTACAGGCGGCGGGCAGCGTAATTGGTTTTTCCCACGTTCAATGTTACCCAGCAGAATTTACGTTTAAGCAAATCATCTTCCATTATCTGCATCATGCGGCTTCCCAATCCCTTATTGCGATAGGGAGGGCGAATGCGGAAAGCGTACATATACGCGCGGGAGATGCCGTTCGCAAGTTCCTGACGGTCAGCATTTAGTTGCACAAAGAGCTGGCCAATCACCCCTGTTCCCGCTTTTTCGGCCACCCAAAGAATGGAAGAACCGATCTGAGAGCGCTCAAATTCCATCAAATACACTTCACGATAGCGGGTATATTCGCCATCCCATTCCAGGTCGTGAAGGTCTGACTTTTGAATCTTGCGGATGGTTATGTCTTCCACCCTGTTGATAGTCTCGCTATGGATTTCCATACTGAATCCCGGTTAACCGGATGCATTATTCATACCGGGAAAGCAGCTCTTTCAAGCAGGCGGCTTCTTCCGCGGACGTATGGATGTTACCCATAAGCCAGGCGGCTCGCAAGGCTTCCAGAATGGTACGGTAGCGTGGACCATGCGGTATGCCCATCTCTTCCAGATGATGACCGTTAATGGTCGGATGGACGTTTCGCCAGTTGTCAAAATAGTTCCGCAGTACTTCCACCCCGGGTGCGTCCGGATTAAAGGCAATCACTGTTTTGATGCTAATCTCAGGAATTCCATCCAACAACTTGACCGCATCAGGGATTGGCAGGACGGGAAGTCCGGTCAGGCGTTCCTCCAATTTGGCGGTTGCTTTCAGGCAATTGCAGATGCTGGAAGCCAGTTTCATACGCTGGCAGGCGTTTTCCAAATGGGATGGATCGAATGTATGGAAAAGCACCATCCAGCACAGGGTGAAAAACAGCTCCCGGTCGGCTAACCACCCGGGATTCTCTTTTATAAGAGACTGCGCCTTTTTCCAGTCTTCCGTCCGATCTTTGTCCCAATTCATATCCGGGATGATGGATTCGAGCAAACCGAGTTCCTGCAACCGGTAAAACACGGCAGGTGGATCATCTTCTTGAAAAATGAGGTTGAATTCATGCCTCAGGCGATCGCCTGAAACTTGATGGAGAAGATCACACGCTTCCCGGATCAATTCCAGCGTGCGGACCTCGATGCGGAAATGGAAACGCTGTTCAAAACGGGCGGCACGCAGCATGCGCGTGGGATCATCCACGAAGGATAGAGAGTGCAGTACGCGAATACGTCTCTGGCGCAAATCAGTCAATCCGCCCCAGAAATCATACAACTCCCCATGGTGGCGGCCGTTAAGGCGCAGCGCCATGGTGTTGATCGTAAAGTCACGCCGGTGCAGGTCCAGTTTGATGCTGCTGCGTTCGACGGTGGGAAGGGCGGTGGGGTATTCGTAAAACTCCGTCCGCGCGCTGATAAAATCCAGTGAATCGGGGAAATCACTGGAATCCAGGGATTTGCCGCTGTCCAGTTTGTCCCGCAGACTGTCCCTTATCTCTTTGATCTGCCACTTGGCAGTGCCAAACCGGCCATGACTGGTCACCCGGCCGCCAAACGCCTGACTGAGAGAGTGGGCCAGGCGGATGGCATCGCCTTCCACGACAATATCAAAGTCCTCACCGGGGCGTTCCAAAAGCAGGTCGCGAACAAAACCGCCCACTATATAGATGGGTAAATTATGCTGCTCGGCATTTTCTTTTACCGCGCCCAAAAGGGCGTTTCTGGCGGCTGAAAGGGATTGCGCCAATTTCCCGGCAAGATTGATGTGCCCGGGCAGGCTGGCTTCGCCATGGTGTAGTGTTTTAAGCAGGTCGGTGCGGGTTACGATGCCAATCACCTGCTTTTTTACCGGATCAACCACGGGTATCTGCCCCCACCCGGTAGAGGTCATTACCTCCTGAAGCACTTCCACCGGATCATCCGGCGAGACGGTGACTTCGCCAGCTTCCATAAGACTCGATGTGGGCAGGTTTAATTTGTGCGATATGGCACGGTCCACCGCCCGGCGGGTCAGCAGACCCACCACACGGTTTTCATCCACCACCGGGTAACCTTCATACCCATACTTCTGCATCAGGCTCAGGGCTTCCTGTGTGGACGTGGCTGGAGAAATAAGCTTGGGACGGCGGGACATGATCTTACGAACCCGGATGGATGGCTGTACCAGAGTTGGTAGAAGAGTCTGCAACCTGTTTTTTGTTTCATCCAGTAATTTTTGCAGTGTTTCTGGTGTTGTCTCATCCGGCGGGTGAATGAGAGCGGCGCTGGCGCGCTCGTGACCGCCGCCGCCAAACTCGCGGGCAATTCGGGCCACATCGATCTGGTCGCTGGTGGAACGCGCGATGATGCGCACTCCGTCGCGTGTGGTCACCAGCACGAAGAGCGCGTCCGGGTCGAGCAGATCACGCAGTTTGTGGGCGATGGACGAAATTTCTTCGTTCATATCTTCCGCGTGTCCGGTAACATTGACCACCGTATGGCCGTGAATGTGCAGTGATTCCGCGGAAGCCAGAAGCCGGTCATATAATAATCGCTGCGCCGCAGAAAGCGGTGGATTTAGAAAATTGGCGGCGATCTTTAAGCTGGCGCCCTGATCCATCAGGTATGCGGACGCGCGGATGTCACGCGCGGTAGTTGAGGCGTAGGTCAGAGACCCGGTGTCTTCATAAATCCCCAGCAGTAAAAGAGTTGCCTGAATGGGATTGACCGGATTATTATGATCGTGCAGGTGCTCACAGAAGATGGTGGTACACGCGCCTGTAGTATCAAGAGAGAATTTCCACTCCGGGGAGATATCGGTGCGCTGGTGGTGGTGATCGATCACCCTCACCCGCGTGGAACGACGCATACCTTTGACTGTCACCAGCGATTGTGTGTCCACAAGGATGATCGAATCAACCGGCTCGCCGGTCAGATCCTGTTGTTCCAGGAATGGTAGTTCGGCGCCATACAGGTTGAGGAAGGCGCGCGCGTTGCGGTTAAGACGAGGGGGTAAAACTGGTACGGCCCCTTCGTGGATCAACGCCGCTCCCAGTAATGAGCCGATGGCGTCAAAATCGGCCTGGTCGTGAGTCAGGATAAGTTGCATACCTGTATTTTATGCCAAATTTCCTGCTCACACGCGGCACTAACTTGTGACAGCGGCATATTCAATCACCGTGAAAGCTACTAAAATATTTATGACACGAAAAACCTGATCGATGGGGCTGTTTCCTCGATCTGGTAATGGACTTGAAGAGGCGAACATGACCGAAAAGAAAACGATTCTGGCTGTACTGGCTCATCCGGATGATGAATCATTTGGCACAGGAGGCACACTGGCTTTGTATGCCCGCCGTGGTGTGGATGTGTACCTGGTTTGTGCCACACGCGGCGAGGTGGGAGAGATGCCGGAAGAGATGATGGCCGGTTTCAACACCATTGGAGAAAAACGGGAAGACGAGTTGCGTTGTGCCGGGAAAACCCTGGGCTTGAAATCCATCTTCTTCCTGGGTTACCGTGATTCCGGTATGCCCAACACACCAGACAACAACCACCCGCAGGCTTTGGCAGCCCAGCCGGTTGAACAGGTGGCGGCTGAAGTGGCGCAGTACATCCGAAAATTGCAGCCGCAGGTTGTTATCACATTTGATCCCATCGGCGGGTATTACCATCCGGATCACATCGCCATTCACAGGGCAACAGTTCGAGCGTTTGAGCTGGCCGGGGATGAGAATTTTACCGTCGGGGGATTGTCCGCCTTTTCCCCGAGAAAGTTATATTTTCAGACCATTCCACGCGGTTTCATGCGCGCCGCCATTTTCCTGTGGAAACTGATCGGGCGGGACCCGCACAAATTTGGCGCCAACAGGGATATTGATATGGCGGCCATCGCCGCCGTGGAGTTCCCCATTTCCACGCGCATCATCTGTAGAAGCGTGGCGGGGATTCATGACGCGGCATCAGCGTGCCACGCCAGCCAGGGCGGAACCAGTCTGTCGGGCGGGATTATTGGCTGGTTCAGACACCTGTTTTTCTCCACAGAGGAATATATGCGTGCGTTTCCACCCGTGAGACCAGGCGAAAAAGAGTCTGACCTCTTCGCGGGAATTGAATAACTCAAACCTTATAGGGAGGAAATAAAACCCTAAAGGTCAAAACTCGCCCCAATGCCATAACCGGGTCTCGAGATATCCCGCTTGAAATCCGGGTCGTTTGGATCACCGATCAGGAATTGGATCTCGACCTGGCGGATGGATGTCTCATTATATTGGGTTGATCTATCCCAGTTCAGCCAGATTTCACGCGAAGGGGTTTGCACGGCCAGGTTATTTTTGTTCAGGTAATCAATAATCTTTTGATACCCTATCCAGATTCCATCGATTGGGCCGCCATAGTTAATGCTCACCGCTTTTGTGCCAGGAAGGTTTCGGAAGGTACAACCACTACCCGATATTTCCCTGTTCACCGGCAGGCAGCATTCCAGGTCCATTTCATCTTCAAATTGATGTTCGTCATGAAACAGCACGATCGGTTGCCCGTCGATGACGGTTTCACAGGCAGAGGAAAGCTCAAGCAAATGGGGTTGAACGCTGGTGGGCAGACCATGAAACCGTTGACTGGCAATAACCACATCAGACAGGAATTTAATCTCCAGATTGCCAAGGGCAACCTTCTCCAATGAATGAAAATTGGAAAAAGCCTGAAGGATCTCATGCGTTATTCCAAACTTTTCCCAGGTATGGTCTCCCTCTTTATGAGAGTGTAGAAGAAGTTTCACCAGATGCCGGGTATCTTTGTGTTTGTTCAATACTTCCTTGATATTCTTTACGGAAATCCCAAGGGCAATGAAGCGATGAACGACTTCAACCCTGTGCAGGACTTTCTCGTCAAAGTAGCGCCGTCCGGAGAACTTGTCAACGCGTGTCGGTTCAACCAGTCCATCCAGATGGTACTGATGTAGTGTTTTCCCGCTGATCCGTGCTATTTTGGAAAGATCGCCTATTGAGTATTCCATTCCACACTCCGCATGGTTGAATTATGTTAATCCATTTTACTTCAGGAAAAACAGCACTTACTTTAGTTACTCAACCTGATTGGTACTATTTTTTTTATAACCCGGCCTTGACCCGGTTTCACGCGTGGATGTTCATGGCAACCTTGGTGCGGATGGATTTGCTGATCGGGTCTTCGTCATCAATCAAAAGAAATTGGATCTCCGTCACGTATTTTTCCGGGTCGCCGGGAAGGATTTTCCCCTTGCCGCGCAGGTAAATCTCCCTGGTGGGAGGGCGGATGGGAAAGTCTTTTTTGTTAATATAGTCAACAATTTTTTGATACGATTTCCAGAGGGTGGCGTAGTCGCCTTCGTGCACGATGGAAGCCATGCGGGCGCCTTTCAAAGTGGAGTATTTTATTCCAGCGGCAGGTAGTTTTCTGTTTATGGGTACACAGCATTCGATGTTCATGTTCTCGTCCGCGTGGTGCTCATCGTGATACAGACAGAAAGCCGGACCGTTGATCACGGTGGCGAAGATATCATACAGACGGATCATGTGCCGATCGATTTCCGTGTAGGTACCTTTGTATCGGACAGATGCCATAAAAATATCCGGCACATCTTTTACCACCACTTCGCCGACTGGCCCGGGTACACTGGGTTCGAGGTGGATAAAAGCTTCTATTTTTGCGCGAATGGCCGTTTGCTCGGAGATATGTTGATCCACTTCGGCCAGTCTGGTACGCATGTATTCCACCAGACTCACATCATCCCGGTATTTTTCGAGTATTTCCTTGATGGTTTCCAGGGAGAAATCCAGCTCTCTTAACTGGGTGATGGTCTGTGCCTTCTGAAGGCTTTTTTCGTTGTAATAGCGGTATTTACTGAATGGGTCGATGCGTGTAGGTATTAGCAGGCCAATCTCATGGTAATAACGCAGGGTCTTGATCCCCAGGCGGCAGATTTTTGAGAAATCACCTATTGCATATTCCATACCGGACTCCAATTAAAAGGTTCTCCTTCTATTTTCCCTAAATTCGGGCGGAAAATCAATGCCGCTGTATAAATGAAAAAGAAACCGCCTGTCTATGGATTGACAGGCGATTCCAGACCATGGATACACTACGAAAAGTCAGGCGAGTGATGACCAGGCTTTTTCTTCCAGGTCGGCTATTCGCGCGACGAGACGGGCTGGTTCGTCCAGATCATTTTTCCTGGCAAGAATCCGGTCAACCAGCAGGTCGGTGAGTTGACCGATCAACGCACCGCTGTCCACCAGCGAGCGGGAGGCCTCTTCCCACTCGGGTTTATGGAATTCGCGCGCCAGACCGGCCAGTTCTCCGGAGAAGCGGTCGCGTACAGCTTGATGACTATCTTCATGGTTCATTTTGTAAGGCAATAAACGCTGTGGCGGCATGGGCACCACACTGCACGTGAACATGACCATGTCTCGCAGACATTTTTCCATCTGCTCTGATGTCAGCTCTTGCCGCCAGTTGACCATTTCGGCTGCCAGCTTGCGCATCCCTTTGACGCCCATAAAACCCACCGGCGGGTTGAGGAACAGTTCGGCTTTCTTCTTCAGCCCTTTCTCGGCAATCTCTTCCAGGGTGGCAACGCGGCGGCCAAATTCAACGATAGCGTAGGTGTTCTTCTTCCCCTGTCCGGGGTTGTTCACGTTCCAGGCTTCCTTAAGGTCGGTCAATGGGATGGTCTGCACATCGGGCAGGCCGTTGTCATGCACATAAGCCGCATTCAGCGCGTCGTCATATCCCACCAGCAGCACATAGTGCTGCGGAATGTGCATCTTATGATAGATCTTCGGGTATTGCGGCAGGTGGTACATATCCAGCAGACCCAGGATGACAGGCTGACCGCGGTCAATGCTCTCGCGCACTTTTTTCCAGGCGGTGGAGAAGGCGGTATCCTCGGAAAATGTCCAGGTGTAACCCATTATGTCCCCCAGCAGATCGTGCTGCGGGCGGCCGGTGCCGTTTCCCCAAAAGACCATGCGCGGGTTGGGGGCGTTCTTCTGTTTGATGTAGAGGAACCCGGTCATACTCAGGTCCATCAGGAAGAACCCGGGCAGTTGCATGCCGGTTTTCCATTCATACATATCTTCCAATCCATTGATCGGGCAGGCGTAATCGGCCACCTTGTGCGGAAGGCGCAAAACAGTCATGTTTCCTCCAGTAGATAGTGTAGCTGATCAGCCTGTATAGCTTAATCCCTCCAGCAGGGGGAGAGTCAAGGGTTATGGCGTAATGGCTGGCATTACGTTTGGCATTATTCTGATGGTTTCTGATTTGGTGACAGAATTCCTGTCGAAGGAATGATTCATTTTCATATGCTCTGGCCCCCTTTGACCGGCACTTTTCCGGTCAGAAGGGGGTTGGGGGATTCAGATATTACCTGGAATATTCCATTCGAAATCGCCATTCTTTTTTCTGTCAAAGAACGTATCCTGGAAGACCTGAATCCTCCCCGACTCTCCTTCAGAGAAGGAGGGCAATGCTTGGGGCTCTTTTGTCCGGAGCCTTTGCGGTCAGAAGGGGGGATTCGCGTCTGGGATAAACAGATCAATTTAATAAAAAACGTTAGATGACAAAGTGATAAAGAGAAATATCAAATGAAAATGAATAATAAACGTATCTTGTTCCCGGCAGACCCGAATCCTCCCCCACCCTCCTTCAAACAAGGAGGGCAATGCTTTGGCCCCCTTTGACCGGCGCTTTTTCGATCAGAAGGGGGTTGGGGGATTCATGTCCGGAAAAAATTTTATCGGCCTGTATCTGCGTTCTTTGTAGATGACGGCCGCGTGAAAATTGATTTGATTTTTGGATACACCATGCGGAACACAGGGCAGCGGTCATACACCGCGCTGAAAAGCAGGATGGCACCCATGGGGTAAAGAAGCAGGACGTTCCCCCAGAAATAGCCGAATCCCAGAAACGCCAGACCGGCAATGACGCGCGAAACACGCTGAAAGGTATTCGGAGGAATAAGGATCTCGCTGTGGGTCGCCGCAGAAGAGAAGAGGACGTCCAATTGAGATGAATTTAACATACCGGTATGGCGCGATATGATCTCACCGCCAGAGAGAACCAGAATTGTTGGAACGCCCATGATACCGAATTCTTTAAGTGCTTTCTGGTTTTCATCAGCATTTACTCTTAGCAGCGTTACTTTCCCTTTGTAGGCTTCTTCCGCTTTTTTTAGCGCGGGAGCCATCACCTTGCAGGGGCCGCACCATGGAGCCCAGAATTCCAGGATGGTTGGCTGCGTGGACCGGCGGGATCGAAATAAGATTTCCTGCTTGTTCATGAAGAATTCCTTGTCATTGATGAGTGGGGGTAAACATGACACGGGGCGGATGTGTACCGCCCCGTGAGAGTATCTCTTCAGTTAATTATTTGTTTTTAATTTAAAAAGAGTGTAGAGCGGGCAGAAACCGACCAGCCCGGTAAGCAGGGCAATTCCACCAACCACGGCAAGAACAATACCGAGGGTTCCAACTACCATACCGCCGAAATAAGCGGCCAGAAGTGCCAGACCCAACACAACCCGGATGATCCGGTCAACGCTTGATTCATTAATTTGCATTTCATCCTCCATCCAACAGTTTGCTACCAATAGGATGGTTTATATCAATAATGGTTACAGAAAATATGTTAGTTCTGGAGTCTTATTCGCAATGATGACTGGCGGATTCCTGAATGGCGGCCAGCAGGGCGGTCCGGTGTTCCGGGGTAATGCAGGTTTTGCATGATTTCTTATACAGGCTGATCGTTTCGCGCAGGGTTTTCACGGTGGCGGTGCATTTCGGGCAGGTAGCAAGGTGCTTTTCGGCTTCTTCCAATAGTTCAATTGGAAGGTCGCCGTCAATATAATCGGATAAGTATTTAACAATATCTTCACATTTCATTCTGGTTTATCCTGTTATTTTCCTGCCATGCGTTCTGAAAAATACTCCGACAGGCTTTCCCGTAAGGCCAGCCGCGCCCGGTGCAACCGTACCTTGACCGCTGTTTCCGTGAGCCCCAGTACTTCGGCGGTTTGTTCTGTGGACTGATCTTCCATGTCCCGCAGGAAGAAAACTACCCGGTATTTCAACGGTAAAGACAGTATGGCTTTATGCATGTATTCTGAAGCTTCGTGATCTGTAAGAAGTTGTTCCGGAGTGACATTCCATTCAACCAGTGAATGGGGCAGCGGAGCAGGGGTATCATCGTCGGGTTCATCTTCAGGAAGCGGTTCTTCTTTCCTGGCCCGCAACCGTCCCAGCGCGGCGTTGTAGGCAATGCGGTATAACCACGAGCTGAGTTTCGAGCGGCCTTCAAATCCTTCTCGGTGGGTGATGGCGGAGACAAACGTCTCCTGCACAACATCCTCCGCCGCCACCGGATCCCCCAGCAATTGCAGGGCCAGGCGGTAAATGGGATCCGCGTATGATTCGAACAACCTTGCAAGCACCGGAGCAGGATCGGACGATTGGAAACCTGCGAGCAGTTCTGCTTCTGTTAATACTTCTTTATCCATTGGATGTTCAATCCTGTCTCCGGTTACAAAATTTACTCTTCGGCCGCCTGAACGATGGGGGTAAAGTTCAGTCCATCACCGCTTTTATCAACTCGAATGGTTTCTCCCGGTTTGAAGTCGCCGGAAAGGATTTTAATGGCCAGCGGGTCTTGCAGTTCACGCTGGATGGCGCGTTTCAGCGGTCGGGCGCCGAAATCGGGGTCATAGCCGGTTTCACCCAGCCAGGTTTGCCCGGCAGGGGTGACCTCCAAATGATACCCTTTTTCTTCCAATAATTTCGCCACACGTTTCAACTGGATGCCCACAATGGCGGAGATGTCTTCACGGGTCAGGGAGTGGAACACTACAATCTCGTCGATACGGTTTAGGAATTCAGGCCGGAACTGGGTCTGCAGAACGCGGGTTATCTCATCACGGGACACGGTCTTTTGACGGTCGAGCCAGAGCTCGCTGCCCAGGTTGCTTGTCATGATGACCACCGAGTTGCGGAAGTCCACTGTGCGTCCCTGCCCGTCGGTCAGGCGGCCGTCATCCAGCAGTTGCAACAGCACGTTAAACACCTCGCTGTGCGCCTTTTCGATCTCATCGAACAGGATCACGCTGTACGGCCGGCGGCGGACGGATTCGGTCAACTGTCCACCTTCTTCGTAGCCCACATAGCCTGGAGGGGCGCCGATGAGCCTCGAAACGGTGTGCTTCTCCTGATATTCGCTCATATCAATGCGGATCATGGTATGCTCGTCATCAAAGAGGAACAACGCCAGGGCGCGTGCCAGTTCCGTCTTGCCCACGCCGGTGGGCCCCAGGAAGATGAACGAGCCGATGGGGCGATTCGGATCCTGCAGCCCGGAACGCGCGCGGCGCACGGCGTTCGAGATGACCCGCAGAGCGTCTTCCTGTCCGATAACGCGTTCACGCAGACGGCTTTCCATGTGCAGCAGTTTTTGTGTCTCACCTTCCATCAAGCGAGATACCGGGATGTGCGTCCAGGTGGAAATGATCTCGGCAATCTCTTCGGCATCCACCTCTTCTTTCAACAGGGCGCCCTGTTCCTGAATGCGATGGATCTTCTGCTCTGCGTCTTTCTGACGTAGTTCCAGGTCCCGCAGGGTGCCATAGCGCAGGCGGGCGGCGGTTTCCAGATCGGAGGAGCGTTCCGCTTTTTCAATCTGGAGCTGAGTTTGCTCCATTTCTTCTTTCACTTTGCGCAGGTCGGCAATGGCTGTTTTTTCATTCAGCCAGCGCGTGGTGAGTTGGGAGGATTGTTCTTTCAGGTTGGAGACTTCCTGTTCCAGCTTTTGCAGGCGTTCGCGGGAGGCTTTGTCTTTCTCTTTTTGAAGCGCCTGGCGCTCGATCTCGAGCTGCATGATCTGCCGGTCGACTTCATCCAGCATCTGCGGCTTCGAATCGATCTCGGTACGCAGACGCGCGGCGGCTTCATCGATCAGGTCGATGGCCTTGTCCGGCAGATGGCGATCGGTGATATAGCGGTTTGACAGTGTGGTGGCGGCGATCACGGCGGCATCGGTGATGCGCACACCGTGATGAACCTCGTAACGCTGCTTCAGACCGCGGAGGATGCTGATGGTGTTCTCGACATCCGGTTCGCCAACCAGTACGGGCTGGAAACGGCGCTCAAGGGCGGGGTCTTTCTCCACGTTCTTACGGTATTCGTTCAGCGTGGTAGCCCCGATGAGGTGCAATTCGCCGCGTGCCAGCATGGGTTTGAGCATGTTGCCGGCGTCCATGGCGCCTTCCGCGGCGCCCGCGCCAACCACGGTGTGCATTTCATCGATGAACAGAATTATTTCACCGGAGGATTCGGTGATCTCTTTCAGGACGGCTTTCAGGCGTTCTTCAAATTCGCCGCGGTACTTGGCCCCGGCAATCAAAGCGCCCATATCGAGTTGCACCAGGCGTTTGTCTTTCAAACCTTCGGGCACATCTCCATTGATGATGCGCTGTGCCAGCCCTTCGACCACGGCCGTCTTACCCACACCGGGTTCGCCGATCAGCGCAGGGTTGTTCTTGGTGCGGCGGGAGAGAATCTGCACCACGCGGCGGATTTCCTCATCACGCCCGATGACCGGGTCAAGTTTGCCCTGCCGGGCCATGGCCGTCAGATCGCGTCCATATTTCTCAAGAGATTGGTACGTGCTCTCCGGGTTTTGCGATGAGACACGCTGCGACCCCCTCACAGCAACCAGCGCTTTTAATATGGCATCTTTGGTGATGCCATACTGCTCAAGCCGCCGGGATTCCGGGCTCTCCGTCATGGCCAGTAAAATATGTTCAGTGGAGGTGAAATCGTCCTGCATGCCGCGTGCGAAACGTTCGGCGGCGGTGAGGATATCCGCGGTGGGGCGGGAAAGCGAAACATCACCCGAACCGGGGCCGGTAACTTTTGGGCGGGCATCCAGGTCCTTCTGCACATCGGAGATCAAACCTGCCGGACTGCCTGCAATGCGGGTAACCAGCGCGGGTACAACACCGTCACTTTGCACCAGCAGCGACATCAACAGGTGAGCAGGTTCAATCAACTGGTGGTTGAGTTCACCGGCCAGGTTTTGGCCGCGAAGGATGGCTTCCTGGGCTTTCTGGGTAAATTTATCGAGGTTCATGAGGGATTCTCCCTTCGTAATTGTAATCAGAGAGAGGGTAGTCCTCCGGTATTTGATTTTTGTCAGAGTCTTATTAGTTTTATATCAGATTAAGCAAATCTGCCTGAAAAAGTGCCGCCATGCAATTTGGGGGCAAAAAATTTGGAGTATCACAGATGATTTGAATTTGTTACAATATTAATAATTTCATTAAATCCGGGGTTTTATGTCCACTCGACCACATGTTTTGAATATTGCCCATCGCGGCGCCCGATCACTTGCGCCTGAGAATACCCTCGCTGCCGCCCGAAAAGCGTTGGAATGCGGAGCCGACCTGTGGGAATGTGATGTCACCCTCACGGCTGACGGCATCCCGGTCATTTTGCACGATGACAACCTGCGCCGGACGTCAAATGCCGCTTCCGTCTACCCGAATCGCAAGCCGTGGAGGGTGCAATCCTTTACCCTGGATGAGCTTAAGAGACTTGACTATGGATCCTGGTACATTTCTACCGACCCGTTCAAGCAGATCAAAAGCGGGGCGATCCAGCCGGAGGAATTGCAAAAATTTGTTGGTCTGCCTGTACTTACTCTGGATGAAGCCCTGACCTTCACCAAAGAAAACCAGTGGCAGATAAACGTGGAGATCAAAGACTTGCGCCGGACGCCGGGTGATGCGGTGATCGTGCGGAAAGTCCTCGATGCCATCACCAACCTAAAGATGGAAGAGCAGGTGTGGCTATCCTCGTTCAATCATCTTTATATCGAACAGACAAAGAAGACCACTCCGGCCATCCGCACCGGCGCGCTGGTGGAATGGCTTGACTTGAATCCGTTAGCACGTCTACGCCAGGTAGGCGCGCAATCCTACAACCCGGGAATCCGGCTAGCCAATCCGCGCACCGTGCGTGCCATTCGTGAGCAGGGCTATGATGTGTTCGTCTGGACGGTCAACAAAGAGACGTCCATGCGAAAGCTGATTAAAGCCGGGGTGACCGGAATATTTACCGATTTCCCCCAGATATTGAAGGGTGTGCTGGATACCTACTCCCATTAGTGTGCCCAAAAAGTATCCTGACGCGATGGAAGTAAGTGTTATTCCTCCGGCGGGTAGACCTTTTCCGGGTTGTGGCGGTTCTTCGGGCGTTCGATCAATTCCAGTGTGATGCCCAGCTCCTTCTCTGAGTCAAGATAAGCGTAATGCCCATCGCCGTCCTTACCAAAACCGCTGCCGTCCATGGTCATGTGCAAACCGGCCTTTTCCGCTTCCCGCAGGGCGGTTTGCATATCATCGGTCAGCAGGCCAAAGTGGTGCACCCCGTACCCATGTTCGCGAATGAAATCCGCGTACACAGAATCCCCTTGCAACGGTTCGATTAATTCAATCCGCATAGGACCAAAATTCGAGAGGGCTACCCGCATGGCGTAATCAGCTTCCCTGCCGTAATAATGCATCTCTTTAACAAGCGGTTTCTTATAGGTATAAAAATGCCAGGGGCCGATACCAAAAAGGCGGTGGTAAGCCTCCACAACCGGTTCCAATTGGGGAACCAGAATACAAACCTGTGCAATTCCATTTTGCAAAAACGGTAATGGTGTGTTCATACCCATCCTCACGAATAAGATTTAAAAATTATAGCATCCGGGCTGTTGGCGGCGTGCTGGTAAAATAAAGCCTATTCCCCGAACGCGGATCGCCAGTGAAAAAATTCCTGTTATCCCATCGATTTGAAATTATTGTTGTAATCATCGTCCTGCTGTCTTCCCTCTACGTCGCTTTCGCCCCGGCTAATAATCTGATGAACTGGTACAGCACGGATGACGCATTCTACTATTTCAAAACGGCTCAAAATGTCACGGAAGGTTACGGTCTTACGTTTGACCGCATTGGCACATCAAGCGGTTTTCATCCGCTTTGGATGCTGGTGTGCATCCCGGTTTTTGCTTTTGCCCGTTTTGATCTTATGCTTCCGCTGCGTATACTGGTGCTGGTGGCCGGCGTATTTAACGCCGGGACAGGCATCCTGCTGTATCGCACTATGCGCCGGATTACCAGTGAGGCGGCTGCCATTGTAACCGCGCTGCTCTGGCTGCTTACTCCATCCATTCAAGGGGTCACCTCACGACTGGGTATGGAAAGCACAATCAGCGCGTTCTTCATTGCCTTCCTGTTCAACCGTGTGGTCAGTTTCAAACCCAACGAGGGGGAAAACTGGCGGCAACGGATCCGACAAATGCTGCCGATCGGTCTGGTGGCGGCGTTGACCATTCTAAGCCGCCTGGATAATATTTTCCTGGTCGGAATGGCGGGAATCTGGCTGGTTTTTCGCCGTCCAAAACTTAATGTATTGTTGCTCGCCGACCTGGCTTTTTTCTACCTCGCGCCAATCGCAGCCGCGTTCTGGCGTTTAAAACCCGGCGCGGAGTATTACCAGTATCTTTCCTCTGTCTATATCATGATGGCGGTTTCACTGGCAGGCAAATTGGTGCTTTTCGAGGTATTGGGGGTCTATCGTTCCCGCTCGGCGGGGTCATGGTTCACGCTGGCTGCCCGGATAATTGTCAGTCTGATCATGGCGGATGGCCTGGCACTGGCGTTGCTGGCCGGGCTGACAGCCATGAACGTCATACCCGGTTATCCACGGCTTATCCCGGTGGCTGACCTTGCCATTTCCTCGGTTGTTCTGCTGATCATTCACAGCCTGGACTGGCTCATTCAACGCCGGGAGGGATCGGCAGAAACACCTGCCAGGCTGCGTTCCTGGAACACGTGGCTGCCTGAAGGGATGGGGTTTGCCCTGCCGGTGGGTTTACTGCTGGGAATCTACTTTATTTTCAATTTCTTTTATTTTGGCACGCCGGCGCCGGTCAGCGGGCAGATCAAACAGTGGTGGGGGTCGCTGCCAAACACAGTGTACGGCCGGCCGAATGAGGTATGGGAAGGCCTGCTGGGCTTCCCTGAAAATGAACGCGGACCCTGGAATCCGGTACTTTCGCTGGTCAATACCCGCATAGAAAACTCGGCGGAAGCTGCCGGTAAGACCGTGTTCGACGATCCTTTCCAGGGGCAGATGATCTTTAGCTGGATCATGATTGGACTGGTGGTCGCGGTGCTGATTTTCGTGTACCGAAAAAAGGTTGGTTCAACCATGGGCGGTCTGGCACTGCCAGCCCTGTTCGCCGGTTGTATGTGTCAGATCATGTCTTACATGGGCACGAGTTACGTGAATACGCGCCCCTGGTATTGGGTGCAGGAAATGGTGTTGATCGTGCTAATCGCCGGACTATTGTTTGACGCCATCCTCATGGTATTCACCAGGCTGCGTATGACCCGGAATGTGCAACAGACCATCGTGGTTTTTCTGTCTCTCTTCCTGTTGTACATCTACACGACCGACCTGATCAACTTCGTCCCGTACTATGTCAAACCGGGAAGAGAAGAGATGTATCTGGCGGGTGTGGTTGCCGTGGAAAAGGAGACCCCTGTTGGGGCTAAGATCGGTTCGACTGGCGGGGGAGTGGTGGCCTATTTTATTAAAGACCGCACCATCATCAATCTGGATGGTTTGATGAATTCCACCTATTATTTCCACCTCTTAAAACAGGGAAATGCCAATATCTACATGGATGAGGTTGGGATGCAATATCTGCATGGCAATAAATACATGATCACCGATTCTGACCCATATATGGGTTTATTTAAAAACCGGGTTGAATTTATGAAGGATGTATGGGGATCCGGGTTGTATACGTATCTTCCGGGTAAGTGATTCGATTTCGGGTATACTTGGTTATTAAATTGAAGATCAACTGGCGCTTTTAGCCAATCAACCTTTTTCATTTCGAGGGACAAAATGGACACTGTTATTGAAGCTGTACAGGCATTGGAAATACTAGATTCTCGCGGCAATCCCACCGTGGAAGTCGAAGTCATTTTGGCTGACGGATCCTGGGGCCGAGCCGCAGTCCCCTCCGGTGCATCCACCGGTATTCATGAAGCGTTGGAAATGCGCGACGGCGACAAAAGCCGCTATCTGGGTAAAGGTGTTACCAAAGCGGTTGAAAACGTCAACTCTTTGATCGCCGAAGAACTGGTCGGCTGGGATGCTGCCGAACAGAAAGCCATCGATACCGCCCTGATCGAACTGGACGGTACCCCCAATAAATCCAAACTTGGCGCCAACGCCATTCTGGGCACCAGCCTGGCCGTAGCCAAAGCCGCCGCTTCCTCTCTGGGTTTGCCGCTCTACCGCTACCTGGGCGGTGTATACGCCCATGTTCTGCCCGTCCCCATGATGAACATCCTCAATGGCGGCGCCCATACCGCCTGGCAGTCCACCGACGCGCAGGAATTCATGGTTATGCCGTTTGGCGCTTCCTCCTTCGCTGAAGGTTTGCGCTGGGGTGCCGAGATTTACCACAACCTCAAAGCCGTGCTCAAAGCCCGCGGATATGCCACCCTGGTCGGTGACGAAGGCGGTTACGCCCCCGCGCTGAAAGCCAACAACGAGGCCGTGGAAGTCATCCTGGAAGCCATCGAAAAAGCCGGTTATAAAGCCGGTGAACAGGTTGCCATCGCTCTTGATCCTGCTGCTTCCGAACTGTACGACGAAGAGACCAAGACCTACAACCTGCGCAAGGAAGGTAAGAAACTGACCGGCGAGCAGATGGTGGCTTTCTGGAAGAACTGGGTTGACCAGTATCCGATCGTCTCAATTGAAGACGGCCTGGCTCAGGACGACTGGGATTCTTGGAAACTAATGGTTAAAGAAATGGGTCACAAGATCCAGATCGTGGGAGATGACCTGCTGGTTACCAATCCTGAACGTGTGCGCCGTGGTATCAAAGAAAACGCCGCTAACGCTTTGCTCGTCAAACTGAACCAGATCGGTTCCCTGACCGAGACCATTGAAGCCGTCGAAACCTGCCACCGCGCCGGTTGGCGGGCTGTCACCTCTCACCGCTCCGGCGAGACCGAAGACAGCACCATCGCCGACCTGGCAGTTGCCCTGAACATGGGCCAAATCAAGACCGGCGCGCCGGCCCGCTCTGACCGTGTGGCAAAATACAACCAGTTGCTGCGCATCGAAGCCGAACTGGGCGACACCGCCAAATACGCCGGCTGGGGAGCCATCCGCCGCGGCTAGAAGAATTCCAAACATGATGAGAGGCTGTCAATGGGCAGCCTCTCTTTTTTTATTGGAATACATCCCATTTGGACGCATCAAGTTCTTTGGAGTTTTTATGGATACAGCCACTCATCAAATTGCCATGGAAATGAAACATGCGATTAACCATGCCATAGCCGCACACATTGAACACCCCAACTCTCCCGATGACGCGATCAGGTTCTGGGATAGAAAGACACCTTATGTAGTACACCCGATCTGGTGTGGAATGACATTGTTGACAGAAACAAAACTGCCCGAGGAGATTCGTTTTCCCGGCTGCCTGGTGTTGATCTGGCATGATGTTCTTGAAGATACCACCCTGCAATTACCCGTAGGCACAGATACGGAAGTTGCCCGACTTGTGGAGGAGATGACATTTGAAAGCTTCAAAAATGAGCAGGAACTGATCTGGATGAAAGAGGACTTGGTTAAACTCTTAAAGCTGTATGATAAAACATCCATATTGCTGGATGCTGCCTGGATGAAAGATGAGAAATGGAACAACCTGGTGGATTACACCCTGAAATTACGTCAGTTTGTGTTGGAAACGTATGGGGACTTGAATATCGTGAAAATTGCGGCTGCGATTTGCGTTAAAAGATAAAAAAGTTCACTTTGTCTGGTTGAAGATGTTTTCAATCTGCCGCTGCAATGCTCTGGCAGGTTCATCGGCGAAATAGCCTCTAGCGGCAGTCAAAACATTCGCGTTTTCTTCCAGCAGCAAGACGTGGATGTGATCTTCATCCTGCAGATCAAGCGCTTTTTTAAAGTCTGTTTTCTTCAAATAGAGGGTAACAGTCCGCTCGCGGGTAACCGGGTTGGGGATTCCTGCGCGCATCCCCTCATTAATGAACCATTTACTGATTGTGCTGCGGTCCTCGATAACCGGTAATTCATAATATTTTAGACCAGGGAACCGCCCTTCCATTTCCTTAATCCACGGTACCCAGGAATTCACTTCAGATTGCTGCCACTGCAGGAAGGCAATAAAAACCAGGTTTACCTGACCCTTAAAATCTGCGGGTAAGGTTATTTTTTGTCTGAGAAGGTTGGTTCCCTGTACTGTCGGAAAAGTGATCATACGGCATGCCGTTAGTGGTTCAAAGTATCCAGAATTTTAAAAATTTTAGAATTGTCCGGAATATCCGACATGGAATTGGCGTAATGGATAAATTGGAGGATACCCTGCCTGTCAATAACCGCCAACGCGGGCATGCGCCCCAGTTTAAGCAGATTTACTTCCTGCTTGTACAGGTCTGACACGTTGGAATCGGCATCTGAAATCCCGATCATGGAATAGTCTTCCATTTTCCAAACGCGCTTGAAGGTCTCGGTGTTTGCCGGGCCAAGAACCAGTACTTCCGCGTTTCTTTTCTGAAATTCCGGATAATCATGGTTTAATAGCGCCAGATGCCGGCGGCAAAATGGGCAAAAAAAGCTGCGGCTTAATACCAGGACGACATGTTTCCGGCCCTTGAAGTCTGATAATCGTATGGTAACATCCCGTGTGTCTGCCAGCTGAAAATCCGGCGCAGGTTTCCCTGTAGTAATCGTTTTTTCTGATTCACGTGAAGGATTCATACATATCACCTGGGATTAAGGTTTTACTTCTGAATTCTCTATTGTATTCATAAATTGGTCAACCGTTTGTAGAATCTGATCAGTCTGATTTTGCAGGGTAATGGCCGCGGGATTATCTCCATCCTGTTTGCCATACCAACCAAAACCGGCGTGGTTTCCGCCTTCAATAATCACCCACTGGGTGGATGGAGGGAATCGATCTCTGTACGTATTCCAATCTTCAGCCGTGATCAGTCCATCGGCGCTGCCGTAGATGGACAACACTGGCAGGCTGGCTGCCGAAAAATCTTTTCTTCCCGGATAAGAAGCCAGGAATACCAGCCCCGCCAACTTTTCCGGATGTTTCGCGGCAAATTCGGCTGCCACGGTGCCTCCCAGTGAATGCCCGGCAATAACCCAGCGGGATACCTCTGGTTGCCCCACTATGACGTCGGACGCGCGGTTTTGTCCAAGTACCGCCAGATTCAGCGGCATGGGCACAACGGCCGCGGGCCAGCCTTTCGAGGCCAGAGCGTGAGCAAGCGGCGCATAGGAGCGGTGATCCACCCGGCCGCCGGGGTAGAAAATGAAACCCGTGCCGGCAGGTTTTTCCTTTGGTTGAAAATAGAGGATTCCATCCGTTTCTACATTTACCCTCTTGTCGCTTTCAAGGAAAGGTAGCGCTTCAGGCAGGGGGCCGACCGGCGTGAGGCTGGAGTAATACACTCCGGCCAGTACCATGCCAAGCCCGAGAATATAACCGATTACTACCCGGATGGGATTTACCCGCCGTTTCCTTCTTGCCGGTTCAGACTGCATTTACTTTGCCTTCCCGGTCTGATCCAACCGGGATCGAACAACCTTCCAGATTTCGTCGAACATGGACACGGTCAACCGGCCGGTCTGCGTGTTTTGACGGCTGGGATGATAGGCGGAAAGAATCCACGGCAAACCGCCGCCGGGTTCGAAGAATGCTCCATGACCGAAAACAAATCCTGATCTCTTAACCCCAAGCAAGCCCAACATTTCATTAAACGCGATTGAACCCAGGGCAACAATCCCCATAATGTTCGGCAGAAAATCCATTTCCTGCCGGACGAAGGGCAGGCAAGCGGCAATTTCATCGCGGGTGGGTTTGTTTCCGGGAGGAGCGCAGCGCGCGACAGCGGTGATGAACACATCGGTCAACTGTAAATCATCCATCCGGTTGATGGAGCGCGGCTGGCTGGCAAATCCGGCTTTGTGCAGGGCGGCGTATAGAAAGTCACCCGAAGCGTCACCCGTGAACATGCGGCCGGTGCGGTTGGAACCGTGCGCGCCGGGGGCCAGCCCGACGATTAAAACACGGGCAAATGGATCACCGAACCCGGGAACGGGTTTGCCCCAGTAGTCCTCATATCGGTAGGCGCGGCGTTTTTCACGGGCCACCTGCTCGCGCCAGGCAACCAGCCGGAGGCACTGACGGCATTCAGTTATGCGAACTTCCAGCCGGGTCAGTGGATCGATTTCAGGCATGTATCTATCTTACCTCAATGTTAAACGGTGATAAATCCCACGGCCGCCAGACAGGTAGCCACTCCCAGCCACTGCCGGCGGGATACGGGCTCTTTAAGGATGATGGTGGTAATGATCACTGTCACGGCTGGGCCGAGCGATGACAGGACTGCGGCTACATCCAGGCGGGTATATTGCCGGGCCAGTAGATAAAAGATATTACCGCCTACATCCATAATGCCGCAGATCAGGGCGGGGAAATTTGAGAACAACCCGGGAACACGCTGGCGGTTCAGGAAGACCAGGGAGACACCCGCAATTAATGCCACACTGCGCGAAATCACAAGCGGAGAAAAAACTTTGCCCTGCTCCACATTCCCAAGCAATATAAGCCAACCGGCAAATCCAATGCCGGCCAGTACCGAAAGTTCGAAACCATCTTTTCCAGCAGGATGATCTGATTCACCGGCAGAAACCAGCCAGATACCGAAAATGGCCAAAATAAATCCTGCCAGTTTCAACTGGGAAGGCAAACCTTCGATGAAGGTACTGACAACTACGGGCAGGGCAGTACCGATTACCGAAGCGGTGGGGGCGACGATGGCGGCATTGCCAACGGCCAGCGAGCGGTAGAACGCAGCCATCCCCAGCGCGCCACTCAGTCCGCCCAGGGCGGCGAAGATCATCCCGCGGGTGGATGGCAGGGATTCGCGGAATATCAGTGCGGTGATGGCCATGAAGATCAGCCCGGAGAACGCGGACAGGGCCAGAACCTGATACTGGCTCTGTTTGCGCGAAGCATAGCCGCCTGCGAAATCGCCGCTGCCCCAAACGAGGGCGGAGAGAAGTCCAAAGATAATGCCGAGGAATGAATTTGCCATGGGAATGAAATCCGTGATGATGAATATAGAACAAAATTATAAAGCAAATACAAACTATTAACTTGATAAAGAGAAAAGACATTCTGTAATGCCTTATTATGAGGATACGTTGATAAACCTATTGAAATGTCACCTGTTACCGTTTCGTCATGCTGAGCGAAGTGAAGCATCTCACATTGTGAATCAATACCTATGCCAGAAAAAGGAGAATTCTTTACTCCGGTCTACTTTGAAAATCATCCTTTTATAAAAGGTTCTTCTCTCACAAATGTAAATTACTGGTTTTGAGAGATCCTTCGCTATCGCTCAGGATGACAGGTTCACTTCCCCCGGGAATGTTTTCGAATCATTAAAGAATCAACATCGCGTCGCCAAACGAGAAGAAGCGGTACTGCATTTCAACGGCGGTTTGGTACGCCGATAGAATTCGTTCGCGGCCGGCAAACGCGCTGACCAGCATGATCAGCGAGGACTTCGGGAGGTGAAAGTTGGTCACCATGGCATCCACGGCTTTAAACGGATAGCCGGGCAGAATGAACAATCCGGTGGAACCCTGGTAGGGGGCCACCAACTGGCCGTGTGGGGCTGCCTGTGACGCGCTTTCCAGCGTGCGCACACTGGTGGTGCCTACAGCGATGATACGTCCTCCGGAGGCTCTGGCGGCGTTGATCTGCGCGGCAGTCTCCGGTGTCACCTCACACCATTCGGTGTGGATGACATGCTCGTCGGCATTCTCTTCCGTAACCGGAGCGAATGTATCCAACCCGACGTGCAGGGTTACTTCCGTAAAAGCGATTCCCATCTCTTTCAGGCGGGCGAGTAATTCTGGCGTAAAATGCAGACCGGCGGTGGGCGCGGCGGCTGATCCGGGCTGGTCGGCATATACCGTCTGGTATCGATTAGGGTTGTTCAGGCGTTCATGGATATATGGCGGCAGCGGCATTTCACCTGACCGCTCCAGATAGGCCTCCACAGGCTCTGCAAAGCGCACCAGGCGGCGTGAAGCACCCAGGTCGGCATCAATGTGAACGGTTACGCCATTCCCCAGTTTTAACGTCTTTCCGGGGAGCAGTCGTTTGCCGCCAACCAGCGCTTCCCAGGTGAGAAGATCCAGCCGTTTGAGCAGCAGCAGTTCCACCTTGCCGCCGGTTTCCTTGAACGCGTGGATGCGCGCCGGAATGACGCGGGTGCGGTTGACCACCAGCAGATCGCCGGGTCTCAGGTATTCCGCAATGTTCCAGAAAGTGGAGTGTTCCAACCTGTCCTTGGAACGATCCAGCACCAGAAGGCGGGAGGAATGCCGCGGTTCAATGGGCGTCTGGGCGATGCGCTCAGGCGGGAGGTGGTAATCAAAGTCGCTGGTTTTCACGGGTCAGATCAAGCGCGGCTGATTGGTCTCGGGGAAGAGGATACCGAAGTGCTCATACGCGGCGCGAGTGGCCACGCGTCCCTGCGGGGTGCGATCAATAAAACCGAGCTGCAACAGGTAGGGTTCCACCACGTCCATGATGGTATCAGGTTCTTCACTGATGGAAGCGGCGATGGTGTTCAACCCCACCGGGCCGCCGCTATATTTTTCAATAATGGTCATCATCACCCGGCGGTCAACATCATCCAGGCCGAGCAGGTCGACGTTCATCAGATTCAACGCTTCCCCGGCCACATCGCGCGAGACATGACCGTCAGCTCTGACCTGCGCGAAATCGCGCACCCGGCGCAGCAGACGCAGCGCCACGCGCGGGGTACCGCGTGCCCGGCGTGCCACTTCTTCCACGCCGGCTTCGTCGACGGTGACACGTAATTTTCCGGCGGCGCGCAGAATGATCTCCCGCATGGCGGGAAGATCGTAATAGTCCAGGCGGTAGACAGCGCCAAAACGGGCGCGCAGAGGTGAACTGACCAGCGCCAGTCGGGTGGTGGCGCCGATCACCGTAAAGCGGGGTAATTTCAGGCGTATGGAGCGGGCTGATGGACCTTTGCCAATGATGATATCCAGCGCGTAATCTTCCATGGCCGGGTAGAGTACTTCTTCAATGGCGCGGCCCAGGCGGTGGATCTCGTCAATGAAAAGAATATCACCGGCATGCAGGTTGGTCAGGATGGCGGCCAGGTCACCGGCGCGTTCAACGGCAGGGCCGGCGGTGATCTTGATATTGACGCTCATCTCATTGGCCAGCACGTGAGCCAGGGTGGTCTTTCCAAGACCCGGCGGTCCGTAAAAAAGTACGTGATCCAGCGGTTCGGTGCGCCGGCGGGCGGCCGCGATGAGAATGCGCAGGTTTTCTTTTACCTGGGTCTGACCGATCAACTCATCCAGTGTGTGCGGTCGTAACGCCAGATCGTTGCGATCGTCCGGGCGCTGTTCCGGTTGGATAATTCGTTCAGGGGTTTCCACCATACCCGAGATTATATCAGGCTATAATAAGCGCGAAAGGAACCGCCATGTCCAACGTCTACCCCTCTCCCCATCCTTTGGTAGCTCATAAACTTTCCATCCTGCGGGATGTCAATACCGAACCCAAAAAATTTCGGCAACTGGTGCGCGAACTGGGCTCTCTGCTGACGTATGAAGCCACTACTGACCTGCAGATGAATCCCATTGATGTGCAGACCCCCATGGGAACGGCAAAGTGCCATGAACTGGCCATGAAGATCGGCCTGATCCCCATTTTGCGCGCTGGTCTTGGCCTGGTGGAAGGCGTGTGGGATCTGATCCCCACGGCGGAGGTCTGGCACATTGGTCTGTACCGCGATGAGAAGACGTTGAAACCGGTGGAATATTACAACAAGCTGCCGGTGGAACCTACTGTGTCGGTCTGTCTGGTGCTGGATCCCATGTTGGCCACGGGCGGTTCGGCGGTGGCTACCATCGATATTCTGAAACGCTGGGGAGTGAAGCGCATCAAATTCATGGGGTTGATTGCCGCGCCGGAAGGTATCAAGGCCTTGCAGTCTGCCCACCCGGATGTGGATATTCACCTGGCGGCGGTGGACGATCACCTGAACGAGAAGGGCTATATCGTCCCCGGCCTGGGTGACGCAGGGGATCGGCAGTTCGGAACAGCGTAAGAAAAAATTTGGGTTGATATTCGCGAGGCTGCCTTTTGGGACAGCCTCGTTTCTTTATTCCAGTAACCTTGTTGATGAGACTATTCACCAGGTTGCACATAAGATTTTTTGTCATTATTAACATTTTGATTGATGTTGATGTTTGTGCCAACCCAAAGCCAATACTGGCCTAGAATTTCTCCACCCAATATGGACGCTATTTTCCTTATACTAAAGTTGATGATGAGAAATGTCACACCGGATTATCTGTCCTATGCGAGCCATGATTTCCGGGTCTTTTTTCCTAAAGTGGTTATCGCTTTCTTTTTTTGAATTTTCATATCAAACCATACTGCATGAGATGTTTGTATTTTTCTTAGTATCCTGTATAATATATCGTAAGCGATATAATCATACATGATATAAATAGGAGAAAAATGGAAAACAATTTATGAAACGGTTGTCAGTGCATCTGGTGGACGGGATGGAAAAGTTGTCAGCAAGGATGGGGTTTTGAACTTCGAGGTTCGCATTCCAACCGAGATGGGTGGTTCCGGTGGTCCATTTACCAACCCAGAACAACTCTTTGCTGCCGGGTATGCGGCCTGTTTTGACAGCGCGTTAAATTTTGTTGCCCGCCGTGTAAAAGAAAAAATCACGTCCGAAGTCACCGCGACCGTTGGACTAAAGAGTTCCCTGACCATGGATTTGGATCTGGTTGTAAAAATGGATGTGAAAATTGCGGGTGTCGAAGCGGAAAAAGCGCAAGAACTGTTGAAAATGGCTCATGAAACCTGCCCTTACTCAAAAGCCATCCGTAATAATGTGGATGTTGAAGTAAATCTGATCCGTTAGGAAGTTTATGGATACCCGAACGAAATTTCACGTTTTTGAAAAAACCAATCCTGTGCAAAAGGTTTTCCAGATTTTGTTGGGAGGTCTCCTTTTATTTTCAGGAATTAACCATCTAACCTTTGCCAGAGTCGAATTTCTGGCGCAGGTTCCCCCGTGGGTTCCCATGGATCCTGATCTGGTTGTCGTATTATCCGGATATGCCGAAATTGGACTGGGAATTGCTCTTGTTCTCCTGCCAAAATTCCGCGTACCTGTTGGTATCCTCACAGCGCTTTTCTTTGTGGCAATTTTTCCAGGGAACATTTCTCAATATACCAATCGCGTTGATGCCTTTGGACTAAATACAGATCAGGCTCGCTTCATCCGCCTGTTTTTTCAACCGGTGCTGATCATGTGGTCATTGTGGGCAACCGGTGCATGGAAGGAAATCCGCAAAGGAAACACTTCTTTGATTGGTCTTTTGAATCCCTGGATTTCAGAAAATAAATAAAGCCCAAAACGGAATAGTAATTGTTGAACAAGGTATCAAAAAGGTGACACATTGGGGTATGTATGAAAACGAATATATTACAGATGATGCTCAGAATTCTTGGAATGATCCAGATCGCCCTGGGAATTGTAGTATGGATAGGAAATTTGAAGGGTTTAATAACTCCGCACATAATTCTTGGCCTTCTATTCACCGCAAGCTTGCTTGGTCTTGTTTACCAGGCCTATCGTGCGGAGATATCCAAATGGTTGTTGCTGGTCGCGTCGATCTGGGCCATTGGTTTGCCGGTTTGGGGGCTGGCTCAAAATATGATCCTTCCTGGTACGAATAACTGGATTTCCGAGGTTCTTCATCTGTTATGCGGACTTGGCGCGATTGGAATTGGTGAAATCCTCGCGGTAGTAATTGGGAAGAAAGCGTGATTTATTTTTATCACCCTGTTGATTCGTTTTATTCGAGGAGATTTTACATGAGAAGCAAATTTTATGAATTTTCCGCCAGGGCTCTTAATGGTCAAGAGGTTGGTATGGAAAATTATGCCGGAAAAACCATTCTGGTGGTGAATACCGCAAGCAAATGCGGACTGACACCACAATATGAAGGTCTGGAGGTGCTTTATCAAAAATATAAAGATAAAGATTTCGTGATACTTGGTTTTCCCTGCAATCAATTTGGAAACCAGGAACCCGGCGATGAAACCTCCATTTTAGATTTCTGTTCAACGAATTACGGAGTAAGTTTTCCAATTTTCACGAAAATTGATGTAAATGGGGAAACAGCCCATCCGATTTTTCAATTTCTTAAGAATAGATTGAAGGGTATTGGTGGGAATGAAATTAAATGGAATTTCACAAAATTCTTGATTGATCCTGAAGGTAACCCGGTCAAAAGATTTTCTCCTTTAACAAAACCGGAGGAAATTGACAAATACATCTCCCGGTACGTAAAATAATCTATCCTGATATTCAGAAGAACGAAATTCAACCGAGCCCGGGAAGTAAAACGAAAGAAGTTGCTATGTCTTACGAACAACTGAAGTTGGAGAATCAATTGTGTTTTCCGGTATATGCCGCGTCAAGGCTCATAATCCGGGAATATCAACCCCATCTGGATCAGCTTGAAATTACATATCCACAATACCTGGTGCTGATGGTTTTATGGGAGCGGGATAGCCTCTCTGTCAACGAGATATCACAACGTTTGATATTGAATACAAATACGATCACTCCAATTTTAAAACGGATGGAAAGCCAGGGCATAGTCACCCGTCAGAGAGATGAGACGGATGAACGCAGGGTTATTATTTCGTTGACATCAAAAGGAAAAGAACTTCAGGCTAAAGCCGCGTTAATACCGGAAAAGCTGGTGACAAGACTCATTTCCGAGAATATGACATTGAATGATTTGAAAAGTCTTAAAAATCAGCTTAATTCCATCATTGAACTTCTCATGAAACAATCCATGTAGGTGAAAAACATTTCCCAATTTTCGTGTCCCTGGATTACCGGCTGGGCGGCAAGGCAAACCAGAAAGCCGGACAGTCATGAGAGACAGGTGGGTGGAGCTTATTGAAAGATCAATAAAAAAACGGCTTTCGAAGATTCGGAAGCCGTTTTTGGAGTTCGTTTTATTCTACGGATGGTTACGCCCGGTCGTTCGCCGCGTTGACAATGGCGATGAAATCGGGCTTCAGGCTGGCGCCGCCAACCAGACCGCCGTCGATATCGGGCATGCCGAACAATTCGGCCGCGTTGGCGCCGGTGACCGAACCGCCGTACAGAATGCGGATGGCGTCGGCGTTTTCCTTGCCAAACAGCGAAACCAGTTCCGCCCGGATCAGCGCGCAGACGTTCTGGGCGTCCTGTGATGTGGCGGCACGTCCGGTGCCGATGGCCCAGACGGGTTCGTACGCGATGACCAGTTTGGCCGGATCAGAGATTTCAACACCGGCCAGACCCCCGCGCAACTGGCGGGTGACTACGTCTTTGGTCTTTCCGGCTTCATTTTCGGCCAGGGTCTCGCCCACACAAACAATGGGCAGAAGCTGGGCAGCCTGGGCGGCTTTGACTTTCTTGTTCACGGTTTCATCGGTCTCGCCGAAATACTGGCGGCGTTCAGAGTGGCCGATGATCACATAATCACAGAATTCCTTGACCATGCTGGCAGAGATTTCGCCCGTATACGCGCCAGAGGCTTCCCAGTGCAAATTCTGGGCGCCCAGGCCAATGTTTGTGTCTTTGACCAGTTCATACACAGAAGAAAGGCAGGTGAAGGTGGGACAGAGCACCCGTTCCACTTTAATCCCGGCTTTTAAACCGGGGAGCAATTCGGCGACCAGAGCTTTGGCCTGTTCGGCAGTTTTGTTCATTTTCCAGTTGCCTGCAACCATGGGAGTACGCATGTTTAACCTCGTTCAGTTAGAAGATACCGCCATCGGCGGGTAATGTAATTTTTTCCCCGGCGAGATTATAGCGCAATTGATGGTTGACGGGGAAGGTCAGTCACGGTTATGATGAAAGTGCCAGGCTGGCCGGATGATCGCGTCATCACCCTGAGTGGTGCCGAGGAAAGTCCGCGCTGCATAGGGCAGAATGGCGGGTAACCCCCGCCGCGGGTAACCGTGGGATAGGGCCACAGAAACAAACCGCTTCCGCAAGGGAGCAAGGGTGAAACGGCGGTGTAAAAGACCACCGGCGGCGTTGCAAGGCGCCGGCCAGGCAACCCCCATTCGCAGCAAGGCCAAGCAGGGATAATGCGCCCCATCGGGGCACGCAAGGAACGGCCCGCTCCTCAGCTTCGGCAAGAGTCCCGGGTAGGCTGCTTGAGCGGCATGGCGACATGCCGCCGAGAGAGATGATCATCCAGGAGAAGACCGTCTGTGAAGATACCTCCTCTCCGGACAGAACGCGGCTTACAGACTGGCCTGGCACAAAAACCGCCCTCTTTCAGGGCGGTTTTGTCGTCTTATTTTCCGTTGGTTTCCAACCCGGCTTTGGCGCAGGCGGCTTTCATAAACGCGAAAAATAACGGGTGCGGCCGATTTGGGCGGCTCAGAAATTCCGGATGGAACTGGGTGCCCACCATGAAGGGGTGATCCTTGATCTCTGAAATTTCAACCAGGCGACCATCCGGTGAAAGCCCGGAAAGGCGCATCCCGGCTTCTTCCAGGGCGGGGCGGTAGGCGTTATTAAACTCAAAACGATGGCGGTGGCGTTCTTCCACCTCATCAACACCGTAGGCGTCGCGTGCGATGGAGCCTTCTTTCAGAACGCAGGGGTACAACCCGAGCCGCATGGTGCCGCCTTTGTCAGTGATGGAGGTTTGTTCGGGCATCAGGTCGATCACCGGATCAGGCGTGGCGCGGTCAAATTCCGTGGAGTTGGCTTCTTCCTTGTGCAAGACGTTTCGCGCCATTTCGACGACCATAACCTGCATCCCAAGACATAAACCGAGGTAAGGCACCTTGTTTTCACGCGCGTACTGGGCTGTTTTGATCTTTCCTTCGATTCCCCGGCTGCCAAATCCGCCCGGAACGACGATACCATCAACCGATTTCAACGCGTCCCAATTGCGGCCTTTTTCCAGCTCGGCCGAATGGATCCATTGCAAATCCACCTCCACCCCCAGGTGCAGCCCGGCATGTTTGATGGCTTCGCGCACGGAAAGGTACGCGTCATGCAGTTCCACGTATTTGCCAACCAGAGCGATCTTGACGACCGGTTTTTCTTTATTGACCTGCCTGACCAGATGTTCCCATTCCTGCCAGTCTGGCGTGTTGCGGGCTTCCAGCCCCATTCGCTGCAGGATGTATTCGCCGACATTGGCTTTTTCGAGCAGCAATGGAATTTCGTATAGCACCGGCGTGGTGACCATGGGGAATACCGCCTTCTTCTCCACATCGCAGAAGAGGGCGATCTTTTCGATCAGGTCGTCTTCCACCGGGTAATCGGAACGCGCCACGATCACATCCGGCGAGATGCCCAGGGCGCGCAATTCGCGCACGGAATGCTGGGTGGGTTTGGTCTTCAATTCGCCGGTCGCGCCAATGTAGGTGAGCCAGGTCACATGAATATACATGGTGTTCTCGCGCCCAAAATCGCTGCGCAACTGGCGGATGGCTTCCAGGAAGGGCTGGCTTTCAATGTCGCCGACGGTACCGCCAACTTCCACCAGGACGATCTCGGCGCCGGTTGTTTTCGCCACCAGACTGATTCGGCGCTTAATCTCATTTGTGATGTGTGGAATCACCTGAATGGTGCCGCCCAGATAATCGCCGCGGCGTTCATTACTGATCACCTCTGCGTACACCTGGCCGGTGGTTATGTTGCAGACCCGGTTCAGGCGGATATCGATAAAACGCTCATAATGCCCCAGGTCAAGGTCGGTTTCGGCACCGTCATCCAGCACGAAAACCTCGCCATGCTGGTACGGGCTCATTGTCCCCGGGTCAACATTGATATAGGGGTCCAATTTTTGAACGGCAACCTTGAAACCTCTTTCTTTTAGAAGCCGGCCAATGGCAGCAGCGGTTACCCCTTTACCCACTGAGCTGACGACACCGCCTGTAAAAAAGATATATTTGGTTGCCATAATTGGATCCTTTCGTAAAAATGGTTTGTCTAATAAAAAATTAAAAGAGAAGTGGGGAGGGCCATTGATTGGGCGCCTCCCCACTTTTGGTTTGCGTCTTGAGCAGATGGACGAATGGTTTCTTTCGTCCGCCCATGACCTATGTGGTTTTAATCTTATTGGTCAGGGTGCGGGAAAAGATTTCATCCCGTTCCTCGGCTTCAGCGCGTTTATGTTTTTCCTGGGCGATGGACCGTTTGGATTTGGCTTTGCCCATGGCGTTGCGGTAGGCAATTTCCATGGCGGTCAATTCAGGTTCAGAGGGAGTCTCTGACTGCAAATACACGCTGTAATCTTCCGTTGCATTTTCGCGTCGGCGGCCGCCTTTACGTTCGCCGCGATCGCTGCGTTCACTTCTCTCACCACGCGGCGCGCTGGTGCCACCGGTAGGTTTGGAACGGGGGGCAGGCTCTTCGGTTTTCTCAGGTTCGGGAAGCAGAGCTTTCATGCTCAGCTTGATCTGTTTCTTTTTGCGGTCAACATCCAGGATCATGGCCTGAATTTCATCGCCTTCTTTGACCACATCTTCGGCGGCTTTCACGAATCCGTGTGCCATCTCGCTGATGTGAACAAGACCGGGACGTTCGGCGCCAATTTCCACGAACACACCGAATTTTTCGATGCGCACAACTTTGCCGGAAACAACCTGGTCTTTTTTCAAGTCGCGCCAGTCAAAGTCCATGGGTTTGATCATGGTCAATTCGATCCGGCCGTCTTTAACGCGTTTTACCCAGACTTCTACGTCCTGACCGGGTTTCAGGATTTCTTCAACACCTTTGGGAGTGCCATCTGAAGCAGGCGGCAGTTGTGAGACATGGAGATAAGCGGGTGACTTCTCTCCAATGTCGACCAGCGCGCCGGCCAGGCTGGTCTTTACTACCTTTCCAGTGAAATGAGTTTTGGGTTTCAATTCGCTGGTTGAGTTTTCCGATTGCGCATCGATCGTTTCCATCGCGCCTATCTCCATATGATTACAAATTTAATGACGCCAGATTATACCCCCTTCAGTGGCAAACCGTCAAATTGAAGATGACTTCCGGGCGAAATTGGTGGCTCCAATTTCCCTTTTGGCACTTTCTACAGGCGAAAAACTGTAATTTTTAATAAAGAGTGAGAAAAACTGATCAACATTCTCGACCATACGATGTTCAATAAACAAAAACGACTTCCCGAATAATCCGTGGAAGTCGTTTTTGTTAATCCGAGGTTTATTCCTCTGTGAGAATTTCGATCGCTTTTTTCAATTGAACATCATTTTGCGCTTCTACATCATCCTCTGTCAGTTTAACCTCAACATCGGGATCGAGCCCTTTTTCATTGATCTGGCGTTCTTTCGGGGTGACCCAGCTGGCCACAGTGATGCGCACCGCTCCCTGCTCATTAATCAGCGGGATCCAGTTTTGTACAGAACCTTTGCCATACGATTTTTCTCCAACCAACTTCGCGCGGCCGGAATCCTGCAGCGCGCCGGCGACGATCTCAGACGCGCTGGCCGACCCGCCGTTGATCAAAATCACCATGGGGATGTCTTTGGCAATTCCGCCGGGAATGGTGTCAAACGTCTTCTTTTCTCCACTTCCGTATTGCTCATAAAGGACAACATCAGATTTGGTGAACTGCGATGCCACTTCGATGGCCGTGTTCAGGAAACCGCCGCCATTGTTCCGCAGGTCCAGAATCAACCCCCGGGGTTTCTTTTCCATGAGGGTTTTGATGGCTTGTTTCAATTCGCTGGTCGTCTTTTCCCCAAAGGTCAACAGTTGAATATAGGCAATATCACCCTCCAGCATTTCACTTTCCACGCTGTTCATCTGTATTTTTTCACGTCTGACGTTGACGATGATGGGTTCATCCTCGTCCTTTCGTTTGATTGTCAACGTGACTTCGGTTCCGGCCGGTCCGCGAATCTGTTTGAGAACCAGGTTGCCATCCACACCGGTCATATCTTTCCCGTTGACGGCGATCACCATGTCACCGGGTTTCAATCCAGCCAACTCCGCCGGAGAACCGGGGAAAAAGCTGACGAAGGACAGATAGTCGCCTTTGATATCAACGATGGCGCCGATACCTTCATATTCACCTTCCAGAGGGTCGGACATTTGCCGGTATTCGTTGGGGTCCATATAGGAAGTATGCGGGTCTCCCAGAGAACTCATCATGCCGCGGATGGCGCCCTGAAGCAGTTTTTCATCGTCTACAGGCTGCTTAAAGAATTCCGTGTGAACCAGATCCCAGGCCTGCCAGAAAGGTGAGAACAGTTTGTCGCGCGACTCAGTGGTTGAGGTGGTGGTAAGCCCGGGCAGTTTCAACATGGCGACCATGTCATCGGGCACGTACATTCCGGCGATCAAACCACCGGTAAAAACTCCCAGTACCAGTAACGTGGCCAGCATGGCGGCCAGTACGATGCGAAATGATTTCATATTTATGTACCTTCTGTTTCCAATTTCCCCAATACTACTCCGGGGACGATTGACCTTCCTGTGATGATTTTTCTTTGAGATTCTTTACCCGTTCGGCAAGTTCGCGGTATTTTTTGTCCTCTTTTTCCCATGGTTTTTGCAGGGTGGAACCAACTTTTTGCCAGAATTCGATTTCCCGGCTGCCTTTGTTTCGCTTGAATGAACTCCACAGGGCTATATTGATTATCAGAATCAGCAGCACAAGCAAATAAGGGGCCAGATCCATCCATGACATCAGTAACTCTCCAGGGTATGGCTGTTGTTGGATAGCACCCCGGGCAGGTCATGGATGCGGGAGATGCACTCATCATAGTCCCAGGATAACTGATCGCTGCCCACCCGGATGGTTCCCATTCCCAACGAACGGGCCGTTGCCAGGTTGGATTGCGAATCATCCAGCATGATGCAGCGGGCAGGTTCAACATGGGCCATCTGCAGGGCTGATTCAAAGGCTTCCGGCATGGGTTTACAGTGCGGTTCAATATCCCGGATGTCGATAATCTGTTCAAATGCCGATTCAATGCCCAGGGCTTTAACCACGCGCCGGGCGTGTCCTCGGTCCGCGTTTGTAAAGATGATTTTCCTCTGTGGATATGAATAAAGCAAATCACGCAATTCCGGATCCGGTTTGAGGAAGGTTTGCATGGGTATGTCGTGGACGAATCCCAGGTAATCCTGTGGATCGACATCGTACAGGGTGATCAACCCGCGCAGCGTGGTTCCATATGTGCTGAACAGGTTGGCGCGCAAGCCGGGGATGGTTTCCCAGTCGAAGCCCAGGCGGTCGTGCATATACAGGCCAATGCGATCGCGTATGGCCTGCCAGATCCCGGTGGAAGACTCATACAGGGTCTCATCCAGGTCAAATACCAGTGTGGAATACTTTTCTGCCTGTAACAAAGATTGTCCTTAATGCCGTCAATTTGTGATTATTCGCGTCCGGCGGGCAGGTTGATTATAATCATGCCGGGCAGGCTTAAGTGAATATACAAATCTTACCTGATGAAGTGGCATCACAGATCGCCGCGGGCGAAGTTGTAGAACGTCCGGCTTCGGTGGTAAAAGAACTGGTGGAAAACGCGCTGGACGCCGGAGCGACGAGTATTCGCGTCCGTGTCGAAAACGCGGGGAAACGCCTTATCGAAGTCAGTGACGATGGTTGCGGAATCGCCATGGATGAAATGCGGGTCGCCATGGCCCGCCACGCGACCAGCAAATTACGCACTGCCGATGATCTTTTCCGTATCAAGTCTCTCGGATTTCGGGGTGAAGCGCTGGCTTCGATTTCATCCGTTTCCCGCCTGACAATGGAATCAAAAACTGCGGAAGAAGAAACCGGCGCACGCCTGTTGATTGAAGGCGGCAGGGAACGAAGTTTTGAGCCGACAGGTCTTACCCGCGGAACGACCGTACGCGTGGAAGATTTGTTCCTCACTGTTCCTGCGCGTCTAAAATTTTTGAAGACAGATGCCACTGAACGCGCTCAAATTGACAACCTGGTGGCACGATACGCCCTGGCATATCCGAATGTCCGTTTTCAATTGGAACAGGACGGGCACACCGGTTTGATGACCCCCGGAAATGGCAACCGGCGCGAAGTGCTGGCTGGCCTGTATGGCGTGGACCTGGGTAGGCAAATGATCGAAGTACTTATGCAGGAAGAGGGTATGGAGTTGGATGGATTTGTCAGCCCAATCGCCATCACCCGGGGAACCCGGAAAGATATTACCTTTTTTGTGAATGGCCGATGGGTACAGGATGGAGCGTTAAGCAGCGCGTTGATTCAGGCCTACCATACGATGCTGATGGTTGGGCGTTTTCCTGCAGCCGCCCTGTTTTTAAAATTACCTCCCGAATCTGTTGATGTGAATGTTCATCCGGCAAAAGCGGAAGTTCGCTTTCGCAGTCAGGATCAGGTGTTCAGCATAGTGCAGCGCGGCGTACGGCGCGCGTTACTGGCTTCTTCGCCGGTACCCATGGTACAACCCCCACGTTGGGAAAATTATCAGCCACAGCCTTCACTGGTATCACCTGACTGGCAAATGGCTGCCGACCTGGCTTCTTCCGAAATACCGATTGAGGGAGTTCCTT
Organism: uncultured Leptolinea sp.; assembly: GCA_964420995.1. Classification (GTDB taxonomy): domain Bacteria; phylum Chloroflexota; class Anaerolineae; order Anaerolineales; family Anaerolineaceae; genus Leptolinea. The sequence goes on along the minus strand of CAYQUX010000022.1, from coordinate 24,446 downwards.
CTGAAAGCCAGACCGATTTCTCTCCACAGCCGGCATTTTCTTCCGGCATTCTCCCATTACTGCGGCTGGTAGGTCAGATCGGCGCCACGTATCTCGTGGCCGAAGCGCCGGATGGCCTGTATCTGATCGATCAACACGCCGCCCATGAACGCATTCTTTTCGAACGCATGATGGAGCACACAACCGGAGGGTTGCCGTCACAGTCATTATTACAGCCTGAAATAATCGAACTTTCCGCCCCTGCCGCCCGGTTGATTCGTGAACAACTTCCAATACTCGCACAGTATGGCTTTGACATTGAGCCATTTGGTACAGCCACGTTCCGCGTACGGGCAATTCCGGTAATTCTGGCCGGTCTTAAACCGTCTGCTGCCCTGCAGGTGCTGGTTGAAGATTTTGAGGAAGATGAAGCGCCTCTGCAAAGCCAGCGGGAAGCCCAGCTTATCGCCCGGATTTGCAAACGGGCGGCCGTGAAAGCCGGACAGGTCTTAACCGAGCAGGAACAAAAGGCGCTTTTGTTGGACCTTGAAAAATGCCGGTCACCCAGAACCTGCCCCCACGGCCGGCCGACAATGATCCATCTTTCCATCGACCTTCTGGAACGGCAGTTTGGCCGTAAAGGCGCGCGTTAAGACAACACGTGCCTGCATATGGCTGGCAGCCCTTCGGACACATCCATGGGTAATACTGTCTCGGCCAAAACATCCAGCGGGGTTGAGGAGAGATTAATGAGGATCAGTTTCGCGCCGCGTTGAAATCCTTCCAGCGGCAGGGATGCTGCCGGCATAACCTCGAGGGAGGTACCGGCTACCAGGATCACATCGGCCTGTTCGCAGGCCCGTTCCGCCTGTTCCCACGCATCTTGCGGCAGGATCTCTTCATACAGGACAATATCCGGTTTGAGGATGGATTGGCATCGTCTGCAGGTTGGAAGCTGGTGTTTATTCAGCCAGGAATCAACAAAGTCTCCCGAGGGGTACTCCGTGCCGCATTGCACACAGACCAGCCTGTCCATGTTGCCGTGAAGTTCAATAACATCCGTGCAACCGGCCTGTTGGTGCAGCCGGTCAATATTCTGGGTGATCACTGTTTTGATGCGCCCGGCTATCTGTAGATCAGCCAGAGCCCTGTGCGCGGGGTTGGGTTGGGCCTGTAAAATTTGGACCGCCAGAGGTTCCAACCAGGCGTAAAAAGCTTTAGGCCGATTCCGGAAGGCTGTCAATGAGGCCGTTTGCATGGGGTCAAAGCGCTGCCACAATCCGGTAGACGCGGACCGGAAATCTGGTATTCCGGAAGGGACGGATATCCCGGCGCCGGTAAAGGCTACAGCTCGCCGGCTGGATCGGAGTAAACCAACTGCCCGATCAAGCTGTTCACTCAGCTCATCCGCAGGGGTCACTTTTTACTGAGCAGTTGATCTGCCAGGCGGATAAATTGCTGGGAAAGAAGGCTTTCCGGCTGCAACAGAGAAAGCGGAACCGAACGGGTGGCTGCCTGGTAGGCCAATTCGGGCGCTGGCGGCATAAGTATGGCTACCGGGATCCCCAGGGCTTCCTGCATCTGCGGCAGGGTTAATTGAATGTCTGAACGCGCGCGGTTGACAGCCACCGCGGTTACTTTTCGCGATTTGCCAAACCCGAAGGTATCGATCTCCTGCAACAGGGCTTTCGACCGGCGCATGGTGGTGGGGTCCGGGTCGACAATGATCACTGCCTCATTGCACATACTGAGAATACGCCGCCAGTTCGGATTGCAAGGCGAGCCGATATCCAGCAGCAGGTATTCGCTCATCTCGGTCAATTCCCGCAGGAAGGCCTGATACTGGGCGGCGTTGTTGATGATGTCTTGATCTTTCAATTTCGGTGAAGCCATCAACAGATGGATACCGTACGTGGTGAGGATGAGTTCGTTCTTTACGGAATTGCGCGTGATATTTTCCGGCGCGGTTTTGAGGATCTTATCCAATCCTTCTGAATCGGAATGCCCCAGCTCCCAGGCCCAGGAACCATAACCTGGGATGGTCTCAATGGCTGCCGTAAATTTTTGAGTCTTGTTAAACATGGCGATGGCCAGGTTCAGCACCAATGTGGACACCCCCAGGCCGCCACGGGCTGCCATAAATCCCATCACGGAGCAGTCACTCTGAATCTCTTTGGCTTTGCTGGCGGCACGGCTCAATACGGCTTTCACATGAGCCACCAATTCGGCCGGGTGTATGGGTTTGGTCAGGTAATCATCCACGCCGGTCTCATAGCCGGTGATCTTATCTTCGATCCCGGCTTTGGCAGTGAACATTAATACCGGTATGGTATTAATGCTGTTATCCTGCCGGATATTTTTCATCACCTGGTAGCCATCCATATCCGGCATCATCACATCCAGGATGATCAGGTTTGGTTGTTCACTGTGCGCGAGGGTAAGCGCCTGCTGACCGTTGCTGGCAGCCGTGATCTGGTAGCCTCCCCGTTCGAGGATCAGGCCGACAAGCCGCAGTGTTTCAAGGTCGTCATCGACAATCAGAATTTTTTCCGCCATAATCCCTCACCTCATCAGCGAAACACAGAGTCAGTCTAGCATAATCCATACACCACCGCAAGAGCAAGCGGATCGTAGGAATTTTATGTTATTTTAATGATTCTAGTGGAAAAATGGTTATTTGAAAATCAATTTGATCCAGCATAGAATTTTGCGGGGGATTGCTATAATGTCGGTATGCATCCAGATGAGTTCAGAGCTACTTTATTGCAACGATGCGGACTTGATCCCTCGCAACCCATTATCGCAGGTTTTTCGGGTGGAGCAGACAGCCTGGCGCTGATCATCTCATTGAAGGACGCCGGGATGCAGGTGACGGCGGCGCATTTTAATCATCATCTGCGGCCCGAAGCCGACCATGACGCCAGTATGGCCGCCGAGATGGCAGCCCGTTTGGCAATCCCCTTTATTTGCGGCGGCACCGATGTGTCCGCCCTGGTACGTGAGCAGAAGATCTCTGTGGAAGAGGCTGCCCGCCAGGCGCGCTATACCTGGCTTTTGGATCAGGCCTGCCAGAATAATGCCCAGGCTGTGGCGGTGGCACACACAGCGGATGACCAGGTGGAAACCATCTTGATGCACCTTTTACGCGGCAGCGGCCTGGATGGACTGACCGGAATGCCATATCGTCAGGTTTTCCCATTGTGGAACGCGCAAGTTCCAGTCGTTCGGCCGTTATTAACGTTCTGGCGTATGGATACAGAAGCGATCTGTGAGGCGGCAGGGATTCAACCTGTCATGGATGCATCCAACCAGTCAACCCGTTATTTTCGCAACCGTATCCGGCTTGAATTGATCCCCACCCTCCAGGAGTACAATCCGCAGGTAAAAAACCACCTGCTGCAAACCGCCCATATATTGTCGGAAGAGAAGGAAATTCTTGAAGGGGTAATACATCAAGCCTGGCAGGATTGCCGGATCAAAAAAGAAGGCAACTGGCTGTCGATGAATAGTCCTGTGCTTGAATCTTTACCAGAAAGCACACGCCGTCTGGTTCTTCGCCGGGGATTGCTTGAATTGGAACCCGCGTTGCGGGATATTGATTTCTCGCGAACAGAAATGCTTTCAGATTTCGTTAAACAATCCACCCGGTCGGGTGAAACACACCTTTTTGGAAACCTGTGGACACAAAAGCAGGGAAATACAGTGTATTTATGGAATGGCAAACCCGGGTTGACGGCATTCCAGCCCCAACTGGATCAGACTCGTGAATCATGCCTGCCTCTTCCGGGCAAGGCGGACTTTTCAGGATGGTTTATCGAATCCCGTGTGGTTGACATCCATCTCGCCCGGGAGATGATCGCGGAAAGCGAAACTGACAACAAGGTTTGGCTGGATGCGGATCGGCTGAATTTTCCTCTGGCCATAAGGGCTCATATTCCAGGGGAGAGGTTTACCCCTCTGGGGATGGGTGGGAAATCACAGAAACTGTCGGATTATTTCATTAATCGAAAAATTCCCAGGCAGGCGCGCCAAGGTTGGCCTCTGGTGACCAGCGGTTCAGATATTATCTGGGTTGTAGGGCAGGGGATCAGTGAAATTGCCGCGATCACACCGCAGACACGGCGGGTTGTTCAGCTTTCGCTTCGCTGTCCGTCTCTCCGGCAAGACGACTCAATTTGAAACTGATTTCACGCCACTGAATTTTTGAAATTCCCAGTTTCTGGCGAACTTTTTCTTTATCCATGCCTGATTGCCAGTCACTTAACGCGCACGTCCAACGGCACATATCGAATGAGATATGTTTTTGCAGTCCGACGGCTTTCCCGATGTCCTCGAGAAGGTATTCCAGACGGCGGGGTGACCAGGGGAAGATTTCATCCGCGGGTTTGTATTGTTCGAGATAGTCTTTATAGATCGAAACCCATTCACGGGGAACCGAGATTTTGCGCTCTTTGTACCGGTTCATGGAATTGGCATAGCGTACAAAGATCTGCGGACCGTCAGGCCCTTCAAGGTCAATGTGATTGATCTTCAGCGCCAGGCATTCGCCTTTCTTGATCCCCGTGGCCAGCAACAGGGAAAGCAGCGCGTGGGGGCGGGCATCCGGTTTTCCGCCGGTTTGCCATCGGGCGGCGGCATCAATGGCCAAGGCGGTTTCTTCCGCTGTCAACACGTCAGGGAACCGGCTGATGGCGCTTTGCTGCAAAACTCGTTCCGCCGGGTCTGAGATCACCACGCCGCCGCGATTCAACCAGCGGAAATATGATTTTATGGAGGTGATCCGCCGTGACAGGCTTTTGGGGCTGCAGGGCACACCGCGGTCGTGTTGGAGCCAGCGCAGGAAATCATTGATCTCTTTGGTGGTTACCGTGCTGACGGTGCTGCCGTCAGGGATATGACTGATAAATAATTGCAGATCACCGGTAAAGGCTTTAATGGTGTGTTCCGAACGGCCTTTATCGCGCAGGAACAATTTCCATCCTTCCAGAGCATCCTGAAGGGATGTATCGGGTGTTATATGAAAACTGGATGAGACCGCAGGCTGACCTGACATATTCCCTCCGCTAATTTGCGTATAGTCTCGATCACTATAGCAGGTATTTTCCCTGCTGTCAAATTGACCGGAACGCGAAAAGCACCGGTCATGGGGTGAAAACCGCCCTGAGGATCAGATTCCAGGCAGCTTTTTGGTTTAGCAAAAGCACATTTTCACCGCCAGGCAGGGTTGCTGGAGCTGCCTCGATGGTGGAAAAAGAGAATGTTCTGATCTGCCGGGTGCTGAAAAGATTGAACGCCGCAGGAGACAAACCCACAAGATCGTCAATATTCAGGTCGGTTTCGACATTCGTCTGGAAGGTTGAAAAAAGCTCATCGATGCGAGAGGGCGCCCGCACGTCCATAAGACGCAGAAAGACAGCCAGCAGCGCTTCCTGTGAACGGCGCATCCGTTCCATTTCTCCGCCGGCGGTATCGCGTACATACCAGAGCAGCATTCCCGCATCCATTGAATTCAAACCCGGGTTTACCGCACACCATCCTTCCACGGATTGCGGCAGGTCACAGCGGTTGATCAACTGTGCTCCGACCTGAACATTGAAGGGTTGGAGCGATTCCAACACCCTGGAGAGGTTTTTCATGTCAATCGTTACAAAGCGATCCGGTCGAATTCCCAGATTGTACTGAATGGTGTCAATCACCTTTCCGCTGCCGCCGAAGAAAATGGCGCTGCCCAGGCGCTCCATGCCGATTTCCGGAATATTCACATAGAGGGTGGGTGGAATGGATAGCAGACTGGCCGTTCCATGACTGGCGTTTATGGAAAGCAACAGGATGGCATCCGCGCGGGGAGCTTCCATATTGCGGGTATCAACCCCCAGCAGCAGGATGCGTGTCTGCCCTTCCGGATAGGCATAGGGTAATGGGACCGGCACGGGAGTCTCCGGGAAACGGAATTCCGGCAATTCTGGTGTATCGGTAATTGTCACTGTCGGAGACGGCGTCGCGGTAGATGTGCTGGTGCCGGTTGCCGTAGCTGTGGCAGGAACAGGAGTAAGTGTACTGGTTGGTTTGGTCGCTGTAAGCGTAACGGTCCATATTGGAGGCAAATCCGTTGGAGTCGCCGTGGATGGCGCAAACGTGATTTCAGTACCGGCGACTACACACCCAAGCGTGACAGCCAGAAGTGTGAGAACCATCAGATAGCGTCTGAACATGGCGGACAGTACCTCACCAGCGATTGGATCACTTTTTCGGGAACGGAGTCGCTGTGGATGGCGGGGGCACCAGCAGGATGTCACCCGCGTGTAAGGCCGTGCCGAAAGCCAGGCAGTTGCCCGTCAGCAAGTCAACCTCGCTCGTATGGTACAGCACGCCCAGTTTAAAGAGGGTGTCACCGGGTTTCAGGCTGTATCTCACCCATCCTTCAGGATAATTACAGGCCCGCAGCGTGATTGTTGGCGTGGGGGTTATCGTTGGGGTGGAGGTGATTGTGGGCGTCAGGGTTGGCGGAGGTGGGGGCAGGTAGAGGATGGTTCCCGGCAAGGCGCCCGGTCGTGTGAGGCAATTACCGGCCATCACATCCGCAAGCTGTGACAGGCGTTCGCCTGCCAGTGCTTCCAGGGAATCTCCGATTTTCATCTCGTAAGGTTGCCAGCCTTCAGGAATGGGGCAAACCGTAGGGGATGGTTTTTCGGTTGGGGCAATGGTAATCTCCGTAAAAACCTGCGGCTGTTCCGTTGCCAACACACTTTCTGAAGGAAGTTGAGATGGTGCCGCGATCTGTGGAGGGGGAATTTTGCGACTCTCGTACCCTGCCAGGATCACCGCGCTGGTGATCAATAAAGCCAGCAACACTGCGATGAACAGACCTTCAATGAGAGTGGGATTTCGCTTCATAAGACTATATTACTTCTTCTTTTCCGATTGGATGGGCAGCAGGACGGAGAATGTTGATGAAATTCCGGGATCGCTATCCACCCACATACGCCCGCCATGGGCTTCCACCAGGGTGCGCGACGCTGCCAGTCCGCCATTAATCTCGCCCAGGCCGGGGATCATACCTGACGGACGCTGTTCAGGGGACAGAAAAACTTTGGAGAGATCATTCGCGTCGATGCCGCCGCCATGGTCTGTTACTTCGATCAATAAATACGGTTCTGAGGATTCTTGATGGGCATCCACCCGCAGGATGACCGATCCACCACGCGGAGTGACTTTTCCAGCGTTTTGCAGCAAGTAAAGAATAACCTTCTTCAAGGCTTCATGGTAGGTGAAGATGAACGGCAAAACAGGAGGAAGATCGAGTTTCAGAGATATCTCTTTTTCCATGTATCCGGCAGAAATGGTGGAAATGGCCTGATCAATGGCGTTCCCCAGATCCATCACCTCCGGTTCAAGGTCGATCACCCCGCTGTTAAGCACATTAAGTTCCGCCATATCATTCATGATCATGCGCAATCGTGATAGGGACTGTCTTAGATTTTCATTGGAAATTTGGCTGCCGCCAGGTCCATGCGGTGCATGGTCCCCGGATAACATCAGGTCAACGTAACCGGTGATGGTGGCCAATGGATGGCGTAGTTCGGTGATCAAGTTGTTAAAGCGCCGCAAACCGTCTACAGAAGACGAAGAGATAGTATGCTGTTTTTGAATTTCCTTCAGGCGGGACCGAGAGTCTTGAAGCAGGTTTTGCAGCCTGGAGATTTCAGCGCGTGCCAGGGCAAGGTCTTCCGCGGTTTTTGTCTGGTCAATTTGCGGTGCCGGTACGTGAGCGCGTGTCTCATCTGCCAGGGTTTGCAGCAGCAAACGGTTTTCGCTGCGCAGGCGGTCGATCTCTGATTCTGACGCCTGCTGCAAGGTTAACATTTTCAGCGTGCTCGGTTCCGGATTGACTTGCACCGAAGCGAGACGCAGGGCTTCCAGGTTGGATTGCAGCGTTTGATTCGAAGATTGCAGCGCGTCCAATTCAGCCGAGAGTTTGATCAGATTCTGGCGTTCCCGTATGGCGGTTTCATTGTTTTTGAAAATATGAGCCAGAGAGGCGGCCGTTTTTGTAAATTGCTGCAATGACTCCATAAGGAATGAAGGTGACGGGTCTGTACGAAAGATGGCGGCCGCGCCGAATTGTATGTTCCCGTTCTTGAGTGGCAATAAGGCGGTACTGGTGATGCCGGATAATTTCAAGCGATCTGAAAAACGAACCAGTTCCATCTGGTTCTCATTGGTATTGCGAATAATCGTCAGTTCATTATTTACCAGGCTTTTCATGGTTCGGGGGAAATCCTCCGCGCCAATATCCCGCGGTTCGATCCAGGTCTGGTGTACGGTGTCATATCCTGCCGACAGGTGCATGACACCGGGTTTGTCCGTGAGTTGCACAAACGCGCACCCCTGCGCCTCAAGAGACTGGCAAAGCATGCGGGCGATGGCTTCCTGCTGGCGGGTCAGATCCAGATTGGACACGGCAGAGAGCCAGGCATTTATCTCGTCGGGTACGGCATGGATTGCCGCGTGACTCATGGCATGCTCAAAAGTGCCAGGCACGGTCTCTGTAGTTTCGGTCACGTCATAACGGCGGGCCAGCAGGGGCAGGAAGGGAAACGCGCATAACACACCCAGCCGGGCGGCACCGCTCACATCTCCATCAGGCACGATGGTGATCAGACTCAGTAAAAAACCGACCAGTAACAGCGCCATCATCCCGATGCCATACGGCCAGATGGCCGGTTTGGAGCGGAAGATCAGGAAGATAAACCACAGGATGGATATGATGATGACGATGTGCCAGCAGAGATCGGCAAGACTGGCATTGAAGAATCCGGTCTTTTCCGGTAACAGGAAGGTGAGAAGAAACAGGATTATCGGGATCAGAATAGTCAATCCCGCCGAGGCGATGTTTACAGGGCGGGTGGGATTTGGCCCAAGCCATAACCAGGCCGAGCCGATCACCAGAAGGGTTAACGAAACACGCTCAAGAAGAGGGTAAAGTATGGTTGTTGAGGGAAGAAAAATGCTGGCAATTACCAGGTATACCAATGGAACCAGACTTGCGATGAGCATTAACGCCAGCCCTGCCAGGGAAATCGCCGGGAATGGAATATCACTTACGCGATAAGCTGTCCAGATGGATAACAAACAGGATGAAATGGCGTAAACAAGAATCAAATAATAGACCAGATTGCCTGGAAATGAACTCAGGATACTAAAAATAGCCAGCGGATTGAATGCCATTAATGTTCAGCCGAAATATTTTAACATGCAGGTTTGTGCATGCTCCTTAAGGTTCTTTCTCCATAGCAATTTCTGTACCGGATGCTTAACTATTTACGATTTGTTTTCAGAAGGTATAATCTTGTTTTTATTCCCTGACAGGTTATTAGGTTGAAAGCGAAAACATAATGATCACGATCATCGATTATGGATTGGGTAATCTTGGATCCATCAAGAATATGCTCAAAAAAGCCGGATTTCCATCCATCGTTACCAACGACCCTGATGAAGTGCAGAAAGCTGACAAGATCATCCTTCCCGGGGTTGGGGCGTTTGATACCGGGATGCGCAACCTGCGGGAAGACGGCCTGTACGACCTGCTAAACCAGAAAGCCCTGGTGGAAAAAGTTCCTGTTCTGGGGTTGTGCCTTGGCGCGCAGTTGATTACCAACGGAAGCGAAGAAGGCAATCTGCCCGGTTTCGGCTGGGTGAATGGCGATACGGTGCGCTTCAAGGTGGAAGGCCTGGAAAGTGATCTACGCCTGAAAATCCCCCATATGGGCTGGAATACCCTGGATATCATCCACGAACATCCGTACCTCAAAGGTCTTCCGGAGGATCGGCGGTTCTATTTTGTCCACTCCTACCATATGGTCTGCCGTGACCCGGCTGATGTGATCGCCAATACGACATATGGTTACACATTCGCTTCGATCATTGGGCATGGAAATGTGGTCGGAATGCAATTCCACCCGGAAAAGAGCCACAAGTTCGGGCTACAGGTTTTACGTAACTTCGCGGAAGGTTGATCATGATAGGAACCCGGGTAATTCCCTGTTTGTTATTGCGCGGCCGCGGGCTGGTCAAAACGGTCAAATACAAGGATCCGACCTATCTTGGCGATCCGATTAATATTGTGCGCATTTTCAACGATAAGGAAGTGGATGAGTTGACCTTCCTGGATATCACAGCGACAGTCGAAGACCACGCACCTTCCTTTGATTTGCTGCAGGATATCGCCACCGAATGCTTCATCCCCTTCGGATACGGCGGGGGAGTACGTTCCTGTGACGACATCCGTCGGCTTCTAAAGATCGGCATTGAAAAGGTGGTACTGAACACGGCGGCAGTCGAAAACAGGCCGCTGGTCCGACAGGCGGCTGATGAATTTGGCAGCAGCACAATCGTCATCTCGGTGGATTACCGCCGCACACTTTTCGGCAAGGCGGAAGTCTACTGCCGGAGCGGGAAAAAAGGCACGGGAATTGATCCGGTCACCTTCGCGAAAGAAATGGAACAGTCCGGTGCCGGTGAGATCCTGTTGAATGCCATTGACCGGGACGGCACCATGCAGGGGTATGATGTGGAGATGATCAAGAAAGTAACTTCCGCCGTATCCATTCCGGTGATCGCCTGTGGAGGCGCCCGAAACACGCAAGACCTGGCCAGCGCGGTGAAAGAGGGCGGTGCCTCCGCCGCAGCGGCCGGCAGCATGTTCGTCTTCCAGGGGCCATTGCGCGCCGTCTTGATCAGCTATCCAACCCAGGCCGAACTCCGGCAGGCTTTCAAATAAAACCTTGAGGTATGACCATGCCTGAAACGACTAAAACCTGTACACGCTGTATCATGGATACCACTGATACCTCCATCTATTTTGATGCGCAGGGTGTATGCAACCATTGCCTTAAATATGATGAGGTCATGAGCCTGTATCCATTCGATTCCCAGGACTCCATTGACCTGGAACTGAAAAACATGGTTGCCCGCACCATAAAGAATGGCGCCGGCAAACCCTATGATTGCGTGATCGGCGTTTCGGGCGGGGTTGACAGCACCTACCTGGCCTACATTGCCAAACAAAAGGGACTGCGACCCATAGCCGTCCACCTTGACAATGGTTGGAACTCCGAACTGGCCGTGCACAACATCGAGAAAGTATTGAAAAACCTGGGTATTGACCTGTTAACCCATGTGCTTGAGTGGGATGAATTCAAAGACCTGCAGATAGCCTTTTTGAAAGCCAGTGTTTCTGACGCTGAAATTCCAACCGACCACGCCATCAGCGGGATACTTTACCAGGTTGCCCGTAAGTATGGGATCAAGACGATTCTGCTGGGGACAAATATTGCCACTGAATCGGGACTGCCTTTCGCCTGGACCTACGGCGTGAGTGACTGGATGTACATCGACGGAATCCACAGGCAGTTTGGCACCCGGAAATTAAGCAATTACCCGCATTTTCGTTTTATTGACGAGTTTTACTGGAAAGCATTCTGCGGGATCAGAGTATTCCCGATACTGGATTATGTGCCCTACAACAAAGAAAAAGCTCTGGATGTGCTTCAAAATGAGCTCGGCTGGCAGTATTATGGCGGCAAACACTATGAATCGATCTATACCCGCTTTTTCCAGGGATACATTCTGCCGCGCAAGTTCAATATCGACAAACGCAAAGCCCACCTGTCATCGTTGATTCGCAGCGGTCAGATCACCCGGGAGAAGGCATTGGCTGAAATGGCCGCGCCCACATATCCCGAAGATCTGCAGCGGGAAGACCGCGAATATGTCATAAAAAAGCTGGGACTGACGGAGCAGGAATTTGATGAGATCATGGCGGCGCCGGTCAAAACTTACAAGGATTATCCCAATTACTACAACCTGGCTGCCAAAACGATTGGTTTTAACCAGGCCAGAAGTATTGTTCGAAAGATCAGGTCGCTCTAAAAGCCCATGCGTATTGCCTATGTAACCTTGCATTGGCCGCGCAGAAAAGCGAGCGGCATCGGCCGAAAGATTGAAGAACAGATGGCTGCCTGGCGCCAGGCCGGACATTGTGTGCAATTCTTTTCGCACCGCGTTCCGGTGGATGATCCATCCGAACTGGTGGAGGGGTTGAGCTTCGAATACCGCGAGGGTAACGGCTTCGCGGGGAAACTGATCACCGAATTGAACCGCAGCGGGGCTATTCCGCGCATGGTCAGTGCGGTGCGCGAATATGAACCGGATATCATCTACCTGCGCTGGAGCATGTATGTGTTCCCTTCCCACCGGTTGTTCGGGATTTGCCCTGTGGTGGTGGAGATCAACACAGACGATGTATCCCAGCATGAAATGCTGGGGGTTGCCTATTCGCTATATAACCGCCTGACCCGGAGTATTTTTCTCACAAAAGCAGCGGGTTTGATCTTTACGTCCCGGGAACTGATGGATTGTCCCAGTTTCGCCCCCTACCGGAAACCCGGTGTGGTCATTGCCAACGGGATCGACCTGGCGGGAAATCCGCCCATCAGCGCGCCGGTAAATTCCCGGCCGCGAATTGGTTTTATCGGCACACCAGACCTGGCATGGCAGGGGTTGGATAAAATCCTTCGATTGGCTGAACTTTGCCCCGACCTGGATATCGACGTGATCGGATACGACGGACCGGAAGAAGGCCGCAAAGCGCCATCCAATCTGTTTTTCCACGGCTATCTTGAAAAAGATGCCGCACGGAAAGTGCTTGCCCGGGCAGATGCCGGATTGGGAACGCTCGCGCTCCACCGCAAAGCGATGAATGAGGCATCGTCACTAAAAACCCGGGAGTATCTGGCTTACGGGATTCCGGTTATCATTCCATATACGGATACGGATCTCGACGACCTGAAGATTGATACAATTCTGACCATCCAGAACACTGAAAACACTATTGAGGAGAACTGGCAAACCATCCGGGATTTTGCTTTCTCGATGCGCGGGCGGCGTGTTGACCGGGACTTGATATTCAACCGAATCGATTCGCATGTGAAAGAAATAACGCGCCTGCAATTCTTTGAATCACGAATTAATGGATCATAAACGATCAATGAAAGATGCTTCCAAAAATTTAAATAGCACGCTGTCTAAAACACCAACTACGACACGGAACACGACACTGGTGTACCTGGCCATATCGGCATTGTTCTTTCTGGCCTGGTATGACTTATATCAGGGCTTTATCCTGCTGGGGAATCCGCCGTCACTGGCATCAAAGCGATTTGTGGTGTTCTGTCTGGTTTCATTATTGCCATTATTCGCCTGGGGTTACGGATTGAAGCTGGCTTTGAACAGCACGCTCCCCGGGAAGTTGGACAGGATGATAAAACGCGTTTGCGGCTGGCTTCCGTACGCCGTGCGGGTCATACTGGTCATAGCCCTGGTTTTTTTCACCACCATCCTGTTCCTGTATACCCCCTTCGGTAATTATTCCTTCATCTACTGGCTGCGATTGTTTATCATCCTGACCTGCGGCGCGTTTTCCGCCCTGCTGCTTTTCTACCGGCAGATCGATTTCGCCTGGATACTGAAAGCCACGGGTATGGTCGCTCTTGCGACGGGGGTCTTTATCGTCGGCGATTGGCTGACCGGTGTTTCAGATTATCCCTTTTCGCTTTCCTGGTCGGAAGGCAACCGCTTCTGGGATTATTCCATCATGTTTGGGATGGACCGATATATCAACCCGGGCGGGAAAACCATTGTTCCCTTCCTGGAAGCCGGACGGCAGTTCCTTTGGGCGCTGCCCTTTGCCGTACCATCCATCGGCATCTGGGGAATGCGGCTGTGGAATGTGATTGTCTGGGTGGTGCCGCCGCTGGTGTTGGGCTGGGCGGCCATTTTCAAAAAAAGCACATTCAAGAGAGACTGGATCTGGCAGCTCGGATTTAGCCTGTGGAGTTTCCTTTTCCTGAGCCAGGGTCCCATTTATCCTCCATTGGTGATATGCGCCATCCTCACCGTGATCGCCCTGCGGCAGAAGAATGTTCCTGTCGCCGTCGTACTTATCGGTCTGGCATCATATTACGCTCGCATTTCCCGCTGGACATGGATGTACGCTCCGGGTATCTGGGCGGGAATGTTGGCGCTGATTGAGCTCCAATCGCCTTCCTTCAAGAATGGGCGTTGGAAGGAGCTGATCCGCCCGGTTGTGCTGGGGCTTTCCGGCCTGGCAGGGGCGGAACTGCTGCCGTACCTGTTCACAGCCATCTCCAACGGTCAGGCGGCCGCGGAAGGCTCAATCACTGTCGCGGTGATCGAATCCTTTGACTTCCGCCAGCCCATGCTGTGGGACCGGTTGTTCCCCAATCCCACCTATTCACCGGGCATATTGCTGGGCTTTATCTGGGTCGGCGGACCGCTGCTGCTTTTCCTGATATGGCTGCGAGTAAAGCGACTCTGGAATCCCAACTGGATGCAAACGGCCGCCCTTACCGTTATCCTTGGCGCCTTTGCCATCCTGGGGTTGATTATTTCTGTGAAAATCGGCGGTGGCAGCAACCTGCACAACCTTGATCTGCTCTGGCTGACCATGGCTGTCTTGGCCGCCTGGATCTTTCGGGATTGGCTTGACCGCGGACTACCCGGTCTTTACGAGTTCAAGTCGCTGATGGCGGTTTTCTGCCTGGCGATCATCTTCCCGACCACCACCATGATCCAATATGGAGAGCCATTTGGCGTTCCCAATGACTTCTTTGTGACCAGTTCGCTCGAAAAGTTGGAAAAAGAAGTCACCGAAGCCAGCAAGAAGGGTGAAGTGCTCTTTATGGACCAACGCCAGTTGTTGACCTTTGGTTATGTTAAGAATATTCCGCTGGTGGCGGATTATGAGAAGAAACTGTTGATGGATCAGGCAATGAGCGGCAATCAGGCGTATTTTGAACCGTTGTATAAGGATCTGGAAAACCATCGCTTTTCGATGATCATCAGCGAACCCCTGCGAAAATCGATGGCCGATGAGAGTATCCGCAATTTCGCCGAAGAAAATAATTCATGGGTTTACTGGGTATCCCGTCCTTTGTTAAAATACTATAAGGCTAAAGTAACATACGACGAGGTCGGTGTTCAATTGTTAGTTCCGCGCGAGAATTGATATGACAGAACTGGAGCCTGATCAACACACCGGGATAAAAAACCGGCGTTGGGTTGTTTTTTTTGTATTCCTGGGGATCCAAAGCCTGCCCGTTCTGTACTGGCTGGCATCACTTCCAGCAGACCCAAAGAATAGCCTGTTCCTTGGATTCAGTCTGGCACGACTGGTGCTTATGGCAGCCGTGCTGGTACTGGGTGCCGTGTTTGCCATGGCGGCGTATATTGCCGGCAAACGGGAGAGCCGGATTCAATCGGTTTTTGAGGATCGCTGGCATGATGGGAGCATCTTCCGGTGGCTGGAAGGGTTTGCCATACTATTTGCCCTGCTGGCATGGGGTATTCTGGTGTACTTACGTTCTGGTATTAATGGAGCCGAGGACCCGCTGTACCTGCGCCTCAGGCCTGTTCTTGTTCTGGTGATCGCCCTGGGAGCCCAGCTTGCCGTCTGGCTGTGGGTGCAGTGTTATGGTTTTCATACTGACCGGCTTTCACGTTTTCGATCTGTATTCGTCGCCAGCGGTCTCGTTGCCGGTCTATTCCTGATCCTTGGCCTGATCATGTGGTTTTCCGGTTGGGGAATCACACCGGATATTTTTATGTGGGGGAATCCAGGCGTGCCAATTCTGGCCTGGCAGCTCTGGATCGCGCTGGCAGCCGGGATTGCGTTGCTGACTATTTTGGTTAGCTACCCGGTGATCCGGGTTAACCAGCGGCGGCTGGATTGGACCATCAGCGCAGGACTTTTTCTGCTTGCAGGTGTGCTCTGGCTGGCTCAACCAATTCCAGCAAGCTTCTTTACACCAAAGGTCCGAGAACCTGCTTTTGAGATTTACCCGTATTCAGACGCCGGTTTTTATGATTACTCCGCGCAAACATTGCTGGTCGGTGAAGGCTTTCTGAACGGGCAAATTGTCACCCGGCCGCTGTATATTCTTATGTTGGCCATCTGGCACGGCATGGAAGGCCAGAATTATTCCGAGATCATTGTCTTGCAAACCTTGATCCTGGCTTCCTTCCCGGCTGTTCTTTACTGGCTGGGAAGATCCATGCGAAGCCGCGAAGCCGGTTTGATGGCCGGTCTGCTGGCCATTTTCAGGGAATTGAATGCCATCGCGGCTACTCCACTGACGGAAGTCAGCCATTCCAAGATGTTTATGACCGATTCGCTTACCGGGCTGGGAATCAGCCTGTTCTGCCTGGTGATTTTTCGCTGGCTGAGGAAGGCGGAAATCCGCCCGATCAGGGCGGTACTGGCTGGGGGCATGCTGGGCATGCTCATGCTGTTGCGTTCACAGACATCATTCTTTGTGCCCCTTGTTTTGCTCTATTTGCTCTTGGATAAAAAGGGTGGCTGGAAAGGTGTGGCACGCGAAGCCGGCTTCTTCTTGGTGGGAGTCTTCCTCGCCATCTCCCCGTGGATCATCCGCAACGGCATCCGTACCGGCGATTTCAGCCTCGACCAACCCTCGCAGGCAGCCCTGATGGCACAGCGTTACGCGTCCACGGTGGAAGAAGCCCTCAATACGCATCTTGAAGCCAGCACCGGTGAGGTTGGGGCGCACATGGTGGATTACACCCTGTCTCATTCTCAGGATGTCGCCCGCTTTGTCGGCGCGCACTTTCTGAACAATGAGCTATCCACATTGCAGGTTCTTCCACTGCATGTGTCATTCGATGATTATCACGACAATTTTCAGATCTCCACTTTATTCTGGGTGGATGGCATTTCCGGCCTTGCAGGCGGTCAGTGGTTCTGGCTCGTTATTAATCTGATCCTGGTATCCATTGGTGTTGGTTCGGCGTTTGGCAAATGGCGCTGGTCAGGCCTGTTTCCGCTGTTTATTCAGATCGCCTATTCATTAAGCAGCGCGGTCGGGCGGATTTCAGGGTGGCGTTTCATTCAGCCGGTGGACTGGGTGGGTTATTTCTATTTCTGTCTGGGATTTGCCGAATTGATCGTCTGGATCTTCGCCGTATCCAATTTATCCCTGCGGCCGAGAGAAAAAGTCACCCGTGAATTGCCCGGGCAAGTTACTTC
Source organism: uncultured Leptolinea sp. (assembly GCA_964420995.1). Lineage (GTDB taxonomy): Bacteria > Chloroflexota > Anaerolineae > Anaerolineales > Anaerolineaceae > Leptolinea. The sequence continues at coordinate 7,342 of CAYQUX010000022.1, read as the reverse complement.
TCCAGCCTGGCTGGGAGCAGCGGCATGCGTGGTGTTACTCGGCGGTATGCTTCTTCCCATGGCAGAATGGATTATTCCGCAGCGTTACAACCCGCAAAATCAACTGGCGGCTGAACACGCCGCCGGCCAAACCCCGGAAATTTCGGACGCCATCGGCCAGACGGACGTTTTCATGCAGCAGCCGCAGGCTGTACGCATGGTAGGTCGCGCCTTATATCCACGCTGGTACAAAGCGGACAACGGAGAACCGGGAAATGGGTGGGCGGCCTACAAACCCCGCCCCGAGGCACATCTGGGTTTCATGATGGTCGGTCCATACGGTGAACAACAGATGGTGCTCGAGATCGGCGAATCACCGGATACATTTAAGAACGCGGCGGATATCATTGTTTACGGTTGTAAAAAACCTGATTTCATAGATGTACGCCTTGTGGTAGGATACAGCCATCCGGATTTGTTTACGTACAAATCTGATAATTTATCCCGTCAGTGTGATTAAAATCCATGAGATCAGAAGACCTTTTGCGAAATAAGGAAGAAAAACTGTGTGTGGTTATTCCCGCCTACCGGGTAGCCGGACATATCGAAGCCGTTATTCAGGGAATCCCTGATTGGATATGGAAAATCGTGGTTGTGGACGATAAGAGTCCGGATGACCTGGCAGCCAGAGTGGAAGGATTGAAGAGCGACCGGGTGGAATTGCTGCGCCATGAAAAGAACCAGGGTGTGGGCGGAGCGGTTATTACTGGTTTTAATCACGCCATTAAACTGGGCGCAACCGTTTTGATAAAAATGGACGGCGATGGACAGATGGACCCCACGTTTTTACCGGACCTTTTGGAACCCATACTGACCGGCCGGGCGGACTTTGTCAAAGGCAATCGGTTCGGACGACTTGAGGCTATCACGCGTATGCCATTCCACCGGCGGATCGGGAATCTCTTCTGGTCTTTCATGGCAAAACTTGGCAGCGGGTATTGGAATGTCTTTGATCCGAATAACGGCTACCTCGCGGTGGATGCCGACGTCTTCAGGCGGTTGGACACAAAATATTTGCATCCGCGTTATTTCTTTGAAACCAGCCTTCTGGTCGAATTGAATATCACCAGGGCTGTGGCAGAAGAAGTTCCCATGCCGGCGATTTACGCCGGGGAGCCCAGTTCCCTTTCCGTCTCCCAGGTAATCACTACCTTCCCGGGTCTGTTGCTTTCCCGTTTCTTCCGCCGCATCTGGCTCCAATACTTTGTTCTAAATTTTTCCGTGGGTACTATTTTCATGTCTCTCGGAAGTCTGATGTCTCTTTTTGGAGTGATCTGGGGAGCTGTCTGGTGGAGACGGTCCATCATCACCGGCATTCCGGCAACGGCAGGTACCGTTATGGTGGCCTCACTCCCGTTGATCCTGGGTTTTCAAATGCTTATCCAGGCATTGACCCTGGATGTTCAATCGGTGCCGAAAATATCACAATCCAATCTGGCTGACCGGCGGCAGTCCTTCGCTCAGGCATTGAAAGTCCGCCGATGAATCTGCCCTATATTCTGCCCCGACTGGTACGTCATTTTCTGCCCGAAAAAGTCACCCGCACTCTGTTGTTGCGTGGCGTGATCATCCGGCCGGGTCTGGAGACCCGCGCCCCCCGGGAAGCCGCGGAGCGCTACCAACGTGATCTTCGTTCTGCCGGTATTGAAATCACCGGCAGAAATATCCTGGTTCTTGGATACGGCGGGCGTTTCGCACTGGCCTGCCAACTGTTAAAGATGGGCGCATCTCACATCACGTTATGTGAATATGCCGCCCGTCCCGATGAAAAAGCCAACGCGGCACTGCTTCCAGAATTCGAAAAATATCTCACTCACAGCCTCGGAAAAACGCATCCACGGGATGAATGGATCACCCTGCTTGAGGGTGACATCCGCGAATTGGCAAAAGACCGCACCCTGAAAAAAGTGGATATTGTTTTCAGTACCTCGGTTTTTGAACACCTTGTTGATCCGGTCGGAATACTGGAGGCGCTGATCAATCTCACCGTCGACAAAGGTATCCACCTGCATTACATAGACCTTCGCGACCACTTCTTTAAATTCCCGTTTGAGATGTTGACCTACACCACTCAGACCTGGAAGAACTGGTTAAATCCAACCAGCAATTTAAATCGATGGCGGTTGCCGGCTTATGAACGACTATTTCAGGAACGTTTCAATCAAGTGCAGATTGAAATCACCGAGCGAAATTTATCCGCCTGGAACGAGACCGCTGACCGAATACTCACCGAATATAAAACCGGTGATCCACAAGTGGATTCCGTAACCCAGATCCGGGTAATAGCCGGGGAAAAGAAATAGCGTAAAAAGATGAATGCCCTGCTTAAAAACCTTCAGGAACTGGCGCCTCTTGGACTTTGGACAATTCTCTGGATGATCGGCGGATATGCCATCGCGCGTTTCGCGTTCCGTATTCCCCGCGGCGAACAAATCATCACCGGCATCGCGCTTGGATTGGTGGTTGAAACCTGGCTGGCAAACCTGTTATGTCTTGTTCTGCCGGCTATCCCGGCTTTCTGGGCGGCGGCGGTTCTAACACTCCTCATCGGCCTGATTTTTTCGCTGGGAAACCCAATTTCGGATTGGATAAAAACCAGCTTACCCTGGGGACAACTCATTTCTCTGGGATTGGTTGTATACATTTTCACCGCCATGTCACGCGGTTTGGCCATTTACGATGATTACGCCCACCTGCCAACACTTTCGATGATGGCAGCCGGGGATCTCCCTCCTCATTTCGCGCTGGACCCCAAAGTGTCCTACGGATACCACTACTTTCTCATGTTATTTTCCGCGCAGATCATGCGTCTGGGAGGTATGTATCCGTGGAACGCGCTTGATCTGGCACGCGGTCTCTCTTTTGGCCTGATGATCAGTTTGACCTACCTGTGGGTGGCCAGATTAACATTCAGCAAAGTGGGCGGCTCTCTGGGCGCGCTGATGGCGGCTTTTGGAATGGGAACCCGTTGGATCATCCTGTTGCTCCCGGAAAGCGTCATCAACTGGTTGGGCAATGGAATGGAATTGATCGGGTCGGGCAGATTGACCGGCTCAACACTATACGAGGCGATTAACCGAACATGGGGCATTGAAGGTGCCGGACCAATTGGTTACCCCTTCGCTTACGCAAATGGGATCGTTTCTCCAGGGATCATGAATCACGGACCGAATGGCTCCATCGGAACTGTGATCGTGTTGCTCTTATTGATGCTCTTCAACCGCTGGCGAGGTTGGCGCGGCGCTGCCGTGACCGTGATCCTGCTGGCCACCAGCCTTTTAATCAGCGAAGCGGGAATGTTCCTGCTTATTGGAGCGTTTGGGGTGATTGTTCTGGTCGAAATCATCCGTAAACGTAAATATGCCCTGCCGCGCAGCCTGTGGGCCTGGGTGGGGATACTGGCAGCCGGCAGTTTGATTGGCTTTCTGCAGGGCGGCGCGTTGAAGGATATTGCTGCCGGCGCGCTGGATCCAGAGGCTGTCTCCTACCAGACCGTGGCTTTTCGACTCATCTGGCCGCCGGAGATTGTGTCTTCCCACCTGGGCGTCCTCTCGTTGATCAAACCAAACCAGTTATTGACAGCCTTGCTTGAGCTGGGACCTTCATTGCTGGTGTTCCCCCTGCTGATGGCTTTTGGTTGGAAAGCGTTGCGTGCGTCTCGCTGGTACGAAGCCGCGCTGGCTATTTCTGGTTTGCTCAGTCTGCTCATGATTGTCGTGGAGTTCGCCGGTTCCACCGGCGTACGCAATACGTCCCGCCTTTATCTATTTTCCGGACTTTGCCTTTCCTTTTGCGTGCCGCTTGGGTGGATGTACGTCAGGCGCAGATCTGACACACTGAAATCCCTGGCTTTCGGACTTGCCACGGTCACCATGTTTGGCGGCATCATGCTGGCGGGGATACAGGTCCCGGCCATGCAGCAACCGGTTTATTCGTATTTCCTTGGTGATCTGGATGTTCAAATGGAACGCGATTACTGGAATAAACTGGAACCGACCGCTCTGGTTTTCGATCCAATTGTGTCACGGGCGGCGACTATTTTCGCGCGGGGGTCAAATTCGGGATACACCTGGTACAAGTCCAAGCCTGAATGGGAAAAGATTCTGGCCTCCCCCGACCCTTACGCTTTGAATGCCGGAGGGTATGGGTACGCCTATTTTGACCAGAAATCCTGGGATGAAATCCCACTCGCGGCACAGAAGAAATTTGATGATCCCTGTGTAAAGATTGTCAAAGAAGTGGAAGACTGGCGGCATGATTTTCGAAAACTGATCGATGTGAAAGCCTGCCATTAGAACTGATAGAGGAACGACATTTCCCCGCAGGATACTGTCTTGATCCTGATAATAATTTGTCTACCACCAGTCTTGCCGGTGGTGACAGTATAATAATGCCGCATGCTTATGAAATTAACTCACACCATTAAAAACCATATCCGTTGGATCATCCCGTTGACGTTTTTGGGGGTGGTATTCATAATCTACGGCTATCAGTTGCCCAAAATGGGGCTTTATTGGGATGATTGGGAAATTATCTACCTTGATCATTTCCGTGACCCCGGGGCATATTGGGATTATTTCCTGTATGCGCGCCCATTAACCGCCTGGATTTATATCCTGCTTGAACCTCTGCTGGGGATGAATCCAGTCGCCTGGCAAGCCCTGAATATTGGGCTGCGTTGGGCGGGGTTGCTGGGATTCTGGTGGGCGTTGCGATTGGTATGGCCGAAACGGTCTTTTGAAATAGGCTGGGTTTGTCTCCTGTTGGCCGTTTATCCGGCATTCACCCAGCACTCGGTAGCCGTCACCTATGCCCGGCATTTTGCCTGTATCGCCCTGTTCGCGCTGTCTCTCGGGTTGAACCTGAAAGCCATGGATCACCCTCGCCGATGGTGGTTGTTCACTCTGATCGGCACGTTCGCATCTCTGCTGCAATTGATCACACTGGAGTATTTCTTTGGCCTTGAAGTATTGCGGGTCATATTCCTGTGGATAACCCTGGACCGCAAACATCTTCCATGGAAATCCCGTCTTAAAACATTGATGATTCAATGGATTCCATATTTCATTGTGATCCTAATTTTTACCGGCTACCGCTTTGTCTGGTATCCGCTGGTATCACCCAATCCGGAAGCCAACGCACCGGTATTGTTTGATCGGCTCTCCGCCAATCCGTTCACTGAAATGATCAAATTTGCCAACCTAATCGTCCAGGACCTTGTGCATCTGAACCTGGATAACTGGCTGGCTCCTCTGGCGCCATCCGCTTTCGAGTTGCGCGCTAAAGCGAACTGGCTTTCCTGGGGGGCGGGCGTGCTGATCACCCTAACCAGCGCCTGGATTTTGTATCAGTATCCTGTGGGTGACAAAGAAGAAGACGCCGAAGTCGGGGAAAAAGACCACTTCGATCGGGATGTCATTCTGATCGGACTGATCGGGGTTCTGGCCGGCGGAATTCCTGTCTGGATCACGGGGCGGCAATCCATAGGCGGCCCCTGGGCAGACCGTTTCGCCCTTGGACCGATGTTTGGCGCGGTGCTTCTGCTGGTCGGGCTGGTACACTGGTTTTCACGACGAAGGTTGCAACAATCCATTTTGTTGGGGTTGATATTTGGTTTTGCCCTTTCAGCCCAGATGCAGACAGTCAATAAATACCGGTTGAGTTGGGAAAACCAGAATGATTACTACTGGCAGCTCGCCTGGCGGGCTCCGGCCATCAAACCGGGGACGGCGGTCGTTGGACCGGCCATGCCGTTCGCGCTGGTCAACGACCTGCACATCGGCTTTGCTCTCAATGCCATATATGACCAGGGTGGGAAGTCCTATGAAGCCCCCTTATGGTTTTTTCGCGCCGGTGGTATGCAGGGTGCTCTGATTCCGAAATTTAAACCCGGATACACATTTGATTACCGTTACTTAACGGCGCACTTTCAAGGCAGCACCGACCAGGTGCTGGTGACAGACTATTCCTACGGAACGGGTTGCCTGCGGATTATCACGTCTGAAGATCTGTTGCAGCCCAAACTGGCCAATGATGAAGCCATGCTCTTCAAACTATCAAAGCCCGAATTGATCAACACACACCCCCAAAAAGCCGTCACTCCGCCAACATCGGTTTTTGGACCGGAGCCGGCGCACGGGTGGTGTTATGCCTTCCAGAAGATGGAGTTGGCCAGGCAGGAACAAAACTGGTCTGAAGCTGCCCGACTGGCCGATGAGGCAGCCGCCAACAGTTTAAGCCCTAAGACCCCGCTGGAATACACTCCAGTGATCCTGGCGTATATGCACACTGACCAGACTGAGAAGGCGCTGCAGGCATCGTTGCGAGCCCAACAGATGGATAAAGAGCAGACTACCTTCCTGTGTTCCCTCTGGAAGTCCAAACTGGATGCGCTTTCAGGAAAGCAGGCTGATCTGGAAAGAGCGCGGGCGGCGCTGCAATGTGATTTGCCCACCGGGCAGGAGGCGCAACCATGAAAGCGCATCCAGTGTTGAAGAAAGCAAGAGAATATCTTAATAAGCCATGGTTTTTCCCGATTTTACTGGCGGCTGTGTTGATCTTTGCCTATGGCCTGCAGATCAGAAATCTGGGTTTTTACTGGGATGATTGGGAGGATGTCTTCCTCTTCAAACTAAACTCCCCGGTAGAATTTCTTAAATATTTCCTTTATGACCGGCCGACAACCATCTGGGTGTATCTGGTATTCTTCCCGTTATTGGGCGACGACCCGGTGAAGTGGCAGATCTTCAATATGGCACTGCGTTACCTGTCGCTGCTGGGATTGTGGTGGGCGTTCTGTCAGGCCTGGCCGAAGCACCGTTATGAAACCGGCTGGGTGATGCTGCTTGTCGCGGTTTTCCCGGGTTTTTTCCAGCAGACCGTCTCAGTGACGTACAGCCGGCATTTTGCCGCGCTGGTGCTTTACAGCCTTTCTATGGTTTTGACTGTACTCGCGTACCGCCACCGCCGGTATTACCTGCCTCTAACCCTGCTGGCAGCCATCGCCTCCTTCTGCCAGATGATGACCATAGAGTACTTTGTCGGGTTGGAGATTGTTAGGCCGTTTCTGTTATGGTCGCTTCTTCGCGACGATTTCCCGGTTGGGAGGAAACGCGTTCTAAAAGTAATGCAGTGGTGGCTGCCCTACATTATCCCGATGGTTGGTTTTATCGCCTACCGCTTTATGATCTTCCAGCCTGTTCCTGGTACGGATGATCCGAACGGGGTGATTAATATTGCCGCGTTCAAAAAAGACCCCTTCGGAATGGTTTTGCATCTCATCCAGAATATCCTTCAGGATTGC
>CAYQUX010000021.1:0-73076 GCA_964420995.1 uncultured Leptolinea sp. | reverse complement strand
GACCGGCGAATGTCAGCTTGGAAGGCTGATGCCTTACCACTTGGCGACGCCCGCATTACAACCGTCATTTTACCCGCCAGTGGTAAAGTGGTCAAGTTCCTTTCCCGTCTGCTTTGCGGTTACAATTCGGGTTGATCTTAATGAGGGAAAAGACCATGCAAACCCGTACAGAAACCGGACGTGAATTCCTGAAAAGAGTATTGAATGCCCTGGGACATGAAAGACTTACCACGGCCATTTTGCTTGAATATGTATTCCTGATCGCCGGAGCGATCATCCAGGCGCTTTCCATGCGACTGTTCCTGGTTCCAGCGCAATTGGTGAGCGGCGGTATCAGCGGCATCGGGCAGATCGTCAATTCGTTCACCGGTTGGCCGATCGGTTTGATGGTCTTCCTGGGGAACATCCCGCTTTTTCTGTTGGGCTGGCGGTTTCTGGGCGGTCCGCGCTTCGCCCTACGCACGGCAATCTCCATTGCCCTTTTCTCATTCTTCACCGACGCGTTCTTTTGGATCATTCCCGGCGAAGGTGTGACCCATGACCTGGTATTGAACTGCCTGTACGGCGGTGTAATGCTTGGTGTTGGGCTGGGGTTGGTTTACCGCGGGCAGGGCACCTCGGGCGGCAGTGATATTCTGGGGCGCATCTTGAATTACCGTTTTGGTATTTCCATATCACAGTCCTATTTGCTGACAGATACACTGGTCGTGCTGGCCGGCGGCTTTGCCTTTAACTGGGAAAAAGCTCTTTATGGCCTGGTGGTGATCTATGTGAGCGGCCTGGCTGCCGAGATGATCTCGGAAGGCAGCAGCGTGTTCCGCACCGCGTTGATCATCAGCACCAAACCGGATGAAGTATCCTCCAAGATACTGGTGGATATGGAACGCGGTGTGACGGTTCTAAAAGGCACGGGCGCCTATACCGGCGCCGACCGGCCGGTTCTCTATGTGGTCATCAGCCGGGCGGAGGTAAACCTGGTTAAATCACTGGTGCATGAGGTTGACCCCGACGCGTTCATGGTGATCAGCACGGCACACGAAGCACTGGGTGAAGGGTTTAAACCGCTGAAACGTTAGTTTTCCTCCTTTTTTTCGGAAAATACGTGTGAAGGCGGGAGCGGAAATCTTGTCTTATAATCGGCTTTCAAGTATAGTCGAATAGATTTTCAACCAAATCAGTCGTTAAAAAGTGAACATACTATGAATCTTGCCTCAACTGACGTTCAAAAAGAAAATACACAACCGGGATTTCTCGACCGGCCATTGATGCAGTTCTGGCCGGTTTTGAACGTGCGCATAATCCTCAGCGCGCTGATCCTGATCCTGGCAGTATTATCCCGGTTTTACATTCTTGATTTGCGGGTGATGAGCCATGATGAGGTCAATCATGTTGTGCCATCCTATGATCTGTATACCGGAAAAGGATACCGGCATGACCCGGTCACCCACGGTCCCATGCAGTTCCATCTTGTGGCGGCTTCGTATTTCCTTATGGGGGATACAGATTTCAGTTCACGCGTACCGGCCGCGCTTTTCAGTATTGCGGCTATTGCTTTTATTCTTATCTATTTTCCACGCTACCTGGGCAAGAACGGAGCGTTGATCGCTGCCTTCCTGTTCCTCATTTCTCCCTATATGTTGTTCTACGGCCGTTACACCCGCAATGAAGGCTTCATCGAATTGCTGGGGGTGATGCTGCTATATGGCACTTTGGCTTACCTTGAAAGCGGGAAGAAATCCTACTTCTATTTGATCACCGCCTCCCTGGCGTTGCACTTTTGCACCAAGGAGACTGCCTTCATTTATACCGCCATCTTGTTGATCTTCCTGGCGCTGAACTTCATACGCGAAACCACCGACCTGAAGTCGCTTGACTCCCTGGCCCATCGGCGGTTTGCTCTGTTCATGCTGCTGGCAGGTCTGGCTATGGTGGTCGTGTTGGGCGCGGGAGCCTATGGCGCCAGTATTAACAAACCCGCCAGCGATGATGTGGCGGCAGCGACAACCGCTTCGGCCATCACCGCAATGCCGGACTGGGTGCAGTGGTGCATTTACGGCGGCGTGGCCGGTGTGCTCGTCTTCGGCCTGATCGCTCTGGCCAACCTGGTGGGATCGTTTGGCTGGCAAAAGATCCTCAAGATGCGTTCCTTCGATCTGCTGGTGCTGATTATTACCTTGATCCTGCCGCAGCTCGTGGCATTGCCCATCAAATTAATCGGCTGGGATCCGCTTGACTACACAAGTACCGGATTGTTGCGAACAGGGTCATTCATCCTCGTATTTCTCGTCGCCTCGGCGGCCATCGGGTACTGGTGGAAAGGCCAGACCTGGTTGAAGAACGCGGCACTTTTTTATACCATCTACGTTGTCCTTTACACCACGTTCTTTACCAATGGTCGTGGTTTTTTCACCGGCATTGTGGGTTCGCTGGGATACTGGCTGGCCCAGCAGGGTGTGCAACGCGGCAGCCAGCCCTGGTACTTCTATGGTTTGATCCAGGTCCCGGTGTATGAATATCTGGCTGCCCTGGGTACCATTCTGGCGGTCTATTTCGGCATTCGATACAGACGCTTCATTACCTGGTCGACAAATTCTCCAACAGACACTGAAGCCCTGGTGCAAAGCCATGAAGAAGATACCCCCGACTGGTTGGATGATGCCGAACAGGATGTTGAAGTCGAACCCCGCCGTCCGGTTCCCACTCTGGCTCTGTTGCTGTTCTTCAGTCTGGCAAGCCTGGTAGCCTACAGTATGGCCGGTGAGAAAATGCCCTGGCTGACCGTGCACATTGCGCTGCCGCTGCTACTCACGGCTGGTTGGGGGCTGGGTTACCTGGTGGATTCTACAGACTGGAAACGGGTGGCCAACCGCAAAGGATTGATCGCGCTGACATTGATCCCCTGTTTCCTGATGGCTTTTGCCGGAGGGGTGGGCTCTTTACTGGGTGAGAAAACTCCCTTCAATGGCAACACCATTGAAAACCTGGAAGCCACCAGCACTTTTATTTTGTCCATCTTACTGACTGCCGGAACCCTGTTCGGAATCCTGCGTCTGCTCTGGGATTTCAGCGTGAATGAGGTACTCCGCCTTTTCACGGCGGGGATTTTCATCATTCTGACTGTGTTGACCGTTCGCACGGCGATCATGGCCAACTACATCAACTACGACAATGCGAAGGAATACCTGGTATACGCTCATGCGGCGCGCGGTCCGAAAGACATGCTCGATCAGATCAATGAAATATCGCGCCGTACCACCAGCGGAAAAGACCTGGTGGTTTCCTATGATAATGACGGTCTATACCCCTTCTGGTGGTACATGCGTGATTACCCCAATCACCGCTGGTATACCGACAAGCCCACCCGCGATCTGAAAGATTCGCCTGTGGTGATCGCCGGTGATACCAACATGGGCAAGGTGGATACCATCCTGAAGGACGGGTACGTGCAATTTACCTACATGCGCCTCTGGTGGCCGAATCAGGATTACTTTAATCTGGACTGGCCGCGTCTCAAAGCGGTGATCCTTAACCCGGAAATGCGCGCGGCGGTGTTCGATATCTGGCTGAACCGCGACTATTCCTCATACGCCAAATTGACCAACAACCAGAGCCTGACTCTGGAAACCTGGCAGCCGGCCGCCAAGATCCGCCTGTATATCCGCAAGGATATTATCTCCCAGATGTGGAACTATGGTGCCGCACCGGCACCGGCTGAACCGGCTAAAGTTGATCCCTATCTCGCGAAACTTATCCAACTCGAGCCGAATTTTGTCATTGGCGCGCAGGCGGATACAGGCATCCAATTCAACAAGCCGCGCAATATCGCCATCGCCCAGGATGGCACCATCTATGTGGCTGATTCTGCCAACCATCGGATTCTGCACGTTTCGGCGGATGGAAAATTACTCCACAATTGGGGATCATTTGCCGATTTATCCAAGGGCAGCGCGCCTGGCGGTACTTTCTATGAACCGTGGTCGGTGGCCGTTGGGACGGATGGATCCGTGTTTGTGGCGGATACCTGGAACCATCGTATTCAGAAGTTCTCCTCCGATGGCCGCTTCATGAAAATGTGGGGTTACTTCGGACAGGCGGAAAAACCGGATGGATTCTGGGGCCCCCGCGGACTGGCCGTGGATGCCAAAGGCAACGTATACGTGACCGATACCGGCAACAAACGGGTGGCGGTTTTCACCGCCGATGGTACTTTCATCACCCAGTTTGGGGAAACGGGTTTGGAACCCGGGCAGTTTGACGAACCTGTCGGCATCACCATCGATAAAACGGGCATGGTTTATGTGGCCGATACCTGGAATTCCCGTATTCAGGTCTTCATACCTGACTCCAACGGAACCAGTTTCTCCTTCTTCAAGGCGTGGGAAGTCAGCGCCTGGGTGGGGCAGAGCCTCGACAACAAACCCTACATCGCTGTGGATGAGAACAGTAACCTGTATGTAACCGATCCGGAGGGTTACCGCGTGTTGAAATTCGACCGTGACGGCAACTTTGTGATGGGCTGGGGCGATTACAGCACCGATGTGGATGGCTTTGGACTGGTATCGGGTGTGGCTGTTGACGAATCCGGCGATATCTGGGTTAGTGACGGCGGAAACAACCGCCTGATGCGCTACTCGCTGCCGACCGAATAATCCACCTCAGACCAGATGGTCTGAAATGAGAGTTGTATGACCCTGATCCATGGATTGGTTCATCCATATCAGGGTCAGATGTTTTTCATACCCGGCTGTCTGGAAGCAGCGTTCCGCCACACCGCTTGGAAAGTTCACGGCAATCGTGCGAACGCTGGAGCCTTCCAGCCGGGCTTGGGTCAGCAGCGCGAACAGGGCGTCCTCTTCCAAATTGGGTGGAAACGCCAGCCAGAGATTGTCTACGTTTCCCCGGTTGGTCTCAAGGCTGGCGACTCCCAGTAGTCGTTCGCCGCGGCGGGCCGACCACTGGTAAACCATATCATCTTGCAGAAAGTGCATCAAACCGGTCCACAGACCCGGTCTAAGACTCTGCATCTGCAACGGCAGGTGCCAGGCGACCTCTGATGGGTAAATACTTTGCAGCCAGGCTTTTTGTGTTGGCCAATCAGAGGATCTGCGGTGAGTCAGGTAGATATTGCTGCCCGCCGGCGCGCTTTTATAGTTACGGGGAAATGCCCGGTAGGTGGTGCGCCGGGCTACCTCATGGAATCCCAGGCTTTTGTACAATTCAAATGCACCCGGGTTGTCTTCACGTACCTGAAGCCACGCGGTGTACCCGCTGTGTTCGCGGATATACTGCAGGGCGGCTTCGGTTAATTTGCGGGCAATGCCCTGCCGCCGGTACTGCGGATTGGTGGCCACGTTGGCGATCAGGTAATGCCAGCGGGCATTGCGTAAAAACGGGATGATGGTTAAATTTCCCACCAGGCGTCCATCCACTTCCCACACGAAACCCTGCATGGGCAGGCCGCTGCTGCCTATCGCCTGACTTAAACCGAAAAAGGAATTTTGTGCCCGGGCTGCCCGTCGAATCTGCCGCACATATTCGCGGCCGTCCTCATCCATGTGGAAATCAAAGCAAATGTCGATCAGATCTGCCACACCGTTCAGGTCTTTGCGCGGATCCATAGGGCGCAGGTGCGGATTTTTCACAATGGCAATCGTCATAATACGTGTATTTTACCGAAAATGTTGATGTTTTTCTTATACAGTGTTGAAAGGCTTCCAATACTGATGATGCTATAATCATTTGACCGGGCAATTTCACCCGGCAAGGACGGATTCTATGATGCGTTTTGACCGATTTACCGAGCGCGCCCAGGAAGCGGCTCAGCGAGCGGCAGAGATCATCCAGCGATACGGACACAATCAGATCGACACGGAACATATTCTGCTGGCTCTCATCGAACAGCCGCAGGGAATGGTAACCCAGTTACTGGAAGTATTGAAAGTTGACCCCACCACGCTCTCCGAACGGCTGGATTACATTTTACGCACCAGCCCGAAAGCCAGTATTTTCGGCGGCGGCGCCGGACAGATCTTCATCACCCCGCGTGTGAAGCGGATCATGGACCTGGCAAACGAAGAAGCCAGCCGCCTGAAAGACGAATACATCTCCACGGAACATATGTTCCTGGCGATTTTGAGCGAACGGAATACCCCGGCCGCCCGTCTTTTGGAAGGCGCCGGCTTGACCCGCGACCGCGTGTACGATGCCATTATCCAGCAGCGCGGCGGGCAGCGGGTGACCGACCCGCAATCGGAAACCCGTTTCCGCACTCTTGAAAAATATTCCCGCGACCTGACAACCCAGTCCCGCGAAGGCAAGCTTGATCCGGTCATCGGGCGGGATAATGAGATTTTGCGCGTCATGCAAATCCTCTCGCGCCGCACCAAGAACAACCCGGTGCTCATCGGCGAAGCCGGTGTGGGTAAGACGGCCATCGTGGAAGGCCTGGCACAGAAGATCGCTGCCAACGATGTGCCCGAAATATTGATGGGCAAGCGGGTGGTCTCGCTTGACCTGGGCGCCATGATCGCCGGCTCGCGCTTCCGCGGTGAATTTGAAGAACGCCTGAAAGCCGCCATTGAAGAAGTGCAGCGTTCGGAAGGGGAAATCATCCTCTTCATTGATGAGCTGCATACCGTGGTCGGCGCCGGCGCCGCCCAGGGCGCCATGGACGCCAGCAACATGCTCAAACCGGCCCTGGCGCGCGGCGAACTGCAATGCGTGGGCGCCACCACCCTGGATGAGTATCACAAGTTTATTGAAAAAGACACCGCTCTGGAACGGCGGTTCGCGCCGGTATTCGTGGAAGAACCCAGCGTTGACGATACCATCTCCATGCTGCGCGGTCTGCGCGACCGCTACGAAGCCCACCACAAGGTGCATTTCTCGGATGACGCCCTGGTGGCTGCCGCGCGCCTCTCGGACCGCTACGTGACCGACCGGCATCTGCCGGACAAGGCCATTGACCTGATTGACGAATCGGCGGCTAAATTGCGCGTGGCGCTGTTCTCCATGCCGCAAGACCTGAAGGACCGCAAGAGTGAAATTGACCGGAATCGCGCGGAAGAGGAACAGGCCAGCGTGGAGCGTGATTACGAACGCGCCGCCCGCAAAAAGGCTGACCGCCTGCGCCTTGAAACCGAGTTCAACGAACTGCGCGACAAATGGGAAGAAGAGCATAAACTGGACGAAGTCGTGGATGTCAATGACATCGCCGAAGTTGTCTGCCAGTGGACGGGCATCCCCGTGAACCAGATGATGGAAACCGAGCAGACCCGCTTGCTGCAGATGGAAGAGCGTATCCATGAACGGGTCATTGGACAGGAAGAAGCCATCCATGCCGTGGCGGATGCCATCCGCCGCGCGCGCAGCGGACTCAAGGACCCGCGCCGGCCGATCGGTTCGTTCATTTTCATCGGCCCCTCCGGCGTGGGCAAGACCGAACTGGCCAAGGCGCTGGCGGAATTCATGTTTGATGACGAAGAAGCCCTGGTACGCCTGGATATGAGCGAATACCGCGAGCAGCACACCGCTTCACGGCTATTCGGTGCGCCTCCGGGTTATGTGGGTTACGAAGAGGGCGGTCAGTTGACTGAAGCCGTTCGCCGCCGGCCGTACCGCGTGATCCTGTTCGATGAGATCGAGAAAGCGCATCCTGAAGTATGGAACGCCCTATTGCAGATCCTTGATGACGGCCGCCTGACGGACGGCCAGGGACGCGTGGTGGACTTCCGCAACACGGTGCTGATCATGACCAGCAACCTGGGCACGGAATATGTGCGCCGCAACGGTTCGCTGGGTTTCCTGCTCGGCGAAACCGACGAAGAACGCGAAGCGCACGACAAGGTCGAAAAAGCTCTTAAATCCACCTTCCGGCCGGAATTCATCAACCGTATTGATGAAGTGATCATGTTCTCGCCGTTGACCGTGGAACAGATGGGGCAGATCGTTGATCTTCAGATGAAGGAAGTCAGCAACCGCCTTCAGGAGCATGGTCTGGATGTCATCCTGACCCCCGAAGCCCGCGAATGGGTGTCACACCTTGGCTTTGACCCCGCCTTTGGCGCCCGGCCGCTGCGCCGCGCCCTGCAAAAATATGTCGAAAGCCCGCTGTCCATCAGCTTGCTTTCCGGGCAGTTTGTCTCGGGTGACGTAGTCACCGTTGACCTGGATAAAGACGCCGACAAACTGGTTTTCAATAAATCAGAAAAAGCGGCCCTGGAGAAATTAAAGGCGGACATTCCCGCCTGAAAAAACGGACCCGCGAAATCGAACTACCGAATCGCGGGTACGGGTAATTGGAATTGTGGTAACTGGATGGAGAAATAAGCGTATGGCAATTATGAACATTGTCAGTATTCCTGACCCCGTTCTTCGGCGTAAAGCGCATAAAATAACGGAATTTGGGAAAGACTTTTCAAAACTGGTGGATGATATGATCGACACCATGCGCGAAGCGCCCGGCGTGGGACTGGCTGCGCCGCAGGTGGGAGTATCGCAGCGCCTGATCGTCATCGAATATGGCGACGAAGACGATGACGAAGCACCCAAAAAGCTGTTCGTGGTGGCCAACCCCGAGATTGTCACCGCCTCCGAGCAGATCGTGAAGGGCATTGAAGCCTGTCTGTCCGTTCCCGGACTGGTAGGCGAGGTGGAACGTTATTATGGCGTGGTCGTTAAGGGGTTGAACCGCAAGGGCAAACCGGTCAAGATCAAAGCCCAGGGCTGGCTGGCACGCATCTTCCAGCATGAGATGGACCATCTTGACGGCATTATTTACACCGATCGAGCTACCGAAGTCTGGAAACCGCGGGAAGGCGAAGACATTCCTGCGGATTGATCCATGCGCCTGAACCGCCTGTCGCTCACCAATTTTCGCGCGTTTTCCCGCCTGGAGATGGACCTCCCCGGGCGGATTCTTGTTCTGGTGGGTGATAACGCGCAGGGCAAGACCAGCCTGATGGAAGCCGTGTATTACCTGGCGACCTTCGCCTCTTTTCAGGCGGGGACTGATCGGCAGATGATCAACTTCACGGCCGTCAACGAACCGCTGGCGGTGGCGCGCATTGTAGCGGAGTATGAACGCGGAGGATCACCCCACCGGCTGGAAGTGCGTATCATCCAGGAACCGGTACTGCCGGCCGGGTCGCGCACGCGTAAGGAGATCCTGCTCAATGGGGTGAAGAAAAGCGCCGCAGAAGCCGTGGGGCAGTTTTCGGCGGTGATCTTTCTGCCGCAGATGACCCGCATCATCGAGGGCAGCCCCGACGACCGCCGCAAATTCCTGAACATGGCGCTGTGTCAGGCGGTTCCCGGTTACGCCCGCAATCTGAGCGATTATTCGCGGGTGATCACCCGGCGCAATGCCCTGCTGAAAATGCTCGCCGAACAGCAAGGCCAGCCCGACCAGTTGATCTACTGGGATGACCAGTTGGTTAACCTCGGTTCGGAAATGATCCTGGCACGCGCGAAGGCCGTGAGCCAGTTGGAAGAACATGCGGCGCGGCTGCACCAGCGCCTGACCAATGGATCGGAGCGATTGTCAATCGTTTATAAACCGGCCATTAATGGTGAGGATTTTGACGGCGCGGATCTTACCCTGGAAAAAGTTCAGAAAACCTTCCGTAATTCACTACAGCAGGCACGCCGTGAAGAGATTGCCCGCGGGGTGACCGTGTTTGGCCCGCATCGCGACGACCTGCATTTTCTGTGTAACAACCTCGACCTGGGTGATTTTGGTTCACGCGGACAGGTGCGCACGGCCATGCTGTCGTTAAAGTTAGCCGAAGTCAACTGGATGAAAAGCCAGAGCGGAGAATGGCCGGTGCTGCTGCTGGATGAAACCCTGGCAGAATTGGACCTGCACCGCCGGGCGGATCTTCAGGAGACCCTGGAGGAATGTGACCAGGGAATGTTGACTACCACAGACCTGCATCAGTTCTCGGATAAGTTCATGTCCGCCTGTTCCATCTGGCGGGTGACGGCGGGGTGTGTGCAGGCGGAAGCCGCGCCTACAACGGGCGCTTAGCCGCCAGACCGGCGCGCCGGGGGTAACCATTGGGCGTGGCGGCGACCTTATCAATCAATATCAGGAAGCGCTCGTCGGCCACACCGGGCAGCACAACCGGTTTGATCTGCTGCATGCGGCCGCCCAATACACGGATGGCGTGTTCGGCGGCGTGCGCTTCGGCATGCGCGGATTCCCCCTTCTGGGCAACCACCCGTCCACCGATTTTTACCAGCGGCAGCAGGTACTCCGCCAGCACGGGCAGGGCAGCTACGGCGCGGGCTACAGCCATATCGTAGGCTTCACGCTGTCCGGCAATCTGCCCCAGGTCTTCCGCGCGCGCCTGCAGCACATCCACTTTTTCAAGGCGCAGCACGTCGATCATGTGGCGGCAGAAATCAGCTTTCTTTCCAACCGATTCCACCAGGGTGAGGCGCAGGTGCGGGTAGGCGATCTTAAGCGGGATGCCGGGAAAGCCGGCGCCGGTGCCAATATCGATCAGGCGCGCCGGTTTGGGCTCACGGAAACCCAGCAGCACGGTCAATGAATCCAGGAAGTGCTTGCTGCGGATCTCTTCCGGCTTGCGGATGGCGGTAAGGTTGAACTTCTCGTTCCATTCCAGTAGTTCGCTTTCGTACAACTCGAAGGCTTCGCACTGATGAGAGGAAAGCTGCAAACCGAGAAGGGATTTGGTCTGTTCGGGGAGAAAGGACATAATGATTGATTATACCGAAGCGTATGGATGGCGGGGCGGGTTTCGCCTCAGGAGAGGTATGGAATAATAAAAATTTTAATTTTGTCGGATAAATGTGATAAGATCAACATGTAAAAGTTGAATAGTGTTCGTTTTGAATGTTAAGGAATTTGGTCAAAACCAATAAATTCAATTTTATCCAGTAAAGATGAGTTTTCTTTTTTTTTGAACACTATCTTTATATAATAATTCAAGAAAATCATTGGAATATCTACCCAGGGGGTGAAAAAAGCCTAATTCATGTGCCGTTTTCATTAACCACCATTCCTGATTAACGTATGGATATAGGAGAAAACTGATGGATACAATATTGTATGTGATGGGGATCATTTTATTGATTTGGCAAATCTATGAAGCCATTTCTAAAAAAGAAAAAGAAAAAGAATATTCGAAAAATAGTAAGGTTTTTGGTGAATATATCTGTAATGGTGGTGAAAAAAGAATAAATGCGTTTTATGATCGGATAAAAAACCTGAATTCTTCCAACGTTTCACCTGAATTCATTCTGGATATAATAAAACAGGGAAAATTAGGTAAATTAGTTGAGATACTTCCTTTAGAATTAAAGAAAAGCGGTTATGAAAACAATGATTCGTATAAATATTCTTTGATATTAAAAATGTATTTGGATGCCATCCAAGATTCGATAAAAAATTTTCAACGTATCGGAGAAAATCCAAATAATTTTTGGAGTAAACCAGAACCTGCATTATCCAGTGATGTTTATCCCAATTCCGAATTCAGGAACTACTTAAAAGAGAATCCTGAAACACAAAACGAATTGGCTGAAAGATTAAAAAGTTATAATATTCCAATAGATATTTCAAAACAGGCAATTTCGGAATATATTGATAAAGGTAATAACGCTTTTATTGATTCTCTGTGGGGAAGTTTTAGCAGTACTTCTGATAAACCTGAGAAAGAAACAATTTTGTCAATCCATTTAGCCAACACAGACCTTGAAAAACTCGCTCATATTGCGATGTTAGAAAAGCAGATCGGAAAGTCGGTATTTCCATTATCAGATAGGATTTAAAGCAAAATTTCTTGGCAAAGAGCCGGGGCTATCCCTAAAAAGATAGCCTCTTTTTATTTGCAAACCATGGTATTTGATTGTTTAATCATCATATAAGCACCAATAGGGTGAGATCGACCACTTCCCCTGTTTTCCAAGCAGCCATGCTGTGACTCGCTTTTTTCACCGGAATGAGAGAACCCGAAAGGATGGGGCGTAACGGCGGAAATGACGTTGAGGGATAATGGACGGGGAGAACCTTTGACGAGACACATGAAACCAGCGCCAGCAAATTATGCAAAGTATTTGAAGTAACGAGGTCTCATGTTACTAAAAGAATTCAACCTGGATTTATCATATATAAAAAATGAATTTGAAATTGAAAAAATGATTCAAAATGGTCTGTCGAGAAAGGATGCTATATCGAAAGACTACAATGATAATTGGAAATGGAAAGATGTCAATTTTCGTTTGGAAAATCAATGTATGATGTCGATGTATTCCAGGTTGTTTCGTCCCATAAAAACCGATTTTTGGAAAATCCTGATCGAGTGTGTTCCTCAAGATGAGGTTAGAGAAAGAATAATGACAGTAGGAAATGTCTGTGAAGTGAGGGTAGCATTTGATTATGAAGCTTATTGCCAATTAGATCCTCTGAAAAAGAAGAAGAAGGCTATTGACCTTTTATATACGGGAATAGAGCGGGTATGTGATAAATATCAGTGGAATATTTCCCCTTTCCGTGAGGTAAGAGATAAGATTATAGAACTAGACTATCGCAACCATTGGTTCTGCGGTAAAGCAAAAAAAAGCCCGGATCGTAAACTTTCGGCCCAAATTTATTTGGAACATGAACCGGAAGCAATTTATATCTATATGGTTGTCACTGATAAGGAAGGAAATGTAAAAAAGCATTTTCTGGTTTCGGAGAGACCATCTGAATTTGCATTTTTAGGATTATTAGGAGGGATCGAATGGGAAGGGAATAAACGAGTCGCGTTAATAAGTAAAGAAAAGGAAAAAGTTTTTCCCGTTGAGGTTGGGTGATCTGGTTGCGAATTAGTGGTAGGCTGGGATCGCGTTTGATCCCGCCACAGGACGGGAATACAATCAACCATGCCAGATCATCGCAGGGAAAAAGAACCAGGCGGGACATATTTTTTCAACCGGCTTCCCCTGTTTTCCAACCAGCCATGCTGTGACATCCTACCGGTTGGTCAGCGATAAGATGGAAAGGGCGGAGGTGGAACGCCTGGGGGAGTATGCCATGGGAAAGATTCATCGGATGATTACGGCCCAGATTCAGTAGCTGCTTGACATCAATGTCAACATAATATACATTAATGTATATTATGTTGACACAGAGTCAGGCACAAAAATTCGCGGTTGAAAACCAGACCGTCATTGACAATATCCTGAAAGAGCATTTTCAGATGACTCTTCTGGATATTCTGTTCAACGCACCTTTCGAAAAAGAACTTGTTTTCAAAGGCGGTACCGCCCTGCGCCTGGCTTATCGGTCTTTTCGTTTTTCCGAGGATCTGGACTTTTCTTTATTGAATACCATCCGGTTTTCTGAATTTGAGCAAATAATGCAGAAGATCATTACCATCTCGCCCGGGGCTGTGATTAAAGATATTTATGACAAGAGGAACACCCTCTACGCACGGATTATTTTCCATGTTGAGTATCGGCCTGTTCCTATTGGTGTGAAAATCGAGATCAATAAGAATGCTGCCGGTTTTGATCAAACTATACATCTAGTTTCAAGTCCGTTCAATAACCTGTCAGTTCTCGCGCGAGTGTATACGCTGGAATCCATCCTGCGGGATAAACTGCACATCATCCGTAACGCGGAACGGCGCGACCCGCGCGATCTGTTTGATGCCTGGTATATCCATCAGAAATTAGGGAAGGAATTTACCATCCCTGATGAATATAAATATTCCAAAAAGGAATTGATGGACAGTCTGTTCCATTTCATCCCTCAGAACCAACGTAAAGTGATCGAGTTGTTTACAAAATGAACAGGCATGAACTGGTTCAAGCCGTCGCTGGCCATGATTTGGAAATTTTCCGGATGAATGACCTGCGGAAATTGTTTCCTGATGATGCCAACCTCCCGGTGTCTGTCAAACGTATGGTGGATAGCGGTGTGCTCATCACCATAGCGCACGGCATTTATACGCTAAAAGCAGAATCACTGGATGTGGAGAAGCTGGCCACCCGCCTGTATTACCCGAGCTACATCAGTTTTGAAAGCGCGCTGGCCAAATACGGAATCATCAACCAGGGACTGTACGGATTGACCCTGGCCACCACCCGGCATTCAAAGAAAATGACCCTGGCCGGGGTGGAGTGTGAATATTGCCAGTTAAAGGAATCCCTGTACACGGGGTACACCCTGGTTCAGGGCACCTATCTGGCCTCACCTGAGAAAGCCCTGCTGGATTTGTTGTATCTTCACAGCCTGGGGAAACGGAATACCATTCCATCAGAATGGATGTTGGAAGGGTTGGACCGGGGGGAAATGCATCGATTCATTGCATTGTATCCAAAAGCAGTAGGGTTGTTGGTTGGAAAATACAAATTTTGGGAATGAAACATGAAGTAACAACGTAGCTAAAGTATGGGATCGCGTTTGATCCCACCACATACCAGGTATACAATTAACCATGCCAGATCATCGCAGGGAAAAAGAACCAGGCGGGACATATTTTTTCAGCCGGCTTCCCCTGTTTTCCAGCCAGCCATGCCGTGACTTGCTTTTTTCACCGGTATGAAAGAACCCGAAAGGATGTGGCGGAACGGCGGAAATGATGTTGATAGATAATGGACGGAGAGAAAAATTTTATAGTGAGAACAAACGCACTTTCGGGATACCGGTTCTAAAAAAGAGGGAATTTCATGCATAAACAAAGCAAGATTCAAATTTTCACATTTCTACTAATGACTTTATCGTTTGTCTTACAAGCTTATGTATTTATAAAAGTGGGCTCTTTCCCATCCGTTCAAAGTAATCGGGATATAAAAAACCAATGCATCGAAATTGATTATGGTTTTTCGTATTCGACCAATAATAAACAAGAATCTAGAATCCGGATTGGAACAAAATGGCCACAACAGCCGTGGAGATTGGTTAGTACTGTTCCAGAACAATCTGCGAACATATTGACTTCGAAAAATTTGTTATTAGTAACAATTACAGATCAACATGCTGAGATTTGGGTAAAAGAAGATATTTTTGAAAATGCCACCACCAATTCTAAGCCTCAAAATAGAATAATGATTTATAGAGAAATCGAAAATAAATGGATTGAATATAAAAGCAATACTGATAAATTAACTCTTCTTTATATGTTTGAAACAAATGATGGTGATATCTGGGGTCTTCATTATTCAAAGGAAAACCATGATTATTTTATGTTGAAATTGAATCGCATAACAAGAGTATTTGAGCTTTCACCTGAAAGCGACATCATCCCCTCGGGAAAATTTATTTTCAATCCAAAGGGTTTTTTATGGATTATTCAACCACAGGGTTTTATTTATCAATATGAATTAAATAAGGGTTCTCTTCAAAAAATCGCTCCGATGCCGGATGATATTCGCAATTTACCATTTGATTATGGACTGGCTATATCACAAGATGATTACATATACTTTCTAAGACCATTACAGGAAGTCTTCTCAATAAATGATTTGGAACTCTTTCGATTTTCTATTGAAACAAAAAAATTTGAAAGAAATATTCGAATTGAACTTGAATCTGAATCATTGTTTTATTCAATTTTTATTGACCGCTCAAATCGTCTTTGGGCCGGAAATACTGGTGTAATGAATGCAAACCATGGTTGGAATCAGATTTTTAAACCTTCAATTTTTCTTGAAACATATGAATCGTGGTCAGGACCAAATTATGATTATTCACTATGGCTATATCCAAGAATTGTCTTAGAGACCTCTGATGATCGCCTATGGTTTTCCTCAGAAAATGGATTGGCATGGCTAGAACCCGAGAAGAATCAATGGTGTTGGGTAACAAATGTACAAAAAGCTGGATTGCAAGAAGATAGGAAAAAGAACCTTTGGTTGTTGGTTGGAGGAAGATTATACAAAACAAAGATTGAAGAGTAGGGTGAATATGCAAATATTCTCGCATGTTAAATTAATCAGGTAGGGTTGGATCGCTTTTGATCCCACCACATACCGGGTATACAATTAACCATGCCAGATCATCGCAGGGAAAAAGAACCAGGCGGGACATTTTTTCAACCGGCTTCCCCTGTTTTCAACCAGCCATGCTGTGACTTGCTTTTTTCACCGGTATGAAAGAACCCGGAAGGATGGGGCGGAAAGACGGAAATGCCGTTGATGGATAAGGGACTTGGTGAATGATGTTATGGTGGGATCAAAGGCGATCCCACCATAACTCTCAGACTAAGCTGGGACGAATGATAAAAATTCTTTATTTACTTACATTTAGTCTCCTTATATTTTTTGGATTTGTGATTTTTTATTTTGCATATACAAAATATCAGGATATAGCTCTTGAAAATTATTCACATTTTCGAAAAATGATAATCAATTCGTTTTTATGGGGAATTTCAATTTCATTGATTTTCTTCGGAGGTATTTATTTATATGCAACAATAATTGAATCAAATCCTTTTTTCAAATTTGATAGATTATTAGTTTCCTTTCTTTTCTTCTTAATACCCGGCATTTTTATCTTCTTGGGATCTCTTTGGCGGAATCTAATTGCACGTAAATTTTATGGGCAGATTTGGAAAAACAAGAGAGATAGGTAGGTGCTGTCTTTTAAAATCAAGAGGTATTGGTTGAATCTTGAGAAAATTTGGATCAAACGGCCTGCCAGCCAGGTATACAATTAACCATGCCAGATCATCGCAGGGAAAAAGAACCAGGCGGGACATATTTTTTCAGTCGGCTTCCCCTGTTTTCCAGCCAGCCATGCTGTGACTTGCTTTTTTCACCGGAATGAGAGAACCCGAAAGGACGGGGCGGAACGGCGGAATTGACGTTGAGGGATTATGAACACGGAGAATGATGTTGTGATGCGCTTAAGCGCGGGCGCATGCTGCCCGCTGGAAATAGTGTTATGGATTTTTAATTATTAAGAAAAGGTGATGAATTCGGAAGAGCAGTTCTTCAAGGAAATTTTGATACAAAAAACTATGCTCCCTCATGATTACTTAACAGTATTTATGCAAATCCCATTTCATGCAAGTAGAGAGGTGAGTTTATGAAGAAATTTATAATTTCTCCAATTCATTATTGTGCTTTTTCTGGCATTCTTTCTGGAATTATTACAAGTGGATTCACCACATACGACATTTTTATCTCCTTAAGGCGGGAAGGGTTCGATATTAGGTTCGTGATCCTTTTTATTATTACTTATTCAGTATTGACTTTATTGTTCTATTGTTCAACTTTTGCGGGTTTAGGTTTCATTTCAGGTTATTTATTAAGAAAAAATTTTGGGTTTGGGTGGAAGTTAATATTTCTTATACTATTGAGTATATGTAGTGGGTTAGTTGGGTTTTTTTCGATAAATGAAGCTTTCCGTTTCGATAAAAATAATATTCCACAATTTTCGTCAATATATTCCATGATTATCTCTTTTTTAAATTTTTTGTTCCTACAAATACCTTCTTACATTATATTTAGAACAGAATCACAGTGCACACGCTGACAGATACCGCCGACACCCTGACCTGGTTTCCAGTCGATCACCCCGGCAGTGCCATCCGCATTTATCAATTAAAAAATCCATACTTGACGCGGATAGATTCCCTGCATTAAAATAACCTTAGCAAACCACTCAGACAGGAGTATGGAAATATGAGCAGATTACAGGGAGAAAAACTCAACAGCGTCCCATCCGTTGGGATGCGAACTGTCGATTGATGGCGCCTTTTTAACCTTGAAACACCATTACCCACCGCGGGCGCGATCATTGGCCCGCGGTGATTTGTTTCTACCCCGGGCTGTGCATAACCGGACTGGTTTTCACTGAGCGAGGAAGAATGTTTGAACAGGATTTATTGGCGGGAAAGTATGTTCATCTGGCTGAGATCGACCCCGATGTTGACGCGGGGGTCGAAGCCGCCTGGACGCAGGATCCATGCTACCGCCTGCTGATGGAATTTGACAAACCGCGCGGCTGGACCGCGGCGGAATTGAAGAAACACTATGAAACCCGCCTGAAGGATTCGGACGATCACCGGCGCGAATTCTACTTTGGGATCAGGGGCAACACCGACAACCGCCTGGCCGGCGTGTTCGCCATCCCGCATGTGGAATGGTCGAATCGCGTGCTGCATTTCCATATCGGCTTTGGCGATACCGCTGACCTGCAGAACTGGGGCGCGGAGGCCTTCAGGCTGGCGCTGGGCTATATGTTCGACGAGTTGAACGTCCACCTGGCGGTGATCCGGGTACCACAATTCTGCCACGCCATGGTCGAAGCGGTGGAAGATGCTGGCATGCAGCTCTCCGCCCGGCGCCGTGAGGTGTTCTTTTACTACGGCCGCTACTGGGCAGAGCTGGATTTCAGCCTGCTGCGCCCCGACTGGGTGCAGAGAAAGGCCGGGTAGGCGCCATGGATGACTGCCTTCAGGGAAAAATGACCGTGCTGAAGATCACCGACCCGGAGCGGGATGCCGACCTTTACAATGCCTGGATGAAAGACAGCCAGTTCATGCGTCTGTTGGATTCGGACCCCATGACCCTCTGGCCCAAGAAAATGACAAAGGACTGGCTGGAAAAACATCTGGATGACTTTTTACAGTTCAGCATCTTTCGTAAAGAGGAACCCGAAAAGCCCATCGGGTTCATCGGGCTGGACGGGATCAACTGGATCTCGGGGGATGCCTGGGTGGGCATCGGTATTGGTGAGCGGGACTGCTGGGGAAAAGGCTACGGCACAGACGCCATGAACGTGCTGCTGTGTTACGCCTTTTGCCAGTTGAATCTGCACCGTGTATCGCTTTCGGTGTTCGACTACAATCCGCGCGCCATACGTTCGTACGAGAAAGCCGGCTTTGTGCGGGAAGGCGTGGAACCGCAATTCCTGGAACGCGAGGGCAGGCGCTTTGACCTTGTCTTGATGGGCATTCTGCGCAGCGAGTGGAAGGACCACTGCCCGGAAGATTAATAACAATAACCCTGTCATTGCGAGCCTCGCAAAGGCGCGGCAATCTTCGACTCATGTGGAAGATTGCCGCGTCGGGCTAATGCCCTCCTCCTAATGACAGATAAATAATTGCCGCGCCAATTTGATACAATTCCTGTATGGAAAATAAAAAGCCTGACATAAAAGCGGTGATCTTTGACATGGGCGGGGTCATTCTGCGCACGGATGAGCTGACTTCACGCACGCAACTGGCGGCGAAATTCGACCTTTCACGCAAAGAACTGGAGAATGTCGTTTTCCAGTCAGCGGAATCGGTACGGGCGGAACTGGGTGAATTCACCCGCGAACAGCATTGGAAGAACATCGCGCGGTTGTTGCGCTTCCCTGAAAGTGAGCTGGACGAGTTCCAGCGCGCCTACTGGGAAGGCGACGCGGTGGACGCGGAACTGGAAACATTCATCCGCGGGCTGCGGCCGCGCTACAAGACCGGCCTGCTGAGCAACGCCTGGCAGGGCACCCGCGAGATGACCGTGCAGCGGGGCTACACTTTCCTGACGGCTTTTGATGAGACCATCTTCTCCTGCGAAGTGCATCTGCGCAAGCCGGACGCGCGCATCTTCCACCTGATACTCGAGCGGCTTGGGGTGAAGGCGGATGAAGCCGTGTTTGTGGATGACTTCATCAGGAACATTGAGGGCGCCCGGGTGGCGGGGCTAAAGACGGTGTGGTTCAAGGACCGGGAGTCGGCTGTCAGGGAGTTGAGGGAGATGGGGGTGGGGTAATAAATAAATTACAAGAATTATTTTTGTGTCTTTGCCCGTCATGCTGAACGAAGTGGAGCATCTTGCAATGCTAATATGCACCAATTATTGGAAATATCTCATGGTTTGTAAACCAGATAATGCCACGCAGGGTATTGATGGGGTAAACGTACATCAGGTGGGTTATATGCACTCCTAGCAAAAGTAGATGATGGAGTGTTTAACACATTCAATAACTGAATGGCATAAAAAGAAAGTGATAACTGCCCCCCGACGGCTGAGCCCGTCGAAGGGCTCGGGGAGCGGGGCGAGCGGACATCCGGCGGCTGAGTCTATCGAAGCCGGCACACAGATGGCAAACTGATTAGGTTTTCATCAACGGGCTTGTTCCCTTGACAGGCACGTCCCCTCGACAGGCTCGGGGAGCGAATAGTGGCGGCTCGGGGAGCGATGGCTGAGCCTGTCGAAGCCGGCACACTGATGGCAAGCGATTTGGTTTTCATCGGCGGGCTTGTTCCCTTGACAGGCACGTCCCCTCGACAGGCATGGGGACCGAGATTGGCGGCATGGGGAGCGAGGGGGGCGGAACCGGCAGCTGAGCCTGTCGAAGCCGGCACACAGATGGAAAACTGATTAGGTTATCATCGACAGGCACGTCCCATCGGCATGCACGTCCCATCGGCATGCACGTCCCCTCGACAAGCATGCTCGTCCCCTCGACAGGCACGTCCCCTCGACAAGCTCGGGGAACGAGGGAGGCGGAACCGGCGGCTGAGCCTGTCGAAGCCGGCACACAGATGGCAAACGATTTGGTTTTCTTCGGCGGGCTTGTTCCCTTGACAGGCACGTCCCCTCGACAGGCACGGGGACCGAGATTGGCGGCTCGGGGAGCGGGGCGGGCGGATATCCGGCGGCTGAGCCTGTCGAAGCCGGCACACAGATGGCAAACGATTTGGTTTTCATCTACAGGCACGTCCCCTCGACAGGTTCGGGGACCGATATTGGCGGCACGGGGAGCGGAGCAGGGGGAGCGGAGCGGGGCGGCGGACAAACCTGTCGAAGCCGGCAATGTGTGACCTGTCTTGCCTGACCATGGCAAAAAGCGCCTATAATCAACACTGTCAGAACGGGGAACCATCTGATAATCCTATTCCACCTGAGGTGACCTGTGGCAGAGAACAATCCGAAGTCGGGGTATTTCAAGAATGGACTGGCTTTCAATCGCTCCGGGAATGGTCCCCGCGATCTGATCGTCTTCCAGGGATTGTTCTTTGAAAACAAACCCCAGCCGATTCTCTTCACACGCACCTATAAATTTCTCTGGGAAAAATACACGGTTTATGAAGTGCTGCGAAAACCAGAGCTGCCTGAAGGGTACACCCTGGAAAATATGGCGGATGATTACGCGGATCTGATCCGCGCGGAATTCAAACCACCGGTAGATATCATCGGTATCTCTACCGGTGGATCCATCGCGCAGGTTTTTGCCGCCAAATATCCCGAACTCATACGCAGACTGGTCATTCATTCAAGCGCGTACAAATTAAGTGATTCTGCGCGCGAGCTTCAAATGCGAATTGCCCGGCAGGGCGCCGATCGCAACTGGATCGGTGCCTATAGCTGGATGTTGGAAGCCGTTCTGCCAAAGAAAAACCCGCAACGAATCCTGATGCAAATCATCAATCCGCTGATCGCCTGGGTTATGGGGCTTATGGCCGCTCCCCGCAGCGCGTCTGACCTGACCGTCACAGTCAAAGCGGAAGACCGGTTCAATTTTCTTAACCATCTTTCCGAAATCAGAGTGCCAACATTGCTGGCTGCCGGG
Organism: uncultured Leptolinea sp.; assembly: GCA_964420995.1. Taxonomy (GTDB): domain Bacteria; phylum Chloroflexota; class Anaerolineae; order Anaerolineales; family Anaerolineaceae; genus Leptolinea. The sequence goes on along the minus strand of CAYQUX010000021.1, from coordinate 51,556 downwards.
GTGACCGATCCCTTTTACAGTGAAAAATTATTCCGCGACACGGCCGCGGGGATATTCGGCGCGAAACTGGCCCTATATCCTGATATGGCTCATCCGGCATCAGGAAAACAATTTGAGGCCGATGTGCTTCAATTTCTGGCAGGAAACACAGAAAAACCCGCCTCTTTATTTCTTTAGCTGCTTTTTCACGTTCTTAATGAAACGGCCGAAATCTTTATCTTTCTGGCGTTTTTCGAGATATGTCATTTCATGGAACGCGGATTCGGCACCAAGTTTCAAATAGCTATCATAGCGCTCACGGCTCAACCGCCCATCTTCAAGTGCCGCCAGCAGAGCACAGCCATCTTCCACCATATGGGTACAATCTGAAAACCGGCAATTCAGTGCCAGTTCAGCCACATCCGAAAAACTCTGATCGATACCATCTGACATGCCGATAGTCCCCAATTCACGCATTCCGGGTGTATCGATCAGCATTGCGCCATTTTCCAGCAGGGTTAACTGACGGCGTGTGGTGGTGTGCCGTCCTTTGCCGTCATAGGCACGAACTTCCCGTGTGTCATACACGTTATGCCCGAGCAGATGATTTAGCAATGTCGTTTTACCCACTCCCGAAGAACCAAGCAGGCAATACGTTTTAACTGCTTCCAGCATATCAAATAGTGCATTCATTCCCGCGCCAGTCAGGCTGCTGATGGGTATTACTGGACATTGAATGTTGGCTTTGCGGATCAAATTAACCATGCGATCCAGGCCAGCCGGATCCCCCAGGTCACTCTTGGTTAATAGGATCACCGGGTTGACATGGCCGTCATTCACCATAACAAGGTAGCGTTCAAGGCGATGGATGTTGAAGTTGGCATCGCAAGACTGCACAATGAAAGCGGTATCAATGTTTGCCGCTATTGGTTGGTAACCCACAGACTTGCCGGAAGATTTACGGCGGATAAATGTCTTTCGGGGGAATAATTCTCCAATGACCGCGAATGAATCATCATCATACGTTTGCGCGATCACCCAGTCACCCACGCAGGGCATATCCATGCCGGAGTCGACATTAAAGAGAAAGTTGCCCGCCAGTTCAGCGCGCAGCTCACTATCCTCATTGCGAATTAGAAAACTGTCGCGGTCAACGGCCGTGACTCGGGCAGGAGTTCCTGTCTTTTTGTTCATTTCATTAACATATAAATCCTGAAACCAGTTGGAGAACCCTAATTTTTCCAATTCCATAGGAAGATTATACCCGTGACAGAGTGGAGATAATTAGAGTTCGACAGACTATGGAATCCATGTATTGAATTATGTATAATGTGTGCGTATTGATAGTGGTTCCGGAGTACGCATTGTTCCAGGAGGGATAATGTTTCAAAAATTCCTTTTCCTGTTCATGGTTCGTTTTAAGTAAACAATATTCCACGTTGTTGCCTGTATTGTTTTTACTGATTTTCCATTGTGAGTGAAGAGTCATAAGTAATCTCCCTTCCTAACCACCAGGAGAGCCCGGAAATGGGGATTAGTTGGATGAGCCAGGAGATGCAAACAGTCACCGCCATGGATGGTTCGCGGATCGACGTATCTCATGATCTGAAAGACAAACTCTGGGATGATTTTGTACTGAATACTCCAGGGGGAAATTACCGGCAATCAAGCCTCTGGGCTCAGGCTCAACTAATTCGCGGTTGGAATCCGATGAGGATCATGGTCAAGCGTGACGATGAAATTCAGACCGGTGCCCAGATCCTTATCCGCAAATTACCGTTTTTTGGTCAAATGGGATACCTGTCCAGAGGTCCGGTCTGTGATTTCACAAATATTGGGCTTTGCAAGTCACTTATTATTGAGATAGAGAAGATACGTCGCCAGGAAAAAATCACCTACTTGGTGTTGACCCTGCCGGAAAACGGCGGTCCCATTGTTCCATCCCTTTATGAACTTGGATACCGGAAAACCAGAAGGCAATACGGCGAACCGGCAAGCATTCGAATTGACCTGACCCAGGACCTGCAAACCATCACCCTGGGAATGGGGAAGACCAAGCGAAAAATAATACACCGAATCGAAAGGGGCGAAGGATTACCTGTCAGGGAAGGCACCCGAGCAGATGTAACCACGTTCTATCGCCTTCATTCCATGGCCAGTCGGAGGATCGGCTTCCCGGCGCACTCTGAAGAGTATTACCAGAATTTCTGGGATGTCTTTGAGCCGCAAGGGAACGCGAAACTGTTTATTGCCGAAAAAGAGGCTGAACCCGTGTGTGCCATGCTCACTATTCTATTCAGAGATACAGTAAATTGCTATGTTCTAGGTTGGTCCGGGGAATTCAGTAAATATTACCCCAATGATTCTGTCCTTTGGGAAATTATGCGATGGGCAAAGTCAGCCGGATATCATTTTTTTGACCTTGTCGGGATGGGAAAAAACTGCGCGCGATCCGTACAGGGTGATGAGAATATCTCGAAAAAAGATATCAACTCATATCAACTTTTCAAAATAGAATTTGGCGGGGAGGCGTATGCATATCCAGACGATCTGGATCATGTCAACATCCCTTTTCTAAACACGATGTATCGAATCCTCTCATTTTTTATGGATAAATCAGGTATCAGCCGGTTACTTTCCCTGTATTTTCGCTGGAAAACCGATCACCGGGGATAAGGAGCTTCGAATAACGTGCCAGAAAATGCGCATTTCGGGTGTTTGGTAAGGAACACCATCAGTTTATAATACTGAAGATCAGTTTTCCCCTTTTTATTAAATAAGAGATCAAACCGAATAGAGGAATATGAGTGCGAGATGCAAATTTAGAAATTGTAATAGTAATCCGTCGATAAATGATTTAATTTTAACAATACCGGAAAATAAATAGTGAATAGCCAACCAATCCTGCCAGTTGATCAATTTGACGTTGTTGTCTCCTCCGAAAGCATCGATGACGAGTGGGATGAATTTGTTGAAAATGCGCTCGGTGGAGAATACTACCAGACGGCCCGTTGGGCGCGCGTACAGGCTACCCGGAGATGGAATTGCCTGAGAGTCTATTTGAAAAGCGGAGAAAGCATTCGCGGCGGCGCACAGATCTTATTCCGAACCTTTCCCCTGATTGGTTCAATGGGATACGTGTCTCGCGGCCCGGTTTGCGATTTTTCGGATACCACGCTGACAAAAAGATTAATGGAGGAAATCCAGCAAGTTCGCAGGCAAAAACACCTGAGGTATCTGGGGATCACACTTCCCATCAACGGCAGAGGCATCGCCCCCGTACTGACCCGTCTGGGATACCAGAAAGCCAATCAGATGTATGGTGAATACGCCACCATTGCCATCGACCTTTCTCAGGATATTGAAACGATCCTTGCCCGCATGAAAAAAGACAAACGGAAAACGATTCACCGGCTGGACCGCCGCAACGAGCTGGTAATCAGGGAAGGCACACGAGAAGACATACCTGACTTCTACCAATTGCATTCTTCCACCAGCCAGCGAAATGGTTTCACTCCCCATTCTGAAGCATTCTTTCAAAAACTATGGGAGGAATTTGAACCCGATGGAAACCTCAAATTATTCCTTACCGAGTATAAGGGTGAGGCAGTCAGCTCATTGCTGTGTATTATCTTTAACAATACTGTCATCTTGTATACCTTGGGTTGGTCAGGAAAATATGGAAATTTGAACCCCAATGACGCGTTACACTGGCATACGGTTAAATGGTCAAAGAGTGCCGGCTTTCGATTTCTTGATTTTAGCGGCCTTGAGATCAGTTGCGCCAAAGCCGTTTCCCGAAATGAACCACTAACAGATCTGGATAAACATTCCTATCATCTTTTTAAGTTGGGGTACGGTGGGGATATTTTCTTTTATCCGGATAATTATGACAATTTCAACATCCCGTTATTTAACTGGGGTTACCGGATGATCTCTCCGTTAATGAATCCTTCTGACTGGAGTGCCAGAATTTCTCGAACGTATCACAACACGACAGAAACCCGGAAATAACCGGAAAGTCTATTGTATTTATTGGCGGGTTCTCTATTAGTCCGAATATATTTTCAACGCCAGGGTCCTTCTGAAATTAGAAAAACCTCAATTCATTCTGTAAAAGAATGCCAACCATGTGGGCAAATTTTTCTGGAGAAGAGATTCGAACGAAATGATTGCCATAGATCCGTTTTGCGGCGGGAAGGTCCTCATCAATACCAGTGTACACACACATGATGGAAACACCGTCCTGGCGACCTTTCTTGACCTCCGCGGCAGTATCATTAATCCCCATATCATCGCCATAAAAGGATGTTTCTGGTTTACGGCTTTTGGTTTGAAATCCGGCAGGATCAACGGGCTTCGCGTCTGAGAGAACGATCAGTATTTTGTGTTCATACCGGTACTCTTTCATCAAATGTAAAGCGGTTCGAATGGCCAATCCATCACGGTTACACCCGGTGGAGTAAAAATTAAAAATTCTTTGATTTTCACCACATTCCAGATAGTCACGAAACATGTTGATTACGGTGAAACTGCCGGTAGTGCAAAACGAGTAAACCCTGACTGGAATCTGGCAACGGTTCAAACTTTCTGCGATGATATATGCTTCTGAGGCTATAAGTTCCTGGCGGTCCATTTGGGAACCGGAGGCATCGAGGATTATATCCACGGATGTATTTCCAATTTCATCCATGCGATTTCGCAAAAAGACTTTGCTGTCGTTGAGGTACAAATTCCGCCAAACCTTCCCGGCGACCAGCGCACCGGTTTCAGCACGGAAGCATGATTCTTTGTCAAGGATCAGTGTGTTTCGGATGATGTTCGTCAGGCGGGTTATGTTGATGTAGTTTCTGGCGTTATTTGAATTATAAAAATCTTTATTCTTCTCCCTCTGGAGGCATGCTTTGCTCATCTTTCTATTAGTTTTCCCCTTATCAAACGCCCCTATGTTGAAATCTCCACGGGTTAAGTGAAGGTGGCAACCTTTATGATTCTCAGTACAGATGGTGGATTCCAGTTCCTCGATCTGGGCTTCCGTCAAAATGGAAACACCGAAGAAATTGCTGATGATTCCCCTTTTTCTTTTGTCAACGTACCCGGTGAAGCTCATCCATTTCGATTGCCCTTTTTGCTTCCGGTTGCCTTCTTTCCTTTCCCCCAGTTCATAAGTCTTGGATTGATGGGAGAATAGTGATCGTTGTAGTCTGAAAAAGGGATTAACGAATGGTAAATTATTCTTACTGGAGAAAATCATGCTCAGCAGATCCCTTTTCTTTTTGGGATCGGAAAGCGCGAAATTGTTCAGTATGATCTCATTTATAGTAGCAATTATTTGCTCAGTACTGGCTGTTTCCTCAAATTCGAGACTCGCAAGAAGATAGGCGACCTGTTCGCGCATTTGTATTTCATGACCCAAAACTCTGTGAAAATGCGCCATCCGAATTTCATCTATTAAATAGTAATACGAAGGCGGGATTTGCCGGGAGATTACATTCTCGGAAAATTGTTTTCTTAACGCTTCCAGAATCGGCCGTTCTTTTACTCCCTTCTGATACACACAGTTTTCCAGGCCGATCCAGGCCAGACTCTCAAAGAATTTGTGATCCGGGTCTTTTTGCAAAGAGGCAAAAAAATCCGAAAGCATGGGGTAATCGTACAGTCTATGGACTGCGCCTACTATATAATTCCAGTAAAGTTCTGCTTTCCCATCCGCGTCATAATCTTCGAAGACGGGAGAAAACGAATAATCTTCCGACGCGTTCCAGATAATATTAAAAGCTCTTTGCCGTTCCCTGTTTACAAGTTCCATTGCAATTTAGTATTTGAAAATATCGTCTCTCCGCAGATTCTCATGAATTCGCAGGCTGATGACATCATCCACCAACTGCCTTTCAAAATCATCAAAAGATTTGTTGGTGATACCCATCTGGAGCGCTTTTCTTGGAGATAATCCCTTATCCATTAGGTGTATTGACGAGAGAATTCCCCGCAGGTCAACGGATTTGGACGAAATCTCAGAGTTTTCACACTTCAGGTGAAGATCCTGGAAAAGACCCACAAATTGGTCAAGAAATGAATTATTGATATTCGGGAATTCCCTGATGATCAATTTTCGCAAATTCTGGGAAGAAATATTTGGCATCTTAATAACCATAAACCGAGATGTCAATGCTTCATTTAGGTCCCTTGTTCCGGCGTAACCATAGTTCATGGTGGCGATAAAGCGGGTCATGGGGTCCAGATATATCTTGTCATAACCGGGAACATCTATGATTCGGCGAAAATCAAGTGTGGCATGCAGAATGGCGATTGACTCATTCTTTGCCATATTAATTTCATCCAGAATCCCAAAACCTCCACTGATGGCACATTTATAAATCGGACCATGGCGGTGAACAACTTCCCCTTTTTCAAATGTATCAGTGCCGATCAATGACGAGGAATCGGTGTTGATGTGAAAGGAGATATCCCAACTGGGCCTTCCAAACGCAGCAGCCAGATTTTCGGCAAGCACATTTTTCCCTGTCGCCTTGGGGCTAACAAGTAATATGTTTTCTTCACAAAGTATCGCAGTTATTGCCTGTTCCCAAATTTCAACGCCGTAATAATAGTATCTGGGTTTGGGGATTCTGTAGAAAAGCTCTGGCTTTACCGGGTAGGAATCCCGAATCTGGATTATTTCATCAATCAGATGTTGATCAATACCTTCTTCACGCAAAAAATCAAGCAACGAACACCTCCAGAAACAACAGTCGATGCCATCTTTAAAAAATAATCGGCTAATCGTTCAATCGTCAATAGAAGTCCTAATTAAATAATACTTTTTATGAAAAATATCCTATTTAATAAAGAACGAATTTAAGATACTATATCATCTCTTCGTTCGCAGGTCATCATATCAATGTCATAGATTCTTCTGGTAATTGTAAGGTTTTGTGAGTAGTGCTGAACTGTTTCAAGCGCGAAGTGTCTACTACCAGAATAGGATAATATAGTGTCTTATACAAGATATGTTGTTACCTCATTTCCTGAATAAGGTGAACAATGAAAAAATTACTCAAAGTAATTGTGGAATTGCTTAATGCCAGCCAGAGTTTCAGTCTGGTCACCTTGATTGACAAAACCGGCTCCGCCCCACGAAGCGATGGGGCAAAAATGGTGGTGCGTGCCGATGGATCAATCGCTGGAACGATAGGCGGAGGACTTTTGGAGGCCTCCGCCATTGAAATGGCCCGGAAGTCCATTTATGAAAAGAGAACATTCATTCAAGCGTTTGACTTGACGAGCAAGGACGCGGCCACTTCTGACATGATATGCGGCGGCCGTGGAGAGATTTTGATCGATTTTATTGACGCGGGTGAAAACCAAAACCACGAGATATTTTCTTCGGCAATGGATATTATTCAATCGAGACAAAAAGGCTGGCTGATAACCATACTGGAAAACAGTCCAGAAGGATCGCGGGGCATAAACCGGCAACAATGTCTGGTCAGGCAGGACAAAACCCTGGTAGGTAGCGTGAAGTGTAACGACGACCTACTGGAAAATCTACTTAACGGACCGGCAAAAGTCACCCTGCATTCTGAAGTTTATGATGACCAGCGGTTCCTGGTTGAACCGCTGCGTGAAGGCGGAACTGTGTTTATTTTTGGCGCCGGGCACGTTTCTCAGAAAATCGCCCCGCTGAGCGAAAGTGTGGGTTTTCGCACCATAGTGCTGGATGACCGCGCGGATTATGCCAATCAGGATCGCTTCAATCTCCCAGTGGAAGCCCGGGTTATCAAGGATTTTACAAAACTGCCAGAGCTGGAGATCGATGAAGACAGTTATCTGGTGATCGTCACCCGCGGGCATATGTTTGACAAGGATGTTCTGGCACAGGTACTACACAGCGGAGCGGCGTATATCGGCATGATTGGCAGTCGAACCAAACGTGACCTAATTTATAAAGAACTGATGGAACAGGGATTCACGGCAGATGAACTGGCGCAGGTGCGATGCCCGATCGGAACCGCCATTGGCGCGGAGTCACCCGAAGAGCTGGGAATCAGCATTGTGGGTGAATTGATCAGGGAACGGGCTGATCGGATAAAACGCCTGAACATGTAAACAACCTCAAATTGACGTGATTCCTGAAATTAGCCTGAATCTTCACAAAAATGGCATAATTTCTTCTCAAAAACTTCACAAGTTCTCTCTATTATTCTATGTATCCGGATCAAATGATTGGTCTGGAAAAAATACAAATAGAAAAATTGAGAGGATTAAATGTTAAAGAAATTTGTGCAATTCATTGTATTAGGCTCTTTTGCTCTGAGTCTTATGGCTTTTACACCGGCTCCTATGGGAACCATCGCTTCAACCGGCGTGGCTTTTTCCACTCCCCCGTCTGTCGATATTCAAACGACAACCGTTTTATCGGATGCCGAAATTGCCAGTCTGTTACTGATGCGAGAAGAAGAAAAACTTGCCCACGATGTGTATATTTATCTGTACGAAAAATGGAACCTGAATACATTTGAGAACATTGCTGCCAGTGAACAAACACACACCGATGAGATCAAGACTCTGCTGGATGCATATGGTCTGGCGGATCCGGCTGCCGGAAAAGCTGCCGGTGTCTTTACAAACCCTGAAATGCAGAAACTGTATGACAGCCTGATTCAACAGGGCAGCAAATCACTGAGCGATGCCATAAAAGTTGGTGGAGCCATTGAAGAGATCGATATCCTGGACCTGCGTAAAGCGGCATCATCCATAACCAGGGAAGATATCAAAATAGTGTTTACCAACCTGGAAAATGGTTCTGAGAACCACCTGAGCGCTTTTGCCGGTACTCTGGAAAGGCAGACCGGTGAAACCTACCAGCCTCAATACATGACCGCCGAAGAATACCAGGCAGCCATTGCGGGTGGTACGGGCAATGGAAGAAATGGTGACGGCTCAGGAAATGGAAATAATGCCAATGGAATGGGCGCGGATAATTCAGGCAATGGGACTGGAACCGGAGTGGGTTCCGGGAACGGGAATGGCCGCCGCGGCGGTAGATCATAATAACTGACGTTTGGAAGCGCAAGCCGGTGGATAATTCAATCCACCGGCTTTTTTTACATTCTCGTTTTGACCGCACCCGCAAGGCGTTCCATGCCGATTTGAATATTTTCCGGAGTCACACCGCCAAAGCTGACCCGCATGCAGTTGTCATGGCTGTCTTTATCCTGCACAAAGAATTCGCGGCCGGGCACATAAGCGACTTTTTGAGCCAGCGCGTCAGCCAGCAGAGCGGTGGTGTTTACATGCGGCGGAAGTTCCACCCAGGTGAACAATCCGCCATCGGGGTAGACGGACTTGATTCCCGCGGGAAGCATGGATTTGATGCATTCCATCATCACATCGCGGCGCTCCCGATGTATCGCGCGGATCTTATGCAAATGCGGTTCATATAATCCCCGGTTGAAGAACTCGGCACAGATCACCTGTGCCAGTACGCTGGCATGTGAGTTGGTGGCTGTTTTGATGTCATACACCCGGCGGATAATCTCGTCATTCGCGTAGATATAGCCAAGCCGGCTACCCGGTGAAAATATCTTGGAGAAGCTGTTGACAAAAATCGTGTTACCGGTGGTGTCAAATGACTTGACGGGCGGAAGGACCTCACCGCTGTAGCGCATTTCGCTGTACGGATCATCTTCCAGGATGACAATATCATACCGGCTTCCCAGTTCTGCCAGGGCTTTGCGTCTTTCCAGACTGGTGGTGCGCCCGCTGGGATTCTGGAAGGTTGGGATCACGTAGACCATCTTCGGGGAAAATTGTTTGATTTTGGCTTCCACATCCTCAATCACCAGACCGTCGTTGTCCGTTTCACAGGCAATACAGCGCGCTTCAAACAACTGGAAAATCTGCACCGCCTGAACAAACGTTGGAGCTTCCACCAGCACCACATCACCCGGTTCAAGGTATAGCTGGCTGACCAGATTCATACTTTCGATACCGCCGGAAACGATGAGGACGTTTTCCAATCCGGCTTTCAACCCTTTTGGCGCCAGCAACCGATCAATGACCGCCTGGCGCAGGTCAGTCACCCCCATGGGATTGCCGTATTGCAGCGCCTGGATTCCACGCTTTTCACGGGTAAGCACCTCACTGGCAATGTCATGGATGGTTTCCACCGGCAGGGCTTCCCGTGCCGGCGCGCCGCCGCCAAAGGAGATGGTTTGCGGGTCGGTCATTGATTCGAACAACTGACGAATGACGTCGGCGGATGCCTGCATGTTGGCAATGCGTTTTGCGAATCTGGACATGGTTATAACTCCTGTTACCTGCAGGTTATTGATTATGGTTTGAAACCGGTTTCCATTTCGGAGAACAATCTCTCAAAATCCTGGAGGTTATCTGAAATTTTGTATTTATGTTCCGGAGCAGGGAAGCTGCCGTCTTTCACCTCGCGGATATAATCCGCGAATCCCTGAGTGGCGATACCGGCGATATCGGCGTATTTTTTGGCAAATTTGGGCGTGAACGCGGTAAACATACCCAGCGCGTCGGCCATCACCAGCACCTGGCCATCGTTGTCACTCCCGGCGCCGATGCCGTATACCGGCACTGGCAGGATCTTGTGGACAAATCCGCAGACCTCCTCCGGCACACCTTCCAGCAGAACCGTGCGCGCGCCGGCTTTATACACGGCTATGGCGTCCTCTATTACCGCGCGGGCGCTGTCGGTGGTACGGCCTTGCACCTTGAATCCGCCAAGTGAAGCGGAGCTTTGCGGTGTCAACCCGACGTGGCCGAAAACCACGATCCCGGCGCGGGAAATGGCCTTGATTTGATCCTGCACAGCCACACCACCTTCCAGTTTAATGGCATCCACGCCGCCCTCTTTCATAAAACGCACGGCATTGAACACAGCATCTTCCAGACTTGTGTGGTATGAACCAAACGGCATATCACCGATGATATAGGTGTTGGGCGCTCCCCGGCGCACCGCCTGACAGTGATTAATGGACATATCCATGGTGACCGGCACTGTGCCCTCATATCCATAGACCACCATTCCCATGGAATCGCCCACCAGGATCATATCCATGCCGGCCTTTTCCGCATAGGAAGCGAAACAGGTGTCGTAAGCGGTCATCCACGCCGCCTTTTCCCCTTTTTCCTTCATTTCGTAGAGATCAAGAATGGATTTCTTTCTGGGCATAATGCAAACCTCCGAATGGTATGTCTTTTTCCAATATCAATTGGTATTGTACATGATAGCAACGCTTTCACAGATTTTTGTCCGCCCATTCAAATTGACATTTGATCGCTGGTCTGGGTTATTCCACGCTTGTCTGTGTCAGGTAGAATATTCGTATGAATCAATAATTCTATTTAACTCATGGAAAAATTGGTAAGTAATGAATGAATTGGACATTCTCGCGATGGAAAAGGCGGCCATGGAACGCTGGCGTAAGGGTGACCCCGCGGGTTCGTCGAGCTTTATGCGCCCGAGATCACGTACAAGGATTCGGGAACGCCATCACGAATCAACGGACTGGATGCGATGAAGGCGGAATACAAGAGACGAGAAGGCCGGATATTCTATGATGTCAAGGACTTTATTCAACCGGTTGTTCAGGTCTTGGATGAAAGGCTGTCCTTACATATCGCTTCTTATCGACAAAACTCAATCCAGATGGATCCATTCTGTCACGCATGCCGAGGAACTGCACTGAGGTTTATGTGCGAACCACCGGGCAATGGCGCATTGTGCATAATCACTGGTCTTTGATTAAAGGAGGATCCAATAAACCGCCGAAATAATCACTCTTCATTAATCCGAGGCTGATGTGGAGATTTCTGACTTTTTTGCCAGGGACTTCGCTGGCGGTGCGTTTATCCTTTTTGGCCGGGATCACCTGATCGTCCTCGCGCTGGTAGCTTTGGCATGTGTTTTGATCTATATGCTGCGGGAGAGGTGGACAACCCGCGGAATGCGGATCACCCGCTGGACGCTGTTGGGTTTGATCTACCTGTGTGAAGGCTCCTGGCAGGTCTGGATGTGGGCGATCGGCAGTTGGACCATTCAGGGTATGCTGCCGTTGTGGCTGTGCAGTGTAACATCGTGGAGCATGCCTCTCCTGCTGATTTTTCGCAGCCAGAAATACTACAACTGGGTGTATTTCATGGGGATCATCGGGGCGGTCATGGCTCTTTTGACACCCGACCTTATGCAGTTTGGCTTCCCGCATTACCGGTTTATCGAATTTTTCACCCTGCATGGCTTGTTGATTATTGCCATCCTGTATATGACTTTCGTGGAAGGATTTCGTCCGACCTGGAAATCGCTGCCCTTCACCATCCTTGTTACCAATGTTTTCTGGTTGTCCTGTGCCCTGGCCAACCAGTTAATTGGCAGCAACTACCTGTACACGCAGGGTAAACTGCCCACCCCCAGCCTGCTCGATTACCTTGGACCTCACCCGTGGTATCTGGTATCCATGGAAGTGATCGGCATAATGCTTTGCCTGCTGCTGTACCTGCCTTTTGCCTTGAAGGATCATCGGGAAAGGAATAAATCCTCCGGTACAATGTGATCTGTGTCAGGCAAAAAAATCCTTTTTTCGAAGTCCAAATCCTTATGGGTATACCATTGGAAATCACGGAAAAACGAATCCCCTGCAAAGCGTTGTTGTTTGATCTGGACGGGGTGCTGATTGACTCCACTGGGAATATTATGCGCCACTGGCAGGTTTGGGCCGACCGGAACTGTATCGATATGAACACAATTAACCGGGTGGCGCATGGCCTTCAGACGATTGAAACCATGCGGCGGGTGGCGCCGCATTTGAATGTTGAGAAGGAAGCCTTTGAGTTTGCCGCCAATGAATTTGAGGATACCGATGGTATCGTGGCGATTGCCGGCGCGCATGAACTCCTGTCAGGATTACCGCCGGAATCGTGGACAATTGTCACTTCGGGATGTCTGAAACTGGTGGAGGCGCGTATGGCGAAAACCGGTTTGCCGAAACCGGAAAATCTGGTCAGCGCGGATGATGTGAAACAGGGAAAACCGGCACCGGATGCCTATCTGCTGGGCGCAAGGCGGCTGGGTGTTGAGCCGGCGCGCTGTGTGGTTTTTGAAGATGCACCCGCGGGAATTGAGGCCGGGAAGAAAGCCGGTATGCGGGTGGTCGCCATCACCTCAACCCACAATCGCGGGCAGCTTGTTGAGGCGGGCGCTGATTTTATCGTGTCGAAATTGACTGATCTGTCCGTCACAAGATCAATGGAAAACGGCAGTCTAATCATCCACCTCCTGTACTGACCCGCCGTATAATATTGTCAGATTATTGAATGCGGCTGAGATCCATGATCTCTTCTGTGCCTTCTTTGCTCAGCTGCATGCCGTCTTTGAACTCATAATACGCCAGTATCCAGACATCTTTATGACCGTCCTTGAAGGTAAAGGTCACCCGGTCGCCATCCATGCTGTAGGCGTAGCTATTGCTGTAGTTATCATATGTCAGGACTTTCAGAATACCGTTGGATAAAAATTCCAGCGTGTTGCCCGCGTCCTGCCAGGGGCGTCCTTTGGCCGGGAAGCCAACCACGCGGGTTACCGACCATTTGCCGAAAATTTGTTTATCCAGCTTTTCCCGGCCTGCCGCGTCCAATGTGGGGAAGGCATATCCAGCAACTTTTGTGGGTGCGATCGTGCCCGCGATTGCCTTTGGCGCGATTGTCGTAGTGGGAGCGGCCGCGCGTGAGTTGTTGGTGGTGATGAATAAAACCACAAGTATGATGGCGATTACCAGCGCGCTGATGACCATTTGAAGACGGAATTTCTGGAAGAAATCTGTAAAATCGGCGCGGCCAATTTTTTCTGTGAGATTGCCGGCTGTGTTTTTAACGATCTGAACCGCTTCCGTTACCCTGGCGGGTGTCAGTTCAGGCTCGGGCTGGTCCTTCTCCATCGGCACTGTGTTAACCACCTGCGGCACCGGTTTGAGATCTGGTTCCCTGACGGTTGGAACCATGTTTTGTGTGGGAGTTGGCGTTATTGTTTCAATAACAGGCGAAGGAATTTCCCGAACGGCTGGTTGTGCGGTTTCCGGATTATTTTCTACGATGTACTTAACCAGTTCTGAGCCATTCCAGGGGCGTTTGGATGGATCGTCTGAAAGACAACGTTCAAGCAGCATGCCAAGCCAGGCGGGTGTGTCAGGGCGCAGGCTGGCAGCTTTTGTGCCGGGTTTTAAATTCTTATACAGCCGCCCGGTCAACATCTCAAACAGGATCAATCCGAAGGAGTAGACGTCTGAAGAGGTCGTCAGGTAAAGACGGCTGTTCTCCTGCTCGGGGCTCATATAGGCCGGAGTGCCGGGATGGGTACTGCGCGCCAATTGACTGTCGCTTTGCGAGCTCTGGCTTCTGGAATCTTTAATCTGTGCCAACCCAAGATCGGCGATTTTCGCCTGGCCGTTCTCATCAAACAGAATGTTGGACGGTTTCAGGTCACGGTGCACGATATCCATATCGTGAATGGCCGCCAACCCGCTGGAAACCTGGGTGGCGATTTCAATTATGCGCGGAATTTCAATCCCCGGAATGATGGAGGAACCGCTGCTCATGTTTTTTTCGAGGATCAGAGAAAGCAGTGAACCTCCGGCGGCATATTCCATGGCAATGGACATCAATTCATCCGATTCGTCAAAATCAAACACACGGATGAGAGCGGGATGGTCAAGGCGCGCGCCGATCTGCGCTTCCTGTTGGAATTGCCGGCGGATTTCCTTGTAGTTCGGGTCGTTCTTCAATGCCGCGTCATGGTGTATCAATTTGATAACCCGCGGCAGGTTCAACTTGAAATGCGTCACCAGGTAGACTTCGCCGAACGTGCCTTCCCCTATGAGGCGCTCAATGCGGTATTTATCTAAAATGATTTCCCCGTTTTGGTATGCCATGGAGTCCATCACCCTTTTTAAGAATAAGACTGGAATTCATAAATTATATCAATCAACTAACCAGTTACAAACAAGAACTGACAAGCAAAGATTGAGTTAAAACTTATATTTTTTGCTCAAAACAATATTTTCCATTGAATCTACTTTTTTCAACACCATTGTATTTCCGTAATTGTAAAAAGTAATTTCCCACCCATCTTCTCGGCCGTCATTAAATGTGAAAAAAACCCGGTCCCCATTGATTCTGTAAGGTGTCCCAGTAATAAAACCGTCATAAGTTGTCATCTTTTGTTGTCCATTGGAGAAAAATTCCAATGTATTACCGATATCTTGCCAGGCTGGCCCCTGTTTGTCTGGATCATCTTTTGAATCAGTGACGATCCACCTACCCAGAATTTTGGTTTGATAATCAATAACAATCACCTCTGTCGCGGTCGGATAAACAATCGGATTCTGTATCAGAGCCGATGTTGTTGGAAGTGCCGCAGAATTTTCAGTGTTTTTCGATAGCAGATTCCAATAGATG
The DNA here is from genome assembly GCA_964420995.1 of uncultured Leptolinea sp. GTDB lineage: Bacteria > Chloroflexota > Anaerolineae > Anaerolineales > Anaerolineaceae > Leptolinea. The sequence goes on along the minus strand of CAYQUX010000021.1, from coordinate 36,100 downwards.
ATTCCCAGAATCAGGATGGCAGGAATAAGAATTAACCAACTTTTTTGCAGCAGAGAGGTAAACGAATCTGTTTTTCGATTGGCAAAAATTACATTCTGCGTAAAACCCCGTAAATAGTTGGGAAGACTTTCGGGTTCCCGGTTAAACGTTCGTTTAGTTGGTTCGATGACCGAGCCAGCGGAGGCATCAGACGGTGTGATCTTTTTTTCGAATTCCAAAAAAGCCGCTGTTTCCGAAAATATTGGTGTTGAGCCAGTAATTTGCCGTTCCAGCGCGGCGGCCGTTTCCGCTCCATCCCAGGGGCGTTCTTTGGGGTTTTCAGACAGCATGCGCGCCAGCAGGTCATCCAGCCATTCAGGGGAATTCGGCGCCAGGCTCTTCAGGCGCGTACCCGGTCGCAGGCTCTTATAAGCGCGCCCGGTGAGCATTTCAAAAAGGATCAAGCCCAGGGTATAAATGTCTGAAGCCGGCCGCAGGTAGGAACCGGCGATTTCCTGCTCGGGGCTCATGTAAGCCGGTGTGCCGGGATGCGGTTTGGGAACACTGAGCTGCGAGCGCATGCTGGCTCCACCGGGAACCTGCGCCAGACCGAGGTCGGCCACTTTGGCGCGGCCGTCCGCGTCAAACAGGATGTTGGAGGGTTTCAAATCGCGGTGCACCACGTCCTTGTGGTGCAGGGCGGACAACCCGTTGGCGACGTCAATACCGATTTTAATAATTTCTTCCACCGAAAAAGCGCGCTCTTCTTTTTTGTATCTATCCAGGCGCTGTCGCAGGCTGCCGCCGTCGGCGTATTCCATGATCAGGAAAAGGGTGTTGTCCTCTTCTTGAAAATCATAAACTCGAATAATGTTGGGATGGTTGAACCATTCCATTAATTGCGATTCCTGGCGGAAGCGGTTGCGGTACTCATCATAATCCGAGCTGCCCACGCCGATATCCTCGCGCAGCAGCACCTTGACGGCGCGTTTGCCGTTCAGCCCGGTATGCGTGGCCTGGAATACCTGCCCGAAAGCGCCCTGGCCGATACTCTTTTCAATACGGTAGTTCTTCAGAATGATGTCTTCAGGGTTGAAATCAGGCATATTCGTCTCGTTTTACCAGATCAGGGTATCGTCCAGAATTTGATCGATTTGTCTGTGGAGCCGGATGCCAGTATTTTGCCATCAGGTGAAAATGCCACGCTGGCCACATCGCTGGTGTGACCGGTTAAGGTACGCAATTTTTGCCCGGTTTCAGCATTCCATAGAATGACCGTGTCATCCATGGAACCGGAAGCCAGCAGCCGGCCATCCGGCGAAAAGGCGACGCTCCAGACTTCACCGGAATGCCCGTTCAAGACACGCATCTGCTTTCCGGTGGTTGGGTCCCACAGGCGCACTGACTGATCGCTGGAAGCGGACGCCAGGGTTTTTCCATCAGGCGAGAATGCGACTGACATCACCGCGTTATCATGACCTTTGATCTGTTGAATTCCGGCTGCGCTGAGTGGATTCCATATGCGGATGGTGTTATCCAGCGATGAGGCTGCCAGAGAGAAGCCATCAGGGGAATACGCCAGGTCTGTGACAAAAGATGTGTGCCCGTTGAGGGTAAGTTTCAGAGAACCATTGGCCGGGTCCCAAATTTTTACCGTGTTATCCGTATTCCCAGATGCGATGTTTTTTCCATCAGGAGAGAAAACCAGCACCCAGGCGTTTCCTTTGTTCCCTTGAGAAACGCGGTTCACCTTTCCATCACCACCATTCCGGAAATGGATCACCTCATCCCCCGAGCCTGTGACCAGTGTCTTCCCATCGGGTGAAAACGCGGCGCTGAGGAAGTTCGCCTTTTCCCACCATATCTTGGTCTTTTCTGTTTTCCCGGCTACATCCCAGATTTGGATGAACTTGCCATTTGTTACCGAGAGCAATGACTTTCCATCCTTCGTGAAAGCAATTCTCATCACCTGGTCATTTGATGCCTGAAGCGAGGCGGTCTCTTTGATCTGGTTGACCCTGCCCGGACTGATCAGACCGGGGGGATCGTTGTTGAAAAGATCCAGGTTGCCTATGGAGAAAATCCCTATTACAACCAGCAGCAGAATACCGGCCAGTCCAATGTGCTTTCTGGAAGGTTTCCACCGGAAAAGACTCCCTTTTTCCGGGAGGATTTGCTCACCGGGGACAACCGAATCATCAACCGGCGTCAATACAGACGGATGGATTTCAGATGTCGATGGTAGCAGTTCTTCTCCGATATTCCCATCCCAGGGGAGATCGGACGCCGGCTTTTCATCCGGTTTCAGCGGAATAGACCCAGACCCCTTACGAAGGTCATCCGCTACTTCCGCGCCATCCCACTGGCGATCTCTGGGATTTTCAGATAGCATGCGCGCCAGTACGTCGTCCATCCATTCGGGTACGTCCTCTGCCAGACTCTTCAGCCGGGTGCCGGGGCGTAGACTTTTATAGCCGCGTCCGGTGAGCATTTCAAAGAGGATCAGCCCGAGGGAGTAGATATCTGACGATGGCCGCAAGTATGAACCGGCGGTTTCCTGCTCGGGGCTCATGTAAGCCGGCGTGCCGGGATGTGGTTTGGGTATGCTGAGCTGCGAACGCATGCTCGCGCCGCCAGGAACCTGAGCCAATCCAAGGTCTGCCACTTTGGCGCGGCCGTCGGCATCAAACAGAATGTTGGAAGGTTTCAGGTCGCGGTGGATCACGTCTTTCTGATGAAGCGCGGAAAGACCGCTGGCGATATCAATGCCGATTTTGACCGCTTCTTCAACGCTGAAATGGCGGCCTTCTTTCTTTAGGCGATCCATGCGCTGCCTCAGGCTGCCCTGTTCGGCGTATTCCATAATGAGGTAAAGGGTCTTCTCAACTTCCTGGAAGTCATACACGCGGATAATGTTGGGGTGATTGAACCACTCCATTAATTGCGATTCCTGCCGGAATCGGTTGCGGAATTCGTCGTAGTCCGAGCTGCCAACACCGATGTCTTCGCGAAGCAACACCTTGACGGCGCGCTTGCCATTCAACCCGGTATGCGTAACCAGGTAGACTTCGCCGAAGGCGCCCTGTCCAATACTTTTTTCCACCCGGTAATTTATTAAAATAGTGTCGTTCGGCTGCAATTTCCCCATGGGTAACTCCTTACCGGTATTGTGAGTGAAAATTATAACACGCCAATTTTCTTACGGAAAAACAACCTGTCCAACAAAAAGTGATGCAGATAATACCCGATCATGACTTCTTCCAAAAGCGTATCTTAGCCATATAAAGATATTATTCATAATTTAAGCATGTCAGAGTGACAGTTGACAATTCCTGCCCCGTTCAAATCAACTATAATTAACGTTGGAGTTTTATTCAGGACAGCCGGACAGGAGAGGTCAACCATGCGCGAGCTGAAAGCACCGGAAGATATTTTGATAGAAGGCCGAACACTTCGTGAAATTCTGGATACTTCCAGCCCTGAAAAACCGGCAGTACTCAAAGGCGCTGATCTGGCAGGCGTAAATCTGCGAAATGCGAATCTGGTGGATGCCAACCTGTGGGGGGTCAAAATGATCCACGCCATTTTGAAAAATGCCAATATGAAAGGCGCTTATTTGATGCGCGCCAACCTGATTGGCACGGATTTCGGCGGCGCAAACCTGAGTGATGCGAACTTTATGGACGCGAACATGATTGGCGCCAACTTTGAAGGCGCCAACCTGATGAATGCCAACCTGATCGGGGCGGACCTGACAGTGGTCAACTTCAGTGGTGCCAATATGCGCGGAGCCATTTTGAAGGATGCCGTACTGAAGGGCGCCAATTTCACCAACGCGGACCTCAACGGCGCCGACCTGACCAACGCTGACATGAAGGGTGTCATCCTCCGTGGCGCCAAGATGAAAGATACCAATCTCAATAATGCGTCCATCGAAGAGGTGGATGAAGATGAAGCAAAAGCCAAAGCCAAACGCACCTCTATTTTGGACCGTTTCTTTGGAACCGGCCGGTGATCGGGTTTCGATAACCTGAAAAGCCGATTAATTCTGCTGGTATAAAAGGGGTGCGAACATGATCAACTTTCATGTTATGCGGGCTTTGAACCGGAAAATGGTGGAGAACTACCGGCGGGGAATCGGTCCCACGAAGCTCGTTTTGCTGCTCACCACTACGGGGCGCAAATCCGGCCAACCGCGAACAACTCCCCTGCAATTTGAGGTGGTGGATGGGGCCGTTATCGTAGGTTCCGCCCGCGGCAAAGATTCTGACTGGTTCAAAAACATTTTGATCAACCCGCGTGTGCATGTGGAGATGGCAAAACGGGAATTTGACGCGATCGCTGAACCCGTCACGGAAACAGGCCGGGTGGCCGACTTCATTGCAGTGCGCGTGAAGCGGCACCCTGTGCTGCTCAGGATCATCATGTTCATTGCTGACGGTCTGCCGCCTAATTTCACCCGGCCGCAATTGGAGCGGTATTGCGCGAACCGGGTAATGGTCATTCTCCATCAAGTCTGATAAACGGATAGAAAAACAGGCTCGATCTTTATTATTAGAGCCTGTTTCTTTTTATTCCTTACTCTCACTTGAAATCAAGTTATTTTAAAAGTGTGCACTTTATTGGTTCAGGAATGCCCTGATAACTTCGCCAAATTCTTCCGGCTGCTGTTGGAAGGCGAAATGGCTGGCCTTATTAATGACCTTGAACTGGGAATTTGGGAAGGTATCACTATAAAGCCGGCTGGCTGCTTCACTCTGCAGGTCATCCGCGCCGTGGATTACCAGAACGGGCGCGGTGACGCTGCGCATCAGTTCGCGGTAATCGTGCCGCTGCCCCATGCTAATGTACATGGCCCAACTCATCCACCCTCCCGGTTCACCCTGCTTGATTGCCTGCTCCTCAGGAATGTGGATGACGGACATGTAATATTCGCCAAACCGGGCATCCATGGCGATCAGGTCGCTATCCGACCGGCTGAATAATTTATTGAAATCCATGTAGTCTTTCATAAAGGCATTGTATTCAGCCTGTTTTTCTTTTGGCAGCCTTGTGCCAACGCTGGCGAAAAGATCGCTATCGGCATCCGGCGGAGGCATGACAAGCATGTTGGCCGGAGAGATTAGAATCAGGTTCTCCACACGATCCGGGAATTCGGCCGCGTACAACGACGCAAGGAAACCACCCCAGGAATGCCCGATGAGAATCAGTTTGTCCTCACCCAGAATCTGGCGAATGCGTTCAATATCCGCAATCTGCGCACCCAATCCGAGGGTTTTATCCAGTAGCGTCATGTTCTCGTACATGTTCTGCGAGGTGAAGCGATCAAACGGACGGGTTGATTTACCGCAGCCGCGCTGGTCGTAGTAGTGGAAAGCATAATTCCCGGTCAATGATGACAGGCCGGCCATCGGTTCACGGAAGGGCATACCCGGACCACCATGCACGATCACCACATTTCGGCCGTTACCCTCTTTGAAATGATACAGTTGTATGTCAGTTTCCACCTGCCAGAACTCACTCTCTGCCGATTGTGCCGGCGGAGCAAGCGGGGCTCGCAGATTTTGTCCGGCACGAACCATCCCCGGGGTGTACAACGGCTGCTGAGTCATCCACCAGAACACACCAGCCCCGATGGCGAGAAGCAGAACAACAACAATTGCCACAATCAACCAGATTTTTCGTTTCATGAAACATCTCCTTCTTTTCCGTTCTTATAAATATCTGCCGTCAGCCGGGCCCATTCAAAGACCAAGTCGCGCACCTCGGGCGGCTCCAGCACCCTGACCCCCGGACCGTAGCTCAACACGTTACTGGTGGCTGAATTGAAATCCGGCGTGGAGAAAGCGACCAGTACAGAACCGTCCGGCTGTTCTTCACAACGATCCCAATATCCCCGGGCATATTTCGCAAGAGACGCGTTTTGAGGATTGAAAACCATTTTGACTTTAACCATCGGTACATCCTGAAAATCACGGGCGATATAGTCTTGCAGGTCAAATTCGGGCGGCCGGGAAAAACCAGTTTCTGTACAGGTGATTTCCATGATCCTGTCCACGCGGAAGGTCCGCAATCCCTCCCGCAGATGGCAATATCCAACGGCGTACCACCAGCCGGACCGGTGAAAAAGGCCGTAGATATCGACATTTCGTCGTTCTCCGGCGGGATTATGCCCGCTCAGGTAGAGCATGCACACCTGCTTTCCGGTTTTCATGGATTGCCGAAGGATTTCCAGACGGGGGATCAACACATCCTGTCCGGCGCGGTTTAAGCCGACCGCCCGAATGGATTTCAAAGCCCAGGCGGTCTCGTGACGTTGATCTGCCGGTAAAACGTTTTCCAATTTCACCCGTGCCCCCTGCGCGGCTTCTGTGTACAGACTGCCCCACAGATCACTCACCAATCCGGTTCCCAGGGATAAAACAACGGCTTCTTCGGGCGTAAAGATGAGCGGTGGAAGTTTGTAACCGGCTACCAGCGAGAACCCGCCATACGGTCCACGCTCCGCGTAGACTGGCACACCCATATCATCCAGCATGCCGAAATAGCGGTGCAGGGTGCGTACGGATACCCCAAGCTGGCTGGCCAGGTCGGCGGCTTTCTGCCCCGGACGGCGTTCGAGCATCAATATCAAAGTAATCAGGCGGGTGGCGGTATTTGGCATGGGAACCTTCTTGAAAGAGAATAGAATGGATATATGTCATTTCATGACATATATATACGGGCAAATTCTCAGACAATCAAACCGTGACGTAATTTCTGAATTTTTCTTGATGGAAAAAAACGATTACGTCTGATCGATCCACAGAGTCTGGAAGGGGGCCAACCGGTATCCTGCGGCGGATTGAGGCTGAGAGCTGATATTCTGCAGGCAGAGGGTTGAATTTTGACGATCCGGAGAGGTGCGAAGTAAAGCGAAAACGGATTTCCCGTAATCCTGCACCTGTTGATTTCCATTTGGATGGAACGCCGGTGAAGCGGATCGTTGGGATAGCAATTCGCGGTAACGGAAGAATACCCTGGCTCGAAGGGAGGTTGGATCATCCAGATCTGCTGTTAGTGAGGGCAGCTCCAGCTTCTGCCGGTTTATAGTGCGATTCTGGCCAGACTTGTTTACCCCTTGCTGCCAGCCGCGGGAACCGAACAGGCTGTGGAAATAAATTCCCGGCATCCCCCGCATGGCCAGCAAAATAGCCTGTGAAGCCATGAAGCGATCGACCTGAAGATTTATCGGTTCATTTCCGGAAGGATCAGATAGAGCGTCAAAATAGTTGATGTTCATTTCGTATGGGCTTTTCGTGCCGTCTGAATTGGCCTTATATGAAATCAGTCCAGCATGATCCAGGGCACGGTTCACCAGTGTGTCAATTTCCTGTTGTGACAGGATCCCCCGCACCGGATTGAGCCCGATACCGTCATGTGAAGCCAGAAAGTTAAAGAAGGTCGCTTTCTCTGAAGGCAGATCAAGCCCGGCCGCCCAGCCAGAAAGTTTTGATGCATCTCCGGTTTGCAATGTGTGCAACACCAACGGCGGCAGGGCGAAGTTATACACCAGCGAGGCTTCGTTTTCCCCGTTTCCAAAATAGGAGATATTCTCCGCGTGCGGCACATTTGTTTCAGTGATTATGCGGACATGGGGTGCCGTCTCTTCAAGAATCGCTCGCAGTAACTGGATGAAAGCATGCGTCTGTGGAAGGTGGAGGCAGGTGGAGCCGATCTCTTTCCACAGGTAGGCGATGGCATCCAGACGGATGAATTGCGCGCCGTGGCAGACATATTCCAACAGAATATCAACGATCTCCAGGAGCACTTCCGGATTGTGATAATCCAGATCGACCTGATCCGCGCTGAACGTCGTCCAAACACGGCGCGGACCCGCAGCGGTTTGAAATTCGGTCACCAGGGGAAGCGTGCGCGGTCGTACCACTGCCGATAGATCCGGATTGCCTGTGACGGTCAAAAAATAATCCCGATATGGGGATTCATTCGCCAGAAAACGCTGAAACCAATCACTCCGGGCTGACATGTGATTGATCACCCCGTCAAACATCAACCGGAAGGATTGTCCCAGGTGTTCAACGTCTTCCCAGTCTCCCAATGTTGGGTCAATGCTGCGGTAATCCATAACCGAAAAACCATCATCGGATGACCAGGGGAAGAAGGGGAGAATGTGAATACTGCTGATCAACCCGCGCAGATAGGTATCACAGAATTGTCCCAGGGTTTTAAGGTGAGTCTGACGGGGAAGCCTTACCTGGTCTCCATAGGTGATTAGCATGGCATCCCGTTCTGATAGTTCAGAAACACCAGGCGCAGGGATATGTCGAAGATGACGCTTGATCAGTTCACCAAGACGCGGCGCAACTCGGGCTGCCTGTTCGCGTCCATACAGGCAATCCAAAAATTGGAGATAATCAGCCGGCTGCATACAAATAATTGTACAGCAGGCTGCAAATACCAGCCCTGTATGTTACATTGAACCGGATGGCAGTAAGTCTGCTGGTTACCGGGCCATAACAAGAACCGGTTCGTTCTCGTTATGATCCAACTTGCAGCCCAGGTGTTCGCTCACGGCTTTCAGCAGAATTTGATCCACTTCGATCATTCCCGTGGTGGGTTTGCCAATCCTGGACATTTTGTTATAGGCTCTGATACTTTCGATAATTATCTTCAGTGAAAGATCTGTATCGATTTTGTCCGTGTTGATGATCAGGTCAAATGGGTGGGCTGAATCCCAGGGAATGTGGTAATAATTCTGTACAAATTCCGAGCGGAGTCGGTCATTGTCTTCACAGATGGTAACAGCCTCGATATGGGTCAGGTTATCCGTGCGCATAAGACGCTTCACCCGGGATTGAAATGGCGCCTGAAAACGGATGTGGAATACATCCGCGTATCCGGCCAGGGCGGAAAAACCGCTTCGCCCGAGGATGACGACATTGCCGTGAACGGCCAGCGCTTCCAGTACCCGGTTGAGCATTTCCACAATGGATTCGCGTCGTTTACCGCGTTGCGCATCGAATTTTTCCCAGAATCCAAGCAGTGTCTCGTATTCCCTTTCAAATTCAACAAAGCCGTATTGCTCCAGCAGAGCCCCGATGAATTCCTTGTCTACAAAATGATAGCCCAGCCGATCCGCGATCTTCCGGGCTAACAGGTCCCCCTCGCTGCCAAAATCTCTGGAGATGGTTACAGTTGTCATGTCACACCTCCTGTTGAAAATATGGGTTTGAAGGAAAATGTATTCTTTGATTCCATTATAGCAACCTGCCACTGAATAAAACAGTACATTTGTTCTTGAACGCAGATTGAATATCAACTTGTAATCACCCGGAAGGCATCTTTGCTTTAGATAAAAATCATCACCATTGGATTGAATAAAAAAATGGCCGATGAAAAAAATTTTGGATGGTTTCACGGATTTTTAAATTGGCGATAATACTAATTAGAAACCGGAATCAACCGCGCAACGGAATCCCATCTGACCGTCATAATAATGTTCCCCTTTTCCGCTGGCGCGTGTGGTCAAACGCAGGTCTGCCGCCAGACTGGTACTTCCTCCACCCCGGCGAACCCGGAATTCGCCGGTTTTTGGACCGGAAGGATTGTCTGATGACGAAACCGTATAGTAATCAGGTGAATAAAAGTCAGATACCCATTCCCACACATTGCCGGCCATGTTCAGAGCACCATAAGGGCTTGCCCCGGTCGGGTAATCATTAACATCAGCCGTTCGGCAATAACTACTGTATCCGCAACGCGGACCGCGCGGATCATATTCCGGAACATGGTTGCATATGTAGTAGTTTGCGTGGTCGCAATCCAACTCATTCCCCCAGGGAAAAAGGCGGCTATCTGTTCCACGGGCTGCCTTCTCCCATTCAGCTTCTGTTGGTAATCGGCGTCCCGCCCACCGGCAATAGGCGACTGCATCGTCTGCGTAATAGATCAGCGCGGGATTCTGCTGCCAATCCGGGTGTACCGAGTAAGGCGTATATGTCAGGGCTGTAGTTTCGTATATTTTCGGATGGCAGGCTCCTGCTGCCACGCACCGGGCATAATTTGAATTGGTTACTTCAGTTCGATCCACCCAGAAGGCATCAAGATTGACCTGGTGTTGTGGTTTTTCATCATCACCGGCGGCAAGGTCGGACTCTGGCGCTCCCATAATGAAATGACCGGCGGGAACGCAAACAAGCTCCATACCATCCAAGGGTGAAATCCATATTTGACCGATCCGGGAACATCGGGGTGGTTCTGTATTTCTAAAAGAGACCTGGTTGACCATCATGTTGACCATAATGGTGACTATGATCGAAAATGACAATAATAAGGCGATCTTGTTTGGGTAATATCTCACCGGTATAACCCCCTAAATCCCCTAAGGGCGGCATTGAAAATGGACGTGTTCTTAATCAAGACCAATTCAGCCATTTATATTTCCCGTCGAAACTGGTATATATTTTGCATAAATCCCACAGGTCTATAATAAATTAATGATTGACATTTCAATCCATGGTTGATTAATACAAAAAAGTATATCAAGAAAGGTATGCAAGATGAAATTACGCAGCCTTTTCAAACCCAAACCGAATAAATTCATGCTGATGCTGGCAGATCAAACCGAAACCACTGTCAATGGCCTTGAATTGCTCACACATTACCTGAAAAAACGCAGTTCAAATGTGGCCAAACAGATCATTCAAACAGAAGAGCAGGCAGTTGAAATGCGGCGCATCATGATCGAAGAGTTGATGAATACTTTTGTCACTCCCTTTGACCGTGAAGATATTTTCGCACTTTCACGCGACTTTGATGATATTTTGCGTTATTCCAGTACAACCGTTGAAGAGATGGAAATTTTGGATGTCACCCCGACACCAGTGATGCAGAAAATGGCTGATCTGCTTTACGATGCTTCCAGAGAGCTCAAACTGGCTGTTTTGCGGTTACAGGACAAACATTATGCCGTGGCAACAGAGCATGCCAATTCTGCGAAGAGAATAGAGCATCAGGTGGAAACCACCTATCGCGAAGCTCTGGCTGAATTGTTTCAGGAGACAAAGGATGTTAAACGAGTGATGTCGGTTCTGAAAGTTCGTGAGATCTACCGTCACCTGAGCAACGCGGCTGACCGGCAGGCGCGTGCCGCGGATGTGATCTCAGATATTATCTTAAAGATCGCCTGAGAGCTCTTATGGACCCTCAACTTGTCGCCTTAATAATTCTGGCGTTGATCTTTGATTTTCTCAACGGCGTGCATGATTCAAGCAACATCGTGGCCACGATCATTTCCAGCCGCTCACTTTCACCCCGATTGGCACTGGGGTTGACCGCCATCGCGGAGTTTTGCGGACCGTTCCTGTTCGGCGTGGCGGTGGCCAAAACCATTGGCTCCGAGATCATTCCTCCGAACCTGATGACCATGCCGGTGCTGCTATCCGCGCTTTCAGGCGCCATTTTGTGGAATCTGCTCACATGGTATTTTGGTATCCCCAGCAGCTCGTCGCACGCGCTCATCGGCGGGTTGATCGGCGCGGCGGCTTCAGGGGTGGACTTTGACGTTATTCAATTGACCGGATTATACAAAGTGTTCATCGCCCTTTTTCTGTCGCCGATCATCGGTCTGGCCGCTGGTTTCCTGTTTACTAAATTGGTATACCTGCTGGCCGCCGGCGCTTCAATGAAGATAAATCTGTTCTTTAAACGCATTCAGGTGCTGACGGGTGTTGGATTGGCGTTGAGTCACGGGGCCAACGACGCGCAGAAAACCATGGGGATCATCACGCTCGGGTTGGTCACCAGCGGATTTATTTCCTCGTTTCAGGTGCCAGTCTGGGTTATTACCATCAGCGCGCTGACTATTGCCATCGGAACGGTATCTGGCGGCTGGCGGTTAATTAAAACACTGGGGGCGGGGTTCTTCCGCATCCGGCCGGTGCATGGTTTTTGCGCCCAGGTAACATCGGCGTCGGTGATCCTCGGCGCGGCCTTGTTTGGCGGTCCGGTGAGCACCACACAGGTGGTCAGCTCGGCTATCATGGGCGTGGGGGCGGCGGAGCGGATAAACAAGGTCCGCTGGAATCTGGCCATGAACATTCTGGCAGCCTGGTTAATCACCATCCCATTTTCCGGGATATTGGCGGCCGGGGTTTTCCTGATTCTACGTATGTTTTGATTTCCTGTTTGAGATTGACGTACCACAAAAATATGGGATAATTCGCTCATCATAAAAGGATGATTTTTGTTTAATTTCGCTTCGGTCGTTGTTGTCACATCCACAGAGGAGTTCGCCCGCAGGTAGAGGCTGACGCCAGTTTTTGCGTTAAATCTCAACCACGGGCGGATTTCTGTCCCGTGGTTTGCATTTAAAGACACAACCTGACCGTACTTTCAACCAATCGGGGGATTGTATTTTGCAGGATAACGTCTTGTACTGACCGATTAACCAGTATACCTATGCAGCCGGCCGCGGGAGCGATCTCGCGGCCGGTTTGTTTAACGTGGCGGCAACATGAAAAACAAACATCATTGGCAATACACGTCAAACAACGGTTTTGACGATTGTTTTGAAAAGAGAAACCATAAAAATAAAGACAGTGAAGTTCTTTATGAAAGGGAATGTAAGTCCCATCGCAGAGTGATCATTGACACCCAGGATTTCAAATGCAGGCAATGCGGAGCCATGGTTTCAGCGAACCGTGAACTCTCTGGAGTAAATAATCGCAACCATTGCCCGATCTGCCTTTGGTCGCGGCATGTGGATCTGGATATCCCGGGCGACCGAAAGGCAGACTGTGGCAGCCGCATGGAGCCGATAGGGTTGACCATCAAGGCTGTGAATAAACGGTATAACGCGGAAAACCAGGGTGAACTCATGCTGGTACACCGCTGCGCAGGTTGCGGCAAGGTGTCCATCAACCGCATCGCGGCGGACGATGATACACAGAATGTCTTTCAGCTTTACTTGAACTCGTGTGATTTGCCGGACGAATTGCGCGACCGACTGTCTGGCCAGGGTATTCATCTCCTGAACACCGGAGACTTCTCCATTGTGTATACCCGCCTGTTCGGGAAGAGTTCATTCCTGGATAAGCCGGACGCCATTTTCCACCTGAATTGGAAACTATTGACAATCGCACAGGTAAAAGAGGAATTCGTAAACCGAAGTAAAGAAACTGCCTGTGGTATGAAATAAGTGTTAGTCTCCCCTGAAACGGTATGCATTACTGCCTCAGGGGAGACTTTTTAGGCGAATAATTCGGCCAACCACTGGAAAAGCGCCGGATTGTTGTTTAAGAAGTTGTTGTTCGGTCCGGCCAGACTTAAAAGCAGCCCGAGGGCCGCACCCCATAGCGCCAGCAATAGTCCGACGGTTCTCCAACCGGATGATTTTTCCGCCGCCTGCCAGAAACCGGCAACCGCCAGAAGGAGCAGGGCGGGTGAGAAGTCCAGCAGGTAACGCATGAACGAGGTGATAAACGCCAGGCTGGCCAGAATCGACAATCCCGCGGATGCCAACAGGATGCTTATCTCCCGCTTGCATAGAAGCCGTTTCACGAACACGCCCGCGAGGAAGACCATGAATGGACAGGTGATCAGCAACCCGCTGATGGGTTCGCTGTAATAATAAGCGGAAGGCAACTTTATGAAGAAAGGCCACATGGCTTCCGTCAACCAGGGTGAGTGGACGAATGGAAATTCGCTGTCAAAGATAACCGGCCGAAGGAACATATTGAAGAAATTGGGAAGAACATAGGTCGGGGAGAACAATTCACCATTAACCACAGAAACTGCCGCCGGCCCGGTTAGTTGATAACTGTACCCCGTTTCAAATAGAGAGCCGAACCGGGCGAAGTTATACCAGCCCAGCGCGGTCATTCCCAGCGCGAAAGCCAGCCCTCCAAAGAGACATGCCTTGCGAACCTTATGCCTGGTGATGAAGATCACCAGTAGGACGGCAAATCCGGCGCCAATTGGGACGGCCAGGTTGGCGCGGGATCCAATGGCGGCTGCCCAGGCCAGGCCGCTCGCAAAAAATAGCGCGGATTGGTGATCGCGGTTATCAAATCCCTTGAAGCAGAAGGCAAGTCCCAGAAGCCAGAAAAATTGACCACCTGCGATGGCTGACTCATATATCGACGGCCTGGACAATTGCCAGAGAAGGGGTACGCTGAATGTTGAAGCCAGCAGGGGAGCGACGACCAATCCCGCCGGCAGGTGATCAAACCATCGGCGGTATGCCTCTGTTATCAGTATTGTCTGGACGGCCATGATGCCAATGGTAAAGAAAAGGGTGAGTTGCATATCTCCAATCGGGATATGAAACGGACCTTTCAACACGCAAACCAGAATGGCCGGGACGGGACCCCAGTAGAGATAATACTGATCTTGAAAATACGACGCGTCCCAGACAATGGGGATGTCTCCGCGCTGCCGATAATCATATGGATTGGACAACTCCGCCAGACGCGGGTCGGGTGTTTCCAGCAGGGATAACCGGCCGTGCAGGAAGCTGTCAGCCAGACGGTCATAATACAGAGTCGTCCGGGAAAAATCCGTCATCGTGCCCGCCGTAACAAGCCAGCAGGCGGTCAGACAGCCCAGGGTGACAATGATGGCGGCCATCCACCTGGCATTGCTCAAACCGGGTGTGGTTAAAAAGCGGACGAATCGGGTATTCCCGAGAAATTGAATCAAGCAAGAACCGTGCAGGCGTTCACTCTGCCGGTGGAACCACCTTACCAGGCGGGATGCCTGCCAGCAGCGGGTTATGGCGGTTTGCCAGTGGCGGAAAACCCCGGCGGACAGAAACAGGATGCCCACCCCCAGTAAGAACCACCGGGAAGTTCCCCAATCGGGAGTGTGATCAATCCCCAACGCATAGGCAAAAAATGCAAGGAAAAGGCATATCGCGCCGCTCAGCCAGAACAGGTATACCATGACGTAGATTTTATCAGGCAACAGCAGCCTGCCAGTAGTAAAATTTGCCATTGGATGGTACCATGTGAAAAGGCGGGTGTAAAAGTAATGAATTTTCCAAAAATGCTTGCAATTGTAGATTCCTTTTGATATACTTACCAATTGCTTTACTATCGAAGGGCGGCAGGTTGTACTCTCCCCCTTTCGCCACGTTTAACCAGGAGTAGACATGGCTTCCGAGTTTGATACAAAGAGTTTCGCGCGTATTCCGTCTGTTTTTACCTTACCAAATTTAATTGAAGTTCAACTTGATTCGTTTCGCCGATTGAAAACCGATAACCTCGGTGATCTCTTCAACGAAATCTCACCCATCGAATCGTACAACAAGGGAATGCGCTTGCACTTCCCCTGTTACGATGAGAAATTAAAAGAATGGGATCTGAAATACAGGTTCGGCGAACCCAAACACACCATCGATGAATGTATCGAACGTGATTTGACGTATGCCTCTCCGCTGTTTGTCACCGTATTGCTGGAAGGCCCAGAAGTTCCGAGCCCGGTCCGCACGGAGATCTTCCTGGGCGATTTCCCCGAGATGACAGACAAAGGCACCTTTATCATCAATGGCACCGAACGAGTTGTGGTTTCCCAGTTGATCCGCTCGCCGGGTGTGTATTTTGAATCCACACAGGATCGGGCTACCGGTCATTTTCTGGCCAATGCCAAATTGATCCCCGACCGGGGCGCCTGGATGGAATTCGAAACCCGCAAGAATGATTACATCATCCTGAAATTCAACCGAAAGCGCACTGTGCCGATCACCATTTTCCTGCGGGCGCTGGCCGCCGTTAGCGACGGGCTTCTCGAAAGCCCGTTGAAAACCGGTTCTGACGAAGAACTGATCTCTCTATTCCAGGATGTGGATAACAACGTTGACCGCATGTTCATCACCAATTCCATGCGCCAGGAACCCATCTGGAACCTGACCGGTGGATTGACCATTGCCCAGGCCGCGCTGCTGGAATTTTTCAAGCGTATGCGCCCCGGCGACCCGGCCAATCTGGACAACGCCAAAGCTTTCATGATCGAGCAGTTGTTTGACCAGCGTCACTATGACCTGGAACGTGTCGGCCGCTACAAGCTGAACCAGAAACTTGATCTGGTGGACAAAATTCCTGTGACTCATCGCACGGTGACTGCCTGGGATATTGTCTACCTGGTGCGCCGCATGATCATGATCAACAACGAAAAGGAAGAGAAAGACGATATTGATCACCTCGGCAACCGCCGTGTGAAGACCGTCGGCGAATTGATCCAGAACAAATTGCGCATCGGCATGCGCCGCATGGAACGCGTGATCAAAGAACGCATGTCCATTCGCGATCAGGAACAGGTTTCCCCCGTCTCCCTGATCAACATCCGCCCTGTGGTGGCTGCCCTGCGCGAGTTCTTCGGCAGCAGCCAGTTATCACAATTCATGGATCAAACCAACCCACTGGCTGAATTGCGCCACAAACGCACCCTTTCCGCCCTGGGCCCCGGCGGTTTGCGTCGTGAACGCGCCGGTTTCGATGTGCGTGATGTCCACCATTCGCACTACGGCCGCATATGCCCCATTGAAACCCCGGAAGGCCCGAACATTGGTTTGATCGGCCGTCTGGCTTCCTTCGCCCGCGTAAATGAATATGGTTTCATTGAAACCCCCTATCGCCGTGTCGCCAAAGCCCTGTCCTCCAGCGACCCTCGTCTGGTTGGTCGGCGCCTGCGCGAAGACCTGATATCTGAAAAAGGCGAAGCCATCGCGAAAAAGGAAGACCGGGTTACAAAGGAAATGCTCCCGGCCATCGCCAAACTGAACAAGACCATTTTCGTCTACCCGTTCGTGACAGACGAAGTGGAATACCTCTCCGCGGACGCGGAAGATAAATTCGTTATTGCTCAGGCAAACACTGCCCTGAATAAAACCATGGAATTCGTGGAAGACCAGAATTCCTGTCGCCATCACAATGACTTTGTCATTCAAACCCCGGACGCCATTAACTACATGGATGTGGCCCCGAACCAGGTCGTGGGTATCAGCGCCGCATTGATTCCTTTCCTTGAGCATGATGATGCCAACCGCGCCCTGATGGGTTCGAACATGATGGCCCAGGCTGTCCCATTGGTCAGCCCGGATATTCCCATGATCTCCACCGGCATGGAAGGATTTGCCGCCATAGATTCCGGCCAGGTTGTAATGGCCGAAGAAGATGGCGAAGTCACCTCCGTGACTGGACGGCAGGTCATCCTGCGCACCGCCAGCGGTGTGAAGGTATACAACCTGCGCAAATACCAGCGCTCCAACCAGAGTACCTGCATTGACCAACGCCCGGCGGTGGTCAAAGGCCAGAAGGTCAAGAAAGGCCACATTCTGGCGGATTCCTCCTCCACCGTGCAGGGGAACCTGGCACTCGGGCAGAATGTCACTGTGGCATTCGTCTCCTGGGAAGGCGGTAACTTTGAAGATGCCATTCTGATCAGCGAACGCCTGGTGCAGGACGACCGTTTCACCTCAGTGCATATCGAGAAATATGAAGTGGAAGCGCGTGACACCAAACTGGGGCCGGAAGAAATCACCCGCGATATCCCCAATGTGGGTGAAGATGCCATCAAAGACCTGGATGAATTCGGTATCATCCGCATCGGCGCAGAAGTCGGCCCGAACGATATCCTGGTGGGCAAGATCACACCAAAAGGTGAAAAAGAGTTGACCCCCGAAGAGCGCCTGCTGCGCGCCATCTTTGGCGAAAAATCACGCGACGTAAAAGATACCTCACTGCGCATGCCCCACGGCGAGCGCGGTAAGGTGGTGGATGTGAAAGTCTTCACCCGCGAAGACAATACCGATCTTTCCGCGGGCGTTGACAAGATGGTGCGCGTCTCTGTTGCCCAGCGCCGCAAGATCACCTCGGGTGACAAAATGGCCGGCCGCCATGGTAACAAAGGTGTTGTCTCGCGTGTTGTCGCGGTGGAAGACATGCCCTACCTGGAAGACGGAAATCCCGTCGACATCATCCTGAACCCGCTGGGTGTTCCCGGTCGTATGAACATCGGTCAGGTTCTCGAAACGCACCTCGGTTGGGCAGCAAAAGAGATGGGATTCCGCGCGGTCACCCCGGTTTTTGACGGCGCCGATGAAAAAGAAATTGAAGCTGAACTTTCCCGCGCCTGGCTGGTTGATCAGGCCTGGAATGAATCGGCAGAAAAAGCCTGGGAATGGTTAAAAGACCAGGAATATTCTCCCGAAAGCATCCGTGATGATGACGAAGTTCGCATGCTTTATCTTGAACAGTGGCTGGGTGAAAAAGGTTTTGATGTCAGCAAGCTGGCTACTGATCCTGCCTATGCACGGCGTGTGGTTGTGGAGCAGTGGTTGAAAGACAAGGGTTACAACCCTGACGAAATTACCAACTTCAGCTACACCCATTCCATTGAAGATTCAGAAATGAAAGACCCGCTGGCTATCAACGTCTGCCTCAAATTATGGCTGGAGGCGAAAGGTGTTGATACAACTGGTCTTGATGAAAGCGCGGTACGTGAACGCGCCCAGGCCTTCATGGTCGAAACCGGTCTGCCCATACCGATCCTTGGCAAGCAGATCCTCCGCGACGGCAAATCTGGTTCCACATATGACCAGCCTGTGACCGTCGGTGTGATGACCATGCTCAAGCTGCACCACCTGGTGGAAGACAAAGTTCACGCGCGTTCGACCGGGCCTTACAGCCTGGTTACCCAACAACCGCTCGGCGGTAAAGCCCAATTCGGCGGCCAGCGCTTTGGCGAAATGGAAGTCTGGGCGTTGGAAGCCTACGGCGCGGCTTATACCCTGCAGGAAATGCTCACCGTCAAATCTGACGACGTGCAGGGCCGCGTAAATGCGTATGAAGCCATCGTCAAAGGCGAACCGATCGAAGAGCCGAGCATCCCCGCCTCATTCCGGGTTCTGGTAAAAGAACTTCAGAGTCTCGGTCTGGGTGTGGAAGCTGTAAT
Organism: uncultured Leptolinea sp.; assembly: GCA_964420995.1. Taxonomy (GTDB): domain Bacteria; phylum Chloroflexota; class Anaerolineae; order Anaerolineales; family Anaerolineaceae; genus Leptolinea. The sequence continues at coordinate 17,170 of CAYQUX010000021.1, read as the reverse complement.
GGAAAACGGAGAGGTCATCCGCTTTGGTAAAGATGAGGAACGGGTCAAGCCGCCTCGCATGGGAATTGACCTCCTCGGGCTGGGTGAAGACCTGTCTGTACTGTCAGGTGGAGGGCTCGCTTGACGGTGGTTTAACCCCGTGCTATAATCGCCCTCCGTTGCCTTGTATCCGCCCTCGATTCTGAAACCGAATGGTTAAAGGTGAGGCCATCATAGCAAGCTTAAGATGGCCTTGCTGTTTGGAAGAACAGGGCAACAATCAGAAATTATTCGAGATGGTTTTTTTTGGAGAGAAGACGTGCCTACCATCAATCAATTGATCCGCAAAGGTCGCCAGACCAAAAAAGTAAAGAGCAAAGCCCCCGCTTTGCTATATACCCTCAACACGGTAAAACAACGCCGTGAAAAGCAGGACGGCGCTCCGCAGAAACGTGGTGTTTGCACTGTTGTGCGTACCATGACACCGAAAAAACCGAATTCCGCTCTGCGAAAAATCGCCCGTGTGCGCCTGTCCAACGGTATCGAAGTAACAGCGTACATCCCCGGTGAAGGCCATCAGCTGCAGGAGCACTCTGTGGTACTCGTGCGCGGTGGTCGTGTAAAAGACCTGCCCGGTGTGCGTTACCACATTGTCCGCGGCACCCTGGACACGACTGGCGTAGCCAAACGGTCTCAGGCTCGTTCCAAATACGGCGCCAAACAGCCGAAATAATCTACTAGAGAAACTTAACCGGAGAGAGTGGTATGTCTCGACGCAATAAACCCGAAGCACGTGAAGTTTATCCGGATCGCAAGTATTCCAGCGTTCCTTTGCAGTTGCTGATCCACCGCGTTATGCGCCGTGGAAAGAAAAGCACCGCCGAATCCCTGATCTACGATGCCATGGACATGGTCCAGGAAAAAACCGGCAAGAATCCGGTTGAAGTGTACGACCTGGCCCTGAAAAACGTCGGCCCGATCATGGAAGTGCGCCCGCGGCGTGTGGGTGGTGCCACCTATCAGGTCCCCATGGAAGTCCCCTCGTCCCGCCGGTTAACTCTGGCGATGCGCTGGATCATCGATGCGGCTAAATCCCGCACCGGTCGCTCCTTCGCAGACAAATTATCCGCTGAAATTTTGGATGCCTCCAATAATCAGGGCGCCTCTGTTCGCAAACGTGAAGAGACCCACAAGATGGCAGAAGCCAACCGCGCTTTTTCACATTACCGCGCCTAGTCAGTCTGGATTATTAAGAAGAGTAGAGAAGAGAGTAGCAGGTTTTTGAATGGCGCGTAATTACCCCCTGGAGCGATACCGTAATATAGGTATTATTGCTCATATTGATGCCGGAAAGACCACCACCACCGAGCGGATCCTGTTCTACACGGGCAAGACCTACCGGTTGGGAAATGTCGATGAAGGCAATACTGTCACCGATTGGATGGTCCAGGAACGCGAACGGGGTATTACCATCGTGTCTGCGGCTGTTACAGCGGAATGGAAGGGGTATCAAATCAATGTTATTGATACTCCCGGGCATATTGATTTCACAGCTGAAGTTCAACGCTCTTTGCGCGTATTGGACGGCGGCGTAGTAGTTTTTGATTCTGTTCAGGGCGTTGAGCCGCAGAGCGAAACCGTCTGGCGGCAGGCTGACCGGTATAACGTACCGCGCATCTGTTTTGCCAACAAAATGGATCGCATTGGCGCGAGCTTTGAAAGAACCATTGACAGCATTCGTCAGCGTCTTGGTGCGAACGCCATCGCCATGCAGCTTCCCATTGGAGCCGAATCGAATTTCAAAGGCATTATTGATCTTTTGACCATGAAAGCCATCTTCTATGAAGATGAACTTGGGAAAGAAGAAACCTACGATGAAATTCCTGCCGACCTGAAAGCCCAGGCGCAAGAAGCCCACGCGGCGATGCTGGAAAAAATTGCTGAACTGGATGACGACCTGACGGTCAAATTCCTGGAAGGCGAAAACATCAGCATTGACGAGTTAAAAGCCGCTCTGCGCAAAGGGATTCTTGAAAACCGGGCGACAGCCGTGTTTACCGGCTCCTCCTTAAAGAACAAGGGTGTTCAACAGGTGTTGGATGCTGTAATTGACTACCTGCCTTCACCGCTCGATATCGCGGCTGTTAAGGGAACCAACCCGAACAACGGCGAAGAGGTTGCCCGACCTGCCGAAGATGACGCCCCCATGAGCGCGTTGGTTTTCAAAATTGTGACCGATCCCTATGTGGGCCGCCTGGCTTACTTCCGTGTATATTCCGGCAGATTGGCTACGGGAACCATGGTCTATAACTCGGTCAAAGGTCGCAAAGAACGCATCGGCCGCCTGATCCGCATGTACGCCGACCGGCGCGAGGATATACAGGAAGTGCTGGCAGGGGATATAGCTGCCGTGCTTGGCCTGAAAGAAAGCTTCACCGGCGACACGCTTTGCGACGCGGCAGAACCCATCGCTCTCGAAGCCATCACCTTCCCTGAACCGGTAATTTCGGTGGCTATTGAACCGAAAACCACGGCTGACCAGGATAAGATGGCCGAAGCATTACAGAAACTTTCTGAAGAAGACCCGACCTTCCAGGTTCAAACCGATGAAAACACCGGTCAGACCATCATCAAAGGTATGGGCGAGCTTCACCTTGATGTTCTGGTTGATCGTATGCTGCGCGAATTCCGTGTTCAGGCGAACATTGGGAAACCCCGCGTAGCGTACCGTGAAACCATTACCCGGCCGGTGCAGAAATGCTCCTATAAATACGCCAAGCAATCCGGCGGCCATGGCCAGTACGGACATGTGGTTTTCAATCTGGAAATTGGTGATACCGGCAGCGGTATTGTCTTTGAGGACAAGATCACCGGCGGTGCTATTCCCCGGGAGTACATCCCCGCGGTGGAAAAAGGTGTCAAGGAAGCCGTGGAAAGCGGTGTGCTGGGTGGTTATCCGGTGACTGATATTAAAGTTCAATTGATCGACGGATCCTTCCACGAAGTCGATTCCAGTGAAATGTCCTTCAAAATGGCTGCCATTCTCGGTTTCAAGGAAGCCATGCAGAAAGGCTCCCCCGTTTTACTGGAACCCATCATGAAAGTGGAAGCTGTTGTTCCGGAAGAATTCTTCGGTGACGTTCTGGGACAGCTCAGCTCACGCCGTGGAATTATCCAGGCCACGGAAATCCGCCCTGGAAACGCCCAGGCGGTTCGCTGTCATGTGCCGCTGGCCGAAATGTTCGGATATGCCACCGACCTGCGTTCATCAACCCAGGGCAGAGGCGTGTTCACCATGGAATTCGATCATTACGCACCGGTTTCCGAATCGGTAGCGGAAAAAGTTTTGAAATAATCCAACTACTACTACCTGATATTATTAAGGAGAAGCGTACCATATGGCGAAGCAGAAATTTGACCGATCGAAGCCGCATGTAAATGTTGGGACCATGGGACACATTGACCATGGTAAGACGACGTTGACCGCGGCCATCACGAAATATTGCGGATTTCTGGGCGGGGCAGAATTCAAAGCCTATGATCAGATCGATAACGCGCCGGAAGAAAAAGCGCGCGGCATCACGATCAACATTGCGCATGTGGAATATGAGACCGAAGCCCGCCATTACGCCCATGTGGACATGCCGGGACACCGTGACTACATCAAGAACATGATCACGGGAGCGGCGCAGGTAGATGGCGCCATTCTCGTAGTGGCAGCGCCTGACGGCCCCATGCCCCAGACCAAAGAGCACGTACTTCTGGCCTACCAGGTGGAAGTGCCGAGCATCGTGGTGTTCCTGAACAAAATTGACCAGATGGGCGATCCTGAGCTGCTCGAACTGGTTGAGATGGAACTGCGCGAAATGCTGAACGAATACAAATACCCGGGCGACACGACCCCGATCGTGCGCGGCTCTGCGTTGAAGGCGCTGGAAAGCACCTCGACCGACCCGAACGCGCCGGAATACGCCTGCATCAAAGAGCTGCTGCGTGTTGTGGATGAATACATCCCGACCCCGGAACGCGCCCTGGACAAACCGTTCATGATGCCGGTGGAAGATGTCTTCTCCATCAAAGGCCGCGGCACCGTGGTGACAGGCCGTGTGGATCGCGGCAAGATCAAAGTGGGCGACCCGGTGGAAATCGTGGGCCTGCAGGAAAAGACGCGCACCTCCGTGGTGACCGGCGTGGAAATGTTCCACAAGCTGCTGGACGAAGGCCAGGCTGGCGACAATCTGGGTCTGCTGCTGCGCGGCATTGAGCGCACCGATGTGGAGCGCGGACAGGTTGTGGCCAAACCGGCGAGCATCACCCCGCACACCAAATTCAACGCGGAAGTGTACGTGTTGAAGAAGGAAGAAGGCGGCCGTCACAAAGCGTTCTTCAGCGGCTACCGCCCGCAGTTCTACATCCGCACAATGGATGTGACCGGCAACATCAAGCTGCCGGAAGGTGTAGAAATGGTTATGCCAGGTGACAACGTGAACATGGAAGTGGAGTTGATCATTCCGGTGGCGTTGGAACAGGGTTCAAAATTTGCCATTCGCGAAGGCGGCCTGACCGTCGGCGCGGGTGTCATCACCAAGATTATCGCGTAGGTGTTCCATGATGGCAAAACAAAAAATCCGTATCCGATTGAAGGCGTATGACCACCGTGTGTTGGATCAATCAGCCAAACGCATCGTGGAAACCGCTGAGCGCAGCGGCGCGCAGGTTGTAGGACCTGTCCCGCTTCCCACCAAGATTGAGCGGTTCACTGTCCGCCGTTCATCCTTTATTGATAAAGACTCTCACGAACATTTTGAGATCCGCACCCACAACCGCATGATCGATGTATTGGAACCTGATTCCAAAACCATTGATATGCTGATGCGTCTCAACCTGCCCGCGGGCGTTGATATCGAGATCAAGATATAACGACAGTTTTTTACAATCCTTTACCATTCATCCTGAACGAAGCGCAGCGTCTTGTCAATTGATGAGATCCTATGCTTCGCTCAGAATGATGAGCGGAACAAAGGAGCATTCAAATGTGATTTACCCCGGGGTTTCCCGGGTGAGTCTGGTATAAAAACCAGAGTAGTGTTATACTCGGTACGCTTAATACGTACAGGGGCAAAGTAAGAGCAAGTTCCTCCGGTGGTTTAGAGACCGCCGAAAACCTGCCGACTGCTTTGCGAACGGAGATGATGCAGCCTAGCCCAGGCTGACAGTCTCGTCAAGAAATACTGATCGAAGGAGAAAACTGAGATGTTGAAAGGGCTCATTGGGAAGAAAATCGGCATGACCCAGATTTTCGATGAGAACGGCGCGGCTGTTCCGGTCACAATCATCGAAGCTGGGCCATGTTTCGTTACCCAGGTGCGCACGCCCGAAAAAGAAGGTTATTCGGCCGTGCAGCTTGGTTTTGACGAAGTAAAGCCGAAGAGGTTGGCTGGCGGTGAGCTAGGCCACCTGAAAAAGAGCAACATCCCCCCGCTGCGATTCCTTCGCGAATTCGCAGTCAAAGATCCACAGGTTACCATTGGAGACCAGGTCAAAGTTGATCTGTTCACCGCGGGTGATTTCGTGGATGTCATTGGTACCAGCAAAGGTAAAGGCTTCCAGGGTGGCGTGAAACGCTACCATTTCCGCGGCGGCCCTGCCACTCATGGTCAATCAGACCGCGAACGCGCGCCTGGTTCCCGCGGCTCTGGCACAACACCAGGTCGTGTTTACAAGGGTGCTCGTGGTGCAGGTCATATGGGCGATGACCGGGTAACCGCGCAGAACCTGAAAGTTGTACTTGTTGACGTTGAACGAAATCTGATCGGCGTGCGCGGTGCCGTCCCCGGCTCCCGCAACGGTCTGGTCATGGTCAAGGAGGCGCGGAAACAGTAGGCGCTGCTTTGCCTGCCTATCCCGCACGAGGAGTAAATGACTATGCAAGTAGATGTCTTGAACATGGAAGGTAAGAAAGTTCGCACGGTGGAATTGCCGGCTGCGGTTTTTGAAGCCCCCATTAACCTTGATTTGATGCACCAGGCGTTTCAGCGCCAGATGGCCAATGCTCGTTTAGGAACCCACGACACGAAAACCCGTGGCGAGGTCAGGGGCGGCGGTAAGAAGCCGTGGCGCCAGAAGGGTACCGGACGCGCCCGCCAGGGTTCATCCCGTTCACCCGTATGGAAGGGTGGCGGCGGAGCTCATACACCCCATCCGCATCTGTATACCCAGGCCATGCCGCTGAAAATGCGCCGCGCGGCCATCCGTTCCGCTTTGACCGTCAAAGCCCAGGAATTGAATATCGTTGTTGTTGACGATATGAAACTCAAAGAACCCAAAACCCGCATGATGGCCGCGGCTCTCAACAGCCTTGTTGGTCAGTCAAGCGCTCTGGTTGTTATTCCTGAGAAAAATGAATCCAGCGAATGGATCATCCGGTCAACCAATAACCTGCCTGATACCAAAGTCCTGATGGCCGGTTACCTCAATATCCGCGATTTGATGGTGTTTGACAAACTGGTACTGCCAATGGCAGCCCTGGATGTTATCGCCACGAATCTGGGTTAGGTTGGAGGCTGACATGACAACACTTTACGAAGTACTCCGCCGGCCGATTGTTACAGAAAAATCCAACTATATGGTTGGCAAACTGCACCAGTATGTGTTTGAAGTGGCTCATGATGCCACCAAAACCATGGTGAAAGATGCCGTCGAAAAAGTATTCAATGTAACAGTCCTTTCGGTGAATGTGGTAAATGCTCCTGCGAAACGCACCCGCCGTGCCCGCAGTCGACGGTTAACTGTTCGCAACAGCGGTTACAAGAAAGCCATTGTGACGTTACCCGCTGATGCCCGAATCCCTATGTTTGAAGGGGTGGAGTAATGGCTGTTAAAGTTTACAAACCCATCACACCCAGTCTGCGCAACATGACCGGGTACACCTTTGAAGAAATCACCAAGAGCAAGCCGGAACGTTCCTTGATCGTTTTCCGGCAGTCTCACGGCGGCCGCAACAGTTACGGCCGGGTTACTGTTCGCCATCAGGGCGGCGGTACCAAGCAGTACATCCGCCTGGTTGATTACAAACGCAACAAGCTGTCCATTCCGGGAAAAGTGGCCGCGATCGAATATGATCCCAATCGCACCGCCCGCCTGGCGCTTATTGTTTACGCTGACGGCGAAAAACGCTACATCGTTGCCCCGCTTGGCCTGAAAGTTGGAGATTCGATCCTCTCGGGCCCCCAGGCTGAAATCCGTACCGGAAACAGCCTGCCCATCGCCAATATTCCGGTGGGTACACTGGTTCACAATGTCGAACTGAAACCGGGTAAGGGCGGCCAACTGGTACGCTCTGCCGGTTCTGCCGCGCAGTTGCTGGCCAAAGAAGGCGATTACGCGCAGATCCGTCTGCCATCCGGTGAAGTCCGCCTGGTAGCCCAGGTATGCTATGCCACCATCGGCCAGGTTGGCAATGTGGATCATAGCAATATCAAACTTGGCAAAGCCGGACGCAAACGTCATCTGGGTATCCGCCCGACCGTTCGTGGAACAGCTATGTCACCGCGGGACCATCCGCATGGTGGTGGTGAAGGCCGCCAGCCTGCCGGTATGCCTAGTCCCAAGAGCCCCTGGGGCCGTCCTACCCGTGGTTATAAGACCCGCCGCAACAAAGTCAGCGACAAGTTTATTGTTCGCCGCCGTACTGCGGGCAACCGTTAAACCGAGATTAAGCGAGAAAGAGGGACGCACTTATGTCACGATCGCTGAAAAAAGGGCCATTCATTGAGCCCAAGCTTTTGAAAAAGATCGAAGTTATGAACACCAAGGGCGAAAAGAAAGTCATTCGCACCTGGAGCCGGGCCAGCACCATCTTCCCCCAGATGGTCGGTCACACCATTGCCGTACATGACGGCCGGCGCCATGTTCCGATCTATGTTACTGAAAACATGGTAGGTCACAAATTGGGCGAATTCGCCCCGACCCGCCACTTCCGCGGCCACCTCTCAGAGAAGGCATCGGGAAAGGCAGCAAAATAAGCCATGGCAACAGATATTCGAGCGAAATTATCTAACTCATCTGTCTCTGCCCAGAAAGTTCGCCTGGTGATTGACCTGGTGAGAGGAAAACCGGCTGTTCAGGCTCTGAACACTCTGCGCTTCCTGACCAATGGAGCCGCAGCCCCGGTATACAAGGTACTGGCATCTGCTGTTGCCAATGCCGAAGAAAACTTCGGTGTGAGCCGCGATGATCTGGTCGTTTACCGCATCTCGGCAGATGAAGCCCCCACCCGCAAGTGGCGGCGCTTCGGAGCCCGCGGCCGTTTCAAACCGGTACTGCGCCGTTCCTCTCATATCACTGTTGTCCTGCGGGAGCGCGCTGCATAGCGCGGCCGCTCGAGAACGAGAAGACTAAAGGATTAGACCAGGAGAGATTATGGGTCGTAAAGTTCATCCGATTGGATTTCGTCTAAATATCAACCAACCCTGGGAAGGGCGCTGGTTCGCTGAGGGCGCAGAATATCGCACCCAATTGCACCAGGACTTTGCCATCCGGGCTATGATTCGCAAAGCTACCGAGAAAGCCGGTGTATCTCACGTGGAAGTTGAACGCTTCCCTGGCAAGGTGAAAGTTGTTGTACATACAGCCAAACCCGGTATTTTGATCGGCCGCAAAGGCGACAGTGTAAAAAAGATCCGCCAGGATCTGGAAACCCTGACCGGCAAGAAGATCGACCTCGAGATCAAAGAGATCAAGAGCCCAGATATGGATGCTTACCTGGTAGCCATGAACATCGCCGGGCAGATCGAACGCCGGGTCAGCTACCGTCGTGCCATGAAACGGGCACTGCAGCAGGCCATCCGCCAGGGTGCCCAGGGTATCAAAATCGAAGTAGCCGGCCGCCTGAGCGGTGCTGAAATGGCCCGCAGTGTCTGGCTTCGCGAAGGTCGTGTTCCTCTGCAGACTTTACGCGCCAACATGGACTTCGCCCGCGGCGAAGCCCTAACCCAGTACGGACGCATCGGCGTCAAAGTATGGGTCTACAAAGGTGAAGTTCTTCCGCAAGTGGAAGAAAAAGTCGAATCCACCGAAGGCGTTTACGTCAGCGAGTAAATTATTGCCGGGGTCACGAACCCGGATTGAGAGAGGTGCCAACTATGTTAATGCCAAAGCGTGTCAAATGGCGCAAGCAGATGCGTGGCCGCATGCGCGGGAAAGCTTTGCGAGGAGCTGAGATCCTTTCCGGTGAATTCGGCCTGCAGGCTCTGGAACCGGGCTGGATTACAGCCCGCCAGATCGAAGCTGCCCGGCGTGCCATTGTCCACAACATGAAGCGCCGTGGAAAAGTTTGGATCCGGATCTTCCCAGACAAACCCTATACCCACCGGCCACCTGAAACCCGTATGGGTAAAGGTAAAGGTAATGTTGAATACTGGGTGGCTGTTGTTCGCCCTGGCCGAATTATGTTCGAAGTCGGCGGACTGCCCAGCGATCAGGCTATTGAAGCCTTGACCCAGGCGACCTACAAGTTTTCCATCCGCACCAAAGTGATCGGTAAACAGGATGGTACAGGAGATCAGGCATGAAAAACTCAGAACTTCGCCTGCTTTCTACAGAAGAATTACGCACAAAATTACAGGATGCCCGCCAGGAAGTCATGAATCTGCGGTTCCAGGTTGTAACCGGTCAGTTGACCGATACCAGCCGGTTACCGATCACCCGCCGGATGATTGCCCGGTATGAAACACTTCTGCGGGAGCGGGAATTGGCCCCTGCAAAGGAAGGTGACAAATGAACGAGCGCCGTCGCTTGGCTGGTGTGGTGACCAGTAATAAGATGATGAAAACCGTTGTGGTTGAAATCACCCGAACCTACCGGCACCCGATTTACAAAAAAGTTGTTCACGCGAGTAAAAGCGTAAAAGCTCATGATGAAATTGGTTGCGAAATCGGCGATCAGGTTCAGATCGTGGAAACCCGTCCATTATCCAAGGAAAAACGCTGGGCTGTCGAATCCATCTTGAAAAAGGTGATCGCCCCGGTGGAGACGGAAAAGGGAGAGTAAACCATGATCCAACAGGAATCTCGTCTCAAAGTTGCCGATAACACAGGCGCGCGCGAATTGCTGGTGATCCATGTGGTAGGCGGTTCAACCCGGAAATATGGCGCCGTTGGCGATATCGTCATTGCCACCGTGAAAACCGCCGCGCCGCAGGGCTCGGTTAAGAAGAGCGAGGTTGTCAAAGCTGTAATCGTACGCTGTTCCAAGGAATGGCGGCGTGAAGATGGTTCTTCCATCCGCTTTGACGACAATGCCGCGGTGATCCTGGACACAGATGGCCAGAACCCCAAAGGCACCCGCATCTTCGGACCTGTTGCCCGCGAATTACGCGAAAAAGGTTTTATGAAGATCATATCCCTGGCTCCGGAAGTGATTTAGGGATAGGAGCAGAAACATGAATGTAAAGATTCGAAAAGGTGATCTGGTAGAAATTATCACAGGGCGTGATGAAGAACGCGGCAAACGCGGCGAAATCATCAAAGTACTCCCTGATGAACATCGCGTCATGGTGCAAGGCATCAACATGCGCACCAAACACCAGAAACAGGTGCAAAGCCAGGGTAGAACCATCAAACCCGGCAAGGTGCGTTTTGAAGCTCCCATCGACATTTCCAATGTAATGCTGGTTTGCCCGAAATGTAGCAAAACAACGCGCGTAGCGGTTGTTCGCGAAGACGGCAAAAGCCTGCGGGTTTGCAAGAAATGCGATGCACGCATGGACGAGAAATAGACGTGGAGAGCAGACGATGAATCAATTAAAAGAACGCTATCAAAAAGAGATCGTGCCCTCCCTGATGAAATCCATGGAGCTGGACAACATTATGCAGGTTCCCCGGCTGCAAAAGGTCGTGGTGAACATCGGCATGGGCGAAGCGAATGAGAATCCGAAGACCCTGGATGCCGCTGTGATTGACCTGAGCACGATCACCGGTCAAAAACCGGTCATCACCAAAGCCCGCAAGTCCATTTCCAACTTCAAACTTCGCGAAGGCCGGGCAATCGGTGTCAAAGTGACACTGCGCGGCGAACGCATGTGGGCGTTTGTTGACCGCTTGATGAATGTGGTTCTGCCCCGTGTCCGCGACTTCCGCGGTGTTTCACCCGACGCTTTTGACGGCCGAGGCAATTACACACTGGGCCTGCGTGAACAGTTGATCTTCCCCGAAATCGAGTATGACAAAATCGATAAAGTTCGGGGCATGGAAATCACCATGGTTACTACGGCAGCCAACGACGAACAGGCGGCATTTTTGCTGCGCGAACTCGGCATGCCTTTCAGGAAGGGTTAATATGGCAAAGACTTGCATGACTTACCGTGAACAACGGCGAAAATATGCCAACATGGTGCGCAATCGCTGCCAAAAGTGCGGTCGCCCACGTGGCTACATCCGCCGCTTTGGATTGTGCCGTATTTGCTTTCGCGAACTAGCGCTGGAAGGCAAAATCCCCGGCGTGGTGAAGTCGTCCTGGTAGGCGGCGTGGAAGGAGAAAACTAATGAGTGTTAATGATCCTATCTCCGATATGCTGACCCGCATCCGCAATGGCGTGATGATCGGCCAGGCGACCGTGGCAATGCCGCGAACCAGAATTAAGGCTGAAATCGCCCGCATCCTCAAAGAAGAAGGCTACATTGAAGGATACGACGAAGTTGAGTCCGAAAATAATGGCAAGCAGCCTGTGCTGCGGGTGAAGTTAAAGTATGTGGGCGAACGCCGTTCACGCAAACCGGTTATCACCGGTCTGGAACGTGTCAGCCGCCCCGGCCGCCGGGTTTATACCCAGAAACAGGATATCCCCTGGGTTCTTTCCGGCATGGGCATTTCGATTTTATCCACCCCGAAAGGGATCATGACCGGACAGCGCGCCCGCCAGCTTGGCGTTGGTGGCGAAATACTGTGCAAGGTCTGGTAGTCATAAACGGAATCAGGAGGTAAGTACTGTGTCTCGAATTGGTTTGACGCCAGTCTCCGTCCCGGCCGGTGTACAGGTTGAGATCAAGGGTTCCAATGTGAATATCAAGGGACCGAACGGTGAGATGTCTCGCCTGTTCTCTCCCACCTTGAACATCAAGCTGGAAAACGGTCAGGTTATCGTGGAACGCACATCCGAAATCGCGAATGTACGCGCTCTCCATGGGACGACTCGGGCATTAATTCAAAATATGGTCACGGGTGTAAGCACCGGTTTTACCAAGGTTCTGGAAATCGACGGTGTCGGTTACCGCGCTGAAATGAATGGCAAGAACCTGGTTTTATTCCTGGGCTTTTCTCACCCAATCGAACTCACCCCGCCGGAAGGCATCACCTATGATGTCGATGTAAAGGCCCGGCAAATCAAAGTGATGGGCAAGGATCCCGAACAGATCGGCCAGATTTCGGCCGATATCCGCAAGATCCGTCCACCCGAGCCCTACAAAGGCAAAGGTATTCACTATCTGGGTGAAAAGATCCGCCGCAAGGCTGGTAAATCTGGTAAAGCCAAAGGCAAGAAGTAAAGGTACTGGATATGGCGAAAACATCACGTACTGAAGCGCGAATCCGCCGACATGATCGGGTTCGCAAGAATATTTCCGGAACTCCTGAGCGCCCCCGCCTCGCAGTTTTCCGCAGCACTGCGGAAATTTATGCCCAGGTGATCGACGATGCCGCAGGAACCACCCTCGCCAGCGCATCCAGCGTTGACCATGAACTGCGTGCTTCCGCCGCCAAGATCACGAAAACCGAACAGGCCAAACTGATCGGCAAGGCTGTGGCAGAACGTGCCAAGAAAAAGGGCATTGATAAGGTCGTCTTTGACCGCGGTGGTTTCCGATACATGGGCCGTGTCAAAGCGTTGGCTGATGCTGCCCGCGAAGCCGGGCTGGAATTCTAGCCAGAGAAAGCGATGATTGAGGGCTGATTATGGAACAAGAGTATCAACCATTAGAACAACAATTTGACGAGCGTGTCATTGAAATCGCCCGCGTTGCCAAAGTTGTAAAAGGCGGCCGCCGGTTCTCCTTCCGGGTCACAGTTGTGGCTGGAGATAACAAAGGAAAAATCGGACTGGGTGTCGGAAAAGCCAACGCCGTTCCCGATGCCATGCGAAAAGCGACTGACCACGCTCATAAGAATATGCGCCAGATGAACTTGTCTGGAACGACAATTCCCCATCAAGTTCTTGGCCGGATTGCCGGAGCGCGTGTTCTGTTGAAACCCGCTTCTCCCGGTACCGGCGTTATCGCCGGCGGCGGTGTACGCGCCGTATTGGAATCGGCCGGTATTCGCGATATTTTAACCAAATCCCTGGGCAGTGCCAATGTATTGAATGTGGTTCAGGCCACCTTCGAAGCCCTGGAACAGTTGAAATCTCCGACAGAAGAATCCGCCCACCGCGGAAAACCTGTGAAGGAGTTGCAGCCCTTCTGGGAACGGAGGAAGAATGACTAAGAAAGCCGCTCCTGAAAAGAAGGTTCGTGTAACGCTGGTTCACAGCCCCATTGGATACACGGAACGCACCAAACGCACCGTGTACGCCCTTGGTCTTCACCGGTTGCATCAGACTGTGGAACACACGGATACCCCCGTGCTGCGCGGTATGCTGGCGAAAGTTGGCCATCTTATCGAGATAGAAGAGCAGGTAGAGAAATGAAACTGAACGACTTACGACCAAACGATGGCGCGAAACACACTCGCAAACGTGTTGGGCGCGGTATCTCCGCCGGTCAGGGTAAAACCTCCGGACGTGGTACGAAAGGTCAGGGTTCCCGGGCTGGTGAAGGTGGAAACCTTTACCGCCAGGGTGGTAACCTGCCTTTCTATCGCCGCCTGCCCTTCATTCGTGGTGAAGGTTTCACCCCACCAAATCAGATCAGCTATACCGAGATCAACCTGGATCAGCTTGCCCGCTTTGAAAAGGGAGCTGATGTCAATCCCGACGTGCTGGCACAGGCCAACCTGCTGCACAGCGCCGCGGAACCGGTTGTCATCCTCGGTCGTGGCGAGATCAGCGTTGCTTTGAAAGTCCGGGTTCACCGGATCAGTAAAACCGCCCGTGAAAAAATCGAAAAAGCCGGTGGCAGTGTGGAGTTAATTGCCTGAATGGCAACTGCCACCGAAGGAGAATCTGAATGAAGCGGTCAGCCTGGCGATACTTATGGATGTCAGAGGATATTCGTAAGAAACTTCTCATCACAATAGGATTATTAATCCTATACCGTTTCCTGTCCAACATACCTGTACCTGGAATTGATCGCGAAGTCATCCGGTCGCTCACCACGCAAACTGGAGCAGCCGGAAACCTGGTCAACCTGCTTGACCTGCTTTCCGGTGGTACCGTTTCGAACTTCTCCATTCTGGCGATGGGCGTGTACCCGTACATTACAGCACAGATTATCCTGCAGCTGCTTGTACCCATCATCCCCGCTCTGGAACGCAAGTTGAAAGAAAACCCGCGCGAAGGCCAGGCCTGGATGGAAAAATGGACGGTAATTCTCACCATCCCCATGGCTGCCCTGTCAGCCATCGGCCAAATCAACATCTTCAATTCGATGCTGGGTGGTGGAGTTTCTGTACTGGTGAACTACGGCTTTACGGGCGCTGCCCTTATCCCCACACTGGCTACCCTTTTGAGCATGATCGCTGGTACCATGGTGGGTATTTGGCTGGGTCAGTTGATCTCTGAGTATGGTATCCCCAACCAGGGCCTCTCGCTGATCATCTTTGCCGGTATTGTTTCCCGTATGCCGGCGAACCTGGGACGTGTACTTGCCGATGAAACCAACGGTTGGTGGATGTTTGTAGTGATCGTTCTGATCCTGCTGCTCACCATCTTTGCCATCGTGTTTGTGCAACAGGGCCGCCGCAATGTACCGGTACTCTTCCCGGGGCGGCGCATTGGCAACCGCATGTCAATGCCGGTTACCAGCAAACTGCCTCTCATGGTCAATATGGCCGGCATGATCCCATTGATCTTCGCCCAGTCCATTTTGACCTTCCCCGCAATCGTTTCCTCCTACTTTATGAGTGAAAAGACCGTAGAATGGCTGCGTAATTTCGCGACCGGTGTGTATCACACCTTTGGCGGAGGAAACGCCTGGTATGCCGTTCTGTATTTTGTCATGGTTGTTCTGTTTACCTTCTTCTATACCGATGTTCTGTTCACACAGCAAAACTATGGTGAGAATTTGAAAAAGCAGGGCGCCCAGATCCCCGGTGTTGTTCGCGGCGGACCCACGCAGAAGTATCTTTCCAAAGTACAACGGCGCATTACCCTTCCCGGGGCTGTTTTCCTGGGTCTGGTGGCGGTTTTACCGTATATTGTTGGAGCCATTCTGCCTGCGGGCGCGGCGTCATCCTCAGGTTTGTTGTTGGTCTCATCCGCCGGTTTGTTGATCGTGGTTGGTGTGGTGCGTGACACGTTCACCATCATCGAAACCGAACTGAAACTACACGGCTACGACGAGAGCTTAATCAAGGGATAGGTGAAGATATGCCATCATATGTCGTTTTACTTGGCCCTCCCGGGGCCGGAAAAGGCACACAGGCCGAGTTGATCTCTGAAAAACTTGGTCTTGCCCACATCTCCTCCGGTGATATCTTCCGCGAAAACCTCAAAAATGAAACAGAATTGGGAAAAAAGGCCCAGGTCTTTATGAACCGCGGCGAACTGGTTCCCGATGATCTGACCATAGAAATGATCAAAGACCGCCTGCAACGCGACGACTGCAAAGCCGGAGCGTTGCTGGATGGGTTCCCGCGCACACCCGCACAGGCGGAGGCGCTAGGAAAAATGCTTGCTTCGTGGAACGGCAAGGTGGAATGTGTTCCGTACATTTCGGTTCCCCCTCAGGAACTGATTGGACGTCTCAGCGGCCGCTGGACCTGCAAAGCGCAGGGACACGTTTACCATGAGAAATTCAATCCTCCGAAGAAAGCCGGCATCTGCGATATCGATGGCTCAGAACTTTACCAGCGTGAAGATGACCAGGCAGCCACGGTTGAACGACGTATTAAGGTATATCTGGAACAAACCACACCCCTGATCGATTACTATCAAAAAGAAGGCGTTCTGGCTGAAGTTGATGGCACACTACCCATCGATCAGGTCACGACGTTGTTGTTGAAAGCTATTCAAAAAGGTTAATAAGAAAAATGAGTTGGGATCGTGTTTTGACCATCAAAACCTCGGAAGAGCTTGCCGTTATGCGGCAGGCCGGACGGATAAATGCCGAAGCGCTCGCGGCTGCGCGCGCGGCCATCCGTCCCGGAGCCACGACCGCCGATCTCAACGCGGCAGCAGAAGAAGTGCTCAAGAAGCACGGCTGCTACTCACCTTTTTTGAATTACCCTGGTCCATACCCTTATCCGGCCAGCACCAATGTAAGTATCAATGAAGAAATGGTGCACGGCATCCCCGGCACTCGCAAGTTGAAAGAAGGGGATATTGTTTCAGTAGATTGCGGCACTGTTTTTGAAGGCTGGGTTGCCGATGCCGCGTTTACAACCGGAGTGGGTGAAATTTCGCAGCAGGCTCAAAAGATCATCAATGTGACCCGTGAAGCCCTGAAGATCGGAATTTCAAAAATGGTTGACGGTAACACCACTGGTGATATCGGCAACGCGATTGAGAAATATGTTCGCAGCCAGGGAATGTTTGTTACCCATACCTATACCGGACACGGGGTAGGGCGGCGCATGCACGAAGGTCCGCAGGCGCCTAATTACGGGCGACCGCGGCAGGGCACGCAGCTCCGAAACGGTATGACCATTGCGCTGGAGCCCATGGTCTTGATCGGCACATCGGAAACCCGGGTAATGCCGGACGAATGGACAGTAGTCTCCGCCGATCGATCGTTGACAGCCCACTTTGAACATACCACGGCCATTACACCCAATGGCCCGGTGGTTCTCACCGTGCTGGAAAATGATCCAGACTATGGACTCGATACGACAAAGCAGGTATAATCATCGCTTTGTCGCAACTTTGCAATTATAAGAAGGAGTTTTTTGATGAAAGTCACGACATCCATCGGAAAAAGATGCGCAAAATGCAAAATCGTCCGGCGCAAGGGCATTTTGTATGTAATTTGCGAAAACCCAAAGCATAAACAGCGTCAGGGATAAGAGAACATGGCAAGAATTGAAGGTGTTGACCTCCCACGTA
>CAYQUX010000020.1:9152-86749 GCA_964420995.1 uncultured Leptolinea sp. | reverse complement strand
TCCACTCCCCGCTACTAACGGAAATGCCGAAAGGCACTATCCACTTTAACGTCAGTCCGCAAGGACTGGCGTTTTCGATTCACCCAGTGTTTGAATACCCATTAGGGTACAGGTGTCCACTCCCCGCTCCCGAACTAAAATGCCCCAAGGCATAATCCAATTTATCATCAGAAAATAGTGTGGTTCAGGCATACAAAAAATTACAACTACGACAAAATATCATGTGGTTTATAAAGTAATTGCATCCAACCGATTATAGATTTTGCCGGCGTTGATATTGGAAAAATAGACGCTGCCATCTAGTGTTTCAATGGGACCTTCTGCAAACTGATAATTGCCTGAGATAGGCAATACATTCAGGTTTTGTCAAAAATCAAACCAGGAAGTTAGGGTTTGGTTTGGTTGGGAGGTTGTTTCCACAGGTTGGCTGCTCGAAACCGGGGTTGCCACGGTTGCAGCTTCTGTTATCGTCACTGGAGTTGATGAAGCTGTGATCGGAACTTCAATTTTCATAACAACTGCATTAGCATTACAGGCGGAGAGCAATGCAATAATGATTGGCATTTCAAACGAAAAAAGTATTCTTGGATCTTTCATGATCTTGTTTCCTACTCTTCTAGAAACAAAATGGAGTAATACGCTACCATGTGGGTCAAGGCATTGGTACACAGGCTAATGTCTGTTGGATTAATTGACAAGTTCCGAAGATCATGCCATTGGGTGTTGTAAACTCGCAAGCCCTATTCTTTGAACTCTTTGAACAAGCTTCGATTGCTGGCATGGGAGGGGAGTTGGGGAATGGATTTTGTTGACCGTTTGAGCTTGCCTGGTTTTGTTCAATCCCAGAGGGTTCGATAGCCATGAGCGGTCTGACTTCGCCTGAGAATCCTTCAGGAGTGAAGGTCGCTGCTCCGCCGCGAACACAACGAGCATAATTTTGAATGCGAACCGCATCTCCTTGCGGACCGTGACCGCTCGAAAATTCTGAAGCATCTCCGCTTTTAGGATCACTGCGTTGAGCTCCAGCGCCATGAACATCCGTCCAGGCATTGTTCATATATCCAAGCGCACGACCAAAAGAGATATAGGCAGCGAAAGATCCATGGCCAGACGAGTCAACATGAGTTGTACTGCTCCAATAAAATGGATAGTCGCTTTGCCCAGCTTCATTCAGGATGGAGCTTGCCAGGAACCACGGATCAATTGAGGCAAAGTTGCCCGTAGCGGGGGATCGTGAGTAATCCACGATGCTTTGCAATTCTTTAATATTGGGAAGCCGCCAATCGGTCGACCCTGCTTCTTCCAGGTTTTCGCAATACGTCAGGGCAGATTGCCAATCCATAGCAGCGCTGCTGTCGGTTTGCATCCAGGTCAGTCCCGTGGAGTTATCGCTAATGGTTCCATTGCCGTTTTCAACCAGTTTGTTTTTGCCATAATTTTCATTTCCACGGACATGCAAAAAATAGAACGATTTACTTGTGGGATAACCTTTGATGCGTCCGTCAGCGAAATTTACGCCAAACAGAGTCTCATTGCCATTCATGGTGGTACTCACATATTTTGTGCTTGAGGCAAATTGAGAGTCAATAATTCGTTCACCCAGAGAAGCATCTCCGTAAGAAAAATCAAAATATCGAGTATCTATGAATGGTTTGACACTGCACGTGCCTTCACAGGCGCTCACGTCTGTTCCATCAAATAGGATCAACGAATAAAGTTCTTTAATGGTTGGCAACCGCCAGTCGGAATATCCAGCAAGGTTGAAAGTCGAAATTCTGCTTTCAGCCTGATCGTAGGTCATTTTTTCACCGGGATCTTGCTGCCACATCAGACCTGTGGTCAGGTCAGTCACAGTACCGTCGTCGTTATCCT
Source organism: uncultured Leptolinea sp. (assembly GCA_964420995.1). Classification (GTDB taxonomy): domain Bacteria; phylum Chloroflexota; class Anaerolineae; order Anaerolineales; family Anaerolineaceae; genus Leptolinea. Next base: position 84,877 of record CAYQUX010000020.1, on the reverse strand, counting down.
GAAAAGCGGCGATATTCCCGGCGTATTGGGCATCCTGACCGAAAAATGATGAATTCAGGTCAGCACAGGCAATTAGTTTCTCGTTGTCAAAACACTCATTTTGCGAGGTATCAATAATGGGATAGGTCAACTTAGCCGGAAGATCTGTTTGCGTAACAAGGGTTTGTTCTGTTGCATGATCAGGAACGATTTCCTGTGTGTTAATTGCTGCAGGTGTCGTTGTAGACCTCTGATTGGTCTCATTTTTTGGCGAACAACCCGTTGTTGTATGTACTATAGTCAAAATAAAAATCATCAAACTCTTTATCATTTCCAGCCTTCCTTTTTCTTGAACTTGAGTTTAAGAATTTTCCACCTTTCAGAGGAGTGCATAGTGTCATCAATATGGATTATTTAAGTTGAATTATCTCAATGGACCCATGACACGAGTCATGGGTGATTACCTGGATTGATGACAATAGCAATGGAGGATTATTTTGGTGGTGTGATAGTATTTATTCCTGAAACAAGAGCAGTTGGATTCAAAAAGAGTCTTTCAACTGCAGACTGGATGTGGTTAGTTTATCTTGTACTGCAAATTTTTACTCGACCTGGTGATTTAAAATGGCAAGCTAGGTCCATCGGTATTTACTTACTACCTCGTGAAATTCATTCCTGCCATTGTGTTCCTGGTCATTTCCTTTATTAATTTGATTAATAAAGAAACAGGCGTCATCGTGGCAGTGATGGTCCTGATCATCTCATTAGTGCCTTTGCTGTTGTTGATCTCAAAATGCCGCAGGCGCCTCTATCCAACGTAGAAGGGATGGTGCACAGGCAGGTTCCAGTTCTGTTAATTTCACTGGTTTTGGCAGCCTGGCATTACAACATTTGGATCTTGATGATTTATGTTTTTTGCTATCGGAATTTTGGAGATCCTTTTTTCAAGCTCCTCATACCAGTTAACGGATCCCAGAATAATCGTTTTCCTTTACACCGTGCTGATCCGAACCGTGTCTTTCCTGGTGGTCGGCGTTTTGTCAATCAATTGATAGCACGACTGCGAAACCAACGGGAATCATTGAAAGTAGCAAATGAACGCATCAGCCATTATGCCAGCACATTGGAAAATTTGACCATTAGCCGTGAACGAAACCGCATGTCTCGCGAGCTTCACGATACAGTCGTTCATACCCTCAGTTGCCTCGCGTAACAATTGGAAACTGCAAAAGCTTATCTTGATGTAGACCAAATGATGACGAAAGGATTAATCGACCAATCACTAGAAGCAACACGTTCAGGTTTGCAGGAAACACAGCGGGCAATAAAATCGTTGCGGGCTAACCCTATAGATGATCTCGGTTTAGTGGACGCTCTCAGGCAATATGCAAAAACCGCAGCTCAACGCGCTGGTCTTAAATTACAACTTGATTTACCTGAAGTAAACTTGATTTTTGTCGCCAGATGTTGAACAGTGTGTTTATCGTATTACCAGGAAGCAGTGGAAAATGTTGTTCATCATGCTAATACGAAAAACCTTCATGTGAAATTAGAGGTCATGAAAGGTGACCTTGAATTGTTCGTTAAGGATGATGGTATTGGATTTCACCCATAAAAGAAACTCACTACAGGTGGTCATTTCGGGTTTATTGGAATGAAAGAGCGATCGGAAATAGTGGGAGGTGATCTGACAATCAAAAGCAATCCTGAAAATGGAACTACGATCCGTCTCCTGATAAAAGGATGTATTCCATGAAAATACTTGTCAGCGATAATCAGTCCATTGTCCGCGATGGCCTGGAGTTATTGCTGCGCCTTGAAAGTGATATCGAAGTTGTCGGTACAGCACAAGACGGTGCATAAGCAATAGAAATGGTGAGTAAGCTCCTGCCTGATCTTGTCTTAATGGACCTTAAGATGCCGGGAATAAATGGGGTTGAAGCGACGCGCCAGATCTGTAGTTCTCACCCGATCATAAAAGTGCATGTTTTGACAACATTCGGCGACGACGAATGGGTTTTTGATGCCATTAGAGCCGGAGCAGCAGGTTATATTTTAAAAAATATACCGCGAGAAAAGGTAATCGAAGCCATCCGAGGCACATGGTCCGGCAAATCGTACGTTGATCCTGGTATAGCGGGGAAATTGCTTGAACATGTATCGAGCAGGCAGGTGGAGCCTGTTTCTGTTCTATCAGATAAAATGACCGCTCGTGAACTGGAAGTGTTGAAAGCAATATCGCATGGTCTTGCCAACTCGGATATTGCAGCCAGATTGCATTTATCTGAAGGTACTGTGCGTAACCTCATCAGCGCCATTTTGGCTATACTTGAAGTTACAGACCGTACACAAGCTGCCATAATTGCGATTCGTCATGGACTGGATAGGGAATAGTTGTAAAAACTACACTTGACTTTTTACTTCGTTCAGATACTATACGAACATCGATTAGCACCGCAGCGTGCCCGGCAAGCGTGGACCATAGTTCGTCTGTCGGTTTGGCTTATTTGCTGAGCCCGTCGCACAAATGGCACGGATTCAGTATTTTGACTCAAAACCCGGAGGTCAGTGGTTCGAATCCACTCCCCGCTACTATTTTCCAAGCGACCAGCAATGGTCGTTTTTGGTTTAAACTTGCGTTGATTCCTCTAACTATTTAATTGAGAAGAGATTTTTTAATTACAAATTGTTCTCTTCTTGATATAGATCAAGATTATCATTCCAGTGATTTCAAAGCAATAAACCAATATCGGTAGGTTTTAACCTTAAACGCTATCCATAAGGGTAGGTTTTAAGGATTCTGGATTTTTTTATATTCTAAAATCCCAATATCAATCGTATGAGCGGCAAATTCAGCACGAAATCATAAATACCAATTCCCACCAATACAACTCCACCGATAATATTGATCAATCTTGAATGCATTGCCAGCCATCGGGTGATGGATCGCTGCAGCACACCTGAAATTAGGGATAATGCCAATAACGGTAAACCGAACCCGATACCGAACCACAAAAACACTCCCAAACGACTAAGAGCTTCGCTCGCAGTTAATGAGATCGCAAAAATCCCAACCACCAACGGTCCTGAACAAGGCAGTGCAATGGGGCCATACAGCAAACCGTACATAAATGCATTTACAAAGGGGTTCTTTAACGCCGGAATTTTGATCTGTGGCAGCATTTTAAATGGATTCTTATCAAATAAAAGTAGAATTCCCAATGTAATAAGCAGCAAATCCGCGATAGGGATGATGACTGATAGTGCACTTCCAATAGAAATGGATAGTAATGCGATGATTAATCCCAGTGTCAGCATCATGGTTAACGCACCCGCCAATACAAAGAACCCTAAGAAATAATGTCCTTTCCTTTTTTCACCTACTGCAGCCCCACTTAAATAAGCCAGATAACCCGGATAAAGCGGAATTATACAGGGGCTAGTGCTGGCAAGCAAACCTAAACCAATTGATGTAAGTATTGAGTCCATATGAGTCTTTCTATAAATGGTTGCAAATCGGGTGTCACGATTTGCAACCATAGTCATCCTGTTTAAGTTAAATTCCTTCAGCTAGGAACGGATCAATCAAGTTCTGCAAGTCATCTGCGCTTTTTATTCCGAACGGCATCGGATGGACTCCGCCTTTACGGTCAATGATAATGATTGGTGTCGACGGCGGATTCAAGAAATTTTCGCCATACAATCTACTGATCTCATTGAGAACTTCTTGAGGTGGCACTGCATACACCCAATCAAAGCCATTGCTGCCAGTATATTTCTTTAAGTCAGCAGCGTTCTCATTTGGGTCCACATCAAAACCGATAGAGATTAAGTCAGAATCCATGCCTAAAGCTTTGATTAATTTCTTTATTTGTTCCTGTTGCTTCTTACAGTTGGGGCACCACATAGCCAGGTTTTCAACTAAAACTACTTTTCCAGCAAAGTCAGAAATCTTGAAAGAATCGCCAGTGTTTACATCAGTTAGTAAAGTGTCAAAAAAAGCAGGAGACGTCATTGTTTCGCCGTTCGTTGCTTCAGTGGCTACTGCATCCATAGCTGCTGCAGGGGTTCCCATCATCACTTCAGTGGGTTTTTCCATCACTACATCTTTGGTGGGCGCTGCCGGTGAACAGGCAGAAAGCACAAACAATATTGTGATCAGTGAAACAAAAATTTTCTTTTGCATTTGAATCTCCATTTTTTATATTGGATTCAGTTTAAATTGCATAAGTTACATAAAAAAGAAAAAAACATTACGATTCCATGAACAAGCGTTAAGGGTTGTGTAATATTTTTGGTATACAATCTAACTTTGTGAGACTAGAATGACACATATTGTAATTGTCGAGGATGAACCCAGTATCAGTGACGTAGTCAGTTTGTATTTAAAACGTGCTGGTTTTGAAGTAACCACTTTTTCTGATGGCTTGGCAGCTTTTGAACACTTTTCTAATAATTTGCCTGACCTGGTCATTTTGGATGTCATGCTTCCTGGAATGGATGGGTTTACATTAATTAGAAGCATTCGCGACCGGGCAGACGTACCCGTGATCTTGCTGACTTCAAGGCGTGAAGAAAGTGACCGTATTGCCGGTCTTGAACTAGGTGCGGATGATTATGTAGTTAAACCTTTTAGCCCTCAAGAATTAGTCAGCCGTGTTAGGGCAGTTTTGCGCCGGACTCAAGCCAAATCAGATTCGTCACCTCAAGGAAGTATTCAGGTTGGCGACCTTAATATCAACCCACAAACCAGAGAAGTATCGATTAATGGCAATGAGGTAATATTAACAGCCAAAGAATTTGATTTACTTTATCATTTGGCAATTCATCCCCGCCAGGTTTTTTCACGCAATCAATTACTTGAAAATATTTGGGGATTGCGCGATTTTATTGACCCAAGCACTGTAACCGTTCATATTCGACGTTTACGGGAAAAAATTGAAAACGATCCAACCGCTCCTAGGCATCTCGTGACTGTCTGGGGTGTGGGTTATAAATTTGAGCCTTGATACCATGAAAAAGTCCAGAAACCGCACTTTCTTTTTTGCCAGTGCCATTGCAATCGTTTTACTAATTTCTCTGGCGATCTTCTATTTATTGATGCGTCCAACGCTTGGCGACCTTCAGCATATGGCTCTGTTTCTGGCTATTACCGCTGTTATCTCAACCATCATTGGTTACAGCGCATATCGTTTCAACTGGTTAATATTTGCCCCTTCGCTCCGCTGGGTGCTGCTCGGATCTTACATCATCGCCAGCCTTTTAACATTTCTGAATGTTTGGCTGACCGCTCGTTTGATGTTTGCCAGTGAACATGACTTATTATTGGCAACAGTTTTACTTTTTTTTGCAGGCGGAATTGCCGTTGCTTTGGGAAGCTTTTTTACCAGTGCATTGATTGACCGCATCTCGCATCTTGAATCTGCGACTCATTCAATAAAAAATGGAGATTTCACCACCAGGGCTGACATCCCTGGAAAAGATGAAATCTCATCCCTTGCTGGTTCATTCAATAAGATGGCTCAGCAATTACAATCCGCGGATCAAAAACAGAAAGAGCTTGAAACATTGCGACGCGATCTGGTTGCCTGGGCTGGACATGACCTGCGCACACCTCTCTCTTCCATCCGCTTATTGATTGAAGCTCTCTCTGATGGTGTAGTCACAGATCCGAAAGAGATTCAGAACTATCTTTCACAGGCCAAGAAACATATAGACGCCCTTTCATTTTTGGTGGATGACCTATTTCAAATCTCCCAACTGGATTCAGGAAGCATGCCGCTGAACCTGGAGCCTGCTTCAATCAGTGACCTCATTTCTGACACACTTGAAAGCTTCTCCAGTTTGGCCGCTCAAAAAGGAGTGAAGTTATGCGGTTCAGCTAATGAAGGCGTGGATCCGATAAACATGGATGTGCTCTGGATGGGACGTGCGCTTAATAATTTGGTCAGTAATGCCATCAGGTACACCCCTAAAGATGGCGAAATTAGCCTGACAGCAAAACTGGTTGAAAACAATATATTAGTAAATATCAGTGACTCTGGTGAAGGAATCTTGCCTGAAGACATCCCCCATGTTTTTGAGCGTTTTTACCGAGGAGATAAATCCCGCAGCCTCGTCAGCGGTGGTGCCGGGTTGGGTTTGGCCATCGCCAAGGGGGTAATTGAAGCGCATAAAGGTCATATCACCATTCAAAGTGAGTGTCTTAAGGGAACCACTTTCACAATCTCCCTGCCCAAGGGGTAATCCTTTGTTCTTCAATAATTTATAATTTCGTAATTATTGTTGATTAACATAATCATATCAACTAGGAGATATGGTTATGCGATCACAAATTTCATTAATTCTTATAAGTTTTTTTCTTCTTTCAGCTTGCAATCTGGTTAAAAAAGCGGTTGATAATTCCACATCAAATTATTTGCCTGATCTAGGTATTGCGCCTGAATTGACCAACACAATTTGGATTAATACCCCCAATCCTCTTAGACTTGCTGACCTGCGAGGTAAAGTAGTCATCATTGAAATGTGGACTTTTGGCTGCATAAACTGCCGCAACGTGATCCCCAAGTTGATTGATTGGCATAATAAATATTCATCAGAAGGCCTGGTCATTATTGGAAACCATTTTCCAGAATTTGACCATGAATCGGTGCTTTCAAATTTACAACAAGCAGTCATTGACTTAAATATCCCCTATGCAGTCGCTGAAGACAAGCTTGGAGCGACCTGGAAAGCCTACAACACCCATTATTGGCCAAGTTTATATCTGATCGACAAGAATGGACACATCCGATACACGCATAATGGTGAAGGCAAATATCAAGAAACAGAAGACGCGATCGTGTCACTACTATACGAGAAAGAAAATTAGCCGGGAGGAACCATGAAAACACCAATAATACCCTCGTCAGAAATTTCTCCTAACCAGGTTTATCTATCCAGAAGAGATTTCATGAAGGCTGCAGGCGTGATTGCGGGCAGCGTCGCCCTGGTGGCTTGCGCTGTACAGCCAGGAAAATCCACTCCTTCGGGTACCAATATCGGTACCCAAGTCCCCTCCACCGGGGATATTTTCAATACCTAGGATGAAATTACCAACTACAACAATTATTATGAGTTCACCACTGATAAACAAGGGGTAGCCACTTGGCAAAGGATTTCAAAACCTCCCCTTGGGACGTGGAAATCTCCGGCATGGTCAACAAATCCGCCAAGTTCAGTGTTAACGACCTGGTCAAGAAATACCCACAAGAAGAACGCATATACCGTCTGAGCTGTGTAGAAGCCTGGAGTATGGTGATCCCTTGGTTGGGTTTCCCTCTCTCTAAATTGCTTGCTGATGTTGAACCCACTTCGGATGCAAAATATGTACGTTTCCTGACATCTGCCTAATAGTTCTTTTGGTCCCCTTCCTCACCCGATGAGCTATGGGACGGAATTACTGGTGTATTCGATCATCCTGCTCATTCACTTCACCGCCAACACTTACATTAACCTGCGTGGATTTAGACCAGCACATTACTACGCTCATCTTTTCCTAATTTTATAAATTCTTGGTAGCATCCTATTTAGTGAAATTAATAGCTCGACAAGGCATACCATCAAGCTCTACTGGAACTTCACCTTCCGCCAAAGTTGTGCGTATGATGTTCGCGATCAGATCAGGTGCATCCACCTGTATGTAATGATCGGCACAGGGAATGCGCCAATAGGCTGCCGGAGTTTCTCTGTCTGCAAAGTAATTCTCCCAAACAAAATCTGGTACACTAACCGGCGCGATTGCATCCAGTTCACCCCAGATCAGTGTGGTTGGGATCTTGCTCTTCGCCAACCCTTCCAACCAGCCGACCTCGTTCTCGGCGCGCTCATTCAGGTACTCGATGATCTCATGTTGGACCCTCCCCCCGTCCTGGTAATTAAAAATGGAGGCATATGAGTCAATTTCACTTTGGGGTAAGCTGGTAGCAAAGGTTTGATCTGCCAGGCCTTCTGCCAGCGGCGCCCCGGATAAAAACCTTGAGAGCACAGGTCCGCTGATGGGATTGAGGAGGGTTTTTTGGCTATTTGTCAACTGCGCCAGGGGCAGGTAGATGTTCCCATTGGTGATGAAGTGATGCTTGATGGAGTAGGGTTTGGTCTCATAAGCCTGGTAAATCTGCAGCAATGCCAGACCAACGCTGTCGCCTTTGTCATGTGTCAGCAAGGTAACCTCATCCAGCACAACGATTTCGCGAATGTAATAATCGACTAATTGAGCATCATCAAAGATGGAATAATCATATCCATCCAGCGGTTTATCCGAAAAGCCATAGCCGGGTGTATCCAGCGCGCAGACATAGTAATCCGGGCTGAGTTCTGCAACAAGGGGGGCAAAATCAAAGCTACTGGTGGGGTAACCGTGAATCATTAGGATAGCCGGATTGTCTGGGTTACCCTGGCAGATGTAGAAAATACTCAAAGCGTTGAAATCTTTGTTTACATGCAGGGTTGATTCCCAGGAGAAGTATTCACCAACATTGCACCACTCTAGTGCGGCAGCGGGGGAATTTTTGAACTCAGCGTAGTACTCCAAACAGGATTGAGATTGGTTGCCTTGGCGCATCGCAACGAAGGCGATGCCAATGATCAGGATTAGAGCAAGAGCTATGAGTACGAGAAAACTTTTTTTCATGATATTTCCAGTTTTTCGTTAAGGCACAGGGATAACGATTCGCATCTCATCTTCACCAACCAGTAGTTCGCCGGAATACAGTTTTGAAACAGGGTCTCGGAAAAACAGATTCGCCTGTTGGCGTCCCTGAGGTTTCGGGGCCAAATGATTAAGAGCAAGTCGCTTTACATTCGCCTCTTGCGCCAATGCGCCGACATCGCTGACATCCATGTGGTATTCCCGGATGTCGTAGAAAATGGTGGCCCGGTCTGTGTCCCCAATCTCCCGGAATACTTTTTCCATCGTTTCCACTACAGCCTTGTTCATCGTTTCAGCCACAAGTAGATCTGCATTACGGCTCTGTTCCAGAAGCGAGTTAGTGCGTACGGTATCCCCAGAGAGAACGATGACCAACCCTGCATATTCAATGCGATAACCAACAGCAGGTTCAATAGGGGGATGGCTGACTCGAAATGCCCGGACCGTGACGCCATCCCGTTCGTAGACAACAACAGCGGAATCATCTTGTGGTGGTGTAAATTCAATCGGCTGCGAGTCCACCCATTCCAGCGGCATAATTTCCTCGCCATGGTGGGCGGTGCGGTACATAGCCTCCAATTCATAGGCAGATTGAAATCCTTCCACGATCTGGGTAATCCCAGTGGGACCATAAACCGGCAGGATATGTCGCCGGCCCCGAATCCAAGACCATTCCATCACGTCACCTAAATCGGCGTAATGATCGTTGTGAAAATGGGTGATGAAAACCGCATCCAACTCATAAATTGGTAAATTCAAATTGTTCATAGAGCTTAGCGCATTGTTGCCGGCATCGAACAAGAGGAATTGCCCGTTGACGAAAACGGCGGTGCACGTTTGAGGTTCTGTTTGTGAAATCGGACTTCCTGTACCGCACAAAACGGCTGTGATCCGGTCGGTACGCTGCAGCTCAGTTGCTGTCTCACTAGCTAGGTTCTGGTTGTTGATGATCCTGCGGCGAATGCCTTCGTCTGAGGCGTTCTGCCTGACTGCAAAGAATCCGATCGCGAGCGCTACAAGTACGACTGCCACAGCAATTAGAAGTATCTTTCGTTTGGTCATAATTTTCTCCTGAGAGGTGTCCCCAGGTTCTACCTGATATTTTTCTCAAATAAGCTACTTCCTCAGAAGCAATATACCCCAGATGAAAAAAACTAATTCCACAATAGTGGATAAAATCGTGACCGCGTCCAAACTGCCGTTGACAAACGCAGGTATCCTGCTAAGTAGAAGCAACCCAAAGATTACCAGTACGGCTTTGATATACGTTGTTTTGTTCATCAGTGAGCCTCTATTTCAATAGTTCTACGATTGTGATTCTGTCCGAATCCACAGGAATTTTGACCATGGTGCCATCATTCGCCATATAGATTTCACCGTCATAGACTGCTCTGGCATCCCTTAGGAATGGGGTGACCAGGATATGATTGGGCACTGGCGGAAGTACGTGGGTGATGATCAGATAGGGAACTCCCGCATCTCTGGCAACCATCCCGGCTTGTTCAGGGGTAATATGATAGTCTTGAATATCTTCTGCAACAATTGATACATTGCTTTCCAAATCGCGACTGGCTTCCGACAACATCTGCGAAAATTCATGATTCAAGGCTTCGCTGATCAATACATCGGCACCCATCGCGTGCTGGGTCAGGCTTTCCGTATAGATCGTATCGCCTGTGATCACCACACTGTGATCTTTATAGTTCACCCGGTATCCAACCGCTGGGAATATCGGGGCGTGGTCAACATTGAAAGCAATCACCTGCACGCCATCTTGTTTATATACCACCTCACTGGCCATCAGATCGGCTCCCAGATCGAAAAGATGGACATCACCGCCAGCTCCGGAAGGCGGCATGGCTTCTTCGCCGTGGTGGGCAACGCGATAGCCTACATCAAGTTGATAGGCAGCCTCAAATCCAGCCACAACTTCCTCTACCCCCGGAGGACCATAAATCGGCAAGGGCTGGTCATTGCCAGTAGTGGCCCAACGTTTTAGCATCAACTCCCCCATATCGCCAATATGATCCGAATGGTAATGGGTCAGGAATAAAGCATCGACATCACCAACTTCCAAGGGGATCACTTCCATTTTGTGGGTGCTGCCAGGGCCGGCATCAAAGACCAGGAATTGATCCCCTGCTATGACAATTGTTTGCGGCCCGGCCCGTCCTTCGTCTGGCAAGGGTGCCCCAGTCCCGGTGGTAATCACATACAGGCCGTCTTTCTCGAAGAGATTGGCAGTCTGGTTCGTATTCACAACCAAATTGAATAGATCATCGACCAGGAATTCGGGTAGATTGTAGTAGAACCATGTCAGGGCAAGGCCCAGTAACAGGATAATAGAAAATGTGATTGTGAATGTTTTTTTGTGTTTAACAATAAAATTGCTCATTTTAGTTCTTCTTCGCTAATAGTCTTAGTAATTTTTGGGCAGTTTCGCCAGAAGAATTCTGGTTTTGCCCGGTGACAATATTGCCATCTACAACGACATAGGTCGCAAAGAAGTCTCTGAAGGCAGTGCTGCTGACGAAGTTGGCATTCTGCTTGCGCAATTCGGTTTCCGGATGCAGAGGGGTAATTTCAATACCAAGCTCTTCAACCTGCTTGTCGGTGACACCGGTCATCGTTTTGCCTTCTACCAGAGGCCTGCCGTCAACCTCGGTTGCCATGCGAAAGCCAAGGACGCCATGACACACCGAACCCAGCAGAATACCTTCTGCATGGGCTTCTGAAATCTTCTCGCCAAGCACTTCGCTGTAACCCAGGTCGTAGCTTGCACCCCAGCCGCCTGCCATCCAGATGATGTCATAGTCAGTGAAATCCACGTCATCGATACTGAACGAGTTTTGCGTCTTGTTTTTGGCATCTTCATCGTTCAGGTAGCGTTTGTCGGCGTGTGTGGCCAGCGGCCAACGCAAACTCACTGGTTCAAAGGGGATTTTGCCCCCTTCGGGGCTGGCAATATCGACGTCCATCCCGGCATCCAGGAACTCATAATATGCGATGGTCAATTCGGACCCATACACGCCAGTCGCATCACCTGAATCACCCAAAGTATCGTGATTGGTTGCAATGATGAGCGCCCGGCGTCCCTCGAGATCGTATTCTGCTTGATCATAGGCAGGATGGAATCCAATCCAACTGAGGATCTGTGGTAGCAGGATCAGGATAAGTGCAATGATCCCTACTAACGATATTGCTGTGATTTGAAATGTTCTGTTCATCATTTTTTCCTTTACACTATTGATTGTGTCAATTTGAATTATATGTTACAATGTGTATCGTATCAAACATCTACGAATTTAACAACGGGCAATTTCTGGCGCTGAAACTTATGTAACAGGTGTAATTTTATGAGCATTAATCAAAATGATTTGCGAGTGATTAAAACCAAACGCGGCTTGCGGGAAGCCTTCATCCGCTTGCTTCTTGAAAAAGGCTATGATGCGATTTCGATCCAGGATATTGCCACTGAGGCTGAAGCAGCTCGGGTTACTTTTTACAGACACTATAAAAATATAGAGGAATTGCTGTTCGATTGTATCGATATGATTTATGAAAACCTTTCTAGGCATATCAAGCAGGTATCCAAAGAAGAGATTCAACAAGGCTACTCACCGATGCTGGCGTTGTATCAGCAGATTCAAGAAGATGGAAAGATATATCGCCTTTTATCTACAAGTCATGCCGGTCAGCTTTTGACGAAACGATTGATCGAATTATTTGCGGAAAGAATTCAAACACAGCTAGATGCACGGTTTCCACCGGATCAACTCATGGCTCCGGCAGAAATAATTGCCTATCATATCGCCAGTGCTCAAATTGGATTGATGAACTGGTGGTTTGAAAATGACCAACCCTATTCCCCGGAATACATGGCGCAAATCTCATTCTGGCTTAGTATGGCCGGCAGCGCCCGCAGTGTTGGCTTCAAAGGTTCTTCAATCGATCCCCCTCCGATGCCAGAAAATGTATAGCCCTTTGCCTTCACAAAATCTGCAAATCAATTAATTTGCCAATTTCAGGTAAATTATTGTGGGATGTTGACAGTTACTCTACTCTCTGAAGATTCGAACTTCTAATTACATGCTGGTTTCATCCTCCGGGAAAAATCAGGTGCTTTTGGATGGAAAAAAGAATATATTAAGTTTAAGCATGTTTTGTGTAAAAGGCATTTTTTAAACAGGGCTTCTATAAACACTTGACGAACCCAGGAAAAACAGATACTATACGAACATCGACTAGCAACCACAGCGTGCCCGGCAAGCGTGGACCAGAGTTCGTCAGGTCGGCTGACACCTGCACTTGCAGCAGGTGCAAGTGTTTGCAGAGTCCGCCGCACAAATGGCACGGATTCAGTATTTTGACTCAAAACCCGGAGGTCAGTGGTTCGAATCCACTCCCCGCTACTATTTTCCAAGCGACCAGCAATGGTCGTTTTTGGTTTAAACTTGCGTTGATTCCTCTAACTATTTAATTGAGAAGAGAAATATTTGTTGACTACTAACGAATTCTCTTCTTGAGATCGGTCAAGAGTATTATTCCAGCGATTTCATTCCAATATATCAATCTCAGTAGGTGGGGTTTAGTTCAAGCAATTCCTTATCTTTGCAAATTAATTATCACCAATTATGTGTTTTCTTAAGTCTCAAAATATCGGGGAAATATAAAAACTAACAACGAGAAATCTGATTATGGTAGGATAGAAATAAACCGTTGCAATTAAAATTTTGCGAAATCATCATAATTGCGTCGATATTTGCGGAGAAACATAAAAAGAATGGCAAACCTACCGATACTTCTAGTTCTTGGAAAACCAGAATATTCTTTCCCAATTATTGATTTTCTTAAATCCAATCAATTTACGCTAATGTTTCACCCCTTAAAGAACATGCCCGAAACGCTACCTGCAGACGCAATTTTGCAAATAATTGACAACAGTTCATTCTTGCATCTCAATACCAAGCTTCCATTGTTCGCATGGGTACAATTCGATGATCCTTCCTTGTCATCTGAGGCTTATCTGGCAGGTGCAAGAGCTGTTTTTCATAGCGAAACACCGCCACAAGTAATCATTCAAACAATCTTGCGCACCCTTATTGAGATGCGGCCCATGCATACAAGATCACAAGAAAGTATTCAACGCCAATACCATCGGGGTGATCTGATATTCTTTGAAGAGGACACAGTTCTTGAAGTGATCAATGGGGTTTTGGCTACCACAATGATCCACCAGGATGGTGCAGAAGTATTATTAGGTTTGAGTGGTCCTGGACAATTGTTAATAACTCATCCTGCGGATAATTGTCACATTCAAATTTTGGCGCATACAAACGCCTTAGTTTCTATCAGCAATTGGGATAATGCCCAACACCAAATAGATTTTTCAAAAAAACTACGTACCAGACTGCAGCAAATGGAGGGTTGGGCTGCCATGCAAGCACGGCCATACCTGGATCAACGTATTTTGGGTATTATGGGATTATTAGCCGGGCAGTTTGGCGTTGCATGCGATCAAGGAATTATGATTGATGTTCGAATTACCCACATCCAACTGGCAAATGCTGTAGGGGCAACCCGTTCTTCTATCACCCGTGTTCTGGGAGAATTACGAGCAACTGATAAACTAATTACCATTGGAAAGGCAAATAACGAGCGATTCTGCCTGCGGGAACCTGCGCCTAAAGGTCATTCTTGAGGTTTGATAATTCCGGTCTTGTGATGCCGCGCTTGATTATCAGACCAACCCCGTATGCAACTGCTGCGACCAGAATAATTGATGCACCGGATGTGAGATTGTAAATGTAAGATAACCACAAACCAGTAACCGTAAACACCATGCCCAGAAGACTGGCAATTACCATCATCTTCAACATGTTGCGGGAAAAAAGGCCAGCAACCGCAGCTGGAAGGGTTAGCAGCGCAATAACCAGGATCAAACCCACAACCCGCATCATCATCACCACCGTCAGGGCAATCAACGCGGTTAGGATTAAAGAAATGGCATTAACTGGTACTCCGCGCACGGTTGCAAAAGTCGCATCATAAGAAGTCGCCAGGATATTTCGATAGAGAGCCAGGACAGTTATCAACACAATCACATCCAAAACAAGGATGGTAATAATTTCCTTCTGTGAGACCGCCAGAAGACTTCCAAACAGGTAGCTCATCAAATCAACTTTGTATCCCGGGGTGCGGTCAATAAAAATAATCCCGATGGCCATGCCTACTGCCCACATGACGCCAATTAGCATATCCGTCCGCTGTCGAGCTACTCGTTGGACAATATTCATCAGAAAGGAAGCAAATAAGCTGAAGATTACGCCTCCAAGAAGCGGATCGAAGCCAAAAAAATAAGCAATCCCTACACCTCCATAAGCGGCATGAGCAATTCCCCCGCTTAAAATGGTTACACGGTTCAATACTACATAGACACCCACAATACCTGCCGCCAGACTAACCAGCAATCCAGCTGTCAAGGCGTTGCGCATAAAATCAAATTGCAAAGCATTCAGAAATTGATACATGTTAATTATCCTTATGAACCTGTAATACGCGGTGTGGAACGCCATGAGCGATCAGATCTACTGGACATCCATATACCTGTTCCAACATCTCGGAGGTCAGTTCCTTACTATTATGGTAAACCAGCTTGCGGTTCAGACAGGCAACCGTCTTAGTGAAGGAAGAAATTGCCATCATATCATGGGAAACGAGTAAGATTGCCATCCGATGGTTGAGTTCACTGAACAGTTCGTAAATATCCTTGGTTGCATTTGGATCAACTGAGGCAGTTGGTTCATCCAACAAAAGAATTTTTGGGTCTGATATTAAAGCCCGTGCGATGAAAATGCGTTGGCGCTGTCCACCTGAGAGTTCCCCCATAGGTTTTTTGCTTAAATCCAGCATGCCTACCTGTTTTAGAGCCGATGCGATTCGGTCAGAATCAACGCTCGATAAGCGTGAAAACAGCTGCCAGCCTCCCAACAACCCCATTCTAACCGTATCCCAGACTGAGACAGGAAAATCGCGATCAGTTTCTATAAACTGCGGCACATATCCAATCAAGTGCCGTCCATGATACACATCGTTACCAAGTATAACAACCTCACCTCGCCGAGGTGGTAGCAATCCCAGGATAACTTTCAACAAGGTAGACTTTCCGCCCCCATTCGGGCCAATTAAACCAATAAAATCACTGGCAACTACTTCAAGATTTACATCTTGCAGAATGATTTCATTGTCATATTCCGCATATAAATTTCGAATTGAAAGAACAGACTCATTCACTATTTTCACTTTTTTCCCAACAAATCAATCATCTTAGCCTTAAAAATAATTAATGTGCCGAAGAGAAAATACTCCGGCACATTTGTAAAATATATCGAATCTACTTATTCAGCACATTTGCAAAAGTTTCAGCAACTTTATTCAGATTATTTAACCAATCTGGGTTGAGTGGACCGATAAGAATAACCTCTCCACCAATTTCTTGTGCAATAGTCTTCGCATCTTCCTGGCTAAACTCCGGCTGGGCAAAAACAACTTTGATATTTTCAACTTTTGCTTGCTTTATCAATGCTGCCAACTCTTGAGCGCTGGGCTCCTGTCCGCCAACTTCCACCGGGATCATTTCCAAGCCATAGTCTTGCGCAAAGTATCCCCATGCCGGGTGGAAAACAATAAACTTTTTACTTTCAGTCTTTTCCAGCGTTGTACGGATGTTTGAGTCCAATTTATCAATATCCGAAATAAAAACGTCAAGATTAGCTTTATATACCCCTTCATTGGCAGGGTCGAGTGCTGCCAGTGCCGAAAAAATATTCACAGATTGAATTTTTACCAGCGAAGGTGAGAGCCATATATGCGGATCAAAGCCTCCGTCTGATGTTGCTTTGCGATCAATTCCCTGGGTAGTGTCTACCATTTTCATGTTAGAGTTTGCTGCTTGAAATTTTTCCAGCCATGCTTTTTCAAAGGGAACACCGATACTGATGTACGCATCCGCGTTTGACAACGCAGTCATCTGCTCTGGTTTTGGTTCATAGGTCGCCGGACTTTCGCCGGGTTGAACCATTACACTAACGTTTACCAGATCTCCGCCTACACGCTCAACAAAATACTTTTGCGGCAGTATACTCACCGTGACATTTAGGGGCTCAATGGAGCCTTCGAGAGCAGGAGTGGCGGTTGGTGTGGCAGCAGGTGTACAGGCTGCTGTCATTAAGGCAAATATCATTATTGAAAGTACTATTTTGAATCTCATTGAAAAATCTCCAATCTTTTTTTTCTTTAGTAGATATTATTCTCTTTTAAAAACATGTGGTGTGCCGAATTGGGCTTGTTCTTTGTATCAAATGGCACAAGATTGGGATGAGTATTTACTCTGCACACAGAAAGTAATGACCAAATGGTATATTTTTTGAAACAGGAATATGCCCCTGAGAAAAAGTTTTCGGAATAAAACGAAAGGGGAAGTGAAGGAAAAATTTATTTTAGCCTTGCTTTCATTTCACCTAAATCTTGGTATATACTTTCTAGTATGAAATCTAATTTACAGAAAATAATTAAGTGGCGACTTATTAAACCCTGGCTTGGTGTTGTTGCATTAGGCGGTGCAGGTATTTTGCCTTGCCCTGATTGTGGTGCTCCGATGATTTTTCACTTTTGGCCAATTGCACTTATACTAGCCTTGCGTAACCTACGAAAAAATAAAAATCAAGGCCAAATCGAGAAAATTGGCGAAGATTCACCAAAAACCAAATGGTAAATGGTCGAGATCTATGCACCCCTTGTAATACTAACCCCACTGGTTTGTTAGTGAAGTTTAATGGGCGGGGGAAAAACAGTTTTTATATAACAAAGTAATATTCGATACAGATCAGATACTATAGAAAAAGTACTTGACGAACCCACGTAAGACAGATACTATACGAACATCGACTAGCTACCGCAGCGTGCCCGGCAAGCGTGGACTAGAGTTCGTCAGGTCGGCTGACACCTGCACTTGCAGCAGGTGCAAGTGTTTGCAGAGTCCGCCGCACAAATGGCACGGATTCAGTATTTTGACTCAAAACCCGGAGGTCAGTGGTTCGAATCCACTCCCCGCTACTAACAGAAATGCCGCAAGGCACACTCCACTATAACGTCAGCCCGCAAGGGCTGCTTTTTTTATTGGTATGAACGTCTTCGAAGTGCATGTACCTTTATCGGGGAATACATCCATCACTCTACCAGATGTGATTGACTAATCCAACATAAAGGAATTTGACGCCAGAGGACGTGTTATATAAAATTATCATCGATAATCTAGAGCAAAAATGAATAAGATAAGGTGCCGAGAATGAAAGGTGTGAATTTAGGTGGGTGGTTCAGTCAAATTGATAACATTCAAGAGAAAGATCCAAAAACATTCCCGGGAATGATGGGGCATATCGATGGCTTTATCAGTGAACAGGATTTCGAACAGGTGAAAACCTGGGGTTTTGATCATGTTCGTTTACCATTGGATTGGACCAACGCGTTTACCGTAGAGATTAATCCTCGTGAAGAAGTACTCTTGCGATATGAGAATGCAGTTAAAGGGCTAACAAGAACTGGGCTAAAAGTAATTGTGGATTTACACCGCTGCCCCGGGCATAACTTTGAGGCGGCCATACATGGTGAACTATCTTTCTTTACCAATGCTTCACAACGCAAGGATTGTCTGAAAATTTGGGCGATCCTCGCTGAGCGATTGGGATCCTTCGAAGGAATTTTACTTGAACCATTGAATGAACCCGTTGCTCCAGATGCACAAACCTGGAATGTGGTGAAGGCGGAAATCGCAGGCGAGATTCGCCGTTTTGCACCAAAAGCCACCTTGTTGATCGGTTCGAACCAATGGAATACCCCGAGCCAGTTCGAATATCTCACCCCCCTTGACGATGAAAATATCGTTTACAGCTTTCATTATTACTTACCAATCATTTTTACTCACCAACGAGCTCCGTGGATTCGCGAACGTGCTTTCAAACAAACGCTTAGCTTTCCGGGGAACTACCCAGTGATGAAGGAAAAGAGCAATCTGACCATCGAAAGTGGCTTATGGAACAAGCAAAAATTGCATGAGTCTATGCAACAAGTGTTTAATTTCAGAGAAAAATACCATACACGGGTGGCTTGCAATGAATTTGGGGTTTATATGGCCGGACCTGACCGGCATAGCCAGATGAACTGGATGAGAGCTGTTCTAGAAATCTTCAAGGAAAACGAAATTGGATGGACGTATTGGACATATAAAAACCTTGATTTTGGATTGATGAGCAAGGGTGAACAATTGTTTGAGCATCATGCTCCGTATGACAATCCTCAACGGATCGATCTTGAGCTGGTGGAATTGATGAAGCAATTTTAAAAGGATTTGGTGCAGTATGACCGGGATCAAAATGGGTCATGGTGATATGATCCATGAGGGAATACCAACTTAATTGTGAAGATAGACATGGTCCCCTGGTAACAAATAGTACATGAGACCTAATAAAATAGTTCGCAACTTGAACAAGATCCCAGGTCGGTTCATGCCGATAAAAAACGTCTAGATATAGGTTCTACGTTTTAACTTTCCATGTTTGAGTCTCATTACCCCGAGGTTGTGCGTTGAATACCCATAAGGGTACAAGTGTCCACTCGCCGTTACTAACGAAAAGGCTGCAAGGCACACTCCACTATAACGTCAGCCCGCAAGGGCTGGCGTTTTCAATTCTATCGGTGCCCTTGTCTAAACCAACCAGGGCAGGCCCTTGTCTAAACCAACCAGGACAGGCCCTTGTCTAAACCAACCAGGGCAGGCAAATCTACTCCCCGCTATTACTATCAAATCTGCATTGGCTTCAAGGATTCACATGCAGAACTATTCTCCAGTAGCTCACAATTTTTTCACTCCTCCCCCAAAACAGAAATTGCAATTCAAAAAATGTTATTAATATTACGCATTGGAAGCGGTTACGAGCCTGGTCATCGGGAATATTATCGAAGATGGTCTGGTAACCATTTCCGCCAGGGGGTTGCTTATGACCCATAAGTGTTCGGAAAATATTAGACACTGGTGGATTGCTTATCACTACAGTTCCAGGAGAGAAATAGACTGAATAAAAACCAGTTTATTTTTTGTATCGACCATGTTTCTTGAATTACATATCCGTGCCAGTCTGCTAGTCATCCCCCATTGGCGCCCCCCACAGTCCAATTCGGCTGTCAACCATTCTGGATATGAGATATCGGGGATAGTGCCCTTCCTCTTCGGGTGGAAATAAAGGGTTTTTCTGCAGAAAAATGTTGACGCACCGCAATTGCCCGTAGTGAAATCTGTAATACCAGTATCATCCGTCCAAAAACCGGGGTGGACTGTCAAATTGGATTTGCCTGGATTACCTGACAAGGGATAAGCGAATCCAGAGCGGCTAATGCCAATAATTCACAGCTTCCATATGAAAGTTGAAGATTAAGGCAGATTACCCTGTTGAAGGAACTCGTGAATGATTATGTCAACCTTAGTGGCGAAGGAAAATCACGTGATATGTATTATTCAATTCCCATTTGGAAATAAGAATTAATCATTATACAAACATTATACATCTTTTTCGAAGAGATTGTGAATGGCATGACACGACTCTTTAATGTGGACAATGAATATCAAGTTTTTCTGAATTACCTAAGGATAAAAAATGAAACGTCTGACTTTTGTATCTCTAATAGCTGTTATGTTGTTGACCGCCTGGTTGCCAGGCGCATCATCCAAGACCATAGTTGACATTGCTGCAGCAGATGATCGATTCACCACCCTGGTGGCCGCGGTTAAGGCGGCTGGTTTGGTGGAAACACTTTCCGGGAAGGGCCCGTTCACTGTCTTTGCCCCAACGGATGATGCATTTGCGAAACTTCCGAAGGGTACATTGGAAGAATTACTCAAGCCCGAGAATAAACAGAAACTTGCCGACATTCTTCTTTACCACGTGGTTCCAGCAAAGGTAATGGCAGCTGATGTGGTGAAAATGACCGATGCCAAGACAGCTCTGGGTAAAAATGTGATGATCAAGGTTGATGGCAGCAAAGTATTCATCAATGACGCGCAAGTAGTTATTACCGATATCGAGGCCAGCAACGGTGTTATCCATGTGATCGATACGGTCATCCTTCCCCCTGCCGATGCCATGGTGATGGATATAGTTGACACTGCTGTTGCAGATGGACGCTTCAAAACCCTGGCTGCGGCACTTAAGGCTGCCGGTCTAGTCGATACGCTCAAAGGCAAAGGTCCCTTTACTGTTTTCGCTCCCACCGATGAAGCTTTCGCTAAACTGCCCGCTGGTACGCTTGACGAACTGCTCAAACCGGAAAACAAGCAGAAGCTCACCGATATTTTGCTCTATCATGTCTTGCCCGGTAAAGTGATGGCTGCCGATGTAACCAATGGTTTGGTCGCTGACAGCGCCCTTGGCACCTCATTATTCTTCAAATTGGATAAGGACAAAGCGTATGTGAATGAAGCCCTGATCGTGATAACCGACATAGAATCAACAAATGGCGTCATCCACGTCATTGATTCTGTCATTCTTCCCAAGGATGTTGTTGACACGGCAGTGTTCAATAAATTCGACACTCTGGCTTCGGCTCTTACCGCTGCCAACCTGGTCGATACTCTTAAAGGCGAAGGCCCATTTACAGTCTTCGCCCCCACAAACGAAGCCTTCGCCAAATTGCCCGCCGGCACGCTCGATGAACTTCTCAAGCCTGAGAACAAACAGAAGCTAACCGATATTTTGCTTTACCATGTGGTTAGTGGAGAAGTGCTTGCCGAAAAAGTGGTGACACTGAAAAACGCCGAAACAGTCCTTGGCAAACCTGTAACGATCAAAGTGGATGGAAAAAAGGTTTTTGTTAATCAGGCTCAGGTGGTCGTGACCGACATCAAAGCTACCAATGGCGTTATTCATGTCATTGACGCGGTAATCTTGCCTCCCCAATAATCTTTAAGGCACGCTAATTCCAACGAAAACGCACGATTAACATAAAAAGGGCTAAGGGCTGTTCAATAAAAATGGACAGCCCTTTATTATTTCATTCCTTAATGAATGTGTTCCAGTATTACAATCGCGGAATTCTCGGATAACATTAAGTACACCACATAAGAAAGGGGCACGGGCGGGAATCTGCCCGGTTTCATCACGGGTTTGGGAGCGTCAATACAAGGTTCATTGATGCTGCCATTCCGATGGCCTCTATTGGACTTTTACTGATCACAATCTGGTCATTTTGCGGTGGCTTAAAAGCCGGACACACGGTTGGGTCGTCATCAGTCCTGTGTTGGGAAAATTTTCCAGGCACTTGTCATGGGATGATTCCAGATATTCTCTCCCTCAGCCCGGGACGGCGGCCTGTTGTACCGGGCAATCCTTCCGGCTGATATCTTCTACCGCTTATACAAAAAGGCACCTTCCACTTTGACATCGGTCGCAAGGGCTGGTGATTTTGATTTCTCTCAGCTTTATGTTGTTCCAGTCGACCTTAAAATAAATCCACATCCGGTTAATGGTCTTCTCAACTCGTGTAAAAATCTCTCCCAATGTTTGTTATTACTAGCGTTAGGAGAGGAAGTTGAGAATAGAAGAAATTTTTCTTAGCCGGTTCGTTGTAAGTATCGTCTTCCCTTTCGGCTTACGGATCCTGGATTTCAGACGCGTGCAGGGTGTTTTTCATCAACATGGCTATGGTCATTGGACCGACTCCACCTGGAACCGGGGTGATCCAACCGGCCACCTCTTTGGCTTCGTCAAAGCAGACATCGCCAACCAACCTGTGCCCGCTTTTCCTGGTCGCGTCCGGAACCGAATTTATCCCTACGTCAATGACTGCTGCGCCTGGCTTGATCCAATCGCCGCGAACCATCTCAGTCTTGCCTATTGCCGCAATCAGGATGTCTGCCTGGCGGCAAACATCCGCCAGGTCGCGCGTGCGTGAGTGGCATACCGTTACAGTGGCGTTGCAGCCGATCAGGAGCAATGCGGCAGGCATCCCCACGATATTTGACCGGCCCAGAACAACAGCATTGGCTCCCTCGAGTTTCACGCCCACCTGTTCCAACAGGTAAATGCAACCATACGGTGTGCAAGGCACAAACAATGGTTTCCGTCCCTTTTGGGCAAGACGGCCGATGTTAATGGGTGAAAAACCATCGATGTCTTTTTCAATATTGATCAAAGACAGGATGCGTTCCTCATCCAGGTGGGCCGGCAATGGCAATTGCACCAATATGCCGCTCACGTTTTTATCGGAATTCAGGCGGCGTACCAATGCTTCAACTTCTTCCTGGGTCGCGTCACCGGGCAGATGCTCACTAACAGAGCCCATGCCAAGTTCCAGGCAGGCTTTTCCCTTGGAGGCCACATAGGCTGCCGAATCGGGACGATCACCTATCAGCACAGTAGCCAGGTTGGGCTTTGGTTTTCCGGATGCGATGCGCCGTGCGACATCTCTTGCTACATCTTCACGGACTTTCTCCGCGATCTTTTTTCCATCAATTAATTGTGCAGTCATAATGTTCTTAATCTCTCCAGGTTGGAAGTTGTATTTTGTCTTTCCTGCTTGGGCAGATTTGGATTGGTTGCGTTAGTTGATTTCCCGGCTTGAAACAAATAAATAAACCAGTACATTCCTCCCACCAACCCCGCCCCGCCAATGATATTGCCAAGAGTCACCGGCAAAAGGTTATTAATCATGAAAACATTCCAGGAAAGGTTAATCAAGTCGATTTCATGAATGGCTGCAAAAGCAGGGTCGAATGTTTTTATCATCAGGCCATAGGGGATGAAATACATATTCGCCACCGAATGTTCAAAACCGGCTACCACAAAAGCAGTGATCGGAAACACAATAGCCACAATCTTGTCAGTTGTTGAACGACCGGAGTAGGTCATCCAGACCGCCAGGCAGACCAGCGCATTGCATAAAATTCCCAATGCCAGAGCCTGGGTAAAGCCCAGGTTGGATTTGTTCAACGCTATCTTCAGAGCGACTTCACCTACCGCGCCATCGTTGAAGTTATATTGACCGCTTAGAAAAACCAGGGCGGCCGTACACAGAGACCCGATAAAATTACCCAGGTAAACGATTCCCCAATTACGTAACAGCGCGATCGTGCTCACCTTGCGGCTCGCCCAGGCAATGAAAACCAGGCTATTTCCTGTAAACAGTTCCGAACCGCTGACAACTACCAGGATCAGTCCAAGGCAGAAAGCCAATCCCATCATCAGGCGTGCCACACCAAAAGATAAAGGCAACAATACAGAATACGTAATTGTCGCGAACATGGCCCCCAGACTGATATAAGCACCTGCCAGAATGGCCAACACCAGGAGTGGCAAAAACGGCAGGTTAGCTTTCGTTACACCGATCATTTCCGCTTTCTCTGCCATTTCCCGCGGAAGTAAGGCATCAAATTTGATTTCTCCAGCCATTTATTCTCAACCCTTCGTTATCCTAAAAACCAGGTACTTGAAAATACCTTTTAACCTGAAGATTTCTAGAATTTTTCTAGAATAACCCCAGAACCTTGCCAGTTTCAAGATCAAGATCAACATCATAGAAAACCGGGCGGGTCGGAAGTCCTGGCATGGTGCGCATTTCACCCAACAAAGGATAGAGGAACCCAGCTCCAACAGAAGCCCGGATATCACGTACTGGGACACGGAATCCGGTGGGTGCGCCTTTGATGCTGGCATCGGTGGTAAAAGATAGATGAGTCTTGGCCATACAAATAGGAAGGTTGTCAAAACCCAACCGTGTGTAAAGGTCTATCTTTGCCTCCGCTTCCGGCGAGTAATCCACCCCATCAGCGCCATAGATTTCCCTGCAAATCGTCTCGATCTTTTCTTTGATGGATGATTCAAGCGGGTAGAGAAATTTGAAATTGCTCGGCTTTTCCACAGCGTTGATAACCGCTTTAGCCAATTCCAAAGCGCCTTCGCCCCCATCCATCCAATGGGTCGAGACTACGGCGTCCATCGCGCCGGCATCCAGAGCGGCTTTGCGCACCAATTCAACCTCAGCCGGTTTATCTTCCTTGAAGGAATTTACAGCCACAACCACATTTACCCCGAATTTCAAGGCATTCTTGATATGCCTGACCATATTTGGCAAACCTTTGCGGACAAGTTCAAGGTTTTCATCGGTGTATTCTGAGGCTAGCGGTTTACCCGCTACCACTTTGGGGCCGCCTCCATGCATCTTGAGGGCGCGGACGGTGGCAACCAACACAACAACCTGCGGGATCAAACCTGAATAGCGGCATTTGATATCAAAGAATTTTTCCATGCCAATATCCGCCCCAAAACCCGACTCGGTGATCACATAGTCAGCCAATTTCAGGGCAATCCGATCGGCAATGATCGACGACTGACCATGCGCGATATTGGCAAATGGACCTGCATGTACCAGGGCAGGTGTGCCTTCCAGAGTCTGCATAAGGTTGGGTTTAATGGCATCTTTCATTAAGACAGTTAATGCGCCAGCCACTCCCAGGTCCTCGGCGGTAACGGCATTCCCTTTTCGGTCAGTTCCGATAACCATTCGTCCCAGGCGGTTACGCATATCGGTCAGGTCAGTTGTTAAAGCCAGAATCGCCATGATCTCACTCGCCACTGTGATATCAAAACCTGTGCGGCGGGTTTTTCCTTTTTCATCCGGCCCAAGGCCAACTTCTATCGCCCGCAGGAACCGATCATTGGTATCCATGACGCGACGCCAGGTGATTGAATCGGGATCAATATCCAGGCGGGCAAACCGGGAGCGTTCTTCCGGAGTTAGAGAATTCGGATCGGTCTTTTCTATTCCCAGTTTCTTCAAGCGCCGCAGCATCGAGGGAGAAAATTTTCGATTTCCCTGTTTATCTGCCGGGCATAACGCCGAAAACAACTTTTCATCGTCCGGTTGCTCACTTTCATGAAACATGCGTGCGTCAATGGCGGCGGCACACAGGTTGTTCGCGGCTGTTATGGCATGAATATCACCGGTCAGATGCAGATTAAAATCTTCCATCGGTATGATCTGCGAATACCCGCCGCCGGCCGCACCGCCTTTAATCCCAAAGGTAGGACCCTGAGAGGGTTGGCGGATAACCGTGAAAACCTTCTTACCCAGTATTGCGCCTATAGCCTGACTGAGTCCCACGGTAGTGGTGGTTTTCCCTTCCCCGAGAGGGGTGGGTGTGATGGCAGTTACGTCAATATATTTTCCATCTGGTTGGTTTTGCAGGCGTTTTAAGACCTCAAGTTTGACCTTGGCTTTATAAGGGCCATAGAATTCCAATTCATCCGGCAGAATACCAATTTCTTGCGCTACCTGGGAAATGGTTTTGATATCCGAAGCCTGGGCGATACCGATATCAGACGGTACCGGGCGAACTAGCTTTAACTTGGTGGGAGTAAATCCGTGAGTCATACTGTTTCCTTTTGTTTATTCAAGATTTGCATGGCGTTCCAACATTTGGTTGGTGTCGACGTCCATTCTCAGCATTAATTCTCTGATGAGGCTGTCATTTAAAATGAACATGGATTGTTCAAACAAACTACCCAGAGGTTGGGTTGATGTTTTCCTGTTTGGTTTTTCTGATTCCAAATAGGATGGCGCCGGGATTACAACCTTCAGGCTGGCAATTTCTGCCAGCGGTGAGGTTGAATCGGTTGTGAAAAGGAGTACGCCTGCACCGCAACTCCGGGCAGTTTCAGCTATTTTCAACAACGAAGTTGTTCGGCCAGATCCTGAACCAAGAATGAGCAAGTCATGCGATGCGATGCTCGGCGTGGTTACATCACCCACCACGTAAACAGTTTTCCCGAGATGCATCAGCCGCATACCAAATGCCCGCATGCACAACCCGCTTCTCCCGGCACCTGCCAGAAATATTCGGGTAGAAGCCTCAATTAATTTGACTGCCTGCAAGAGGCTTTCGGAAGAAACGCCGTTCAAGCATTCAGTCAATTCATTCAAGATAGTATCGATTCCTAAAACCAATTGATCTTTTCTCATGCGTAAAATTCAAATCAGTCCAGCTTATGCAAGAATTCCCATGGTTCCTGCATCACCCTGATCAGTCTCTCGTACTCGGCGTATCGCGCCAGATAAATGCTGGTATTGGCTGGAATGGGTTCGTGGGTTCGGACAACCGATACGGCCTCGTGAACAGCTTGCGCGTAGTTCTTGTAGATACCTGCGCCTATGCCGGCAGAAAGCGCGGCTCCACGGGCTCCCAGTTCATTTCCATCCGTGATTTCAATGGGTACCTGAATCATGTCGGCAAACATTTGCGACCACACCAGGCTCCGAGAGCCTCCGCCGGCAAGTCTCGCGGTGTTGATTTGCCCTCCGGCTTTGCGCAATTTTTCAATGTGATTTAGATGACCAAAGACTACTCCCTCGTAAAGTGCCCGGAGGAGATGTGCGCGTGTGTGCCAGCCTGCCACCCCGTAAAATCCTGAGCGTGCTGACGGCTGAACGTTGGACCCAAAGAGGAAGGGGTGGAAAATTATGTTTGCACTGTCTGGAAGCAGGCTGCCCACCTCTTCGTTGCATACGTCATACACTGAGATGCCACGCCGTTTTGCTTCAACCCGCTCTTCACCGCAAAATTGATTAACAAACCACTCCAAATTTGTTGCAGACGTCGCGCTGCCCTCTATTGTCACAAATAAACCGGGCTCAGCGAAGAGAGTGGTCATGAATAAATTCGGATCAACGATGGGATCCCTGGTAATTACCTCGTTGATGCTCCAGCTGCCCATTACCAGGCAGGCTTGATTTTCATTAATCCCACCGGCGCCGATTGCGCTTGCATCCACATCAAACACACCCCCTACTACAGGTGTACCAGCTTTCAGTCCAGTGAGTTGAGCTGCTGAGGGTGTCACATGTCCACAAACCTCATAACTCAGTTTTAACGGCGGTAAAGCGTCATATACTTCAGAGAGATCGAATAACTGCATCAGTTCTTTGGAATAGCATCGATTGCGAACATCCATCAAACTGGTAGCGCTCATGTCTGTGAAATCGCCAGTAATCTCCCCCGTCAGGCGGTATTTGATATAGTCCTTGATCATTAATATGGAACCAATACGTTCATAATTTTGTGGTTCAAACTTCTTCAACCAGGCGAGAATGGCATTTGGTTGAGCGGGCCAAAAAGACTGGGTCGTAAACGGAAATACCTGCTCGTGTAGATTGCGCGCGTTCCATTCCGTTACGATATCTGCTGCGCGGGTATCCATGGATAACACTCCATTTCGAAGCGGATTACCCTTTTTATCCAGCAGATAAACGCCATTTCCATGCCCTGTATTGCCAACGGCCACAATTTCTTGGGGTCTGGTACCTGATTTCGCGATCACATCGTGGATGGCGCAGGCGGTACTTTCCCAGAGCAAATCCATATTGCGCTCTGTCCGCCCCGGAGATGGGAATATGGTTTCTGCTTTGCAGCTCGCCACGGCAATCTCTTTTCCAAAAAAATCAAAGAGGGCGGCTTTTGAGACTGTACTTCCGTTATCGATGCCTAGTAGATACTGACCCATAGTTTATCTCCGGAAAATCAATATTTATATAGAGCAGCTTTGCCAGCAGAGCCTAAAAGCCTGTTCTTTTTTTGGATCACATCAGTCGCAACCATCTGCGCGGATCTATACAAATCACTTATTTCAATTTTCTCAATCGGACCTTCCAGGGTCTTTTTCATATCCTGTAAAAATGGGATACGCACATCGGTCCAGATATTTATCTTGTCAATTCCTGTTTCAATTGCCCGGCGAATATCCGAGTCCGGTGTGTCTGACCCTCCGTGAAGAACCAGTGGTATCGTACAGGATTTACGCAGTTGAGCCAAACGTTCAAAGTCAAGCTTCGGTGTTCCCCGATATAAACCATGCAATGTGCCAATCGAAACTGCAAGCGCGTCGACACCGGTTTCGGACAGAAAGCGCTCTGCTTCTTCAACGCGTGTCAGGTAGGCCTGTGGCTGGTTCGCGCTGTCTATCTGGTCACCCTGGCCGACATGCCCCAATTCTGCCTCAACGGAAACACCTTTTGCATGAGCAATTTCAACGGCACGCCGGGTTAGAGCAATATTTTCTTCCAACGGTGCCAATGACGCGTCGATCATGACACCTGAAAACCCGAGAGCAATCGCGTGTTCAATCTGGTCAATTGTTTTGGCATGGTCGAGGACTAACGCAACCGGAATCTGCGCCCGTTCGACTTCCGCTTCGATATTCCTCTTTAATGATGGCAACTCACTCAGCGGTATATGATTCGGATAGATCATGATGATGGCAGGAGCCTGGTCAGCCGCCGCCGCGTCCGCGATGGCCTTCGTGATTTCCAGGTTACAGGTGTCATACGCCCCCACAGCCCAACCTTGCCCGACACAGGGTTGTAATATTTCTGCCAGAGTTAGGAATTTCATAAAGACTCCTTCCTTTTTTTTAGGGTTGGGATCAACCAAACCAGATCATTATAGAATTCGCATGGGCTTTGGGTTTAGCAACAAGTGTTTCAAGCGATAGAATCATTTGCATAAAACTGCCCGGGGGAGGTCGATTCCGGCAATCGACAAACTTCTGCATCAATCTGGATTTTTTCCAAGCTATCGATTGCCCTTTCCTCACTTTTTTTTCAAAATCCCTTAAGGGGGTTGATATAAAACGCTTTTTCAAACCCGCATCTTCAAATGCACCCGGTCATTCACTATACCTGTTTCCAGATTTCCAACAAGTGAGCAATATCATCAAAAATCATGTCGGTGCCCATGGCTTCGGCCTCAGCACGATTGGAAGAACCAGACAGCACGCAAATGGTGGTGAGGTTTGCCCTTTTTCCTCCAAGAATATCTGTATCCACACGATCACCGATAACAGCTGTTTTTTCACGATCTGCGTTCATCTGGTTTATTGCCAATTCGTACATGATCGGTTCAGGTTTGCCAATAGCCTTTGCCTTGACACCGGAAGCGGCTTCCAGTGCAACGATCATTGAACCTGTGCCTGGTAATAATCCCTCTTCCGATGGATTGGTTGGGTCAAGGTTCGTCGCAATAAAACGCGCACCATTCCTGATCAACAAAGCGGCCTGCTTAAGTTTTTCATAAGTAACATCCCGATCCATGCTCGCAACAACCAGCGGCACGTCATCATCAGCAAGGATGAACCCTTCATTGGTTATTGCGGTTTTCAACGCAGGCATTCCAAAAACATGAACCTTTGTTCCTCGGGGATACTCACGAGCCAGGAATCGTGCTGTAGCCTGCCCTGAAACCAATACTTCTTCCTCGAATACTGTCACACCCATGCCTGCGAGTTTTTTGACATATTCCCTCGGGGTTCGGGTTGAATTGTTGGTTGCGAGGACAAAGGAGATGGAGCGTTCACGAAGAAATGAAAAGAAATCACATAAACCCGGCATGGGCTGGTTGCCCAGATATAAGACACCATCCATATCGATAATAAGATGTTTAATAAATGACAATGGCGGCATTGTTTTTTCCATTTTTTCTTTTAAATCGGATACTGTTTTTTTCCATTTGGTCCCCGGGCCAACCACAGGCATCTACCAGAGTGGTCTTTTGGGGTTCTCTTCAATTTTTCTGTTAATTCCCGAATGGACACCAACGGAAAAATCCAGGATACCAACCGGAATATCATTGAATGAGAACATGACCTCTACGAAATCACTACTCACTCACCCGTTGCCCATATTCGTTTTTATACAAGTCCACCATATAATTAATCTGCTCGGTGGATAGAATAATTGGCTTTCCACGGGTTAACGCCAGGTGGGAAATTTTTGCGATTTCCTCAACTTCGACGGCCATCTTTGTCGCCTCCTGGGGGGAAGATCCAATTGTAAAGACACCATGATTTTGCATGACTATGGCCAATGCATTGCCAATTTTGTTAATAATTTCCTGTCCAATATCCGCACCTCCAATGGGAGCGTACCCGCCCAGAGGAATTTCACCGCCCAGCATGGCAGATGCCGTCAAGCAGGCTGGGATCGGCTGTCCCAATGCGGCAAAGCTGCTCGCATATGGAGAGTGTGTATGCACCATACCAAATACATCAGGGCGATAGCGGTAAACGTACAAATGGGTATCCGTATCTGTTGATGGCTTCAAATCACCTTCAACAACACGGCCTTCCAGATCAACCACCACCATATGGGCGGGTGTTAATTCACTGAAAGTGTAACCACTGGGTTTGATTACAATGTATCCAGTTTCCGGATCCCGTCCGCTCACATTACCACTTGTCATCTTGACAAGTCCATTTTCAGGCAATTCTTTATTGCATTTGCAGACAGTCTCACGTAATTGTTCTAAGATCATGATGTTTCTCCGGTTATACTTTTCCAATAGTTTTTTCTGAATATCGCCCGGGCTGATTACGACATATTTTGAAATGTGCCTCCCGCCGCAGGCAATCATCGGTTGATCAATCGAGTGGAACCTTCACGATTCTGAAAGGCGGTGATGCCTCTGGTCCGGCATTATCCGGGTCCCAAAAATGATCTGATTGCCCTTCAACTACCCAGGCATTCCCCTGGTAATAAGCAAAGGTTGTTACCGCATCCAGTCCTGCGGCTATCCTGCGTACATCAGCCGTATCACCATCAATCCGCATGACCGCCATTCCACCTGCCCCACCTTCTGCAGCCGCCAGAAGGTTTGGCCCGATCACCTTCAATCCATCCGGTCTCCGAATTTCTTGTGATGTCCTGATTTGCGTCACTTCGCCAGAGCATCCATTGTCTAGTATCGGGATGCGGAACAGTTCGCCTTTTCTCTGGTTAACCGTAAAAATTACATTTTGCGATTTGTCGTAATCAATCCCATTCAGGCTCCATTGGTCGGTACCAAGTTTTGGATCGTTTATCCACTCCTCTAATGAAGTCCCACCAGATGTCAGTCGCAATATGCGTGGTGACCATGAGTCAGTTACATAGAGATTGCCGTGAGAATCAAACGTTAGATCATTGGCAAAGCCGCCGCCGGGCAAATCGTAACTTCCCTTTGGTTCGCCTGTTTGCAGATCGAAAGCTTTAATCCCCACCGCGGCTGATCCGGCCAACTTGCCATTACCAAAATCAGATGAACATGCCCAAAGAATATTCCGCGTTTCATCTGCCCATAAACCAAGAACAGAAACAAGGCCATTTGCTCCTGGCTCGATAAACGGTTCCATTTTGGATTTTCCAGGCAGGCATCTCAAAATGCAGCCTTCATAGAGACTTCCCGCATAGAATGTCCCATTGGAAGAAACAGTCACGCCTTCCGGGAAATACCGGTCCCCAGGGATAATCAATACTTCAGGAATATTGTTTGATTCGGGGTTTGTCATATTCATACGTCTTCCATGTGGTGAAGTATTGCCTGCCCGGTTGGCCAGGTTTCGGACACCAATCTATCCACCAATTTTCGGGCGGCAGCGGCTGCCTGAATGGGGTCTTCATCCGTATGCATTTGACCCCACATTTCTATACCAAGCATTCCCCAGAAGCCAATATCGGCCAAAGCCCGGAATGTTTCTTTGAAAGGTACTATCCCTTTCTCGTAAGGTATTCCGCGGATTACCTTTGGCATGGCATCTTTGACATGAACACCCAATATTTGATTTTTAGCCAGCCTGATCTCCTGTGGCGGATAATATCCTGCCGCGGCAAGGTTTCCAATATCTGGATACAGGCGAAGCCAGGGTGAGTCGATCTCGCGTATGATTTCCAATGCCTTACTGATATTGTCAACGAAGGGTGTGTCAAGGTTTTCGAGCCCCAACATTACCCCGGATTGACTGGCCCATTGCGATCCCAACCAGAGCCCCTCAATAAAGTTTGCCCGGGTTTCTTCATCACTTGTTTCATAGAAAACGTCGTACCCCATCACCTGAACCACACGCAGTCCAATGTCACCGGCAAAGTCAATCGCTTTATGCAAAATCTCCTGACCCTGTTTGCAAAGGGATGGTGAGTGGCTGCCAAGCGGATATTTTCGGTGACCGCTTAAGCACATGGTCATGATACGAATACCCGTATTGGCAATGGAATGACGCAACTCTGCCCGCTCAGTTTTCGACCAATCCAATCTTGAAAGCCGTTCGTCACTTTCGTCAATTGAAATCTCGACAAAGTCATACCCAGCCCGACCGGCAGCTTCTAAACGTTCTTCCCACGACAGTTCGTCGGGTAACGCTTTTTCATACAAACCTACGGGCATTTTGAACATGACTGATTCTCCAATGCAATGATGAGGGATATCCAAAATTTCATTGAAACCTGACTTTATGCTTTTACTTTTTCATTTGAAAGCAGTGTATTGATTACGACAGCAATCAGCAGCACGCTGCCCATGGCTACCATTTGCCAGTAGGCAGGGATTACGGTCATCAAACCTGTAGTCACACAGATAATAATGAGTGCGCCAATCGTTGTTTTTAATGTCGATCCCTCACCACCAGAGAATGCGGTTCCACCCAAAAGCACGGCAATAATGCACGATGTCTCCATGCCATCTCCCGATAGAGGATCACCCAGCGACATATAGCTACCTCGCGCGATTCCTGCCAGCGCGGCAAACAAACCCACCAATATGTAAATTATCCAACCCACCCGTACTGCGTTAATTCCAGACAGTTCGGCTGCCAGACGGTTGCCCCCAATGGCGGCAGCATACTTGCCCAAAACCATCTTTTTCTGGATAACCAACCAGATGATTATCACAGCCACCGCGATCCAGAACGCCCATGGCAGTCCAAATAAAACCTCTTCCCGCCCATAATCATTAATCCAGGCTGGCATTTCTTGAGTCGCTGTCGATTTGATTGCGGAGAGTCCATCCGGCACAATCAATAGCGCAATGCCTTTGAACAGACTGAGTGTTATCAATGTGGCAATTACAGGGGTGATGCGTAATTTCATCACCAGATAACCGTTAAGGTATCCCATGATGATTCCAGCCACCAGGGTTACTAAAAACGCCGGCAGGAAAGAGTACCCGTTCAGGATCATCCAGGCATAAACCACAGCGCTTAAACTCATGGCGCTGCCAACGGAAAGGTCTATGTTCCCGGAGATCATAAGAAGCGTGAAAGCACCACTGAGGGTAAGTATCGGTACGGCGCTGCGAAGAATGTTAATGACACTATCAGGGCTGAGGAAGTGTCCCGGTTCAAAAAATTCAACCTGGTCCAACTTCATCATGCTGAAGATAAAAACAATCAGGATCAATACTGCAAAGATATAGTATTGCTTTACGACTGTTCTGATTGATGTTGAGCGATCCATTTGAATTTGTTGTAAATTTGCATTTTCAGTTTTCACGTTGCCTGCTCCTCGAAAAGATGCAATGCACCCTTATCCTTTTCTTTTATCCAGAGCGAAACGCTGCGCAAGAATCGCAATGAAGGTAACAATCGCTTTGAGTGTGAATTGCCAGTCTGGCGATAGCAAGAGCCCTGTGGCAGATGTCGTTACCACAGAAAGGATGAGTGCACCGACAAACATTCCCTCTACAGACCCAAAACCACCCGCGATGCTGACACCGCCAAGAAGCGCTATAACCAGCGCGTCAAATTCATACCCCAATGCGCGGCTGGAGACACCGGCTTTGAATTCGGAAGCCAGCAGAATGCCTGTAATTCCGGCCAGTAAACCGTTTAGTATGTAAAGTATGGAGATGTATTTTGTAACATTGATGCCTGAGAGGCTGGCTGCTTCCGGGTTGGCGCCGATAAGATAGATCCGCCTTCCAAAAATTGTCTTCTTTTCAATAATTAGCGCGATGACTATCAGGGTAAGCATCACCAACACCGATAGTTGGATATTTGTGCCCGGCAGCATGGTTTCTCCAAGTACACCAAAGGCATCGGGCAGGCTCGTATTTCGTTGCGCGCCCTGGGTCAATACCTGGGCTGTTCCGCGGGCCAACATCATGGTGCCGAGTGTGACAATAATGGAGGGAACTTTCAGTTTGGCAATGAAAAAGGCATTGATGGCACCAACACCCATGGCACATAACAGAGCCAGGATAACAGCCACTGCATAGGGCAATCCCAACCCATTGGCCAATGGGTTTTCCGAAACGTTATACCCCTGGCAAAAATAAACGGCCAGAACGCCGGTCAATGCGATGTTTCCACCCACTGACATATCCAGATTCCCGGTAATTAACAGGAACGTGACGCCAATACCCAATATGACCAGATACCAGTTATTGGTAATCAGATTGAGAATGTTCTGAGGTTTATAAAAATTGGGAACAACGAAACTGGCTAACGTGAACACGAGCAGCAACACCCCAACCATACTCAGGGTGATGAATGTTTCATCGCTGAGCTTGTTGCCCAAAACTAGTTTCTTGCTCAGTTTTTCTTCCATACCTATTCCCCTCCAGTCACAATGTGAAGGATTTTTTCGCTGTTAATGTCATTTCCATTTTGCAATGTGGACTTCAGTCTTCCATCATAAAGAAGGTGAATGGTGTCGCAGATATTGATGACCTCAGGCAGTTCCGAAGAAAAGATGATGATCGTCTTTCCTTCTTTGGAAAGTCTGCGGATGAGACTGTAAATCTCGCTTTTTGCCCCTACATCAATACCCCGCGTGGGTTCGTCAAGCATCAACAAATCGGCATCGGCAAACAGACATTTTGACAGAACAACTTTTTGCTGGTTACCCCCGGAGAGCTTGGACGCTTCCTTTTCGATGCTGTTTGTTGCAATTTTTAATTTATCAACATATTCAACGGTTACATTCCGTTCCGTTCTATCATTTATGAAACCGTTCGTGGATATCTTTTGCATATTCATTACCGGAACGTTACAACGAATGGGCAGGATGGTGAATAAGCCCTGGGATCTTCTTTCTTCAGGAACCAGGGTAACACCCGCTGAAATTGCTTTTTCCGGAGAAGGCAGGAACTTCTTACCCCTGTACAAAATCTCGCCTTTATATTCATCTACCCCGTAAATTGCGCGGGCAAGTTCAGTTTTACCCGCACCCACCAATCCGTAGAAACCTACGATTTCACCCTCACGGATTTTAAAGGAAACATTTTTAAGCCTGTGATTCGTCAGCTCTTTGACCTCAAGAATGGTTTCCTGTTTGTTTTCTTCTTTGGGGGTATATTGCTCAAAAACCGTTTTCCCGATCATCATCTTAATGAGTTCCATGCGATCCTTGATCTGGGATACGGGTTTTGTTTCAATATGCTTGCCGTCACGCATGACCGTGACATAATCTCCAATTTCAAAGATCTCATCCAGGCGATGAGAAATGTAAATAACTGTTACATTGTTTTCCCGCAAACCTTTGATAATCGTAAACAGTCGGGCAATTTCTGCCTCAGAGATGGCAGCCGTCGGTTCATCCATAATGATGATGTCAGATTCTGTGGCGACAGCTTTTGCAATCTCAATAATTTGTTTTTTCGCTACACTTAAGCTTGAAACCAGTTGTTTTGGTTTTATCGATGGCTCAATACTGTTTAATACCTTGAGAATTTTGTTGATTTTGTCAGTTTTTCTCAGGAAGCCGAATGTGGTGTCTTCCATCCCCAATGTGAGGTTTTCTTCTACAGTGAGTTGGTTAACTACATTTAGTTCCTGAAATAACGTACTGATACCCTTTAGCTTGGCATCACGTGTGCTGCGGGGGTTATACTCTTCACCATTGAGAAGAATCCGCCCACTGGTTCGTCCGTACGCGCCAGTCAGCATCTTAATCAAGGTTGATTTTCCTGCACCATTCTCTCCGACCAGGCAGTGTATGGTATTTCGTTTTATGTCGAAGCTGACATCATTGACCGCCCGTACACCTGGGAAGTCTTTAATCAGGTTCCTGATCTCCAGCACAATCTCCGTTGATTTCATACACCGGCTCCTTAATCTTGACGGGGGAGTAATTGCCCTTCCCCCGTCAAGATGTATTGCTTTTTTTCAGACTAGAGGATTATTGAATGTTTGTTCCGAACTGGGCGTTCAGCCATTTCGCGGCATCAGCCTTCGGCATCGTCCAGAAAGAGATGTTGTAGGCTTTGTAGAAGAACTCTTCCGCAGGATCCGCCATCGGTTTCACTTTACCGGAGGCAACATCCATGATCAGGTCGATACGACCCTGAGCGGTCTCAACAGGGGGAAGACCCATGGAGAGTTTCAGTGAGCTGTTGGGATCATAGAGTGACTTCATCTCAACTTCGTCGAAGTCAACGCTGGCAACAATTTCGGTCAACGGTTTGCCATTGTCGAATTTGCCACGGCCGGCTTTGGTCAACGCGGCCATCGTACCCACGGTCAGGTTGGAGGCTTCAGAGTAGATCAGGTTGACTTCCGGGTGCGAGGTCATCAGGTCGGTGATGATCTGTTTGGCAGCATCCGGTCCCTTGCTCGCATCCTGGCAGCCCAGGTCTGTCGCGGAAGGATCCACGGATTTGACACCAGCCACGAATGGATCGGTACGGCCGGATTTAACTTCGGTGTGATTAGGCCAACCCACCTGAACCATTACGATCGGTTTGTCGGGGTTCGCGGCTTTCCACTGGGTGGCCATTTCGGCACCCATGGCGAAGGAGATCCCTTTTTCATCGCTGCGGGCGGTGGGGATACCGGTCTTGGCTACGGGGCTGAAGAAGGAGGTCATGACGATGCCCTTCTTGAGTGCGGCTTCAACACCAGGGGTGGCAGCTTCGCCGTCCCAAATGTGCAGTGTCGCGGCATCCATACCCTGGGCCACAATCTGGTCCACGTTCTGGGTCATGACGGCGCCGTCTGATTTGCCATCGAACACGAATACTTCAGCGCCGTATTTCTCTTTGGCGTATTTCTTCGCTTCGGTAGCCTGCATCTGATGGAAGACATTGCTCAGGTCAGAGACGAAGAAGGCGATTTTCTTTACTTCCTTCTTTTCTGCGCTGGCGGCTTCAGAGACTTCAATTTTTGTTCCGAACTGGGCATTCAGCCATTTCGCGGCATCGTTTTTCGGCATCGTCCAGAAGGAGATGTTGTAGGCTTTGTAGAAGAACTCTTCCGCAGGATTCGCCGTCGGTTTCACTTTACCGGAGGCAACATCCATGATCAGGTCGATACGACCCTGAGCGGTCTCAACAGGGGGAAGACCCATGGAGAGTTTCAGTGAGCTGTTGGGATCATAGAGTGACTTCATCTCAACTTCGTCGAAGTCAACGCTGGCAACAATTTCGGTCAACGGTTTGCCATTGTCGAATTTGCCACGGCCGGCTTTGGTCAACGCGGCCATCGTACCCACGGTCAGGTTGGAGGCTTCAGAGTAGATCAGGTTGACTTCCGGGTGCGAGGTCATCAGGTCGGTGATGATCTGTTTGGCAGCATCCGGTCCCTTGCTCGCATCCTGGCAGCCCAGGTCTGTCGCGGAAGGATCCACGGATTTGACACCAGCCACGAATGGATCGGTACGGCCGGATTTAACTTCGGTGTGATTAGGCCAACCCACCTGAACCATTACGATCGGTTTGTCGGGGTTCGCGGCTTTCCACTGGGTGGCCATTTCGGCACCCATGGCGAAGGAGATCCCTTTTTCATCGCTGCGGGCGGTGGGGATACCGGTCTTGGCTACGGGGCTGAAGAAGGAGGTCATGACGATGCCCTTCTTGAGTGCGGCTTCAACACCAGGGGTGGCAGCTTCGCCGTCCCAAATGTGCAGTGTCGCGGCATCCATACCCTGGGCCACAATCTGGTCCACGTTCTGGGTCATGACGGCGCCGTCTGATTTGCCATCGAACACGAATACTTCAGCGCCGTATTTCTCTTTGGCGTATTTCTTCGCTTCGGTAGCCTGCATCTGATGGAAGACATTGCTCAGGTCAGAGACAAAGAAAGCGATTTTCTTTATTTCTTTCTTTTCCCCGCTGGCGGCTTCTGCGGCAGGGGCTGGAGCATCAGTGGCTTTTTCGACGGCCGGAGCATCGGTGGCTTTTTCGGCCGCTGGAGCGGGTGTCGCTGGGGTGCAAGCCGAAAACAGCATACTGGCGAGCACAACGACAATCAAAAGAGCAAACAGATTCTTTTTCACTTCGAAATTCCTCCTAAATTAAGGAATAGTGTTCTCGCTCATAGTGAGAATGAGGTGAAGAGCTGTGTATGCCTCTTCCAACCGACCATTTTTGCAGACATGTATCCGCTTCTGCATATTTGGCAAGCAAATCTGGTACCCGGGAGCATCGTGCTTTTTTTCCACTATGAGCTATTTATGGACGGTAAAGCACGACTCAGGTTTCAAATTTTCTGTTCTTTCCTGATCTCCTCCTTTGCGCCGGATTTATGGTTTCGCTTGAGTAATATTCCATTATTTGATCTATGACACGAAACCATCGTGGCTGACAACCCTTCCAGAGATTTAGCAACTTTTAAAAACCGCTAATATCCTGCGCAAGTCCATAGACATGCAACTCAGACACACATCCTCCCCTGGTTAGAGCGCAGGTTTGATACACCATGTCCGCGAAGTGTTCAGGCCGCAACGCCAATTCTTCATCCCACTCAAATTTTGAGACACCGGCTGCGGCTGCCTGAAATCCGGTATTGGCTCCACCTGGAACAAGCAAAGTGACAGCAATGCCATGCGGTCTTAATTCTGTGTACAGGCATTTCGTGAACGCATTTACAGCCGCTTTGGCGGCGGAATACACCGACCAACCCGGCCATGAGCGGCGGTCGCATACGCTGGAAACGTTGATAATCTTGCCAAAGCCTTGTTTTTTAAACAAAGGTGTAAATGCCCGGCAGCTTGCGATTGTACTGGTGAGATTCAGGTCAATAATCTTCCGATTAATCGCATCATCCATTTCCTCAATCGGTGCCACTTTTAGCGCGCCACCCGCGTAATTGATCAGGAAATCAATTCTGCCGAATGTGTCAACGGTCTCTTTTAATGCTTTCTCAAAGGTCTCCGTCTTAGTTACATCTGCCGGAAGGGCAACAACCTTCGAGCCGGCCGCCTTGCACACATCAGCCGTTTCCTGCAAAGCTTTCTCGTTGAAGTCGATCAGGATAAGACCAACCTGGTCTGTTTTTGCAAATAATTCTGCTGTAGCTTTCCCGAAACCAGAACCAACCCCTGAAATTACAGCGACTTTTCCTTTTAAAGACTCGGTCATAATAGGTTTCTCCTTTTCAAATTTATTGCGTTGCTTTGCTTTGCATTTGTGTCAGCAATTTGGCCAGTTCAGCATCATCAATGGAATAACTATGCTCCGGCCCCGGAAATTTCCCTTGTTCCACTTCAGTGCGAAACTGCGTCAGTGCTGCAACGATGACCTGGGTCAAGTCCAGGTAGATTTTTAGAAAACGAGGTGACATCTCTTTGAACATACCCAGCATGTCCTGGGTAACCAATGCCTGTCCGTCGCAGCCTACCCCGGCGCCGATACTGATTGTTGGGATTTCAAGACTGCGTGTGATGATGTCACCCAGGCGATCGGGAATGCATTCCAGGACCAATGCGAACGCGCCTGCATTCGCCAGTGCAACGGCATCTGCCACGGCAGTAGCCGCACTTGCCGCTGTTCGTCCCTGTATCTGAATTGTTCCCGTACGAACGATCTTTTGTTTGGTAATCCCCAGGTGCCCTATCACCGGCACGCCGGCATGCACCAGTGCCTTTACCTTGGGCGCATCGGCGGCTGTCGCCTCCATATGGATCCCATCGGCGTGACCTTCTTTCATTATTCTCACTCCGGTGGCTACAGCCTGTTCCACAGTCTCGTATGTTCCAAATGGCAGGGTGGATACAACCATTGAATTTCCGGCGCCATGGGCCACGGCCTGAGTGTGATATATCATTTCATCCACACTCACCGATACCGCCTCTGGCCGGCCAAGTCCCACCGTGCCTACAGCATCGCTAACCAGCACAATATCCACTCCAGCCAAATTTATAAATTTCGCCATGGGAAAATCGTAGGCTGTCAGCATCGTGATCTTTTCGCCGCTGCGTTTTTTCCGTTGCAGCCGCGTGACAGTCATTTTGGCCGGCTCACTCATACCCGGCCTCCTGTTATGATGCGGCCGCTACCGGCGGCAACAATGCTTCAAGATCCATATGTGGACCCGGGATCATCCTGACGGATACCACATCACCAATCCGACCAGCCGCTTCACGGCCCGCTGCCAGAGCTGTCTTTACGGCACCCACATCTCCGCGAACCATCACAGCAACATAACCACCACCAATGGCGCGTTTGGCCAGCAGGGTCACGTTAGCGGCTTTCACCATGGCATCAGCCGCTTCGATGCTCGCCACCAATCCACGGGTTTCAATCATGCCGAGGGCCTGGTCCCCTATCAAATCCACGATCTTTTTTGCAGAATTACCTGTCGTTTGAGCCATATTTTTGTCTCCAGAATATAGAAGTTAACTTTTTGGGTACATCATTTGACCGTCGTGTCGTAGTGAGTCCAAGATCGCTACGATGACCGCATCCACCGGGCGGTTGGGATCCCCGGCCGCTATCCGAGCCGAACTACCTTCCACAATCAAAACCAGCTCACCTTCACCAGCGCCAACCATATCAAACGCCACAAACGGCAATCCTTGCACCTCACCGGTTGGGTCGGCAGCTGACACGAGCATGCATTTGCCCCCTTCCAAACGACGGTCTTTGACGGTGGCGACAGCTACGCCTACTACTTTCGCGATACGCATATTAGCCTCCTCGCTTCTTCAGCGCGCTTATCGCTTCCACCAGTTGGTCCACTACCGGTCCCCCGCTTTTCGTGGTTTCAACCTGGCTGCTTTTAACAACAATTGGCTCATGTTGACAACCCTGTGGCCGGTCTGGGAGAGATGCACTTTGTACTTTTGAAGTGACAGGCACCGCGGGTTTTTCAACAGGCGAACTACCTGGAGCAACCAGGACAAAGCCCAGCTCTTCAGCCCGTTCCCGGGCCGCGTCCGTAAGTACCACACCCTGTCCGACATCCAATTTCTGGATGCCGCTGGCAGCGAGATCATCAATATCACTTTCTGTATAGAAGGTTCGCATGCTTTAAGCCTCTCACTTAGTTCGCCCTGGAAGTGACTCAATGGCTTTTATTGCCGCGTCCCTTGCCTGCCGTACTTCGGCATCAGACCCGGAAAAATATAAACGTCCCGATCTTCCGCGCGGTGTGTAGTTAACCAGCGTGATGTTCGCGGCCTTTTCAGCCTCATTTGCAGCTAAAACGATATATGCCGCGGGCATTACTTCCAAAACGCACAATGTCTGGCCTGCCAACAACAATCCCCCAAAAGCCGTTTTATTGATTAATTGTGCCTGAAATGGATCAACATTTGAGATTAACAAAGAGGATAAAATCTCCGGTTTCAGCCGGTCATTTTCTGTCAACCCCAGTATTTCCAGAGCCTGTTGCCCCGCTACTTTGACAACTTCCTGGTGGCGGGAGTGGATTTCCAATGATCCATATTCACGTTCCACCGCCAGAGCACCGGCACGCACATCCATTGTCTTTAATGCGATATCCATAACCCGATAGATATCGGAAGCTGGCGCAGTTTCAATATAAATTTCCGCCATGCCTTCCACGGGAATCTCGCCTTGCATCGTTTTCCCCGTCAGTGCCCCGTATTGTGGCTGCATCTGATCAATGAGTAAGTAGGTTCTAAGTTGCATTTCGTTCTCCTCGCGATCAGTCTGAGTTATGCCGGCTGGATTTCACACCCTGTGGCAACAAGGGTTCGAGGGCTGCCTGCGGGCGGGCTATCACATGCACCGCCACAAGTTCTCCGGCTCGCTTGGCTGCCGCAGCTCCAGCATCCACCGCTGACCGTACGGCGCCAATTTCGCCGCGCACAAAGATCGTGGTGTAACCGCCGCCAATCTCTTCCTGCCCTGTCAGGGTCACATGGGCTGTTTTCAGCATGGCGTCCGCTGCTTCAATCGAGGCAACAACCCCTCTTGTTTCTACCATTCCCAATGCTGTCAGATGCAAATTCGATGTAGTCATATGTATTCATGCCTCCTAGGAAATTCCAAGTACTTGGTTCGCGGCTTTAATACCCGCGTTAATATCAACCGGATACCCCAAATTCCGCAGGGTTGTACCGGTGGCGTTCAACAGATCTATCACCCTGTTACGCGAAATTTCTCCCAACTGGGCTGGATCGAGATAAAAAGCATTTTCAGACACCCGTCCAAAAACCCCGTTTGTGGTTATCGTCTGTCCAAGTCCCCGAACAATGTCATCAGATGACAGGTTCCCAGGACACAGGATGTCTGTTTGCGTACCGAGACAGAAACGACTCGGGGAATCGCAGCCGGGGCATCCCCGACCATCGATAACCAGGGACAAACCCATCGCACTTATGCCATAACGAATTGCTTTTGCTGCCAGATCGAAAAATAATGAACTTTGTGAAGCGGCATTCGATGAGGAGATGTTGGATGACGTTTTTGACCAGAGTTCGGCAAGCGCCACACGCATTTGATGCGCGGCTTCGCGGGGGTTGGCGGCTTCGCGGATCCCCCGGCCACAGATCAGTACAGACACTGGCAAATCAGCGAAAAATGGAAGAAGGTCAATAGTCATCCCGCCGGTGATCGTGACCTTGTATCCCATATCAATCAGCCTGCGGATGATGTCCTTATCCGCTTCCGTCCATTCGCGGCCGGCTGACTGGGCATCCCACTCGCGGTGGTAAACAATTCGATCTACACCGATTTTGCGCCATTCAGCAGCCCGCGCCAGAATGTCACGGACACCCGTGAGTTCCATGAGCATTTCCTTGCCCCGTTGTCGGGCTACAGCGAGAGCCTGTTCCACGGTTGGCAAAGCAGCTCCGCCAATCACAGTAAACATATCAGCGCCTGCATCAAAAGCCATGGTAGCTTCGAGTCCACCCACATCCGGCGTTTTAAAATCAGCCAGGATCAACTTGTCCGGGCAAATTTCTCGCATAGCACGGATTGCCTCAACCCCGGCAGCCTTGCACAGAGGCGTACCGATTTCAATAATATCCACTTCCGGGGCAACCAGAGCCGCCATGACCAGGGCTTTGGATAGCGAGGTATAATCCATCGCAATTTGCAACAATGGGGTAGCCATCAAAATGAAACCTCCAATCACATATATGAAATTACTTTTTAAAAAAGAGAAGGGGGAACGTTGTTTTCTTTTATGGATGAATGCGGAATACACCAATCCGGGTTTTTTATGACATCAAGGCAGAGAAAGAAAGTACAACAAAGAAACAAGCCTGATGAAAAAAATTATGAGGGGAAATGTGAGCAGGGATGAAAAAAAAGGGAGATCCATCCGGTTGCGAATATCAAGACCAGGATCGCTTCCCGGGTCATTTCGCGGTTATCACCAGATAGATCAATTTTTCATTCTCAAGCCCTCATTTGTTACGAACACCTCCAGAATACAAAAGAGTATTTTTATTCAATAACAATAGTATATGTTCTGATTAATCATTTGTCAATATATCAACATGTCATTAGATGTATTGATATATGTCATATACTGTTGCATTTATGATACATTTGTGTATTATTATTAGTAACATTTATTCAATCTTAATGGTTTATAATTTACATACAGTTCGTGCAATTAATCTTTCGCGTTTTGAAGGTGATGAATGGACAATACCGAATTTCGGATGGCATTGCTCGCAAAGATCGCTTCCTTATATTATGACCAGGATAAAACCCAGCAAGAGATTTCAGAGATTACTGGCATTGCCCGCCCCATGATTTCCCGGATGATC
The DNA here is from genome assembly GCA_964420995.1 of uncultured Leptolinea sp. Taxonomy (GTDB): domain Bacteria; phylum Chloroflexota; class Anaerolineae; order Anaerolineales; family Anaerolineaceae; genus Leptolinea. The sequence continues at coordinate 40,398 of CAYQUX010000020.1, read as the reverse complement.
GCGGAAGCCCGTGAACGAAATATTGTTGAAATTAATGTGCACTATCCGTGGACATGGCGCCAGATGGAACAGGAGTTAATTACTACGTTTGGCCTAAAATCCGCCAAGGTCATGGTGACGGAAGACGAATCGTATACCGATGTCCTGGTGGGTTTGGGGCAACTGGTAGCCGAATATTTTAATGAGATCGTACGCGATAACATGGTGATTGGCATCTCCTGGGGTAGTGCCTTGCAGCATATGATCAATGCGCTTAAACCACGGGAAATGAAAGGAATGGTGGTCATCCAATTAATTGGAGCCACTGGCCTGGAAAACAATTTGGCCGATGGTCCACTTCTGGCACAAAAACTTACAAACCGGCTAAACGCGACCTGCCTTCATTTACATTCACCACTGGTTGTGGAGAACAAAATGGTGCGAGATGCGCTCTTGCAGGAACGCAGTATAAAGGAAACACTGATCCGTGCCGGTGATGCGGATATCGCCCTGGTTGGCATTGGGACAATCGATCCCGATTTATACAGCTTAAAGATCGCCGGGTATATTACAGAAAAAGAACGCCAGAAAATGGCGGAGGCAGGAGTAGCCGGCGATATTTGCGGCCAACATTACTCAGCGGATGGCGAACGATTGGACATTGAGATCAATGATCGTACCGTTGCGATTGACCTGGCAACCCTGAGAAAAATTAAGACGGTGATCGCTGTCGCCGGTGATATTCGCAAAGGCGATGCCATCCTGGGTGCCTTGCGGGGGAAGTTTATTAATGTCCTGGTTACCGACTCGAAGACCGCCAGATATCTGCTGGACCATGCATAATTAACACAGATTGACAGAAGCGGTCATCGGGTAAATCCAAACGATTTTCATTTTTCCAAAAGATTAATAAACCTTCTAGAAACGAAAAACCGCAATGGCCGGCAAAATTTCCGCGTATACCATAGTCGAATGATTCTCAAGTGATACTCATTTGGTCAATATCTACACAGTATCGCAGGAAATGAAGGGAAATTTCTTGAGTTTAATGATTAAATAGTCCCCATTGAAAACGTTTAAGAAACGGACGGGAAGTCAGGTTGACTTCCCGTCCGTTTTTTCTGCTCAAGCCGTGATCACACTGGCAAAATCAGCCGGGACAACACCCGGGCTTTCAACGCCAAATTTCTGGTAAAACGTTTCAACAGCCTGGGTAATGGCCATTGGGTCCACGGAAACGCCACTCAGTGTTTTTTCCAGATCCATCAGGTGGTTGGCCGGAAAGAAGAAGAAATCTCCGGAAATATGCACATCTGACAGATGTCCGTCCTGATTCACAGCAGTAACCCGGATAAGACCGCCCGGAGTTTTAAGCATCTTTTGAAGCACGTACACACCTTCAGAGATTTTTACCTGCCGAGAATCCGGCCTGCGGCGGTCATTGTCCAGTAGCCATTCGGGAGTGTTCATTTCTTTCAACAATTCATCCGCTTTTCTGGTCAGTTCATCATCCAGTGAACACGGTGTCAGCCCACCAACCAATTCCGAGTAATATTGAGACAGTGTGTCACCAAGTTCTTTGTTTCCCGGTATCTTGCCGGTCTCACGCAAAAAAGTGGTCAGGTTTTCATACATCGTCTTGTGTACTTTATCGCGGAATTTTTCATCGGGAACCCGCAGGCATTTCGACATCATCTCATAGTTAAAATCCTGGATAAAGTTACCCACCAGGATTAACATATCACCCACCTGTGCCGCACCTGTCCCGGAGATTTTCCGCCCATTGGTGATGATGTCATTCACGGGTTTGTACTCAGCCGGCACACCAAAGTCCCGAAAGGTATTGATAACCGGTTGCAGGAATTTTTTATAAAAATCGGCAATATTTCCGGGCACGCCCGGATGTTTTTCGTTGATCACCAATTGGAAGAAAAGTTGCTGCCCATCCAGATACACAGCGCCCCCACCGACTTCCCGCCGGAATACAGGAATGTTACTGGTTTTTACAAATTCCAGATCAATCTCCTGTTGAGCGTCTTGATGGTACCCTATGCAAACATACGGGGTTGCCGGTCGAAGAACAAACAACGCTTCCCGACCCAAATGTGCCGCTGCGTGATACAGTGCCTGACTGTATTCCCATGAAACCGCGTCTAGATAGTAATAATCCATTTTATTCAAGTCCTTATTTTTAGGATCACGTCCAGGTTTCCAAAACCTTCTCAGCTCGCCTTACGACCTCTGGCAAGGCATTTGTGACTATTTCACTCAATTCCAATCCCGTGGATATGTCTTCCGGTTGAACGCCGATCAAGTGTAAATGTACGGGTAAATGGCCGCGAATATTGGCCAGACCCAGCACCTCCTGAAATGTTATCTGGTGGTGTGAAAGCTGAATTCCCGAATAGAACGGAATTTCATCCTTTGCCAGTTCAATTACAGTCCCGGCAGGTTTTCCCATGTTGATCGCGTCAAGTATCAGCAAATGACTGCACTCTTCCACGATCATCAGTAAATTGAGACCCAGAACACCGCCGTCAAGCAATTCGAAATCTGTTGTATTGCCCGATTGGGCGTTCAGGAGGTTTAAGGCCTGAACACCCAATCCTTCGTCTTTTTGTAACAGATTCCCCAGTCCCAGTACAACCTTGCGTTTGGTTTCTGTCATATGAATCAACGATGGCAAATGCTGAGTCCGGTTGCCGCTTCACCAATTTTGTTGCCTTCCACATCGATCATATGAATGGCACAGGCCATACAGGGATCAAATGAGTGAATGGTGCGTAAAACTTCCAGCGGCCAATCGGGTTTTGCCAGGGGAGTGCCCACCAGGGATGCTTCGTAAGCCCCGGGTTTGTTGTTATGGTCGCGGGGTGACGCGTTCCAGGTGGTTGGAACTACCATCTGGTAGTTTTCTATCTTGCCGTTGGAAATGACGATCCAGTGTCCCAGGGCACCGCGCGGTGCTTCCATGTATCCAAAGCCTTCTGCGTGCCCCGGCCAGGTGAGAGGTTCCCACTTTGAGTCATCACATGTTCTGGTATTTCCGGCTTTAATTTCAGCCACCAGATCGTTGTAATAGGTGCGCATCGCGTCGGCAAAAACTTTTGTTTCAATCGCCCGTGCCGCCGTACGCCCCAGAGTGGAAAATAACGCATCGACCGGGACATTTAATGTCGAGAGCACAGCGCCAACCAGTTCCTTTGTCTGAGCGTGTCCATTGGCATACATGGCCAATACCCGGGCCAGCGGACCGACCTCCATCGGGGTTTCAGCCCAACGGGGAGCTTTCAACCAGGAATACTTTTGATCAACCTCGAGAAGATCATAGGGTGGTTTGGGGCCGGTGTAGTTAAATTCAGTCTCGCCCTTCCAGGGATGCAGGCCTGCTTTATCCCCTGCCTTGTAGTCATACCAAGAATGGGCAATATATTCCTGCATTTTTTCAAAATCGCGCGGATCCGGCATTTCGATATGAGAAAGATCGCGATTCAAAATGACAGCCCGCGGCACCAGGAATTTCGAGACATCGCTGTTGTCGTCACCGGGAAGTTCACCCCAGGTCAGGAAATTACCCAACCCCTCACCAAAACCACCGTATTCCAGATAATAAGGCGCGATGGCCAATACATCGGGCAGGTACACCTGGTCAACAAATTCAATCATTTTATTGATCGAGTCATTGATGATCGATAAACGTTCGGCATTGAGGGCGGTGTCGCTGTTCAGATCTATCGGCATGGGCACGCCGCCAACCACAAAATTGGGATGCGGGTTTTTGCCGCCAAAGATGGTATGGATTTTAGTGGCATCCTTTTGCCAATCCAGGGCTTCCAGGTAGTGTGCAACCGCCAGCAGATTGACTTCAGGTGGAAGTTTGTAAGCAGGGTGTCCCCAGTACGCGTTGGCAAAAATGGATAGCTGCCCGCTATCGACAATCGCCTGCACCTTCTTCTGAATATCGGCAAAATATGCCGGAGATGATTTTGACCAACCGGAAATCTTTTGTTGGATCGCCGAGGTTTGGGTAGGATCTGCTTTAAGGCAGGAAACAACGTCTACCCAGTCAAGCGCATGCAGGTGATAGAAATGCATTACATGGTCATGGACATATTGCTGGGCGATCATCAAGTTGCGGATGAGGTTGGCTGCCCTGGGAATCTTTATTCCAAGCGCATCCTCCACAGAACGGATGGAAGCAAAAGAATGTACTGTGGTGCATACGCCGCAGGCGCGCTGGGCGAATGCCCAGGCTTCCCGTGGATCGCGGCCGCGGAGAATTTTTTCGATACCACGAACCATCGTGCCTGAACTGTAAGCATCTGTGATCTTGTTGTTCGAATCAACACTCACCTCGATGCGTAAATGGCCTTCAATACGGGTAATCGGGTCAATTACAATTCTTTGTGCCATATTATCCTCTTATTATTGGTTTCGTAGCCAGGTGAGAGCTTCATCTTCCGTCTTAAAAATACGGACATCATGTGTGTAGTAACTCTCCGAAATTTCCAGTTGAGCCGCATCAATGTCTGCTCCAAAAATGGCAGTAGTTGGCATCATTGGCCGGAACTGGCGAAGGTTGTTCATACATTCCACCCCCGTTGTTCCGGTAAGATCAACCAGAAGTTTTCCGCGATAATCATGAAGGAAGGTGGCCAGAGCGCGAACATCTTCGTGCGACATGGGCGCTTTATGCTGACAGCGGAAAATTCCTTTTTCTACTGGAGTAATCAGGAAAGAAGCCATTTTAGACCTCCTAGTCTTCTACAAGAGCGTCGGCCACCAACTGGCTAAGGCCGGCAACTTTTACATCCAGATTGAAATGTTGCACGCAATCGGTAAATTGCAGGCGGCAGTTTGAACAACTCATGACGACGGTTTTGGCACCGATTTTGTCCATCTGGTCAACCTTCAATTCGAAAGCGGCATAGCGATTGGCGTCAGCCTCTTTGATCGCAATCACACCTCCACCGCCACCGCAACAAACAGATTCCTCCCGGCTGGGTGACATTTCTTTGAAAGCATGCGGCGCGAGAATATTCAACACATCTCTCGGTTCCTGAATATGCCCGCCTCTCCGTTGAATCTTGCAGGCATCATGGAAGGTGATGGTTCCGTTGGAATCAAGAGAATTCTCTTTGAGCTTTATCTTGCCGTTCTTGAGATATTCACCGATGAGGCCGACAATGTGTGTGATTTCAATACCCGCGGGAACCTCCATCAAGTTGTACGATGTCCAGCGCAGCGCGTCATACGCGTGGCCGCATTCAGTGACCACAATCTTCTTGACACCCAGTTCAGCCGCGCCATCGAAAACGCGTTTCATAAATATCTTTGTTCTTTCGGTGTTACCTTCATAAAAACCGAAATTGACAACCTCTCTGGCTTTCTTACTGAGCGTCCATTTTTCACCAGCCGCGTTCAATATCTTCGCGATTGCCGCGATGTTCTCCGGAAATTTCATCACTTCAATGGAACTGAAGACAACCAGCGTATCGGCGCCTTTAACGTCCATAGGCAGATCAACTTCCCATTCATCAGCCACCCATTCCATCCGGCTTTCATAGACATCATCAGTGACACCCAATGGGCTGCCTTCTTCAACCTGCTTGTTTACGGCTTGCATTAAATCGGCGGGAACCAGACCGGCATTCGAAAAACCGGCACGCACTTCGTGGATCAATGGACCCAATTGGATGCCCATAGGGCAGACCATTGAACATTTGTTGCAAAGGGTACAGGCTTCATATACGATCTTGCTGAAATGATTTACGTCATCGTCTGTGATGGGTTTATCAATCCCCAAAGCAAGCTTCATTTTCCCGATGAGTGTAAATCGTTGTTCATACGCCCGCTTAAGTAATTCAATTTTCCAGACAGGAGCGTATTCCGGATCACCGGTTGCCTGATAGAAATGGCAGGCTTCAGCACACATTCCACACCGGGTGCAGGCTTCCAACTGAGAGGCTGCATATCCACCAGTTTCTTTTACAAACGTGTTGATAACGACTTGATTTTCCATGTTCTGCCTCCTATGGCTGAACAGCCCGTTTGCCAAAATCCGCGCCATGGATTGCCTTCGAGAAGAAATAGAACATGAAGTGCGAAATCCGGCTGAGAGGAATCCAGATCAAAAGCAAGTTAACTGAAATCATGTGAAGGCTATAGAGAACCTCATAAGGGAACCAGAGATGATGGGTCATGATATAACCGGTGACCATGGGCAGGAACACAAACAAAAGATTGAGCCATTCTGCCGGGCCGGAGATCAATTTAAGAACCGGGTTGACCAGTCTGTTAATAAAGAGAATGATCATGGCTACAATGGTTACGGCCGACATCCAATCAACGATTGGGAGAGGCAATGTGGGCCAGCCGATTCCAATCAAACTCTTCCAGACCAACATATGGGGTGTTCCCAAAACGAGAACGACAAATAGACCCAGATGGAATAAGCCTCCAGCCAGGTAGATGACCGGGTTTCTTCTGAATGTATTTTTAACCCAGGGGATGAATGGCCAGGCGATGATCCCCTTAAGATACGATTTGATCGCTCCACCGAACTTACTGCCACGGGCTGGAACTTTATCAGGTGACCAACCGAGTAATATGACCCGAACCAATCGGTATGTCATTCCGGCAATGAAAAACAGGAGGGCAATATTAAAAAATGGTCCACGGGCAAACGTAAGAATATCTGTCCAATTCATCATTTCCTCCTTTACTTATCCATCTCGTGTTTATGCTCGATGTTTTTTTTCTGAGACTGGTTGATTGCTGCAACGCCGGCACCAATCACCGCGCCAACGGCAAGAGCACCTCCCGCGGTAGCCAGAGTTGGGCGGTCAAGCGGGGCGGATTGCCCCTGATAAAATCCTCCGCCATCCCAGAAATTCGGCTCAGAACAACCCAGGCATGGATGCCCTGATTGGATCGGGAAGGAAAGACCGCCGCTCCACTTCATGGAAGCGCAGGCGTTATAGGTAGTTGGACCTTTGCATCCCAGTTTGTAGAGGCAGTATCCTTCACGTGCCCCTTCATCGTCAAATGTGTTGGCGAATTTCCCTGCCTCATAAAACGGACGCCGCAAACAACGATCATGAACGGTTTTCCCATAGAATGGCATGGGACGGAGTAAATGATCGAGTTCGGGCAATGATCCGAATACGAGAAAATGTGCCAGTGTACCGGTGAAAACTTCAGGAATGGCCGGGCATCCCGGAATATTTACGATAGGTTTGTCTTTAATGATATCCATAACGCTAACCGCGCCGGTTGGATCCGGGTTAGCCTTTGGCAGGCCGCCAAAGGTGGCGCAATTACCGGTGGCAATTATGGCGGCCGCTCCGGCAGCAGCTTCTTTCAGAATATCCACCGAGCTCTTTCCGCCAATGGTGCAATAAACACCACCATCCTTCGGTGAAACCGACCCTTCTACGACGAGAATATATTTTCCGGCATATTTTTCCATAGCCGCAATTTTTGCTTCTTCCACCTGGAAACCGGCGGCGGCAGATAATGTCTCGTGGTACTCCACAGTGATCTGGTTTAGTACAAGATCGATCAGTGTGGGAGATTGGCTGCGGGTCAGTGCTTCGCTGCAACCAGCGCAATCCTGGAACTCCAGCCAGATGACCGGGAGACGGGATTTCGCTTCAAGGGCTTTGGCAACCAGTTTTTCCGGGCGAAAACCTCTTCCAACTTTCCCGGCAGCACTAACGGTATTCAAGGGAGGCAGGCTGGTCAGTCCAATGGCACCAGCCACAACCCCACATGTTTTCATGAAATCTCGCCGCGAGACCCCTTTTTCTTTCATTTCTTCATAAATACTTTTTTCAGGCATGGTCCCTCCTTGCATAATGCAAAAACCGAATTTAGATTCAGAGATACTGCAAATGGGAACGAAAAAAACAGCACTTGGAGCATGTGTGTCCAAGCTTCGATGGGATTATTTGCAAACGCAATCGTTTGTTTTTTAGAAGGGGTGTGGAGGTTTTTACAACGTTAACTGCAGGTGATGTTATCGGCTTCCAATTTTGCCTGGTATGCTGCGACTCCAGCCGCGCCGGTCACCAGGCTTTCTTTTTCGGTGTTCCAATCGGTCGGCTGCATTTCGGCTACCCAGCCCTCACCATAAGGATCGGAGATAGCCAGATTGGGATCATTGGTTAATTTCTCGTTTGCCCGAAGGAGAACACCACTGATTGGAGCTGGCACAGGGCCGACAAATTTACTGCTCTCGACGGTTGCGACACTTTTGGATTGCTTTACTTCCTGACCAATGTTCTTGGACTTCACAGTCAAGGCAGCCAGCTTTCCGCCGGAAAGTTTTCCGGCTACAGCCGTAATGCCCACCCGGATAACACCGTCAGCAAGTACTTTAGCCCAAACATGCTTCTCAACCAGGTAATACAGGTCGTCTGGTAAATTGCACCCTCTTACATTTGCCATTTATTCTCCTTTTTAGAACGTCAACACTGTTTTACAATCTTCAGCAATCTGCCACATGGTAGCGCCGCCAACCATTTTGACGCCATCGATCAGGTCTTCTGGTTTGAGGTCGTGCAATTCCATGGAGGCAGTGCAAGCCTGGAAAACAACACCCGCATCCATCGCATCCTGCAGGAACCCACTCACAGGTTTGCCGCCGGTTTTCGGGAAAACTGTTTCGGCCATGCCCTTTTTCAACAATAATGTCCCGTCAATCGTAAAGAACATCGTGACTTCGTTTTCCATGGCAACTGCCAGACTGGCAAAGAAAAATGGGGTAGCACAGCGATGCGGAGTATCCGGACCGCTTGTCATAATAATCATTACTTTATCGTCAGCCATTCTTCACTCTCTTTTTTAGAAGGATAGTGTGATCGCGTTTTCGCTGGCGTAACTCAGGAATGTAGCGGCGCCAACAATTTCGATACCATCAATAAGGTCTTCTTTTTTAATGCCCATCACGTCCATGCTCATCTGGCAGGCAAACATGCGCACGCCACCTTCGATGGCCATATCCATTAATTCGCTCAGTTTCGCAACATTGGCTTTTTTCATCCAATTGTTCATCATGCCGGTAGCCATGGATGTCATTCCAGGGAGCATGCCGACAATGTTGGGAACGGGCATGGGCATGGCCGGATTGGCGATGGGAGCAACCTGCAGCTTATCGGCATTGCCTTTCTTGAGGATATCAAGTCCATAAAAAGTGAAGAAAATCCCCGCCTCCATATCAAGTGCCACAGCGGCTGTGGCAAGAATAAATGGAGGATAAGCCAAATCCATGGTTCCATGCAGGGCGATCATGGCAAGTCGTTTACTCGATTCTGTACCCATATCTTCTCCCAATTACTCTGAATTTTTCCTGTAAAGAAATTTCATGTGGTGCCGTTTTTTTTGCGGTAAACCCGCGAAGCTAGCTCTTCTTAATAAAGAAGATGAATTTATCTCCTTCTTTTTCGGAAGACACCAGTTGGTTGCCAGTCTTCTCCGTCCAGGCTTGAATGTCGCTGGTTGAACCGGGATCGGTGGCGATCATCTTAAGAACCTGTCCAGACTGAAGACCATCGACCGCTTTCTTGGTTTTTAAAATCGGCATCGGGCAGGACATACCACTACAATCAAGTACCTGATCTGGTGTTACTGTCATATTTTTGCTCCTTTTATCCTTATTTCGTAAGCGAAGGGTTGATCGAACTTAACTCAGCGATTCGCTTTAAACGACCAATCAATTCGGCTCGTTCGCACAAAATGGATTGCACTGTTCCGGCTACTTTGGGTGTCCATTCCTGAACTTGATCCTGTTGATATTTATTCAAAATGGGGATTTGCCTGGCTGCTTCCAACAATTTTTCTTTTGAAATCTGATGCATAACGGCCAGATCTTCCACTCGTTTTCGCTCTGATTCATTCTCGGGGTTATTCAGGTAATACTGACCGGCGATCAGCCATGCGATCTGATGATTTTCTGATTGAATTTTTGCTCGCTTGTAACACAGACCGGCGTGACAAATTTGAAAATCTGGTTCTCCGGTATTTTTTAAGGCGATTCTGCGCCATGAACTCTGGCAGGCGTGTTTGCCCGACTCAGACGACATGATCAATTTGCAAAAGGGATTGGTAAAAGTGGGTTCGGTTAATGGCGTGCCCTGCATGGTCACAGTGACCGCGCCTATTCCAATGATCCCCGCGAAAATATCTTGAACCTCCTTGACACATGTGGATGGGAAATCCTGTATTGACTCGGCGGCAGGGACTTCTTCTGGTGCATCCAATCCCAGAAAACGATCAATCTCGTTTTGTGTAAAGCGCCATTGAGTCCCAATCTTTACTCCTTTAATTCGACCGTCATCTACCATGCGATAAACGGTAATACGATCAACCTTCAATATGTCCTGTACTTGTTTGGTAGTCAGCAGGTCGCCCATTGGTTGTATATAAATGTTACTCATTGTTATATAATGAAATATAATGATATAGTAACATTTAATTCCTTTCTATTCAAGTAGTATTTTGAACCAATTAAATCACATAGATGTCAATAGTTCTGAAAGGAGAGAAAATGAACTTCGGGTTGCCTGAGATTGTGATCATTTTGATGATGGTGGTATTGCTTTTCGGCGTGGGGAAAATCAGCAAAATTGGCGCAGAATTGGGAGAGGGAATCCACAATTTCAAAAAAGCCATCAATGGCGATACTAAAGAGGATTTCAATAAGGGAGAGTGAACTGGTGCAAAGATGATGTTTCCATGAATTGGGATGTTTGACGAAAAGCATGCTCACCTTCAACGCCCATAAATAAGGGTTGGCGTTTTTTCGCACGCCTTGATAAAAATTTACCGCCCCTCTCGAAAACGACGGTAACGATCTGTCAATCCATCAAAACAATTTCAATTACAATCAAATAACTTCAATTTCATGATCTTTATAACAAGCCGGCACTTCCGGAAGGATAACCGTAATCTACTCTGCCATTGAATAATTCAATTCCAACCTTTACGAATACCTTGTCCGATCCGAACCAGCAAACATCTCAAGATCCTTCTGACCAGCCAAATCAATTAAAAAGGAAATAATGAAGAGGCAAATACTTATGGCAAAGGTTTCCCATTGATGATCACGGAATTCCATCCCGCATCAATAAATACGCGCCAGGCAGATATTGTGCAGAAGATTGTCTCAGCAGCCCTGGAAGCGGTTGATCCAGTTCGCGCCCTACGATCCAGTCTAAAATTGATTGGCAGCCGGTTGTCTGTTGGCGGTGTCGAGTATGACCTGGGTATATTTAATGAAATTCGGACAGTCGGGTTTGGCAAAGCCGCCCTTGCCATGGGTAGCGGACTTTTTGAAATTTTGGGCGACCGCATAAGCGATGGGGTGCTGGTCTATAAGCATAATGATTTGGTTGAGAGGGCAAAACTACCTGCCCGCGTTCGCTGCCTGCCGGGCAACCACCCGGTTCCCGGCGAAGATAGCCTGAAAAGCGCGCAGGAGTTGGCCACCTTTTTGTCACGTTCCGACCCACAAACCCTGGTTTTTTGCCTGGTCTCCGGCGGTGGATCGTCGTTGATCACCCTGCCCCATGAAGGTATCAAGCTGAACGACCTGCAGGAACTTACCCGGCTTTTGCTGTCATGCGGGGCTGATATCGGCGAAATCAATACGCTCCGCAAACATCTCGACCGGTTGAAAGGCGGCGGATTGGCGCGCCTGGCTCACCCTGCCACCGTTATCAGCCTGATCATTTCGGATGTGGTGAACAGTCCTCTGGATGTGATCGCTTCAGGGCCAACAGCTCCAGATCCTTCCAGTTTTTCGCAGGCCATAGAAATTCTGAATAAATACAACCTGCAAAACAGGGTTCCTCCGGCTATCCTCAAAACATTAACACGGGGTCTCGCCGGAGAGTTGCCCGAAACTCTTAAACACGGCGATGTCTGTCTGGAGCATGTACAAAACCTGATCATTGCGGAAAACCGAAGCGCGGCGCTGGCGTCCATTGATATAGCCGAATCGCTCGGGTTCGAGACCCATTTGCTTACCACCTCGTTCACAGGCGAAGCATGTGAAGCGGGAAAAAGTCTGGCCAGTACGCTGAAAAAAACCGGGAAAAGCGATGTGCCTCAATTTCTGGTGGCGGGTGGTGAAACCACAGTTACCCTTCACGGAACCGGATTGGGTGGGAGAAATCTCGAAGTTGCGTTGGCTGCGGTTGAGCCGCTCCATGGAGTCGATGGTGTGGCATTATTGACTATGGGAACTGACGGAGAGGATGGCCCCACGCCGGCAGCCGGCGCAATAGTTAGCGGCAAAAGCTGGGGGCGGGCACAATCATTGGGATTGGACCCGAATGATTATCTTAAACGCAACGATTCCTACCATTTTTTTGAAGCCCTGGGTGATCTACTCATCACCGGCCCGACCGGCACCAATGTGAATGACCTTAATTTTCTCGTACGATTTTAAATTACTACCATCCACAAAAGACCACTCAAGAATTATCGGATGGGGTCTATTCAACCAGCTCCGCTGGCGGCCAGTCAAACATCAAGTATTTCGTGTACCCATGTTTTTCCACCCCATACACCCGCGCATGGGATGGTTCATCGCAGCCCGGTTCATCCGTCACTGTCGCTTTGTTTTGATAGGCGCCAATCGGAGTAAATCTCAGCTTACCCTCACGGCACACCCAGGCTTCCAGGAGATAGGATTCCTGTTCCGAATCATCCCCGGGTTTCAAAACCAGCGGTGACCAGGAAACAGTTACCTCATTTCCATTTCGATCCGCCCGGGCAAAACTCAATGCCGGGTAATAGGGTGACCAGGGAAGTTTGATCGTTTCCGGGTCTACAGGTTTTACTTGCTTAATGTCCCCCTGCACATCCATGAAATCCAGATTCATCCAGCAGGGATTGTCTCCGCCGATAGCCTTGACTTCGATGTAGCCGGTATCTGCCATGTAACCGAAGATTTCCAGCCGGTTATCTTTCAGGAGACCGTATTTATACAGGTAAGCCTTTGACGGTCCGTAATAGCAATTCACATGCGGTTGATTGACGATGCCGCGCAAGACCATATAGGTCGGTTCAGGAGTTATTGTGGGCGAAGGTTCACTCGTTTGAGAAGGAGTCACCGAGGGAGTTAAACTGGCAGTAGCGGTTGGTGAGGAAGTTAATGTTGGAATCGCTGTGAAAGTACAACCGGGCGTTATTGTGTATGTACGGGTTGCGTCTGGCGGAAGTATGGTTGGAGAGATGGTGGGGGATGCCTGTGTTGTTCCGCAGGATGAGAGAAAGACCGCCAAAAACAGGTAGAAATATGCCTTGGGTAGGTATATACGCATGCAGCCATTGTAGCACAACGGTTTTACAGCTCAAACAATGAGTTGATAGCATCACTACGCGGAAAATGGGAACCGTCTTCTTTGTCAGTGCTTTCTTTTGACAATTCGGAGGTTTACCCTGGTCCACACCAGACGAAGTATCGCGGCCTTTTTTTGAACAAATAGATGGAAAAGGTCATCCTCCATCAGGCCCATTTAGTTCCGGAACTCTGCCGCAGGAAACACGATCGCCGATTTCCATCATCTCCAAGAACCGGGCCATTTTGGCGTGCGAAATTTCCCACTCCGGTCAACGCAGATATTGGAATAAGAAAATTTTTCCAACCGGAAACCAGAGCATCAGAAAACTCCCGGTTCATTTCACACCCGAATTTCATTTAAATTTCTTGACATTTGTGAATTGTGTCGTAAAATAATGAATGAATATTATTTTATTCATTCATTTTCAAGGAAACTGAACCATGGATAAAAAAGCAGAAATCTATCGCTGCGGGAAGGAATTGTTCAGCGCGAAAGGCTTTAAAGACACCAGCGTATCTGACATCACTACTCTGGCCGGAATCGCCGCCGGTACGTTTTACCTCTACTACCCTTCCAAGGAAGACCTGTTCATGGAGATATTCCTGGATGAAAACGTCAAGCTGAAACAAAGCACCCTTGCTGCCATAGATATAGACGATTCACCCATGGAAGTCGTCCGTGAGATAACACGGTTGAATATGATCGGCATCCAGTCCAACCCCATTTTGCGCGAATGGTACAACCGGGACGTCTTTTCAAAGATCGAGCAAAAATACCACGAAAAGAACGGGCTGGAACATGTCGATTTCATCTACGACATTTTTCTTGAGGTCGTGAAAAAATGGCAGGCAGAAGGCAAAATGCGCGCTGACATCGACTGCCGCATGATCATGGCCCTCTTCGGCGCGATCATCAATGTGGACACCCACAAAGATGAGATTGGCATGGAGTTTTTCCCGGAGATCATGGAGCACCTGACCGAATTCGTAATGAAGGGGCTGACAGATGTCGCGGTCAGGAAACAGGCATAAGAAAAGGGATGGTTGTGCTTCAGACGATAGAAACACAGCGCGCCCGGATCGTCCACCCTGCCATGGGAACGGTGATGTCACATTGCTTGTACGGCCTGCGCGCGCAGGAAGCGCTGGATGCCGCCATCCGCGAAGTGGAACGGCTGGAAGGGCTATTGAGCCGCTTCATCCCCGATAGCGATACATGCCGGATCAATCGCTCAGCGGGAAAACAACCCGAGAAAGTATCCCGTGAAACGCTGGATGTTTTATCTGGCGCGCAGGCCTTTGCCAGCGCATTTCCCGGATATCTCGACGTGACCATTGCCCCGCTGGTTTCCCTGTGGAAGAACAGCCAGGATTTGACCAACCCTCCGCGGGATTCGGAAATTAGAAATGTATTACCGCTTGTCGACATCAACAGTCTGGATTTGGATTTGCAACGACAGACAGCTTTTCTGAAGAGACCGGGGCAAGCCATAGACCCGGGTGGTATCGGCAAGGGTTATGCCGCCGACCGGCTGCTGGAAGTATTCCATGAATACGGGATCACTTCAGCATTTTCCAATCTGGGCGGCAACGTGGTCACCCTGGGAACAAAGCCGGACGGCCAACCCTGGCAGATCGGCATTCAGCACCCCCGGCAGCAAAACAGTCTGATCGGCGCGGTACGTGCCGCGGAGCAATCAGTGGTCACCTCGGGAGATTATCAACGCTTTTTCATGGATTCCGGCGGTAAACGCTACCACCATATTCTTGATCCCCAAACGGGATATCCGGCGGAATCCGGTTTGAGCAGCGTGACCATTCTGTCAGCGAACTCCATGGAGGCGGATGCCTTATCCACCATGGTGTTTGTGGCGGGACTGGATAAGGGCATGGAGGTGTTGCGGAGGTATCCACACACAGAGGCAGTATTGGTGGACACAGAGATGCATGTATACATAACCAGAGGTTTGGCATTTCAATTCAGGCCGGAAGTGAACATCCGGATGGACATATTGGAATAAAAAATGAAAAACAACAAAACTTTATATAAAGGAAAACGGAAAATGAACGGTTGGATTATCGCATTGATCATCGTCACGCTGCTGGGTGGAGCGGGCGCGTTTGGCTGGTTCAAGCTGGAAAACGAACATAAAGAAGCCCGCAATCTTCCCCTTAATCGGGTTGATTTTTCAAAACTGAAAGATGGCGTCTACACCGGTGAATATGAAGGAGGCATGTACAAATGGCGCGCCAATACGGTGAATGTTACTGTAACCGGCGGCAAAGTCAGCAAGATTGACCTGGTGAAAAGCCTGGAAGACCGCGGCGAAGGCTGGAACAAGACCCTGTATGACCGGGTGATCGCCTCACAAACTCTACAGGTAGACACCATCAGCGGGGCAACCCTTACATCAAAAGCTTACCTGCAGGGTGTGGAGAATGCCCTTTTGAAAGCGCAGCACGAGTGACCACTCCCTGGAATCGACAGATTGGCGACATTTCCGCGCGGATCGCTTGCCAAAAGCGGTATATGAACCCGCGCATCGTCTCGCTAGAAATGCTAACAGCCTTGCAGTATCAGGCTATTGAATGGAAGGTATGGATTTATGAATAAGAACGGCGAAACAACCACCCTGCCGCAGGGATTTGCCATTTCTCAGCGCCTACCCATCAGGCACATACTTCTCTCATGTGGAATTCTCTCTTCCATATTATACGTGGCTGTTGTTTTGATAGCTCCATCATTCTGGGAAGTATATGATCCAGCCGCGCTATCGGTTAGTGAGTTGTTCGCCATTGGGGCTCCATCCACAGGATTTGTTAAACCCATGTTTATTATTTACGGCATGCTGATCTATGCCTTTGGCCTTGGTTTATGGTTTTCCGCTGAAAATAATCGAAACCTGAAAATAGCCGCCTCACTTATTATCGCAAAAGAGATTCTCGGATTGATTGGCACACTTTTCGCCCCCATTCATATGCGTGGTAGCGAAGAAACGTTGACCGATACGGCGCATGCCATCATCACTGGTGTGGGGGTGTTATTGTGCATGTTTCCCGCCATCGGATTCGGAGCGGCGGCATTTGGGAAAAAATTCCGGTTGTATTCAATCGCCACCATGCTTGTCTTTCTCGTTTTCGGCATAATGGCCGGTTTTGATGGACCGCGCATGGCAGCCAACCTGCCCACCCCGTATCTTGGTTTATGGGAGCGTGTTAATATATACACCTACATGCTTTGGATTATTGTGTTAACCGCTCAGGTCTGGTCGCTGCCGGCAGTAAAAACGAATGGCGAATTGCGGGCCGCAAGGTTGTAATCAGGTCGTTTCATCCCCTGCCTCGCTTGGATAAGCATTCCGTTTTTCTGCTTTTTCCTTAACTCATTGACATACCGGGTGTCCACACCAAACACAATTTCCATTGCATACAGTCTCTACCAGAAAAACAGACTTATATGAGCCAATTATGACCCATTAAGGTTACAATTCTGATAGAAAATAGAAGCAAAAAAGAATATACTTCCCTCACACACCCGGATAAAACGAAATATGAAAGGGCAGACACATGATCTACCTGGAAACCAATTCTCTTGATCCAACCTATAACCTGGCATTGGAAGAAGCCGCCCAGGAATGGGATCAACCGGAAGACATTATGATGCTCTGGCAAAACCAGAACGCCATTATTGTCGGCCGTTATCAAAACTCCGAAAAGGAAGTGAATTTTGATGCGGCCAATGCGATTGGCGCGAAGGTTGTCCGGAGGTCCTCTGGCGGCGGTACGGTATATCATGACATGGGGAACCTGAATTACACCTTCATCCGCCCTATTGATTACTCAAAAAAGCTGGACATGTCCATTCTTTCAAAACCAATGGAAGAAGCGCTCAATTTAATGGGGATACCCGCGCTGGCCCAGGGCCGCAACGATATCACATTGGAAGGTAAAAAAATCTCCGGAACAGCCCAGCGCATACACAAAAAACGCCTGATGCATCATGGAACCCTGTTGTTCGACACCGATTTGGATGTCCTTCAGAGCGTGTTAAACGTAAATCCGTCGAAGATCATCTCGAAAGGCATCTCCTCGGTGCGTAGCCGGGTAACGAACATACGGGAACACGTTTCTCCGCAGCAATTTCCCGATATGCAGACCTTCTGGAAACGGCTGGTGGATGCTTTTTCAAAAGAAGGTCCACTGACCCGCATGGATGTACCCGCAGAATTATTGGAACGAGCCCGATTTCTTCAGGAAACCAAGTATTCAACCTGGGATTGGAATTTTGGGCACGCTCCCGCGTTTGAATACCATGAAACCAAACGGTTTCCCGGCGGTAACATTGAAGTCGATCTCAACGTGGAAAATGGCCGGATCAGTGCCTGCCGTATCTGCGGTGATTTTATGGGATTGATAGAGCTGGATGACTTGCAGCAGAAACTGGTCGGTGTTAAATATGACTCCGCCAGTGTACTGGAAGCGTTATCCGGATTTGATCTTTCCCTGTATCTGGGCAGCATCAGCGCGCAGGAAGTGGTCGAGTGCATGTTCAGTAAAGAGTGATGCCCCTCCTGCCCCCTGCCGGTATACATGCCGTCAAGGGCGCAGGCCGTTCAGGGAGAATCCTCATAGCACAATCCATACTTAAGACAAATGCGGTTAATCCGGTATTTGTGTATATTAAACATACACTATCGTATGGCGTGTTTTGTTGATTCATTTTCAATCCTGATACAGGTATAAGGAGTACAAAATGGCAGGTGTTTTCCGATTTTCCTTTGGTCCATGGAATATTCATTCAGGGTCCGATCCATTTGGCCCACCGGTACGTGACGAGTTTTCCTTTGCGGAAAAATTGGAGTTCTATAAAAAGCTGGGGTTTGACGGCGTTCAATTCCATGACGATGACATCGTGTCCAGCGCAGATGATCCGTGGTCGAAACAGGAAAGTGAAGCCAAAAAAGTCCGGCAGTTGCTGGATGATCGCGGCCTGGTGGCGGAGTTTGTCGCCCCGCGTCTTTGGGAACACCGGCTGGGTATTGACGGTTCGATTACATCCAACTCCGCCGAAGGCCGAAAATACGCGCTGGAACGCGGAAAACGGACAGTGGATCTGGCCCACATTCTGGGCGCTCGCAATATCGTCCTCTGGCCCGCGCGCGAAGGGACGTATTTACGCGAAGCCAAAGACCCGGTGGCATCCGTCGGCCGGATAGTGGATTGGATTAACGCGCTGCTGGAACACAGCAAGACAATTCGGATCCTGGGCGAAATGAAACCCAACGAACCCATGGATCAATCCTACCTGCCCACCGTCGGTCATTTTCTGGGGTTGGCCTCCTTAACCATTGATCCATCCCGCGTGGGCGCGCTGATCGAGTCAGCGCATTCCATTCTGGCCGGCCTGGATCCTTCGGACGATATGGCGTACGCGCTGTACCAGAAGAAATTATGGTCGGTTCATTTGAACGATCAGAACGGTCTTAAGTTTGATGAAGACAAATCCTTCGGGGTTGTCGATCTGCGGCGGGCTTTCAACCAGGTGTGGGTATTGGACCGCAACAACTTCGGGCAGGATGGCGAATTTGTCGGGCTGGATGTGAAAGCCCTGCGCAGCCAGGTTAAAGAAAAATCGACGAAGCACCTGAGCAACAGCCGGGAGATCTTCTTAAAACTGCTTGACCTTGCCCGTTCATTGGACGTCAAGAAGGTCGAAGAACTGCGCGCTTCGCGCGACTACGAAGAACTGGATATGCTGATCGTCAATCACCTGATGGGAAAATAGCATGGTTGACGCCATCGTAGCCGGGCATTTGTGTCTGGATATCATCCCGGATCTCACTTCCTTTCATTCTGGTCAATTTGATGCCAGCTTTTTACCCGGCCGATTGGTCCAATGCGGTTCAGCGGCGTTAACAACTGGTGGCGCGGTATCCAATACGGGTATCGCGCTTCACCGATTGGGGATTGAAACCTGCCTGATTGCCCGAACCGGCGAGGACATCCTTGGTTCTACACTCAAACAATGCGTTGAACTTCAGGGTACCGGCCTGGCTGCCGGTCTGATCAGCAGAGCAGAATCCGCCACGTCGTACTCAATTGTGATCAGTCCACCGGGTGTTGACCGCCGTTTCTTGCATAATCCCGGCGCCAATGATGATTTCACCGCCAGTGATGTGTCAGACGAGGCATTGTCGAGGGCAAAATTGTTTCACTTTGGCTATCCACCCCTCATGGCGAAAATGTATGCCAACAACGGGGAACAGCTCAGGGAACTCTTCCAAAGGGCAAAAATTTTTGGGTTGACAACCTCGCTGGACATGGCCTATCCCGATCCCGATTCATCGGCCGGACGAGCCGATTGGCTTTCCATTCTTCGGAATGTACTTCCCTTCGTGGATGTGTTTACACCGTCCTTCGACGAGATCTCTTTTATGCTTTGGAAGAAGACCGACCTGCCGCTTTCCACACCACTGCTGGAACAATCCAGCAACATCCTGCTGGGGATGGGCACGAAAATGGTGCTTCTCAAGCTTGGTAATTGCGGCCTTTATCTTCGGACTACCACTCGTGCCAATTTCAATGAGTGCGGTAAGGCCTTCACAGGTGATACCAGACAGTGGTCTGATTACCAGGCCAGCCTGCCCTGCTTCAAAGTCAACGTGGTGGGAACCACCGGTGCCGGTGATGTGACGGTCGCCGGTTTCCTGGCCGGGTTGCTGCGCAACCTGTCTCCACATGATGCCATGACCGGCGCGTTGGCCGCGGGTGCCTGTTGCGTGGAAGCCGCCGATTCACTCAGCGGCATCCGCCCATGGGACGAGATCTGGCAGCGGGTACATTCAGGTTGGGAAACCCGCGAGAAACAGGATATCTGACCAACAGCTCGCGCAAAAGCCGTATAGATCGAATTTAGTTATTTCAAGGAAAATTTTAAGGGGGAAGATGGGTACTCAGATAGTTTACTTTACTACGTAAATAGTTATTATTATTATCATTAGACAACTATTTAGTAAAGAATCAAGATATGAATACAATAAAAATGTAATTACCACTATATAAGAGGCGATTATGCCAAGAGTTGCCATTGACACTCCCGCTCCTGACTTTTCTCTGGATGATTATCAGGGAAACACCATAAGACTATCCGACTTTCGGGAAAAATCGATTGTATTGCTTGTATTTAATCGAACCTTTACCTGACCATTCTGCCAGAGGCATATGGCGCAGTTGCGTCATGACCATGAAAAATTTCGACAGCAATCTGTTGAGGTGGTGGTCGTTGGTCCCGAAAATGCCGAGTCATTCAAGAATTATTTCACAAAGAATGATTTACCCTTCATCGGGATACCGGATCCAAAATCAAGTGTTCTCAAGCTATATGGACAGGAGGTCAATCTTTTCAAACTTGGCCGTATGCCCGCCCAGGTGATTGTGGATAAAAAAGGTGTGGCCCGATTTGTTCACTATGGACATTCCATGGCGGACATTCCTCCCAATGAGGAGATATTTGAAATAGTAGAAAAACTTTGACATTGAAAAGGCACATATGAATATTCTATCCATCCTACAAATGATCGCAGCAGCGGGAACAGCCCTTACGGGATTGTTTGCGCTGGTAAAGCCTGATGCCGTTTACGACTTTATTGGCCTTACCGCCCCGGGTCCGCGCGGGGTATCTGAAATTCGGGCAATTTTTGGCGGCCTATTCATCGCGCTTGGTTTGACGCCTTTCTTTCTGGGACGGGATACCTATCGTATGCTGGGGTTCGGCTATCTGGCGATTGCCGTTGCCCGGACGGTATCCATTGTCATCGATAAATCTTATGACCAATCCAACTGGATCAGCCTTGTGATCGAAATCATTTTCGGGTTGATCCTCGTAATCAGAGCGTAATATGACCATACGAATCGTAACTGACAGTACATGTGACCTTCCGGCGGAAATTATTGAGAAATTTGGCATTCATGTTGTTCCGCTCTATATCAATACCGGAAAACAGGGTTATCTGGATGGCATTGATATCACCCGTGAAGAGTTCTATTCCAGACTGCCCGATTTCCCTGAGCATCCGACAACCGCCGTGCCATCCATTGAACGTTTCCGCGCCGCCTATAACACCCTGGCCGATGAAGGCGCGACGGAAGTTTTATCCATACATATTTCAAAGAATCTTAGCGGGGTTATGGATATGGCTACCTTGGCCGCGGAGTCCACAACCTCGGCTCGCGTTTATGTGTTGGATTCGCACCAGTTGAGCCTGGGAACCGGATTTTTGGTGCAAACAGCGGCTGAAATGGCCGCGGAAGGTCGCACTGTGTCTGAGATCATGGTTCGCCTCCAATCTCAAATTCAACGTACGCATGTTTTTGCCGCGCTGGACACACTCGAATTTCTTAAACGAAGCGGCCGAATGAATAAATATATGGCAAATTTTGCCTCGCTACTTCAGATCAAGCCGATCCTCAGGATGTTTAACGGCAATCCCACCACCGAACGAGTACGCACGCGCGATCGGGCGATCAGTCGGGTTATTGAGATATTGCAATCCATCGGGCGGTTGGAAAAGGTAGCCATCGTTCACACGCACGCGTCGCTTGATCGTCTCGCTGATTTGCAGAAAAAGGCAGCCGCCCTGTTACCCCATGGTGAAATAATGATTGAAGATATTACACCGGTTATCGGCGCCCACATTGGCCCCGGCGCAATCGGGTTCGCGGTTGTTTCGGCAACGCAGTAATGGAACAGACGGAGGGGGCTGATGGATATACTTCCTCTTTTCTTGTTTACAGGATTAATCATCCTGGTATTAATGACGTTGCTGTGGATCATAAGCCTGCCAATTAAGAATTCCAGCATCGTAGATATTTTCTGGGGTACGGGTTTTGTCATTATCGTATGGACGGCGTTAATCCTCACACCGGACGCTGATTCCATGCGCAGAATAATTCTGGTGGTCATGGTAACAATATGGGGGTTGCGTCTTTCCCTGCATGTTTTTATCCGCAATCACGGTAAACCCGAAGATTTTCGCTATCAGGTCTGGCGAAAAGAGGCGGGAAAATCCTGGTGGTGGCGAAGTTTCTTTAAGGTTTTTTTGCTGCAGGGATTTCTGATGTGGATCATCGCGGCACCCCTGGTAGTTGTTCACAATTCAACCATGCCCGTTTTCTGGCTGGATTACCTCTCCATTTTCGTATGGCTGATCGGATTCTTTTTTGAGTCTGTGGGTGACGCGCAACTGGCTCGGTTTAAATCCAACCCTGCCAACAAGAGGAAAGTCCTAAACACAGGTGTATGGCGCTACACCCGTCATCCCAATTACTTCGGTGACGCGACTCAATGGTGGGCGTTTTTTCTGTCTTCCGCGGCTGCCGGTGCCTGGTGGACGATTTTCAGTCCAATAATAATGACCGCACTCCTGATGCGCGTGTCTGGTGTCACATTGCTTGAAAAAACACTGCGTGAGGAAAAACCTGGTTATAAGGAATACTGCGAAACCACCAGTGAATTCATCCCCTGGTTTCCCGGGAAAATCAAATAGAAAAAAAATTGCTGTGTCAAAAACACAGCAATTTTTTTGAGTTAACTAATTGAAGTTACTACTTTTCTGCCAGGAGAAGAATCTTTTTTACCGCCTCCCGATCCATGGGAACATAGTTACCCAGCCGGCGGGTGTTGCCACCTGTGCCTTTATCCGCCATTTCATCGATACGGTCACCTTTGATACCCAGATCAGCCAGGCGTGTGCCCAACCCCAGGGATTTGAAGAAGGCTTCCATACGGGCGATGCCTTCCAACGCCACAGCTTCCGGGTTGAAGACATCCATATCCACATTCCAGACTCTGACGGCCCATTGAACGAAACGGTCGACATCATGTTTGTACACATATTTCATCCAGGCAGGGAACACAATGGCCAACCCCGCGCCGTGGGCGATATCATAAATGCCGCTGATCTCGTGCTCAATATCGTGGGAACCCCAATCACCCACCCGGCCGGTATTCAACAGGTTGTTGTGAGCGATAGTGCCGGCCCACATGATCTCAGCCCAGGCATCGTAATCTTTGGGATTGTTTAATACCAACGGCACCTGATTGATAATCGTCTTCATGGTGGCTTCCAGCATGCGGTCCATAAACGCTACATGCGTTACATTGGTGAAATAGCGTTCCATCAGATGTGCCATGATATCCGTCGCGCCGCAGGCCACCTGGAATTTCGGCAGGGAAAAAGCCAGTTCAGGATTTAATATCGAAAAGCGGGGGTAGATCAATTCAGAGTTGACGGCACGCTTTAACCAGCCTTCTTCATTTGTGATCACCGTACCGGTGCTGGCTTCGCTGCCCGCCGCCGGGATTGTCAACACCGTGCCAATGGGCAGCGCGGCTTTTGGTTCACCCTTGCCCAGGTAGAAGTCCCAGACATCCCCATCAATCACCGCCCCCATAGCGATTGCCTTGGCAGAATCGATCACGCTGCCGCCGCCCACAGCAAGGATCAGGCCTAGATTGTTTTCTTTGACCAGTTTGACGCCTTCATGCACCAGACTCAAGCGCGGGTTGGGCTTTACACCCGCCAGCTCGACCCATTCAACACCGGCTTTTTTTAAGGAATCCGTAATTCGGTCATACAGGCCAGACGTTTTTATGCTGCCGCCGCCATAATGCAGCAGGATCTTTTTACTGTAAACGGCGGTTTCCGTCCCCGCCATATCTTCCATGCCGCGGCCGAACAGTATTTTTGTCGGGTTTTGAAAAATGAAGTTTTCCATGTAACTTTCTCCTTATGTTCTTTACGATCGTTTTTCTGTCTCCCGCACACCACAGGCGGGAAAGTTATTGTTGCTTCAGCCCGCGGGTGGTACCGCGCAGCACCAATTCCGTCTTTAAGGTTATATTTTTCTGCCGCAGTCGTTTTCCGCTCATCAATTGCAGGAGCATGGCGGCGCTGCGTGAGCCCATTTCAAGGGCTGGCTGCGAAACCGTGGAAAGCGGCGGGTCGATCAGTGTTGCCAGCTCAATGTCATCAAACCCGATCACTTCCACTTGGTCTGGTATGGCAATTCCCGCTTTTTTAAGGGCCCGCAAAGCCCCGATTGCCATCAGGTCATTTGCTGTGAAAATTCCTGTAAATGGAAGGCCGTCAGGTCTATCTGGATTTTGCGACAATTTCTCCATGGTCAACCGGAATCCGCTATCAATCGAAAAATCACCAAAGAGAACTGTCAGGGTTTCAGGCGGAAGATGGAATGTCTCCCGCGCGTCTTGAACACCGGCAAGGCGCAACCGGGATTGAGAGTACTCCATGGGGCCGTTAATAAACAATAGTGAACTGGCGGGCTGCGAAAAAAAGTACTCCGCCGCCAATCGCCCGCCTTCCCGGTTATCCACATACACGCCCGGGAATTTCGCCGGATCATCAATGATCCGATCCACCAGCACATAGGGAATATCCTGGTCGTCGAGAAGCTCCAACTGGCAATCGCAATCCGACTCGGCCGAATCGAGAATGATCCCATCAACTCCCTTTTCGATCAGGACAGACACATATTCCTTTTCCTTCTTGATGTCATGGTCAGAATTGCACAGAAAAAGGCTGTAGCCTGATTTTTTTAGCGTGTCTTCAGCGCCGCGAACGAGTAATGAGTAATATGGATTGACGATATCCGGTATGATCACCCCGACAGACGCGGATTTCCCGGTGGCCAATCCGCGGGCAAACCCGCTGGGTTGAAAGCCGGTTTCCTGCATGATCTGCTGGATTCTCTGCCGGGTTTCAGGTCCCACACCCTCCGCCCGGTTATTTAATACCCGGGAAACAGTGGCTTTGGAAACGCAGGCTTTTTCGGCGATGTCAGATATAGTAACTTTCATAATCTAACGTAACCGGTTTACTAAACCGGTTTCTTTATGGTATTATACAGAATACTGGCAAATATTTCAATGGAGGTATTCAGAATGGCTACTATTCAGGGAGTTTACCGGCATGTGGTCCTTTTTAAATTCTTCGACAAAACCACCCCTTCCACAGTCGAATCCATTGAGGCGGCCTTTCGTGACCTGTGCGCCCGGCTGCCGTTCGTCACCGGCTTTGAATTCGGCCGCAATTCCAGCCCGGAGAATTTGAACGAAGGATATACGCATTGCTTCATTGTCACCTTTGCCGATCCAATCGGACGCGACCAGTACCTTCCGCACCCCGAACACCAGTCGTTTTGCCGCCGGTATCTTGACCCCAACCTCGAAAAGGTCTGCGTTCTCGATTTTACCGCCAACGATTGAAAATGCGGCGACAGGGTGGTTTTCTCTAAATAAATATTTCAATTCCAATAAGTCTTTGAGTCCATCGGATGCGGCAACAACCGCGACTGGAAAATGCTACAATCATTTTGAAAACTGGCATTTTACATGCATCGGTGTTCAATTATGGACTCAAATTCCTCAAACCTGGAACAATCAATTTATCAACTGGCATCCCAGGCAGTGGAAGCTGCCCGCGACCGGTACGGGATCACCCTCGACTATTCCTCAGACAGCCTGCGCGCGTTTTCGCGGCTGATCGAGCAGGCTCACCAGAGCTACCTTTCCTCGCAGGTATCCGAACAGGGGCTTGAAAAGACCGTCAACGTGTGGGGCGCCTACCTCGGTGAAACCCAACGCCGCAACAGGCGGGGTGTCTGGAAGATCGATCCGGAAGCAATCGGTGACCGCCGCATTTACCTGATCACTCAGGCCGGGCGAATCTATCCGTTCGAACAGGTGCGCGTACGGATCACCGGGCAGGAACCACCCGCCCCGGAACGCGACACCCCTGTGCCCCCTCCTGAAGAACAGAAAAAAGGTCTCAGCAAGCTGGTTAAGATTTTGATCGGTGTGGGTGTGGCTGCCATTCTGTGTATGCTGACCATTCCGGTTTACCTCTTATTTCGTAATTATCAGACCTATGTAGCCGCGCAAAAACTGAATGCCTATGAAACACCCTTTCTTGAGGAAATGCCCAACTATTTAAAGGTTTACCCTGATCCTCTGGGTGATGATCTGGACATGCAGGGCAAAATACTCATTATTGAGATAACCACCGGGAAGGTCGCCGACCTGCAATTCAGCCTCCCATCAGAAATGCGCGCCACCACTCCTTCAGATTTAAGTATTCTGATTCAGCAAAATTGTTACGCGCTGGAAGTAAATAAAAAATCAGAGTCTGAAATCTATGCCCGGCAAATGCAATGCGACCTGACCCTGATTGACATTCAACGCGGACAGGTTGCCGCGCGGCAAAGTTTTCAGAGTGCGATTCTTGAGGATGGGGTGCGGGTTAACGAACGCGGGAATCCAATTGATGGGCTTAACACCGGCATTGACCCGCAGCAAATCATCCTGTGGCTGCGAAGCCGGATCGCTTTTTAAACACATTTTCACAACGATGGTCGAGATAATATTGAAGTCCAAGAAATTTCTAAAGGTAAACCATGTCTTTTCTTGATCTGCGAACCGTTCTGATAAGTTATATCTGTGGAAATCTGATCTGCGCGATTGTTCTGTTCGTCCTCTGGAAGGAAAACCGCTTACGTTATGCTGGCCTGGGATATTGGACCATTAGTTTTGGCTGTAATGTTATAGGTATGGCATTCCTCACAACGCGGGGAATAATTCCAGATTTCTTCAGTATGTTGCTTGGCAGTTTTTTCATGGTGTGTGGGACTTTCGTACTTTATGTTGGAATCAGGCGTTTCCTTGAAAAACCCGGTGTTCCCATCCATCTCTATCTTCTCATTATCTTATATATCTTTTCACAAACGTATTTTATCTATATCCACCCGAATCTGGAAATTCGCAATATCCTTTTTTCATTTGTCCTTGTTATCTTCTCACTTCAATTTGCCTGGTTGTTATTTTTTCAGCTTACTCCTGAGCAGAAAAAGATCACACGCCCCCTCGGGGTCATCACCTCCCTTTTTGGCGTCTTTGCCATCATTAGAATAATCACTAATATTTTTATACCTCCTGGAAATGATGTAATGAAATCACCCGGGTATGAGAGTATTCTTTACCTGGCATTCCAATTATTGTATATTGTCCTGACCATTGTTTTATTTATATTGGTCAATCGGCGATTACAAATCGACTTACTGGCTGACATTGCTGAGAGGGAAAAAGCGGAAGAAGCCCGCAAGATGACCCAGGAAAAATATACAAAAGCTTTCCTTGCCAGCCCGAATGCCATTTTGATTTCTCGAATGGAAGATGGAAAGATACTTGAAATAAATGATGGTTTTACCCAGGTATCCGGATATTCGAGGGAAGAAAGTCTGAACAATTCAACAACTTCGCTGGGTTTTTGGAAAAATCCGGCCGATCGTGACAAATTTATCAGCGAAATGAAAACACACAAAAGAGTAAGAAACTATGTGTTTACGGTTCGGAAAAAAAATGGAAAAGATATGCTGGTAGAAATCTCCTCCGAATATATCCGGTTAAACGATGAAAATTGCATGTTATCTGTCATTCAGGATATTTCTGAACGCAAGCGTGTTGAAGACATATTGAATTTGCGATTGAAACTCTGGGATTACTCCATCTCACATACCCCTATTGAAGTTATGCAAAAAGCTCTGGACGAAATTGAGATTTTGACTCAAAGTCAGATTGGTTTTTATCATCTGGTAGAAGAAAACACCAATTCTTTATCATTACAAGCCTGGTCAACCCGTACTCAGGACGAGTTTTGCAAAGCAGAAGGTAATGGCATGCATTACTCCATCGACCAGGCTGGCGTTTGGGTCGATTGTATCCGCGAAAGGAAAGCAATCATTCACAACGATTATGCCTCCCTCCCGAATAAAAAAGGCATGCCGGAGGGGCACGCGACAGTCATCCGCGAGTTGCTCATACCCATTTTCCAGGAAAACCAGATTGTATCGATACTGGGGATAGGCAATAAACCTTCTGATTATGATACGAATGACATTGAATTGGTCTCCTATATTGCCGACCTTGTCTGGACGATCGTTTCGAGGAAAAGGGCTGAGGAAAAAATCCAGCAATTAAATACACGGCTGGAACAACTGGCAATGACGGATGAACTGACAAAATTATCCAACCGTAGACATTTCTTCCAGCGGGGCAATGAAGAGATTAGCCGGTCAAAGCGTTACAAACACCCGCTCTCATTGATCATCCTCGATATTGATAAATTCAAACTCATTAACGACACTTACGGTCATGATATTGGCGATCTGGCACTGCAATGTGTGTCAAAAATTTTAACAGAGCAATGCCGTGAGGTTGATCTGGTTGCCCGCCTGGGTGGAGAAGAGTTTGGCATATTGCTGCCTGATACCGGTCTGGAGGCGGCAGGCGTGCTCGCAGAACGCATCAGGACCATAATTGAAAGCACAGATTGCGATGCCAGGGATACAATGGTAAAAATGACAGCAAGTTTTGGCATTGCCGAGATGGAACTGGATACGAAAAACCTTGATATCCTGTTTCATAACGCGGACGCGGCTATGTATCTGGCTAAGAATAACGGCAGAAACCGGGTCGAAAAATTTATCCAGGCAAATCCGAGTTAGTGCCTTTCTGTAAGAATTATTATAAGTTCGTCCCATTTCAGGTTTGTGTTAAATGGGGAATTCCCAATACGGTACAATCAAACTTTCAGACTGTATTGTTGATATCTAAATGATTCGTGAATAATACCTCACCTCGCAGGGACGGGGGTTTATGGAAAAACCGCAGACAGCAGAATCTCCACAAGACATGATCGAACTGGCGCAGCGGGCGGTGCAGATCGCAAAGGATGATTACGGTATCGCCCTGGATTTCTCACCAGAATCGCTGGCCTCGCTGTACAAATTACTAGATCGGGCGCATATTCTAAAAACCTCACCGGCGTATGAAAACGTTATTCCCAACCGAACCATACTGATTTGGGGCGCCTATCTGGGTGAGACCATTCGACTCTCCCAAAGTGGCGAATGGAAGGAAAACCCGGCCGCCAACTATTTACGGCGGTATTGCATCACCGCTCCCACAGGTAATTTTTTCCCCATGGAACAGATTTACCTGAGGGTTGTCCCCGGGATACAGACGAACAACCTGAAAGCCGCAATTAAAGAACCACCCACCATTAAGATATCCCCGGATCGCGGGTTTTTTCTCGTGTTCGCCACCGCGGGTGTGCTGATCGTTATTGCCGGAATGGTCTGGCTGTTCGTCAAGTGAATTGATCAATTTCCATGAGCGCTGAATGGATCAACCGGCTTCAAGTTTTCGTCGCGCTTACGGGTTTGATCCCCGGGTTGATCACCATATACGGTCCAACATGGTTCTTCTTCCGGCGATGTCCGTCTCAGAACCGCGCTGAATTTCTGGCTGCGCATCCTGAAAAACGCCATACCATCATGATCTATGAGGTGGTGTCCTTTATCATGATCCTCACATCACCGGTTATCAGTTTACTGGTTTTAACCGGGATTAAGGAGTGGTTGGCGCCGTTTATGCTCTTTTGCTTCATGGGAAACAGTATTGGAATTGTCAACGGACTCTTCGAGATCATCACCGGGATCTGCCCGAAACATGGTATCAGTTTCCGCGCGTACCACAGGGAACATTACCTGCTTCATCCGGATGTGCGAAAAGCCGGCTTGGTCCGTCTTTTTATGGGAGTTGCCTTCATCGGTTTATTTGCGTTTTTGTTCCGCGTTCCTTCTGTGCATTAAAATTTTAGCCATACCCACCATTTTCCCGAGGTACCATACATGTCTCATCGCCGCTTTGTTATAAATGGAGAAACCCTCTTACTGGATGAACCATTCAGAAAAATCATCCCCGGAACCTTTGTTAAACTTCCGAATGGCTACACCTGGTACGAATTGGCCGGACCTATAGATGGCAGCCCTGTTGTCTTTCTCAACGGATATTCGGTTCCTCATTACCTGTGGGATTTCAACTTCAAACCGCTGGCAGATGCCGGCTTCCGGGTTATTCGCTTTGACCATTTCGGGCGCGGTTGGTCTGACCGGCCAGACATTGACTATGGCCCGGATCTGTTCGACCGCCAAATTCTTGACTTGCTTTCCGCATTGAAGATCAACACGCCGGTCAACCTGGTGGGGTCGTCCATGGGCGGCATCGTGGCTTCCATTTTCGCCGACCGCCACCCGGAGCTGGTGAGCAAACTGGTGCTTATCGACCCGGCCGGAATAATGCCCCCGCCGGTTTTTCCGAAATCCCTGTTAATGGTTCCAGCTATTGGCGAACTGATCCTGCACCTAACCGGCGGCCGAACCCTACCCGCCGGGATGGCAGAGGACCTGCGCCACCCGGAGCGATTCCCACAGTATGTGGCCGATTACCTGCCGCAAATGGAGATCGCCGGATTCAAACGCGCCATCCTATCCACGTTCCGCAGCGGCATTTTGTTCAACCAGCGTGCCGTGTACGAACGGCTGGGACGGACGGATAAGCCCATTCTGCTGATGTGGGGGCGCCATGACGCGACCATCCCGTTGAGTGTGGGAGAAGAAGTACGGAAATTACTGCCCAAGGCTGACTGGCGGGTGATCGAAGATTGCGGGCATGTTCCGCACTATGAACGGCCGGAAGTGGTCAACCCGCTGCTGGTGGTGTACTTGAAGAAATAATTTTCTTTATTGGTTCCTTTCGGAACTGCCGACAAAATTCAATTACGACCAATCTGGTGACTCGGGTTGACGAAACACAAACCCTATAGCCCTCGACAAGCTCGGGTAGCGGATTCTCCGGTGGCTGAGCTTGTCGAAGCCTCAACCTGGATCGTCCCTGACAAATTCGGGCAGCGGACTCTCCGGTGGCTGAGCTTGTCGAAGCCCCGACCTGGATCGTCCCTGACAAATTCGGGCAGCGGACTCTCCGGTGGCTGAGCTTGT
>CAYQUX010000020.1:0-9052 GCA_964420995.1 uncultured Leptolinea sp. | reverse complement strand
GCTGAGCTTGTCGAAGCCTCAACCTGGATCGTCCCTGACAAATTCGGGCAGCGGACTCTCCGGTGGCTGAGCTTGTCGAAGCCCCGACCTGGATCGCCATCGACTTGTTCAAATCGCATTCATGCTATAATTTCAATACTCAATTATTGAGTATTTATAGTATGAATAATCATTTCATAAGGAGAATCTGTATGCGATCAAAATTGTTCTCTGCTGTCCTATTGATTATGGTACTGGCGATCAGCGCGTTTGCTCCGCTGGCGCCCGCCCCGGCCGGCATCACCGTGACTGACGCCCTGGGGCGCCAGGTCACCCTGCCGGGTACTCCGCAGCGCATTGTGCTGGCGGGTAAGGCTCTGTTCATGGTCGCCGATGCCATCTATGTCTTCCCGGAAGCCGGGAAAAGCATCATCGCGCTGGGCTCCACCGTGCAGGGCGCCGGTGACTTCATCCCCATGATCGACCCGACCTTCAAAGATAAGAAGATGCTTGAAACCAACGTCGGCGCTGAACAGATCGCCGCCGAAAAACCGGATTGTGTGATCCTGAAAAGCAGCACCAAATCCACCCTGGGCGATCCGCTGGAAGCCATCGGCATCCCTGTGGTATACGTGGACTTCGAAACCCCCGAACAGTACGATCGCGACATGAGAGTGCTGGGACAGATTTTCCAGAACCCCGCGCGTGCCGACAAGGTTTTGGCGTACTTCAAATCCAAATTGGATACGGTCACCAAAGCCGTTTCCACGTTGAAAGATGACCAGAAACCGCGCACACTGATTCTCTACTATTCCGATAAAGACGGCGCGGTATCCTTCAACGTGCCTCCCCTGGGCTGGATGCAGACCATCCTGGTCAAGAACGCCGGCGGCACACCCGTCTGGGAAGATGCCAACCCCTCAAAAGGTTGGACAAAGGTCAGTTTTGAGCAGGTAGCCGCCTGGAACCCGGAGTATGTCTTTGTGGTAGCCTATTCAAAACCAGCAGTCGAAGCGGTTGAAATTTTAAAAGCCGATACTCAATGGAAGGAACTTAAAGCCGTGAAAGACGGTAAGCTGCATCCTTTTGCCACTGACGTATACTCCTGGGATCAGCCTGATACCCGCTGGGCTCTTGGCCTGCAATGGCTGGCTGCCACCCTGCACCCTGACCTGTTCAAAGACTGGGACGTGACTGCAGCCGCGAAGGAATATTACAAAGAGATGTACGCGATGGATGATGCTTCATTCGAAAAGAACATCGTTCCATTGTTGAAAGAGGAATTGAAGTAGGTTTGGATTAGTTGGATTAAAGGCTGCGGGTGGCATTCACTCCACCCGTAGCCTTTTTTTAACAGCAGTAACATAATAGACGGGTAACAACATCGACGTGTCTTGACTCTCAATAAAGAGAGACAACCAATTACGCGGTCCAGATTCAATATAAAAAATTCAGTCTATTGATTGCCTGTGTGTTTACTCAGATTGATATACTTGTTAATATTGAGGAGACCGTTTACCAGGTACCACGCAGGAGGAAATCATGACTGAGTTGATGCCTATCCCAAAAGCGCTGCAGTTGATTTTGGCCAATTTTCACCTAACAGAGCCGGAAGAATGCCTGTCGGTAGACGCGCTGAACCGTGTGCTGGCGGACGATATCAACTCGCCGGTGGATTTCCCCCTGTTTACGAATTCTGCCATGGATGGATACGCCGTGCACAGCCCTGATACCGCCAGCGCGGGCAAAGACACACCCGTATCCCTGCCGGTGATGGCGGATATTCCGGCCGGTTATGCCGACTCGATCACCCTGCCACCCGGTCATTGCGCGCGTATTCTTACCGGTGCGCCTGTCCCTGCCGGGGCGGATGCCGTCGCGCCGGTGGAACTTACCGACCAGTCCGGGCACCCGCAGGATCTGACCCTGCCCGACCGGGTCGCTTTTCACGCGGCGGTGAAACCCGGTGAAAACATCCGCCCGGCGGGTGAAGATGTAAAAGCCAACGCCCCGGTGTTTTCGGCCGGTCAAAAACTGCTGCCCCAGCATATCGGCCTGCTGGTCTCCCTGGGGATCCGTTCCGTCAGGGTGAGAAAACCTGCCCGCGTCGCCTTATTCTCATCCGGTGACGAATTGCTCACACCCGAACAACCCCTGGCAGGTGGCAAGATCTACGACTCAAACCGCATCATGTTGACCGGACTGCTCCACGGTGAAGGTGCAGAGGTCATCGATATGGGCATTGTGCGCGACGATCCGCAGAGTGTGCTTCAAACGCTCGAACAAGCCGTGGCAGCCAACCCGCACCTGATTCTCGCCACGGCCGGGGTGAGCGTGGGTACCTTCGATTTCGTCCAACAAGTGTTAAGCGCCAGCGGAAAACTCACCTTCTGGCGGGTCAACATGCGCCCCGGTAAACCGATCGCTTTCGGTGATTACAAAGGGATCCCATTTCTCGGCCTGCCGGGCAACCCGGTCTCGGCCTTTACCGGTTTCCAGGTATTCACACGGCCGATCATCGGCGCCCTGTACGGCCTTCCCCCGCTCAATCAGAGGACAACGCGTGCCATCCTGACCACCCCGGTGGATTCGGACGGGCGCGAGAGTTTTCTGCGCGGCAACCTGCATGAAGAAAATGGCCGCACCTACGCCGCCCTGGTCAGTCACCAGGGTTCCGGTAACCTGTTCGGGCTGGCGCACGCCAACGCGTTCATCATTGTGCCCGCGGGGGTGCATCACATCTCCGCCGGGGAAGAGGTGATCTGCTGGCTGCTGGATTGAGAGGATTGATTGTGGATAAGTACCAGGGCAAAACGTTGCCCTCGACAAGCTCGGGCAACATACCTGTCGGCTGAGACTGTTGAAGCCACGTATAGGTGGATGTGTTGCGGTTCCATCGGTGCATTCAAGGATATATACGTAAGACATCAGAGATTTTAAGGATAGATTTATGCCCTCGACAAGCTCGGGCATCGGATACTCCGGTGGCTGAGCCTGTCGAAGCCACATACTAATCTTTACAATCAGGTTTTCCAAATTGAGAATAATTCTTTGAGAACTTAACAAGTCGCTCAAAATTCCCCTCAATAAGTGCCTTCTTTTTCCGGTGACTCCAACCATGGATTTGTCTTTCTCTGGCATAAGCTTCATCCATTCGATCAAATTCTTCTATGTAAACTAAATCCAGGGGGAGATGCTTATGAGTATAGCTGGAGCCCGCACCAGTTTGATGTTGATACATTCGTTCATCCAGGTTCCAGGTACTACCTGTGTAGTAAGTTCCATCGGTGCATACAAGGATATATACGTAAGGCA
Source organism: uncultured Leptolinea sp. (assembly GCA_964420995.1). Lineage (GTDB taxonomy): Bacteria > Chloroflexota > Anaerolineae > Anaerolineales > Anaerolineaceae > Leptolinea. The sequence continues at coordinate 5,758 of CAYQUX010000020.1, read as the reverse complement.
TTGGAGAATTTTAGGATAGATTTTAGCCCTCGACAAGCTCGGGCAACGGAAACCTTGGTGGCTGAGCCTGCCGGTGGCTGAGCCTGCCGGTGGCTGAGCCTGTCGAAGCCACACCCACGACAGGCTCGAGAAACCGTCCTTTTTGCCCCCTTTGCGGACTCCGCTTTTCCCGTCCGGAAGAGGGGTAGGCTGCTTGCGCTCCGGTTGTATTCTTCCGGAGGGGGATTCCGACTCTCTGGAAGTGTTTCCTTAATTAATGTATTAAGCCGCATTCTGATGGATACGTAGTGGCACTTTCCATCATGTCCCTTACCTTGTTGAACAATTTTCACGTATCTGTTTTTTAATAGACGGCAACATCCATCGAAAAAGCCAACCGGCGAAAAACCGGAAGGCTTTTTGAATAATCTCCATGCGTCAGTGGTTCAGGAACGTTTACTGTGATCAACCGCCCGTAAAATACGCAGGTTTAACACGATAAACCGCCATAGCTGGATCAGTTTATTGTTCATCCGGGCTTTATCTTTTTGTGTGATTTCCATGGGTATCTCCTTTCACTCTGTTATCCACCCGTTTACTCGGGGATGATTTTCCAACCTGGCAGTCCCTTGAACTTCCAGATGAAGGTGTGATGCAACACAAACTTCATCCACGCACCGGCCAGTCCCAATTCCATCAGAGAGACATGCGGGTCCCGGCCGCCCACATCCGGGAATTTCTGCAGGTCAGGTACGATGGGGTGCATGATCATCACGGCCGCGCTGCCGTCCCAGAGGGAGTCACCCATTGAGGCAATACAGGCTGCCACCATTTCTGACATTCGCTCATGATGGGTCATCCGGCCGGTACGGATCAGGTCGATAATGTTGAGCGCCACCACCCTGCCAATCACCCCTGACACCATTCCCGTTCTGGGCGGTGCTGATGTAATCGATGTGCCGTTCCTGGTTGTGTGCGGTCGTGAGATAGGCCCGGGCGGGGCAAAGGCGATCCCGGCGGCAAAGATATTTGGATAATTCGGATTCTGGTAGGTTGCCGGCCAGGCGTCTGGATTCTTTTCCAATTCCTCATATGGCAAACCGTATCTGCCATCCACCAACACCAACCCCGCGGGGTTGACAAGCTTCGTGCTCACATCGCTCCCGTCTTTGCCGATATATTTAACCGGCTGTCCCGTGAATTGAGGGATCAACATGGCAAAGTCAAATTCCGTCTCACCGCTTTCACCCGCATAGTTTTCCCAGAATATCTTCTTCTCTTCCACTTTTTTCACGCCGGTTTGAACCTGCCAGCGGATTCCATGGTCTTTAAAAATAGCCTCAATGAATTCCGCGCTGGTAAAGACGCCGTTTTTCGCGCGCACGCGAATACCATTTACTCCAAAATCACCCGGGGATGTTTCGTTGGAAAGCCACATCAGGTCAGCCCGGTCACGTAGACCTTTCTTTACGAGGTCTTTGTGCACATTTTCAATATATTCGAAGGCCGCTCCCTGGCAAGTGGCTCCGGGATGCCCTGTACCGATCACGATTTTCTGGCGTTCGCCGCGTTTCAACCGTTCAACCAATTCCAGGTACGCGTCACGTGCGTCAATGGCATGCGGCAATGAGCAGATGGAGCGGGTAAACCCTGCCTCGGGACCCAGACCGGGCGTGCCGGCAAAGTTCAATTTCGGCCCGGTGGCAATGACAAGATAGTCGTATTCAAGACGCACCGGTTCTTTTGTTATCGGGTTTTCACCAATCACGTAATGGTCCCCTTCGTCCGGATGAATCTCGCGAACAGCCGCGTGATGGAAGTTGACACCCATCCGGTCATAAACCGGTTTTAGGGGGAATACTGTTTTATCGGGAGCCATGTGCCCCACCCCAACCCACACCCACGATGGAATATAGCTGAAATTTTCGTTGATGCTCATCACACTTACGGTGTGACCACCACCCAGCCGGCTGCCCAGATACATGGCTGCCGTATGACCGGCAAATCCAGAACCCAACACGACTACTTTTGCCATAACATCTCCTTAATCGTTTCAAATAAAGGGACAAACCGTGTTTTAAAAAAATCGGATGGCACTACAACAGCTTCAACTTTTTCCAGACCAAAATGGAGTTAATATCAGATATAGTATAGCAATTTTGTCTATTTTTAATTAAGTGATTATGGGGATTTCTCTTTAACGATACATCACGTTAGATGGAAAATAATCATCGAAATCCCTGCTGATGACAATGAACCTCTACCGGTAAAACCTAACGGCTGCTAAGCGTACCGGTGGCTCAGCCTATCGAAACCGCATACTCAGTAATATCGGGCATCGGATACCCCGATGGCTGAGCCTGTCGAAGCCACGCACTCGACAAGTAAGGGCATCAGAGACTCCGGTGGTTGAGCGTACCGAAGTCAAGCCCTCGACAGGCTCGGGCATCGGATCGTCCCGGTGGCTCAACGGACCGGTGGCTCAACCTGTCGAAGCCACGCACTCGACAAGTTAAGGCATCAGAGACTCCCGTGGTTGAGTGTACCGAAGTCAAGCTCACGACAGGCTCGGGCATCGGTATCCCCCGTTGGCTGATCGTTCCGGTGGCTGAGCTTGTCGAAGCCACGCACTCGACAAGTTAGGGCATCAGAGACTCCGGTGGTTGAGTGTACCGAAGTCAAGCCCACGACAGGCTCAGGCATCGGATCGTCCCGGTGGCTCAACGTCCGGTGGCTCAACCTGTCGAAACCACACCCTCAGAAATATCGGGCATCGGATACTCCGGTGGTTGAGTGTACCGAAGTCAAGCCCACGACAGGCTCGGGCATCGGTATCCCCCGTTGGCTGAGCGTTCCGGTGGCTGAGCCTGTCGAAGCCACACCCTCAGTAATATCGGGCATCGGATACCCCGGTGGCTGAGCCTGTCGAAGCCACGCGCTCGACAAACACGAGAAATCGTCCTTTTTGCCCCCTTTGCGGACGGTGCTGTTCCCGTCCGGAAGGGGGGTAGGCTGCTTGCGCTCCGGATGTATTCTTCCGGAGGGGGATTCTTGCACTCCGGGTGGGATTATTTAATATTGCATCCAGAAACGCGTTGATGGAAGTGCAGCGGTTCCGTCAGCTCTTGGTGGGATGAACACACTCTGTTTTCAAAATGAAATGATGTTGAGCAACAGGATCAGCGTTTGAGCGTTCAGCCCACCCTATAGCCTCGGAATCCTTCAGGCATCAATATACCTTACGAAGCGATATGCTCCAGTACACCGCGGGCCTTTGCCACAACGGCGTCTTTCAACTCCGGCGGCGCCACGACTTCAACAGACCCGGCCAAACCGAAAACGAGCATTTCTGCCAGGAGGTCGGAATCCATTGTCAGTGATATTGTCATCCAACCTTTATCATTTACATCTTCAATAAGTTCCCAACGCCCAGGCATCAACCATTTAATAAGAGATATTCGCTCAGGATGAATTCGGAGTACACAGCCATACTCGGACGGTAAATTTTCTAAGCTTTGCGCTTTTTCGCGCCAATATGTTGGCAGGTCAAAATCGGGGCGGCGCGAAAACGACGTGTCGAGCAGGCAGACCGACTGTATGCGGCTGACTCGATAGATACGCAGTTCCTTATCCCGTTCAGCCAGCAAATACCACACACTCGATTTGCATATCAGACTATAGGGTGCTAAAAGACGCTGCGTTATTTTTCCATCAAAATTCTCGTACTCTACTTCGATGAGCCTATCTTCATACACAGCTTTCTGGATATCATCCCAGAAGGGTGACATGGAAGCATCATGCCACCACCATGTCGGGTCGATCATCAGACGTTGTCGAATATGATCGGCGGTGGAATGCTGGGTGTTTGGTAAAGCCACCAACAACTTGAGCAAGAGGCGTTCCCCTGCGTCGCCCAGACCGACATCACGCAATGCGGCATTATTGTTGGCGACAAACAGGCTTTGCACCTCGAATTTATTCAAACCTGTTAACGTGGTGCGATATTCCTCCACGAGCGCAATTCCACCCCCATGCCCGCCTTGACTATAAACAGGCACGCCTGAAAATGATAACGCGGTGATGTCGCGTAAAATCGTCCGGCGCGAGACCTCCAATTCTTCCGCCAGCATTTTAGCCGTCATTTTGCCGCGTGTTTGCAGCAAGAGAATGATCGATAGTAATCGGTCTGCCCGCATCGTTTTCCTCTATATTGGATGACATAAGATGTCACCCAATGGATTGTATCATCAGGATATATCAGAAAACAATAAGGAGAAACGAAATGATACAGACAGAGAAAGGTCTCTTGAATTTGGGAGACGGGCAGTTGTACTACGAGATGGCAGGCAAAGGAATGCCGCTTGTATTGTCACACGCGGGATTTATTGACAGTAGAATGTTCGATGCCGTCTGGGAGCCGCTGGCAAACCATTTCAACGTGATCCGATACGATATGCGCGGCTTTGGGCAATCCAGCCCTGCGACGGGTCCGCTTTGCCGCCGTCAAGATCTGGATCACCTGCTCAATCATCTCGCCGTAAAAGAAGCGCATCTGGTTGGATGTTCCAATGGCGGACAGATCAGCCTCGACCTGGCCCTTGAACAACCTCAACGCGTCAAATCTTTGACCCTGGTTGACTCCACCCCGAGCGGCTTTGAATTACTCGGAGAACCTCCCCGTTACCTGTTTGAAATGTTCGATGCGCTGCAAAAAGGGGATATCGATCGCGCGAATGACCTTCAAATCCGAATCTGGTTGGATGGTGAAACCCGGGAGCCGGAACAGGTTGACTCTCTGTTGCGGAAAAAGGCTTTGGAGATGAATCGCTTTCCCGTCTCGCAAGGTACGTTGTTCATCGCTGATGCACAGCCTGTCAATCCGCTTACCCCACCGGCAATTTCTCGGTTGGAATCGGTAGACTGTCCGACGCTGGTTGTTGTTGGAGCACTTGACAACTCAGAAGTGCACCGCGCGGCGGATGAAATGGTCAGGCGGATTCCCAATACCCGGAAAGCCATTATTGCATCAAGCGGGCATGTTCCCAGCTACGAGCAGCCAGATGCTTTTGTTGAACTGTTGCTTGATTTTCTCGGCAGCGTGAAATAACGCACGTCACATTCTAATCGTCACATCCATCTGCTTCTTTTGATGGATGTTACGATTCTTCCATCTCCGCTTCGTAACTCGTTCTGGGATTTCGTCATTCCCAAACGGGCTCTTGATAGATAGCTAATATCCTGTAATGCCATCAACCAGAAGTCTGTAGTTTAGCGTCAACCCAATCCTCAAGGGATTTTATTGCCCCCTTTGCGGACGGCGCTTTTTTCGGTCCGTAAGGGGGGTAGGCTGCCTGCGCTTAGGATGTATTTTTCCGGAGGGGATTCTGGCGCTATGGATGTTTTGTATTTATTAATACCGTCTGTCACAAAGGTGGAAATGTAGCCGTTCCATCAGCTCATGGTGGGATGAACGCACTCTGTTTTCAAAATGAAATGATGTTGAGAAACATGATCAGCGTTTGAGCGTTCAGCCCACCCTACAGGAGTTTTTTCCTGGGCAACGTTTTGCCCTCTTTGCGGTCGGCGTTTTTCTCATCCGGAAGGGAGGTAGGCTGCTTGCGCTCCGGATGTATTCTTCCAGAGGGGGATTCTTGCGCTCCGGGTGGGATTATTTAATAATGCATCCAGAAACGCGTTGATGGAAGTGCTCCATTTCCGTCAGCTCTGAGCCTGTCGAAGCCACGCCCTCGACAAGTTAGGGCATCAGAGACTCCGGTGG
>CAYQUX010000019.1:0-93775 GCA_964420995.1 uncultured Leptolinea sp. | reverse complement strand
TTTAGGGGACTTTTTATTCCGTCCTTTTCTGTACTTTTATCACCGTTCCTGACATTGCACCATGGTGTGCATTTATATGTCGCTGGTGCTGCTGGTTTCCAGCCTGGTGTACCAGTTCACCGGCTTTGCCTTTGTGGATACCCTGGGCGCGGCCGGGCTGGTGTATTTCTCGGTCAATGAGGGGAAGGAAGCCTTTGAGAAAGCCGGTAATCTGTGTGATGATTGTTGCTGCGGGGAGGATTAGAGGTAGAATAAGGGAGGTTTTTATACACTGATTATCGGTAGCGGGGAAATGTAGTCACCAAACACTGACATTTTTCTATCATAAGCATTTGCATCGAAAGGATATAGAATGAAATATTTCATTTACTTTCATATAATTCTTCTTTTCACAATTGGTTCCATTTTTTGCGTTGTCGGCCTATTGATCATGCTGGGTGTTTCACAATTGATCTCAGGACTTTTACCAAATGCACAGACGACCGCCTTTTTTTTGGGTGCAAAGTCTTTTATCTCGATTATTTCTGGTGGTGCCGTTTTACTTCAGGGAATCCTTATAAATTGCTTTTCCCTGACAATGTGGATGTTGCTCAAAATCGCGTACAGACCGGCAAGAACAGTCAGACCTTTACCTGTTTCTCCGAATCAAGGTTCTTGATGCGTTGCCTTTGTGGATACCCTGGGCGCAGCCGGATTGGTGTATTTCTCCGTCAATGAGGGGAAGGAAGCCTTTGAGAAAGCCAGTAATCTGTGTGATGATTGTTGCTGCGGGGAGGATTAGGAGTAAAATTGGTAGTTGTTGTAATTGAATGATTATCGGTAGCGGGGAAATTATTGTGATGCGGTCATAAGCGATCGCATCCTACGGACTGATATATTTGATGAAGGGATAGAAGGTAATAGATTAGAGAAATTTTAGCCTTCGATAACAGCACTAATAAGCATCAGTACATCAGATAAATTGAAAAACCAAGATGCATTTAAATGGTGGAAAAATGGAAAAAAAAGAGAGTTTGTATATTTCTTCATTAAATCGTGAATGGTCAATTTTCCGTAACATCTTTTTTGCACCATCAACAATTATCTTCCTTTTGATAATTGTTGGAACAGTTTTATATAGCATATATGATAAAAACAATACTTTTCTGATTCAAGTCATAATCCCTGTTCTTACTGGTATATTTGGAACGATTATCACTAGAAGATGGGACAATTTAATGGGGAATAATTTAGTTAATGATAAAGGTAAGTCAGCAACTAGGAGTTTGAAATTGTTATTTGAAGAGCAAATTTCGCTTGAATATCGATGTAGATTGATACTAAATAGGTATTTTTCTGCTCAGAATAATAAACAGAATAATAATGAAGTAATTAGAACAGTCTTTGAAGAGGTGATTAATAAGAGCCTCAGTTTAGAAAACCAAATTAATGATTCGATTGAAAACTGGAATGATATTCTTCATGATGAAGCAACAAGAAATATCCTTGATGATATCCGAACAATTAAAGATGAATTAAAGAAATCTGTAGAAGAGAGGACTGAATTACAAGTTTCATTAAGGAATCCAGATGTTGAACAACCTGATGAGAGAAAAGAAATAATAGGAAAAATTCAAGTCGTAGAAACCAAAATTGCCAACCTGGAAAAGGATTTAAAATCCAAATCAAAAGAATTTGGTGTCCCTTCAATTGGGTCTTCCCTCATTGCTACTTCCGGATCACCTCTAAGTAGTTCAATTTATACAGCCTCTATGTCAGAGCCTGTAGTGCCTCAATCTTGGGCAGCTGGTGCAACTGGGCCAGTTTCCTGGCAAAGTTCTTCAGATCCTGGCTCAATGTCAGAGCCGTTAGGGAATCATTCTTGGGCAACTGGTGCAACTGGGCCAGTTTCCTGGCAAAGTTCTTCAGATAATAACAAACCACATCAAAACACTATTAATAAAAGTCAACCTGAGCCTCCTAAAGCAACGGTAAGACCTCAGAATAAAAGACACAAATAACTCTCATTTCCTAATGAATTTGAAGGGATTATTCGTCTTATCTGGAAAACTTTATATATGCCATTTACCATTGAGTATTTTGCATTGAGCCAATGGTTAATAGAAACATTCTATGAATAATTTGATTTTTGTGTCTATTAAGTTTACAAATCGAATCCGTCAATAAATTGTAAGAGATGTGCCACAAAGGAATATCTCTCCATTTCCCTTGGATTCTGGTTCGAATCCAGCCAGTCCCACTGATTATTGGTAGTGGGGTAAGCAAGGTGATGCGGTCATTTTGAATGAAAAAAATTGATTGTATAATTTTCTTGTTAAAGATGGTTGATCACCAACTTATTCAGAATGTCTGTGATATATCCACTTTTTGCATAATCTCTCGTAAAGTAAAAAAAGTATGCCATACGATTATTCACTATTACTCACGATAGAAGATACAGGTGAAACTGTCTCCCAAAAAGGATGTTTTCAAGCTGAGACATGGAATACATTGAATAATTTTCTTGAATATACAGATGAGTTGCTTAAAACAAAATTTGTGCAAAGTGGTATGCAATCCAACCTAAATATAAAATGGAAACAGGGTTCGGAAATAGATGTATCTACTAGATTACCTGATTGGGATGATGTATCTGCCTTTTTACATAAATTCCGTCCTCTAGGTTTAGAAAAAGAAAGTACATACTTCTTGAGAATTTGTAATATTCTTGCCAAAGAATTATCGCACCCACATTTTAGAAATATGATTGACGAACAAAGAGATATTTTTTGTGGAAAAAGAGCTCGTTCAATATTCATGATTTCTATTAATGAGGTTATTCTCAATTCAGAAAAAGTTCTGCACGATTGGCTTAATGCTTATGAGTATCATCGAGATATTGATAAACGAGAGTTTATCGAAAGGCTACACGAAGTGTTTCCTCTCGATGGCTTAAAGGTTTTGTTCCTATATCTTTTATCAGAAAAAACTCAAGCTATCTACAATATTGCAGTTCTTGTAAGTGTAGTTGTAGGAAAGCAAAAAACATTTGAAGGTCAGGTTAGGTTATTAAAATAAGACGAACTCAAGAAGTATACTCATAGTGTTTCGGTTTCTGTTGCATTTCAATTTTTTTTGGATGTTTAAAGGATGTGGTCGATTTTGACCACGTCTTTTTCCCTCTCGTTCCGCCGCACATTCTCGTTGACAATTCCACCCGCAAAATTTGCAATCAAATCCACCTGTGATTCGTATTATTTATATAAACTTCGCACTTCAATTTCTCCCAAGGACAACCAGAATGGATCAGAACACACAGGACTTTATTCAAACCAAACGCCTGGCCGTGGTCGGCGTCTCGCGTTCCGCGACGAAATTTGGCACAACCATCTACACCGACCTGAAAGCCCGCGGCTATGAGGTGTACGGCGTCAACCCGCAAATGGATACCATCGCCGGGGACAAATGCTACCCGTCCATCGCGGACCTGGCCGGCAAGGTGGATGGCGTGGTGATCTGCCTGCCTCCGCAGAAAGCTGCCGCGGTCATCCGTGAAGCGGCCGCCGCCGGGGTGAAAAAGATCTGGCTGCAGCAAGGCTCCCAGTCCGCCGAGACGGCCAAAGCAGCCCGCGAGGCGGGCGTGCAGCCGGTGGTAGGCAAGTGCATCCTCATGTATGCCGGCGAGGTGAAATCGTTCCACGCCTTCCATAAATTCTTCGCCCGGCTGCTCGGCCAGTATTGATCCACAGGTAATCCATTTTTTCGGGGTTTAATTAACCGCGTAAATTTTTATTGACATCTCGAACATAAGGAAAAGACAATGATGAGTAAAATTCTGGTGGCGTATTCCACCAATTCCGGCTCCACCACTGAGGTGGCCGAAGCCGTGGCAGAAGAGTTAAATCATGCCGGGCATACGGTCGAAGTTCGGCCGATGAAAGAGATAGATTCCGTCAGCAGCTACGACGTCGTGGTGCTGGGCGCGCCGATGATCCTGGGCTGGCACGATCCCGCCCGCCGGTTTGTAAAAAAACACCGGGCGGAACTCGCCGCCCGAAAAACCGCCATCTTTGCCTGCGCCATGCGCCTCACGCGGGCCTCGCGCGAAACCCTCCCGCCGGTCGCGCTCACCCTGGATGAAACCCTGGTGGCTGACGAGGTGAAACCGGGTTCATTGACCATCAAAGAACGCTTCACCACCATCGGGTATTACCTCAAATCGATGCTGCCGGCTGGCGTGAATCCGGTCAGCGTAGCGTTCTTTAACGGCAAGCTGGAGATGTTCCGCCTGAAATGGTGGCAGGCCGCCTTTGTCATGATCGTGGTTCAGGCCACGCCGGGCGATTACCGCGATTGGGACGCCATTCACGCGTGGGGAAGGTCACTCAGCCTTATCGTTTGAAACGTTTATAAGTGATGTCCTTGGGTAGGCGGGTGCGGTCCGCCCTACCCATTTTCTGTTGTGATGGGGAAAACGTTCCTGCGTGCCAGTTCCATTTTCAACGACTCGATCAAACGGTTGGTCTGATCCGTGGGGACATTGCCAACGATGGTTTTTATATCGGTATACAGGCTGTTCACTTCAGACAGGTCAAACACCTGCAGAAGGCGGCTTTCTTTTGTATCCTCAACTGTTATCGCATCGAGACCGAAAATCCGCCTGTTTTTCAAGAATGGGATCCAACCGGTGATCTTCGATCCCGCGTAACTTCTGATGTGTTTTTTATACGTCGCGAACTCATCTTTTAAGATACTCATCATATTCGTCTGGAGCGTCAGGCTGCTGTCCTTGCTGCGCTCCAAAACACTCTGTATTGTTGACGATACAGCCCTGGTGTTCGCCTTCCTTTTCGCTTCCATGATCGCATCATGCACGGCCTGTGCTTTTACCAGATCGCCGCCTTCATAATACTTATTCTCAAAAGCATATGTCATCAACGACCCATATAGATAGTTATGGATGATCATATGCGAAGCCCGTTGGATCTCAAGGAGAAAGAAAACTTCCCGAAGGATCCGTTTTACCAGTCCGCCCATAATCATTTCTGAAAGGGTCCCAAAACACCCTTTGGATTCAATGGAACAAAAGATGTTGATCTCCTCTTTACTGAGGTCTATTCCGTTCTTCCTGCCCAGGTCAGACACCATTTTCTTCGTAAAGTAGGCCGCGGCAAAATCGTCAAAAAAAGGAACAGGTATGTATATCGATGTTCCAATAAGAATTGGATAAACGATGTTCGTCTGCATGGATGGAATTCCTCCCTGATTTATTATCGGTTAGTTGTTTATCGAAATATCATTGTACTCCAATAAGGTCTTTCAGATTTCAATAATTATTCTGGCTACTCTATGTGTTCATCTTTCCCAGAGGCTGCATTGAAATATCACCTGGGTATGAATAGATCCCCAAATACGAGATATCAACCGGGCTCACGAAATCATGGGGAATGAAAAGTAAAGAAGAGGCTGGGACCATGACCATGATCGATCAAAAACCGAGGTGAAACCGGGTTCGTTGACCATCAAGGAACGCTTCACCACTCGCGGTTAGAAACCCTTCTTCTGCCCCTGCCAGGGAGCCGGTTGACCGGAGATATACTCCTGCACGCTCGGTCCGCCCAGTTTTCCCAGCCGCCACAGACCGTACAGGTAACTGCCGGCCAGCACCGCGACGAGCGCCGGCCAATCCAGCACACCGTTGACCCAGCCGAGCAGAACCGTATCCCCCTGCCGGTATAAAAAGACCTGTGCCGCCAGACGCAGGGCAACGAACGCGCTCCACATCCAGGTGACTTCGGTATACGCCGGGCGGATTTCCGGCAGCCAGTACCAGTCCAGCGGCCAGGCGCGCGTAAGGTGGCTGCTCCAGGCAGCCAGCGGCTTCTTCAGCGCGATGGAGATCAGCATGGCCGCCAGGGTGATCCCGCTGGTGATCAGGGCCGGCAGGAAGAAACTGACCGCGCTCTGCGAGAACCACGCCAGCCCGGCGGCCAGTCCGGTCAGTGCGAGTCCGCTCACCGCGTACAACCAGGCTTCCCGCCGGGCAAGGCGGTAAACCGTCAGAATCGCGGCCAACCCGAGGGCCGTCAGGGAGGCAGCCCGCAGCCCGGCGAACGCATCCACCAGCGCGAAGACAATGGGCGGCAGGATGGTGTCGATCGTGTTGTTCCGTCCGGAAAACACCACACCAAATTCCTGCCAGAGTTCAACAAGTTTATTTTTCATCGTATGTGACCATTATAAGAAATTTGATACCGTCAGGATAATCCGAATCCGGCGGGAAATCCCGCCCGCGTATAAGGTCAACGTGAAGGAGCGTTGAAAAATGGATTTTAAAGATTTCCATCCGTACTGGTTTTCCTGAGCGCGGTACGATCGGTGATATTGATTACAATAAAGGTAACCATCCATGCCCGGGAAATTGTCGATGTCAACCAAGGCCGGAAATTGTTGTTCCGAATTGCAGATGTATGGATGAAGCCAAACCAAAACAGATCAGCGGGTGACGTTTGCCAACCAAACACAGGTTTGATAAAGATCCGTACGAAATCTTGCAGGTTCGCCACGACGCGGAAAGAGAAGTGATCAACGCCGCCTACAAGAGCCTTGCGTTGAAATATCACCCGGATACGAACAGGTCAGCCGATGCCACAACCAAGATGCAGGATATCAACCGGGCTTACGAGATCATCGGCGATGAAGTGCAAAGATCACACTGGGATCAGGAGCATGATCCACGGAAAAATGCCGCGCCGTCAGCGGACGATCTGAAAAAGAAAGCCGAAGAGGAGCTCAAACGGCAAAAAGCCTACGCCGAAGAGGCAGAACTTCGCCGCAAACAAAAAGAAGCGGAACGCCGCAAGGCGTATGAGGACATCATCCGAGAAAAGGCGCGTGCCGAAGCGGAACTCCGCAGGAAACAGGAAGAAGAACGGCGCAAAGCGTATGAAGATCTGATGCGCGAAAAAGCGCGCGCCGAAGAGGAACAGCGCAGGAAACAGGAAGAAGAGCTCCGGAAAGCCAACGAAGAACTCGCGCGAGAAAAGGCGCGCGCCGAAGAAGAACAGCGGCGGCAGCAAAAAGAAGCCGAACGCCGCAGGGCGTATGAAGAACAATTGCGGGTAAAAGCCCGCGATGAAGAGGAGAAACGCAGGAAACAGCAGGAAATTGAATTCCGGAAAGCCAGTGAAGAACTCATGCGCGAAAAAAAACGCGCCGAAGAGGAAAAGCGCAGAAAAGAGAAGGAAGAAGAGCGCCGCATAGCGAACGAAGAACAGCTGCGTGAAAAAGCACGCACGGAAGAGGAACAGCGCAGGAAACAGCGGGAAAAAGAGGACCAGAAAGCCGGCGAAAAACTCATCCGCGAAAGGTCGCGTGCCGAAGAGGAACTACGCCGTAGACTGCAGGAAGAAGAGCGCCGCAAGGCGAATGAAGAACTCGCGCGTGAAAAAACACTCGCCAAAGAGGAGCAACGCAGGAAGCAACTTGAACGGGAAAATCAGAAAGCCGGCGAAAAACTCCTGCGCGAAAAAGTACGCGCCGAGGATCAACTGCGCCGTAAACAGCAGGAAGAAGAGCGCCTGAAAGCAAATGAAGAACTGGCGCGTGAAAAGACGCTCGCCAAAGAGGAGCAGCGCAGGAAGCAACTGGAACGAAAAAACAGGGAAGCCAGTGAAAGAAAACTGCGCGAAAAAGCGCGCGCCGAAGAGCAACTGCGCCAGAAAAAGGAGGAAGCAGAACGCCGTAAAGCCAATGAAGAACTCCTTCGCGAAAAAAGACGTATTGAAACCGAACAACGCAGGAAACAACAGGAATTATCCGAATTTCAGAGACGTGAAAAGTTACGCCAACAGCAGGCCCATCTAAAAGAAGGGTACGATAAGCTCGCCGAGAGGGTACGGAAAAATAAATGGGTTAATACAATCCGGAAAAAAAGCCGGAACATCGGGTGGATTGGCCCCGTCGTATCCATCGCAGCCCTGGGCAGTCTTTTTCTTCTGATCAATTTCTTCTCAACAAAGGCCAATAATGGATCAATACTGACAACAACAGGTTCACGGGAGATCAAGCCGGTTGTCTACCAATCGGCGGGCATCTCAGTGACCTCACTACAACCGATGGTCACGCCAGCCCGGCCGGCTCATCTCCACAGCAGCCTTACACTTCAACAAATGGCGGAGAGAGAGATCGAATTCAGGAAATTTGTAGATGAGTTGAACAGGGGAAAGTACATTTCCACAACCATCGGGAGGTACCAGTACCTGGGGACAGGTGAAATGATCCTGACCGGTCCGTACAAATACAACATCATCCCGACTGGAGGGTCGTTCCAACCGGTTTCCGCCTTTATCATCAGGGGGACCATCAGCTGGGAGGCGCCGATGGGATCAGATGGGAATTGCGGTTTCGCGGTCGCGAAAATTGTTGACAATCAATTCTCCGGCAATGCCATGATCGCGGATATTGATACGCATAACTCCATATCGCTGGTGGAAATGAAGCAGGGGGAAGATGTGAGCGGGATCAAACCCAACCTGCTCGTCCAGATCAACGGTCCAGATGAAAATGGATCTTATAAGAACGAAGCATGGAGGCATAATACAGAAAAGGAACTCACAATTATTGTTTTTAATAACAAATATTTTGTTTTTGTTGACGGGGTTGAAAAAATCGCAAAAGCACTGAATGAAGGCTATGAAGGTGTCCCTCTGCCAATGGTCACAGCCCGATCACCTGATTTTTTCAAATGCGCCTTTAAAGATGTTGAACTTTTTTCGATCCAGTAAAACCCCATTCCATGCTGAGGATTAACAGCGGCGTATTTTGGAAAATTTAATCATTTATTCCATGAGTGGAAAATCAGGGCTGATATAATTCAAAGTCACAGTTGTCTTTGAAATATATCCCCGGCGATATTGCAATTGCCGGTAGTCCCTGCATTTTCGGAATAATGAAGGGGAAAATCACAATGGTCAATCTTTTTGGAAAGTTGAACTGACATAAATTTGGAAATCATCTCCTTCAATTTTCTCATTTTTACGATCATCATCATACTGGTCTATTACTGCCTGGAACGCCGGGCGCAAAACATATGGCTGGGATTGGCGTCGGTTGCCTTCATCATCTCGTGGAATTGGATTCACCTGATCCCCCTGTTCATAATTGCCGGTGTCACCTTCCTGGTCAGTCAAAAGCTTAACGGTGAAAAAGGGGAGGCCTGGCTGACTGCCGGGGTCATGTTTAATGTTGTGGTGCTGGCCCTCTACAGGGTCATCGCCAGTCCTCTGTTCACTATCTCCCCTCTGGAACCCGGAGACCTGATACGGCAGATACTGGTTCCCCTTGGACTATCGTTCTACGTCTTACAGGCAATCTCCTACCTCATCGATACACGCAAGGGGAAGATCAAGGCGGAAATAGATCCCATTGATTTTCTCCTCTATATGATGTATTTTCCCAGATTCCTGGCCGGGCCAATTGAACGAGCCGGGAACTTCCTGCCGCAATTGAAAACCAGCCGCGTTGTGGATAACGAGAAGCTGACGCGCGCTTTCACATTAATCCTCCTTGGTCTGTTCCGCAAGGTCGTCATCGCCGAAGTACTGCTGTCCATATTGCCGGCGGATTACCTGCACGCCACAGTGGTCAACACCCACCCCGAGCTGGGGTTTTGGGCGTTCCCTTTCCACTCCTACATCGGGCGGGTTGCCTACCTTGACCGGGTGGTCGGGTTATTCGGGTATGGCATCTACCTGTACAATGACTTTGCCGGGTACACGGGTATCGTCCGGGGGATCAGCCTGCTGATGGGTATCAACCTTTCGCCCAACTTCCAAACGCCCTACTTCTCCTCTTCCCTTTCGGATTTCTGGAATCGCTGGCACATAAGTCTCTCGTCCTGGCTGCGTGATTACATCTACTTCCCTCTGACCAGGCAATTGAAAAAGACATTTACCAAACCAACCGCCATCCTGCCTGTGGTCATTCCCCTGCTGACCACCATGCTGATCAGTGGAATCTGGCACAGCCTTACCGGCCCACTGCTCACCTGGGGTTTGACCTATGCCATCCTGATGATCATTGAGCAGTTCCTGTTTCAACGCTGGCCAAACACCAGGCCGCAGCGGAAATCCGCGCCGGTCAAAATCCTGTACGGCCTGCTGACCTACCTCCTCGTCACCCTGGCCTGGCTGCCCTTTTCGGCGGACTCCATGCCTGAAATCCTGGCCTTCGGGAAGATGCTCTTCAAAGGATCCGGGTGGAACACGCCCCCGGAATTCAGTCCGTTTATTTTGATCCTCGCGCTGGCGTCGTTCCTGCTGGATTTCTGGCAGTTCCGTGAAAAGGACGAGTTGTTCGTGCTGAAATGGCCGCTGCCCGCGCGGGCGTTTATGCTGGCCATTGGCGGGCTGGCGCTCTTTCTGGCTTTTACATGGACGGCGCCTTATTCCGCCAGTGTTTTTGTTTATCAGGGATTCTAAATAGACAGCATGAAAAAGATCAGAAATGTTTTTGCTCTGCAAACACTACAAATTTTTTGCCCATTTGGAAAGACAATTCTATTCGCCCTACCTTTCATACCAGTATTTCTGCTGGTGATGGAAGTCGTGCTACGCGTGATCCCGATTCCCGCGTCCGTCATTGTCCCCACATTCGACCGAACCATCAGCTATCAGGAGATGGATATAAAACTCTCTCGCCTGACTGAGCTAGAGAAGGACAGAAAGATCGATTGCATTCTGGTGGGTAATTCAATGACCGATTACAGCCTTTACCCTGCCATTCTCAATACACTGCCCCTTTTAAAAGAAGAGCGAAATCCCACCTGCTTCAATCTGGCCTTTGAGTTCATGATGCCCGAGACTTCGTCAGAAATCGCGGCCATTTTCAAGAAACGTCTGAGTCCTTCTTTGATCATTCTTGGCACAAGTCCGGTGGATTTTGCCACCATCGGCGACCTTTATACCCGAAATTTCACCCAATCTGCCTGGTTTAAATATCAGAAAAATGTATTCACACTGGAAGGCTGGTTGGTCGAAAACTCGGCCGCCTACCGCTACTGGCTATCCTTTTTAAAATATCGCGACCCCGGTTATCGCAGTGAAATGGTCAACATGAACCGGTTGGTCAACCCGTTGGGCAATCAGGTGCGTGAGAAGGAAAATATACAAATCGATATCCCGGAAAAAGTAAAATTTCCTGATTTCGCCTTCAACGAAACTGATCTGGCTGGATTCATACGCATGCTGGATATGAACACGAATGAAACGCAGGTGATTGTCGTGGAAATGCCTGTGCACCCGGAGTTCCTGCAAAATTATGTGGTAGGTGGCGTAAACGGATACGAGGAGCATTTTATTGAACCGATCCAGGCATTGCTGGATGAGAGAAGCATCCCGCTCATTCGCACGCAACCATGGGTGGATGAAATCATTCCTAATGATGGCTGGATGGACTTCTCTCACACCAATGAAAAAGGCGCCCACGCGTTCAGCCATTGGGTGGGGCAAAGGCTGGCAGAGATTAACAATCCGACACCCTGACAGCGGGGCGTGCCCGCGTGTCATTTCAATGGACAGGTTATCCTGCTTCAATCCGATGTACACAATTACATGGTGACAATTTAAACAGATATTCATATTTTTGATACACTGGAGGTATGGAATCCATCCCCGATACAGTGCTCCAATTACTGGCGTCCCTGTTTCTGGTTGGCGCATTCCTCTGGCTGGCTGTGCCGGTCGCGACAGGGTTGCCCTGGGTGCCGGCGCGCGAAAAACGCATCCGCGCCGCCCTGCGGCTGGCCAACCTTCAACCAGGTGAAACGGTGTATGACCTGGGCGCGGGAGATGGCCGCGTGCTGGTGATGGCCGCGCGCGAGTTTGGCGCCCGGGCGGTGGGCATTGAGATCAGCCCGGTGCATTGGTTTCTCGCCTTTATTCGGGTTTTTCTTTCAGGTACAGGCAGGCAGGTACAGGTACGCTGGGGGAATTTTCTTAATTCCGACCTTTCAAAAGCCGATGTGATCTTTGCTTATGTGACTTCCGGTTACGTTGCCAGACTGCGACCTTTTCTCGAAGCACGAGCGAAACCCGGCGCGCGGGTTGTCACCATCTCGGCAGATCTTGACGGCTGGCAGCCGGAAGATATTGACCAGCAAGAACTTATCTTTCTTTACCACATGCCTCCAACCCCCGGTGATGTGGCCGCGTATCTGGCAAAAAAGATGGATCAATCTGTGGATGTTTAAGGCACTTCCACGCAGCCTTTTTCAACCAGTTTCTTTAATCGCTGGATGAACCGCGCCACCGGCGCTCCGTCCACGATGTCATGGTCGAAACTGATCGTCACGCTCATATAGGTTCGAACCTCAATCTTATGGTTGACCACACCCGGTTTTTCACCTACCCCGCCCAGGGTAAGCTGCAGCGTGTGGTTGGGTACCGGGATCCCCCAGCCGCTGCCCGACCCGAACATCCCGATGGATGTGACCAGCACTGTGCCGTAATATTGTTTAATCAGCCGGGGGCTGCCGAACAGCACCAGGAAAAATAAACGCCGAAGAAAACCGGGCAGTCGCACAAACCAGTTGATAAATTGAGATTCCTCGCTGGACCCATGTCCGGCCTGAAAATCGCTGATCTCCTGTTGGATTTCTTTCACACCCATTTTGTTGACCCCGCGCATAATGTGGGGTCTGATGGTTTTTTCACCGTTTTCTTCTACTTCGAAAAGCATGTTCACATCGACTTCATCAAAGGTGATCAACTGGTTGCGCCAGCTTCGGTAGGCATGCATCTGCCTGTCAGCATCAATCGCCTTTCCGAGGCAGGCCAGAAAGAACGCGGAAAATGATATATTTTCGCCGCTCTTCAAATTGTGCTGCCGGATCGTTTCACGGGCAGTGGTGATATCAAACTCCACAAGCCCATGTACGGTGTGTTTCTGCCGGCCCATACGTCCACCGTCAACCATCAACTGGCGGGTTGGTGGATATGACTGCGCGGTGAAGTGATCATGGTCATTTTCCATGAGATGACCTCCCTGGTGTTTTATTAGGTTCGCCAAAATACTGCCGGACAATATTCACGGCGTTCGCCACCCCATTCACCGACCGGATGGCAGCTCCGCAGTCCGCGGCTTTTTGTTTGATGGCTGGATCATTCACAGCGATCCAAATAGCTTTTGCCAGCCCATCCGCGGTGAGTTTCTTCCGAGGGATGGGTTGCGGTCCAAGCTCCATAGTCTTAATGCGTGCGCCCCAGAAGAACTGGTCAAAGTTGTAAGGGACAATCACGGTTGGCACACCAGCGCGCAGCCCTTCGGCAGTCGTCCCGGCACCGCCGTGGTGTACCACCGCCGCCACGCGTGGGAACAACCAGCCATGCGGGGCGGATTCGATGGCAAAGAGCCTGTTTGATGTGACCATTGGTTCAAAATCACCCCGTTCTGTCAACAAAACACCTCTTTGCCCGCACATCTCCAAGGCTTCTTCGACCAGGTTGACCAACTCAGCCGGATTGCTGCTGAACATGCTGCCAAATCCGATATAGACTGGCGGATCGCCCGCGTTAAGGAACGTCTCAAGAGCTTCAGGCGGCTGCCAGCCAGCGGCATTTTCCAGTTCAAAATAACCGGTGACATGCAGGGAGCCCGGCCAGTCGGGCGGTTTCGGGATCACAGTTGAGCTGTAAGCACCCAGCATGGGAGTTTCTCTGAGGGATTTATAAAAATAGCGGGCTGTTTCATCCAGCAACCCCTTCGCTCTTCTAAATTCCTTTACAAACGGCGCATACCACAACCAGATGGAATACAGCATGATCAGGCCTGACAGGTAATTATGCATACCACCAAGATCCCGTTGGATGGGCCAGGATGGCGCCGGAAAAGAGCGGGTAGGCAGTAACGGGGTTGGTTCAATATTTATGAGGGGCAATCTCAGGGCTTCCGCGAAAGATCGGCCGATCGGGCTGAAAACCCCCAGGCAGATTAACGCATCCGCATCTTTGCAGGCTTCAAACGCGTCACTGATCATCTCCCTGATCACCGGCGCGATCAATCTTCGCATGGTGTTAATGGCGCGGATCGGGTTATTCCCACCCTTTTCCAGAAATTTGCGCGCTTCAGGGCTGCCCATGATCTGCTGGACATCACCGCGCAATGGAAAAACATCCAGGTTGTGTTCACGAACAAAACTGGCAAAGTTCGCCGGCACGGCAAGGCAGACGTGATACCCGGCTGCCCGCAAACCAACCCCGAGCGCGACACAGGGTTGAATGTCTCCACGAGAGCCAGCGCTAAATATCGTGATCTTCATCTTTCTGCATTCCATGGGAAGGAGGAATAGTCCTATCCACAATTGTGACAGGTATCTATAGTTTATCAGGTAGAACCAAAAGCCGAATAAAGACGGCGATATTAAATCCTCATAAATACCATCAAAATCAAAAGATTGGGCCTGATACTTGCAATGCAAAATGATAAAGAGAGTACAATAATATTATCCACGTCGCGGTTACTATTATCCTTTAAATGGGTTCTATTGCTGGAAGGGACTCAAGATGCAAAAGAAAATAATCACCCTTCGATCGGTGGCGTTTAATGATGGCATCGCACTTGAATTACCAGGAGATCAACCCATATCTGCGCTGATCCCTGAAATCCTCAAAACACTGCACTGGCCGACAAAATCCAACAATCAGGACCTGACCTACACATTATCGTTCGAAAACCAGGATTTGAATCAGAATCTTTCGTTGGACCAGATTGGGATCGAAAATTTTCAAACCATTTTTATAACGCCACCCAGGTTAAAAGCCGCAGCCACAGCCGAACTGCGCGAACAGGACATAACCTCATTGGTCCGCGGCCCCCTGCCGTTCTGGGAAAGCATACCGGTCAACACACCCAGCCTCATCAGTATGAAAGGCGCCGTTTTTCCTTTAAAAGATCCCACCACGGTTATTGGCCGCCATGATGAAAACAATGCCGTGGATGTTGATCTGACGGATCTGGAAAAGTATCTTTTTATATCATCTCGCAGGCATGCCGAGATTATCAAAACAGATATGGGCTATATTTTGCGCCCCCTTAAGGCGACCAATGGCACGTTCCTCAATGGCGCGGAAGTGAATCCGGGCGAAAGTTATTACCTGCAGAATGGAAATATCATCCAGTTTGGAATATGGGGAGTCCAACTGGTTTTTAAAATGCCCACCCTAAAAGTTTAGATCGGCGGTCTTTTTTCCAGGTTTCGTAATATCTCAACTGCTGTTTTATACCCGGCTTGAATAAGTGCGGGGATTTGATCAGTGTTCAATAAATTAAACTCCGAAAGATCCGGTGTGATCAACACATCGGCAAATTTGTTTTGAGGCCGGGCGGCATTACGCATGGCGGAATAATAGGTGTTCAACAACAGATCAACGAGGTTATCCGGTGCCCGGTGTGAATGACTGGCTGTGAACAGGTCCACCGCAATAATACTGTTTGCGCCCATTTCCCGCGCCAATATGATGGGCACATTCTCCAGCAACCCCCCATCGATCAGCATTTTCCCCCGTATGCGGACAGGATTAAAGATTCCGGGGATACATGAACTGGCCATAACCGCATCGGCTACTTTCCCGCGGGTGAGCCTGACCCGCTCACCACTCACCACATCAGATGCCACCATTCCAAGGGGAATTTTCGCATCGCCAAAGTTGACATCACCCAGAATATCTCGCACGATACCGCCCAGTTTTTGATTGGAAAGCAGCCCGTATTGCGAAAGTGCCAGACTGGCGGTATCCAACCACTCCAAATCCATGGCAATTTTCTCGATCTCTTCGAGCGGTTTGCCAAAGGCATACAGGGCGGCAATCAACGCGCCCACACTGGTACCGGTGACATAATCAATGTGAATATTGGCTTCTTCAATGGCACGCAGGACACCTATATGTGCCGCGCCCAGTACAACTCCCCCACCCAGAGCCAGTCCAAGTTTGCTCGCCTTCCCTGCCAATTTGACCTCACCAATTTTCAAACAACCTGGTTGATTATAAACAAAAAACCAACTCGAGAGCAATGTTTCAAGGGAGCATCTTTGACTGTTAAATAGTTGAACTTTTGATCTGAAATGTGTTTATGATAAAAGAATAAATGAAAAGAACGGGAGGGAATTATGGAAGACGAATCGATCCGCCATTTACAGGAACGTGTCAGTGAACTCGAAAAACGAATTGATTTTCTGTTCGACCACTGGAACATCCCGCATGACACAAACATCAATGAAAATCCAGAATTATGCGCCGCCATCCAAAAAGGCAATAAAATTGAAGCTATAAGAATTTATCGTTTATTGACGAACTGCGATCTATCAATGGCCAAGCAAGCGGTCGAAGGGATGTGGCCGTATTACAACAGTTGAAGGTTCTCCAGGACTTAAATCCCTGGAGGCGATTCAGGACGGCGTTTGCTCTTTTTCCGTTTGTGTACATCTTCCCAATGGTCCAATGCGGCACACAGATGGGCTCCAAATAAAATAATCAATGAGACCAGATAGATCATGAAAAGGAAAGAAATAATGGTTCCAAGCGATCCATAGACCACCTTGTAATCTGCCAGGCCGCTACGCAGCATCCAATTAAAGCCTTCCGTGACAACTTTCCAGGCAACAGACGAGATCAAGGCGCCCCAAAAGGATGCCCTGAACGGCAGATTGGCATTGGGCACCCAGTAATACAATGCCAGGAAAAGAAGGAAACTGGTGATAAAAGAGACCAGACTGGAAAAAACCCGAAAAAGATCGATATTTCCGAAGGAGATGTGTGGCATTTCAACCATTGGAATCAGGTTGACGACACTTTCGAAAATCATGGAAAATGCCAGCAGCAAGGTGAAGGCAACGATCATGCCCAGACCGATCAGACGCTTTTCGAAATAATTCCGCTGCTTAATATCCGGCCAGGCGAGATCAATGTTATAAACCAGGTTGGTAAAAAAACCGGATGCCGACCATAACAGAGCAACAAGACTGAACAATCCGGCGCGGCCGCGCGTGGCGAGCACCTGTTTGAGAATTTCCTCGATCCAATTTTGGGAAATTGGAATGGCTTCTCGAAAGAAACGCACAACATTGGCATAAACCTGCTGGCTGTCAAGGAAATAACTGCCGCCAACAATGATGATCAGCAATAGAGGAAAAAGAGAGAGGATGGCATAGTACGCCAGACTGGCAGCGGCCTGGGGTGCGCGGGCTCTGGTGAAGGAAAGGATCGTATTTTTCGGTATATCCATCCAGCCACCGATTAAATGATTTGCCCATTCATACCAGGTCAATTCACGTCTGCGGGCCAAAACAGATTCTCCCTCTGTTGACAAAAGAATATGCCATACATGATACCGCAATTATTGATTGCGTACCCATAATATGCCCGAGAGCATCATCATAAGAAATCAGGCTGTCTACTAATTGTGGCAACCCGGTTAAGAAATCTGAGGTTAATACGATAATAACAATTGAATAGATTGATCTTTCTGAATTGATTCTATCTGCACTACCCAGAACAGATAGAGCGAAATAATTTATTGTTGATGCACGAGAATTTGTGAGGAAGAATGTCACTATCCATAGTTCATGAAGTTTTTGAGCCGGGAAAAGACTATTTATTGTTTACATTTGACGGGATTTATGATCTGGAAACCATAAACAAATTCGCGCCTAGAATTATGCTGGCCGTTGAGCATAACCAATGTTTCAGAATGGTGGAGGATATACGAAAAGCGACTATTACGATTAAGTCAGAAGAACTGGTAAAAATCCAGAAACTTCAGGCGGAATACGCCGCGAAATATGGAAACATATATCAGCAGCTACTTCAGGCTATTGTGATCAATGAAGATGTTGGCGCATCAAAAGCAATGGCATTCTATGAGACTTTAAGCAATAACTACGGATCGCGCGTAAAGGTATTTACAAACCTGGCAGCAGCCATACGCTGGGTGACGGCGTGAATAATCACGCCGCCTAAATTTATTATCAGATCGATTTAAATTTGTCGCCAGCCCGGATTCAATTTTCCTGTTCCATTCTTCCGGTGTTTTTACTGATCAGTTTTGCCTGCTTATGATCAGGAATTATTTCAGGATTGTCGGGTAGACCTTCAGGAAGATTTGACTCGACCACCTTTTACGCGTATTTGAGCGAAGTATGCGGGTGGGTGTATGGATATTTAGTCATCAAATGCTGCCGCAACAATGTCTGTCCATGTGCCTTTTACGGACAACATGGTGAAGGCTTGAACCAAATGGGGCCATGGCTGTACCCGAAATGCCGATGTTAATAATGAATCCCTTGATGGGCGTTGCTGTGACGTAACCAAGAGATTTAAGGGTGATTCCGTGAAACTCCAATGGCCTCACAGGAGATTTTTCTGTCACTTTTTTTGGCAAATAACAAGAAGTGATTGGCCGCTTCTGGCAGGGACAAAATAATCCGGCAGAAACAAGCAACGAATAATGTTGCGAAACTGGAATCCTGACGTTTGGCTCGATTCCCATGGCAGCAGCAGCGGTAAAAACGCGTCTCCCGTCGGCTCCGCAATAAGTTCCCAACCAGTCAATCTACTGTGGCCAAAAACCTCGGCATACCAATATATCCGGGGTATTCGTGGTTAATCCTATCCTGAGTTGAAACGGGCAATAGCCGCCTACATTCAGGTTCTGACAATTTGGAAGATTGTTAAGGGTAGGAGAATGGATGAGAAAAATCCATATAAGGGTGCTTTATATCATTTTTCAAAGATTAAACATATCCTGACGTTATTACATCTGTGAATTATTACGAGAATGTAAGAAATACTTGACATTATGTAATGTATTTGTTACTATATGAACAAGTTATATTACATTTTGTCAAATCATTTTTACTACACGAGGATACTATGAGCAATCTTGGACACCCTGAAAACGCCAACCCTGAAGAAGACAGCATGACCTTCCAGGAGAAACAATCGCTGGTACAGCTTGGCTGTGTTGTTTTGATTTTCATCGGGTACATCATTTTCATCACAAATATGCTTCGGTCAGGCACCCTGACAAGCGCGAATGAGTTGTCCTTCTGGGCTGGCGTCTTCCTGAAGCTGATCGGTATCCAGATCGGAGCCAACATCCTGATCATGATCCTGTTCAACATCGCCCTGTCAATTATCGCCACAGACCGCATCCCTGAAAAAGAGGATGAACTGGACAAATTGATCGATCAAAGAAGCACCGTGATTGGCAGCTATGTTTTCTTTGTCGGATTCATTATCAGCATGGCGCTGGCCGCCTTTGGGCTGCCCGCCTGGGTTATGTTCAACGGCTTCATCCTGTCGTTCTTTGCCATGCAATTGACCTGGGGCATCATTCAAAACCGCATGTACCATAGAGGTTTTTGAGATGGACCAGAACCGTATCCACAACAACATCCGCACACTGCGCTTTTTGCACGGCGAGATGACCCAGCAGGACCTGGCGGACAAGGTGGGCGTCACCCGCCAGACGATCATCTCGATGGAAAAAGACAAGTACTCCCCTTCACTGGAACTCGCCTTCCGTATTGCCCTGGCATTCGGTGAACCTCTGGAAAAAGTATTCTCGTACGAGAGTGACAAATAAGTTAGCAGGATAGTAAGTTAGAAAAAGGAGTCTACAAATGAATACGTATCAAAAGGCAGGCGGCATCGCCGCTCTGGCCCATGCTTTCGCCTACCTTGCAGGCATCGTCATGGCCGTCATATGGATCTTTCCAGTCATGGGCAGTGATCCACTCTATTATTTCGAATTCGTAAAGAACAATATGTTCTTGATGAACTGCTGGATACTCATCTGCTACTGGGGATCCGCCATATCCGTCGTGGTTCTCGCGCTGGCGTTGTACCATCTGCTGAAATCACATTCATCATTCCTTGTGGAGATAGGCGCAGTGTTCGGTCTGATCTGGGCTGGCTTGATCATCGCCAGCGCTAACCTCATGCTGAATGATTTTCGCGTCATAGCTGAGTTGTACGTCAAAGACCCGGCAATAACCTCTACCGCCTGGACCATTCTGGAGGCGGTGGAGATCGGGATTACCAGTGGTAACGAGTTGATCGGAAGCATCTGGGTATTGCTCATCAGCATCGCTGCGCTTCGAAACGGTAGACTCCCGCGATTTATTTCACTGTCCGGAATCTGCCTCAGTGTTCTCGGTATGCTCACCCTTATTCCTGCCCTGATGCAAATTCCCTTTTTGCAGTTCGCCTTTGGATTGGGAATGGTCGTATGGTCTATCTCTCTGGGAATTGTCATGTTGAAGGTCTTGCCTGCGGCAACCGAAAGGAAAGAGGTTCTCCAATGAAAGCCATTGTCTACACGAAGTTTGGCTCTCCAGAAGTCCTGCATTTTGAGGACGTGGAAAAACCGCAACCGAAAAACAATGAAGTACTCATTCAGATCAAGGCAACGTCGGTGGTCAAAGAGGACCCCGACATGCGTTCCGCCCCCGGTTTCAATGGACTTTTTAAACCAACTCATCCCATTCTGGGTCAGGAGCTGGCCGGCGTGATCGAAGCCGTCGGCAGCCAGGTAACCCGTTTCAAACCGGGCGACGAAGTATATGGATTTGATCTTTTTGGCGCCTACGCGGAGTACAAATGTATGCCGGAAAATGCGGCACTGGCCAATAAACCGGTCAACCTCACGTTTGAAGAGGCGGCTGTTATCCCCAATGGTGCTCTGACGGCACTTCCCTACCTGCGTGACAGGGGACATATCAAGCGCGGGCAGCGGGTACTGGTCTACGGCGCGTCAGGTTCAGTTGGATCTGCCGCCGTGCAACTGGCAAAATACTTTGGGGCAATGGTCACAGCCGTGTGCAGCGCGTCAAATTTGGAATGGGTGAAAGCCCTTGGAGCCGATCAGGTAATCGACTACCAGAAGGAAGACTTTACCCTTTCCGGGCAAACCTTCGACATCATCTTTGATACCGTCGGCAAGCTCTCTTTCTCAACATGCAAATCCTCCCTGACGGCAGACGGAATCTATCTTTCCACTGGTCCTTCTCTGGATATTCTGCTTCAAATGGCACTGCCCGTGAACAGAAGCGGAAAGAAAGCCTTGATGATGGCCGCGGGACTCCGCCCGGCAAACCTGAAGGCTTCTGAGCTTGAATTTTTAACCGGTCTTATTGAAGCCGGTCAATTCAAACCGGTCATTGACCGGGTGTATCTCCTCGAAAACATGGCGGAAGCTCACCGGTACGTGGCGCTGGGCCATAAAAAGGGGAATGTGGCGATCCGGATCACCTCCGGTTCAGTTAGTGATGAAAGAAAGTTGGCATGATATGGAAAAGAATAAAAAGGTTCAAATGAAAACCTCAATATCTGATTCAACCATGATCGGATTGTTTTTCCTTGTCGCGATGGCCGGCAGTTTGATTGGCGCCGGTTTTATCGAACCGGTGGTGACGGCACCAGATCCGTTGGGGGCTGCAGCAGCCAGCCGATTCCTGTTGTCAGTCGGTATTATCCTGGAACTGGTAAACACCCTGTGCGTGATTGGCATCGCTGTTTACATGCAGCCCATTTTGAACGTGTTCCACCAAAAGACCGCCTACGGCTATCTGGTTCTGCGCACTTTGGAAGCGGGGGCGTGCAGTTTTATGACCCTTAGCCCGCTGAGTGTGTTATTGCTGGCAGAAAACCCGGCTGGAATTGAGTACTCGTCCCGGCAGGTGATTCTTCACGCGGCTTATGTACAACGAACTGCCATATCCTCCCTTTTGGTGCCGCTTTTCTTTTGCCTGGGCGCTCTGTTATTGTATTCCGCGCTATATCATACCCGTTTGCTTCCACGCTTCATTGCGATCTGGGGATTATTAGCCACCGGCGGAATTTTAGCCGTAAATATCATCAACCTTTTCATCAAATTAGACCTGGTTACATCCATGATCCTGGCATTGCCGATCATCCTGAACGAGGTGTTTATGGGATTCTGGCTGATTTTCAAAGGCTTCGAACGACTTGAAAAACAGTCCCAACCGATTCTGTGAAGAAGTAAATCTCTTTAATAGATGGATATGAAGGAGCGAAAAATGAAAGCAATTTATCTCGAAAAATTTGGATCACCTGATGTCTTGCATACCAGGGATGTGAACAATCCTGTCCCGGGAGAGAACGATGTATTGATCAAAGTGCACGCCACCTCGGTTAATTATGGCGATCTGGCCGCGCGTAATTTCAAGAACATCACCCCCCGGCAATTCAATATGCCTTTTCTTATCTGGGTCATGGCCAAATTCAGTTTTGGCCTGAAACAACCAAACATCCATATTTTGGGGAGTGAATTCTCGGGCGTGGTGGAAAAAACCGGCAGCCAGGTGACCAAATACAAGATCGGTGACGCGGTCTTCGGATACCTTGGCCAGAAGATGGGCGCCTACGCCAAACTACTGAAGGTTCCCCAGGAAGAGGTCATGGCGTTGAAACCGGCGAATATCAGCTTTGAAGAAGCGGCGGTTCTGCCGTACGGTTCCATCATGGCCTTTCATATATTGCACAAAGCGGGTATTAAATCAGGGCAGAACGTGTTGATTATCGGGGCGTCCGGCGGGATGGGTGCTGCGGCGGTACAGATCGCCAAAGCTATGGGGGCAAAAGTCACCGGCGTGTGCGGCACAAACCGCCTGGATTACGTTAAAGCCCTGGGAGCTGACCGGGTGATTGACTACACCCGCGAGGAGTACACCCAATCCACTGAAACGTACGACCTGATCTTTGATGTGCTCGGTCGGGGAAACATCTCCAAATGCAAGAAGGTTCTAAAACCGGGCGGTATTCACCTGTGCGCCAGCTTCAAGATGAAACATCTTCTGCAAATGCTCTTCTCCTCCCGTTCTGATAAAAAGTTGATCTGCGCCATGGCGCCGGGCAGCCTGGAAGATCTGCTGACCGTTAAAGAATGGATCGAAGCGGGAAAGATCAAAGCCATTGTGGACCGGGTTTTCCCCATGGAACAGTCTGCCGAAGCGCACCGCTATGTGGAAAGCGGCGAGAAGAAAGGGATGGTGGCAATTTCATTTGCAGCGATTCATTAAGTAGTAAGATAAATTGAATAGGCTGGTTGGTCCCTTCAACCGGCCTATGTTTTTATATTCGTTTTGGTTTAAATGATTAAAGGGATGAGATGATAATGGAAGATTTCACTCACAACATTTTCTATAATTAGCGATCAGATTTATCCCTTTGACAAGGAATAAATCCACCCATATTCCGGATTTCCGTAGGCAGGATTGAAATAAAATCCATTGATCCAGGACTGGAAGGGATAACCTTCCAATGGCTGGTACATCCAGATACCCACAGCATCTTCCTGTGATTCTTTCTGAATTTGTTCATAGATTGGAGTACGCTCTGTGTTTCCGGTCGCTTTTGCGCCCAGGAAAATAAGATCATCATATTTCTTCTTATAAGTATCTGTCATATTAACTATTCGACTGTAAGCACCCTGTGAGTAAAGGAATGGATTTACCCAATTATGCGGATCATGATAGTCTTCCACCCAACCACCAACATATAAAGGCAACTTTCCCTGTCGTCGAGTTTCAAGCAGAGTAGGCCAGGGCATGGAGAGAACCTGGATTGAGAATTTCGGATTGGCTGTTTCCACACCAGTTTTCAGAATTTCAGATGCTATTCGGCGGGTGTCATTTCCTTCGTTGTAGGCGATCTGCATCATGAAGCCAGTGTTCCAGACATCATTATTGTCATTGCCGGCAGGTTTGCCATCGCCATCAAGATCGGCAAGTTTGAATTCTTCCGCGCATTTGACCGGGTCATATTTGTTCATAGGAGCTTGATCTTTCAGGTAACCCATCATACCCTGGGGAATTGGTCCCTGGGCTTGATGGCCTTCCCCGTCAAGAGCGCTTTCTATAAAAGCATCATAGTTGAAGCAGGCGGAGAAAGCCTTGCGGATGTGGATATCGCTGAAGAATTTGGCAGGAATACCTTTGCCATCGAGAATTCCGGAACCCACATGCGGATTACTATCCTCAACATTGATTTGCCAGTTGAACTGGGCAGGGGTGATGGCAGCAATGGGGAGGTTGCGGTAGAAGGTCAGGTATCCATCGGCTTTGTCATCTTTGCAGGTCTTTTCATCGATTCCACATGTCTGTCTTGCTAATGGTTCGAGTTCTTTGCGGTACTGAGGGGGAGTGTATATCTCATCCGCCTCGCCGGATTTAAGCATGGAGAGTCGGGTATTCCATTCGTCAATATTCTTTATTACAACACGTTTGATGCTGGCTATACCGCTGGGACCGCCTTCCCACATGGGTTCTTTGCGCCAGTAATTCTCATTGGCGGTCATAACTATCTCGCCCCCGGGAGTCCAGTGATCCAGTTTGTAGGGACCGGTACCGTTGGCTTTATTGAAAAGAATGGTTTTCTCGGCAGCTGGATCGGCTA
Organism: uncultured Leptolinea sp.; assembly: GCA_964420995.1. GTDB lineage: Bacteria > Chloroflexota > Anaerolineae > Anaerolineales > Anaerolineaceae > Leptolinea. The sequence continues at coordinate 69,323 of CAYQUX010000019.1, read as the reverse complement.
ACTTAGTCCAGGTGGCGCAATCCCCATCCCAATCGCCATTTTTCGCCATCCATTCCTGATCAAGGATCCCACCCAAGTATTGCTGTGATGTCAGAGCGAGCAGCCAGGGAACGGGTTGGTTGAATTTGTAGGTTACAGTACCGGCGGCGTCATCAGCCACGATCCTGGTCTTGATATCTTCGCAGACTTTTACCAAACTTTCGGCTTTCAGATCTTCAAATTTCGGAGCTTCACTCGCATTGGCTGGTTTGATGTATTCCACAGCAAAATCTTTGATACCTGCCATGGCCATATCCGGACCAAAGAAGGCTTCGTAGAGAATCCACTGCCAGCCATCGGTGCGGCCCTGAAGAAACGCGCGCTGGGCAGTGTAGGCAACATCATGGGGTTCAAGTGTTCCGCCAGCGTGGAATTTTACATCCCTGCGTATATTGAAAGTCCAGGTCAGGCCATCTTTGCTGGTTTTCCAATCGGTCGCCAAAGCCGGGATAAATTCATCCGTCTTTTCACGTTTGAAAAAGGTCAAGCCTTCATATATATTCAATTCGACTGTGGAACCTGCGGTTTCATAGGTCCAGGCGGGATCAAGAGTCTCAGGTTCACCTGCACCGGTGATGAAGGTGATGGTGTCAGGGTTCTTCACAGTTGCTTTTGAAACCGACGCGACTGAAGTCGCAAGGTTGGGAGAAGTGGCTTGTATCGTATTCTCGACCGGAGTATCAGTCACATCTTTCATTGCGTCATTTGAGTTATTCACCAAACTACCCGAATAAATGATCATAATGACCGCCAGGGTGATAATCCCAGCGACAATTACCCACCAGTATTTCTTCCAGGTATTGTTCTTGGTTCCATATTCCAAACTCAGGTTTCTGGCAATTGCCTGCCCCTCATCTCCCATTTTCCGTAGACTAGCCAGTGCTTTTTCTGCCTGAGTTTTATCTCCAACTTGGATAGCATTCCGAACCTGTTCTTCCAGGTCCTTGATTTCTCGTTCCCTGATAAATTTCGCTTCGGCCTGCTTTCTTGCGCGTTCCTCCATCTCCAGCCGGGTCTTTTCCAAATTCACCAATCGGATGCGCTCTTCTTCCTCTCGCTTGATCTTCTCTTCAGCCTCGCGACGGGTGTGTTCTTCTGTTTCCAGGCGCACTTTTTCATCCGCGGCCAATCGGGCTCGTTCTTCCTCTTCACGGTGGACTTTCTCCAGAGCTTCGATCCGGGCGCGTTCATCTTCTTCCTGACGGGCTTTTTCTCGCGCTTCCCGTACCTGTTTATCACCGAGTTCCAGCCCGGCGCGCAATTCACTAGCAACCTCTGAACCGTCCCATGGGCGATCATCGGCTTCTTTCGCCAACATCCTGGCCAGTTGATCGTCCAGCCAATCTGGTGATGAAGGTACCAATGCTTTCAACCGGGTGCCCGGCCTCAAATTCTTATAACTCCGTCCAGTCAGCAATTCAAACAGCACCAGACCCAGCGCGTACACATCCGATGATGGCCGCAGGTATGAACCGGCAGTTTCCTGCTCGGGGCTCATGTAGGCCGGTGTGCCCGGATGCGGTTTGGGAATGCTCAATTGCGAGCGCATACTCGCCCCACCCGGTATCTGCGCCAGCCCCAGGTCAGCCACCTTGGCATGCCCTTCCGCGTCAAACAATATGTTTGACGGCTTCAGGTCGCGGTGGATCACATCTTTGTCATGCAGCGCGGACAGTCCTTCCGCGATGTCAATCCCCAAACGAACCACTTCATCAATCGTAAAGCGCTCATTCTCACGTCGCGCGGTTTCCAACTTTTTCTGTAAATTTCCACCTGCCGCGTATTCCATCACCAGGAAGAGGATGTTGTTTTCTTCCTGAAAATCATAGACGGTGACCACATTGGGGTGCTTGAACCACTCCATCAACTGCGATTCCTGACGGAAGCGGTTGCGATACTCGTCATAATCCGAGCTGCCCATACCGATCTCATCGCGCAGCAGCACCTTGATGGCGCGCTTGCCAATCAACTCCAGGTGCGTTGCCAGGTACACCTCGCCAAAAGCGCCCGTGCCTATACTTTTATCGATCCGGTAGTTTTTTAGAACAATGTCATTTTCAGCGAATCGCCCCACAAGAAGCTCCCTACCGGGATGAATTTAATAATAATAATTTTATCATGGTTATATGGAAATTTTTTTGAATAATTTATCATCATATTCAGACACTAATTGGTCTGCCATAATCAGTTTTTCTTTATTTTATTCAATGGCAGTATACTCCGGTGGAATGATCGATAGTATTACACTGGGGAAAAATGAAACCTTACTTTCAAATACTCCTAATAATTTTAGTTTCCACAAGTGCTTGCATTCGGACAGCAGTTGAACCTACTTCTGAAATCCGGTCCGATCTGGGCACATTTTTTCATGGCCGGGACAGCGCTTTTGTCCTCTTCGATCAAAAGGCCAACCATTACATCCGCTACAACCCTGAACGCTGCGCGGAAGGATTTCTGCCTGCCTCCACTTTCAAGATCATGAATGCCATGATTGGCCTGGAAACCGGGGTGATCCCTGACGAAAATTATGTGATCCAATGGGATGGCACGCACTACCAGGTGCCCGAATGGAATCGGGATCATACCCTGAAGAGTGCCGTTCAATATTCAGTGGTCTGGTATTTTCAGGAACTGGCCCGCCGGGTGGGAAAAGAGAATATCCAGCATTATGTGGATGCGGTCGGTTATGGGAATAAAGATATTTCTGGAAACCTGGATTCCTTCTGGTTGGACGGCAGTCTGCGAATTTCCGCCGATCAGCAGGTTGAATTCCTGAAACGATTGTATACGGGTAAACTGCCCTTCTCAGAACGCAGCATGACCATTGTAAAAGACCTGATCATCCAGGAAAAGACGGATACCTACACCCTGCGCGGAAAAACCGGATCAGTGGTCAGGGTAGATAAATACCAGGGTTGGTTTGTAGGCTGGCTGGAAACGAAGGACAACGTTTATTTCTTTGCTACCAACCTTGAGACCAGCAATCCGGATGGATTCGCCAATGGGATTGAGGCGCAGAAGATCTCAGTGAGTATCTTGAAATACTTGAAGCTCATTTCCTAGGTTCAAGTAAAGGGAAAATTCTTAACATCTGGTGACTATTTCGATCATCTACATATCGTCAAACACCGCATGCTAATCTTTTTTTCGATATGGTTCCCTTTTATTATGACATTATTCAATGATAATTATCATAAATACTTAAAAAGGTAGTATTAATGGATGGCAATAAGCTAAAGTTTTACGGCCATGACTCATCAATTTTCTTAACCGCAGTATCCATATTAATGCTTCCGCTGACATAGGAGGTCATCTCTCTCCAAAATGAACCAGCACCTACAGCACCCGGCATTTGGTCAGAGCCATCGAAACGGACAGAGGTGGCATCTTGGATCATCTTGGCAATGCCACGGTCAACATCATTGGTGTACCATTCCAGTTTGGAATCTTTGTGCGGAGAAATGGCACCACCGGCTTTCACCCATCCTTCCACAGAAGCACCGGTTGAGAAGTATTCCATGACGGCACGAACTTCAGGGCGGTCATTGAACATGGCATAGATATCGCCGGCCACCAGAACGGGTTTCCCGTATTTTTCATCGATTCCGGGCAGATAGAAGAAGTCAAAATCCACACCGGCTTTGGCTTCATTTGGGAAGAAAGCTGTAATAAAGTTGCCTTGTTTATGCAGCCAGCACTTTGGAGGATTTTCGAACATGGGTTTGGGGGTATCACCAAATGCGGTTGTGGCAATGGATTTGCGGCCGCCGTAAACGTTGCCTTCTGTGAACCAAAGGTCAGAGACTTTCTGGACGGCATTCTTGACTTCAGGGGAGGAGAATTTCAATTCACCTTTCACCCATTTGTCATAATTTTCCAGACTGGTGGTGCGTAACAGTAATTCCTCGATCCAATCTGTCATAACCCAACCAGTGGCTGCGCCGGATTCAATTCCGACACACCAAGGGGTATCGCCATCAGCCTTGATCTTATCGGTCAATTTCATCAATTCGTCCCAGGTCTTCGGAACGTTATAACCGGCTTCGTCGAAGGCCTTTTTGGGATACCAGACAATGCTCTTGCCATTTACTCGGCCCCAGATACCAGCCAGAATCGGACCCTTGGGTCCTTCCATGGTTCCCATATCGATCCAGGACTGGATGTAATTGGCTTGCAGTTTCTTCATGTCCATGAAATTGGCCAGGTCAATGACTTTGCCCTTCTGGGCGAAATAAGATAGGAGGCCCGGCTGAGGGAAATCGACGATATCGGGGGGATTGTTGCCTTCAATGGCACTACCGATGGAGGCTTCGAAATCTTTTGAACCGAAGTATTGAATGTCAATTCCGGTTTTATCTTCGAAACTTTTGAGGGATTCATCAAATTTGACGGCATCATTGTCGCTAAAAGGACCGGCAATAGTAACAGTACTACCTTTGAATTTTCCAGAAAAAGCTAATTCAAGACTGGATGAAACTTTGCTCTCATGAAATTCTGTTGGGACACTAGTCACTGGTGTTGGTGAATTTTGAAGTGTACCAACAATCATTGATGTGCCCAATGAATCGGATGGCTTAGCATTGATCCAAAATATGCCTATCAATACAAGTAAAAACAGGCAAAGCGAGCCTATCAACCAATATTTTTTCGAAGTATTGTTTTTTGTTCCATATTCCGAACTCAGGTTTCTGGCAATTGCTCGCCCCTCATCTCCCAATTTCCGTAGAGCAACCAGCGCTTTTTCTGCCTGAGTTTTATCATCCGCAATAATAGCGATCCGAACCTGTTCTTCCAGGTCCTTGATTTCTCGTTCCCTGATTGATTTCGCTTCGGCCAGCTTTCTTGCGCGTTCCTCCAACTCCAGCCGGGTCTTTTCCATATTCGCCAATCGGATCCGTTCTTCTTCCTCATGGCGTATTTTTTCTGCCTCTTCCCGCCTCGCACGTTCTTCTGTTTCAAGGCGCGCTTTCTCTTGTTCCGCCAGCCGGTCGCGTTCTTCTTCTTCCCGATGGGCTTTCTCCATAGATTCGATTTGGGCGCGTTCCTCTTCTTCCTGCCGGGCTATTTCTCGCGCTTCTCGCATCTGTAGATCACCCAGTTTCAAACCTTTGCGCAGTTCCTGAACTGTTTCCGCGCCATCCCATGGGCGATTATCGGCTTCTTTCGCCAGCATTCTGGCCAGTTGATCGTCCAGCCAATCTGGTGATGAAGGTACCAGTGCATTCAACCGGGTGCCCGGTCTCAAATTCTTATAGCTCCGTCCGGTCAACAATTCAAATAGCACCAGACCCAGCGCGTACACATCGGATGACGGCCGCAGGTAGGAACCGGCAAGCTCCTGCTCGGGGCTCATGTACGCCGGTGTACCGGGGTGCGGTTTGGGAATGCTCAACTGCGAGCGCATGCTCGCCCCGCCCGGTATCTGCGCCAGCCCCAGGTCAGCCACCTTGGCGCGGCCTTGCGCGTCAAACAGGATGTTCGACGGTTTCAGGTCGCGGTGGACCACATCCTTGGCATGCAGCGCGGACAGTCCTTCGGCTATGTCTATCCCCACGCGCACGACTTCATCGACCGTAAAGCGCTCATTCTCACGCCGCGCGATTTCCAACTTTTTCTGCAGGTTGCCGCCCGTCGCGTATTCCATCACCAGGAAGAGAACGCCATCTTCCTCCTGAAAATCGTAGACGGTGACAACATTGGGGTGCTTGAACCACTCCATCAACTGCGATTCCTGACGGAAGCGGTTGCGGTACTCGTCATAGTCCGAACTGCCCATGCCGAGCTCGTCGCGCAACAACACCTTGATTGCACGTTTCCCATTCAATCCGAGGTGGGTTGCCAGGTACACCTCGCCAAACGCACCCTGACCGATGCTTTTCTCGATGCGGTAGTTTTTCAGAACAATGTCATTTTCAGTGAATCGGCTCATAGTAGGATTCTCATCTGTTATGGCTTCGGGGGACGAAGATTGTCAGGGATATCCCGGTACACGTCATCGTAATACTGCCATTCACTTTTCACAATGGCATCATAGATATTGTCTTTGGTGATTGTCACAGGAGGGATAAACAATACCGGAATTTCTCCCGTCAGGTTTTCCTGGCTGGTCAATTTGGACAGCGGATAATTCTTCAGGTCTTTATTGCTCCCACCTGTCAGTAAAGTCTCCATAATTTCATATGCTTTTACCGGCATCAGGCGAACGTCTTTGAGAATGGTTGCTGTTAATTCACCCTTGAGAATGGAATTACATCCATCCGCCGTGGCGTCTTGCCCGCTGATTGGTACTGATATTTTGGCAGCTTTCATGGCTTGAACCGCACCCAGAGCTGTACCATCATTTGACGCGATCACCCCGTCGAACTTCCCGGCGGTGGCAACAATAACAGTCTCCATCAGGTTTTGCGCTTTAGCAGGATCCCAGTTTTCCACCCATTGGTCCTGAACAATTTTTACTACACCCGATTTATAATATTTATCCAATGCATTGGATTGACCCTGACGAAAACGTTGTGCCGCAGGATCTGTGGGACTTCCACCCAGCAGAACGATTTTTGCCGGATTTGACGCAGACCATTTTCCGCTGTCAATATTCAACTCATTTAATATGGCTGTTGCCTGAAGGTATCCAATCTGGATCTGATCAAAACCGAGGTAGGCAGAAACTCTCGCTGTTTGAATCACCCGGTCGTAAGCCAGCACCTTGACACCGGCTTCAGCAGCTTTCTCAACAGCGGTCACAGCAGCGTCGCCGTCTTCAGCGATGACGATCAAGCCTTTGATGCCCTGGGAAACCATGGTTTCGATCTGGTATTCCTGCATTTTGGTGTCGTAATTAGCTTCCATGGAGATGACTTCATAACCTTTACCCGCAAATAGTTCCTTGAGTTGGGAATCCACATCCTTCCAGCGTTGCGACTGGAGATCGCCAAAGGAGAGCCCAATTTTGGTTCCATTGGGAGGCATGGGTTTATTGCTGACCTCTGTTGGAATACCCACTGTTGGTAACGGTTCATTATTCGGGGTATTACCTGCCCCGTCAGGAATACCCATAGTTGGTACTTCTGTAAAAATTGGTGTACTGGTCACCCCTGCAGCAACCGGGGTGATCGAAACCGGTAAAGGAACCAGTATTTTTTGCCCGGCACTGATCGCGCCAGACAGGTTATTGATCTTTGCGATCAAATCCGCGTCTTCCGCAAATTTGGCGGCAATACTTTCCAGCGTATCACCGGATTGGGTTGTGTATTCGATCAACGTGCCGCTGAATCCCGCCGGCATCTTTGACATGGCGGCTGTGGCCGTAAAATCTGCCGGGAACGTCGGCAAAACCGGGGCTGTGGCACTGGCCACACGTCCAGCTGTGGCAGACTGTGTTCCGCCACTCGATACCACCGCACCGGTCGCGGTGGTGATGGGTTGACTTCCGGTTGGGAATAATCCCATCAGCCAGAGGATCGCACCAACCGTAAAAACCACAAATAATCCAAACGCCCAGCCATATTTCTTCCAGATTGGCTCTCGGGTATCTTTGATCAGGGGTTTAATCCGGGCAGCCGCGGCATGGCCGTCTTTTCCGAGTCTCTTCAAAGATTTGATGGTTTGCCGCGCGGTTTCCCAATTACCGGTTTCACAGGCTTCCGTGCCCTGTTTTTCCAGCTCACGGATCTGTTCGTCCAACCGGGTTTTTTCCTCGGCTTCCTGGCGGGCGCGTTCCTCTGCTTCTTTACGCGTTTTCTCAAGCGCGGCAAGCCGGACGCGTTCTTTTTCTGCGTTGATCTCTGCTTCACGTTTGGCGCGTTCTTCCGCTTCCTTGCGCGATTTCTCCAGTGCTTCAAGCCGGACGCGTTCTTTCTCTGCTTCACGTTTTTCCCGGGCTTCCGTCTCCAGCCGGATTTTTTCCACCCTCTGCAGACGAATTCGCTCCTCTTCCTCACGACGGACTTTCTCTGCCGCTTCCCGCCGCGCGCGTTCTTCCGCTTCCAAACGCGCTTTCTTTTCCGCGGCCAGGCGAACACGCTCTTCTTCCTCACGGCGGGCTTTTTCTGCCTCTACCCTCCGCTCGTGTTCTTCTGCTTCGAGCCGGGCGCGTTCTTCTGTCTCCAAACGCGCTTTCTCGCGGGCTTCCCGCATCTTTTCATCGCCGGCAGCCAGCCCGGTACGCAGTTCATTGACTGCCTCTGCGCCGTCCCATGGCCTGTCTTTAGGCGACTCCGCCAGCATCCTACGCAATAGCTCATCAAACCAGTCCGGCACACCCGGAGCCAGTGACTTTATCAGGGTTCCCGGCCGGATATTCTTGTAGCTCCGTCCGGCCAGCATTTCAAACAGGATCAATCCAAGCGCATACACATCCGATGCCGGCCGCAGGTAAGAACCGGCGATCTCCTGCTCGGGGCTCATGTAGGCAGGCGTGCCCGGGTGTGGCTTGGGAATGCTCAACTGCGAGCGCATGCTCGCCCCGCCCGGCACCTGTGCCAGTCCCAGGTCAGCCACCTTGGCGCGCCCGTCCACGTCAAACAATATGTTCGACGGCTTCAGGTCGCGGTGGACCACATCCTTGGCATGCAACGCGGATAACCCCTCCGCAATGTCTATACCCACGCGCACGACTTCATCAACCGTAAAGCGCTCATTCTCACGCCGCGCGATTTCCAACTTTTTCTGCAGGTTGCCGCCCGTCGCGTATTCCATCACCAGGAAGAGAACGCCATCTTCCTCCTGAAAATCGTAGACGGTGACAACATTGGGGTGCTTGAACCACTCCATCAACTGCGATTCCTGGCGGAAGCGGTTGCGGTATTCGTCGTAGTCCGAACTGCCCATGCCGATCTCGTCGCGCAGCAGCACCTTGACGGCGCGCTTGCCGTTCAACCCGAGGTGCGTCGCCAGGTAAACTTCGCCAAAAGCACCCTGACCGATGCTTTTCTCGATACGGTAATTCTTTAGAATGATGTCGTTTTCAGCAAATCGCCCCACAGGTTACTCCACATCATGAATTATCACCAATTTCATTAATTTTATCATGGTAATAGTGTGGTTATTCGACCGCATTTCTTTACAAAAGAGGGACTTTGCGACAACTTGTTTAATTCAACTTCCCATAGCAGGAGTCAAAATAAACCGGAGGGTCGCCATTATGCCGGTTGCCAGACACCTCGAAACTCTGCAGCATGGCCACTTTATCATCCACAATAATGGATAATGTCCACAACCCGGAGTCAAGCCCGGCTGGATCCGTCAATGTCACCCGCGTTTCAGTGCCATTCATCGACCCATTCCATGTGCAATCATAGCGCGCCCAGAGAGACCCATTAACATTCCACTCACGAATGTAACGCGAACCCTTCGGGAAATTCTCATAATCCCATTCAAGGTAGATCTTCTGGATATCGGACGGGAATGTCTTAATATTCCGGTCCCTGTCACCCTCGCAGGCCGTCAGACAGGCCATGAAATTGGAGGTGCGGGGCAACGTATCCGGGGTAGCAGTGGGAGCGGTTGTCATTGTTGGCAGGGCTGCCTGTTTCGCGGCTGTTGGTTGTTTCGGCGGGATAGCCGTGGGTGGAAGCGCCGCCATCGGCAAGGCCGTCTTAGTCGGATTGGTCGTGATGCCAGATTCCAACCGCGTCTCGGCTGTCAGAGTTGGGGTTGGTTGCAGGGTATTGCCGGAGGACCTGCCCATCAGGTTCATCAATCCCCAAATAATAAAAGCCAGGGCAGCCACAGCCCCCAGACCGCCAGCCAACCATTGTGATAATCCCGATCGCGCGTTCGAAGTGATTGCCCGCGGCTTCTGCCCGGGGTCTCCGGCAATCGTTGATCGTGAAGCTTGCCGGCTGGATGAACCTGTCTGAAGATTGGAAGAACCATCAGATTGTAGATTTTGCAGTGCCACGACAAAACCGCTCACAGATGGATAGCGTTCAGCCGGTTCCTGAGATAGCGCTTTTAGAAAAACACTCTCCACACCGGCAGGAATTCCCTGCGGCCATTCACCCGGCAATCGCGGTCCGTCCAACACGTGGTGGGTCATCACAACCGCCGGGCTGTCACCCACAAAAAGGACTTTGCCGGTGATCATTTCAAAGAACAGGCAAGCCAGGCTGTAAACATCCGCGGCGCGTGTGTATTGTTTATCCCGCCAGATCTCCGGCGCCATGTAGGCTGGCGTTCCGATCAGCCCGCCGCTGATGCTGGTTGAGATGCTGCCCGATTCGCGCAACGCGCGGGCGAAACCAAAATCCGCCAGCCGGGCGATGTACTCCCGCCCGCCATGAGGATCTTTATCAAACAGGATGTTGCCCGGTTTGATATCCCGGTGGATCAGCTTTTCTGGGCGGGAGTAGGCGAAATCCAATGCCGCGCCGATCTGCCGCAGGATGTCCAGCGCCCGGGCAAATGGCAGCCGGCCGGATTTGGCCAGCACATCCTTCAGCGAACCAGTCGGCAGATATTTCATCACCAGGTAGTAATATCCCTGCGCCTCACCAAATTCGTAGACTGGCACAATGTTGGGATGTTCCAGCCGCGCCATGATCATGGCCTCACGCCGGAAGCGTTCGATAAATTCCGGCGCGGCGTTCAATTGCGGGTGGAGCACTTTAATGGCCCTATCCACGTCCAGAACTGTGTCATAGGCGCGGTAGACTGTGCCAAAACCGCCGCGGCCGATCTGTGCGATGATGGTGTAATTGCCGAGTGAGGTGAAGGGCATGATTTATTCCTTGCTATATTTTTAATAACTCAGACGAATGTTATCCATGGGAATAAGGCAAAAAGATTTTATTCGGGGACCATACATCTGAATCCTATGTCTAGACCAAAATCAGACGGATCTTTTCCATTTCGATGTGTCGTACGAATATAATGATCATAATCATTCCATGAACCACCCCTGATGATTTTTTTCCTGGAATCAAATGGAAAAGCAACATAATTAATCCCGGGGTAAGGAAGATAAGAACTGGAAACCCATTCCCAAACATTACCGGCCATATCATAAACACCATAGGGACTTTGACCACTGTTATAGCTTCCAACAACAGATGTATCACCTAAATCTGATATAACGAAGTTCGCCAGAGATATATCTGCATCCTGGTTCCCCCAGGGGTAAATCCGGCTGTCCACACCTCTGGCTGCTTTTTCCCATTCCGATTCATCAGGCAACCTCCCTCCCGCCCAGTCGCAATAAACTCTTGCCTGCTCCCAATTTATATTGATTACTGGGTAATTATCATAAGCGTTATAGCTATAATAACCATCACGGGTATTTGAACGAATATTTACGGGAGGCTGGCACCTCCCATTGCTTACGCAAATAAAAAACATTTTATTGGTTACTTCGGTTTGATCAATCCAGTAGGCTGGCAGTGTGACTTTATGTTCAGGCTTCTCATCTTCATCTCCAGCATAACTACCCATGGTGAATTCCCCGGCAGGGACATACACCATCATCATGCCATCATTAACGCGTTTCCTTGTGTTGTTAATCCTGGGAGAACTCAGGGGCGAATTTTTTGTGGGAAAAATCGTATTTTCTACTTGAGGAATCTGGGTCTGTGGACTGATGGCCATTTCGGTCGGTTTTTGTGATGGATTGATTGGCGGGTGTTCCTCCCCGGGCAATAACCGAAAAATTGAATATCCCAGAACCGCCAAAGTGATCAACCCAACGGGAACAAGCCATGGAAGAACCGACTTTTTTGGCTTTTCAGGCTGCGGTTTTTCCACATGTTTATCAAGCGCGGAGGCAAATTCGGTTGCTGAAACGAAGCGTTTATCCGAATTCCGTGAAAGCGCCCGTTCCAGACCCTTTTGTATATGCGCTGGAATGGTCGCGGGCAACGATTCCAATCCTTCTGGGCCCTTGAGCACATGCCGGGTCATAATGGCCGGCGTGTTTTCACCCGGAAAGAGCAGCTTTCCAGACAGGCATTCATAAACTACACAGGCCAGCGCGTACTGGTCAGACGCCGGAGAAGCCGCTTCACCCAGCCAGATCTCGGGGGGGATATACGGTGGTGTGCCGAGTACGGCGCCCGTGTGACTTGTCAGGCCGGTCGACATCATGGCTTTGGCCAGGCCAAAGTCCGTGAGGAAGAAATCCCCTTTTTTATCCTGCAGGATGTTCCCCGGTTTAACATCCCGGTGCAGAAAACCCTGCTGGTGGGCATAGTCCAACGCGGATGCAATCTGCTTTGCCATTCGGACTGTCTCATCCACTGTGAGAGGTCCATCTGATTTGAGGATGTCGTCCAGCGATCTGCCGTCAATATATTGCATGGCAAGGAAGTAACGCCCTTCCACTTCCCCCATATCAAACACGGTGGCGATATTGCTATGAAAAAGGCTGGCGGATGACCGCGCCTCGAGCATGAAGCGTTGGAAGGAATCCGGGTCGGAAACCAGTGCAGGTTTGAAAAATTTCAGGGCAACATCCCGGCCGAGCTGGGTATCCCGCGCGTGGTAGACCTCCCCGGTCGCGCCGGTGCCGAGTTTCTCCAGTAATTCGTACTTGCCAAATGATTTTGTCTCCATAATGTTGTCCTTGTTTCTCATGCCGGGAAGGTCAATATCTCTGGTTTATCTTAAGAAGCTTTTCTTCATAGGTATCCCGTAGACATCATAGAAACCATAAACAAGTCTACGGCACAGGGGGCGCCTGACCGCTCGGAATATCACGATAAACATCTACATATGATTGGAATCCGCTTTTAACGATTACTTCGTAGATATTATCTTTTGTTACTGGTACAACTGGAATAAACAGGCATTTCACAGTGCCTGTTGTAACTTTGCCTGATGTCAATTCAGATAAGGAATAGTCTTTTAGAGCAGTCAGTTCTTTTCCCTGTAACAATGTGTCCATAACTTCGACAGCATTAGGCGCCAATTTTCGGAAATCTTTAAAGACCGTGATTGTCAATTCACCCTTAACGATAGAATTACACCCGTCCGCCGTGGCATCCTGTCCGGAGACAGGTACCCGTAATCCATGGGATTTCAAGACCTCAAGGGCTGCCAGTCCGGTACCATCGTTGGAAGCCACCACGCCATCAATCTTTTTCCCCTGATTGGCGATTATGCTTTCCATCTGTTTTGTTGCATCGGCCGGGTCCCAGTTTTCAACCCATTTGTCGCCAACAATTTTCACAAGACCGGAATCGATATATTTCTGTAGAATATCCGTCTGACCTTTCCGGAAAAGAACGGCGTTATTATCGACAGGACTACCCGCCAGTAAGGCTATTTTTGCCGGGTTTTGTTTCGTCCATTTACCCCCGTCAATATCCAGCGCTTTCAATATACCTGCAGCCTGTTGATTCCCAACTTCAACATTATTAAATGAAACATAGGCGCCAATTTTTGAGGTTTTGATCAAACGGTCATAAGCTACTACTGTAACACCAGCATTGGCTGCTTTTTCCACAGCTGGAACAATGGCGTCTCCATCCTGCGCCAAAATGATCAGGCCTTTTGCTCCTTTGGCAACCAGATTATTAATCTGGCTATTTTGAACACTGGCATTACCTTTGGCATCGGTTGTGATCACTTCGTACCCTTTGGCTTCGAGCAGTGTATGAAGCAGGGCGTTCTCATTCGTCCAGCGTTCGGTCGCGAAATCAGAAAATGACAGTCCGATTTTGATCTTCTGACCAGATGGAGCTATGACAGGCTTGTTGGACGTTGCTGACGGTTTGATAATGGGGGCTGTAGAGAGTTGAGATATTGTAGGTTCTACCGTTGATACAGTTGGAGTGGCTTGATTCGAGTGTGGCCAGGGAAGGTTTTGGATTGCAAATATTAATGCGATCATTGCCAACCCCGCAATCATAACCCACATGTATTTTTTCCATGGTAGTGGTGGTTTAGGTGGTTGTATCAACGCTTCTATTCGGTTTGATGCGTTTACACCTTTATCCCCCAATCCCCTCAATACATCGATAACCCGTCGGGCAGCCGACCAGTCTTTCAATCTTATGGCGGTCATGCCCTGTTCTACATAGAGAAGGATTTCCTTTTCCAGGCGATCTTCCTGGTTGGGACCGTCAATTTTCTTCTCATCATCATGTTTTTTCTTTTTTTCAATCTCTTCAGCCAAACCCTTACGCAATTCAACAGCCGTTTTTTCACCGTCCCAGGGGCGTTTTTCTGGATCTTTATCCAGCATACGCGTTAAAAGGTCATCCAACCATTCCGGCGCGGTCGGGAGTTGACTCCGTAAGGACGTTCCAGGAGGTAGCATCTTGGGGTTGCGTCCGGTCAACATTTCAAATAGGATTATCCCCAACGCGTACACATCCGACGGAGGCGTCAGATATATGTTCGAATTGGAATGTTCCGGACTCATATAGGCCGGTGTGCCAGGATGCGGAGGGGGATTGCTCAACTCTGACCGCAAACTTGGTCCACCTGGCACTTGAGCCAGACCGAGGTCAGCCACAATGGCCTGCCCATCCGAATCAAACAAAATATTGGACGGCTTCAGGTCACGGTGAATAACATCTTTGGCGTGCAATGCGGCCAAACCTTCAGCAATATCTATTCCAATTCGGGCAGTTTCTTCGGGAGAAAAATTCCGCCCGTTTACCTTGGTCTGGTCCATCTTCTGCCTGAGACTTCCCCCGGCGGCATATTCCATAACCAGGTAAAGTGTATTATCCACTTCCCGGAAGTCGTACACTCGGATCAGATGGGGATTGCTAAACCAAGCCATCAACTGAGATTCCTGACGGAAGCGTTTTTGGTAGCGCAAATAATCCGTACTGCCCAGACCGATTTCATCATGCAGCAGCACTTTGATAGCCCGTTTGCTGTTTACTCCAGTGTTCGTGGCCAGGTACACTTCCCCAAAGGAGCCCTGCCCAATGCTTTTTTCGATCCGGCAATTTTCCAGTATGATGTCTTTTTCATTGAACTTTCCCATATTTTCTCCCTGCCGGATTTGATATTTGATTCAGTTTAGTACATATTTATCCAAAAAACGTGTTGGGAATTCAGGATGGTTCAAATAACCAACACCAATTGAAGATTACTCCAAGCGTCAATCGCTAATATTGCCGGGTGGAAATCAATCCTCTTGCCTGATCAGGGTAAAAAACACCTTCATTAGTCAAAATATACTGATCCACCGGCTCGCCATTGAGAACCTTCAGAGCGGTTTCCATGGCCTGTGGTCCTATCATGGGACTGCATTCCACTTCTGCCGAAATCCAACCGTCCATCAAAGCCTGAAATGCCTCTTTGTTTCCGTCAACAGAAACGATCTTAACATCCCCGGGTTTGAAACCGGCTGCTCTAAGCGCGGCAATGGCACCCATGGTCATATCATCGTTATGGGAAAACAATCCATTTATGGATTTCCCATACTTTTTTAGCATTGCTGCCATGGCAGGTTTGCTTTCAGTTCGATTGAAATTGGCTGTCTGTGTGTCAATCATCTGAATATTTGAATTGAGAGTATTTCTAAAGCCATTTGCGCGACCAACAGCAGCACCTGAGCCATCGGTGCCTCTCAATTCAACAATTTTTCCGCCGTTGGGAAGCAGTTTGTTCATCTCAGAGCCAGCCTTTTCCCCCTCAATTACCATGTCAGAGCCAATATGGGCAGCAAAGAGAGACGGATCTGCAGATACAGCGCGGTCAATGATGATCACAGGTATTGCCGCGTCTTTGGCTTCCTGTAACACTGATTCCCAACCATCCTGGACTATCGGCGGCAACGCGATGACGCTCACGCCCTGGGCGATGCAGGCTCGCATGGCAGCTATCTGATTTTCCTGCTTTTGCTGCGCGTCCGAAAAGATCAAACCAACACCCAGCTTGGCTGCTGTCTCTTTAAAAGATGCCGTGTTGGCTTCCCGCCAGGAACTTTCCGCCCCCATTTGTGGGAAACACATGGTCATGTCTTGATACGTGAATTTCTTACTTTCTTTGGGGTCAGGAGCAGCGGCAGCAGGGGCAACAGGTTCAAGAGTAGGTTCATGATATTCGACAGTAGCAATAGGGGCAGCCGGAACCTCTGACACTGGCACCGCCGTTGGTATTACCGGTTGAGCTGGCCAATTTACTATAATAATTGTTAATATAATCAGTGTAACAGCAAGAATTCCCAACCACCTAAATTTTTTCCAGACGGAATCCGATGACCTGGTCTTTTTCCTGCTGTTATCCAGATCGGCCTGGCAAAGTTCTGCCGCAGATTGGCCATCATTCCCCATCCCCTTCAATGTTTTGATCACACGATTGGCTGCGTTCCAATCCTGGTTTTGAATGGCTACCTTGCACTGTGCTTCCAGTTGCCTGATCTCTTCTTTTCGGTGGGCTCGTTCAGCCTCCTCCGCCTTCTTACGCATTTCCGAATCATCAGCAACATTCACGGTATCCGCTGTTTTTTGTTTTTCTGCCTGGGCCTTGTCCAGCTTCACCAACCCTTCGCGTAATAATTCGGCTGTTTCCGTGCCGTCCCAGGGGCGGTCTTTTATATTCTCAGACAGCATGCGGGATACCAGACCATCCAGCCACCCGGGCGCCGAGGGCATAATCCCACTTAACCGTGTACCTGGCCGTAATGTCTTGAAATTTCGCCCGGTAATCATCTCGAACAGAATCAACCCGAGGGAGTAGATATCAGAAGCCGGGGTAAGGTAGTTGGAGCTGTTGGCGTGCTCGGGGCTCATGTATGCCGGTGTGCCCGGGTGGGGAACCGGGATACTCAATTGCGAGCGCAGGCTGGGTCCGCCGGGAACCTGCGCCAGACCCAGATCCGCTACCTTGGCGTTGCCTTCCGCGTCAAATAGGATGTTGGAAGGTTTCAGGTCGCGGTGGATGACATCCTTGGCATGCAGGGCTGACAGCCCTTCTGCGATATTCAGGGCGATCTTGACGGATTCGTCTATCGAAAGGACACTGCTGTCCTTCTTTGCCTGATCCATGCGATGTTTCAGGCTGCCGCCTCCGGCATACTCCATGATCAAATAAAGTACATTGTCCTTTTCCAGGAAGTTGTACACCCGGATGATATGTGGATTGTTGAACCATTCCATCAACTGGGCTTCCAGGCGGAAACGGTTGCGGTAATCGTTGTAATCCGAACTGCCCACACCAATATCATCGCGCAGCAGCACTTTGATGGCACGCTTGCCATTCAGTCCGGTATCCGTCGCCAGATAGACTTCCCCAAAAGCCCCCTGACCGATACTCCGCTCAATCCGGTAGTTATCAAGAACTATGTCGTTTTCGTTAAAATTCCCCACAGTTGCCTGCCTTAAGTCACGGGATTGAGTGTTTTTGAATCTAATACTATTTTAATACCATTTACCACCATGTATTTTACATAATGAATAGTAGTGACAAAAGTACTTCCCCATAGTGACAAACCTATGGGGAAGCAGTCAGGACTAGACAAATTTTGGAAGCCTTACACCTTCGGCAGACGCCTCGTGCTTCCGCATTGCGGGCAGGGACCTGCCTTGCCGGTCAGGTCAAAACCGCAACGCGCACAGCGTTCCGCCGCCGGCTTTGGTTTGTTCGACCAGCGCCGGGCATACGCGTACAGGAAAACTCCCAGAAGGGCGATGCCCAACGCCAGCGTCCAGTATGATTTTGGGGCAGCCGGAGTTGACGGTACTTCCGTCGCCGGCGCGGACTCTGTAACCGCTAGAGTCGGTTCGGCCGTGGGGACTTGCGTCGCCGGTCCGCTGGTCTGCTCCAAAACACTGATTGAAGTATCCGGTGTGGTTGTGGCATCCTGCGCGAATACCTGCCCACCGATCAGTCCGGCGAAACCCAGCGCCAGCATCAGGCTGATCAAAACAAAGCTGTTTTTGAATTTCATGGTCATTCCATCCCCTCTTTTACTAATCCATTCCGTCAAACTTCTTGCCGCAATGCTCGCAGTGTTTTGAATCCACCGGGACGAAGCGGCCGCACTGCGGGCACATTTTAGTCTCCGATGTGGACCGCGTTCCCTGCTGGCTGCCCGGACCTGAAACCACAGTCGGCCCGCCACCGCCGAATGGTGTGTTGATGATGATCGGCGGCTGGCTTGAACCCGAACCCTGCGCGAAGGATTTGGCTACGTCCGCCATGGTGTCCATGGCATGCGTGGACTGGTCGGCAGCCCGTTCCCATGCCGCGCTGACGTCCTTCGTGTGTCTCTCGGCATCTTCACGGGATTGCCGCAGGTACGCGTCCTTATCCGCCACCAGCCGCTCATACATGGCTTTGACCTCTTCGCTGGCTTTGCCGGCAGCAATGGCCGCGAATTTTTCCTGGAAGGCTTTGGCCAGTTCGGGGGAATCCTTGGCAGACATAGCCAGAATCTGGTCTTCACTCATTCCCTTTAGAGCTTCCGTTTTCTTCAGGTCGGCCAACAGGCGCGCCTGTTCCGGCCCGGAGACGGAGATCAATGCTTCAGGGGCCAGGGCGGCCAGCGCGTTGATGCGGTCGATTTCAATGGTGGATGAAACCTGCATTTTTTCAATTTCGATGAGATGCATGGCCTTCGCGCGTTCCAACAAATCTTCACGTTCCGCGCGTAACCGTTCTTCCGCGTCAAGCCGGTGAATTTCTTTCATTGACTTTAATACTTCCAGCCCCATCATGGCTTCAGCCTGGTCGGCGTTGATCTCGCCAGCCCGTTCTTTTTGCCGTATCTCGATCTCGCGGATACGCTGGTCTTCCGCCGCCTGCTGGCGCGCCCGTTCGATCTCCGTGCGTTTTTGTGCAAGCTGTAGTTCCTGTTCGGCATTCCGGAAGGTCATTTCAAAGGAGAAATCAGCGCGCTTGCGGGCAATGGCGATTTCGCTGTCTGCCCTGGTTTCATCTTCACCGAACAAGAGTTTGGCCTTCAGCGCGCGCAGTTCGTATTCCTGCTCCACATCCGCGCGGGCGATCATTTTGGCGCGCGCGCGGTCATGGTCTTCGCCTTCGTCCTTCCAGGCGCGGATCAGGTCTTCGCGTTCTTTCTGGCCCAGCAATTTGCGCTGGTCAACCTCATTCATAAACTCTTCAAAATCGGCTTCCGAGCGAACATCATTCATCTTGTCGCTCATCACCGCGGTGCGCATGCGCTGGAACAGTTCAACGCGCGATTCTTCCTTCTCCACCTTGCGGGTCTCTTCCGCCAGGTCTTCGAGAATGTTTGATTTCTGGATCTCGCCCCAGTTCTTGCGCAGATCGGCTTCTTCCTGCGCGCGCTGCAGCTTCACCTGTTCTTCGATCTTCCAGGCTTCGGATTCGCTGGAGGCTTCCATCTTGCGGTATTCGAGATCAACGCTGGAAGACATGTTCAGCAGGGCGATTTTGCCGCGCACACCCTTGATCTTGTCGTAGGGTTCCAGGTTCAGTTCAACGGCGCGAATATTCTTGAACACCAGACCAACCTGTTGGAAGGTCTTTTTCATAGTCTCTTCCAGGGCGATATCCAGCTGGTTCTTCACGGCCGGGTTTTCGGCTAATTCCTTCAGGGAATGCCCGCGCAGCCACTGGTCAGCCGCGGCCACAACTTCGGGGTACAGGTACTCGCGCAGGTCTTCCTTGGTCAGCCGTTCGCGGCCTTTGAGCAGGTTGATGATGAATTTACCCGGCTCGGCCACTTCGACCTGCATGCGTATGTTCATGCCGATGGGCAGCGGATCGCTGGTGAAACGCCCGCCCAGGTTGAAGATCAACTCGGTGGGGGTCACTTCAACCAATAAAAGGGTGGCGCGTTCCGGTATGCCGGTGGTCAGCCAGTCCCACAGTTTCTGTTCCGGCCGTTCGAGAATATAGGTGCCCGAAGGGATGGTCCCCTTGGTGATGCCGCGTTCAATAAGCAGAGCGTTCAACCCGGGCTCGATGATCAAACCTTTTCGCAGCAGGCCAGGCAGGTCATTGGATTCCATGCGGATGGCAAAATCGTTCTCTTTTCGCGCCCAGTGGTGCCGCTGGATCTCAGCGACAGAGTTTTCAGCCAGCGGCCGGCCGCAGCTCTTGCAATACGCCGCGTCCGAGCTGTTGTCTGTGTTGCACACCGCGCATTTGACTATTCCGCCCCCCAGGGGTTGACCGCACTCACCGCAAAAACGGGCGTCATTCTTTACCGGTTTACCGCATTTCGGGCATTTCTTGGCGAAGATATTCAAGACCATTTTATCCTCCTGATGTATGGTTGTTACTGGTTTTTCAATACCTGAGAGCGCCCGCCAAAGCGGTAAAGGAAATCATCCAGACGCTGTTCAATACTTTGCCGGCCGGGCAGGCCGTTTACTTTACTTAAAGCCTGCTGGGCGTTGTATACCTGCTGGCTGATGGCGCCCGCGTAACCCAGCAGACCGTCATCATAATCCAACATGCGGTCCCAGGCCATGCTGCTGACTTTGATCTCACCCAGGTAGGCCGGCACGCCAAAATCAGATTGGGCCAGTTTTTCCAGGGCAGTTTCAAATTTATGGCGCAGATCCCGCACACTTAATGCTTCATCCGTGTTGCCTGCATTGTACAACCGGGTGACGATATCCTCCAGCATGCCGTGGCTGCGTTCCAATTCCATGGTGCATTGTTCGCGCACCAGGCGGTCTGCCCGTTTCCTGTCCCCCCCGACCACCTGTTCCAGGTAGGTCGCGCTGGGCAGATTCCAGATCGCCTGGGTGATCGTTTCGCGTTTTTCGATGAGTTTTTTGATCTCGCCGAAGATCGCCGGCAGCAGGAAAAGCCAGAAACCGGTAAGGAACCCGTACAGAATATCACCGCGCATTTCCTGTTTCAATCCGGTCACCATCCAGTACGTAACTCCGATCCCGAATATCCACAGGACTGCGATCCAGATGGTGCGGCGTACCCACCAGTTGCGCGGCGAACGGTAGGTCTTGTGCATCGCAAGTTCAGGGTCTTTCTTCTGGAATAGATCAGTCAAACGCCAGGGTAGACCAGCGCCTGTCTTTTTGGATTGGTTCTGGATCCAACCCTGTACGGCCTGTAGAGGATTCACTCCGACCGGTTTCTCTGCCTGGTTGACTGTTTTTTCTTGGACAATCGGCCGCAACCCGATGGCATCCTTCAAATCCGGTTCGATCTGGTGGATGAAATCATCCATTTGCGCCTGCGATTCCACAGTCGCCATCTTCTTCTGCAATTCAATATCCTGAAGGCTCTGCTCCAGCTTCATGACCTTTTCCGCCACTTTGACTCGGTCATCCGAGCGGGAAAAGGCGATCATCTGGACGCCTTCCACCTGCAAACCCTGATCATGCAGCGCCGCGGACAGGCATTGCTGTAATCCATCGGCCAGGGCGTAGGTGGGCAATCCGTGGATCAGATCGGCGGCGGCATAACGGCGCACCAATTGGGCAACGGATACCTGAACGGTCTCTCCGCTCAGGTCAACCTGACCCGCTTTCATTTCACCCTGCGGAATGACCTGATGGTTGAAGTAACGCGGGGCGTCTACCACACGTACCAGAAAAGTCACCTCGACATCCATGAGCACATCATCCCCGCTGAGTACATACGGGGTGGCGATCCGCGCGGTGAATGGCTCCGCCGGTACCAGTCCAACTTTCAGCCCCGCACCCTGACCGGACAGACGATCGGCCGCCGAGAGAAGGGAGTGCCTGCCCGGGTTGAGGGTCTCCGCCGTTCCATCCGGACGGATGACGACACCTTTGAATGAAGGCGGAACGTCGATTGTTTTAGAGAGCCACCCCGACAATTCCTGGACAAGAACCACGCGAGCCGCGTCCAGCACTTTGTTATTGGCAGAGGAATTATTTTCCATGCTATCTTCCTTTTAATAAAGTTGTTTCGTTAACGCAGTAACCGGGGTGGGACGGAAAAGCTGAGTTGTTGTTCCACCAGGCGTGCCATACCGGGAACATCATTTTTCTTGTCGGAGTTCAGCCGGGCGATGGCAGCCAATCGCGCATCGGGGTGCAGACGCGGATCGTTGTTCATTACCGTCTGCAAATCACTCAAACTGATCTTGTCCGGATCGATGGACACATTGGCGGCGATCAGGCCGGCATAAGGCACGCAAAGCGCGCCCAATTGGGCCTCAATGCGCCAGTACATTAATTCACCCACACAGTAGCGCAAAGGTTGACCAACCGCTTCGAAGAAGTAATCATCCAGTTCCGCTCCCAGCGTGTTGATCACATTCACCGCCCAGAGCAGGCGGTACACATCAGCCGGTTCGTTTCCCAACAGAAAGACCAGAGCGGCCAATAACGTCTCCTGAATCTCATTGCGGTTTTCGAGGTCAGTCGGCAGATTCTGGCAGGCCTTGACCAAAGCGTCACCCGAATGGTGCGGGTGGGATTTCTGCCACAGGCGGCTGCCCAGGTAACTTTCCACCCAGGTGGCCCAACCTTCTTCCAACAACTGTGACGCGGAGAAGATCAGGTTGTTCTGCTGCTGGCGCAGACTGGACAGGGGATCGTCCGCGGCGCGCATACCGAAGCGCTGCGCCACATCCACCAACGTCAAACCGAGACGTGATTTGGCCTCTCCCAGCGCGCTGCATTCCGCCAGGAAACCATGCCCCAGCTTCTCATGCGCGGCGGTCATTAGAATGTGTGGCAGATATTCCGCATTGTCCTTGACCTGCGCCGGTGGAAGTCCGCTTCCATACGCAAACAACCAGCCGTTGAGGTAGCAGCCCTGCCCCGGCAGGTTGACACCGAAAATGCCGCCCCCGTTGGTTTTCTCCGCCGTCTCGCGTGCCTCGGCGATCATGCGGTTCAATTCCGTTTGACGGGCAATGGGGGAAACGTTCATATCTTTAATGAGCACACCGAAGAATTCTTCCAGTGTTTCGCAGAACACCGTCGGGTAGGCCATCAGGCTGGAAGACAGGTATGTGAAGGTCTGAAATTCCTTCTGGAAGAACTCATCCACTTCACGCAACGGGGTGCTGCCGCCCATTTCCAGTCGCGCGGATACCGGCTGTCCGGCTGTCGCGGCCGGCGCTCGGGAAACATCCAGCGATGACAGCCAGCGCAGGACCTTTTCAGGGATGGAATCAACCTTCGGCGTTTCCTTGATCAGCCGGGCGCGCATGGCAGCCAGGTCATTATCCAGGTTCTCTTTATGGCTGTCGCGCACATTTTGAAGTTTTTGCTCAAAGGCATTTTTTTGTTCGTCGAGTGAATTCATTTAATTTTCCTGCGCTGTTGATCTGCTGTCAGATTTTATTGTTCTGGCTTGTATCCAAGTATTTTTGCTTTTCTGAAATTTTCTTCAGCTTCAGTTCTATTGCCACTGGCATGATATGCCAGACCTCGGTCCCAGTAATATTCACCCTTCTTCTGGCATAATTTTATAGATTTATCGAAATCACTAATGGCCAGTACATACGGTTTATTTTGGTAAAATCCGGCAACCGGATTCAAACCTTTATACGGATCTTGGCTATTTTTTTTATCTAATTGCATAAAACAATTACCACGCATCCAATAACCAGAATCGTCTTTTGGGTTTATTTTTAACCCCCGGGTAAAATCGGAAATGGCCTGTTCGAAATTACCTTTCGCCTTATAGCTTATACCTCTGCAGAAAAATAAATCGGCAATAATCGGGAGTATTTCGATCGCCAAATTAAGGTCGATAATTGCAGAGTCATAGTCCCCAACATGGTTAAAACAATCTCCTCTGGCATATAAATACTCAACATTCAGGGGGTCCAGTCTTATAGCTTCCGAGTATTGTTTTATGGCTTCGTTGTATCTGCCAGCCAATAGCAACTTATCACCCAATTTATAATACTTATTCGCTTTTTTATAGTTCTCGTCAGGTTGCAATTCAGGTTTCATTATGTCAAAAGCGATATTATTTGACGGTTGGAATCTTGATTTCTCAGATTCCGTAAATACTTTAATAAACTGTCGAATTGATGGGTATCGATTTTCAGGTTTTGCAGATAACACTTTAATTAGTATTTCCAATATTTCAGTTGGAACATTTCTTTCCAGATTTTTTGGAAATTGTGGACCCTCAAAGACACGCTTCATCACCGCCACCGGTGTGGGTGCTTCAAACGGACTATGCCCGCTGAGCATCTCCACCAAAACGCAGGCAAGAGCGTACTGGTCGGAAGCCGGGCTGGCTGGTTTACCTTCCCAAATTTCGGGAGCCATGTATTGGGGTGTTCCGATCATCGCGCCGGTGCGTGTGAGTGACCCAGTAGCCTCAACCGCCTTGACAAGACCGAAATCGGTCAATACCGCCCCTTCGGTTGGGCTTATGATGATATTCTGCGGCTTTACGTCGCGATGAACCAATCCACGGTCATGCGCAGCCTGCAACGCGTCGCCAATTTCACTCGCGATGCGCAAGGCCTCATCCCAGGGAAGCGCACCTTTTTCTTTAATTATTCGGTCAAGAGGTTTCCCATCAATAAAACGCATGGCTATAAAACAGCGTCCATCGGCCTCGCCCAAATCCCATGCCCAGGCAATGTGCGGGTGAGTCAATCCGGCCGCTGCCTGAGCTTCCTGCACAAACCGGCTGAAGGCTTCCCGGTCCGCCAGCAGCGAACTCTTGAGCAGCTTCAACGCTACCGGACGTTTCAACATGGTGTCGGTGGCTTTGTAGACTTCAGCAAAAGCCCCTTCACCAAGAAACTCTTCCAATTGATACCGCCCGATTGTTTTGGATTCCATAAATGATCAATCCTTGTTCCATGGGCTGGGTGCGCCGCAGGCTGTGCAAAATTTATCGGTTTGAGAGACAGGCAGCGAACACTTCACGCAGGGAAGCGTTTCCCTGGTATTCGAGCCGGATTCGTCATCTGAACGGACGCGGAGCGTGCTGCTGCTGCCATGTATGATCTCCACCCGGTCGCCTTTCTGCGCGCCGTTATCCAGATAATCGCCTGTCACATCGTTGCCATTGACGATCTTATCGCCGGCAATATTCATCTCGCCCTGACTGGTATACACGGGGCCCTGGTAGATCACCGTTTGCGGTACGGATGAGCCGCTGCCCGATTCAACCAGACGTTTGACATTAACCTGGGTGTTTGCGGAGCCGCTGTAAGGATTATTTCGAATGTCTTCCCAGGAATATTTCACAGTGAAAGGAACAAGTCCGCGCTGACCCGGGCGAGGGCAAAGGGACGGTCGCACGCAGATCGTATCACCCGCGTTCAAATGGTCAATGTGCCTCCCGGCAGACGGGCAATCCACCTCAAAGCGCGATTCATCAAAATTCAAATGAATATCAATGGCCACGCCGGAGCCTATGTTGGTGATCCGCAGCTCAATTTCATTGAATTCAGTTTCCCTGAATTCCTTTTCCGCCCGGCCGGTCAGGGTGATTTCCGGAAGTCTCCGGTACAAAATGACCTTCTCGCGGCAGGTTTGATAATCCGCATCCCGATACGCTTTGGCGAACCACTCACCGGCATTTTCATACAGCCTAGCCATCTTTTCGTGGTTCGCGCCTTCCCGTACTTCAGCCTGTTGGGCGGCGCGTCTATACGCGTTTCCAGCGTTCTCAAAATGCTCCAATGGTTTTCGTCCGGCAGATTCCAGCAGATTGTTCAACCGCGACCAGGCTTCCGATTCTTCATCAAACAAGCCCCGCGAACGGCTGGTTTCAATCTGGCGGGTAAGGCTCCATTCTTCAGGAGCATTTCGGTTCATAACCCGCAGCGCGGAATATTCCCCCTCTGTGTCTCCGGCTTTTTGATAGAGCCGCACGGCTCGTTCAAATAGACCGGCGCGCAAAGCCAGTTGAGCGGCTTCGGTAAACAATCCGCTGTTTTCCAATGTTTCAATGGAGCGCAAATCCGCGGGCAGGTGTTCCGCCAGGCGGTTGGCATCATCTACGCGATTCAGCCGGCGGTAGATCTCCCAGGCTTTAACCGGTTCGCCAGCATTTTCAAACAATCCGGCGGCGCGCAGATCATCGCCCAGTTCAAGCCACAGAGCGGCCGCTTCCAGTTCACTGCCCATTTTTTCCAGACAAACAGCCTGACCCTGCCGGTCGCCCGCGTCGCGGTAAAACTTCAACGCCCGGTCGTGCTGTCCAAGGTCAAATGCCAGCCGGGCAGCTTTACCGGGCAGACCGCCATGCGCATACAGGGCAATGGCTTTCTCGGGCTCTCCCAATGGGTCAATAAAGAACTGCGCAGAACGTTCGTACTCACCCTGCAAGGCCAGCGCCTCGGCGCCTTCACGGATGCGGCCTTCGCGCAGCGCGGTTTCCGCGTCCACCGGGAGGGCTGCCGGTTCGGTAACCCGGATGGCCGTCAATTGACCGCTGTAGGTGCCGGCCATAATGACACCCTGCGATATCAGCAGATCTGTACGCAGAGGGTCATTCTCGGAACCCAGGGAATAATCCCACAGGATTTGCCGGGTGGTTATGTCAACAGCCAGCAGATGGCCTTTATCGCTGCCCAGTAGAAGAAGGTTCGGTTCAAGAAAAATAACGCGGCTGGCGCGCACCGGCAGGTTGATCCGCCAGGCTTCACCGCCGTCACCCGCACGCAGCGCTGTGAGCTGGTAATGGTCCACAGCCGTTGGATCATTGTTCCCGCGGTTTGCGAAATAAATCACACCGTTGTATGCCGCCTGATTGCTGTACACCCGGTTAAACTCTTTTTGCCAGAGTTGTCTTCCACTGGCTGTTTCCCGGGCCGTGATGCCGTGATCCCGGTTATCGCCATAAGCCAGCATTTGGTTGACTGCCACCGGCGGATTGGCAAGGATGCCTCTGACAGTTTCCCGCCAGACTTCCTGCCCGTTATCCACGCGATAAGCCGCAAGATAAAAGGAATTTTGCATGGCCTGGCCGTCACATACAATTACCAGTCCATTCGTCACCAAAGGGGGTAATGGAAGCCACGATTGCAGCTTCTTTTGCCAGATTACCCGCGGGGTTGCATCTCGCGATAGCGCGAATAACGTATTGGAAGAACTTCTGAGGAAAATAGATTCCCCTGAGATCACCGGCAGACTCATGGAGTGGGAATCACCCTGCCAGACGGTCTGAATTTCACCGGTATCCGGATTGATGGAGACCAGTTTTCCATTGCCGGCTTCCATGAGTGAGCGTTCATCACACAGGGCTCCCAGAACGCGGGCGCCGTCTGACGCGAGACCGCGCATATGATACCCCGGCTCAAAGGTCTTGCGCCACAGTTCCATACCGGCGGATTGGCGTATACCCGCCAATCCGCCGTTTGCAAGGGGAACTAGGAAAATATCACCAGAAGCTTCCATCGAGATGTAGCTACCTCTGCCGGGAGCGCCAAGCTCAGCATTCAGCGATAGAGGTCCCCACAACGGTTTTCCGGCGGAACCGGAGGTCGGGCGCACCCAACCGCAAACCGGGCATATGGAGGCATCAAGCATTAAATGAGATTGACTGCAGAAGATCGACGAAGTCACCGGTGATTTTCCTATTTATCAAGAATTAATCGGTTAGTACGAACAGGGTATACCCTACCTGGTAATATCCCTGTATGTCCGAATTGTTGCCTGTACACTTTCGTACCATTTGCATCCATGCGAAACTCTCTCTGGCTTCCTTTTAAGTACCCGATAATGCCGGGTAATTATCAATCATCCGCCTTGCGCGTCCAGTCATCATAGCGGCGCAGCATGTCAGCGTTGGCCACAGGGTGGATTTGCTTTAATGCGGCCTGCAGGTCATCGGCCCTCAGCGGCTCCACCTTGATCTCATAATCGCGCACTGCAGCCTGCCCTTTATCCACCAGGTCCAGCAAATTCGGGTTGGTGCGCTGAGTCATCTGCCCAATGGCTGTCTGGCAGATCTGTTCGATCTCCCGGCCGGAATACCCGCCGGTCTGCCGCACCCATTCACTGATCGGTTGATCGGTCTTGTGCCCCTGCCGGGTCAGGTGGATGTTCAGGATGGCTTCGCGCGCGGCGTCATCCGGCAATGGGACATAGATGCGGCGTTGAAAGCGACTCAGGATGGCCGAATCAAGCAGCCAGGGCACATTCGTGGCGCCCATGGTAAGGATGAAACTCTCGTCCTCTTTAGTCGCCAGACCATCCAATTCAGCGAGCAGAGTGCTGACGATGCGCCTTTCCGCGCCGCTTTCCCCTGAACCGCGCGGCGGGGTGAGGGATTCAAACTCATCCAGAAAGATGACAGCCGGGCTGTGCCTGCGTGCGGCGGCATAAAGGGCGCTTACCAGCTTGCTGCTTTCACCAAAGTATTTGGAAAGCACATTACTGACCTTGACATTAAAGAAGGTGGCATCCAGACTGCCCGCTGTGGCAGCCGCCAGCAGTGTCTTACCGGTTCCCGGAGGGCCAAACAGGAGCACATTGCGCCATCCGCTGATCTGAACACCTTGCGGTTTTTTGGCTAACGCAAGACCGTAAGCGGATTTGATGGCGTTCTTGGTATCCTCCAGACCGCCGATTTCGTCCCAGCGAATACTCGTTTTCTGGACGAGATTCATTACTTCACTTTCATAATCATCCGCGTTTGCCGCCTCAGTGGATATCGGCGCGGTTGTCTGCCGCGGTGAGGCGGGTTTCTGGTTGGCCGGCATGGGGTCAAGAGACTTCGCCCTGTCCAGAAGAAATTGCACCTTCTTGAGGCGTTGTTGCTTTGTCGCCGGATCACCGCTTGCGTTGGCGTACTGGCGGTACAGTTCTGCGCATTGCCGGAATGATGACGCCGCCTCAATGGTCGCGCCTTTGCGCTGCGCATCCTCCGCCCTCTTTAGCGCGCGTTTGTATTCAGCGAATGCCATGTCTCCAAGGTCTACGGGCATAGAGTCCCCTTAAATATCACAGAGTAATTACCGGGTTTCAGTCGGTTAAGTTGTTTTCCAACCCGGATTGGGCTTTTTTCTCTTGAAGAGATTTCAACTCTTCATCAATCTTTTCTTCCATATGTTCCCCGGCTTCACGGGCGCGCTGCATGGCTTTCTTGATCTCCAGAACATCGGCTTCTTCCTTGAATTCCGGAGCGATGGAATTGTTCATATCCATGGCACGCAACAGGTCATCGAACTTGTTGATCTGGAATTCACCGTCCGCACTGGCCATGTTCACGTAAGTAAGCACATCATCCATGTTCAACTGGGAAAGGATGGTGCTGCTGTTGGGTGAGAGAAGAAGTGAGCGTTCTTTGACCTGAACAAGACCGGTAAGCACGCGCATTTGTTTGGACAGGACCTGAAGGACGGTGTCCAACCCGGCAACCTCCGAATCCATCTCTTTGATCTTGCGGGCCAGAACAGTCTGCTCACGATCGCTGATGTTTCCCTGCACACCTTCGCTGAACAACTGGCGTTTGCGGGCTTCCAATTCGCGCAGACGGGTGAGTGTTTTCTTTTCTTCCTGTTCCAGGATGGTTCTTTCCTTCTTCAGGGTATCAAGAGGAATTTCTTCCAGCTTCATCTTCTTTACGGCTTCAGGCGCGGGTTGTGATTTCCCTGTGTTGTTCAACAGGTCGCGCAGCACGTTCAGTCCAAAATCAACAATCGTCTTTCTCTCAACCATGTCCATTTCCTCCAGAAGGTTTTATTTGCGTGCGATGGTCAGCCCCAGATTGGGAAGCTGGACCAGGGTATAGCGCCCGGTGGAAGCCAGGCGTTCAAAAGCCATTTCAATTTGAGAACGGGAATACGACAGATCCTGCACGGCATTTTCAAGGGTGAGACTATCGTACACCACCATCTCTTTTTCAATCGCCACTTTGACCTCATCCAGTTCTTCCGTGGGCAGGGTGGGAACAAACAATTCCGCGTACCGCCGGGTGCGTTCATCCTGCGTGTTAAAGATCAGGTCGCCTTTTTCAAGGTCAAAAAGATAGAGCATCATAGAGCGTTGAGCAAAGGGCAGCCGGACCTTTTCTCCGGCCAATCCCTGTACCACCATGCGGGCGGTTTCGTCCCAACCGGTCACGGAAGCCAGCACGATCAGCCGTACTTCCATATCCTGGCGTGTTTCGTCTGAATAGCGCGTCAGCAGGGGAACAAGGTCTTCCTCCTTCATGGGGCGGCTGTCGTAGCCATTCTGTACCATTTCAGTCAGCCGGCTGAGAACACGCATCTCGATGCGCACCGGCACCCCCCTGGCGCCTTTGGGCAGCGCGGGGCTTCCCGTCAGCCAGGTATTGAGCGGCGTTCTGGAAAGCGTATCGGTACCGATGACCACTTTCCCGAGCAGGTGCATCACCTCGGCGCGGCTGTCTCCCTGTTCAAGAATAGCCGACCAATCGGGCACATCAATCACTTCTCCGGTCACAGGGTGCAGGAGAGAATTCATGGATTGCAGGCGGGTGCGCAGGCGGTTGAGGAAATTAAGCTCACGCAACCGAGCCGAACTGGCCCTGACCAGCATGGAGATTTGACCATTGCGGTAGCGCTGTTCCGCTTCCGCCAGACGTTGTTCAAGGGATGGCAAATGCCGCGAACAGTAATGAAATCCTTTGGACACACAGTCCACACAGATGATCTCCTGACATCCATCCGCGCTGCACACTTCGCCGATCAGACTATCACTGGAAAGCAAACGGTAACACAGGGAACACTTCAAGGGTTCCGCGTTCAATGCTGTTTCTTCGGGTGTTTCAGGCTGGCGTTGTGATAAAAGTGCCTGGAGATCTGATTTGCGAATGAAATACAAACCGCCTATTCGAGCAGCCGGTAGTTCACCGCTCCAGACTCGCCGGTAGATCGTCCGCGGATTAACACCCAGGAAACGGGCGGCTTCACCAATTTTCAAGTATTCAGGATCAGACTTTGGATCGCTCATTAACACCTCATTCAGTTGCGAACCCCTTATGTACAAAATAGTACATAATTTTAATCACCTTGTCAAGTGATAATTTGTACTATTGTGTACATTGGACAAGTTGTGTATAATAATTTCAGTGTTGGCAGGCAACAAATTCAGTCCGCTGGTTGCCAGTTATCCTGATTATGTTTACAATTATTGAAATATTTGTACATTTTTTCCATCCAAATCAGGATAATCCGGGCTCCAGCTTGAACAACAACGTACTCACACAGCCCGGCAGAGCGTCGTTCAACACAGGTAATCCTTTCCGCCCATCCGAATCCCCGCGATAAAGTGACGTTGAACCATGACCGAGAAATCCATTCCTTCCCTTTTTTGCACAAATTGTCTGTCATATTATCCTCCGGCCGCGCCCGCCTGCCCGATCTGCGGCACAGCGCGCGAAAAACGTCGCCTGATCAAGCCGCCGCTCACCCCTGATTGGCAAGTCAACCTTCCCGGCAAACCGGTCGGGTTGACTGAGATGGGAAGTACCAGGGTATTGGCCGCGTGGAACCGGTACAGCGACGAAGTCACCATCGGTCTTCCCGAGGGCGGATTGATGTGTCTGGATACCGATACGCAGGAGACGATCTGGAAATTCCCCCTTGACCGACCGGCCATCGGCTCACCAGTCATTTTCGGCGATTGGATTCTTCAGTTAACCGGGCGGCGCGCGCCGGATCCGGCCCGCATGCTGGTATTCAACAGGGATTTTGAACTGGCCTGGTCGTACGATTTCCCCTACCCGGTCACGCCCAAGATTGTTTCATTCAACACAGAGTGGGCCTACTGCGCTGTTAGCGATGGCTCTATTGTCAGCATCAATCCAGCCGGTCGAAAGGGCGGATCCATCTGCCACTGGGATACCACTCCCCGTCTAAATCCCCCACAGAAATTTTTGATTCATAATAACAATACGTTTTATCTGGCCACGGGAACACGTCCCGGTCAGGTTCTGCGGATACAGGGGAAAAACTACTCCTCCATATTTACCGCCAGCGATCACGTTTATCTCACAGACCTTCTGGTTCCCGGTGGTTCCCTGCTGTATACCAGCGATGACCATGGTCATCTTTATGCGGTCGATTCAACCGGGAAGATCGCCTGGACATTCGAAGGAGTCAATTCAAAAAATTCCGTCATTCGCCTGGGTGGACTCGCGCTATCTGGCAACCACCTGTTCTTTGGCGCGGGAGATCATCAAATGCGCTGCCTGAACCGGCAAACCGGCGAAATTGAGTGGCAAACCAACCTGGGCGGCACGGTGATGGTTCGTCCGCTCATCTGGAATGACGCACTGCTGATTTGCGGAGATTCTCACGGTCAAACGTACGGTTTGAACATTGACTCCGGGGAGATCATCTGGCAGTACGGTGAATCTTCCAGCATGCACTGGTCCATTTGTGGGAACCTGCTCAGGCACAATGACCGGGTGCTATTCTCTACGCGCAGCACCAATCCCATTGGCGAACCCGGCGGGCGTTTATGGAGCATGCCCTTCCATGGCGGACAGCATATGTGGGCGGCGCAAATGCTCGATGCCCATAATCAACCGCGGGATGCCGCCGAACAATATGTCCTGCAGGCGCAATGGAGCCTGGACATAGATAAACGAATTTCTCTTCTCGAAAAAGCGAACGAGAATTGGGAGCGGGAGTATGAACCTGAATGGGGCGCCCGCCTGTGGCAGGGCGTGGGAGAACGCCAGCGCGCCGCGGATGGTTACGAGAAGGCTTCACAGATATGGAGTATCCGCGATCCCGGTCGGGCGGCTTTCTACTGCCTGCTCGCGGCGGACGTACTGGACCAGGATAATCAGTCGGAAGCGGCGGAAAAAATGCGCAACAGGGCGGGAGCGCTGTCACCTTTGCCCTATCTGTGCCTGGAACTGGCTACCAACCCGACCTTAATCCAGCATGAAAGCGGTGAAATCACCCTGCGCATCAAGAATACCGGCCGCGCCCCGGCGCGCAACATTGATGTACATGTGGGCGGCACCCTGCTGCATTCCGTGCATTTCTCAGCCGACCCGCAGCAGGAAATTCCTGCCAACCGCTGGTGGCACCTTACCATGAACATCACCCCCACCCGGTTGGAGAACCAATTGGATGTGTGCGTTGAATGTGTGGATCGAAAAGAACGCGGAGAACCCTTCCGGCATTTCTTCACCGGGAAAATACTGGCCACACCCGCGCCAATCACCATAAAAGCCGGCGACATGGTCAAGGGGAAGATCAAGCTGAAAGGTTTCAAAGATGAACCCATCCGTGTGGAGGTGGGAGACATGGTAATGAGTGAGATAGAGATTACAAACGAGTCTTAAACCAGTTTGGGTATAATATCCTTCCATGGATTTTTATTAACCGGGGATAGTAATGAAAAATTTCAATGAAAACGATGTAATTCTTAAGTATTACCGTATTGAAAAAAGTATCGGGTTGGGGACATTTGGGGAAGTATATCTGGCCACCCATACAGAGTTGAATGGCAAACGCGCCATCAAGGTCTTACAGCACGACGAATCGGGTATTGGCAGTTCTGACTACAATGATTACCGCAACCGCTTCCGCCAGGAATCGCAACTGATGGAATGGTTTGATAACCCCTATCTGATCAGGGTGTATGACTTCCAGGAAGAGAAAAAGATTCTCTATCTGATCATGGAGTACGCGCCGGGCGGGAATTTAAAGCAACGCATGGAACAGGCGGCCGAAAACGGTACAGCCTTTAGCGTTGAAGAAACCGTCAAGATTGCCATTGATGTCGCCGAAGGCCTCGCTGCCCTGCACGGAAAAGATATCATCCATCGCGACCTGAAACCTTCAAACATTCTGTTTGACGCTCAGGGTAAAGCGAAAGTAGCTGACCTGGGACTGGCGCAGGTTCCGGGCGGCGCCAGCATGCGCTCGCAGCTCAGCGTGGCCAAAACGCATCCCGGCACACCGGCTTATATGAGCCCGGAGCAGGAGACCACAGGCGCCTACTTGCGCCCCGCGTCGGATATCTACACCCTGGGACTGTTGATCTTTGAGATGTTGACCGGCCGCAATTACAAATCACTGGAACCCGGAACACGATTGATGAGTCTCAATCCAACCGTGCCGGTATGGTTGAATGACCTTGTCGGGCGCATGCTTTCCGAGAAAGCCGGGGATCGTCCCTGGAATGGATATCGCGCCATGCAGGAACTACGGAGCGGGTTGAGATCATCAGAAAACACCTCTCCCGCCACACCTCAGGTAATAAAAAAATCCTCTAACAGAAAAAAGAGCCTGTTATTTGCCGCCGCCGGCTTCATCATCATTTCGGGATTCTGTCTGTGGGCTGAAGGCAAAATCCTTAATTCCATCAAAATAGACACCGGGTCTCACCCCACAACAACCGCCCGAGAGATACAAATAAACAAAGCATTGAACGAGGCAACCATTGCGGCCATCAAAACGGAAGGTGTTGCTGAGTACGTGGCAAACGCACCTACATTATCTCCGTATTCAGCTATTGCGAGCGGGGAAATCATTTTTCCTACAGGGACTCCGACAAAAGAGGCCACCCCGAAACCTACATTGAATTTTTCCCGGGTGGAACTAATCTCCACCTATGATCTTACAGGAAAGATTTTCAGTCTGGTATTCCGCATGCTGGATATTGGAGATTACCCGGAAATCGTCGCATTAATCGATGGCAAAGAATATCCCTGCTTAGTTAAATACAAAGACCACCCGGAAAGAATATTTTGCGATGTTCCCCAGTTGAAGGATAAACAATTGGTACGGGTTAAGCTGGTTCTTAAAGAATCACAAAAGGAGATTTACAAAAACGACCGGCTTACGATCATGTATCTTATCCCCTCGCCCACTCCATTATGTGAGTGGCGTGGGCGAGGGTGCTAATATGGAAGATGGGATAAATCAGGTATTAATCTACCAGACCTGACTCTTTCTAATAAATGAAACATGTTTCCTCCTTATAAACAATCTTCAATCTGAAAAGTAAAAACCAGAAAAAAGTGGGAGAACAACAACCATGGAATCACCGGCCACACAAAACGCACCAATGTTCGGGAAATACCGCCTCATCGCCAAGATCGGTGATGGGGGTTTCGGGGAAGTCTTCAAAGCTCTTGATACAGAAAAAAACCGCCATGTCGCGTTAAAAGTACTGCATCAGGGGCTGATGAGCGACATGAGCTTCATCAACAAAGCCGCCAATGAAGCCCACCTGATCGAGAAACTGAACCACCCGAACATCGTCAAGGTGTACGAGGTGGATCAGGTTTCCGGCCGGTTGTATATCGCCATGGAATATATTGACGGCCAACCGCTCTCCAAAGTGATGGCCGTCAACAAGAACCTCACGGTCCAGCAGAAATTGAACATCATCACCCAGATCGCCTCCGCGCTGGATGCCACTCATGCCAAAAAGATCGTGCACCGCGACGTAAAGCCGGACAACATTCTGGTCGACAACAGCGGCAACATCCACCTGGTGGATTTCGGTCTGGCGCATGCCGCTCTTTCAAGCATCGGGCAATCCTCCAAATCGGTGGGCATGGGTACAGCCAAATATATGTCCCCCGAACAGGCCATGGGTTCGAGCAGCGGTCCCGCCGCCGATATCTACTCGCTGGGTATCATCGCGTACGAGTTGTTCACCGGCAAGACTCCCTTCGAAGCCGACAGCCTCATGGGCTACATGATGGCTCACAAACAACAGCAGCCGGCGGACCCCGGCCGTTCAAACTCCGGCATCTCCCGCGAGATGGGCAAGGTTATACTCAAAGCCCTCAGCAAACAGCCCAACAAGCGCTTCAAAAGCGCCGGCGCCTTTGCCCGCGCGCTTGAAAATCCGCCCAAACAGGTCAAATGGGGCTGCATTATTCCTGTAGTGGTTAGTCTCATGCTTATCACCGGCGGCGCCTTTTGGTTCTTCCTTTTCGGGCAGGAGGTCATTAAGGATGCGCTTGGCGGAGCGTCGTCGGCATCATCCAGGGGCACACCCATTTCAGAAATATTAAATTCAACAGCCCCGGTGGTTCCTGAAGCTGACGAACCAACCGCGGCTCCCACGGCTTTTATTCCCACAGATATTCCCGCGAAACCGGCGGATACCCCCACTTTGGCGAAACCAACAAATACCGCAGCTGCTCCGGAACCTGCCGCCGCCCAAGCAGTCGTCCTTCCCACCGCGGCACCAACGGAAGATTCCAGCCCGCTGGAAGAATTGATTGGTAAGGGCGTCTCGGTTGAACAGACAGGGGAAAGTTCCGGGTCGGAAAAGGGAAAGCTGATTTTCATGGTCAATGATGGGAATGGCCAGCCGGTCAGTGAAGGTTACATTCGCGTTTACAGTCAGAAGAAAGATCTGTCGGGCAACTGGGTGATTGACCGTGAACTTTACAGTGATTCACTATCCAACGCTGGCACGGCTGAATTTGATTTGGACTCAGGAAATTTCATCGTCAGGGCTAACTTCTACGGGTACAACTGGGGAACTGCCGGTGATGTAAAAGGCCAGGCGGATGTCCCCGTGCAGGCCGGGCAGGTGACCCGTGTCAGGTTATCGCTCGGAATCTTGACTGTCGGCTTCCTGCAGGCAGACAAAACTGTATTGGATAATAAATACGTAAAAATTTGGACCCAGAAGAAGGATATTGCCGGGAACTGGGTCGCCGGTGATGAGGTGAATTCCTACAGTACAGACAATACCGGTACGGTCAGCTTTCTGCTTTCCCCCGGTCATTATCTTATAGCCAGCGATCTTCCAGGGTACAACTGGGGCACCGCGACCGACAGGGATGGCATGGCCAGTGTGGCTGTTCGCCCCGGGCAGACGTCTCAGGTGATCGTTAACCTGGGGCAACTGGTTATTGGGCTGACAGATGCCAGCGGACAACCCATAAAAGGGAAGTATGTAAAGATTTATACGCAGAAACCAGACGCAGCCGGTTACGCGGCGCCTGACGGGACCGTCTTCACTGATTCCACAGACAATTCTGGACAGGTTGTTTACAATCTCACACCGGGGCTCTACGCCATGAAGATCGATGATCAAATCATCTATAATATTCCGGTGGAATCAGGAAAGATCACCCGATCGGATGGTTCTTCTTTCTCCGCTCCGCAATAATATCTGTACCCGGCTCTTCACAGAAAGCGAGTCCGCATGAACGACCTTTTTGCCGAATTAAAAGACATCCTGACGGCCGGCTTTTCGTCAGGTAAATGGCAGGTTCAATTAATAAAATTGAACTCAGATGTCGCCCGTGTGGAGAAACAAAAAACCCGCCTGGTGGAAAACCTGGGCGGCCTTGCCTGGGATAACCGGGTAAATCATCCATCCTACCAGTCAGAATTCTCCGAGTTGGAAGAAGCCGAGCAGGAACGCTCTGGCGTAAAACAGGAGATTCAAGAAATCCAGGCGCAGATCCAGCAAATCTCCCATGAACTCGGGCAGATTCGCACTGATTACGCAAAGCGTATTGCCGCCATCAATCAAAAGAAACAGACTGCCGCAACCCGGGCAAACCAGGCCAGAACCGCCTTTAGGTACGCCGAAGACAGATTTAATCAGGCACAAAAGCAACAGAAAAAGACCGCTTCAGATATCTCCATGTTGCGCTCCCAGTTGGATCAAGTCACTGATTCGACCATGCCCGACAAGGAAGTCCGCGTAGCCAACCTGAACAATGCCATACGCGCGTCACAGGCGGCACTGGCTGAATCTTCCAATCAAATGGCCGCGGCACAGGTGGAAATCAGTTCATTGAAAGCAGACTTGCAGGACCTGACCGGTCAAATTTCTGACTTTGAAGGACAGATTGCCGACCTGCAGGCAGAACAGAGAGCGGACACGCAGCCGCTGGAAAGCCGGATATCGTCACATCAGACTGACCTGCGGACAGCCAATGAGAAATTCAAAGAGATCACCGCGGAAATCCAGCAGATGTGTCTGCAACTTGGACCGGCTGTGGAAGCCGCCCGGCCGGTATCCACTTCTCTGGACGCGGCGTATGGGCAGATCGATTCGGCGCAGCGCATTTTGGAGAAGATCAGCGGCGAAATTGAAGTGCTGAAAGCCCGCCTGGCTTCCAGAGATGAAACCACACAGCGCAAGTTTTACTGGTTAATTAGCGGCGCGCTGGGCATGCTGGTTTTCGTGGTGCTCCTGGTGCTGGGTTCCATCTATGTTATGAACAATGTGCTCTTCCCAGTCAACCAGATCACCGGCACTTCCTCCATTAAAGAGATGAAATTGGTGTATTCATGGGCTAACAAAGAATGCACGCAAAATGACAAGTTTGCCATCATCAATGTCTGGGAGAATACATCTGGCTCACCCCTTCAGGTTTATTTTGAAAACTCATTGATCGGAAATGATAAAGCGATACTGAATAAAACCGTCTCCACGGCGCATTTTCCGCCAAACGCGAAATCGCTGGATATGATTGAGCTGGATCGGAAAAGCTCATCCGTCAACACCTACCGGTTGACTGCCATCAAGTCGGATGCGCTGCCGGATGAAAAAACACTTACAGAAACCACCAGTGTTGAGGTCGGCCCAACGGTCATTCCCGGCGACGCGAATGACGTGGTCTTCGGGGTAAAATTGGCCAACAAGAGCAGCTTTGCCATCGAATCGGTTTCCGCCAGTGCCGTTGTAATGGATGAAAAAGAAATACCAATCACAGTCCTGGAAGCCAGATACAACAAGACCATTCCGATCGATCAGGAAGTGACCATTCCGTTCAAGCCTTTTTCCAGCAATAAAACCTATAGCTGCATCCCGAACGAGCCTTTCAATTTTGCCACCCTGAGTGAGCCGGTGAAAGTCTGGTATTTTGTCACTTATTCTCTGGGAAGCAATACATTTGGGCAATTCTCAGATAAGGCAGCTTTTACACCGTAAGGTTTGAAAAAATGGTCGTGATTCAATCAGGAGGCCGGATGAATTCCGGCTTCTTATGTTAAATTTGCCTCAATTGGAGCATGATTATTATATGTTTCGATACAACAGAAGTCGCTTTCTGATATTTTGCTGTGTAACATGCAACAGGTGTATAACAAAGGTTGAAAGATTGCCCGGCCATTCATAACCCAATGACCAATGAAATAACCTTATAGCGCAAATCTCCGGGGGTAATATTCGAACAATTGAGAATAGAATGGGACGGGAAACATGAAAATCTTCATCGGCATTCTACTGGTTATACACGGCTTGATTGTAGCCGCCCAATCATCCGCCAGTTTCAAACCTTCCGCTGGAGCAGCCAATCCAGCCTGGATGAACTGGTGGCCGGTCAATCTGGGGCAATCCTGGTTGTTGGTTCCATCCGCTTCTGAAAACATAATCATCTCGCGCGGACTGGGCACCTTCTGGCTGGCGGCCGGACTGGCTTTGATCGCGGCCGGGTTGGCCGTTCTTGGGATAATCATCCCCATCGAATGGTGGCGCAACTTCGCACTGGCAGGGGCTGCGCTTTCCATTCTACTTTTGGTGGTCTATTTTCACCCATTCTTTATCATCGGCTTTGGCGCGGATGTGATTTTGCTCGCGGCTCTATTGCTCAAGCAGTGGCCGATCCTCGCCCGATTTAGTCTGTAAAAACATAAATATACTGTTCTGTAGAACAAGAATCAAAGAGGAGACGGGGTCATCACCGGTCTCCTCAAAAATATTCTTCCCAAAAATTTCCTTATGAGTTTTCCAGGGAGAGTTTCAGGCGGCTTTCTTTCACCATTTCAGGAGTGTCAGGTTCTTGCGAAGTTCCCTGATATAGCACGATTCCCAGCAAAAAACCTGCAATAAGCAATAGTTCATCTAAAAGAATGGAGATTTGCCACAGGTCAATTCGAAAACTCTCGGGATACTGGGCATACATCGGGTAAAACTGCATAGCAAAATGCACAACCAGGGACACCGCAATACATACCAGTATCACCCGGCGTTTCCCCTTAACCATCCTGGTTCGCGACATCCATATGGGAGCGACAAGGGATAGTAATGATCTGTACAAAATCACGGCCAGACTGATAAGCAGTAATTGCGCGGGATCGTTCTGGACTTCGGTCGGTAATCCAACCAGTATAGCCGGCAGGAAATATCCCACCAGGATGAATATGGTGAAAAAGCCATGCCGTTTCGTGAAAAGGGTCCCCACAAAGATCAGCAGGATAAGAGCCGACGCATTATAGAGCAAGTACTGAGCGTTTGCAATCAGCATGTCCATTAACCCGGCCTGTTCATACATGTCCAGCGCCAATGGGATACGCTCCAGAATACTGGCATTCATCCAATCAGATACAGGTGACTGTACCTTTTCTGCCACCAGCAAAAATGGAACCGTGAATATATACGCAAAAAAGTCGAAGAAAACCCTGGCGAGCATGGTCAAAAGAAAAATGCCGAGCCAGACTTTTGCATTTCGGTTTGATGTATTCTTGCGGAAATAGCGTATGGCCAGAATCAGACTCGCAATCAGGAACAGAGCCGATGGTATGAACAGGTTGCTCTCCACCAATCTGGCCATGGAAAGGATGGTATTCAAGAATGGATTGGTGGAAAATACACCAGGGTGAAGGGTAATGAACTGGTATCCGATCTCTTTGACCAGCCGGAAGAGCAAACCAACCGGGATAAGTCCCCAGAGTGGGAAACGCCGGGTGACTGCCCAGACCATAATCACCGGGATGATCAGCACAAAAGCCGCCCGGTAATACACTGTTAGATACCAGGGAGATCCGGTCAACTGCGCGATCTGACTGACCAGGTAAACCAACCCCGGCAGCAGGATGAGCAGAATACCTTTCCACGGTAGGGGCGCGTTGGGCACCGGTTCGAGCAATCCCCAGGCAGCCCCCGGCACACTCATATGTTCCCTGATGGCGGTATAGCCCAGGTCAGGCAGAACACGCATCCAGAGGGAAAGAATCCCCATCGGCCCATTAACATGGTAGGCTTCCCGGCATTGATCTGAGAAAACCTGGGACATTGATTCCGCGTAATCGGCACGATGCTGCTGCGGGTAAATACGAATAAGCAAGTTAAACAAGCGGCGCGAAGCGTTGATCCATTGATTAGTTTTCATGTTGTTCTCCCCGTTATGCGTAAACCAAAACCTGCTTGATACGGGCAACCTTGACGGCTTCGTTCAACCGCTGGCATTCTTCACCCAGAGCAGCCTGTCCGGAGGAACTCAATCGGTAGTATCTGCGGCGTTCATCATCCATCTGCGGATCAGGACGTTCTTCCAACTCTTCGATCAGCCCTGCTGCCAGCATGCGTTTGATAGAACCATACAATGTTCCGGGTCCAAGTTTCATTTTGCCATTGGTCTGTTTCTCCACATTCTTCATGATGGAGTACCCGTGTTTCTCGCCATCGACCAGAGCCATAAGGATATGGAAAACGGCCGGTGTCAGGGGTTGTCCGGGGTTTATTGATTCTGTCATGAGGTTTCCTTTCTCTATATCCGTATTGGATATATCCGTTACGGATATATTAATCAGATTATGAGCAAATGTCAATATCTAATTACAGGGTTGAGAGAATTGCTATTGTTCCAAAAGTTCATATATTCCAATTACCCCGCCTGTATGAGCACCACCTTACGAAAGATTTACAATTTGATGATTTTTTCCACTAATACTTTCCATTGATTTAAGCCATAATAAGATTCTGTTTGTAGATACTCCAGGGAAAAAGGAATTATTATGATCACCCAAAAAATCGAAATTGATTTGACAATTAATAATAAAAAAGAAACCCTCTTAATAGATCCGGAAGAGACACTCCTTAATGCTCTACGTGCCGCATCATACTTCAGCGTAAAATTCGGCTGCGGAAATGGAGAATGTGGAGCCTGTACCGTTTTAATAAATGGTAAACCGGTAAAAAGCTGCAAAATAAAAGCAAAAGATGCGGCAAATACCAGCATAATTACAGTAGAAGGACTGGGAGAGAAGGGTGAATTGGACCCAATCCAACAGGCATTCGTGGAAACTGGAGCCATTCAATGCGGGTATTGCACCCCGGCTTTCATATTATCCTCAAAGGCATTACTGGATAAAAATACCCATCCAACCGAACATGAAATCCGTAACGCATTAGACCCCGTTCTCTGTCGTTGTACGGGTTATGTACGAGGTATTAACGCCGTACAAAGAGCCGCAGCATACCTTCGGGGTGAAAAAATTCCACCATTCTCGCATATTGCGGTTGTTCTTCCTGAAAAGATGGAAGACGTAATTATCCCGGAAGAATATTTTCGTAAAGATGGCAACAGGGACCCGTTGCCGCCGCTGGTTTTTACACCTGAAAAGATGAGCAAAACCAGTGTGGTCGGCCACCCGGAAATAAAGGTGGACGCCAAAAAATTGGCCATGGGCCGGCCTGTGTTTACAGATGATTTTATTCTGCCAGGCATGTTGTTTGCGGAATTATTGACCAGTCCGCACGCTCATGCGCGAATTCTTCGAATCGACACCACCAGAGCAAAGGCGCTCCCCGGTGTCGTCGCCGTTCTAACCCATAACGATATCCCGCGCATCAAATACGCCACAGGCGGACAAAGTTACCCACAACCCAAACCTTATGACCAGGTTATTCTGGATGATACTGTGCGCCATGTTGGAGATCGTGTCGCCGTTGTGGCGGCGGAGTCAAGTGAAATTGCGCGCGAAGCGCTGAATCTAATTGAAGTGGAATACGAGATTTTGCCTGCAGTAGTAGACCCGGAAGAGGCGATGAAAGATGGGGCACCACAAGTTCATAGCGAGAAGGATACGGAAGGGATCTACGATGCTGAACATAATATAGTTCACCATATCGAAGCCGAAGTGGGTGATGTTGAGAATGGGTTTAAAGAGGCCGACCATGTATTTGAAGGCGAGTATCGTACTCCCAAACAACAACATGTACATTTGGAACCCCATGTTTGCATAACATATCTGGATGAGGATGACCGGCTGGTCGTACGAACCAGCACACAGGTGCCATTTCATGTTCGACGGATCATTGCCCCGTTGGTAGGTTTGCCAGTAAAGAAAATCAGAGTGATCAAGCCGCGGATTGGTGGGGGATTTGGAAATAAACAGGAAATTTTGCTTGAAGATTTATGCTCATTGCTTTCAGTAAAAACAAAACGGCCGGTGCGCATGCAATATTCCCGCCGTCAGGAATTCCTCAGTTCACGTTCACGTCACGCGAATATTATTCGGTATAAAGTAGGGGTGAAAGGTAATCAGGTAACTACGGCATCACTATATCTAATCGGAGATACCGGCGCGTATGGCACGCATGGCCTTACTGTAAATATGGTTGGCGGTTTTAAAGGCCTTACTCTTTACAATCCCCCAAATTCACGTTTTGTCTGTGATGTGGTTTATACCAACACCCCTCCAGCAGGCGCATTCCGGGGTTATGGAGCCATGCAATGTCAGTTTGGGATAGAAGTTCTCATGGAGGAAATCTCTGAAAAGTTAGGTCTGGATGTGGTGCAATTCAAGAAGAAAAATTGGTTGGAAATTGGGGAAGATATGCACCTGTCCGAAAAATTAGGGGAAGGCCGCGCAGGTGTCAAACAGGCGATGAAATCCAGCGGCTTTTTATCCTGTGTTGAGATTGGCTTGAAAGCGACAAATTTCCACGAGAAAAGAAAAGCTTACGAAAAACAATCTGGCCCCATCCGGCATGGAATGGGAATGGCCATAGTTATGCACGGCAGCGGAATCGCCAACCTCGACATGGCGGCAGCCACATTAAAGATGAATGATGATGGCTCATTTAATTTACTGGTCGGCGCAACAGACCTTGGCACTGGCTCTGATACCATCCTGGCTCAGATAGCGGCTGAAGTGTTAAGTGTTCCACTCGAAGACATAATCGTCTATTCGTCGGATACTGATTTTACGCCGTTTGACAAAGGCGCCTATGCCAGCAGCACCACGTATATCAGTGGTGGAGCAGTACTTAAGGCCGCGTTGGAGATAAAATCACAACTTTTGAACCAGGCCGCTTTTATGCTCCAGATGAGCAACACAGAATCATTGACCCTTGAAAATCGTACTGTTAAATTAACCGATGGGCGGCAGGTTACGCTTCAGGAAATTGGATTAAGCAGTCTTCATCAGCAAAATCAGCATCAGATCATGGCAACAGCATCACATCTCAGCCCTGTCAGCCCTCCCCCGACAGCAGCACAATTCGCTGAAATTGAAATGAATACAGATACCGGTGAGATAAAAATAGACCGTCTGTTAATGATTGTTGATTGTGGCAGGGTCATAAACCCGATTACGGCATCCGGGCAGGTGGAAGGAGGCATGTCTCAGGCTCTTGGGTTTGCTCTTTCAGAAGAAATGCTTTTTGCAGAAGATGGACAACCCCAAAATGCCAGTCTCGCAAAGTATAAAATCCCTCGCGCCTCCGATATGCCTCTCACTGACGTAATTTTTGTCCAGACAGATGAACCCACCGGACCATTTGGAGCAAAATCTGTGTCTGAAATAGCCATTGATGGCGTTGCCCCGGCTTTAGCCAGCGCAATTCATAATGCAACCGGTGTGTGGATGCGGCAATTACCATACACAAAAGAACGGGTATTGCGGGCACTTAGTAAATCATAAAAAGGGAAATTCCATCTTGAAACCTGGTTGGTTATTCCAACCAGGTTTTTATTTGCCTATTGACTGACGGTCAGTCATATGCTATACTATCATCAATTGACCGACCGTCGGTCACATGGAAAGCGAAAGTATATGACAAGAACCGTGAAAAACCCAGAAACCCGTAGGACTGAAATTATTCAGACCGCCCGCCGGCTTTTCCAGACCCGTGAATACGAGAAGACGACCATGCAGGACGTAATGGAAGAACTGGGCATCGCCAAAGGAACCATCTACTACTATTTCAAATCAAAAGAGGAATTGCTTGAAGCGGTGATCGACCAGATGTCCTTTGAGGTGGCAGAGCGCCTTCAGAAAGTGGTTGAGTCCGCCGAAGGAAGCGCGCTGGATCGCCTTCAGCAATTAATAGCAGCCGGAGATATCGCCGACGAAAACCCCGAGATCATGCACCAGCTCCATAACCCGCGCAACGCTGGCATGCATGCCGCCATGATGGCCGCCGCCGTCAAATGCTCCGCCCCCTTCTACGCTCAGGTCATCCAACAGGGGTGCGACGAAGGT
This sequence comes from uncultured Leptolinea sp., assembly GCA_964420995.1. Classification (GTDB taxonomy): domain Bacteria; phylum Chloroflexota; class Anaerolineae; order Anaerolineales; family Anaerolineaceae; genus Leptolinea. The sequence continues at coordinate 24,340 of CAYQUX010000019.1, read as the reverse complement.
CTCTTCCACGTGGAACATCCCCTGGAGGCCGCCGAATTAATACTCACTACCGCGCAATTCCTGCTGGATACCGGAATTTACCAGTGGACACAGGAAGACTTGATGCGCCGCGCCATGGCACTCCCAGGTTTGATCGAATCAGTACTTAACGCGGCGCCCGGTTCATTTCAATTTTTAATCCAACAGGGAAAGTGATCTATCAAGATGGAAGCTACGCTCTTTAAACCAAAAAAGTTCTTTACTATCACCTATTTACTTACGTATATTTCCTGGTCTATTGCTGCCGTGATAAGTTATCAGCCCGGGGGTGAAGAAATCTTCCTGCTTTTCATGCTCCCAGGTCTTTTTGCCCCATTTCTGGTCGCTCTTTACATGATCAGATCATCCCACTCCAATGACCTCTGGCAGACGTTTAAAGATCGTTTGTTCAACTTAACACTGATCAACCCACGTACTTTCCTGCCCTCATTATTGATCACACCCGTGGCCATCTTAATTGCAGCTTTCATATCCATCCTTATCGGTGGAAATCCGGCACAATTGCAATTCGCTGAAGGGTTCTCGTTTACCATTGGCATGGTCCCGACCCTTGTGGTGCTAATCCTGGCGGCAACATTTGAAGAACTGGGTTGGCGAAGCTACGCCATGGATAGTCTTCACTCCAGATATGATTATTTTTGGGCAACATTCATTTTTGCCCTGCTATGGTCCGGCTGGCACATTCCAATGTTCTACATACAAGGGAGTTATCAGAACGTAATTGGACTGGAAAGCCCGTGGTTCGCCGCGAATTTTCTTCTGTCAATTATTCCTCTTGCTTTCATCATCAGTTGGATATGCAAATCAAACCGCGGAAGTATTTCCGCCGCGGTCATACTCCACTTCTTCATTAATTTGTCTCAGGAGGCATTAAGTATTACCCAGGTTACAAAATGTATTGAAACAGGTATCCTCTGTATTTTCGCCGTCATTATTGTTCTTTGTAACAAATCGTTATTCTTCGATAAGTAAACGAAAAGGTGATCAAATGACTGACTCAAACACCCAACAAAATCCCATGGCGAAGGTAATGGGACTTCGCGACTTCCGGCTTCTTTTTGCCGGTGCAACCACATCCCTTCTGGGAGACCAATTTACCCTCATTGCCATGCCCTGGCTCGTCCTGCAGCTTACCAATGACCCCATGGCTCTTGGAACGGTGCTGGCACTGGGAGGCATTCCAAGGGCTGTCTTTATGCTCCTTGGCGGCGCCATTACCGACCGCCTTTCACCCCGCCTGGTCATGTTAACCGCCAGCATCATCCGCTTTTTTCTGACAGCCATAATGGCATTGCTGGTGTTCACCGGTACGGCCCAGATCTGGATGATTTATGTGATCAGCCTTGCCTTTGGAATTGTCGCCGGTTTCGCCATCCCGGCAGAGAATAGCATTGTCCCCATGATCGTCGAAGAGGATGACCTTCAGGCGGGCAACTCCATCATCATGGGCATCACCCAGTTGGCCGGATTTGTCGGCCCGACAATTGCCGGTATTCTCATCGGTCACTATGCCGGATCCAACACAGGTATCTTCCTTGCCTTCCTTATTGACGCCCTGACGTTCATGGTCTCATCGGTTACCCTGGCTTTGATCCATTCAACGAAAGGAATCGCGGTGCAGACAAATCAAGAATCTGTCTGGGCATCCATTCTTACAGGTATTAAATATCTGGTAACAGACCGCTCCCTTCGGTTGGTGTTCATCGTCTTGATGTCTGTCAACTTCTTTCTCATGGGTCCCCTGCTTGTTGGTATCCCGGTTCTATCCAGCCAACGGCTGCCGGAAGGGGCGGTAGCCTATGGCCTCCTGCTTTCGGCGTTTGCCGGTGGGAACCTGGCTGGAATACTGGCTGCCGGAGCATTTCCCCGCCCGGGTGCGGGAGTTATAAAAATGATCCTGGTTTTCTTTGTAGTCGCCTTCGGACTTGGTGTTGTGTCCCTCGGGTTTGTGCCGTCAACCTGGATTGATTTCGCTTCCCTGTTGATCCTCGGGCTGGCCAATGGGTATGTAGCCATCCTCATGTTCACCTGGATGCAGATCAAAACACCCAGAGAAATGCTCGGCCGCATGATGAGCCTGATCACTTTCTCCAGTACCGGTCTGGTGCCGATTTCGCAGGCTCTGGCGGGCGTATTGAGCAAATGGGACCTGACCATGATGTTCACCCTCTCTGGCGGGATCGTCGTGTTGTTCGGCCTGATCCTGTCCTACCATCCAGATTTGAAGGTTTTGGGCGCCAGTCTCGCCGAGGCTCCTGTGGAAGCCTGATAAACCCATAAAGCAGTTGGTTAAACGAAAGAGCAGGCAGAAACCTCTACCTGCTCTTTTTCATTACAGGAGTGGATTATTATCCACTTTTGTTCTTGTTGTACACATCAAAGAAAACAGCGAACAGCAGCACGAGACCCTTGATCACCTGCTGCCAGTCAATATTGACACCCATAATGGACATACCATTGTTCAAAACGCCCATAATGAACGCTCCGATGATGGCGCCCACGACCGTACCGATACCACCGCTGGCTGAAGCGCCGCCGATGTAGCACGCCGCGATCACGTCCAACTCCATACCGTCACCAGCTTTGGGAGTGGCCGAATTCAAACGGGCCGCGTACACCATACCGGCAATGGCGGAAAGAACACCCATATTCACGAAGGTGGCGAAAAGCAGCCGCGGGGTGTTGACGCCGGAAAGACGGGCGGCTTTCTCATTGCCACCCATGGCGTAAATGCGCCGGCCGAGCACGGTCTGATCGGTAACAAATGTGTAGATGACAATCAAAACGAGCATCAACATCATCACATTGGGCAGGCCTTTGTATGATGCCATCAGCCAGCAAAGCCCCATAATGGCGGCAGTAATCACCACATTCTTGGCAATGAAGAATGGTATTGGTGAAACTTCAAACTCATATTTCTGGTTATTCTTGCGGTTGCGGATGTCCAACCAGATCAAGAAGGCGGAACCGATGGCGCCAAGCACCACACTGGTCAGGTGAAAACCTTCCATGTTGAACACATCGGGAATAAAACCGGAAGCCAGTTGCTGGAATTCTGTCGGGAATGGCCCAACGGATTTACCGTTTAACAGTGCCAGGGTTAAACCACGGAATATTAACATACCGGCCAGGGTGACGATAAATGGAGGAATCTTCTGGAACGCAACCCAGTATCCCTGCATGGCACCGATTATTGCGCCAACGATCAGGCAGATCAACATGGTCAGGTATACGTTCAAATCAAAATCAACCAGCAAGATTGCGGCAACAGCCCCAACAAAACCGGCCACCCGTCCAACAGACAGGTCAATCCAGCCAGTGATGATGATCAACAACATACCGATGGCCATGATGATGATATAGCTGTTTTGCAGCAAAAGGTTGGTCAGATTGACCGGCCTGAAAAGTGTACCTTCAGTCAACACCTGGAAGAAGCCCATAATGACGACCAGGGCGATCAACATGCCGTAGGAGCGAATATTATTCTTGAACATATCCTTTAAGGTATTCATTTAACCATCACCTCTTGTTCTGACATGATGCACTTCATGATTTTTTCCTGCGTCGCCTCTTGGGCTTTCATTTCACCAACTATTTTGCCTTCATTCATAATGTAGATCCGGTCGCAAACGCCAAGAATTTCCGGCAATTCGGACGAGATCAGAATAATGGCTTTGCCTTCACTGGCCAGTTGGTTAATGATGGTGTAGATCTCATACTTCGCTCCAACATCGATACCGCGAGTCGGCTCGTCAAGGAATAAGATCTCGGGTTTGGCAAACAACCATTTACTCAACACGACTTTCTGCTGGTTCCCACCGGAGAGGTTCAGAGTTTTCTGTTGAATACTGGAACACTTAATATTCAACTTTCCCCGGTATTCCATGGTGGACTTCAATTCGCGGCGTTTGTTGACAACCAGACCATCAGACACATCTTCAAGGTTGGCCAGAGTAATGTTGTTCTTGATATCCTGGATCAGAACCAGGCCGTATGTTTTTCGGTCTTCCGTCGCGTACGTAATCCCATTTTTGATTGCCTTGGTGATGCTGGAAAGATCCACCTCTTTGCCGTTCTTTTTTGCCTTGCCGGTTATGCGTCGGCCGTAGGCTTTACCAAAGATGCTCATGGCAAGCTCTGTGCGCCCGGAACCCATCAATCCGTACAAACCAATAACTTCCCCCTTATGGACCTCCAGATCAACCCCATCCACAACCTTGCGGTCATCATGAATGGGGTGGTACACAGTCCAATCGGTAATTTCAAAGATTTTGTCGCCAATCTTCGGAGTGCGCGGTGGGAAGCGATGGGTCAGATCGCGTCCGACCATGCCGCGAATAATTCGGTCTTCCGTAACCTGGTCTTTTCTGGTATCCAGTGTCTCGATCGTGGCGCCATCACGCAAAATCGTGATCACATCGGCCACCTTGGAAACCTCACCTATCTTATGTGAGATCAAAATGGATGTCATCCCCTGTTTTTTCAATTCGACAAGCAAGTCAAGAAGAGCTTCACTGTCATTCTCATTGAGACTGGCAGTTGGCTCATCCAGAATTAGCAATTTAACTTTTTTGGAGAGTGCTTTGGCAATTTCAACCAGTTGCTGCTTGCCAACACCAATATTTGTAATGAGTGTTTCGGGTGTTTCCTTAAGCCCGACTTTCTTTAATAGTTCTCTGGTCCGTAAAAAAGATTCACGCCAGTTTATTACACCGTTTTTTTCACATTCATTCCCCAGGAAAATATTCTCGGCAATGGATAAGAATGGAATAAGAGCCAGTTCCTGATGAATGATCACAATACCGACATCTTCGCTATGTTTGATATCGCTGAAACGGCATTCTTTGCCTTCAAAGATAATATTGCCGGTATACTCGCCATGAGGAATAACACCGCTCAAAACTTTCATCAACGTTGATTTCCCGGCCCCATTTTCACCAACCAGGGCATGGATCTCGCCACGTTCGACACTGAAATTCACATCATCCAGAGCCTTTACGCCAGGGTATGTCTTTGTGATATTACGCATTTCCAAAATGACATCAGACATGCAGCCCATCCTTGAATCTTTCGTAAAGATTTCTGTAAAAATAAAAATGACCGTCGAGCCATTTTATCAACTATACAACATATTTACGCGTGAAAAAAGTGAGTGGAGGGAGAGTCTCCCTCCACTCATCATTAGGAAAATCTTACTTCAGGTCTTCGGCTTTGAGGTAACCGCTGTCAACCAATTTTTCTTTGTAGTTCTTGATGTCGATGCTGATGGGGGTGAGCAGGTAGGAAGGAACGATCTTGACTTCGTTGTTGTAGGTCTTGGTGTCGTTGATTTCTACTTTTTCGCCCTTGAGAGCGGCATCAACCATCTTGGCTGTCTGTTTGGCCAGTTCGCGGGTATCTTTGAAGACGGTGTAGGCCTGTTCGCCGGCGATCATGGCTTTGACGGAGGCAACTTCAGCATCCTGACCGGTGACCACGGGCCACGGCTGGTCTTTGGTTCCATATCCAACACCCTTGAGGGAGGAGATGATACCGCGGGAGAGGCCATCGTACGGAGACAGAACGGCATCAACACGTTTGTCGGTATAGCTCTTGCTCAGCAGGTTGTCCATGCGGGCCTGTGCAACAGCGCCGTCCCAGCGAAGGGTGGAGACTTTGTCCATGCCCATCTGGCCGGAGACAACAACCAGTTTCTTGCTGTCGATGTAGGGTTGCAGTACGGACATGGCACCATCATAGAAGTAGAAGGCATTGGTGTCATCGGGGGAGCCGCCGAACAGTTCGATATTGAAGGGGCCTTTGCCATCTTTCAAACCAAGACCTTCGATGATCTGGGTACCCTGGATAACGCCGACACCGAAGTTATCGAAGGTGGAGTAATAGTCGACATCTTTGGTCTTGGTGATCAGGCGATCATAAGCCATGACCAGAACGCCTTTTTCCTTGGCTTTGGCCAGCACGTCAGACAGGGTGCTGCCGTCGATGGCGGCGATGATCAGGACTTTGGCGTCCTTGGTAACCATACTTTCGATCTGGGCTATCTGATTGGGGATGTCGTCTTCAGCGAACTGCAGGTCGACTTTGTAACCCATTTCCTCGAAGACTTTCTTCATGCTCTCGCCATCAGAGATCCAGCGCTCGGATGACTTGGTGGGCATGGAGATACCAACCAACATGCCCTTGGTGTCAACGGCCGCGGGGGCGGGGGCAAAGTTGGCAGCGCTGGTGAACAACACAGAAACCAGCATCAATACGGTGATGAAAAGCATTGATTTGTTCTTCATTACTCTTTCTCCTTTTTGATTTATACTGCGTTTTGGAAACTGGCCGTCCGTAGCCAGAAATCCTTCGGGGAATTATAGCCCTCTCGCGAGAGAGTAATACAGATGGTTGAAGCGCAGTTCTTTTTTGAACTCATTCAAGTTTGTGCTTTCATTGATCAGCAGGCACTCAATATCGGCCATTTCGGCAAAGTCCTGCAGCATCTCGGTGGTAACCACATGGCTGAAGCCGGTGTGATGCGCGCCGCCCGCGTAAATCCAGGCAGCCGCAGCAACTTTTAAATTGGGCTTGGGAACCTAGAGTGCCTGGGCAACCGGCAAATTGGGCATGGGTTTCTCAATCGGCACAACATCGACTTCGTTGACGATCAGTCGGAATCGATTGCCCATATCAATCAGGCTGGCATTCAAAGCCGGGCCGGTTTTTGTGCTGAAAAGCAGGCGGGCCGGATCAGATTTACCGCCAATGGAAAGCGGGAACACCTGCAACGAAGGTTTATCGCTGGCAATGGAAGGGCATACTTCCAGCATGTGGGCACCAAGAACACAGTCCGTTCCCTTTTCCGGAAGGTGATAGGTGTAATCTTCCATAAAGGATGTGCCACCCGGCAACCCTGCCCCCATCACTTTCATGGAACGAACCAGGGCGGCCGTCTTCCAGTCCCCTTCTGCGCCGAACCCGTATCCGTCATTCATCAAGCGCTGGCAGGCCAGCCCCGGGAGCTGATTCATCCCATTCAGGTCTTCGAATGTTGTCGTAAACGCTTTAAAATTTCCTTCTTCAAGGAAAGCGCGCATACCCAATTCAAGCCGCGCCGCTTCGCGTAATGACGTAAATATCTTTGTTTGCAGAATCTCTTTTGACACCTGGTATTCTTCGGTATATCGAGCTACCAGTTTATCGACATCATCTTCTGTTATTGAGTCGACAAATTTTACAAGGTCACCCACGCCGTAACCATATACGGAATAACCCAGTTGGATCTGCGCGCCAACTTTGTTACCTTCCGTGACGGCGACTTCGCGCATATTATCGCCAAACCGGGCGACTTTCATTTCCTGTGAATCCGCCCAGGCAGCGGCTGAACGCGCCCAACTACCCAGCTTGAGTTCAACATCTTTATCCTGCCAGTGCCCAACGATCACTTTGCGGTTCAGGCGCATTCGGGTTCCAATGAAACCAAATTCGCGGTCGCCGTGCGCCGACTGGTTGAGATTCATGAAATCCATATCGATCTCTGACCAGGGAATTTCCCGTCCAAACTGGGTATGAAGATGGCACCAGGGTTTGGTTAACGAAGAAAGTCCGGCAATCCACATCTTTGCTGGTGAAAAGGTATGCATCCAACAAACCAGACCGATACAGGCGCTGTTGTTGTTTGCTTCTTTGCAAACAGCCAGGATTTCGGACGGCGTTTTGACAACAGGTTTGAAAACCACCTTCACCGGGATACTGCTGCTTGAATTTAAGTGTTCCGCAATTTTGTGGGAATCATCTGCAACCTGTTCGAGAGTTTTCGGCCCATATAAATGCTGACTGCCTGTTACAAACCAAATCTCGTAATTTTTCAATGAATTCATCAGAAATCCTTTCGAACGGGCGCAAGGAATTGACCAGCAATACAATTTTTAAAATTAGAACTTAATAAGGAAGTATGGAAAAGAGCATTCCAAAAACGTTATCGATAACGTTATCGTTACCGGCTCATAATAGCGATTCTGGACGGCAAAGTCAACAGTTTTTAATGAAGAAATGGAAAGAAGTGACTTTTGTACTTATTCTTATATGATATTTGCCTGAAACCCCATGAGTTGTCGAATTTGATTCCCAAAAGGTCTTCTTTTCTTTGTGAAAATCATCACTTTCATAAAATCAAGGTTGTTTTCTCATTATTACGTGTTCGAGAACCTCGTTTCATATTTGTTATCGATAACAATAATTATATATCACAAAAATTCCTTTGACTTCCATCCGTCCGACAAGTCGATCTCCGGAAATACTGTATACTTCAAAGCGAGTAAATTCTTTTCAAACTCCAGTTGATCTCAAGTCACCTTTGTTTGGGGGAAACGTCCACATGTTCAGTTTAAAAAGAATCCATTTTTCAAAGTGGAAGTATCGGTATACAATCTGTTCAACGACTCAATAAAGGATCACTATGTCATCGTTAGTCAGGGCCAAGGTAACCATAAAAGACGTTGCACGAGCCTGCGGGGTTTCCACCCAGACGATCTCACGTGTTCTTAATAACAAAGTCGATGTGTCGCATGAAACACGGGAAAAAATCCTGGCGGTAATGAATGACATGGAGTATCAACCGAGCGCTGTTGCCCGGTCCATGAGACAACAGGCAAAGACCATCGGGGTGATAATCGCCGGGTTGGAATTCTTTGGAATTTCCGCCACCCTCACAGGCATCACGCAGGCAGCCGAAGCTCTGGGGTTCACCCTGATCGTCAAAGAATTACCCAGCTTTGATTCGATGGAGATCCAACCGTTGATTCAATCGTTGACAGCACACCAGGTAAAGGGGATCATCTGCGCTGCACCGGAAGTCAGCGAAAACTGGAAATTAATACCCAAAAAAGTAAACTACCAAATTCCACCCATGGTTTTTCTCAAAGGGAATCCATCATCCGCACCGGTAACCATTTCACTGGATAACTACTCGGGCGCCTATTCAATTGTCATGCACCTCGTTGAACAGGGATATAAACATATCGCCCATATCACCGGCCCATTGGAAGGCTGGGAAGCGCGAGAACGCAAGCGCGGGTGGACGCGAGCGTTGATTGACTCCGGCCGGCCGGTTCCTGAACTGGCAAGCATTAGCGGTAGTTGGAGCTCTGCCAGCGGCTTTGACAACATGAAGGTTCTTTTAGCCCAATACTCGGAGATGGATGCCGTTTTCTCGGCAAACGATCAGATGGCTTTCGGTGTATTGCACTATGCCTGGCTAAATGGAATAAAGATACCCGAACAACTGGGGGTGGCCGGGTTTGACGACCTACCCGAATCTAAATTCTCCATTCCGCCATTAACGACTGTTCACCAGGACCTGAATAAGTTGGGGGATATCGCGGTGAAGAAATTACTTTCCCTGGATAACCCAAAGATAAAGTACCCGGAAGTGGAGGGGGATTCAATCATCCTTCCGACAGAATTGCGGATTCGTAAGTCCACCCAACGGTAACCCGGCTTTTTGCCGCCACCATTTCATGGCAATGCAAGCCGCCAGCATGATACAATCTTTTTTCCTTTCTCATGCTGAAGAAAAATCCTGACCGACTTGTACTGCTAACCGCCACCCTACTATATACGCCCTTCCTCTTTTTGGGGTATGGATCAGATATTGATACCTATGGTGTGCTGGAAGTTGGCCGCCATTTTGTAAAAACTTTCGATTACATTCCCTCCCGCGGACCGGGTTTCTTCGTTTTTGAAACCATAACGTTCATAATGGACCAACTTGGTGGAAGTATTTTGACCAATCTGGCTGTAATGACCATGGCACTCATCGCATTGTATGGGTTTATGCGCCTGTGCCGCGAATATTCTGTTCCACAATATCCCTTGCTCGCGGCTGCCCTGATGATCCATCCATTCTTCTGGAGCAATGCTACCTGCACCATGGATTACCTGATGGCTGTCGGTTTTATCTTCCTGGGGTATATCCAGGTACGCCGCGGTCATTTTTTCACCGCTGGCGCCGCTTTCGCGTTGGGCGCGGGCTGCCGGTTGACCAGTGTACTTCTTGCCGGCGGATTTCTCCTCTGGCAATTTGTCATTGAACCAGCCCGCCGCAAAAACCTGGTCCAGTCGGCATTGGTTTTCGGGTTATTCACCATTGTCTTCTACCTACCCCCGGCTGACTTCGCACAGTGGACTCCCCGTTTTCTTATGGCCACAGTCGGTGATGAACAATACTGGAACCCTGCTATGCGGGTTGGCCGCTGGGGGTACAAAAATCTCATGTTCTGGTCTATTCCAGTGTTTTTCTGGATTCTCTTCTTTATTGGCAAGGGGTTCAAAAAAGACAGGCTGAGTTTTCTTTCACGTTCCTCCCTGCTTACGGCTTTTGCCTTGATCACCGTTCTGGTATACGAGGTTTTTTACCTTGGCATCCCCACCGAGCCATCCTATCTTATTCCAACCATCCCCCTGGTATTGATGATTTTCGGTGCAGCCATCAGAAATGCTCGCTGGCCTGGTTTTGTGTTGATCGCCCTATTATTGATTTCCGGAATTGTGACCATCAATGTGGCTCAGCCCAACCTTGAGAATCTGGCCACGTCAGCGGAATACGGGCTTTGGATCGAACCCGGGCATCTGGCCAGGCTCACCACAGAACGATTGAATTTCCAGAAATGCGGACAAACGAACTGCAATTACAGCCATAGTCCGGTACCCTGGCAACAGTGAGCCGACTAGGTCCTGCCTGTATACCGAAATAAAGAATAAAACTGCACATCTCCTTGTCATCGAGCGCGTGATCTGTGAGTATGGATCTAATAATGATTGAAGATGGGATCATCAAAGCGGGAACACCCTCTCTTTAAGAGTATCCCCTATTCACCTGATGGTCAGACCAGAAATTTCGGTTAAAATTCTTACATCTTCAGAAATGTGAGGTACATTATGCCCCAGAGCAAACGCAAAGCCAAATTGCAAGCCAAAAAGAAAACCGAGCGCACCATCCAGGTGATCGCTGGTGTGATCATCATTCTGGTTGTTGCCGCGATCGCCTGGGCAATTTTTGGATCTCAAAAATCAACACCTGCGTCACCTGTCGCGGCGGTTGAAAAAGGCAAATATTCTGCGGCACCTGCCATGACCATTGACAGAAATAAAAAATACTCTGCCACGTTCAAATTGGCCAAAGGCGGAGAGTTCATCGTTCAACTCTACCCGGATAAAGCGCCGGAGACAGTAAACAGTTTCGTGTTTCTTGCCCGTGAGAAGTACTTCGATGGCACCACTTTCCACCGTGTTCTGGAAGGCTTCATGGCGCAGGGCGGCGATCCCACAGGCACAGGCATGGGCGGCCCGGGGTACCAGTTCAAAAACGAAGATAGCGATCTCAAATTTGACAAGGCCGGTGTGTTGGCCATGGCCAACGCGGGACGCGACACAAACGGAAGCCAGTTTTTCATCACGTTCACAGCCACTCCCCAATTGGATGGTGGCTATACCATCTTCGGTCAGGTAATTGACGGCATGGATGTGGTCAATGGCATCACCCGGCGCGATCCGGAAACCAACCCGGATTTCATCGGTGATGTGATTGAAAGCATCACAATAAAAGAGGAATAGCATGGAAAAAGATACCAGCCGGGATGGAACGCTGTCTTTTTCCACCATATGCATTAAATCCACTCTGGCGCACACCGTCACCTATTTTGTGATCGGATTCATCAGTTTTTCCATCTTTGATTATTCCGCACGCTATGCCGACCCTATTCTTGGCAGTTTTATGCGCCAGACAGATCATGTACTGGTGGCGGCCGGGCCGTTATTTCAGGTAATCCGCGGATTCCTCTTTGGCCTCGTGTTTTACGCCTTGCGGGATGTCTTCTTTCCCCGGAAAAACGGCTGGTTGTATATGTGGCTGGTATTATTAATCGTGGGTATTCTCTCTCCATTTGGTCCGTCTCCCAGTTCCATAGAAGGTTTAATTTACACGAACATTCCCCTTCAATTTCATTTCATCGGGCTGCCTGAAGTAACCATCCAATCGTTGCTGCTGGCTTTCTTTACACATTACTGGGTTCGGCATCCGGAAAAAAAGTGGTTGGGTTGGTTGTTCGGGTTAAGCATCGGCCTGGTCATTCTGATGGCTGTGATGGGGATTTTGGCTGCCCAGGGACTGTTGCCCGCGCCCGCCGTTTAAGATTCCCGCTTTTTGAGAGGGAGGTTCTATGCAGTTCCTTGCTCTTGAAATTGAAAATTTTCCCATCAACTGGAAAGAAATCGATCCCGCTCTGATGGAAAAAGAAGCCCGCTGTCTTTATGAACTGCAGCAGGACGATCTTATTCGCCAGGTATTCTTCAGGGCAGACACAAAAAGCGCCGTCATTTTTTGGGAATGCGACTCTTTGGAAAGAGTAAACGAACTTACCGCGTCGTTCCCGTTGGTTAAAGCGGGGTTTATCCATTTTGAGATCATTCCACTCATTCCTTATACAGGTTTTAATCGTCTTTTTAGATAGTATTTATGTTCTTTTCTTTCAATTTAATGTAATCTTCTCTATAATGGATTAATACCCTCCCATTACCCTGAAACAATGTCAACTCCGTACATTATCGACATTCGAACAGTTTTTCTAATCCAGGTTTTCGTCAACCTGGTGATAGGCCTTGCCATTTGGTTGAGTACCCGCGGGCGGTATGAATACGGCCTTGAGTATTTTGTCGGGCTTTTCTTATCCCAGGCAGCCGTGCAGTTTTTGTTGTTTTTCCGCGGAATTTTGCCTGATTTCATCACCATCGTATTAGCCAATACGCTATTAATTGCGTCATACAATCTGGGTTACCTGGGCTATTGTCATTTCTTTCACCGGCAGATTTACTGGTGGCTTGTTTATCTGCCGGTCATTTTGATCTTCATCCTATTTATAATCTTTATTGATAACTTCCGAATGCGTGCCACCATCCTGGCACTGATCTCTGCCATTCAATATGCAATACAGGCTGTGTTTTTGATTTCTATTAATGAAAGAGCGGTTCAACGCTCAAAACCCATTTTGCTGTCAGGTTATGGAATGATCATTGCCGTATTCATCATCCGGGGCGCATACCTGACCCTTACGGAAAACGGGTTCACGGATATTTTTGATCCGGTCTGGGCGAATTCGGTGACATTTTTCATGACGATTCCCTGTATCATATTGATCGCCCTGGGTGTGCTGCTCATGCTTTCGGACAGATTGCTGGAAGAAAACCGCGAGTTGGCCACGCGTGATTCATTGACGCATATCTTCAATCGGCGCACATTTTTTGACCTGGCCCGGCGTGAACTGGCCCGCGCCGAACGGTATAACCATGAAACCTCTATTTTAATGGTGGACATTGATCGTTTCAAACTGGTCAATGATACCTACGGACATCCCGTAGGTGATGAAGCGTTGGTCCACCTGGTACGGATCATAAAAGATTCTGTGCGTATGCAGGATCTCTACGGCCGCTACGGTGGAGAAGAGTTCACCATCCTTCTCGCCGAAACCTCACCGGAAGAAGCGATTGAAATCGCGGAGCGCTTGCGCGAAAAGATCGCCGCCAGCAGTCTGCGGATTCAGAACAACACCATAAAAATGACGGTCAGTATCGGGGTTGCTTCTGCCAAAGGGGAAGACAAACCAACTCTGGAAAACCTGATCAATGACGCGGATGAAGCCATGTACGCGGCTAAGAACGCGGGCCGGAATTGTACCCGGCTGATGGAACATCACCTGGTTGCTGCTGATACCCCAATTTCGATCTGATATAAAAACCTCAGATTACACTCATTTTAAAAATGTAGCGGACTATCCATTAAGAATAGATAGTCCAATGGCTAATCGTCCCTGTGGGTATGTTTAAGGAAGCGGGAACAGGGTTACTCAAACACCATAATCTCCAAATAAAAATCGCCATAATATTCAATGCAGGAATTGGCAGAGATCAGATCAATCGGTGTCCTTCGGCCGCATTTTTTTTGAAAGAATTAAACCACTCTCTGCTTATCCTTATTCATTTGCCTTATCTGCGGGGTGACATCTTAGCCTTCAATGCCGTTCAGCCAGTACCCGGAAATTTGTCCGGTCTTATCCCAAAGCGTATTTCTCCATCCGTATGGGAACGGGGATAATCCTGACCCGGATCCATACCCCTTTATGGATCTGATTCCCATAGGCAAGTTCATTCCGGTGGCTGGATGATCAGGGATTCTTATGGTTGCTATCTCCCGACTCCATGGTGTTCTTGAACGCCCTGACGAAATACTCTGGTTTTAACAATCCCGCTGATGACACGGGTTTCACAAACCCGATCCGCGTTTCCTGACCCGAAAACGTGTATACCTCATGGTCTGACCCGATGGGGTACTTGTAGTAGAGCCTGAAGCCGTCAATCTGGTCGGCGGTGTACTTGGGCAGATTTTCCCAGCACTCCTTGTCACTCAGGGCACAAACCTGGAGAGGCTTGGCATGCCATTCCCACAAGACAATGCGGTATCCCATACCCGTAAAGATAGTGCAAAGCGATTCCATGGCCTGTTTTTTTAGGGGATCAGTTATATCGTTTCCACAGTCAGCCGGGCCCTGCGCGAAGCGGAACGTCGTTGGCGGAGCGATTTTTGTATAGGTGATTTCCGTTTTACCCAGGTGTACCAGAGTATTACCTTTCCAGCCCCAGCAATCCAATTCGATGGGTAATCCTCCCGGTTCGCCAAGGTAGGGTTCCACATCAAATTTTCCATTCGTTGCAGTGATGAACGTGTTAGCCTGCGGTGGTATCCGTGACCAATCCACTCCATTGGTGGACATATAACAATACACATTCGTCACATCCTGATCCGGGTTGATGGTGGTGTTGCTGGTTTCAATGGCTGATCCACCGGGTGCCGCCTGGCAGGTTCCCGTATTCTTAACCACAACGACATTGCTCATCGCCTGCCCGACTGCATTTACGGCATAAACAACATAGGTATATTTCCCGGTATCCAAACCGGTATCCTTATATTTAAATACCCCGGTTCCGGTATGCGCGTCCAGTTTGGCCACCTGTTTGTAAACCACACTTCCCGGACTGACCCTGTGTATCAAAAATGCCGCTTCATTATCAGAATTATCTTTAATGATCAGGATTGACTCACAGGCGTTTTCCATCTTTCCCCAAATATGAGGCGCCTTTGGTGGTTCCAGTTTTTGAAACAAATTTCCCCAGAATTGCTGGCCAACAATGATGTATTTGCCGGGGATGATGCTTGAACCCTGATTATCTTCCTGCGGTGCGGGTTCTTCGGGCGGGAACGGCGGTGGAGGCGGCACCTCACCTCCCGCCATCCCTCCTGCCTCGCCGGCTGAGGATAATTCGGGCGGCAGTGCAGGTTCAGCCGGATCAGGTGTGGGGACATTCTCCTCAGCCACGATCTCGACCTTGATCACATTTGAATTACTTGCTTGACCGTCTTTTGTGGTGACACGCACCATCAATGTGTATTCACCAATCTCCTGGGGAGTCCATACCCATGATCCACTGATGGATTGGCCTGTTGGATTGATGGACGCTCCGGCTTCCCAGAGGTGGTTATCAACCCACAGTTTCATCCCATCAAGCTCGCTTACACCTGCCGCGTCTGCCTTTACGGCGACAGGTTTATTGACAGCCAGAGTGGAACCATTCACAGGTTGAACAAGGAAAACCTGTACTCCTTCTGTCTGCCCGGTATTCGCCGAAACCTCTGGCACCAGTCCGGGGAGGACTAATGCGGCGACTATCAGCAATACCAATGCCACAATGATGACTATACCGCATCCAACAAGCAGTTTATTTGAGCGCATGGTTCATCCCTCCACACTTAGGATCATTTCGGATTCGGGATCAATGTGACATTTTGCACCGGCGGTTTACGAATCGGGGTGATACCGTCAGGGACCGGTGGTTGTTCTTCACCGGAAGGAGGTGCCGCGCACGCCGAAAGGGCGATATCGCTATAGACCTGGCTCTTGCCAATGGTCTTGCCATCGGCACCGGTGACCACGAACTGGTATAGCAACAGGCTGCTGGTATACGCGTTGTATTTCTCGATCGAAGTCGATGTGACTGTCCGTTGGAACCAGCCATTGCCCGCCGATTTCATCGATTCGCCGCCATCCCAGCCAGTTGACCCGCCGCCTTGCCTGTCTTGCAGGTTGACGAATAAGAGCACATCCTTTGCCTTGCTGGTATCCGAGACATACGCCTGGATGGTGACACTATTGGTTCCGCAGCTTCCATAATAAAACTGGTTGGTTGACCGGTTAGCCTTGAAGAACATCTCACCTTTGGCAGCCTCTGCCGGCGTGGGGGTATCACTGGGGACCAGGCCGGTTGCGGTGATGGTTGGGATCAACGTTGGTGTGGCGCCGCCGATGGTTACATTCGCTTCCGCGTACCCACCCCAGGCGCCGGCCACGCTTTGCGCGCGCACACGCAGCACATAGTTGCCTGGCTTGTCAGGGTACCAGTCGGTGGTTGTTTTCGCGAAAGTGCCGGAAGCCGGTTGGGTTTGAATGACCGTTCCGTTGGCACTGACTTCCACCTGCGCCAGCCCGCCGGGGTCATTGGAATGCGAGATGACCGTGATCATCTGCATATCAAAGGACATGTTGT
Organism: uncultured Leptolinea sp.; assembly: GCA_964420995.1. GTDB lineage: Bacteria > Chloroflexota > Anaerolineae > Anaerolineales > Anaerolineaceae > Leptolinea. The sequence goes on along the minus strand of CAYQUX010000019.1, from coordinate 7,669 downwards.
TATGCGGGAAATCGATCCACGAGGTCGGTCCGCCGCCCGGTGAATTCGGCTGGCAGCCGGTAAACAAAAGTAAGCCGATGACGAAAAAAACAGGAAAACAAAATCTGTGGTTCTTTTTCATTGATTCCTCCCATCACTGCATATTACGGGTTGGGGAAATACGTGACCTCAAGGCTGAATGAGTTGAAATTAGTACGGCACCACTCAAAATCTTGCATGAGGGGTGTATTGCTTGTGCCATCCAGCACAAACCCATGGTTGACCTGACCTTGAGACCAGGCTTTTACGATATCCGTGACGTCGAACTGCAGTTCTTCCGCCGTTATTGAATCAGGCATATTGGCTAATTTGACTCTTTTTAATGGTGTGGATTTCAAATAGAAATACGGAGCATCTTTTGATATGGAAAGCCACTGCGCGCAGTCATCTGTGTAATTGACCCAGCCGTCAATTTTGTGGAACGTATCCCCCATGCGGAATTTTAGCCGGGCTGACTGGATTGGTTTTCCCATGATCTCCTGCAGCTCTCCGAATTTTATGAAACCGTAATAATCCCTCGAATCTTTGGATGGTTTATTACCCCAACCCCCATCATTATTGGAGTATATATGTCCCACGTCAAAATTTCCATCGTGAGAAATTTCAATATAATCGTCTGTGTTGGCGGCATACTCAGATTGTGCACTCTTGTTTAGGAAATACACCATTCCACCCACGCCCATCAGAGTAGGCGGCAGGTTGATGGTTTTCGTCCCGGTCCCCATTTCCTGGGGGCCCAGGCAGACTTCATTGCTGTCCCGCGATTCAAGGCTGCCCTTATACGCGCGAACCGTATAGCAGGGCATATTGGCTACAGCACAAACCATTTTCATTAGCATATCGGGTTGATTGCAATCTGCGAGTGAAGGCCATTGCGTGAAGCCTGCCGTGACCTTGTCTTTTCCAGCTACGCCATAGGACCATTGTGGGGGTTCACCCGTTTTGTAATTCCGGTAAATCCGGAATCCGTCAATATCAACATACTGGCAAAATGCTTCCGTTCCCGGAAAACACGTTTGCTTTTGGTAATCCCATACATACGCCGCCATTCCGACTTTAATCATGTTTTCGCAATTCTGATATTCGGATGCCGGGCCGTGTTTTCCACATTCAACGGGGTTGCCCGTGGATTTAAAATTATAGGGTGCGCTGATCTGAATATGGTTTGCATTATCATACGGGTTAGTCCCAAAAATACCGACGACATCATAGTTCGAATTGCTCAGCATGACATAGGTCTTCATTTCTGCGTCGGTCATATCCTTCTCAACCACACCCATATTGAATTGTGTGTCCCAGTCCCAACATTCAAATTTGATATGACTCGTGGCATTCCCCTTCGGGTAAATAACCGGCAGGTGGGCGGAAATATCAAATCCGGAGCGGGCTTTCAATTGCCCGTAGGGAAATACTTTCTTTCCCCACTCTTCCAACGCGGTTGACGACATGGGTGTCATGTAGGAATCCGCTGAATTGGGAATATGGATATAGGTCTTCTCGTCAATGGTCGCGTAGCAGTACAGACGGGAGATCAAATCTCTGGAAATGACCTTGACATCCACAGGTTGCTTGGCATTCACGGTACACTCTTCACTGGAAACTTGAATACTCGCCGGAATGGTACTGGCAATTCCGGCGCCATTCTGCGCCACAGCGCCGATCTTGTAATCTCCAAAGGCGTCCTTCTCCACATAGGTAAAGCTGGAGCCAGTAACCATGGGACCTTGTTCCATGATAAAGGCGAACTGGTTCGAATCATGCCGCATAATATAAAGTTTAAATATGTCCGCGTTATCGGATTTTGCCGTTACCTTGATATTGATATTGCACCCATCCACCTCAAGGTCAAGAGACGGTGCCAGCGGGGGGCTGCTTTTATCGCCTCCGGGGTTTTGGGTCGGTTTAAGGGTTGGAACCAGTTCTACAAGTTCCAGTGTATTGGTTTCTTCAGTACTGCTGCTTGATGAGGTGAATTTTTCTGCCGGGATGGCCAATTCTACAGGTTCATTTTCTTTAAGTGGATCATCCAGGCCGATCCCCGAATTTAACCCCTCCGCAGCATCCGCGCTGATGTTCAGTTCCTTAATAAGAGAATTGATAGTATCGCCGGACTTAGGAACTACCTTCAACACCACCGGTTCCGCCGGGAGTACGTTAATCACCACGGGGTTGGATAGAACTGACTGACCGGATGAATCCATTGCCCTTACCATCAGCGTGATACGACCTTCTTTTTCAGGTGTCCAGTCCCATGTCCCATTGAGCTGCTTCAATACCGGATTCATGGCTTTCACAGAATCGACCAATTTCCCATCAATCCAGAATTCCAACGATTCAACAGGCACAGACCCATTTGCTTCCGCTGTTACCGGCAGGGTGTCTCCAACATGGACAGTCGAGCTGTTCAACGGCTTTGACAGAAATACCAGTAATGTCTGCGGTTGATAATCACTTGCGGTTATCTGCGAACCGCGCCAGTAGAAGATCCCCAGAAAGCCGGCTATCGCCAACGCACCAACACAGAATAGAATCCAGATTAGAAGCTTATTGTTTTTCATATTTAACCACCGCTGATTCAATCAAATTAGTTATCCAACGAACTCCCGGGATCCTGGACCAGTGATGGTGATTAAGCTTACAGGACAGGTTTGAAATTGCATCAAAATCCAAACAGGATGGATCACCCGATCCGATTAAAACTTAACTCACCGGTCTCAGTTGGATGATTTTGCACCAACTGAGACCGGTACTATATTCCGTGTTAACGGATTATTGGAATTTTGGGCTTAATGGGAGCAACCGTTACCTGCAATTTAGGAATGATCAGCTTGAAGGGCGTATTGGTAGGCCTCACGGGAATGATCACATTACAGGTGGAAACCCCGATATCACTGTAAACCGGGCTGCGCCCGACAATCGCACCGCCGCTGCCGGTGGCTACGAACTGATACAGCAGCCATGCTTTCCGGTAATCGGCGTAGCCGGGGACTGCGGAGGCAGAAACTGTTCGCTGGTACCATCCATTGCCGGCCGGTGCCATAATATCGCCTTCGGTCCAGGCAGTGGACGTACCGGTTGTTTGATCCTTCAATTTCAGGAATAATGTGATTGCCTTCACCTGGCTTGAATTCGACGCATAGGCCTGGATTGTCACATCATTCGCGCCACAACCTCCCACATAAATCTGGTTGGTAGATATGTTTGCCTGGAAGGTTAACTCGGCCGGGGGAACATTCGTTGGCGTGTAGGATGGAATTTCCGTTGGCGTGAATGATGGAGTCCTGGTTGATGTGACAGTAATCACTGGCGTGGATGTGGATGTATCCACTTCTGTGGGTGTATACGAAGGAATCAGAGTAGGAGTGAAATCACCCACCGTGACATTCACCACGGCTTCGCTATCCCAGCCTCCCGTCTTGCTCTGTGACCGGGCGCGCAAAGTAAAATTTCCCGGGGAAGGTGGAGTCCATGAATACTCCACCTGTATCAGACCGGTTTCACCGGAAGGTTTCAGATTTTGCAGAACAGTACCATTAACGCTAAGTTCAACCTGGGCAGTCCCACCCGGGTGATACGAATGAATTACCACAGGATATGGCGCGGGTGGGAGACTCATCCCCTCCAATGGAGCATCAAACCAGGTTCGCGCTCCTCCGGTTGCGGGAATGCCTTCACCGTTGTCAGGCAAGTTACATGATGTAAGAGCAATGATTAAAGCTACATAAATCCACCACTTAAAGTGCTTTCTCATTAACCCCTCCGCTCATTTTAAGGAACAACATCGACGGATTTATTGTACAAAGTTTCTTTACTATTACAATAGGGTCTTGTGAATTAAGTTTGAATGCTTCATTGGAGCCGTATGAACATTAAGGAATTGTCATCCAAAAAATCCGTGGAATTTGGGAAACATATCCGAAAAATCCTGCCTTTTTTGGGCCTTTTAGGTTTCGGTGTTTTATTGCTGGTGCTGGATGAATATTTCATCGATTTACAGCAAACCCGCCACATCATGTGGATGTTTTATAATGAATCGCGTATTTCCCGTCCAATCACAGCGTATATAACTTTTATTCTTAGCTTCACCTGCCTGGTTATTTATTGCTGGGCGGCATTTCGTTCCTATCGTCCAGTTCGTATCATTCTGGGAGTCTTTTTTGTGCTGGCCATTTTTATTGAATATGGCTATTTCAGCACCTTCCAGCGCTATATGACGTCTGTAGATTTTTGGACAGCCGCCTTTTCCCCCTGGTCACTCTGGTTTGAAGCCATCGGCATGTATTTCAACGGTAAAGCGCTGATCGTTTCGCTCATTTTCCTGGCTGCTGTCGCATTCAACTGGAAAAAGCCACGTTCCAAATCTCACCCGGAAATCATCCTTCTGGTTTGTCTGGTCGGGATGTGGTTGATCCGCACCTACCTGCCTTTCGACTCAAAGATAGGAATATCTGTCTTCCAATACGTACGTCTGCTCGAAGATATTCGCCCCGGGGATCGGATCTTTGGGAACCGCGAGAAGGTGCAAACCATTTCAACCACAATACCGGGTAATAATATAGTTCTTATTATTGATGAATCTTTACGGGGCGATCACCTTCAAATTAATGGATACAAGCGCGAAACCTCTCCAACCCTACAGAAGTTGGCGGAAAAAGGATTAATCACAAATTGGGGTCTCTCGGTATCGTCAGCCACATGCAGCATCTATTCCAACCCGCATATTCTGACCGGTGTGCCATCTACCGCCAACCTGGACGTTCGCCTTACCTCCAGATGGCCGACTTTATTCCAGTACGCCCAGGCCATGGGGTATAAGACCCAGTATCTCGATGGACAGGAGACGTACCTTTGGAATGGCTTACTGCAGAATGATCTACAGTACGTTGATATCCACCTGACGACCAATGATTTTGGGCGTTCCATGTTCACCGATCTGAAAGCCGCGCAATATATCCGCGATCAGGTTACCCGGTCAACCGGCAACTTTATCGTATTGAACAAAATGGGGATGCATATTATGTATGAAAACAACTATCCCCCTGAAGAAGCTATCTGGCTGCCCACACCAAAAGACCGCGATTATAAAGACACAAAAAATGTGGTCAACGCCTATGACAATGCCGTGCGCTTTAATATGGAGAATTTTTACACAAATCTCTTTCCTGACCTGCATGAATTAGCTGACACGCTGATCATTCACACCTCCGACCACGGCGAAACACTTCAGGAACATGGCGAAACATGGTCCCATTGCCATAGTTCCATGCCCGAAGCCATGGTGCCTCTTTTCATTATCGGCGACCTGGGGCTTCAACCGGATACAGGCTATCGGGCAAGCCATTCCAATATTGTTCCAACCATTCTGGACCTCATGGATATACCGGAAGAAAAGCGGTTGCATGAGTATGCGCCATCCTTATTGAGCGCAAAGAGCAGCATGAACGGCCCGCGCTATTTTCTGGATGGCGACCTACAATCGATCGAATATAAGGGAAAGTGAACTGTAATTAATCTGCAAGATCGCCGAAAATCCAGATTTTTCAACTGTTGAAAAAAAAAGGGGCTTGTCGTTCTGTGAAAAATACTTCAACAATCATTTCCAGAAATTGGTTTTTCCTCGTATTGACCGTTCTCTTCCTGGCCCTGCGAATTTTTGCTGCTGATTCGTGGACAGGCGCCATCGCCACCAACGACACAGACTCTTACGCGGCAACCGCGAGAGCCCCCCTGTTTTCACGAGAGTTCGTCTCAGGTTACCGTCCTATTACTCTGCCATTGGTGTATAAACTCTTCACCCCGGCGCAGGGATATGACACATCCATCCGTAGCGAGCCCAGCATTCGAAAATCTCCCGGACTTCTTGACCTACCCGGTTTTTCAGGAATTGCGATTTTCCAATCTGCGCTATCGGTAATTGCCTGGTGGTTTCTGGCATTTGCGATATATCGAAAAGTAAAGAATCCCTGGTTACGGAATTTCTTTTGCTCCCTAATCCTTTTATCTGCCTGTCTTCCAGAGATTGTCAGTTGGGATCATGTGATGATGTCTGAATCGCTGACCTATTCGCTCTTCGCCATCCTGCTGGCAGCAAGTCTCTTCCTGTTTGATGAAAGTCTCTTCGCCGCAGAGAGAACTCGCGCATCGCGATGGTGGTTGGCAGCCGGATTTCTGGTGGCGTTGTTCTTCTGGGTGAACTCACGCGACACGAACGTGTATTTCCTGTTGGTGTACCTGGTTTGCCTGACCGCCGGGTTGTCAATTCCCTTCCTGCTGAGAAAAGGGCGGAGATTCCCTATTTTGGGCGCAGTACTACTGTTGATTTCATTTGCGATCTATGGTTTTCAGCAGTATTCTGCCCGGGGAAGCAGCCGCCTGGTTAATCCATTGATCAATAATTTAACGTCCAACATTTTTCCCTTTCCAGACAGGGTGAAATTCATGCATGACAATTGGGGAATGCCTGACTCGGAAGACATTATTTCAAATACGGCTTCGGCGAATTACAGTCAAATTACCCTGAAAAAGGATTTTACAGCCTGGGTGCAATCCAAAGGGATGCCCGCCTACATGAGTTTTATGCTGCATTATCCACTCAACACAACCCAGATGTTGATTAATTCTTTCAGTGAAAATTTTGGGTATTACAAACAACCATACTATGATCCCTGGTATTTGAAGTTGCCAGTGCGTTTGAATCAGTTGACCCGGTTGATCAACTGGTCATCCAGCGACTTGATCCTGATTTCTCTCCTTTTAATTATTGCAGGAGCCGGGCGCAACCTGCGCGTTTCAAACACCACCCTGTGGCCGATTATCGGTATCATGGCCTGCATCTGGTTGGGGGCCAGTGTAATGTATGCCGCATCGTACCTGGGGGAAACCTGGGGCAGCGCCTCACGCCACATCCAGAATGTGATCCTGGCGTACCGGCTTTTGGTCATGGTCTTTGTGCCAGTATTGTTTGATTCCTGACCGAAAATGTGCGCCGCCCGTTTTTGTCGGGGGCATGCCTGTGGCTTCGACAGCCGACAGGTGTTCCGTTGCCCGAGCTTGTCGAGGGCATGTCTGTGGCTTCGACAGGCTCAGCCACCGGTGACGTCCGCCCCCTGAGCCTTTCGAGGGCATGCTTGTGGCTTCGACAGCCGACGGGTGTTCCGTTGCCCAAGCTTGTCGAGGGCATGCCTGTGGCTTCGACAGCCGACGGGTGTTCCGTTGCCCGAGCTTGTCGAGGGCATGTCTGTGGCTTCGACAGCCGAAAGGTGTTCCGTTGCCCGAGCTTGTCGAGGGCATGTCTGTGGCTTCGACAGCCGAAAGGTGTTCCGTTGCCCGAGCTTGTCGAGGGCATGTCTGTGGCTTCGACAGGCTCAGCCACCGGTGACGTCCACCGCCCGGGCTTGCCGAGGGCATGCTCGTGGCTTCGACAGCCGCCGGGTGTTCCGTTGCCCGAGCTTGTCGAGGGCATGCTCGTGGCTTCGACAGCCGACGGGTGTTCCGTTGCCCGAGCTTGTCGAGGGCATGCCTGTGGCTTCGACAGCCGACAGGTTTTCCGTTGCCCGGGCTTGTCGGGGGCATGCTTGTGGCTTCGACAGCCGACAGGTTTTCCGTTGCCCGAGCTTGTCGAGGGCATGCC
>CAYQUX010000018.1:0-97569 GCA_964420995.1 uncultured Leptolinea sp. | reverse complement strand
TTCGTTTTTCTCAGGGTTTCATACTTTTCAAGGTTGACCGCGTCCAGATTCTGAACAGCCGCGTTCCGCTCGGTTGCCAGGTTTTCTGCTCTCTTTTCCAGGCTGGAAGATTCTCCCTTTAAACCTGCCACCCTGGTGGCAAAAACGGATTGTGCTTCAGCCAATTCTGCCTGAACCTTGGCTTTTTGTTTTTCAAATTCTTCCAATTGCATCATGATATTGAACTGTTCTTCATCCAATGAGGCAATCTGTTTTTTTAACGAGGCAATCTCATTCTGTAGATCCTGCAATTCACGCGGTAATCGGATCTTTCCACCGTAAAGCGCGTGTTCATCTTCCTGCAGTTTCATCTGATGTTGATTGTTCTTGTCTTCTATCCTTTTAAGTTCTTTCTGGCAGACTTTCACCTCATTATCTGAGAGTTCAAGTTGATGTTGGACTTCAGCTACCAGGGTATCATCCTGAATTAATCGGATGATTTCCTGCCGGCGTTGCGAAATTTGATCCAATTCGGTGTCAATTTTTTGCAGGCGGGAAAGTTGAAAGGCGGGATTCATTGGTGTTTGGTTCCTGTCTGTTTGAAAACGGAAAAGCGGGTGGGTGAGAACAGCGATAGAATTATAGTACCATGAAGAATAAGAACCTGATTATTCTGATAGCGATTCTAATATTGATCTCCTCATTGCCCACGCTGATCGGGTTTTTCAATTCGAACAATTCTTATGTCTATAGCGGGGTGACGTTCAATCCCATTGACGGGTATTCCTATCTGGCAAAAATGCAAATCGGGAAAAGCGGGGAGTGGTTATTTACCCTGCCATATACCGCCGAACCGGGGGAAGGCCGCTGGTTGTTCACTTTTTATATCAGTCTGGGCCATCTTTTCCGCCTGATCAGTTTATCAATGCCGGTGGGGTTCAACATAATGAGACTTCTCAGTTATAGTCTGCTGATATTTATGCTGGGGAAACTGGCGGAGCGGGTTATTCCACCGGAAAGCCATTTACATACCTTAACTACATTCTTACTGGCAGCTGGCGGCGGACTGGGTTGGCTGCTTCTGCCGACTGGTGATTTTGGTGCAGATTTCTGGGTATCCGAAGCGTATCCATGGCTATCCAGCCTGGCAAATCCGCATTTTCCACTGGGTTTGTGTTTGACAATTGCCGCCGTGATAATGTCTACAGGGGACAACCATTCATCAAACCTGCCCGGTCTTTTCCTGACAGGGCTCCTTCTGTCATTACTCTCCCCCTTTGGATTTGTAATCGCTGCCATGGTTTTAGGCTTAAGCTGGTTGTGGGAAAGAATTGAGAAACAATCAAAATCCTTATGGACGGTTGTTTGTTTTGTGATTTCCGGCATACCGTATGGAGCCTATCAATTCTGGGCGGTCAATTCAACACCAGAACTCGCAGCATGGACGTCGCAAAACCAGACTCCATCGCCGCAGATATGGGATACCTTTCTGGCTTTCTCACCGTGGTTAATACTGGTCATTATTGGATGGAAAACAGTTATCAGGGCCAGAAAAAATCGGATAACTCGTCGGCTAATCGTTTGGATGGTTGTCGGGTTGATCCTTTCAATCATACCGTTCAGCCTGCAACGCCGATTCTTTTTCGGCCTGTACATCCCGTTGACCTGTCTCGGAATGCTGGCAATCCCTGCAGTAGCCGTCACGCTGCGACTTTCAATAAAGAGGCTTTCGACTGTTTGTACCATGCTGGTTTTGCCCACACCCATTCTCCTGGTAATCATGGTCGCGGCAGCACTAGCGATGCACAATCCTATGTATTATTTCCACGCGGATGAACTTGAGGCTATTAGTTGGCTATCTGATCAAGATGACGGAAAATCTCTGGTACTGGCGGGAGAACAGACCGGCCTTTTAATACCGGCAACCAGCCGGATGCGGGTCGTATACGGACATCCCTTTGAGACCATTCAGGCTGAAAAAGAAAAACAAGCTTTGCTTGACTTTTATTCCGGAAATAGCGACACAACCCGTGATAAGGAATTCCTCGAATCTCGGGAGGTGGATTGGATCGTATTTGGCGGGAGAGAAAAAGCCATTGGCCAGCCGGCCATTCTAATGGGTAAGGAACCAAACCGCAGGTTCGGAGATGTTGACATCTTTTTGGTTAGTGAGTTATTGCCTTGAAACTGCGATCGAAAAAATGGCTGCTTCTTATTCCCTGCCTGCCAATTTTGTCCGCCTGGGATAATTTTATAGTTCCGGCTGGTACCACTACATCGGATATCCTGATCTCACATTATCCGAACCTGTTATTTCTGCAACGCTGCCTGGCAGACGGGCAGGGCATCCCCCTCTGGTCGCCGCTCATCTTAAGCGGGTATCCATTTGCCGCCAATCCATTATCCTCTCTCTGGTATCCACCTGCCTGGTTGAGCCTTCTTTTTCCGTTACCCCTGGGCATCAACCTCGTCATGGCGCTGCATGTCATCCTGGGAAGCTTCGGAATGAAGTATTTCCTGAAACGACTGGGTTTGTCTGAAGGCATTTCTGTTCTGGGCGGTGTGCTGTATGGATTGCTCCCGGCCGGATATTCACATGCCATTTCCGGTCACTTCACCTGGGTATGTGCTTCCGCCTGGTTCCCATGGCTGCTTGCAAGCGCAATGAATAACGAGGAACGGATTCATCGGCCAATTATTCAGGCGTCTGTCTTCCTGGGGATGATGCTGCTGGCCGATATGCGTTTTACTGCCTATACCGTTGTGTTCTGGTCGGTATTTGTCTTTTATCAAACATCACAATCAACTTCTCGGCGTGTCGGAAAATTTCGCAGAATGGGCAGCGTTTTATTCAGCCTGATACTGGCAGCAGGAATCAGTGCCATTTTCTGGATCCCTCTGATGGAGTACACAAATCTGAGTACCCGCAGCCTGCTTACCCCGCAAGACGCGTTCTATCTCAGTTTACCGATTGTCCAAATAACCGGGTTGATCGTACCCGGACATCCCCTTTCGATGGAATGGGTTATCTACGCAGGCGCGGGCTGTCTTATGTTTATTCCCGGTGGTCTTGTGGCGCTTAATAAGAAAAAGGAGTTGATTTTCTGGTATGTGGTTGCAATCGTAAGTTTACTCTGGGCGCTGGGAGACACGATACCGGTCAATAAATGGCTGGTAACACTGCCGGGGTTGGATTTGTTGCGGGTGCCGGCACGCGGGATGTTCTTCTTTGTCTATAGCATGCTGGTAACGGCCATGATTGTTTTGGATTGGTTGATAAAAGAGAATCCGCAAAAAGCTGTATTTTTACGATTGGGCACATTTTTTCTTGTCCTGTTTGCCCTGTTATTGCAGGTATTTGTGGTGATGGGCAATCCACAAAAGAATGGCCTACTGATCGGGCATATCGCAATGTGGATTCTGGCAGCCTGTTTATTATTGCTATATTCCTACCGGAGAATCTCTGGGGCGGCATTCTTGTTGGTGACAGGTATGGTAATCAGCGCAGATCTTTTGCTGGCGGATGTGAATCTGATCAATTGGATAAACCCCGCCAAAGCATTATCTGCGGCACAGGATGAAGTGAAGTATCTAAATACACAGGGAAGTGATTTCCGCGTGTTTTCACCCTCATATTCCATTCCACAGCAGACGGCTTCTTTTTTTAAGATCGAGTTGGCTGACGGGATTGATCCGCTTCAATTGATGACGTATGCCGATACCCTGAAGTCCGCGATGTCAATATCAGATCAAGGTTATTCGGTGACTCTCCCATCGTTCAAGACTGGTGATCCCAGGACTGACAACAAGGGGATTCAGCCGGACGCGCGGGTATTTGGTCGGTTGAACGTGAAGTACCTGGTCTCAGCATTTCCAATCGATTCACCAGGTTGGGATGTCGTCGCGCGAATGGAGACATCTTTTATTTATCACAACACAATGGCACGCGCATGGGCGTGGATGGAGCCTGTTCAGACCTCAAATAAGGATGAATACGTACCAATCACGAGCGTGACGCGCACCCCGAATTACATTCAGCTTGAGGCCGAAGGCCCGGGGCGGTTGGTGCTTTCCGAGATTAACTACCCCGGATGGCAGGTCCGCGTGGATGGTCAACCATCTGTAATCGAACCGGTTGATGGGATTCTGCGATCTGTGATATTGGGTACTGGAAATCATCAGATTGAATTCCGATATTTACCTGAAACTGTTTTTGCCGGGGCCGGGATCAGTCTGCTTAGTCTCTTGCTTTGCATTTTGCTATACAGGGTACACAGCCGCCATGCAAAATAGTAACGATCGTCGTTGGGTTATCCTAACCTCTATTCTATTGTTATTGTTAACCTCCATACCTTATCTGCTCGGCTATTTCCGGCAGGGTTTGGATTGGCATTTCACCGGATTTATTTTTGGAGTTGAGGATGGAAATTCATATTTAGCAAAGATGCTTTCTGGCTCATTCGGCAGCTGGCTATTTCGTTCACCGTATACGACCATGGACCAAAAGGGCGCATTGGCCTTCTTACCCTATATTTTGCTTGGGAAGCTGGCTTATCCACCTGAAATCCATGATCAACTGGTTGCTTTTTTCCAGATTTTTCGCTGGCTGTCTGGTGGACTGCTGGTCTGGGTGGTGTATTCATTTGTCGGGCTCCATATCACAGACGGCAGACAACGGAAGTTCGCCACGGTAATCATTCTGGTAGGCGGCGGATTGGGTTGGCTGGGCTGGTTGCTTTTCCCTGCCGGGTGGGCAGGTCGTATGCCACTGGAATTTTATTCCCCGGAAGCTTTTGGATTTCTTTCATTATTAGGACTGCCGCATCTTTCCGCGGCACGGGCACTGCTTCTTTTCGGTTTTATATTCTTCCTGAATAATAATGATCCTGCAAACTGGCGGCGGAACGCCCTTTACGGAGGTGCGAGCTGGTTCCTTGTGGGATTCTTTCAACCGCTGACTATAGTTGTCGGGTATGGGGTACTGGCCTGTCATCTGGTTTTGACATTTGCCGTAAATAAAGATGAGCGGTGGAAATACACCCTGCCATTGCTGAAAAAGGCCGCCATTATAGCTGGTATATCATCACCCTGGGTAATATACAATTTGATTTACTTTGGATCAGATCCATATTTACAGGCATGGTATCGGCAGAACATCATTGATTCGCCCCCGTTGTCACATTATCTGTGGTCATATGCGATCTTCCTGGCCGCGGCAGTCCCCGCGGTGGTAAAGGCTTTTCGACAAAGAGATGAACGAGATTTGATCCTTATCGCCTGGGTGACTTGCGCCGTACTGCTGGCATACTTCCCTTACAATGTTCAGCGGCGGTTTATTGATGGAATATGGATCGCATTGGTGGTGCTGGGTTTTCGAAGTTATCAACTGGTCAACCGGGGATACCTGAAGAACGTTTATCAAGGGTTGATGGGTCTGACAACGATAGCCCCCATTTTGTTGTTGCTGATTCTAACCGGGGGTATATGGACGAAAGCAGAACCGGTCTATCGGGAATCGCCTGAAATTTCTCTATTCAAGGAAATTGAACTTGTTGCCAGACCCGGGGATACTGTGCTTGCCGCGTACGACACCGCCAACGCGCTGCCTGCCTGGGCGCCGGTTTTTGTTTTGGCCGGTCATGGCCCTGAAAGCGCGAATTTGAGAAACATTCTCCCTGACATCGAGGTATTCTACACCGGTACACGAGATAGTAATTGGCAGCAAAGATTTCTTGAAAGCAATGGCATTGATTTTGTAATATTTGGACCGCACGAACGTTCGTTAACTACAAAGACAACATTAGACGGCAGGTCTTTCACAAAAATATACGATCAGTCCGGTTACCAATTGTTCCGGGTGGAAACATCTAATGGAAACTAAACAGCACCAGACAGATAACACAACTCCCCGGTGGTTCTTCGCCCCATTGCTTATCGCGCCGATTCTGGTTTTGCTCCCGGCATTATTGCCTGGCAGAGCTTTATTCTGGGGGATCACCTCCATTCAATTTGTCCCATGGCACTGGGAAGCCCTGCGACTTATCCGGGCAGGGGAGTTGCCTTTATGGAACATCTGGAACGGCATGGGGGCGCCGCTGGCAGCCAATTATCAGTCCGCTCTTTATTACCCACCAACCTGGTTGACTTTGCTGGCCGGTTGGATCGGCGGCATCCAATGGATGGCCTGGTCACATGGACTGCTCATAGTGCTTCATTTGATCTGGGCCGGTTGGGGAATGCAAAAGCTGGTTAAATCACTCGGGTTCAGTCCATTTCCCCAGCTCATATGCGGGTTGGCGTACAGTCTATGTGAATATTTGGTTGCGCGGGGGAGTTTTCTCACCATGGTTCAGGCGGCCGCATGGATTCCCTGGATATTGCTGGCAGCCAGTCATTTTGCCGCACCGATACATCAAACATCCGTTAACGAACGATATCTCCACTCCATTCTGATGATGGCGCTTGCATTTTCCGGCCAATGGCTTAGCGGACACGCCCAACTATCATGGTACACATTTCTCTTTTGTGTGGCATGGCTTTTTCTTGGAGCGCTTTTGAACGGCGGATGGAATCGGGTGGCAAAGATCATCGCACCTGTCGCATTTTCGGGATTTCTTGGTTTCCTGGTCTGCGGTGTTCAAATCCTGCCTACCGTGGAATACTTCATCCAATCCCAACGGTCCGGAGCCATAGATTACCAGACTGCATTATCATATTCATTCTGGCCTTGGCGGGTGATAACACTTCTATTTCCCAATATCTTTGGAAACCCGGGAACAGGCGATTACTGGGGGTATGCCAGTTTCTGGGAGGATGCCATATATATCGGACTTCTCCCGATTTTTTTCAGTATGGCCGTACTCGTTTACTGTGGAATAAAGAAAAAAGAAGACTTCTGGGGACGGTATAAGCCGCTGATTTGGTTTTGTATTGTTTCAATTCTCATTGTTACTCTTTTCGCGCTGGGATGGAATACTCCGATATTTCCATTTTTGTTCGAGCATATTCCAACATTTGGCGCCTTTAATGGCCCCGCGCGATGGATGATCCTCGTTGAGGTGTGCCTGATAATTCTCGCGGCGATTGGCGCTGAAATATGGGTGCAGAAACCTGTCTTTTCCCGCAAATGGATTAATTTGGGATTGACGGCTGTGGCTGCCATGTTATTGAGCGCGCTGACCGCCTGGTTTTTGCTCCCGGCGATCAAATCGTCCTTTAAAACGGGAGTGATATCAACAGGCGTTCTGCTGGTTGGCTATTTTCTTCTGGCGAAACGAAAACCTGGTGTATCTGATGAAAAAAGTCTTTTCACGTGGCGATATGGATATGTTATCTGGTTGGTTGTAGATCTTCTTTGGGCGGGAGTATGGTTGAATCCATCTGTGCCGTCTTCACTGTACTCCAAGGTCCATGCAATGACCACAAATGAGGGGCGGTTGTATATTCACACCGAATATGAAAGAATTCTGCGCTTCGACCGGTTTTTCACGTTTGAAGATATTCGTCCCATCGAAGACTGGAAAAACCTGGTAGGCGCCCATTTACCAAACAGCAATATCCTCACTGAGACAGCCATGCTGAATAATTTTGATCCGATGGTGCCATCCCGTTTTTCTGGTTTTTTGGCAGAAGTGGATGAGTCTTCCGGACAAGTACAGGATCGATATCTGGAATTGAGCAATGTTTCCCGCAAAGCGAATTATGAGGAAATCCACCCCCAACAGATATTATGGAAAGAAGTGGATGCACTTCCTGAAGTGAGAATGGTATATTGCGCTGAAGCGGTAAGCCGCGAGACAGACGCGTTACAATGGTTGCGGGAAGCCGTAAATGCTGACGCTCTAAAAGACAAGATTGTTGTTGAGGGTGCTTTACCGGAAGGTACTTCATGTATTGTCAACCAGCAGGTAAAACCTGAAATTTCCCAAAAAATCAGAACCACAAACCAGCAGGTTTTTCAAATTAACGGGAATCCTCAAAATGGCTGGCTTTTTGTGGCTAATGAATGGTACCCTGGCTGGAAAGCCTTTGTGGATGGGAAGCAGGTGGATATCTACCACGCGGATTATGTCTTCATGTCAATTATCATTCCAGCAGGGGAGCATACCGTTGAATTAGTGTACCAACCGGAATCTTTTGTAATTGGATTGATGCTAACTTTTGCAGGTTTAATTACAATTATTGTGATATCCATCATTACGCATAAACGCTCAGGAGGAAAGATTTGAAGGAAGACCTATCCATTTCACAAACAGAGGAACTGGGTTCTCGAATCCTGACCAATCTGGAACGGGTTATCTTTGGAAAACGTTCAGTTCTTGAGCTGGTTATCATCGGGTTGTTTTCGGATGGGCATATACTCATCGAAGACATTCCCGGGGTTGGAAAGACTATTATGGCGCGCAGCCTGGCTATTTCCACCGGATGTGATTTCAACCGGATCCAATTCACCCCGGATCTTCTGCCAAGTGATATAACCGGCGTTTCTATTTATGACCAGAAGAAAAACGCCTTCGAATTCCGACCCGGTCCTGTTTTCACTCAGGTTTTACTGGCTGATGAAATCAATCGTGCCACACCCAAGGCACAATCCGCGCTGCTGGAAGCCATGGGAGAAAACCAGGTTACGGTGGATAACGTCACAAGACCGCTTCCGCGCCCATTTTATGTGATCGCCACGCAGAACCCGGTGGAATACGAGGGAGTATTCCCGCTGCCAGAATCCCAAATGGACCGGTTTCTGTTACGTACTTCTGTGGGGTATCCGGACATGGATGTTGAAAGGAATATTCTGGAAAAGATGCAGGTGGAACACCCCATTCACACTTTGAAATCTGTTGTTTCACCAGATGAGATTTTAAGAGCTCAAGAATCTGTGCGGAATGTATATGTTTCACAGAGTGTACGTAATTACTTGCTGGGTATTGTTCAGGCGACACGTAAACACACTGATCTTTTGTTGGGCGCCAGTCCAAGAGCCAGCCTGGGTTTGATCCGTACGTCACAGGCGGCAGCTATTCTTATGGGCAGGTCATTTGTAGTGCCTGACGATGTTAAGATGCTTGCCAGCGCCGTCCTTTCACACCGTTTGATCCTTACACCTGAATCCAGAATGAGTAATATCACTCCCGAGATTGTGTTGCGGGAAATACTTGATACGGTTCATGCCCCACTCAGAGATGAAGCTCTTCCTCAATAAGCTGGTTCCTGCAATCAAACCTGCCGGCGCATTCTGGGGTTTATTGATAATCGCGGCTTTTTTGCTTTTTACCCGCCTTCTATTCGATGAGCCCTTTTTCCTTTACACATTTTATGTAGTAATTCTATACATTGTGCTTTCTTTTATTTATATATTTTTCTCACTGGATAAGATAGCGATCGAACGAAAATCACGTTATCACCAGCGTCAGGTGGGGGATTTATATGAGGAAAACGTGCTGATCATGAATCGATCCATCCTTCCCGTATTCTGGATGAAAATTCGTGACCTATCGAAAATCAACAGAAACCAGGCCAACAGAGTGATCGGTTTTATTGGCGGTCGGCAGACAAGAATGATCCGCCTGAGCAGCTACCTGCGGCAAAGAGGGCACTTTGATCTGACTCCTGTTGAAGTGATGACGTCGGATCCACTGGGTTGTTTCTTCTCCGTGAAGACCATCAAAACGGAAGGTTCTCTTGTTATTCTTCCTTACCGGATTGACCTTTCTACCATGGCTATTGTAAATAAAACTTCTGAAGAAGGTAAATCAGCCCTGCAGACACTTCAGCAGAGTACCATCATCAGTGGAACAGTGCGCCAGTATACTGATGGTGATCCATTCAACCGTATTCATTGGCCAACTACGGCAAGGCGGCGCCTTCTATACACAAAACAACCTGACACGAATGTACAACAAAAAGTATGGATTTGCATGGATTGCGATAAAAATGTTCATGTGAACAAACAGGTTGGTATTGAACAGGAGCATCTTGATTTTCTTGACGCGGCTAACCTTCATCGCAAATATGCTTTACCGCCTGACACAATGGAGACAGTGGTTTCCATCACCAGCTCACTGGCGGTCACCTGGTTAAAAAAGGGATTGGCTGTAGGTTTGGCTCTAAATAATCCCAAGAATTCAATCCTGCATCCCGGGTCAGGAATTCGCCAACAAACAGATATATTGAATACACTGACATTTATTCAGGCTGAATCGACTATTCCATTCACGGGTATGCTTTTGGATTTTACCAGCCAATTATCAGCCGGCGTCATCTGTTTTCTGGTAACCCCTGAGAACCCCAAAAAAATCAGCCAGGCAGTTTTTCGACTCAAGCGAACTGGCGCTGATGTAAGAATCATACTTGTAAACCGAAACAGCTTTGTTCCAGAAATCACATATTCTGACCCTGCCGTCGAGTTGAAAGGTACCCGGTTACTACAGTTTGATTTCGGCGACCCGCTTACGGCAATCGGTTCAATTCTTTAAATAGTTTGGAAACCTTGTGGAAAAGGGGGGCTATCAAGTAGACGATGGATCCCCATCAAGGTATTTCGTGAAAGGGACTACTGCCATTTGTTCGTATTTCATATTCCTGTAAAAGTTCGCAAGCTCCATATTATCCGGCAAAATGAATAAGTAAACTTTTGTGCAGCCTTTTCGAAAGAGTTCACTTTCAACTTTTTTCATAAGATGTGTTCCGATTTGTTGGTGCCGAAATTCCGGCATAACAGCCAGATGATAAATAAGGCCACGGCGTCCGTCAAATCCACCCATGACTGTGCCAATAATCTTGCCTTCCAATTCGGCGACAAAAAATAATCCGGGGCTGCGATCAACAAGTTTGCCAATTTCATCGATATTGTCAGAGAAGGTAATATGAATCCCTTTACCGGCGGATTCCCAGACCAGGCGGGCAGCCTGATAATCAACCGGATGTTGATATAACCGGATGGTCACGTTCTTCCCGGTAAAATCATCTATCGCTGGCGGCATTATACGTTGTCGTTTGAATTTTCGTCTTCCCCGGTGATGTTCTTCCAGAATCCGTGAATCCCGTTGGGGGTGACACCAAAAAAGAATCGATAGCCATCAGAAAGACGTTGCACCAGGTCAAATGTCGGGGTTTTACCCTGCTGGTATCGTTTGAGAAGACCAAATTCCCCGTTCCAGTAAGCTGAACGCGGGTCAAAGGCCGACTCGAGTTCCAAATAACGGCTGATGGCATAATGCCAAAGCCTGCGGGCGGAACGCTGGGTAACATTTTTAACCATGGAGCCATTGCGTAAATCACGCATGGTAAAGTACCGGGTTCCCTGACGCTCTTCAACATCGGCGATTTCAACGCCTGTCCGTGGACTGGTGTCATCCGGTTTGGAATGTACCGGTTCTTCCTCGGGGCGGACTTCTGGTGCCAGTTCAGCTCCCGGTTCAATGAAAACCGGTGCCTGGCGCGATTTTCCGCGCGTGACCAGGCCAACAATTTCATCACGCACGGCCAGTCCTGTCTCTGCTTCACTGCGGACATAAATTTTATTATCTTCAACCGCGTACGGTGGGTCATCT
This sequence comes from uncultured Leptolinea sp., assembly GCA_964420995.1. GTDB lineage: Bacteria > Chloroflexota > Anaerolineae > Anaerolineales > Anaerolineaceae > Leptolinea. The sequence goes on along the minus strand of CAYQUX010000018.1, from coordinate 86,041 downwards.
CCACGCGGAATAATTACACGGATGATCTTTTTCCCGCGAGTTTCCTGAACATCCAGATGACAGTTCAGGGCAGGGCTAATGCGTTTTGAAATCTCTTTTTCCAGAAGGTTAATGCTTTGTTCGGGATCCGAGATGCCAGGAGGTGCTTTATGCGGATCCGCGGACGCACCTACATAAAGAGTTCCGCCATTGGTATTGGCAAAAGCGCATATGTCAGAAATGATGGCATACAACTTCCCGCCGCGAACCGTCATGGATTCATGGAAATCCTGGATGATGTTGGCGCCTTCCTCCCGTGAAGCATGGATGAAGTCAAACGCAGGCTCCTCCTTCTGACGATGGGGGCGGGTGCGTGAAAAATCATTGGATTTAAAGAGGTCGCGCAATGCTTTAAAACTGGTTTCCGGCAGGAGAACATCTGTTGAACGATCACCCACCCCCAGATTCTTTTTTCGTTGAGGATCGGCTGTTAATCTGTGAGCGTCAGAGCCCTGAATGCAGTGCATGCGGCGCGGATACTCTGGTTTTGTACCATTGAAGAAGGTGGCCGTAGAGCGTGGAGCGTTGGTATCAAGGTCAGTGACCTCCAGCGCATCCAGGGCTTCATCTTGCGTATAGGCGATTTTGGTTTGTCCACCAAAATTAAAACCACGCATGGCGACTCCATTGCTCGAGTTGGCGTGAGCCGCTATGACGATTCCACCGGCTTCCTGCATCTTCTGATAGGCTGAAAGAACATCCACCGTGGCGCCAACGGTGGCAGATCCATCGTCAAGAAGATGACTTGGAATTTTCAGGTCCAACAACAAATGCTCAATTTCACGTATGGGTGTTGTGGGGGAGAAGAGACCAATAATGTGAAAGCCAAACGTGGCTGTGAACTCTATACCGGGGAGAACAAGAATTTTTTTCAACAGGCGGCGGTATTCCGCCAGGCGATTCTTTTCTTCCGGAAGAACTCGATTGAGTTTTTCCAGCATCTCAAGCTGCTCAATTTCTTCCCGCATTGCCCTGTAACCGGCAATGGTGTTATGGTCTGTAAAAGCGATTACATCCAATCCACGCTGTTCGGCGCGTTGAATGAGCTCGAGATAGGTTATTTCCGGCTGTTGAAAATCACTAGAAGCCGGAGTGTGAACATGTAAATCGATCGTAATCCAATTATTGGGCGTTTCGATTTTCTTGCCCTGCGATCTTTGGTTTTTCAAAAGGACTACTCCTTAAAAATTCAATTATATGATTTGACCAGGTTGATCAGATCATCAGGCATATACGGTTTCATCAGAAACGCGTCCGCCCCGGCGTCAAGACTTTCTTTCTTGCGGTCTGACCCAGAACTCATGATCACCTTAATGTCAGAAAATTCCTGAGACTTGCGTAAAAGTTCCAGGATGTTAAGGCCATTTATCCCGGGCAGGTTGATATCCATCAGGATCACTGCCGGCTTTTCCTGCCTAATTATGTCTATGGGGTTCATCAAAGGAAAATTTGGGCAGACAACAAGAAATTTCTCCAACTCCAACAGGGTTTGAAGGAGGGAGCGCATCATGGCATTGTCTTCAAAAATCATGACTTTTTTCATTTGATTTCACGCCAATTACTTTTTCGTTTTCTTTTTCGGAATTGCTATCTGGACCACATCTTCCATGCATTCAACCGGGTGGAAAACCATTTCCCTGCGTACTTCATCTGGAATATCATCCAGGTCGGATTCATTCAATTTCGGAAGAATGATAGTTTTTAAGCCCGCCCGATGGGCTGCCAACATTTTTTCCTTTATGCCACCAACTGGCAAGATTTGACCGCGCAGGGTTATCTCACCGGTCATTCCAATATCCGGGCGGATTGGGCGGTCAGTAAGAAGGGAGATTAATGCTGTTGTCATTGTAACACCGGCTGACGGGCCGTCTTTTGGTGTAGCGCCTGCAGGAACGTGGAGATGAATATCTTCGTTTTGAAAGAACTGTGGATCTATACCCATTTCTTTGGCGTGCGCTCGAACATACGTCAAAGCGGCATGTGCCGATTCCTGCATAACCGTCCCAATGGATCCGGTAACCTGAAATCCTTTGGCTCCAGGCATTTTGGACGCTTCGATGAAAAGAATATCCCCGCCGGTGGGAGTCCAGGCAAGACCAGTGGCAACACCAGGTATGGATGTTCGTCTCTCTATCTCTTCGTTTCCCATATATTTGGGCCGGCCAAGCAGCGCGTGAACTTCCTTTTCTGTTATCTTGCCTTTACGTTTTTTGCCTTCGGTAATGGCCGTGACTATTTTCCTGCAAATGGCACCAATTTCGCGTTCCAGGTTGCGTACACCGGCCTCACGGGTGTATTGACGAATGACGGCGATCACGCCTTCATCATCCAGAGACAGTTCTTTTTTTATTAGGCCGTTTTCTTTAATCTGCCGGGGTATCAGATAATTTCGGGCAATCATCAACTTCTCGCGTTCTGTGTAACCGGCAATCTGGATAACTTCCATACGGTCAAGCAGGGGCGCGGGAATGGTTTCCAATTGATTGGCTGTGGTAATGAACATAACCTGCGAAAGATCATAGGCTACTTCTAGGTAATGATCACGGAACTCAAAATTCTGTTCCGGGTCAAGCACTTCAAGCAAGGCGGAGGCCGGGTCGCCATGGAAATCAAAACTAAGTTTATCGATCTCATCGAGCATGAACACGGGGTTGCGCGATTCCACACGACGCAGCGCCTGTAGGATCCGTCCGGGCAGCGCTCCGATATATGTACGGCGGTGTCCGCGGATTTCTGCTTCATCCCGCATTCCACCCAGCGATATGCGGATGAATTTCCGGCCCAGTGCATGGGCAATGGATTGCCCCAGCGAAGTTTTGCCTACTCCTGGAGGTCCGACGAAACAAAGGATGACCCCCTCGCGTTCTTTGCGGATCAGGTCTACCTTCTCGCCTTTTTTAATCACATCCTGTCGTTCAAGGCGCAATTTTCTTACGGCCAGATATTCGAGAATTCGTTCTTTAACATCAACGAGCCCATAATGATCACGATCAAGTACTTTCCTGGCATTGACAATATCAAGATTATCCTCTGTTGAAGTACTCCAGGGAAGAGAGGCCAGCCATTCTACATAGGTTCGAATGACACCATATTCTGCCGCCGCGGTTGGCAGTCTTGAAAGACGGTCAAGCTCACGGTTGGCCTGTTTTAGCGCTTCTTCTGGAAGATGTCCTTCTTCAAGTTTTTTACGCAGTTCATTGACATCTTCAGTTTGTTCGTCTGTTTCTCCAAGCTCTTTTTGAATGGCTTTAAGCTGTTCTCGAAGGAAGTAATCGCGCTGAACTTTTTCAATTTCAGAACGGGCTTCATTCTGAATTTTTTGCCCAAGATCCAGAACCTCACCTTCACGGACGAGGATGGAAACCAGTTTCCGTAATTTGTCTTCGACGGAGTCAAGTTCAAGAATCGTCTGGGCGTCAGTTAGTTCCATGCGCTCAAAATTCGCAATCGAATAGGCTGTTTGCAAAGGATCCGTGATGCTTGTGATTGAATCGACCAATTCGCGGGGGATGGACGGGATCATTTTCGCGATATGTTCAAATTGATCACGGGCGTTGCGGGCCAGCGCTTCAATCTCCAGGTTTTCATTTTCCACTTCAGGAGCCGGGGTGACTTTCGCCACCAGATACGGTTCCACAGATGTGAATTCTCCCAGGTGGAATCGGCTAATCCCTTGAATCAGAATGCGAATGGTCCCATCCGGCGTACGGAATAGGCGGTGGATAATGGCTACGGTTCCAACAGAGTAAAGGTCTTGTGGGCCGGGGTTTTCAAGGTCAGGATTTCGGGAAGTAACCAGTCCAATGATGCGATTGCCTGAGACAACATCATCGACAAGCTTTATGGAACGCGGTTGTCCAATTGTTAATGGCACGGCTGTTTGAGGGTATACAACCAGCCCGCGAAGGGGAAGGATGGGAAGTTCCTCGGGAACCGTTAAAATGTTTTCTATGGAATTTCCTGTGTCATCTGATTTCGTCTCTTCCTCTGGTTTAACAAGGTTGTTTGAATCAGATAGCGAAAGACTGAGGAACAAATCTCCCATGTTTTGATTCATTTGTTCATCTTCGAACCAATTTAAAATTTCTCGTAAGTTGGCATTCCAGCGTGAGGCAACCATGCGTTAATCAGGTATCCTTATCATGAACAGAAATATCGTGTGGTACTGCTTTCGGTAATGTGATTTCCAGGAAACCGTTTGTGTATTCGGCTTTTATGGAATTCTGGTTTATCGGTTGCGGAAGAATAATTTCGACTTGAAATTCTCCGAAATGAATTTCCATTTGATGAAATGAGCGGTTTTTATATGGATTATTGCGCATTCCGCTGACAAGAAGCCGGTTTTTCTCAAAATTTACCGAAAAATCGTTTTCTTCCACTCCGGCTATTTCGATACGAACAAGATAATCCTGCCTGGATTCTACGACATCCACTGGTGGCCGGTAATAATTCGAGTGATATGACACGCGAAGATTGTACATACCAGATTTCGGATACTCAAACATACGGACCTTCTATCTAATGAACCTATTTGTCATATGGCATTTTTGGCCGCCGAAATAACAGCCTGATAATCCGGTTCGTTCCCAAGGGCTTTCATATAATCAACATAGACAAGTTTGTATTTCTTATCCACTACAAAAATAGCACGCCTTAGCAGACGCTGTTCTTTTATCAAGCAACCATATTTCTTGCCAAAACTGGTTTTAAGGTGATCGGATACAACCATTACCTGGTCGATTCCGGCAGAGCCGCACCAATGCTTCTGGGTAAATGGCAAATCCGTACTGATAACAATAATCGAGACATCTTTGGACAGGCTGGCAGCTTCTTCATTGAACTTCCGTGTTTCGCGATCACATACATCCGTTTCCAATGATGGAACCGCCGCAATTATCCGGACTTTTCCACGGGTAATTTTTAATAGGTCCAAATATGACCAATCCTGGAGATGCGCTTTGAATGAAGGGGCTTGTTGTCCAACTCGTAAATCTTCGCCAACAACAGTCACATCTTTTCCACCAAATTGGATGAGACCTTTCCGTTCAAGCATATTGACCTCCAATTTCAATGTGCAACCTCAGGCGCCCCCGGTGGGAGTCGAACCCACAACCAACAGCTTAGAAGGCTGGTGCTCTGTCCATTGAGCTACAGGGGCATCGAAATCAACATTACCCGCTAAACAATGAATTGAAATATTCGTACGTCTTTTTTCCTGTATGCAATTTTTTTTCAAAATTTCGCATACACAACAATTACTGTCATACTCTCTGCCTAATTATAGCCGATTTGGATTCGCCAGGAGGATAATTTATTAGGTTCTTGTACAAGAATTCTATAAGAATTTGATATGGTATAAAAAAAAGGGACGCGTCTTGAGAACGCGTCCCATTCTTTAGAAATTATCAAGGATCAGGGTGTGATAATTGGACTGAATAGGAAGAAATAATTGTCGGAACTTCCTTCCATCGGGTACACATAGAAAATGAAGGAGGTGGCTTTATCCATCATGGCGTATTTATTGTTGTATGTAAGGTTTAACGAAATGCGTTCCCATTCGCCGAAACCATGAACAACATTGATAAGTTCCTGTTCCGGACCACCCTCAATGGAATATGTCACCTTAAATCTTACATTGCATTTTGTGTAACCCTCAAGACATCCGAAATGAAAGACCAGATTGGAACCTTCAGGAATGATTACCTGAGGGAATTGTCCGACTATGTAGCTTCCCGGTTCCGAAGGTGGAACCATAACGATGGCAGGGTCATTTTCTTTTACACCACCTTCAATCGCGGGAGCAGAATTTATGTAAACAAATCCACGCGGATCATCCTTAACCCCGGGGCAGGGAAGAACTCCAGCCGAACTGGACCATGTTGCGCTGCACATGTTGTTAATCAGGCTGTATGTATTGCCAACAACAATTTCAGCCCAGATTGCCTGTTCTTTTCCCGTATTATCCAGAATACCGAAAACCTGACCGTTCTTGTTCATTAATTTCCAAAAACTTCTTAGCTTGATATACTCATTGGGCGCGGTTAGTGTGACAGAGACATGTGCTGTCTGGCCGGGAAGAATGTTTTGCGTTGTCAGCTGGACTTTGTTTGAATTAGCTTTTAAATCTCCGCCCGTCCAAACAAGATTGTAATCCGGTGTCCAGGTACAGGATCCGGCGTTACGAACTGCCCATGTCTTTACAAAACTGGTTCCCGCTGGAACCATCGTTCCATCCGGTATGGTGATATCGGAAACATAAACAGCGATATCCGTACAGTTGCCAGGGGCGGCGGTATTTGTCGGTTTGACAGCCAACGGTGTGAGACCTGCCGCGGCAGCCGCGCCAATTGTAGCTGTGGCTGCCTGTGTGGCTGTAGGCATTTGCGTTTGGGTTGGTCGGGCGGCTTCTGTTTGGTGAACTCCCGCCACCTGGGTGGATAGTGCTGCCAATGTCTGCGCGACGGCCGCGTTAATCTTGTTTTGAACTTCCATCGTATCGGGTGTGGCGTTTTCTGTTCCACAGGAAGTCAGGAGAAAAGACGCTAATACAAAGGCAGTTATGAGTTTCCGTGATTTTGTCATGGAAAAATCCTTTTTGTCAAATAGTCAATAACCATGGTGAATTATACATGGTTTCTTTATTCGCATTGTTGCAAGGATTAGACCAAAAACAAGCCGTGGTTTCTTCAAAAACCACGGCTATGTTCAAGTTCTTGTTCTATCGATCAGTTTGAAAGGATTTCGGGTTTTAAAGATCCTGCCATCATCAAACCCAATTCATCACGTGAGACATTATCTGCGGAATGAACGGAAACAATCTGCCCGTGATACATGACCGCAATCCGGTCAGAAAGTGCCTGGATTTCATCTAATTCGGCTGAGATCAGAAGGACACCAATACCCGCGTCGCGCATTTTGATAATCTCATGATGAATGTACTCAATGGAACCCACATCAAGTCCTCGTGTAGGTTGGTTGGCGATCAGAATCTTGATGCCTCTGGAAAGTTCCCGGGCAACAATGACTTTTTGCTGATTTCCCCCCGATAGTTTAGATGTAGGTACGTAGGGGCTGGGTGTGCGAATATCAAAGCGCTTGATCAAACCTTCCGCATTAGTGCCAATGGCAGTGTTCTGAAGAACACCATTTCGGCAGAAGGGTGAAACATAATACGTACAGAGGACAAGATTGTCGGAAACTGGATAAGGCATGACAAATCCATGCTTTTGCCGATCTTCCGGAATATGCCCCAATCCTTTTTCCACAAGATTGCGGGGAGGATAGTTAATAACGGATTGATCGTTGATCTTCACTTCACCGGAAGCTGCGTGACGAAGCCCGGTCAATGCTTCAGCAAGTTCCGTCTGCCCGTTGCCTTGAACACCGGCAATGCCGAGAATTTCACCTTCTCGCACCTCAAAGCTTACACCGCGGACTGTATCAATCTTACGGTCATCCTGAACGTGAAGATCTTTGACGCTCAATACAACATTTCCCGGTTTGGCTGCATCTTTGTCAACTTTTAAGATCACCGTACGCCCCACCATCTGAGATGCCAACGCCTGTTCGTTGGTTTTTGCGGGGTCATCTGTGGCTATTACTTTTCCTGCGCGCATAACGGTGATACGATCCGCAATGGATAACACTTCTTTTAACTTGTGGGTAATGAAAATGACAGAAATACCCTGATCAACCAACTTGCGGATGATAACGAATAGGTCTTCAACTTCCTGGGGAGTGAGAACGGCTGTCGGCTCATCCAAAATAAGGATCTCTGCCTTACGATACAGAGCTTTGATGATTTCAACTCGCTGCTGAATACCCACAGGAAGATCATGCACCAAGGCAGTGGGATCAATATCAAGCCCATATTGAGATGAAAGTTCAACAAGGTCTTTGTTCACCTTTTCCACATCGAGAACACCATACCGCAATGTTTCCGAACCCAACATGATATTTTCTGCCACGGTAAATACCGGCACGAGCATAAAATGCTGGTGTACCATACCAATTCCGCAGGCAATAGCATCTTTGGGAGAATGGAAGCGGGTAGCCTTCCCATTGATATAGATCTCACCTTCATCTGGTGAAAGCAAACCATAAATAATATTCATCAAGGTGGATTTACCAGCGCCATTTTCACCCAGAAGCGCGTGAATCTCGCCTTTTTTCAAATTGAAATCGACATGGTCATTGGCCAGTACACCGGGGAATTTTTTCGTAATACCTTTTACTTCCAATACAGTATCCATGGTTAGCTCCTGATCGTTTCCCACAGGTTATTTCTCATAGGGGGTGCCATCGGCCGCCGGACTAGTTGTCCGCCCGATAAGACCAGCAAGGATGATCATGGTCAGGATGTAAGGCGTCAACCCGACGATATACGATTGCTGGAGAAACGCCCATTGCTGGGGGATGAGATCGCGGAAAAATTGCAGATTGATCTGAAACGCCTGCGCGGCTCCAAATACCAAAGCCGCAGCCCAGGCACCAACCGGAGTCCAGTTCCCGAAGATCATGGCAGCCAGTGCAATGAACCCACGACCGTTGGTCATAAGTGGTTCAAAGGAGGGGACTGATTCTAGTGTGAAATAAGCCCCACCCAATCCAGCCAGAAGACCGCCAATGATCACATTCATATAACGCATATAAGACACGTTGATGCCAACCGTATCTGCCGCGCGCGGATGTTCGCCAACAGCCCGGGTACGGAGTCCCCAGCGAGTGCGGAATAAAATAAAATTGGAAACAAACACTAGAATAATGGCCGCCCAGGCGATTGGCTGTTGTTCGAATACTTTTCCAAAAATGGGGATTTGTGAAAGCCCGGGAAGAGCGATAATCGGCAGTGTGCCAGGCGCGTGGGGAACATTACCGCCAAAAATGGATCCCTGTTCGAAGAAAAGCTGACGATTGAGAAATCCGGTAATCCCTGTAGCAAGAATGTTGATCACTGTGCCGCTGATAATCTGATCCACTTTAAAAGTCACGGATAACCAGGCATGCAGCAATCCGAGCAAACCGCCGGATAGAATGGCCACAACAACACCAAGTAGAAGACTGGGCATTGGTTCGAAGTGGTAAATGGTATTCATGTAGATGGATGCCAGCCAGCCAAAGAATGCGGCTGAGAGCATCATCCCTTCAATACCGATATTGGTTACGCCGGATCGTTCGCAGAACGTACCACAAAGCGCCCCCAGGGTTAATGGTGTGGCAACAGAGATTGTTGTCGCAATCATGGATGTCAGAATGATGAGCGGAGATGTCGTTTCTTTTCCAATAAAGATCACGACAGTGTAAAGGAAGGCAATGATAATTGCGATAAATACGGAACGTTTAAGATCCATGTATGGCTCCTATTTTCCCCAACCACGGGTGTAAACAACACGGTCCTGGGGAGTACGGATGCGGTATATGTAGCGGACAATGGCATCCGCTGACACAAAGAGCAGAATGAGGGCTTGAATGATCGAAATAATATCCACCGGAATCTGGGTTAGGAATTGCATCCTGGTCGCACCGTTCCGCATGGCGCCGAATAGAAGAGCCGCCAATACAACGCCGATTGGATGGTTCTTACCCAAAAGAGCTATCGCAATAGCATCAAAACCATAGCCCGAGGAGAATCCCAACTCATGCCGCCGGTTCAGGGCTGTGACTTCAATTGCACCTGCCAGACCTGCCAGCGCACCTGAAAGTCCCATCGTGATCACAATGGTACGTGCCACATTAATACCCGCGTATTTCGCTGCATCAGGGTTCAAACCGGTAGTACGGATCTCAAATCCAAGTTTTGTTTTCCACAGGAGCCACCATACCAGGAAGGCCATGACCAGCGCCAGAATGAAACCCCAGTGAAAACGGAATTTTTCGAAGACAGGCATGATCCAAGCGGTTTCTGCAATCTTTGGTGTACGGGCTACCACATTTGTCGGACTTGGATCTTTCATCGGTCCGTTCAACAAGAAACTCGTCAGGTTGAGGGCAATGTAGTTCATCATAATGGTATTGATGACTTCATGAGCGCCGGTTTTTGCTTTTAAAAATCCGGGAATTGCCCCCCATAAGGCACCTGCCAGAACACCCAGCCCTACTGCGAGCAGCACATGAAGGAAGGGAGGAATGGAAATATTGAGAATTTTGGGAAGGGCGTAACCTGCCCAGGCTGCCGCGACAGCGCCAAACGCCAGTTGACCTTCACCACCAATATTGAACAACCCGCCCTTAAAACCTACTGAAACAGCCAGACCGGCAAAAATATACGGGCATGCCCAGACCGTTGTTTCACTTATGGCTTTCAATGAACCGAAGGCTCCCTGAAAAAGGCCAACAAATGCCATAACAGGATCACCACCGACCCACCAGATGATTCCTGCTCCTAATATCATTGCTGTGATCACAGCAAGAAGAGGGACCAAATATGTGTTGACAAAACGGGTGTCAAGTTGTTTCTTTGGTGGAGTAGCTTCTTTGGGTTTCGGATTCTCCTTATCCATTAAGATCTTTCTCCTAGAGGTAGTCTCACATTAAATACTGATCGTGGATATTTGATTTTAACAAAAAACTCATGAAAATAATAATGAGTTTCATCCTAAAAAAAACAGAGAAAGGGTTATTCCCTTTCTCTGTTTACTTTCAGCCAGTAGATTGATTAGCTGGGTTTGGTCGGGGCAACATTTGTTTTAATGGTGCCGTCTTTCAACCCTTTGCTAACTTCTTCCAATTTGGTTTTGATATCAGCGGAAACTGATTTTTCCAGATCATGGAAGGGGGCGAGGAAGACTGGTCCAACGAAATTACCGCCTTTGAATTTTCCGTCTTTGACAGCTTTGACGTTGTCGAAGACAGCGGGGGTGATATCTTTCATGGCGCTGGAGAGCAGGACTTTCTGGGCTTCCGGAACGGAATAATACTGGTCGGCATCCACACCGATGGCGTAGATCGGTTTTTCAGCTGTGGATTTACCAGCAACAGCAATGAGACCACCATTACCAGTTTTGCCGCCGGCGCTGAAGATGACATCTACACCCTTGTCCATCATGGAATTGGCGGTCGTCTTGCCCCATTCGGGATCGACGAAGGTCTTATCCAGACCGACATCATTGTGGTAAACGATGTTGATTTCAGCTTTTGCGTTCACGGATTTGATGCCCGCGCGATAGCCTTCACCGAACCGCCATACGGGAGGAACAGTATCGGTGGCGAAGACACCACCAATCTTGTTGGATTTGGTCATCAAACCAGCCAGAACACCAGCCAGGTAACCAGATTTATCTTCATCGAAGATAACACCGCTCAGGTTGTCGATAACTTCGCCCTGGAACTGGTCGACACCGATGAATTTGACATCCGGATACTTCTTGGCTGCTTCAATGGTAGCTTCACCCAGAGCAAAACCAACAGTGATGATGACTTTGTAACCATTTTCTGCGAAGGTATCGATGTTCTTGCCATAATCCTTGGAGTCGGTGGTTTCAATGTACTTGATGGTAGCACCCAACTCTTTTTCGGCCTTTTTCAGACCTTCGTACGCGGACTGGTTGAAGGATTTGTCATCAACTTTTCCAACATCCGTCACCAGGCCAACGCAGAAGGAGTCTGCTTTGGTGCAATCCACATCGGCGGCCGGCGCTGCAGCGAAGACAGTCCCTGTGAAGACCATGCTAAAAACTACAAGCAAACTGAGTACAGCAAAAACTTTGTTTTTCATAGTTCTCCTCTTGAAAATGGATATGGTATTTAGTTTATTGTATATCAAAAGAAAGATTCTTGCTACAAGAGGTGATATTTATCATTACCTGAAGAAGCATAAACATCATTTAGGCGAATTTTCTTTCTTATTTTTTTGATAACTTTCAAATATATCAGGCCGTTTAAGTTTTGTCCGATGGATGGATTGCTCCAACCGCCAACGGTTGATCTCCGCGTGATTGCCTGACAGCAGAACATCCGGCACCGACCAGTCCCGGAATACCGGTGGTCGTGTGTAATGTGGATATTCAAGCAATCCTGAAGCGTGAGAATCATCTTGCGCGCCGGTAGGATCGCCAAGCACTCCGGGCAAATAGCGCGAGACGGCATCCAGTATAACCAGGGCGGGCAATTCACCGCCGGTGAGAACATAATCGCCAATGGAGATTTCATCGGTCACGAGGTACTGGCGGATGCGTTCATCGACCCCTTCATAATGACCGCATAACAGGGCGATACGAGGATGATGGGAAAGTTCAAGCGCCACCTGTTGGGTGAATGGTCTGCCCTGGGGAGTCATCAAAATCACAGGGATTTCCCGTTGTTCGCCAAGTACGGATTCAATTGCCGAAAACATGGGTTCAGGCTTCATTACCATACCACCACCTCCGCCATAAGGAGTGTCATCGGTGGTGTGATGCCTGTCGATGGCCCAATCACGAATATTGTGGAGCGCAACATCAAGAAGGTTATTCTGCCTGGCGCGTTTGATGATGCTGGCATCCAGATAGGGTTGAAAAACTTCAGGAAAAAGGGTGAATATGTCGAATCTCATGTATAAATTATACGCGTTGCTTACCTTGACCGGTGTTTTCCTATAATGGTAAGATGCTTTCATGTATTTACGCGGTAGCAATTGGAGTATGAATAAAAGGCGCAAGCCGATAAAAATAGGGCGGATTCTGGCATTGGTTGTGGTGATCGGAGGGCTGGTATATGTTAACCAGGTCATTGTTCCGGCCACGCCTCCTCTTTTTATTCCCACGCCGACAGCAACACGCGCGCCCGAATCGTATATCACTGAAGCCCAACGGCTTGAAGGCGAAGGCAAGTACGCTCAGGCGATCAACATGTATGGCCAGGCTGTTCAATCCGATCCCAGAAATCCGGCCACATATGTGGCACTGGCGCGGTTGTTGGTCTACAACGGTGAGTACAAAGATGCCGTTAAAAATGCTGAAAATGCCCTTTTGCTGAATGGAAATAATTCAACCGCACATGCCATTCGCGGTTGGGCACTGGGTCTGGAGGGCGATTACCTGGCCGCGGAATCTGCGTTCACCAAAGCGCTTGAATTGGATTCCAACAACGCGGACGCCTATGCTTACAGGGCAGAAATTCTGGCAGCCCAGACACAGGCCGGCTCGGGTACCATCGGTTCATTGGATAAAGCTGTGGAAGCCTCACGCAACGCGCAGACTATCGCGCCCAACAGTCTTTACACACACCGGGCGCGTGGAATTGTTCTGGAATTGACCGGAAATTATGCGGATGCCGCGCGTGAGTTTGAGCAGGCAGTGGCGATCAATAACAATATTGCTGATCTGCACCTCTCCCTGGGACGAAATTACCGGTACCTTGAACAATATGATAAAGCTGTGGAAGAATTTAACCGGGCGAACGCGCTTAATCCCGGAGACCCATTGCCAAACTATTATATATCACGCACTTACGCGGCTATTGGTGAATATGCCAAAGCCATCCAATTCGCCGAACAATCATTGAAAGTGGACGCGACTGACCCGTACATGTACGGAAATCTGGGGACCATGTATTATAAAAACCGTCAATATGAAGATGCTGTGAATCCATTGCGGATGGCGGTTACCGGTGGTGTGGCTGAAACAGGCGAAGAAGTAAAAGGACTCCCTTTGGATTACGGAAGGGTCGCGGAATTCTATTACACGTATGGATTGACACTGGCCAACCTGGGAATGTGCGGTGACGCCCTGCCGATTTCACAAACGCTCATGGACGGTGTAAAAAATGATGATGTCTCTGTGTTCAACGCGCAGGAGATCATAAATATCTGTTCGGGAAACCCGACAAAACCGGAAGATATAAATCCCGTGGAAACACCATCAGAAAATTCTTCGGCTCGAGAAACCATAGAGACGCCCATTGCACGGGTGTCTCCCGTAGTGGTCAAGCAGGAAATCGCCGCCGAACGGAGAAACTACGCCGTATGGCGAATGTAGTTTATTTGAGAAAAGACGATATATGTATTTAACGGATAAACGGCCGGAATTTCGACCAGCCAAACCGACATCAAATCCATACCGGATGATGATATGGATCATGATGATACTGGGTAGCGTACTGCTTCTGCGGGGATTAAGTACCGGTGATGTTCAGCCATTGTTTTCTCCCACACTTACACCAACGAGAGCTGCTGAATCGTTCGCTTTTGAGGGCAGAACTCATTTCACCGCAGGTGACCTGAATAAGGCGATAACCGCGTATAACAATGCCACCCGGTTGGATCAAAATAATGGCGATTTATGGTCAGAGCTGGCCCGGATACAAACCTATTCCTCCAATTTGCTAACAACCGACAAGGAACGTGAGAAGCGCCTCTCGGAAGCGCTTCAGTCCGTGGAACATGCCGCGCAAGTCTCTCCGGATAGCAGCAATGTCTGGGCGATCCGGGCGTTTGTTTTGGATTGGAACGCGAACAATCCATTGAATGTGGATAAACGAGCGGGCTATATGACAGAAGCTGAACAGAACGCGGTTCGCGCGCTTCAGTTGGATAACCAAAACGCTCTTGCTCTGGCGTTCTACGCGGAAATCCTCGTTGATCAGCAAAAGTGGGATCAGGCACTCCAGGTTATAAATCAGGCAGTCACCCAGGCTTCCGAGAGTAACGAAGAGTTGATGGATATTCACCGGGTTAATGGTTATGTCAATGAATCGCTGGGAAATTATGATGTTGCCATTAATGAATATAAAGAAGCATTGAAAATTACCCCCAACCTCACATTTCTGCACATTTCCGTGGGGTTGAACTACCGGCAATTAAAGCAATATGAGCGGGCAATTGAGTTTTTTGCACAGGCGGCAACGATCAATGAGAACATTGGTGTACGCGATTCCATTCCATATCTCGCAATCGGCAAGACTTACACACAAATGGGTGAATTTTTCATCGCGGCACGCAATGTGAAAAAAGCCATTCAGTATGACCCTACCAGCCCGGATGTTTACGGTCAACTGGGTATCGTGTATTTCAAATCGCATAATTATGAAGGATCTCTTGATCCTCTAAAATGTGCCATTTATGGTTGTGACGATACTGTAAGCTGCTCCATACGGGATTGTGATCCTCAAAAGGATGAGAAGATCACCATTCAGGGAATGCCATTGAGCCCCAACACAGTAGTGTATTACTACACATATGGGTCGGTCCTGGCCGGGTTGCATCGCAAATCTCAACCGTATTGTGATGAGGCGGTAAAGGTATTGCACACGGTGAGGCAGGGATTCCCTGAAGATGAGACAATTTTGTCCATTGTGCAGGCCAGCGAAGAAATTTGCTCTTCGTACGGAATTATCTATTCCGGCGGATAGTATCAGAGATTTATAAGAATAAATCACAATGTCTTGACTTGTGTATTGAACACAGGTATATTTTGATTTGTTAGCACTCGGGGTTAACGAGTGCTAAAAACAAATGAAATTTTTATTCTGTAACAGGAGGAACTTATGGCAATGACATTGAAACCTTTAGGCAGCCGCGTGGTTGTCGAGCCCATCGAGCAGGAAGATATTACTGCCGGTGGTATTGTGCTTCCCGAAACCGCCAAGGAAAAACCCCAGAAAGGCAAGATCATTTCTGTTGGAGCAGGCGATCGTGACGAGAATGGAAAACGCATCGCCATGGATGTGAAAGCAGATGATACGGTATTGTTCGCCAAATACTCTGGCACTGAAATCAAAGTTGACGGCAAGAAACTCCTCATTTTACGTGAGAGCGATATTCTTGCGATTGTTGAGTAGAAATCATCTTTAATAAAAATGAAGGAGTAGAACTATGGGTGCAAAACAAATCATTTTTTCCGATGATGCCCGCCGTAAATTGAAGAACGGTGTCGACATTGTCGCGAACGCAGTCTCCACCACACTTGGCCCCAAGGGCCGCAATGTTGCTCTGGATCGCAAATTTGGCTCCCCGACCATCACGCACGATGGTGTGACCGTTGCCAAAGAAATTGAATTGGAAGATCCGTTTGAAAATATGGGCGCCCAGCTTCTGAAAGAAGCCGCGACTAAAACCAATGACATCGCTGGCGATGGCACCACCACATCCACCGTTCTGGCGCATGCCATTGTTACCGAAGGTTTGAAAAACCTGGCCGCCGGCGCCAATCCCATGCTGCTGAAACGCGGTATTGAATCCGCCGCGAAAACTGTTGCCGGTGAGATTACAAAAAGCGCTATCGAAGTAACCACCAAGGAAGAAATTGCGAATGTAGCCACCATCTCCGCCCAGGACCGCGTTATCGGTGAATTGATCGCCGAAGTCATGGACAAAGTCGGTAAAGATGGCGTGATCACCGTTGAAGAATCCAAGGGTCTTGAATTTGAAAAAGACTACGTCGAAGGTATGCAGTTCGACCGTGGTTACATTTCTCCCTATTTCGTTACCGATTCAGAACACATGGAATCCGTCATTCCGGAACCGTATGTTTTGATCTATGACAAGAAAATCTCCGCCGCCACCGATATTGTCCCGATCCTCGAAAAACTGGTACAGATCGGCAAACGCGACCTGCTGATCATCGCCGAAGACATCGACGGTGAGGCTCTGGCCACCCTGGTGCTGAATAAATTGCGCGGCATGCTGAACGTGCTGGCTGTCAAAGCCCCCGGCTTTGGCGATCGCCGCAAGGCCATGCTGCAGGATATTGCCATCCTGACTGGTGGACAGGTTATTTCCGAAGAAACCGGCCGCAAACTGGAATCGGTTGTCATTTCCGACCTTGGCCGCGCTGAGAAGGTTGTGGCTGACAAAGACAACACCACAGTTGTTGGCGGCAAAGGTGATGAAAAGGAAATTAAAGGACGCATCGAGCAGATCAAAGTCGAAATCGACAAGACTACCAGCGATTATGACCGTGAAAAACTTCAGGAACGCCTGGCCAAACTGTCCGGTGGTGTTGCCATCATCCGGGTTGGCGCTGCAACCGAGACCGAGCTGAAAGAAAAGAAACATCGTGTTGAAGACGCCCTGTCAGCCACCCGCGCTGCTGTTGAAGAAGGTATCGTAGCCGGCGGCGGTGTCGCCCTGATCAATGCCATGGCTTCCCTCGATTCCGTGAAGATGTCCAATGAAGATGAACAGATTGGTGTCAAGATCGTTCGCAAATCACTGGAAATCCCCATGGTTAAAATCGCCGAGAATGCCGGTAAAGACGGTTCCGTGGTTGTCGAGAACGTCCGCCAGATGCAGAAATCCAAGAAAAACTCGAACATCGGCTACGATGTTCTGAGCGATGAATTCATGGATATGGTCAAAGGCGGTGTGATCGATCCTGCCAAGGTTACCCGCGGCGCACTGGAAAATGCTGCATCCATCGCAGCCATGATCCTGACCACTGAAGCCCTGATCACTGACGTGCCGGAAAAAGAAAAACCGGCACCCATGCCCCCACCCGAATACTAAAAACAAGTAGTTGTGAAAGGCTGCCTGAAGAAATTCAGACAGCCTTTTTTGTTTATGGGTATAATTTCCCAAATGTCAAACAACCAAAAACTATCTGTCATTGTTCTTCTCATACTCGTCGTTTTCACATTTACCGGATGTGTGCCGAAGACACCGGACCCCACACCAACTCCGGTGCTTCCAACAGACACTCCAATTCCACCATCACCAACACCATTACCATTGGCCATCAAAGTGAATGATGGGGGAGTTTTAATAAGCGACTATGAAGAAGAACTGAAACGATTTACATCGGCCAGCCAGGTACTAGGGAAAACATTTACACCCGAAGAAAGTAAAGCCCGGGTGCAGGAAGACCTGAGCGGTCTTGAATTACTGGTTCAAGCTGCGGTAAAGAATGGCTATAAAGTCTCAGATGCGGACACAGACGGGCAAATCGCCGGGCTGGTACAGGAACACGGAGGCGAAGCGGCCTTTAATTCCTGGTTGCAGACGAACTTCTATTCTCCCGAATCCTTTCGACGGGCGTTCATCCGTTCGCAGGCGGCAGCATGGCAGCGAGACCAGATCATACAGGCCATGCCGGCAACGGCAGAACAGGTGCACGCGAGGCAAATCTTTTTCAGCCGTGAGGAATCAGCGAATAACTACAAACAACAGGTGGATAACGGGGCGGATTTTGCCATTCTGGCAAGCCAGGCAGACCCAACCACGCGCGGTGAATTGGGATGGTTCCCAAGAGGGTATTTACGCCAACCTGAAGTGGAAGAAGCCGCTTTCGCTCTGCAGCCGGGGCAGGTCAGTCCGGTAATAAAATCTGCCATTGGTTTCCACCTTGTGCAGGTTATTGAGCGGGATCAGGCAAAACCACTATCCCCTGATGCCAAATCGGTATTGGAAAGTCAGGCAATTGCTGCCTGGGTCAAACAGGCGCGTGTAGACGCAACCATCCAGCTATTGGTTCCCTGACAGGATCTTTTGTGAAATACGGACCTGCCAGAGCCAGATATGAACGCAGAAAACGCCGCCGGCAGATGTTACAGGCTTATGCTGGTCTCTGGAATTTCCTTTCTGTAATTCTGGGTATTGCCACGGTTATCCTGTGTGGATGGTTTATATGGAAGATCGGGTTTGAACCCAAACCGGTACAAAGCGCCGTTCTTCCTACTGTAGCGGCAACCATTGAGATGGAACCGTCAGAAACAATCAGCGTGGGCTATACAGAGGAAGCGGCGCAACTGACTACACCTGAACCCATCCCGGCAGCAACGTATACCGCGATTCCCTCTCCCACGATTGAAGATGAGTCCAATTATGTCTTTGACATCCAGGCACAGCCGGAGAGTATTTCGGCAACCCTCTTTAAAGCGGATAGTACATGCAATTGGTCGGGTGTTGCCGGTCAGGCGTTTGACCTGCAGGGACGCCCCATTCCCGGGATCACCGTGCAGGTAACCGGACCATTGTATGGGAAAGATATCAAATTTCTGAGCATAACCGGCTCCGCCTCGATATATGGTGCGGGCGGCTATGAAATTTTCCTGACAGATAATCCGCAGGATACCCGGGATGAATATCAGATCCGTCTGGTTGATCAAACAGGCCGGGGGCTTTCGCCCCGATTCTCATTTGACACGAGCAGTGATTGTTCAAAGAATCTTGTGATTGTCAATTTTAAACAGATCAAGTGAACTGACTTCATCCCTTTACCCAATCTTCCAGCCAGACTTGATGCAGCACGGGGTTGAACTCGGTAATCCTGTACGTGGCGAGATTATTCAATTGGTAGGGATCATGTAGAAAAAAATCTCCCATTTTTTTTTATTGATTCCGCGCGGCCTATGGCCAGTCCACCCACACGAGGTTCTTTTGGACCGGAAAGTAACAGTAAACCGCTTTCGTATCCGGTTTTCAAGAAGGCTCGATGGAGGGGAAGAACCCCCGACAGCTCTTCCACGGGGACAAGGTATTGGATGTCGATTAGAAAGTGTTTTATTAATGCTCCAAGATAGTCTTAAATTCCATTTCTCTGACGGACAACTTCAAAAATGAGAATACCCGCGGCAACTGCGGCGTTCAATGATTCAAAATCACCCGGCATGGGTATGGCCACTTTATAATCAGCCAGTTGAAAGGCTGTATCTGAAGCCCCATCAGCCTCACCTCCTACGATCAGGAGGGTCGGACGGGTGAAATCACAGTCCCAGCAGGAAATGGCGCCATTCGCGGCGGCTACATATACCGCAGGGCGATCCGGTTTGGAACCCAGCAATGCATCAAAAGAAGGCCAATCCATTTCAGAACAATGCATGTGAAAATGGGCGCCCATGGCAGAACGCACCACTTTAGGCGAATATAGATCCACACTACCCGGTGTGGTAAAGACAGCCTGCGCGCCCGCTGCGGCCGCCGTTCGCAGCAGTGTGCCCAGGTTGCCCGGGTCTCGTAGTTGATCGACCACCAGGGCAAAGGAAAGCTTTGAAGTCAGCTCCCCGGGTTGTTTCCGGCATATGGCGGCAATCCCCTGACTGTTCTCTGTATCCATGATGTCAGCGAAAACGTTCTCGTCAACTTCCTCAATGGGTACATTTCTTGATTGAATCTCATGAAGCAAAGACTGTCCGCGATCGGATAAAGCCCGGGAGTAAAAAACTTCCTGCAAAGGAGCATTGAAAGTGCAGGCTTCTTCCAACAACCTCACACCTTCAATCACGTACAGGCCGGTTTCATCGCGGTCTTTCCGATTCTGCAAGAGCTGACGTATGGTTTGCAGCCTGGGATTCTTTTTGGAGGTGATCATGGATTTCCCAACGGCAGGGTGGAGAAGGCTAGCTCGAAAATTCGGCAGTCTTTCGCGTCCCAGAGAATGATTTTGATCACCTGCACGAAATGGAGCGAATCGTTGGCGACGTATTGCGAGACAGCCTGCGCGAAACAGGCAGCTGCCAGATCCATCGGAAATCCAAAAATACCTGTAGAAATTGCCGGGAAGGCAATGGATTCGCATTTGAGGTCGTTCGCGACCATTATTGAACCCGTGATTGCCTGTTTAAGTTTAAATTCTTCATCACCTTCACCCCAGACAGGACCGACTGCATGGATGATGTGTCTGCAGGGAAGGGAACCGGCTCCGGTAACCGCAGGATGGTCATGTGTCACCGGGCCGTGAAGCTGAACCCATTCGTTTGATTCCTGTTGAATAGTATAGCCGCCCCGCGAGACTATGGCGCCAGCCACGCCGCCGCCATGACGCAGATATTTATTCCCTGCGTTTACTATGGCATCCACATTCTGGCGAGTCAGATCGCCCTGTTCAACCTGTACAGTGCAATTCCGGAGTAAAAAAACGGCCATTATTTTTCCTGGTAAAAATTTTACCGCCGATTTAACAAAAAACAGGATGGCGATTAACCATCCTGTTTTTGCAGAGGGAGGGGAATTACGCTGTTTTTGCTTTTCCAACCACTGCCGCAAATGCTTTCGGGTCGCGAACAGCCAGGTCGGCCAGCATTTTCCGGTTGAGGGAAATGCCGGCGGATTTCAAGCCAGCAATCAACCGGCTGTATGAAACGCCCTGAGTGCGCGCGGCTGCGTTGATGCGCACGATCCACAACTTGCGAAGATCGCGGCGGCGAACGCGGCGGTCACGGGTGGCATACCAAAGGCCTTTCAGCATAGTTTCGTTAGCCCGTCTGTAGAGACGATGGCGGCTGCCGAAAGTGCCTTTGCTCATTTTCAACATTTTTTTATGACGCAGATGGCCTTTCGGACCACCTTTCACTCTTGCCATGTAAAACTCCTTCGCGAACCCCTGGGCGTCGACAATTTGTCAGTTATGAACACCCAACGGCCGCACCAAATGATGAATGCGATACCCTATTTCATGTTCGGGGCAAGACGGCTGACGCGCTGGACGATTTTCTCGGCCTGCACGGTGACCATCTCTGACAGCAGCGCCTTTGTGCGTTTTGACGTGCGGCGGCGAAGATGACTCTTGCCACCTTTCGTACGCATCAAAGTGCCGGACCCGGTCAGGCGGAACCGTTTGGAGGTTGCTTTATGGGTCTTCAGTTTGATCTTACCTGCTTTAACCTTGCGTGGCACAGTACTACTCCTCTCTGCAGAATCAACCGGAATCGTGATGATTTCCGGTAAATGCGAACCTATATTTTACTTCAATTTTGGCCGGTTGTGCCTTCAGCCGCCTGAGTTTCAGCGTCTTCGGCTTTCGGATTCTCAGGTGAGGCGGTTTTCTTTTTGCCAGGCTTGGACGGTCCAAGCATCATGGTCATCACGCGGCCCTCAATCGCGGGGATCTGCTCGACGGTAGAAATGTCGGCAAGTTCCGCGGCAATCTCGCGAAGATCTTCCAGAGCAAGTTCGGGGTAAGTGATTTCGCGACCGCGAAATCGCACGGTAACCCGGACTTTCATCCCATCGTTCAACCAGCGTCGGGCGTCTCGAGTCTTGAAGGAGCGGTGATGTTCGTTTGTTTTGGGTCTGAGGCGAATTTCCTTCACCTCGATCTTGGTCTGGGCTTTTTTGGCCTCGCGTTCCTTTTTTGTGCGTTCGTAAAGGAACTTTCCAAAATCCATGATACGGCAAACTGGGGGGGTGGCGTTGCCAGAAACCTCGACGAGGTCAAGTTCAGCTTCTCTGGCCATACGGAGTGCCTGGTCAATGGAGACCACGCCTACATTTCCACCATCCGCTCCAATCAAACGTACCTCTGGAACCCGGATTGTTTCGTTGACTCGAAAATTATTAGCGCTGATAGTCTGCTCCTATGGTAAACAAAAATGATGATCTTTTGAGGAATCGAGAAAATCATACCATAATTTCGTATATATCGCTATTAAATGTTACTTTTGTACTTTGCCAAAACAAATTAATAATGTAGAATTAATCTTGATTAATGTGTATCTTATTTTATTGGAATGGGTTAAAAAACAATATGAGCCAAAAGTTGCTTAATCTGTTAGATAGCGATGCTGTATGTTTAAAAATGGATGCCAGAGACTCGGCTGACGTAATCGAAAATCTGGGCATCCGTCTCTTCATTGACGGCTATGTAAAAGACACATTTGTTGACGCGGCTATTGCGCGAGAAAAAAAACTTCCGACTGGGCTCCCGCTGGGGGGCGAAATTAACGCGGCTATTCCACACACGGATGTGATTCATGTGTTGAAACCGGGTGTTGCCCTTGCGACATTAAAACGGCCGGTAATATTTAAAAATATGATCCAACCAGATGAGGATGTAAGCGTTCGCCTGGTCTTTCTCTTATCTCTGGAGCAGCCAAAATCTCAAATTGAAATGCTCCAGGAAATAGCCGGTGTTTTACAGCGGCCGGAGACTGTCGAAAAATTGATCACCGCGAACTCCTTTGAAGAAGTACAGGCCGCGTTGGCGTAACCTGACGATATTTAAACAACGATTTGGAGGATGTGGATATGGCTGAAAAAGCGAAACTTGTCCTGGTGGCTTGCGGTACTGCTATTGCTACTTCCACAGTAGTTGCAATCGGTATCGAAGAAGCGATGCAAGAACGCGGAGTGAAGGTAACCACGCAGCAATGCAAGGCAATGGAAGTACCAAGCCTGGCGGCAAATGCTGATCTTATCGTGACCACAACTCCAGTTCCGGCAAATCTTGGAAAACCGGTAATCCAAACACTGGCATTTTTAACTGGTGTTGGAAAGGAGGAGGTACTGGATCAGATCGAGAAAATTCTGCGTGGCTAAATAGGGGTCTCTCGAGTAAAAACTAGTTTGTTTGGAGGATTCGATGGATGCATTTTTAGCTGGATTGAAAACAGTAATTGATACTCTTGGCTCTACCGTAGTACTCCCAATCTTCATCTTCTTGCTGGCCTGGGCCATGGGCGCAAAACCTGCCCGCGCATTCCGCGCTGGCGTCACCATTGGTATCGCCTTTATCGGCATCAACCTGGTGATCGGCTTGATGTGGGGCAGCCTGTCAGGTGTCGCACAGGCCATGGTAACCAATACCGGCATTCAGCGTGATGTCGTTGATGTTGGTTGGCCTTCCGCCGCTGCCATTGCTTTCGGTTCTTCTGTAGGCCTGTGGGTCATCCCGATCGCGTTGCTGGTGAACATCGTTCTTCTGTTCACGAACGTGACCAAGACCCTGAATGTAGACATCTGGAACTTCTGGCACTTCGCTTTCATCGGCTCTTTGATCGTAGCCGCCACCGGCCAGCTCTGGTACGGTCTGGTTGCTGCTGCCATTGCCGCCGCTTTCGCCCTCTTCCTGGCTGACTGGACTGCCAAGGCTGTACAGCACTTCTACGGCCTGCCTGGAATTTCCATTCCTCACCTGACCTCAGCCCCGGTTGTCCCGATCGCCATCGGTGTCAACTGGCTGATCGAAAAGATCCCTGGTCTACGCGACTGGAATGCTGACACCGAGACCATCCAGAAGAAATTCGGTGTTCTTGGCGAACCCATCATCCAGGGTCTGGTGATTGGCCTGTTCCTCGGTATCATCGGCTACTATAATGCCGGCGATGCCGCGACCGTAATCTCCAAAGTTTTGCAGGTCGGTATGAACCTGGCCGCGGTTATGCTGCTGCTGCCCCGTATGGTCAAGATCCTGATGGAAGGTTTGATCCCGGTTTCAGAAGCAGCCCGTACCTTCATGCAGAAACACTATGGCGGCCGCGAATTCTACATCGGCCTCGACTCTGCCATCCTGATCGGCCATCCGGCTGCCATCTCCTCATCCCTGGTGCTGGTTCCGTTGGTGATCCTGCTCTCCATCATCCTGCCCGGCAATCGTGTCATCCTGTTTGCTGACCTGGCTATCATCCCGTTCGTTGTAGCCATGTGCGCGCCTCTGATGAAGGGCAATGTCGTCCGCATTATTCTGGCTGGACTGCTCACTCTGGGTGTTGGCTTCTACTTTGGCACCAATATGGCTGACCTGTTCACCAGTGCCGCCACTGCCGCCAAATTCGCTGCTCCCGAAGGCGCTTCCAAGTTGATCTCCATCGGTGATGGCTTCCTGTGGCCTCCGTTTGTATTCACCAAACTGGTGGAGAGCCTTGGTGTGATCGGCCTGGTTATTCTGCTCGTCCTGATCGCTGCCCTGTTCTTCGGCTTTGCCAAGAACACCAAGAGCTGGGAAAAAGCCGCTGGCGCTCCTGTAGAGGAGTAGTAGTCATACCCGCCTGGATGTGAATCCAGACGAATATAGCAATATCGGATAAAATAGGGCGTAACAAATTCATGTTACGCCCCATTTTTATTAAAGGAATATTCTATGAGCCTGGTGATGGGAATTGTTCAGGGTTTTATTGGTACAGCCGGGATGAAGATATTGGATTTTTATATCAGCAACAGTCTGTGGATTAATGGAATTATTCTGTTTTACGCGTTGATTATTTTTACTGCGTGGAAAAATTACAGAACTATCTATTTTTTTCTTCTCGAAAGCCTGACAGAACAGATGGCTCCCAAAGCGAAAACCTGGAGCAAATCTGAAGTAACAAGGAATATAAAAAACGTGGAAATTCCTTGGAGCGCCGCAAGGAAAAAAGCACTAATTCCTTTGATCGCTAAAACAGATTATTTCATTCCATCCCTGGTTTCAGAGGATGTTATAAAAAATCTATTCCCACAGGAATTCTTAATAAAAATAGTTCAAGAAAGTAATAAAAAGTAGGAGGTTATTTTGGCTGAATCAAATTTCATTGTGGCACACCCCGCGGGTTTGCATGCCCGCCCGGCATCTGTATTTGTTAAAACATGCAACACGTTTCCCTGTGACATCAAAGTTCAAAATGTCACCACGAATAGCGCCGTTGTTAACGCGAAAAGCGTTCTTTCCGTCTTAACGCTAGGCGTAGATTCTGGACACGAAATCAAGATTACCGCCAGCGGCGAGCGGGAAGATGAATTGATCACCGCGATTAAAGGATTGATCGACACAAACTTTGGCGAATCCGCCTGAAATTGAAAGGCACCCGGGAGAACTTCCTGGGTGTCTTTTGATAACTGACGTATTTGCAAACAGACAGAGTTAAGTCGATAAGTAGGAAAAAATACACAACCCAATTGGCAATACTGCGAAACGAGATCCAATGCTGAAAGATTGTTGACAGTTGAATTCTCAGGATACCCCAGACATTCACAAATTATTGAAGATGTCCTTGTTCAGAGGTAGAATCAATATGTAGTTAATTCTTATAAATAGTGAGGAAAAAATGGGTGTAGTGCATCGGTTTACCGGGAGTGAAACGGCTTTTGATTGGGAAGATGTGCATAGTAAAAGTTACCCGGACGCGGCTGCCAAAGGCGCGAGCGGAAAGATATTGATCGGGCGGGATGAAGGCGCGGAGCATTTTGTTTTCCGCTATTTTCTAATTCAACCCGGCGGTCATTCCGCCACGCGTGACTATCACGCGCATGTTCATGGTGTGATGATTTTGCATGGCAAAGCACGCGTTACCATTGAAGATCAGGTGTATGACTTGAATCCCCGTGACCTGGTCTTTATCAAACCCTGGGAACACCATGATCTGGCTGCCATTGGCGATGAACCAATGGGTTTCCTGTGTGTGATCCCCAATAAGGAAATGCTGGCGAAACTGGAAGAATCCGACAAGAAATAACGACTGACAATATTAATAAATTATCCGGTCCGAAAGGGCCGGATGTTTTTTCCCTTGTGTGAATGGCAGGGAAGTATTTTCGAAATGAGAGGATTGTGATCCATGTCTTTTGAATACGCAGAGGGGCTTGGTTATTTGATCCATCCTGAAAATGTAGCGCGCTATGAAGACGGAACCGTAAAAATTCTTGACCGGCGCGTCTACCCGATGCAAGTGGAATTTGTGGTGTGCCGGGATTATACCGAGGTGGTTCAGGCCATCCGCGATATGGTGACCCAAAGCATGGGCCCCTGGCTGGCTTCCGCCTGTGGAATGGTACTGGCGGCTCACGCAGCGAAATCCATGCCATCGGTCAAGGCCAGAGAATATTTACAGAAAGCGGCTGATGACCTGGGTCACGCCAGACCGACAACTTCTGTCTTTCAGGTCAAACACATGCAGCGCATCCTTGCCGAAACTTTGCGCGCGCTTGATACGGATGAGGATATTGAAACAAAAACTCTGGATTTTGTTCATGACATTTTGCGTGAACGGTATCAGGAAGAGCAGAAAATCGGGCAAAATGCAGCGAAATTGCTGCCTGAACGTGTTCGCCTGTTGACCCAGTGTTTCGCCGAGACACTCATCGGGTACACGCTGCTCGAAGCCCGCAAAGCCGGCAAGGAAATCGCATTGATCTGCCCGGAAACACGGCCATTCCTACAGGGCGCCCGCCTGACTGCCAGTATGGCCCAAGAGATGGATATTCCCGTAACAGTGGTGACAGACAATATGCCGGCGTTTATGATGTCGCGCGGCATGGTGGATGTGTTTGCCTGCGCGGCAGATGTGGTTACCATGGACGGGTACGCGGTTAATAAGATAGGCACCTTCCAACTGGCCATCGCAGCGCATTACCATAAAATACCGTGCTATATATTGCGTAATCCGTCAGTTTCTGAACCCAAAATAGAGCATGTAAAAATTGAAATGCGCGACCCGGAAGAGAGCCTTATGGCTCTGGGCACCCGGACTGTAAAGGAAGGAGTAAAAGGGTTTTACCCGGCGTTTGATATCACTCCACCAACGTTGATCAGCGGGGTGGTGACTTCAACAGGAGTGTATTCTCCGTTTGATTTGAACAATCATTTCAAGGCATAATATGTTAACCATCGTAGGTATTTCTTTCATAGTGTAAAAATAAGTCTAAAAACCAATTTCTTACAATTATGAAAGGTGATTTTCAATTTTGTAAATATGATATACACTGAAAGTGGAGATTTTTTTATCCTGAATTTATTCTTTAATTCATGGAAAGCGCTTTAATACAAGGAGGTATTGTATTTTTCCGCTTGTCAGAAAGGAGGATAGGGATGATTTTTCGCGCGAGCGAAAAGGGGCAGGGTTTTGTTGAATACGCACTGATTTTTGTTTTAGTTGTTCTTGTAGCTTTTGTTTTGCTCCCATTATTCGCTCCCTGGCTGACCGCAGCATATGAGAATGTCATCAATAATCTCTAGATATCTGTTTTTGCGCAGGGAATAAGGGACATTACCTTCGATGGATGGTAATGTCTTTTATTTTTCTGCGACAGCTCTCCTATAGAGAATATAGACGGTATATCCTGATACCGGAGAATTGTAAAAAAAAATCCCTGAAACGACTGGTTGTGCGTTTCAGGGTTTAGGGAAGAATAATAGAGAAATTATTGAGCGGGTTTTACGCTCAGGTAATTAAACCCAATGGTCATCGGGACTTTGCCATGCGATACGCCGGCAAGGCCGACCAGGCCGGGACCTGGTAGTTTGGCATCTTCCACGCTGACCACTTCGGCCCCGTTCAAACTAAGGGTTAATTTATTACCCTGGCATTTCGCTTCCAACCGGTTTTCCCTGTCCCGGAACAATTCCACGGGTAATAATTTGTATGCCAACCGTTGATAGGGATTATTGTAAACATCCTTGCGTTCAAAGTAGTAAATAACAGCGGCTTTCTCAAAATGAATGATCCGGAATTCGTACCATTTTGTCCGGGAGGCCGGGTCTGCCCGGCACACCAGTGCCGCTTCGGAACTTTGCGTGTCAATATTCAGATATGACGTTTCAAGCACAATATCTGCCGGCATTTCCTTCTGGTACAACGTGTAAAGATATGTTTCCGGTTCGAGAAAATTGTATTTCAAGAAATCCTGTTCGGCTGTAACGGTATAGGTGTGTTTCACCAGCGACGCTTCAAAAGGATCTGACCAGTAGGCCGGATTGGGATAGGTAAAACCGGCTGTGAACTGCTCGTCCAATGTGCCCGGGGGCAATGGGGTGGCAGTTGGTTCAGGAGCCGGTGTGTTGGTTGGAGGAACCGGTGTGGGCGCGATGGCTGTGAGAGTGGCGGCCATCATGGTGCCAACCAGAACGCTGATATCCTGCGTGGGCTCCGCCGGCGGCGTGGGTTTGGGTGAACAACTGGTTGTGAAAACAACCAGAAGCAGTAAAGAGAGCATTTTCCTTGGCATAGTTTTTATTCCTGTGTACGTAGTCATAATGGAAAGAATTATAGCAAATACTATCATGCTTTCAGATGGGGTATCAGGTGGAATCGCGAAAAGTAAGTAAGTTACTTCAATATGTGATGGATATGCCTGATCTTTGCAACATACCAATCGGGGGGGATGCGCTTGCGTTTGAGCGCATCCCATTTGCTGGCTACAATGAAAAAGGGGCGCGGTCAATCTTGACCGCGCCCCTTGCTTAATCCATTACTCTACGATCACCACGTCATTGGCGCTGCGGCCGAAGACCTCGGGTGAGTACATCTCTTCGGATTTGGCCGGGGGAACCACGAACCCGCCGGGGGAGGTGGCGCGCGCAGTGTGGGTGTAGTCGTACATTCCGTCCCATAAACGGGTTTACAATTATTAATTGTTGAATATGATGGGGTATTCAAGTAGTGAAATATTTACCTCAAATTCTTTTAACGCTAAAGACAGAGTACTGGGATTTATATATAGAAATAATACAAATGGAAAATAGATTTAAGTCAATTCAAAATTCCCAGAAATTATCTTCGAAAATAATCACTGAAATTCTAGATGATTTTCTTTTATACAAGATATCATTCGATACCTTTAAACAAAAATTTCAAAAAAAAATTTTTATTGATTTTTGCCCATCATATCGTGAGATAAAAATAATCGATGCTTCTATTCGCGAAGATATAAAAATCTCGGTCAGTAAGACGCAATTAATACATGTATTAGAAAAATACTCATCAGGAGAAATTTCGGCATCGGAACTTTCAAATTGGGCTTCAATAATTTATATGTTGCCCTTTTATGTTCCCGATCAGATTAGTAGAAATGTGCAATTTGAAAATGATGCAAATATTATTTGGGATATCCTTCACAAACTATCAATGCCTGATTTATACGATGGAATAAATACTGAAATTATTGACACTTATATTGGTCAATTAATTGATTGAATTCTTCGATTTTGGTGTGTTTAAGTAACTAATCCGTAATTAATTACAAACAGGGCGCGGTCAACCTTGACCGCGCCCCGTGCTTAATCCATTACTCTACGATCACCACGTCATTGGCGCTGCGGCCAAACACCTCGGGTGAGTACATCTCTTCGGCTTTGGCCGGGGGTACCACGAATCGGCCGGGGGAGGTGGCACGCGCCGTGTAGGTGTAGTCGTACACTCCGTCCCACAGCAGCGAGGTGAACACTTCGGCGCGTTCGTCGCGCAGGTTCTGGTGGTCAAACCAGTTCCAGTGCCACCACCAGCCGTAACGCGGCTCCTGCGTGGCAGTCGTCTGCCCCTGGCTGCCGGTGACGGCCAGCGAGGGATTGATGGCTTCCAATCCGGCGGGTAGCGGGTCGACCAGGGCCACGTGGTAACGGCGGTTATCCGCGACCAGATTAAGATGAACTTTCACTTTAGCGCCGGCTTTGATATGCCACACGCCATCTTCGTCCTTTTTCACGTCATCCGGGTTATCCACGGCTTCGTATGAGCGCTGCACGACGAAACCCATGTCCAGCGGCGGGAGTGACAGATCGGTCGGCGCGTAACTCAAACCCAGACGGTAGTACAGACGCCCGGCGCCTTCCTTGCCGATCACCAGATCGAGCGCCTCACCGGCGGGGATGGCATCCAACAGGTAGTTCATGGGAATGTTTGTCACCTGGTAGTCAGTGGTGCGTCCCTTGAAAGTATGCGACCCGGCGAACTGGTCACCCAGCCAGATATTGGCCACAAATTCCGGCGTCTGGGCTTCGTACGTGTTGAAGTAGCGGTCCAGCGAGAGCAGCACGAAAACGTTCTCCTGCGTGTTGCCCCAGCGGCCTTTGACGCGGTGCGCCAGCAATCCGTTGACCACCCTGGGGATCAGATCAGACTGCGGGTTGTCGGCCATCAACGCGTCCAACAGGATGGCGTCTGTACGGCGGTTCGAGCCGAGCAGCAGGTAATTCTGGTCGTCGTAGGTGGTGGTGAAGTTGGCCGCCCCCGCGGTCTCGACAACCCGATTGCCAACATACTTGCGGATGGCATCCAGCTTTGCGGTTTGAGCAGCATCATCGATGAGCACATTCCACAGCCAGCCAATGGCGTCCAGCGAGAGGTTTTCCATGCCAGCCTGGTCGATCAACTTCGCGGCACGCACGGCATCTCTGTCGCCCATCAGGTTGCGCACGTACAAAGCGTATGCCGTCAAAGTCTGACGGGTACGCTCGCTGTAATAATCGGGAAAATGACTTTCGATCTGCTGCAGGTAGGCCAGCGCGCTGGACTGCATATCGGCGGGAACGTCGAAGCCTTTCAGTGTGGCGCGCTGCAGGGCGTGGGCCACATGGATGGTGTTGAAGGGGATGGATTCTTCGCCATGCCGCCAGTAGGGGAATCCGCCGTCGTTGTTTTGCATGCCCTGCAGGCGGGTGATGTCGCGGTCAACGGCGGCTTCCATGGTCTCGGGTGAGGGCAGGTCTTTGGCCTTAAAGGCAGTCAATACATCGCGCAGGGCGGCCACACCCAAAATACGCGAGGAGAGCTGCTCGCTGCATTCAAACCGGTAGGACACCAGGTAGAGGACGGCATCGGTGAGGGACTGAACGGCAGTGGAGGATGTGCTGATCTCCAGGCTGCCGAACTGCGGGTAGACACCTGTGGGGGCGGCAACCGGCTGGAAGGCGGCGCCCTGGTCAAGCACGCCGTAGGTGGCGAAGGCTTCGGTGGTGGCCGGGGTATAGACTGGCATGCTGATGGTGGACGCGTCGGCATAGGCATTCGCGTCAGTCGTCACGGCGGCCACCTGGAAAACTACCTCACCGGCTGAGAGCGTGCGGGCGGGGAAGCGCACCTCAACGCGGTCGCGTGCCGGGATGGTTAGCTTAAGGCCGCGGAAGGCGGTGAATTCCAGGTTGGACGCGCGGATGGCTACGTTCACCGGCATGTCGGCACCGGTCTGGTTTTGCAGCACAACCGGCAGCTCGAACTGATCGCCAAAGTTTAGAAAACGAGGGGCGGAGGGGCGCACCATCAACGGGA
This sequence comes from uncultured Leptolinea sp., assembly GCA_964420995.1. Classification (GTDB taxonomy): domain Bacteria; phylum Chloroflexota; class Anaerolineae; order Anaerolineales; family Anaerolineaceae; genus Leptolinea. Next base: position 54,421 of record CAYQUX010000018.1, on the reverse strand, counting down.
GGCGGGCGGTCAGGTTGGACTCACCCGAGCCAAAGGATCGTCCGTCAGGTGAAACGGCCACAGCCATTACCCGGTAGCGGGTAAGGTTGTCAGGCAGTTTGACGGGAACAATGGCTGTGCCGTCAGCGGAGGTTTTAACAGAGGGGGAGAAGACGGCCAGTGGATTAAAATCTGTTCTGATGCGTATAGCCGGAGGTGGCGCGCCGCCACCTCCGCGGCCTTCCGCGGCTGCCATGGTGGGGGCGGGGGCCATCGCCATGGGCGCCGCAGGCAAGGCACCGGCTGACATGCTATCCATTTCGCCTTTGGCCATTTCGCGAGCCATGTTCTGCGCCTGCGACTGTGCCAGGGCAAGCGGGTCAGCCAGAATAATGCTGGAGCGGGTGTACGTTGTGGCAAAACCGGGTTCCCGTTCGGAGTAGAAAATAGCCATTGGGTCAGCCAGGTTATACCCGGTCAATGAAAGGATGGACTCATCCACAACCACCACGGCTACTTCGGCGTCTTTCACCGGTTGTCCGGCGCTGTCTTTGAGGGTCACATTGATCTGTGTCTCTTTGCCAGGTTCGGTCTCTGCCTGCGCGGGGATGGCTGTCACAGTCAATTCACGTTGCAATGGGGGGATTGAAAGGTTCAAAGTTCCTGCGGCGAAGGCCGGGCGGTTGGGAATGCCGGTGACGGGTTCACCTGCGTCATCCAGTCGCGGAGCCGAACCGGAAAGGTTGACCTGCACATTCAGGTTGGGCAGGTGGGCTTCCTTGATGGGGATTTGCAGGGTGATGGTATCACCCTTGATCTGGAAGGCTTCCGTGTAAAGTACACCGCTGCGGCTGACGGTCAACATTCCGTCTGCGGGTGAGAAGGGTGCCTGAACCAAAATCTCCGCGGTGTCGCCTGGCTTATAGCTGTCCTTGTCGGGGATCAGGGTGACGTCTTCCAGTTCCACCTTGCGGGCGGGCGGGCGTTTGCCGCCGCTCACCCAGCGGGTCAGTTCCGTCTTATTGCGGCGGCCTTTTTCATCTGTCACCACAGCGGTTATGCGGTATTCTCCGCCAAGAGTCGTCTGGAAGGTGCACAGAGCGGGTTGGAGCTGTGACGCCTGCCCGCATTTCTGCACATCCACTTCTTCTTCCGACCAGCGGCCGTCACGGTACTTCCATTCCAGGCGGGCTGCCTGCATATCGACCAGGCGGTCTTCCACTGGTTTCCCATCCAGATCGGTGACGATGTATTCGATCTTCAATGGTGTACCTTTTTCCACAAAGTAGCGTTCGCTGCGCAGCCCGATGTACAGGTCGGCCGCGTGCACCAGCATACTGGTGGAATCGGTCCAGGCCTGACGGTTGACATCCATCACGGTGGCTTCAGCCGCCACGCTGACCGGCCTGCCTGCGTCATTCTTTTCAAAGCCAATTTTCAGGAAATGCGTGCCGCTTGCGTCAGTCTTGCCGGTGAAGGTCTCCACTTTGCCGTCGGGGTGATAGAAGCCGTCTTCGAACCCAAAATCAGATTTGGCAGATAACGTCCACCAGGGAGTCCAGAAACCAAAGGTAAATTCCGGCCAGTTGGGCGGGCTGTAGCTGGCCGGTGATGTGGTCACCTGCCAGGTGACATCCGCGTTTGGCAGAGCGCCGCCAGCGTAGTATTTGGCTTCCACAGCCGCCACACCGGTCTCCCCGGCAAAATACGGCCCGGGGGTGTCATTCCGCGCGGAGACCTCAAATTCAGGACGGCGGAATTCCTGTATCTGAAAGGAATGGTTGAAATTGGTATTAGAAAGGTTGCTCAGGGCACCGGCCGCGGAAAAGTTGATTTGCGCGTACCCCAGGTTGGTCTTTTCTGGAATGGTAAAAGCTAGGTCAAATCCACCCAGCGCATTGACTGTTGCCTGGCCGCTGCCAATGTTATTCCCCTGCGGCTCCGTTATCTGGTATGACACGGATGTCACATCCTGCCCCACCAGGCCGACATCACCGGTCTGAGTGCCGCCAATACGGCGCAGCCAGCCCTTGATATGCACTTCCTCTCCGGGTTTGTACATCTGGCGGTCGTCAAACACATACCAGCGCAGCTCATCGCTTACCGGATGGCTGTTCCACGCGTCTTCCCCCCAATAATTGGATGAGCGCGGCAGCATGACTGTGTCGCCGTCTTTGGACGCGGTCAGGTATGTCGCACTGTTCGGAATGTCAAACGAGACCAGCCCGGATTCACCGCTGGTGGAATTCAGAGTCGTTCCGTTGGATGAGAGAGCCGCGCCTTCCACCGGTTTACCATCCAGAAGGCTGGTTGTCCAGGCGGTCATGCGGCTGTGATCAACCAGCGCGTCCAACCCGAGCCGGGTGACCTGCGTCCACACCTGAATAGTACGCCAGTATTCCTCTTTCTCGAACAGTCCGAGGCGCGGCTTGACAATCACGATGAACTGACCGGAGTTATTCGACAGGTATGATTTTAACTTGATGGGTGTTTCCGTGAGAGCATCTGGAACAGATTTCACATTTACGACCCCGTCAAAAACCTTTTTCCCGGGGGCGCTGACATGCATGTCAGTGCGCCGGTAATCCTCAAGGTAATTCTGGAAAGCCGGCCAATCAGCGGGTTGGACAGAATAGATCTTGACATCAAGTTGCGTGTAGTTTATGGAATAGACTGATATAGCCGGATCACCCGAGGCCGGGTCAAGGCTGATAAAGGTTTGATTGGGGCCGGTGAGCAGTTTTTCTGCCGGACCGACTTTGAAGGTCAGGTTTCCCGTCTTGCCCAGTTTCTGCCCGTACACGTCCTGAATTGCTGCGTCCAGCGAAAGGGTGTATGTTGTGCGGCCTTTGGTTTCACCCTGTATGCTAATGGTATTGCCGGAGATACTCGCGGAAACACCGGGTAATTCCGGTGTGATTTTCAGCATCTCATCTTTGAAATTCTTCCCATCCAACGGGTTATTGAAACGGATGAAAAATGGCGTCAGAGGGCGGCAGGTGTCTCCACCCCAGGAACACCCATGCTCAACAACCCTCAATGGGGCGTACGTGTGGAAGTTGAAAGATTGAATCTCTTTTGATACCAACGGGCCTTCGGCTGAAGGGGTTTCCGGACCAACGGTGATGGCAATGTCTGTATCAAGGGGTAAAGCTTCCACCGGCTGGAAGACCATCCAACGGCCTTCCTGCGCGCCTTTCACCAGGCGGTTTACGGCGGCATTACTTTTCCAATCGGATTCAGTGGACAGACGGGTTGCAACCGGACTGCCCGCGGCAGCCAGAGTGACTGTCTTCAGCGCAGCCGCCGGATCGATACGCTGGTCGAAGGTAAGGAAGATCAACGGGTTCAGCGGTTGACTGATGCCATCTGGATACTGGGAGATAAGTTTGACAGTTGGTGTGGTGAAGGACCATTCAACCGCTTTTGTTAAAACCCCGCCGGTTTGTGATTTTGTTCCCGCAGGCACTGTCACTATGTACTTGGTGGATTTGGGCAGCCGGTCGATCAGTTCAGAGGCGTAATTGAAGGTCAGGGTCTTGGTGCCCACCCAGCGCCAGATTCCCGGCAGATCAGGTTCCACTTTAACCGGGATTTCCGCTTTTGAGAGGTCCTTCAGAGTGGTAAGGGGAACCATCGGTTGATTGAAGGTGACGCTGATGAAAGGAGCGACGGGTATTTCCCCTTCGGGTGAAAATCGCAGCACTTCCAACGCGCCGGAAGGAGCCTGATCTTCAGGCAGGGCGGTGGAAGCTGGCGGGAATGCCTGCTGGATTGTTTCACCAGCACGAGGCGGCGGTAGCGGTCCATCCGGGATGCGGAAGTCACTGTCCACGGCCTGATCGGGTACAAGGGTGGGCAGACGTGAGAGAATGGCGTCAATTTCAGCGTCGGTCAGAGGCTGGCTGACTGAGGTGGGGATCGCTTGAGGTACCTGCGTAGAAGCCTGTCCCTCACCAAGCGTCATGGGTTGATCCGTACTGCTGCCTGTCATACTCGAAGACCCTTCTGCGGCCTGGGTTGAGCCGCTTTGTATGGGGATATCCTGACCGCCCATCTGCGGGGTGGCAGGCGGCAGCCCGCAACCGGCAGAGAGGATCAGGATCATGATCAATGCCGTGAAAAGGATTCCAGAACAATGGGGATTGACCAAAACGCGCGTGAACTTCATAGAACCCTCTTTTCTTCATCCATCCGAATGAATACAGAATAATTGTATAACGCAATGGTAGGACGGATTCACACGAGAATTTGTTCCCGTGTTGGAATTTTCCCCCATATATAAAAGTGATTCCTTATGTAAATAGAGGATTTTTTTTATTCCACTATTTTGTCCGAGCAGAAGGCGTTCTTATTTAAACCCCGCGCTGTGGTCTCGATAATGGTCTTTTCCGGGGATTCGATCTTGCAAGTCACCGAACCTTCATCACTGATTGCTTTGCCAAACAGTGAAAGCGGCGCGCCCAATTTGAAAACCTGGGTAATCTCAAACGGGGGTGTGATTACTTTGGTTTCCACATTGCCGTCCGGTTTCACGTAGACGATCTCAATTGATTCCGCGCTGCCGGTAATGGTGTATTTGATGGATTTTTCGGTGACTTTCACCGGCGTAGGGGTTTTGGTTGGCAGGGGAGCTACGGTGAAGGGAGTCATCGTTGGGACGTCAGTCGGCGTGAACATGCGGGTGGGAATGCCAACAGACGGCGGGGGCAGGCTGGGCAGAGGCGGCAGGATGGGCGCTTCCGTGGGTTTGTCGCGTGACGCCTGGTAGGTTAATTCGGCCACAACCACCGTTTCAACGGGATTGTCGTTCTGCGTGGGCGCTGCCAGGCAGGCAATTGAGATGAAAATCAAAACGGAGAGAATGAAGATTTTTTTCATATGTCGAATGAATTATTTTTATTTGATCAGAATTATTGCAAGATATCTGCCAGAGATTACCTGCAATCAAAATAACGAAAAGAAATATAAAAAAAAGACCACCAATGGTGGTCTTGAGAAACTGGTGGGCGGAATAGGGCTCGAACCTACGACCTCACGGATGTCAACCGTGTGCTCTAACCAACTGAGCTATCCGCCCATTGCGGGCTGCGATATTATACGGCACATTTCAGGAAATGACAAGAATTTTTTGGCCCCGAATTCCATGCGAAATCCACAAAAATACACCTTGACAGAAACAGAAACAGGGAAAAATGCTAAAATTATTTTTGTCAGAAACTACCAGAACCCTTTCGGGGTGGAATTGTGGGGAATATTTTGGACGTGGAATTGTGGCATACAAGAGCAATCAGAGATAGTTTCAGAGCACTGCCTTTAGCCGCATAAAACCGTTTCTTAGACAAGTTACAGGGGAAAACATGGAATCCATTTCACCTTCGCAATGTGAAAAATGCAAAGCCCCAATCCCGCCTGGGACGCTGCTTTGCCCGCACTGCGGCGCTCCCACGCCAAATGTTGTCCTCTTCCAAGAGGATATGACCGCACCCGCGCCTGTCGGGTCAACCGCGAAACGCAGCACGCGTTACTGGATTGGGCTGCTCGGTATTCTGGGTGGCGGGCTGTGTTCCTGCCTGTCGGTGGCCGGTCTGGCTTTTTACCTTCTGAGCGGCACAAACCCTCTCCCTGACGAGACAACAGCCATCCAGGAACAACCGCCTTCTGTGGAACAATCCACGTCCCTGCCTCCGCCGGAAGAAGACGCAGGCGTCACACCCACTTCACCGCCTGAAAAGACGCTCAAACCGACTACCGGTAAAACAAAACAGCCCGCTGCCAGATCCTTCGCCGATGATTTCTCCAATCCGGACGGCGGCTGGAAAAAGATAACGAATGAGAATTACAGCATGGGATACACACCCGATGGAACCTATAATCTGGTGCTGCGTATTCCAGATGAAACTGTCGTATCCTACCCGCCGCATGGTTTTGCTGTGCCTGTCTCCGACGTCGTGGTGCGTTTCAGAGCCAGCGGACAGACCGGGGACGGCTCCTTTGGTGTGATTTGCCACCTGAAGGACAATAAGAACTTTTACCGTATCTCCTTCAAGGAAGGATTTTATGCCGTCGACCAATTTGAAAACGGCGAGTATTTCGAATTGACCAAGCCCATCTTCAAGCCGCTGATCGCGTACCAGCCTGCCCCTGATGGCATGATGAATATCGAAGTGGCATGCATGGACGGGCGCATCCAGCTGGTGGTCAATGAAGTCGGCCAGGAAATCATCACCGTTTCAGATCAGGCCAGCGGAGATATCTGTTTATTCGCGGCTTCCCGCCAGCAAGCGGGACCGGACGGTGTGTACATGCAGGCTTACTTTGACGATTTTTCCGCGGAACTGCCATAAGGAGAATGACATGATTCCCTTCCGCAACCGAGTAACCCGTTTCAGCAGCAGATGGTGCGGTTTGGTACTCCTGGCCGCCGTCATCGTGGCCATCACGTTTCCCGCGCTGAATGTCCAGGCAGCCACACCACCTGCGCATCCACCTCAAAGCACAAATTCCGACGGCATGTGGAACCTGAAAAGCATCGATGAATCAGACTCCTGGGAGGGACCAAACTTCCACGGCCTTGAATCAGAATACGAACCGTTCATAAATTCTTCCAGTCTTGGAGCCACCTATACTGAATACAATATCCAATTCACTCCAAATAGTCCGCGTTCAATATCAAGCAAATTGATGGGCACTTGTTCCTGGATATGGCCGGGTGGTGACATCCCGTCAAGTATTATTCCCGGAGAAAAATACCCCTACACCCTGTCTGTGAATGGCAATATAACGGGAGCCAGTTTTTTTCGTGGGACGGTCAACGGTTATACACTGGATAGTCAAAAAAAGGGGAGCATCTCATTTTCCCAGGTGGACCTGGATTTCAGTGGAAAAGAATTGAACAGGCAGAAGGAAACCAGCGCTGTCCTTGAATTGGAATCAGGTAAAAAGGAAGGCGAGCAACGCAGTATTACTCTCCAATGCCAGATTGATATCGTGACCGTCAAGGCGGTATATACATACAAGTGGGAGAAATCAGGCTGTACCGCCACATTGGAATTACCTGATAACATGAAACCCGGGGAGAAGTTCACACCGCAGGTAACCGTGGTGGATAACGACGGTGACCTGGTAACACCCAAAAAAGAAGCCTGGTACTACAACGGTAAAACCAGCGGCAAAACCATGACCTGGGACGGCAAGGCAGGTTTGGTGGAATACCGATATATCTGCCCGGGCGAGAAACAAACCAAAAGCGTGAAACTCAACATTTCCGCCATTGGTGCCTGTAAAGCCAAAATCACTCTACCCGATGACTTGAAACCAGGTCAGAAATTTTCCCCCAATGTTGTCGTTACAAACGAGGCTGGCGACAAGGTGGAACCAAAAGATGGAAAATGGTTTTATAACGGGGAGGAAAGCGGCAGGTCAATGACCTGGAATGGAAGTGCTGCCGTAGTTTCCTATCAATATATTTGCCCTCTGGACAAAAAATCTGGCATTGTTAAAGTTTCCATAAAAGCTACTGAATTCGAACCCAGCCCGGTTCTGGTGGGCGGTTTGACTGCCGTGATAGCTGCCGGATTGGCGACGGCTGCGGTCGGCGCTGCGTTGATGAAAGGTAGCGGTAAGAAAGCAAAGGAACCACCTCCAACCAGATATGCCATGAGTGTTAGCCGCAGATATATCGAAGTCAAGCCAAAGGAAACCCAGGCATTGACAGTTCAGGTATGGCGTATTGCGGCAAATGGCAGCGTTTCACTGGCGAGCAACGCTTCTATAAATATCCATATTCCCGCAACTCCCGGCGGATTGACAGGGTCGTCAACCACGGGTTTTGGCCGCCTGGTCTGTAATTTCAGCATACCCAAACCCACCGTATGCGAGACCATACCTGTTGAAATCATTGCATTAGCTGATAAAACAAAGGTTTCCACCCTGGTGAATGTCAAGATTGTCCCGGTGTATAAGTTGGAATTGGAATGGAGGGACCCCCAGAAGACAAATCTGCCAGCGGATGGTAAAGAAATTTATGCCTGGGCGCGCTTGACCGCCACCCCGCTTCCGGACGCCGATAGCACACCAGACAACCTGGCAAGGTTGATCGACATTGCGCTCATTGGACCGAACTCCGCGAATGTGGAGATGCGCTCCGCCCCGCCCGAATCAAACCCGCCCTTTGTGTTCGAAGGGGCTCTGGTGATTCCCTTAAGGCTTGCATCAATGCCGGGTGCGCCCGGTGATCCCATCCTGCGTGCTCGATACTCCAGCGGAAACCAGGTGCTGGATAGAAACCTTGCGATCGGGTTGGAAAAAGAACTTATGCTGGGCGCCTGGGTACAGGGCAAAAAGCAGGCTGATGTACATTTTAATAAAAACCTATCTGCTCCCGCCTGGGATTTTTCCGAGATCATAGCCTATTTCCATGAACCGAAAAAAGACGGTGTTCCGGTTGACCCCCCGTTCGAATATGAGCTGGATGCCAATTCACTTGAATTTGACCCACCTGTGCTGCAGGTAAACGATATTTATCAGCACGCCAGTCACCAGTACACCTTGAAAGTGACGCTGAAAGATGATATTGACCTCGATCAGTTTTTTGGCCCACACCTGCAGGAATTGAACGGCATCATTCAGGTTAAGATCACGGTCAGAGACCGCAATAATGAAGTTTACCAGACAAGGCTGGGCTATAAACTGCGCCCGCAGTTGGAGTTGTTCTCCGATTTGACCAGCTCGTTTCGCTTTGTCAAAGGATTGGACCTGAAGAAAAACCAGTTAATCGCTGATTCCGACGACCAGTTGAAAGTGGTAATCGGTTGCTGCCGCTCCGACCGACCTGAACCGCGCAATTTGGATTACACCCCACAGGCAGATCCCGCCTGGTGGACGCTCCAGGGAGTCCTGCAAGGGGATTTTGCCGGGGATTACAAATCCGCCCCACCCGAAGAGGCTGACTCTGGTGAAAAATCATTACTGATCAAATCCCTAAAACCCATCCTGTTCAAACCAGAACGCGTCGAGGATAAGCTGGTGCTGCAGGTGGAAGGAATCATGACCGGCGAACTGCCGTCCGGATACCTTAACACCCCATTAAAGCTCGACGTGGAGCTGAAGGCGCTGCTGCCCAACCTGCGCCTGTGGGTGGTACCTGGTAAGGAGCGGGGTGTTTCCGAAGCCTGGGCATTTGCCTTCCTGGGAAACGACACCCACAAACCTCTGGCTGACACCGTTCTAAAGATCACCACCGAATCCGTGACGGGCGGCGCGCCCGCCCTATTGACTAACAGCGGTCAGAACGAGACCAGTGTGATCACTGGCGAAGATGGCTCCGAGCAAGCCGACCTGGTCTATTCCGGTATGGACTGGGGCAATTATGAAGACGCCCTGTTCATTGTCAGGTGCTGTATCACCAACCGCACCGGGGATATTTCCGGCGAAGCGGTGAAAGCCGCGATCAATATCAAAGAAAATGTTAAAAAGTGTCTGGCCGATCTCTTCGCGAACTCCAGTGCTCTAAAGCTGAACAACCCGTGTTTTGAAGGCGCGCCACTAATGGAAATGAGCTGTGTGGTACGTATGATGATTTTCCGTCCTTTTTTACGCGGAGCATTGTGGAATATCATGGAACGGTGGGAGTTCGAAAACGCCTTCGCACGCGGTGATAAAAAAGCCAAATTCCCACATGATTTTGTATGCTCCGAGTTTCGTAACCGCATTTGCGAATGGCTGATCCGCCGCCGGCATTACACACCCGGTCAACCTGATAGCGTGAAAAAGATGGCCAGCATGAACGGAATCGAGTTTGATAATTTCAACATAGCCAACGAGATTCACAACTATGAAGCACTGTTTCTCTCCGGCATGGAGCCAACCGCCGACCCGCGCGGGTTGGACCCCTGGTGGAAACAGCATTGGAAAGACCCGGCAGTGCTCGAACTTGACGGGTTGCTCAGTAATAATTGGGAGCGTTACTATTGTCTGGAAGCGGCTTGGTGGTTGACGAATACAACCGTTCAAATGTCTATTCTGGCAATATTCCACGGTGGTGGGGTGGTCGCCGTACTGGCACCATTTATTGGCCCGCTCATTGGCGCGTATGCCGCCGCAACCACCGGAGCGTTGACCTCGGATCGTGCCTATTCCGATCAAGAGAGAAAGTATGTTATGAATCGCAAAGATCGCCTCTACAGGAACCGTCAGAATTTCTTGAAAGATTGGGTGGAAAAATACCCGAATGGGTAGAAAGGAGTGATCACCATGCGAAATTTCCCCAAAATCAACCTGAAACCTGAAGTGATCTCCATGCCACCCGAAAGTATGCAGAAGTTGGACGGATTGATAGAGTCATTGGAAACACTCTGTGCTGGCAAACAGCCTGATAGCGCCATTCTTGCTGCAGGACTGGCAACGCTACACGATCTTTTTGATTTGACCCCAACCGAAGACCGCGAAGGACGGTGGATGGCGGAACGTTATTCCGATTCGCTGGGCAGCGGAATGTCCATCAGTCTTAAGGAACAGTCCGGTGTGCATCACCTGAGCATCTCGCGCCGCCAGGATGGGGCGCTATTCGATGGGATCTGGCTGCGAATTCAGGATACACAATGGAGCCTAAACACATTTAATATATCTGAAGGTCGTTTTATTTTAAGTGCTGATGAGAAGGACTACATCTGCGCCGCTCCTGCCGGCGTAGCCTGGGCTTCTCTCGAAGAAATCTTGGGATTCATCCCTGACTGGCTGCGTGGTATATTGGGCTCCACGGCAAAGACTTTTCAGCCGCCATCCGACTGGAAAGTCCTCTCTCTTGTGGAGGCGGTTGGCGGGAAGTCTTATGCATTGAAAGGACGTACCATTATTGGAAACGAGGAAGATGCTGACCTGCGCCTTGACGATCGCGAAGTCTCTCTCTACCATGCCATCATTGAGCCCGTGAAGGATGGCTGGCAAATTACAGATCTCAACTCACCTGATGGAGTTCAGGTGAACGGTACGCGAATTAAACAGAGGGTGTTAATAAAACCCGGTGATGAGATCGTCCTGGGCGTGACCCGTCTGGTGGTGCAGCCGCGTTGAAAATTGCATTAAACTAGATCGGCTGTTTGCAACAGAGGAAAAATTTCCAGTTTCCTTCAGATGCTTTGCAAAAATTCAGGTTGTGGTAAAATAGCCGTCGCAATGCACGCTGGAGAGGTCGCATAGTTGGCCTAGTGCGCGCGCTTGGAAAGCGCGTATACCGCAAGGTATCGAGGGTTCGAATCCCTCCCTCTCCGCCAGCAAAAAAGACTGCCCCTTGGGGCAGTCTTTTTACTTGATGCTGAAACACGCTAGTTGAGTTTGAATTTGTCCACTGTCTGCTGGAGCAGGTCGGCCATGCTGGAGAGAGACTGCGCGGAGGCGGTGACCTCTTCCACCTGGGCGCTCATCTCTTCGGCCGAGGCGGAAACCTCTTCCACGGCGGCGGAATTCTCTTCGCTGACCGATGCAATGTTATCAATCGCCTGGGTGATCTCAGAGGAGCCGGCGGCCATCTCTTCGGTGGCAGCGGTATTCTCTTCCACAATGGCGGAAACGTCATCGGCCGCGGCAACCAGTTCATTGGACAAACTGCCCATTTGAGAGACGGCACTGGCGGCGAGCTGGGCCTGTTCGTTCACGGCGGTGGCGGCTTTGAGGATGTTTTCCAGAGCCGCGCCGGCGCGGGAGGCGCGTTCGGTACCGGTTTCCACCTCGGTGGCGCTCTCATTCATAGCCGTGACAGCTTCCGCCACGGTTTCCTGAATACCACGGATGAGGGAGCCGATCTCTTTGGTGGCCGAACTGGAACGTTCGGCCAGCTTGCGGACCTCATCCGCTACCACGGCAAAACCTTTGCCGTGTTCACCGGCACGGGCGGCTTCAATGGCGGCGTTGAGAGCCAGCAGGTTGGTCTGGGAGGCGATGTCGTCGATGGTTTCCACGATGGCGCCGATCTGATCAGAGCGGTTGCCCATCTCCTGGACTTTCTGTGCGGAGAAACCGACCTTTTCGCGGATGGTTTCCATGCCCTGAATGGTATCTTCGACGGTTGATGAACCGTCCCGGGCGGCCACGGCGGCGTTGTTGGATTCTACCGACACCGCGTTGGCATTCCCGGCGACCTGAGTAATTGAGGTAGAGAGGGAGCCGGTAAGGGCGGCCATCTTGGAGACGGCTTCGGCCTGAGCCTGGGCGCCTTTGGAGACATTCTCAATAGCGCGGCGGAGTTGTTCAACCGATGCGGCGGAGTGGGTGGCGGCTTCCGTCTGCTGTGTGGTACCACGGGCTACCTGCTGGATGGTGGTGGCGATCTGCGAAGTAGCCTGACCGGCCTGATCGGAGGACTGAGCGAGCTGCGAAGAAGCGGAATTCAAATTGCTGGCATTGGAGGCCACATCGCCAATGGCTTCACGAAGATTCTTGATCATACGCTCAAAGGCAACACCCAGTCGGTCTTTTTCAGAGAGAGGGGTTACTTCAGTTGTCAGATCACCGGCGGCTAGTAGGTCGGCAGAATCAGCCATACGATTCTGAAAGTTGATCATATTCCTGAAGGAATCTGCCAACCGGCCAATTTCATCTTCAGAGGTATAGGTTACTTTCTGTTCGATATTCCCCAATGCCATTTCTTCCGCTATTTTTGACATGGCAATAATCGGCTTTGATATTAAACCGGACGTGTTATAGGCGAAGAGAATAACGAGGATGGCGGCAACAATGCCGAGAATAAACAACAAATTTCTTAATTGAATGACTTCACTGAAAGCCTCGTCAGAAGATTGCTCTACAATAATGCCCCATTTCTGTTCCGGGATCCAGTTATATGTACCAATAACCTGCCGACCCATATACCCGGTATATTCTGATAATCCTTTATTCCCTGCTAAAACCTGTTGAGAAGCAACGGTATCAATCTTGAGTTCAAGTTCAGCCATTTTTTTTATGCGTTCTTCTTTTATCAATTGTTCCGCATAACGCGATGGAGTAATTAGGATGCCATCAGCGTTAATCAAGTAAGCTTCGCCGGTATCGCCAAGAGCAGATGAACTCATTAAGGAGGAAATATAGGTCATGGGTACCGTGGCTATAGCCACGCCAACCACCGTATCATTCACCCGCACGGGGATCGCGATCACCATGATCAGATTACCCGTTGCTTTGGAGAAGACCGGTTGTGATAGAACGTCTTTTCCTTCTTTCGCATCCTTAAAATATGCCCTATCTGCTACATTGACGGGTTTATTGTCATATTCTGCGAGGCTTTGCCCGTCCATTTGCTGCACGGACATGGATTCATATCGACCCCATTTTTGATAATACGTATCCAATGCTTCTTTTACTTTTTCTTTTTCCATGGTCTTAACGCGGGCATCATTGGCAAAAACAGTAATATCCTGCTTTCTTTCGTTTAACCAGGTATTGATTGTGGATGTGTTGATATCTGACAATCGTTGAAGTTCATTGGTAGTTCGACTGCGCAGGGCATTCTGGCTGGTGATAAAGGCAATGACACTTACTGCAACCAATGGAATTAATGCCAGAAGAAGCATTATGACCATCTGCCTGGTACGAATGGACGAATTTCCAGATTTCTTATTATTTTTCATATTCCCTCACTTAAAAAAAGACGACAAATTACACTATATTCGGAAAATATTAAAATGCAATAAATACATCATAAAAAACATCCGGATCTAATTGATCCGGACGTTTTCTAAATGATTTGTTGTTTTTCAGTTCAGCTTGAACTTGTCCACCGTCTGCTGGAGCAGGTCGGCCATGCTGGAGAGGGATTGTGCGGAAGCGGTGACTTCTTCCACCTGGGCGCTCATCTCTTCGGCCGAGGCGGAAACCTCTTCCACGGCGGCGGAATTCTCTTCGCTGACCGAAGCGATATTGTCAATCGCCTGGGTGATCTCAGTTGAACCGGCGGCCATCTCTTCGGTGGCGGCGGTATTTTCTTCCACAATGGCAGAAACGTCATCGGCCGCGGCAACCAGTTCGTTTGACAGGCTGCCCATCTGTGAAACGGCACTGGCGGCGAGTTGGGCCTGCTCGTTCACGGCGGTGGCGGCCTTGAGGATGTTCTCCAGAGCGGTTCCGGCGCGCGAGGCGCGTTCGGTGCCGGTTTCCACTTCGGTGGCACTTTCGTTCATGGCTTTGACGGCTTCAGACACGGTTTCCTGAATACCGCGGATCAGGGAACCGATCTCTTTGGTGGCAGAGCTGGAGCGTTCGGCCAGTTTTCGGACTTCATCGGCCACCACGGCGAAACCTTTGCCGTGTTCACCGGCGCGGGCGGCTTCAATGGCGGCGTTGAGTGCCAGCAGGTTGGTCTGCGAGGCGATATCGTCAATAGTTTCCACGATGGCGCCGATCTGATCAGAGCGGTTGCCCATCTCTTGCACTTTCTGGGCGGAGAAACCGACCTTCTCGCGAATGGATTCCATGCCCTGAATGGTATCTTCGACGGTGGAGGAACCATCGCGGGCGGCCACGGCGGCGTTATTGGATTCAACGGATACCGCGTTGGCATTCCCGGCGACCTGCTGTATGGAGGTGGACAGGGAACCGGTGAGGGCGGCCATCTTTGAAACGGCTTCGGCCTGTGCCTGGGCGCCCTTGGAGACATTCTCGATAGCGCGGCGGAGCTGTTCCACCGATGCGGCGGAGTGGGTGGCGGCTTCCGTCTGCTGCGTGGTGCCGCGAGCGACCTGCTGGATGGTGGTGGCGATCTGCGAGGTAGCCTGACCGGCCTGGTCGGACGCCTGCGCGAGTTGAGAAGAAGCGGAATTCAAATTGCTGGCATTGGAGGCCACTTCGCCAATGGCTTCACGAAGATTCTTGATCATTTTTTCGAAGGCAACACCCAGAACATCTTCGTCAGATTTGGGTTCAACATTGGCCGTCAGATCTCCATTAGCCAATAAATCCGCGGAAGCGGCCATGGCTTTCTGGAAAGAGATCATTTCACGGAAGGAATCTGCCAGTTCACCAATCTCATCTTTGGATTGGTGCTTGATCTCCTGATTAATCTTTCCATCTGCCATTAGAGAGGCTGTCTGGGCCATTTTCTGAATGGGGTTGGAAATGGAATTGGCGATGATGACGGCGACAATTATTACAATGATCAGAGATATGATGATGAGCCCGATCAGTATGTTCCTTAACATGTTGACGGCTTCAAATGCCTCTGAAGAATCCTGCTCGACAATGATGCCCCATTTTTGATCTGGAAGCCAGCTATAGGCTCCAATTACATCACTTCCACGGTAATCCTTGTATTCAGATAACCCTTCATTCCCGGCCAGTGCCTGCTGCGATCCATAGGTGTCGATTTTTAATTCAAGTTCAGCACGCTCTTTGACCAATCCATCACGGACCAATTCCTCTGTAAAACGGGATGGAGTAATAAATACGCCCTCATTGTTGATTAAATACGCTTCACCCGTATCTCCCATTTGAGCGCTGCTCATCAATTTGGCGATATATGTTGTTGGAACACTCGCAATGACTACACCAACAGTATTGCCATCTCTTTTAATCGGTGAGGCGATAGCCAGAACAAGATTTCCCGTTGCTTTGGAGACCACGGGTTCAGAAATTACCACATTACCCGCCAGCGCATCTTTAACATATTGACGTTCCGAGAGATCAACCTGTGTATTATCGGTGGTGGCGATTGATTTCCCGGTTGTATCCACAACAAACATGGTTTCATAACGTCCCCAGCCGGCGAAGAATTGATCAATCGCCTGTTTCGCGCTTGCAGCTTCCATGGATTGGATGCGGGCATTACTTGACATGACAGCGAGGTCTTTTTTGCGGCTGTCCAGCCAATCGACGATATTTGCCGCATTGTTGGCAGACGCTTCTCTTAATTTTTCTGTAATTTCTGCCCGTAAGGAGTTTTGACTTTGAACAAACGCGAAAATACTTACAATTATCAATGGAATTAGAGAGAGACTGAGAAATAGCAATAACAATTTTCCGCGCATCGAATTAACAAACGCTATCTTTTTTCCCATGGATTTTTTAATCTCTCTTTCACAATAGATATTTATTAAAATGTAAATCTATTTAAAAAGAATTACAAATAAAAAAGATGTAAAATGTTTGGTTTGTTGCTTAACCAAACAATTGTGTTATGGGAAAAAATGATTATCTTATACCACTAACTATCTTCAAATTGCTCAGAAAACTTTTGAGGAGATGATATGAACTTAACGATTGAAAAAATGGTCTACGGCGGTTCAGGATTATCGCGTATGGCGGATGGAAAGGTGGTCTGGATTCCATTTTCCCTGCCAGGTGAAATTGTTCGGGTAGAGAGCATTTTGGAGAACAGAGGCACATTTTCTGCCTGGCCAGAGGAGATAATCAAACCTGGCATTGGAAGAGTTACGGCTCCCTGCAAGTATTACCAGGAATGCGGGGGCTGTCATTATCAGCACGCAGCATATCAAGCACAATTATTAATCAAGCAAAGTATTGTTGCCGAACAAATGATGCGAATCGCGGGCGGCATGAAAGCGCCGATTCGCGAGACCGTTCCATCAGGAAATATTTTCAATTATCGTAACCATGTTCAATTTTATGTAGCTCCAGATGGGAAACTCGGATTTCAACGGGCGCTCTCACACGATGTCATCCCCGTTGACACCTGCCTGCTTCTCGAAAACCCGTTAAATGAGCTGTTAAGAACCTTGAATTTTGACGCTGAAACCGGGTTACAACGCGTCGCCATTCGCGATGATGGGATCGGCACTCCGACCTTGCTCCTGTCCGGGGATTCCCCGAATCCACCGGCGTTTGAAGTTGATTTTCCGTTGAACGTGATCTACCGAGGACCTGCTGGTGATATAACCCTTTCTGGAGAGGCATCAAACATATTCACTATGCTAGAAAAGACCTACCGTGTTTCCGCCGGGTCCTTCTTTCAAACCAACCGTGAAGTCGCTGAAAAATTGGTCTCATATTTACTTGAAAATGTAAAAATCGCCCCCGGTTCAACTGTTCTGGATTGTTACTGTGGTGTTGGTTTTTTCAGCAGATTTCTGGCAGAACATGCCGCCAGATTAGTGGCGATCGAATCATCCGAAGACGCCTGTGATGATTTTGTGGTTAATCTGGACATGTTTGATAATGTTGAGCTCTACATGGGGAATGTGGAAGCTGTATTGCCAGGATTGGATATCCATCCTGACCTTGTGGTGGTTGATCCGCCGCGGGCAGGAATTGCCCCCGCGGCCATAAAAGCCTTGATAAATTCAAGACCGTTGCAAATTGCATATATCTCCTGCGAGCCATCCACACTGGCGAGAGATGTAAAGATATTGATGGATGCCGGCTATCGAGTGGATGAGATCACCCCATTTGATATGTTCCCACAGACATACCATATCGAAACCATGGTCATCATGTCACCTGAACCGTGAATGAGGTAGACAAAGATTTACCGTATCGGGTGACGTATTTTTATACGTTTTCTATTTACGCACAAAATGAGGGATTTCTGCCGGTAAGGGAAGTGATATTTCCACCAAACCGGCAAATTTTCCTGATTCATACCAGGGCGCCTGGTATATCATCTTTTTCTGCCCATTCTTTTCAATGGTATAAGCGTTGACTCTTGGATTTTCCAGAAGATCGGCGAGTTTCATGCGGGCCGGTTCCGGATGACAATCAAGAAGGTTTTTTCCGATAAGGTATGAGCCACCATCTTTAGAAAAAGTAGTGGCGGCTTTTAGATTCATAGAGAGTATTACCCCTGTGACATCACAAACCGTTATTGCCGCGTTGAATTGTTCTGCCCAATCCAGATTCACAGTGACCTCAATTTGATGTATAGTTTATTGATTGTACTCATTTTCCAACCATCATTACGATCCTTTATTGAATCAATGTGGAGGTGATCATGAAAAGAAAAATAACCGGATTAATGGGAGTGATCATCCTTGTTTTATCCATGATGAGTTGTAATCTATTGACAACCGCGGTGACTCAACCCACCCCAACGGAAATTATTCAGCCAACACCGGAAAACACAGCCACCAAATCTCTTCCGCCAACCTTCGCGCCGCCATTGGCTCTGCCGACCGCCACAGGATTACCACCGACGGTCACCTTTACAGAGGCTCCTTCGGCTACCTTTACCCCCGTTCTGCCCACAGAAACCGCCACAAATACGCTGCTTCCGTATAATCCTAATGCCTCGCCAACCCCTCCGCCGACCATTCCTTCCGGATACCATTCAGCCACTCCACACCCGTATTACACTGCTACGGCCACAGGCCCGGCGCCGACCGCACGAACCAGTTCTGAACTAATGGCCGTACAGTTTACCCCAACCATTGATGGTGAATGGGCTGAATGGCCAAATGCAGAGACAGCATCCGGGTACATTGTTTTTGGTGGTTCCAACTGGGTTAATTCAGGTGATCTAAATGCTTCATTCAAGGCTTCGTACGATGGGAATTATTTCTATGTGGCCGTAAAAGTAATTGATGATATTTACGCTCAAAACGCCACAGGGTACAAGATTTATCTGGGCGATAGTATTGAAATTCTGATGGATACAGATTTAGACGGGGACTACTATGTGAAGGCATTAAGTTCTGATGATTACCAGTTGGGTATATCGCCCGGGAAAGGGGACGTAGATGGGCCGAAAGAGGCTTATCTCTGGTACCCGGCTAATAAACGAGGAGCACGGACACAGTTGGTCATTGCCTCGCGCGCCTTTGACGGCGGGTACATGGTAGAAGCCGCCATTCCCTGGAGCGTGTTTGATGTTACGCCGGTTAGCGGCAAACACTACGGTTTTGCCGTGTCAGTTTCAGATAACGACAATACCAGCCAGACAATTCAGGAATCAATGGTTTCAAGCGTCAGCACCCGCCGGTTTCTAAATCCAACCACCTGGGGAGATATTGTTTTTCAATAGCCTCCAAACGACCTGGAATATAGTAATCTCAACGGTCTGATAAAAGGATGGTACGCTTCTTGCTACTTTCAGTACGACGGTAAAAAAGCTTTCCGGTCAGCCAATCGGGATTTTTCTCTCCGGGTGAAAATGATTGACCCGGATCTGAAAAACCAAACTCAAAGAAATTGGTTCCCGCGCATTTGGAAGCAAAACCGTAATTTCTGGAGGTGAAGCATGAAACATATCTCTAAAATCCTTCTTGTTCTGGTCGTCATCGCTGCAATTGCTTTTCCATTTGCCGGCGTGGTAAACGCTTCCAATGGACTGATGGATGATATTAATCCAGAGGAACCGATTCCTGATGGTCAGGGTGGAGGTCCTACTCCAACACCCATCCGGGTGCGGATGAATGGCACCGTAAAGGCGTATTACACATCAGTAGCTCCGACCATTAATGGCGATTGGACTGATTGGACAGCTCCAGAGATGCCGGCCCGTTTTGTGGTCGTTGGTGGTCAGCACCGCAGCGGAACTGAGGATCTGGATGCGTCTTACAAGCTGGCATGGGATGAAAATTACCTCTATATCGCGGCAAAGATGCGCGATGATAAATACGTACAGAATGCCCGTGTGGACCAGTTATACAAGGGTGATTCAATCGAAATTCTATTCGACACGGATTTCTATGGCGATTTTGACAACACACAGTTAAATAACGATGACTACCAGATTGGAATTAATCCCGGTCATGGAAGTCCGGCGGGACCGAAAGAAGCGTATGTATTTTATCCGGCCAACCAGGCCGGTCCACGCGGCGATATTGATATTGCCACCAAACGCAGCAAGGGCATAACCCGTATTGAAGTAGGCATCCCCTGGTCGACGTTTAATATTGTACCGGCAACAGGTGCCCATTTTGGTTTTGCGTTTGGTGTTTCCGATAATGATGACGTGACGCGTGATGTACAACAAACGTTTCTGTCAAATATCAGAAAACGCGTACTTGCCAACCCCACCACCTGGGGTGACCTGACACTTGTAGAGTGACCTGACCAGTCCAGAGAATTGACAGATCCATCCGAAAGGGTGGATCTGTTATTATTTAAACAGAATGCGGGAAAGCTCATCACGATAGGAGCGGGTTTGGGGGTCTTGCTCACCCAACAATTCAAGCAAAGCGAGGAACGCGTTCTTTGCTTTCCCTTTTCGATAGTTTTTGTTTGTATTTAATATTTCCAACAGGCCATCAAGTGCCGCCAGTAGGTTGCCGCGATTTACCAGTTTTAGGCAATTGACATACATGGCGTCCAGATCTGATTCTTGTTCCATGTGAGAACAGAGATCAATGGCCAATGGAAGCAAAGTTTCAGCCTGACGATACTCAAGACATGCGGGGAAATTTTTCACAATTCGCAGTGCTTCTTCTGATTTCCCCTGTGGGATCAAGGTTTTCGCCAGACCAAGATAGGCTGCTGGAGGACAGTCTTCTGACCTTGATAAACTGCGGAATACTTCTTCCGCCTGTTTCCAATCATGCAGATCGAGAAGTGACTCCGCTTTTTCCAGTTCAAGATCAATTAGACTTGGAGGAAGCAACGCTTCAATGAATTCGTCCAGTTGACTTTGAGAGATCAAACCGGAAAACTCGGCAACCACTTTCCCATCTTGAAACGCGATAACCGTGGGAATCGAGCGCACCTGATATTGCATGGCCAGTTTGGAGTTAGCGTCCACATCGACTTTTGCCAAACGCAGGGCTCCGTCAGCTTCTGTGACAACATTTTCCAGCATTGGGCTGAGTTGTTTGCAGGGCTGGCACCAGGTTGCCCAGAAGTCAACTAAAACGGGAATATTCTTTGAATAAAAAAGGACTTCAAACTCGAAGCTCTTTTCATCTACATGGAGGATGAATTCAGATGAAACCATAATGATCCTGGAGAAAAAGGGTTTTGGTTAATGAGCAATAGATTTTATTCATCTTCTGGAGAAGCAATTTGCCCAGGCTGCTCAACGTTTAGCACATCGCCATGGAGATTAATGGTAACGTGAAATCCCATCATACCAAGATACTGGCGGCTGGATTCAGGAATACCTGTCTCGACAAGGGAATCAAATTGTTTATCCATGTTTTGAAGTTGATTCATCAAAACCGCTCTTGAAAAAATGTTATCCTGATCCAACATTTTGGCAGCCTGCTCAATGATAACATCTTCGTGGCCGTGCATTTGTTCAACAAGGTGTCCAAAGACCTGTTTATCCACGTCGATGGCAGGGATATGTCGTCTAAACCCGGCATCATTAACTACGTAAAATGGTTCATTGTTAATTGATACGGTTTCAACCATTTTGCCAGACTCATCAAAAATCAAACCTGAAAAAAGGGGGTGTGTGTACATAATGATCACTTTCCTGTTCCAACTATACTATATTTGAATACGGGAAGAGTGTAAAAAAGTTGTTAGAGATTAATGGATATGTACCAGGGTGCCAATACTCGCCCAGTTAAATAGCCAGCCGGCATCTTCCGTTTTAAGATTTACACACCCATGGCTCATGGGGGTTCCAAAATTATGGTGCCAGTAGGTACCATGCAGGCCATAACTCTGGTGATAGTACATTGTATAGGGAACATTGGGCAGATAGTATCCCGGGCCGCGCATATCAGCATAGCGGTTCTTGATATAAATATGAAAATTTCCTTTGATTGTCGGGTGGGAAGCTGTGCCTGTTGAGACTAAAAATTCTTTGATAAGGATATCGCGGGCATAAGCCCGTACTTTTTGTTGCGCGAGGTCTACATCAATCCAACGACCATCTTCCAGTGTATCGGCGGCAATCTCTCCAAACTTGATGGATATTGCCGTATCAATACCATCGTCTGTAGGCAAAGGAGTGGGAGGAATGGGTGTACCGGTTGGCTGTGGAGTAAAAGTCCGGGTGATGGTGGGGATTTTTGTCGGGGTACGTGAGGGGGTAATTGTGATGGTGGGTTTTGGTGTTGCCGTGGCGCGCGGAATGGATGTAAGAATCTGACTGACCAGTTCGTCGGTTGACGTTTTAGGCCTTGCAGATTCCACACGAACGTAAGGCAACCCGGATAACAGGTAGAGTGTAAATAGAAAAAGGAAGATTACAAACGAGACGGTGTATGGTAAAAGGACTGACCAGGGATTAAGAGGAGCGACCGGTCTTGGACGGCGGGGCCGTCGACGGATGAGCATTTCCTGCGACGGTTCGACGGAATCAGAGAGCAGGGCTGATTTTAGGTCAAGATGCGGTGTCTCAGTCTTTTCTTCCGGCTCGCGGGTTTCGTGGATGATCTCTGGTGATGTGTAATCGGCTGATTGAAATGTTTCGCCCGAAAGTGGTTGTTCAAAGCCATGAAAAAATTCATGGAGACTGGAAGTAAATTCAGAAAAGGACCGACCGGTCAAATCCTCCGCCCATTGAACTCCGCGATTAGCACGCCGGCTCCTGGGATTGATATCCAGCGCTTTACGCAGAAATTCAAAGCTCTGGTTTGGATCAGACAGGGCGGCAAGGATGAGCCAGGCTTCTTCCAACCCGGGGTCTAGATTGGCCGCTTCTGACGCCCAGAAACGCGCGTCCACGACTTCACCTTTGCGAACCAGGTGCCAGGCGTGTTCAAGCGCGGACTGAGCGGCCGATAGGGTCATCAGGGAGTGGGTTCCTGGGTCGGTTGATTGTTCAAGTCTTCATTTCGTATAAAACACAGAATACCCTGAGAAATGCCCCTGGCGATAAGATCGGTATGATCGACCAGAATCTGGCGGTCCAGATTCATAAAACCTGTTTCAATTATGGCCGCGGTCGTCTGGCTGTTGATCTCATTAAACGTGTGGTAATTTGTCATGTCTTTGGTGATCGTGTTGGCGTGATATTTCATGTTGGTAACCGAACCGTAGCGGTCAACAATGCATGCTGTCAGCCGGGTGGCTTTTTCGGGAAACGCAGAGGACATGGCGGCGGCCACTTTAAAGCCTGTTGCTTCGTTGTTAATATAATCACACGAATCATTATGGATGGATACCAATGCCAGAGCGGTGTATTCAAAAAGGCGTTCATCTTTTTCCTGAAGGAGATCGACCTCATATCCTTCATTGACAAGATCATCACGAACAAGGGTGGCAATTTTCTGATTAATTTCGACTTCTGTAAAACCATCCGCGCAGACTGCCCCCGAATCATTTCCCCAGTGCCCGGCAACAATGCCAATTCGTGGTTTGGGTGAGGCCGTTGGCGTGAGTGGGACTGTGGTGATATTTACGATTTCACGGGGTGAAGATTTAAACATTCTTTCCAACATCTGATTGGAAAAGATATTGGATGGATTCCACATGGTAAACAGAGTGGCAATCAAGATGGCTACGGAAAATATGGATTGTAAAGCTGACCACATGTTGAACCCGGGACGGGGAGCGGGCTCGAATGAGTCATCATCACCTTGTGAATTGCCGGGGTGTTTTGGATTGGGAGTATGGATATTGTTACCTCCGGATGGATTGTGGCGAGGATTATATGATGTCATAATTTCCCATGATACCAAAATTCATTCATAATAAACATGTTTTCTATTGACGCTTTTAATTCTAGTATGCATAACGAATTAATGTTTTTTGAGGCATGAATTGAGTACTGAATCCGAAAAACTGCGTGAGACTATGCGGCAATGGACGACCGGAGTATGTGTGGTTTGCAGTCGTATTGGTGTGAGTGTGTATGGGATGACTGTTAATTCCTTCACGTCTGTTTCTCTCGATCCTCCGATTATTTCAGTTACATTGGCTTCTGGGACGCGGACTTCTTCCATTGTGCAAGAATCGGGCTTCTTTTCCGTTTCCATATTGTCTTCAGACCAAAAAGAAATTGCCGATCGGTTTTCCGGAAAAGCGAATGATAAAAGCAACCGTTTTGCCGGTATTGAGACGATCACTCTTCCAGGTGGGCAGGTGGCGTTGAAAGACGCATTGGCTGTTCTGGAATGCCGGGTTATTGACAGAGTTAAGCTGCGAAATTCGACGGTTTTTCTGGCTGAAGTGGATTATACAAACGTGGGGGGAAAGGGGAATCCCCTTGTGTACCATAACAGGGAGTATGGATCGTATGAAAAATCAGATGATCGATAATGAAGACCGGCAGATTCTTTTGGAACTGGCGCGGCGTTCCATTGAGATGGCAACGCGAAACCGCAAATTGCCGCATATCAATTTGGATGATTATTCACCTCGTCTTAAAGCTGATGGGGCCAGCTTTGTTACGTTAACAAAGCTGGGAAATTTGCGGGGCTGCATTGGGACATTGCAGGCGTATCAAGCACTCGTTTTGGATGTGGTGGAACATGCCGCTGCGGCCGCAACAGAAGATTTCCGGTTTCACCCGGTATCACCTGATGAGATACCGGGCATTGCCATTGAAATCTCTGTCCTTTCTGAACCTCTGAAAATGATCTATCATTCCACCGAAGAAATGCTTTCCCGGTTGATTCCGGGAGTGAGCGGGGTGATCCTGAAAGATGGCCGCGCAAGGGCCACATTCCTTCCGCAGGTATGGGATCAATTGCCGGATAAATCAGAATTTCTGTCACACCTGTGTTCCAAGATGGGCGCGCCATCCAACCTGTGGAAAACAAAAAACCTGGAGGTTTTCACCTACCAGGTTGAAGAATTTCGCGATTGATTTGGTCAGGGAACTTTTGTGGTTTCGAGATACGCCTGTCCGTAGAAGTGGGTCATGATCAATGTTGAATAAGGGATGGTAATAAGGAGACCAATTACACAGGCGATAACACCCAACCCTGAAACCAATCCGGCTACCAATGAGCCAAGCCAGGCCAATAAGAAAGCAACCGGGGCTTTCTTGATGAGGTCAAAGATTTCACCAAAGTGGAACCCAGCACCGATCTCTTCATTATTCTTCAGGAAAACGGCATATACCGCAGGCAGGACATAGACCAGCAGCAGGCTGTAGATCAGATTTAAGATGCTGCTGCAGATGGTGACAACCGCCAGACCACCGACAACCGCACCGCTCCCGTCTTCATTTGACATGGTCTGCGCGGCTACATTGGTCAGGGCATTGGGAATCTGGAAGATCATGGATGGAATGGAATAGACAAGAGAGATCACCCAGGCCTTAAATCCACGAGATAAAAATTTCCCAAAATCTGTTTCCGGGATGGTGACAGGTTCGCCTTTGATCAATTGGCGGGTAATTTCTAGCCCCCAGCCGAGAAGGTAGAGCCAGCCTATAAAAGGGATTAAAAAGATCAAACCCGCGATGGCAACCTTTTTAAACCAATCGCTGTCCTGAAACGGATAACTAAAGGGTAAACCGAAATCCATTGTATATGCTCCTTTGTCTAAAAATGAATGAATTGATCGACCTTAATGACAAATACAGTCGCTTTTTTCCCGCCCTGTTCCATCGGTTGAACGCAATTCTCCTTGATGGTGGCTATGGCTTTTTCCACCTGATCATCTTCAACGCCGATCAGCAGGGTGGTCGAACCCCGGTGGAAGAAGCCGCCTGTCGAGGCGATCATGGTTACTGAAAAACCAGATTCCGTCAATGCGTGAGAAACCTGGTCGTTGTCGACATCACGAATGATTGTAATTATAAGTTTCATGGATTAGAACTCCTCAAAATGTTCGATATCGATGCTGAAGATATTGGCTCCACCCACAGTGATCGGTGTTGGAGTGGGAAGGGGGAGCGGCGCGCTTTCCAATGGCACAGCCAGATATTCGATCCGCTGACGGCAGCTTTCTTTTAGGGCGTTCTGCGCTTTTTCCAGTTCATCAGGTTTGAGGTCAAGCAGCAGGGTCGCATTTCTACGTCCCAGAAAGCCACCCACACTGGGTAATCGAGTCGCAGAGATATCGACAGCTTTCAACGCTGAGTATGCCGCGTCAATATCCTGCGCCTGGATCACTGCGATAAACATTTTGTTTTTTGGGGAATTGAGTGATTTTGTCATAGTCTCTTAAAATTAATCTGAGTTTAATATCTAAACGTATTGTACATACTGGTTGGAGAAAGGTCAAATAATAATTTATAGTAGAATGAGAAATCTTAAGATTCGCGTTCTGGAATGATCCATGACTGACTATAACCCTTCTGACGACGAATATCATAATCCATACTATATCGAAGGTTCAGATTCTTCTGAATCCCCATTACCTGATAATGAATCTCAAGATGATGAGGTGGAATTTACCCATCCTCAGGAAATAAAACCCGATTTCCCGTTGGAAGACATTGAAGAACGAGAACAGAAAAAAAATAGACCACAGCAAAACTCAAGCAATTTATTCTCCACAACGGGAGATTTTCTATTATCTGAAACGGGAGAGTTGACTGAAAACGGACCAGAGCGCAAATCCATCACCGGCAGCACCCCGGTGCCAAAGAGGCACGCGCCTCCTTATGCCACACAACCGTATTTTCAACCGCAGATTCCAGCAGGCACAAGAGTTCCTTCGCAACCCTTACCGGGCAGTCCCAACTCAACATCCAGGCCTGTAAATTCCAACACTACCACCAGAATTGGAGCCACACCCCAAAAACCTCCAGTGGTGATGAGCGCGCCTCGCAAGAAGAAACCGGTAAAAAAGAATGGGAACCGGCAAGCCGGCTGTTTCACTAAAGCCCTTATTGGCATACTTGTTTTAGGGTTAGCCGGTATTTTAATTGCCAGTGGAGTGGCAATTTACCAGTATCTGGCGTTGGCAAGCACGCTTCCTGCTGTCGGAAATCTCTCGGAAAAGACATCGCAATTTGAGACAGTGCGCATTATGGACCGGAATGGTGATCTGCTTTATGAAATGATCAGTCCAACTGCCGGACGACGCACGTATGTCCCTTTGGAAAAAATATCTCCTTATCTGGTCGCCGCGACATTGGCCACCGAAGACAAGGAGTTTTATTCCCATCCGGGGTTTGACCCATTTTCCATCTTTCGAGCGTTTCTGCAAAACTACTCGGCCGGTGAAACTGTGTCAGGCGCATCCACCATCACGCAGCAAATGGCCCGAATGCTGTTATTCTCTCAGGAAGAACGCTACGAAATATCCATCAGGCGGAAAGCTCGTGAGATTGTGCTTTCCGCAGAAATCACCCGCAAATACTCCAAAGAGAAAATCCTGGAAATGTACCTCAACGAAGTGTATTACGGGAATCTGGCCTATGGTATTGAAGCGGCCGCGGAGACCTATTTCAACACCACAGCCGATCGATTGACCCTCAGCCAGGCGTCATTTCTGGCAGGATTACCCCAGGCACCGGGGGTATATGATATTTTTACCAACCGTGAAGACACATTACGCCGGCATGTTCAGGTTCTTGACCTGATGGTGCAACTTTCCGATGAAAAGAACTGCATTTATGTGAGTACGAATATTCAACCCGTGTGTATTGACGCCACCAGCGCCGCGCGAGCTGCCATGGAAATTTCGGATTACCAGTTTCAGATCCGTGAAAACAATATGCGGTTTCCCCATTGGGTCAACTATATCCGTGCTCAATTGGAGCAGCAATATGAACCCAATACCATTTACCGGTCGGGGTTCACAGTTTACACCACCATTGACCCGACCATGCAGGAATTGGCTGAAAGGATCGTAAAAGAACAGGTATCTAGCCTGTCAGATTACCTTGTGACAGACGGCGCCCTTGTGGCAATTCAACCGTCCACAGGTCAGATTCTCAGCATGGTGGGTTCCGCAGATTTCAATAATGTTGAGATCAGCGGGCAGGTCAATATGGCTGTCAGCCCACGCCAGCCGGGTTCTTCCATCAAACCTTTGACCTATACCGCCGCGTTTGAAAAAGGCTGGACGCCGGGAACGCTGATCTGGGATGTGCCGAGCGAATTTCCGCCGAGCGGTGATCCAAATGACCCGCGGGAACCGTATAAGCCTGTAAACTATGACGAAAAATTTCATGGACCGGTCACGGTTCGGTACGCTTTGGCAAATTCATACAATATTCCGGCGGTTAAAACACTGCAATTTGTTGGGATTTACGACAACAAAGACACTCCAGAACCGGATGGTTTCATCAATTTTGCCAAACGTATGGGGATTACATCACTGACACGCGAAGATTATGGATTGTCGTTGACATTGGGCGGCGGCGAGGTTACCCTGCTGGATATGGCATCCGCGTTTTCCATCTTTGCCAACCAGGGTGTAAAGGTAAATCCGGTGTCTATTCTAAAGATCACCGACTATTCCGGAAATCTTATCTTTCAATATAAACCGAAAGATCCTGAACAGGTGATCCGCCCGGAACATGCGTATATGATCTCGTCGATTCTGTCTGATAACGAAGCCCGATCACCGATGTTCGGTGAAAACAGCATTCTGCGTATGCCTTTTGATGCCGCGGCCAAAACAGGCACGACCAACGATTTTCGAGATAACTGGACGATGGGATACACTCCAGACCTTTCAGTGGGAGTCTGGGTGGGCAACGCGGATTATTCTGCCATGCAAAATACAACTGGTTTGACAGGCGCGGCACCCATATGGTCCGCGTTTATGCAGGAAGCCGAGCCATATATTACCAAGAACAATCCCACGCCTTTCCGACGGCCGGGAGGCTTGATAAACAGGGTAATCTGTTTCTATTCCGGTACAGACGCGTCGCCAGAGTGCCCGAATACCCTGAATGAAATCTTCGCGTCCGACCAGTTGCCGCCCACCGCGGATAAGGATTTTTATTCAAACATTACCATAGATACCTGGACACTTCTTATGGCATCCGGTGACTGCCAGGAATTCCAGAAATCACTCCATGCCATGACTGTGGATGATGCCTGGGGACGTAAATGGCTCACCGAGACACATGAAGGTAAAGAGTGGTTAAAGAAGGCAGGTTTAAGCGAAAACGTGCGCTTCACACCAGACAGGTCTTGCACGAGAGACGACCCACGACCTACAATTTTCTTCCCCGGTCTGGAAGATAATCAGGTTATTCGGGAAAGCCCGTTCGATGTCTACGTTGTTGCTGATGTGCCAACCGGTTTCAAGGAATTCAGGCTGGAATACGGACTGGGCGATGATCCGCAAGAATGGAATATTTTAGCCGGTCCGTTTGACTCCACCCGGCCGGTGCCTGACAGGTTGGTCACCTGGGATGTTTCTGAATTGGCGGGAAACCTGGTGACGATGCGGGTATTGATGTTCGGTACGGAAGATAACTACGCGGAGAAGCGCATCCATCTGATTCTGGACGTCCCACCGCCAACTCCGACGCCACAACCAACCGCCACTTGGACCTTAGTCCCGACGGAAACAATGACACCTACATTCACTGAAATTCCTCCCACGGCAACGGAAGTCACACCGGAACCGATCCCACCCACTGTGGAACCGACTCTGGAAGCCACATTGATTGAAGAAAAATAAAGGTGATCACACCCGCGAAAAAAAATTACCCTCAATTTCTGAGACTGTTTCCGATCGGTCAAGTTTAAGAATATCTGACAGGACAGGCAGAACATCCATAAGTTGATCTGCCATCTGGTGGGCAATTCGACGGATGGAAAAGTGCGCGTTGGGGGCGGAACGCAATGCCAGAAAATGATACATACTGCGAAAATTTGACTGGATCAAGACCTGACGGTTGTAGGCATTGGGAAGGACGTACGACGCGGCGGGGCGCGAAATGGAAGCCAGACTTTCATAGGCATTCCCGGCTTTTATCATGATACGGTCGTACTCATCCAGCAATCCAGCTTTTTCAAATTGCCGTGGAACGGCGTACCCTAAGCGGGGGGTGAATGGCGCAGGTGTCTGTGTCATCATGCGATGTCGTTTTAGCTCAAGGTAAGCGCCTTCATCAAGGATGACTTCGAAGACGAAATTGCCATATTCAAGCTCTCTGATGGGAATGTCATGGTCGGACAGATTGCTGAAAATGGACTGAAACCATTCCTTCTTTTGATCAGCAGATAATGAGTGAATAATTTGCGAGCATTGCGCGTAGCCACGACCATGATATCGAAGTATGGCAGCCTGTAAAACCTGATCCACCAAATCAGGTTCATACCGAATCAATTTTGCGCCAGGTACACAATTTGAAAAAGACGTGGAAGACTCAGAGGAGATATGTTCCTGAAAGAAACGGGCGGTCTCCGTAAGAGAAGGCTGCTCACTCGCGTATTTCAATAACGTGGGCAATGCTTTTTGAGAAATTTCCTTGACCTCTTTCCCAAGTAGGCGTACCTCATGTAATGGGTGCGAAAGCATCTTGGTTATGGCATGCTCAAGCGCGCGGGCATTGATGGTCATACCTACATTGGCGAAGGCCGAAACCGGAAGTAGAAAACGGCAGACATCACCGGCTGCCGTTAAGATTATTCGTTTACGGCGTGCCGGGGTTTCATCCGGCCGAATGGGTGTGTCTTTTTCCAGCGAATCAACCACCACTGGAAGTGAGGATTCATACAACCGGAAAAGGTCGCGGCAAATATCAAGAAAAATCTCTCTGGAATTCTTATCTGCGAATTCAGTCGGTATATGAAAATCTTCTCCCGTCCACTGCTGGTACCGGGTGGATTTTTCTGTATAAGATGCCAGTCGGTTTGATTCAAGGCATTCTACTGCCAGCCGGGATATATTCTCAAGGGCGATGTGCAAAACAGCATGTTCTGCTACCGAGGAATGACCGTACCCGACCACCCATTTTTCATTGAATTCCTTGCTGGATTCCCCGGTAAGTTCGTCGGCAATTTTCCCAAAAGATTCCGGCGATCGAGAGGTCTTGGCGAATGCGACAGCTATGGTCTCAGGCGAATAGATTTGCGGGTCGAGCAGGTAAACTTCTCTGGTGCGTGACATGGGTCATAGTTTCCTGGCGGCCTCAATATCACGGTTGATCTGCCGGACCAACTCTTCAAAAGATGGGTAACGGGTTTCACCGCGCAGCCGGTGGGTAAATTGTACTGTAAGTTCCTGTCCGTATAGATCTTCATCGAAATCCAGCAGGTGTATCTCAACAAAAACCTGGCGGGTATTTTCTGTAAATGTAGGACGGAAACCGATATTTCCGACCGATAAGACTGATCGGCCTTTAATTCCAGTCAGGCAGCGGTATACCCCGGGGGCCGGGAGAAGTTTTTGAGGCCAGATCTGTAAATTGGCAGTGGGAAAACCGATCGTGCGGCCGCGACCATCTCCTGAGACCACTTTTCCAGTGACGCTGAAGTTCCTTCCCAAAAGGCCCGATGCTGCAACAACATCGCCCGTCTCGAGCAAACCGCGAATTTTGCTGGAGGAAATAATTTCTGAATTCATTTCTTCCGGCGATATGCAGGTGACAGTATAGCCCTTTGAATGGCCAATCGCGGATAATACTTCAACCGTACCATGCCGGTCTTTACCCAGGACAAACCCATGGCCGACTACCAGATCCTTCAGCCCGGTATGCGCGATGAGTTTTTCCATAAATTCCTGTGCGGTAATTTTCGCAATCTCTGGAGTAAAGGGAATAGAGATCAATACATCAACGCCCAGCTTTGAAAGCAAAGAGGCTTTTTCTTCTGGTGTGGAGAGGTAAAAAGGGGATTCGATATGTTTTAGGACTACAGCCGGATGTGGATGAAATGTCAGTACAAGAGCGGGCGAATTTAAACTATGGGAGGAATCTACCAGAGCAGAAATCAATTTCTGATGTCCGCGATGTACACCATCGAAAGAGCCTATTGTTAGACAGGCCTTTTCAAGGTTGATCTCTTCAATGGAGCCAGCCTGGATCATAAGGATCAGGAGAAAAAGACTTTTTTAGGCTGCCATTCGCTTGTTTCGGTATTGTATTCCATCAGGGCGACCAGTTCACCCTGTTCATTTATACCGCGAGCCCAGGTGGATGGCAGAGCCGGAGCCTGGACACGGATACCATGTCTGACAGCTTCAACCTGTTCGTTGTTTAGCTCAAGGGCTGGCCAATCAGATAACGCTTCGGCGGCCGGAATTAAATATTGGTACCAATTGCCGGAATCAAATGATTCGCGAAGTTTCCGCAACGGAACGGCATCACGCAAGGTAAAGCGTCCACTTTTGGTACGCCGAAGGCCAACAAGATGCGCCCCGCAGCCCAGTTTTTCACCCAGGTCATGCGCGAGTGAGCGAACATATGTACCTGAGGAACAGTAAACATCGATTACCGCCTCAGGCGGGGCCCATTCGAGTAGATCAAGGTTGTACACATGAATGGTGCGTGGAGCCAGGTCGAACTCTTCACCATCGCGCGCCATATCATAGGCTTTTTTGCCTTTGACTTTGATCGCGGAGTAGGGTGGAGGAACCTGCTCAATTTCTCCAATGAAAGTTTTCAGTTCAGTTTCGAATTTTTCTTCGGTGATGTCAACAGGTGATGAACCACCTGTGACACGGCCTTCTGCATCATATGTGTCTGTGGATTGCCCGAGCCGAACCACGGCCTGATAACGTTTGTCTGACGCGGATACATATTCACTTAAACGGACTGCCGGTCCAAGAAGCACAACCAGAACACCGGATGCGCGTGGATCGAGCGTACCGGTATGCCCGGCCCTGCGGATGTTTGTCCCTTTACGAATAATTTGAACCACGTCATGTGATGTCAATCCAACCGGTTTATCAACGACCAGAACTCCCGATATGGCATTGTTGACATTGAAGGATTCCTCATACATAGTTATTTGAGTTCTCCCATCTTTTTATTTTTCCTCACCTGTTATTCCTGTAATTTAATTATCGCCATTTTTGACATAATTGATAGTGGCTTTTAATACTTTTTCCTGAACTTCAGCCAGGGAACCAGTAATTTCAGCACCTGAAGCCGCAGGATGTCCGCCACCGCCAAAAGAAAGCGCTAATTTTGAGATATCCATACCTGGAATTGCACGCCAGCTCACTTTAACTTTTTCCTTGCCCTGTTCAACGAACATGATGGCAACCGAAGCGCCATCAATTGTACTGAGCATATTGATGAGATCGGCATCATCATTTCCAGGATACGAAGCATTTTTCCTGTCTTTTAGCGATAAACTGGAGTAAATGACCTTTCCAGTCTTTTTTAAATTCTCCAGTCCTATTCCCCAGTATTTTGCTGCCTGGTAAGACCGACCCACAAGAGTTTTCGCATACATCTCTGAAAGATTTATACCATAATCCACCAATTTTGCTGCGAGGCGTAGCGTGTTTGATGACGTATTGCTGGTTCTAAATCCCAGTGAATCTCCCAGAATTCCCATGAGAAGAGCTGAAGCAACTGCCTGATTGATGGACAGCCCCCAGTCTTTCAAATGTTCTGCGATGATGGCGCTGGTGGCCACATTTTCGGGTTCGATCAGATTAATCTTTCCGAATTTAAGGTTAGAAAGGTGATGGTCAATATTGATATCAACTTGAACACCTGGAGGAAGCGCGTCGCCCAGGCGTTTTGTGTCAGAACAGTCCAAAGATATGAACAGGTCGTACGGTTCTTCTGCTGTGTGTTTTACCCGGTCAGCCCCTTCGAGAAAACGCATACTTACCGCGATGGAATCGGTGAGAACCATCTGAACCTGTTTGCCAGCCGCTTCAAGAGCGATACCCAGTCCCAGCAATGAACCAATGGCATCCTGGTCCGGTCTGATGTGGGAAGTCAGGACGATCCGTTCGGCTTTTTGAAAAGCGCTGCCGATTTGCTGGTCAAGACTATTTCTCATTTTTCCCTGTAGAGGAATTTTCTGTTTTCAATGAGGCCAGCAATGTCTCAAAATGATCTGCGCGCTCGGGGGTTGGATCCCAGTGGAAACGCAATCGCGGGAAAACGCGCAATTCTATCCGGTCAGAAAGGGATTTTCGCAGAAAACCGGAGGCGTGTTCAAGGCCGGACACCACCTCTTTGGATCGAACAATTCCTTCGACTGCTGAAACAAAAATATCCGCGTAAGCCAGTTCGCGATCAACTTTGACATCCGTGATGGAAATTCCATCCAGACGGGGGTCAGCGATCTCTTTGACAACCATTTCAGACAGTTCCTGGCGGATACGATCGGAAATTCGTTGTAATCTTAAACTAGAAGGCATAAAAGACTCTTTCCTGCTTAAAACCGGTTAACTGGAACGCTCAAGGGTGAAGCATTCGAGAATATCACCCTTTTCGAAATTTTCAAAGTTCTTCAGGGAAATACCGCAATCGAAACCCTGACGGACTTCTTTTACGTCATCCTTCTCATGCTTGAGGGAAGACATTTCACCTTCAAAGACCTTTTCTCCATTACGCATAACGCGAATCTTGCCATTGCGGCGGATTTCGTTCATTGTGACCCGGCAACCGGCAATATTGCCCAATTTTGAAATCTTGAAAACTGCCAGCACTTCCGCTTTGCCAATCTGAATCTCTTTGTATTCCGGTTCAAGCATGCCTTTGAGGGCTTTTTCAACATCTTCCGTCAAACGGTAAATGATCTGATAAAGACGTATGGACACGCCTTCCGCTTCTGCCAACCGTTTGGCGCCGGAGTCAGCCTGCACATTGAATCCCAGAACAATGGCTTTTGATGCGGAAGCAAGGTTAACATCATTTTCGCCAATATCTCCAGTTTCTGAATACAAAACATTGATATTAACGTCACCTTTTTCAATATCATTCAGGGCCGTAGTGATGGGTTCCAGTGAGCCCTGAACATCGGCCTTTACAATCAGCCGCAGTTCTTTTGTTTCACCGGCCTGAATTCGATTGAAGAGAGATTCCAGAGATGCTTTTGGCGCGTTGATGGAATTCTGCTGCAGTTGTGCTTTGCGTTCCTGGGCGATAACGCGGGCTTCTTTTTCACTGGGATAAACCTGGAAAAGCTCGCCGGCTTCTGGAACATCAGAGAGACCCATAACCTGAACAGGTGAGGAGGGACCGGCTTTGCGGATCTTCTTTCCGTGGAAATCAAACATGGCGCGCAATTTACCCACAGATTTTCCGGCCAGAACAATATCACCAACTTCAAGGCTTCCGTTTTGAACAAGCAGCGTGGAAACCACACCCTTGCCATGATTCAATTCGGCTTCAATAACAGTTCCAATGATCTGATTGCTGGCCGGATTGGCTTTAATATCCATGCTCTCGGAAACCAGCAAAATGGCTTCCAACAAATCATCAATACCTGTTTTCTGTTTGGCAGATACCGGAACAACCATGGTGTTGCCATCCCATTCATCGGGAACCAGCCCCATATCGGCAAGCTGTTTTTTAACGAAATCCGGGTTGGCGTCCGGGCGATCAATTTTATTAAGCGCTACAATAATCGGCACACGGGCGGCACGGGCATGCGCAATGGCTTCTTTGGTTTGCGGCATTATGCCATCA
The DNA here is from genome assembly GCA_964420995.1 of uncultured Leptolinea sp. Taxonomy (GTDB): domain Bacteria; phylum Chloroflexota; class Anaerolineae; order Anaerolineales; family Anaerolineaceae; genus Leptolinea. The sequence goes on along the minus strand of CAYQUX010000018.1, from coordinate 19,146 downwards.
TTAGCTGCCACGACAAGAATCACAATATCTGCGCCCTGCGCACCACGGGCACGCATGGCTGTAAATGCGGCGTGACCGGGGGTATCAAGAAAGGTGATCAGGCGTCCTTTGTGTTCAACCTGGTACGCGCCGATATGCTGGGTAATACCCCCGGCTTCTCCGGCGGCCACCTCACTGTGTCGAATGGCATCCAACAAAGTGGTTTTTCCGTGGTCAACATGCCCCAGAATGGTGACAACAGGAGGGCGGTTGACCAGCTTGCTCTCGTCTTCATTGGCAATGATCTGGCGCCAGAAAGGAATTTCACCTGATTCGGGTTCCTTGATTTCCTCTTCAACCTCGAGGGTGGCTTCAAAACCCAATTCAGAAGCTACAATGGCGGCTGTGTCAAAATCCACCATTTGGTTGATATTTGCCATTACACCATTTGCCATTAATATCTTGATAACCTGTATTGGGCTTGTTGATGTGGCTGTCGCCAGGTCACGTACCGTTACATTACCGGCTAATTCAATTGTTTTATGCCCATTCTCGCTCATACTGCACCTCCAGTTATTCGCGAGCCTGTCTTCCCAACCCCACTATTTTTGGAAACCAGGGCCCGATCTTTTCATTCGTTTTGAAATGACGCGAGAATGATGAATGTTCAGGTAACCTTACATTCTAGTTTTCCGTATCTATTACCGCATCCGATTGGATTGGTTCATCCGGTAGATTTGCAAGGTACGACCGTAATACTTCACGATCTTTCTCGGTCAATTCAGTTTTTAACGCATTGGCAAGCGAGCCTTTCAGCCCTTTTTCCCAGCAACTCCTGCTTTCGTGAAGATACGCTCCACGTCCGGCAAGTTTGCCGCCAGGGTCGATAACAATACCCTCTGCTGTGCGAACCAGGCGAATTAAAGTCTTCTTTTCATTCACCTGGCGACATCCAACACAGGTTCGCCGGGGTATATGCCTTACATGAGAAGCTGCTTTTTTTGCCACCTTTCCTTTTTTTTACCAACTAATTCTTTAGTCTTCCCAATCCCAACCACCACCGCGTTTGTGTTTCTTGATGGCTGTTGTCATATCACGATCAGGATCATATGTGACTTCAACGTGTTTTGGCTTCTTTTTCTTGCCAGATTTTTTCGCCACATCATCCAGTTCTTCTTCATCTTCGTTCACCGGTTCGATAATCCCCATGGATTCAGATTTCAAAGCGAAGAGTTGATCGAATGGCACTTCCTCTTCAACCTCTTCAGCAGGAACAGCGGGAACCTCTTTATCAGTTTCAGACTGGGGAGTTGTGGTTTCAACAGTAATTGCCGGTGTCACCACTTCGGGAGCCTTGACAGGAGGCGGGGCTTCTTCAACCACAGGTTGAGCCGCGACCGGGGTTTCAAGGCGGGTCATTAGATTCTGGATTTCCTGCATGGCGCGTGGACCGATGCCCTGGAGCCGTAAAATGCTATCAGGAGACGTGCGATAGGTATAAGCCATATCACGCACTGTTAATATGCTGGCTTCCTGTAACAGGTAGGCCACATGTTCCGGCAGTCCGGAATCCAGAATATCCACATCCAGCATTTCCTGTGGGATATCTTTGAGTACTTCGACGATTTTTGTATCTTCAACCGCGATTACCGGTTGCAGGCGCGCAATGGCTTTGCGTTCAACACGATCGACAAATTTCGTCATCATGTCATAATCTTCCGGCGGTAACGGGCGGCCATCGGCTTTTTTGGCCAACATGGCTTCGATCAGCGGGATAACATCCTGTTCCGGTTCAACCAGCGATTTGTACGTCTCATCGGTTGACAGCTTATTAAGCGCGTCACTGGCCGCTTCTGGAAGACTCTTAATATCAATGCGCCAGCCTGTCAATTTGGCCGCGAGACGGGCATTCTGACCATCGCGTCCAATTGCAAGGCTTAACTGATCTTCTGGAACAACAACCGTGGCAGTCTTTCCGTTGTCAGAGAGTTCATTCAGATATACACCGCTGACTCGCGCGGGCGAAATCGCCTTGGCGATATAAACAGCGGGATCATTATTCCATTCAATGACATCTATCTTTTCGTCGTGTAATTCGCGGACTATGGCCTGGATTCTCACACCCCGGATACCAACACAGGCACCCACCGGATCAATTCCTGCCTGGGCGGCTGATACAGCCACTTTTGCACGCTGGCCCGGTTCACGGGCGATCGAACGAATTTCAACTACGCCATGATAAATTTCAGGAACTTCATTTTCAAGCAAACGGCGCAGAAAGTTGCGATGTGTTCGGGAGAGAATGATTTGCGGACCGCGTTGAGAATCTTTGACTTCTGAGATCAGAGCGCGAACACGGTCGTGGATGCGAAACCGTTCACCGCCGATCATCTCTTTACGCGGCATGGTGCCTTCCGCTTTCATTTCAAGGCCTATGGTCAAACCCTGTGCACCAACTGCTTGTACGACACCGGATACAATTTCACCCAATTGCTTTTCGTAGAAGTTCAATTGAGATTGACGTTCCGCGTCGCGAATTCTCTGCTGAATGACCTGACGCGCAGTTTGCGCGGCAACTCGGCCAAAATCTTTTGGTGTGGATTCAACCAGTACCATGCTGCCCAATTCAGCTTCAGGACTTACTTTACGGGCATTTTCCAGGGTCACTTCGGTGCGATCATCCTGTGATTCTTCAACAACTTCTTTTTCCGCGTAAATTGTTACCTGACCCGAATCAGGATCAATTTTTGCTTCCACAAGCTGCGCATTGGAGGCGTTCACGGCTCTGCGATAGGCTGATACCATGGCAGATTCCAATGCCTGAAGAATGATCTCCTTGGGAAGCTGTTTCTCTTCCAGTACTTCATTGAAGGCCAATGTGAATTCGTTTTTCATTTTTTTGCCAACTCCGAGCAAATCCCTCTACAAACAGAAAAGTGGGGAAAACCCACTTTTCAAGGACGACAAAAGCGTTAAAAGCAATGTTATTTTAGCATAGCCAACAGGCTTTAGCAAGCAAATTCGAGTATACTAGGTCAGTGTCAACATTAATCCACGATTAGAAATCTTACTTTTGGATAAGCAGTACTCCTCCCAATGATTGTTTTGATAATCATTGGGAGTATCAAAAGGTAACCTGGAGGATTTATGAAAATGATCTGCCGGGATAAGAAAGCCATAATTACAGGCGGATCTCGCGGTATTGGATTGGCTCTGGCTATTGAACTGGCAAAACGCGGTATGGATATCACGATCATTGCCAGAGATCCTGCCCGAATTACCGAAGCAATCTCCCTGATAAAGAAAGAAGCTGTTGATCCACTTCAAAAGGTAACAGGTCTCCCTCTCGATGTGACCAGGGACGGGGAAGTAGCTGCTACAATGAAATCCTGGATTGACTACAACGGTTCACCGGATATATTGGTTAATTCCGCGGGATTTGCACATCCGGGGGAGATTGAAGATCTTTCGATGGAAATTTTCCGGAAGACCATGGATGTGAACTACTTTGGTACGGTTAATATGATTAAATCTGTTTTGCCGTCCATGCTTTCAAGTGGGAATGGCATCATTATAAATATATCTTCGGTCGCGGGTTTCCTCGGTATTTATGGATATACCGCGTACAGCGGTTCGAAATTTGCTGTGACCGGATACAGCGATGCGTTGCGGAATGAATTGAAACCACGAGGAATACAGATTTCTGTTGTTTTTCCTCCGGATACTGATACAGAACAACTGGCGTATGAATCACGGTTTAAACCTGAAGTCACGAAAATGATTGCCGGGACGGCCGGTCTGCAAACACCCAAAAAGGTTGCAGAAGGTATCATATCCGGGGTTGAAAAGAAAAAATATGTGATTACTCCTGGTTTTGAACCGACATTGATCTACTGGCTGCATCATTTCCTGGGCAAAGTCACTTATTCTGTTCTGGATTGGATGGGAACGCGTGCATGGAAAAAAGTAGAGGCTCTGCGAACGACAAATGAAACCCGGTTGAAACCGTAGGAAACAATAGCACCACCCCGACCTGTTTGCTTTCATTCTTTCTTTTTCAAATTGGAGCTCAAGATGGATATTTTTGAAAAATGTTTTCAGTACACGGAAGTAAAGAATGCCATCAAAGGTGGGTATTACCCATATTTCATTCCCCTGACGGAAAATGAAGGGACGGAAGTCACTTTCAAGGGACACCGCCTGATCATGTGCGGATCCAATAATTACCTTGGCCTGACCACTCATCCAAAGGTTCGTGAGGCGGCAATAGATGCTGTTAAACGTTATGGGACCAGTTGTACGGGGTCAAGATTTTTGAATGGAACGCTGGAATTGCACGAGACCCTTGAAAAAGAACTGGCTGAATGGGTGGGTAAGCCGGCAGCGTTGACATTTTCCACGGGAATGCAGGTCAACCTTGGTACAATCAGCGCACTTGTTTGTAAAGACGATACGGTCATTCTGGACAAAGATGACCATGCCAGCATAGTAGATGGCGCGAGGCTGGGATATGGGAAAATGGAACGGTACCGCCATAACGATCTTGAACACCTCGAACGGGTGATGCAAAGTATTCCGGAAACTTCTGGTAAGTTGTTGGTGACTGATGGTGTTTTCTCCATGGAAGGCGACCTGGCAATGGTCCCGGAACTTACGGAATCCTGTAAAAAATACGGGGCCAGGTTGATGATCGATGACGCGCATGGTATGGGTGTGACAGGAGACGGCCACGGAACCGCCTGGCATTATGGAATGAATGACAGGGTTGATCTTATTATGTCGACCTTTAGCAAGAGTTTCGCGTCTCTGGGCGGATTTATCGCCGGTGAGGAAGATGTGGTAGATTTTATAAAACATCATGCCCGTTCTCTGATCTTCAGCGCAAGTATCACTCCCGCCCAGGCAGCATCCGCGCTGGCGGCTCTGCATGTGATGAAGGAAGAACCGGAGCGCATACAACGGATTAATCAAATCGGTGAAAAAATGCGCAAGGGATATAAGGCGCTGGGTTTTAATGTCGGCAAATCAGTCACGCCCATCATCCCTATCATGGTAGGAGATGATCAAAAAACCTTCTTTTTCTGGAGAGCATTATTTGATGAAGGTGTTTTTGTAAATCCGGTTATATCTCCCGCTGTTGCACCCGGTAATCAACTCTTGCGTACCAGTTATATGGCAACCCATACGGACGATCAATTGGAAAAAGTACTTGAAATTTTCAAAAAAGTAGGAAAGAAGGTTGGAGTTATTTAATGATGAAAGTCTCGTTTCGATCAATTTTGGAATGGTTGAAAGAAAACCTGGCTAATATTAGCGTTGGCGTGATCATCCTGGGCGCTTTATGGTTTCGGATGACGTTTTATGGAGATATGAGGTACTCCATAGCTACAAACGATACCTCGTCGTACTATCTACAAGCCAATATCCCGTTGTTCAGTTGGGAAGCGTTTACATCACGAAGGTTGCCTACCTACCCGGTTCTATTCAAGATTTTCGAACCGGATGATGGGTATCACACTCCATCTGCGATCAGCTACCCGGCTGCGCCAGGAGTTGGTACGAAAAATAAAGAAATTCAACCGGAATATCTGAAAATTGTGGTTATCCAGGCTTTCCTTGCCATGTTCGCCTGGGTTACTCTGGTAATCGCTCTTTGCCGGCGACTGAAGACAAAGATTCTCAGGCCCATCGCAGCACTTGTACTATTAACATTCGCGTTCATGCCATCGATGTCTGAATGGGATTCCATCCTTATGACTGAATCGATATGTTTTTCCTTGTTCGCGTTGATCTCTGCGGTTACGCTGGAGCTGCTTTTCCGCGTACCGGAGGAAAAGAAAAAACCTGGAATCATCACAAAGATTCTTTTTATTATCTGGGCTTTGCTGATACCGGCCTGGGCTTTCTCTCGAGATTCCAATTCCAACACATTGATCATCATGGTGGTTTTTTTCGCGACCTTTTTCTTGATTCCACAAATCCGGAAAAACATTCCAGTCTACTGGATTGCCGGATTAGCGATCTGGGTAGGGTTTCTGGCCTACTGGTATTCAACCACCACCTTCGCCGCGAATCGATGGAGATGGGGTTGGTTGGATATTTATAACGACTGGGTCAGTCCGTACAAAGACCGCATAAAGTTCTTTCAATCCTGGGGAATGCCGACCCCATGGACAGATGAATGGGTGAAGGAATCGGGTTCCAAAGCATACCTGAGTTTCCTTATCAACAACCCGGGTTTTATGATCTCCGAGTTGCTGGGACGCCTGTCTGATGCTTTCTCAGAAAATGTACAACCATACTTCTTCACGCCAATGACTCACATGCGGAAGATGGTTATCGCGATTGGTGAAATTTTCCACCCATATTCCAGTGTCGCGTTCGCATTACCAATTTTTACAGGCATACTTGTGGTCGTTACGTCGATCAAAAATTCGATTAAAAGAAACAGCGCCTGGTTCTTTTTTGTTCTCTGGTTTCTGGCAATGACATATGGTCTTTACCTGGCGGCATTCTATGGGGATAGCGCGGGTTTGATCCGTCACACGCTTGGTGCCGTGGTAAATATGCGGTTAATGCTCTGGCTGCTGCCCATAATTCTGGCCGAGGTCGTGTGTACAAAACCGACGGAAAATAAAATAAACGACTGAATGATAATCCAGCCGTTTACTTGTAAATAGTTGAGGGATAGAACCTGGATATCAGTGTAGGGAATCAAAGATAGTGGCAATGGACTAGTCTCAAGTGACATTAAATTAATCGAATATGGTGGCAAAAATAATCAAATATATTGGCAATATCAATAATTTTTAACAGAATAATTGGCAATAGGCTATCACCAAAAAAAATTGCTTTTAATGATTATATTGGCAATGGCCTAACATTTTATTGTATAAGGTTGGAGTTATGTTATATAAATTGAGCAGGAATTTAAGAATGACTTTTTTACCTGATATAGTGGCAATAAACATTATCTTTTTCTATAGCTCTGTACCAATCAACCGTTTTAGCCGGGATAAAGAAGTGCTTTGTGATGAGGTAATTTTTGTTTACAGGTAAATTTAAATTAAATAATCTATGTCAACCTTGAGTAATAATGACAGTTTTTTCATCACATCAATAGACGCTTTACGCTTACCTACTTCAAGTTTTGAAACTAAAGGGATACTGATGCCTAATTCTTCAGCTACCTTTTGCTGTGTCAACCCCCGATACTCTCGCCATACCCTAATAGGGTTTTCGCCATTGGCAAGTGAATTAACAATGGATGCAGGAATTAATTCTTCATCACCACTTGCGATTAAATTCTTCGTTTCATCGAATGTGTGAATATCCTCCAACATCTCCGCTTTTTCCGCCAGAACAAGATAATCATTGTAGGGTAATACAGCATATTCAGGTTTCCCGTTTTTACTGATAACTTGTACCTTCATCGGTACACCTCTTTCATTAAATATATTTTTATCAATTCCTAAAAATCTTATCCCCACCTCTCAATTCGTTTAACAGTCTGTTGACTGTTATTTACACAGCAATATTTTATGAATTATCTGTTTATATTTTCAAATCATCGAATAATTCATCAGTATTGGAGAATTGGGTAAGATTTTCTCCTTTCTTTGATTCGTTTATCGCCCGAACGGTGACTTTGTTGGGTTGAGGTAATTTAATACTAAAAGGTAATCCATGCTGAAGCTCAACCTGTCTGTAAAACAAGGTAATGGCTTGGGCAGCAGTCAATCCCAATTCACGAAATATTCCATCAACATTATTTTTCAATTCAGGGTCTATTCTTATGGATAGGTAAGATTTTTTTAACATAATATGCTCTCTGTTTTACATATATACATACAATTTAATTCAATTACCAACAAGTTAGAAAGAGTATCATAAATAAATTTTATCTAATTTATGGAACAGAACCTATGGTAACAAATTTGAGTAATAGAAAAACTCTTTGTTCAAATATCCAATAAGTTTTTCAATTCGTCAATTTATAACGCCAGACGAAAGGAGTATTCTGAATCAAAAGTTAATGCTTCTTATCTCAATTGTCAACACATCTAGAATAGTGATTTAAATCGCGAATCGATTGAAATTAGTTTAGTACTCAACTATTTTTGAAACTATAATTGAGGTTAATTAGTAGATTGTGGGGATACCTTGATGAATAGAAAACATTTGATATTTGAATACTAAAAAAAACACCCAGAGGGTGTTGATGATGATGTTTTATCATCTGCGCTCCAATTACCAAATCGGCAAGAAGCAAATATCTATTGTAGAAATTTAGAAAAATCGGGACTTGTTGTTAGACGGAAGGTTGGGGGAAAGATACGGAATTTTTTGTCAGATGGTTCTCCATCACAACAAGACACACCAATTCCTAGAAATCCAATCGGTGATGAGGATAAATCAACTGATTGGTTTTGGGAAGGAAATATTCAAGCAAAAATAATAGAATACCTTGTTTCAAATAAATGTCAAATTCTATCGGTGGCCGATACTGCATCTCGCCAACCCGGTATTGATATTGTGGCAAAAAAAGATGGTTTGAATATATGGGTATCTGTAAAGGGTTATCCAAGAGAGACGGAAAAAACTAAAGCTTCAACTCAAGCTAGTCACTGGTTCAAAGATGTCATTTTTGATGTTTTACGATATCGGCAAGAAGAGAAAAATGTAATTATTGGAGTTGGTCTCCCTGACTTTCCTCGTTTTCATAATCTAGCAAATTCAATTTCTTGGTTAAAAACCACAGGAAAATTTACCTATTTCTGGGTAGCCGAAAATGGGCAGGTTCATCCGGAATAATTTGCTTTTGATATTTTAGGGGAGCTAAAGAGTTATGGAACCAAATAATGATTTCTATGTCTATGTTTATATCGACCCGAGGAATTTTGAAGAGTTTTATTATGGAAAAGGACAAGGTAATCGGAAATTAGCTCATTTAGACGATGAAAGCGATTCTAAAAAAGGGAGAAGGATAAGGGAAATTAAGGAGTGTGGCTTTTTACCGATTATCAAAGTCATTGCTGCACACTTAACTGAAGAGGAAGCTTTATTAATAGAGACCACCCTGATTTGGAAATTGGGAAATTCTTTGACTAATATTAATGAAGGTTTGTACTTAGAAAAATTTAGACCTCATAATTCAATGCATCAGGAATTATATGGCTTCGATTACGAAAATGGGATTTACTATGTAAATGTAGGTGAGAGCAAACATCGGTGTTGGGAAGATTGTAGAAAGTTTGGGTTCCTTTCAGGGGGACATAATAAGAAATTTATCAATGGGATGAAGTTGTTAAAAAAAGGGGATATTGCCATTGCTTATATCAGTTTAGATGGCGAAAAAGGTGGGTATGTAGGTATAGGTGAAGTACTTGACCATGCCGTCATTGCTGCAGATTTCAAGATAAATGGAAAGCGTTTGAACCAATTAGAATTAATTCAGCCAGGAATTTTGGAAGATTCAACTAATCCTTTATTAGCTGAATATCCAGTACCAATTGAATGGATAAAAACCTTCGAAGCAAAAGACGGCAAATGGGAAAAGAATAAGAAGCTATTTGCTCACCGTTCGAATGTTGCGTCTATGCAGAACCAGCAGGAGACTATTCATTTTATTCAAAAAACATTTGAAGTTGACCCATATCAATATCTTAAAAATGAATAATCGGTTTTTAGTCCCAAATGATGTTATAAAGTCAAGAATTGACCAGCAGATTAATCGATTTATTGCTGACTTAAATTCGGAAGAAAAACAATGAATAAAACTAGAATAATGAAATGGGGTAATTGGTATGGAATAAAAGTACCTAAAAAGTATGTAGAATTATTGGGTCTGTTCGATGGCGACGCGGTTATGCTCATTATAGAAAATGAGAAAATTGTTATAAAGCCAATCAGCAGCATAAATTATTCACTTGATGAACTTATTTCTAAAATCACACCTGAGAATTTTCATACAGAAATCGATTTTGGGCCAAGAGTTGGCCGGGAATTTTGGTAAAAATTGAATTATGTCAGGTGAATAGACTATCAACCGGACTAGCTTTTCTATGGGCATTTTGTAGGTCAATAGATGCTTGTTTCAGATATCGCTTTAGAACCTGTAAATCCGAATGGCCCATCAATTCCTGTAAAGAAAAGACATCCATCCCCGCCCTTAAGCATGTCAAGGCAAACCACCTTCGAAAAGAATGTAATGAAGGAGGCGGTACTTTAGCTTCTTTTGCCCGTCGATTAATCATTGCAACCAATCCCCAATATTGCAATCTATCACGACTTTTGTTTAACCATAATGCATCCTTTACGTCCGTTCTAATTCTTAAATAAGCTCTAAATGCTTTCCTACTTTTTGAACCTAAAAAAACCAATCTTTTTTTTCTTCCTTTGCCTTCCAAAATATGGATTTCTCCACTAAAAAAGTCAACATCTCGAATATTTATTGATAGCAATTCTTGGGCGCGTAATCCAGTGTCAAGTAGACATAGAAATATAGCTTTGTCGCGAATACCAAAGAAATCATTCTTGGGGCAAAAATCTATCATTTTTTGAACATCGTCAATATTTACCGGGTCTAATAATTTAGTTGGATTTTTGGGTGCTTTTATATTTTGGATTGGATTCTTCCAATTTTCGGGTTCATACTCGTTTTCAAACCAGCGAAGAAAAACTTTTATTGACCGGAAAAACGAATGAACTCCTCCTGAATTATGTCCATTCTCTTGCAAAAATATTAAAAAATTTCGAATGTGAGAGGGTTCGATTTGTAACACTTTTTCGATTTTAACTTTCTGGCAAAAATTATAAAAAACCTGTAATTTACATTTATAAAAATCAATAGTTCCTTTGGCATTATTCTGAGACCGCCTGTCCAATAGGAAAACATCTATCCACTTCTGAAGGTTATCATCCATTAATGAAATACTGTTATCAGAAACAACTGGAATTTGTGACATATCTCCTCCTGTCAAAGAAAGTAGATATTTTTTTAAATGCTATTAATGGATTTTGTACAACCAACATTCAAAGGCGATTTGAAGATATATATCTCGCAAAGCATCGGTAATTAATTAATTTTGTCATTTAAAGATAACCTTAAACAATGAACAAATAAACATGAAGTAACAAATCGAATTATTATGTTTTACGAATATAAGTTCTATAGTTTTGCTATTTCAACTATAATGGATTAAAGGAAACTAAGGGATGGATTTCTCGAACAGCTTGGAAGGGCAAAAAACTGCTGAAGCTGCTTCTCTTCTTCTGAAGCTTAATGAAAGAGAATATGAAGATAATGTTCTTCAAAAATTGTTATATATTGCTGACCGTATGGCTCTTCAAAAGTGGGAACGACCAATTACGTATGCAAAATATAGAGTAGAAAGTAGGGCATTTGGTATCACTTCGAATCTCGTACAAGGTAGATTGCTAACGTTCCAGGGCATGAATGATAAAGATAATACAAATCTGGTTAATCCTCAAATTCCAATAAAAAAATTATCACGCGCAGAAATTGAAATACTCAAGGAAGTTTATAGTATTTACGGGAAGCGTAGCTTTTCAGAACTAACAGATATTTTGAATTCCTATCCGGAATTCAAAAATAGAAAAGGTACTTCTTTCACAATAGCTCTCGAAGAAGTGTTTAAAGCGATTGGTTACGATTCAATTGAAATCAAGCGTGTAATGTCTGAAATACTCGACGAAGAAAGAATTACTGCATTATTCAATTGATTTAATATACCGGAGAATTGACAGAAGTAATCGAAATCTGATGTTGGAAAAACAGACAATTCTATAATTCTTTTTTCGCACAGTGTTATTAGTGTGGTAAGAAAAGAAGAACCCCAAAAGGTAATAATGTCAAACTATTTGTATCTTGAAAGTTTTCAGGAGCTACTTGGACTTAGTAATAATCCAAGTTATGTTGAATTACGTTCCTTAATTCAAAATGGTATACCTTTCTCAATATTTATAGCTGTGCAAAACGAGCTTGACCTTCCCCATAAGAAATTATTAGAAATGCTTGGGATTTCTGCTCAGACACTTGCCCGAAGAAAAAAAGAAAATCATCTCAACGCCTTTGAATCAGACCGATTATTCCGGATTATTCGCATTTTCTCTGCTATGGTCGAAGTATTAGGAAGTAAAGAAAAAGCACGTATTTGGTTGAAGACTCCAAATACAGGACTTGGTGGAGATATTCCAATAGAACTTCTAAGTACTGATATTGGCGCAAATCAGGTTGAAGATATTCTTCACCGCATTGAATATGGAATATATAGCTAATACTGAAAATCATTATTTTCTGTTGGTTGGATTTATTCTCTGTGATATATATATTTATGTTTTGATTTGTAATTTGACTTATTAATTAACTCAACTTATCATGGCTACGAGGACTACAATTGACCAAGAATTGAGGGGAAAATGAATTCTGATTTACTTGAAGTGAAGATACCAGAATGCTATTCTTCAATTATCAGGTTTGGGAAGAATACAGCAAGGCAGTTATTAGAGGTTTCAGAAATCGGTTTGCTTGATTTTCAAAGCGACCCTCTGACTGTTAGAGGTAAGAATAATCAGAAATTGGTATTTATTTCATCAGTTATCTCTGACGATTCCATTTCTGAAAGATACTTATATTTGAGTACTAGCTCATTACAACATCCCGGAATTACACCTTTTGAGAGTCAGGTAAGTTGGATAGGTAATTTAACTACTGAACACCCATCAAATGTTATTCTCACATGGAAGAATAATTTTGAGTTTATCCAAGAAGATAATGCATCTGGAAAAAAAGGGCTTCGATTGCCTCAACTAGGTGCATTACACAGTATATTGGGTTATTGGACAACAGAATATCCCAAACCTGCAACTGTGGTTTTACCAACAGGAACAGGTAAAACAGAGACGATGTTAGCATTGTTAATTGCAGCTCAGATTCAGAAACTTCTAGTAGTAGTCCCGTCTGATGTACTTAGAAATCAATTATCAAAAAAATTTGAAACATTCGGCGTTCTTCAAAAGAGTGGGGTTATTGGTATAGATGCACATCGACCAGTTGTCGGGCAATTACGACAAGCTTTTGAAAGTGTAGAAGATGCAAATATCTTTTGTACAAAATGCAATGTAATAATTACCACACCGAAAGCGTTATATGCATCATCAGACAATATTTGGAGTGAAATAGTAAAGAATTTTTCACACCTATTTGTAGACGAAGCTCACCATGTTGAAGCAAGAACATGGGATAAATTACGGTCTCAATTTGAAAACAAGAATGTCCTACAATTTACAGCAACACCTTTTAGGGAAGATGGGAAGAGGGTTGCTGGACAAATTATTTATTCATTTCCGTTACGTCAAGCTCAAAAGTTAGAGTATTTCTCAAAAATCAATTATTTTCCGGTAACTTCCTTTGAAGAACCTGATATTGCTATTGCAAAAGAAGCTGTTGCTCAATTGAGAAGAGATTTGGCTCAAGGATTTCAACATATTCTGATGGCTAGGGTCAAGCGAATCGGCCGAGCAGAAGAAATCCTCCAAATTTATAAAGACTTAGCTTCTGACTTTAATCCTGTGATTCTTCATAGTACGCTCGATTCACAATCACGTAAACAAGCACTTGAGGAAATTAGAAACAACAGAAGCCGAATTATTATTTGTGTAAACATGCTTGGAGAAGGATTTGATTTACCAAACTTAAAAATTGCAGCGATACATGATGCTCATAAAAGTCTATGTGTTACGCTTCAATTCATTGGACGATTTACGAGAGTGTCAAATTTAAATATTGGTAATGCCAGCATTGTCACATCAAAACCAGAAGGAATTATTGACGAAAACCTTAGAAAGCTATATTCAGAAGACCCGGATTGGAACTATATAATCCAAGATTTGTCGGAAACCACTATATCTAAAGAGAAAAATGCAAATGAATTCGATAAAGAATTTGGGAGTCTGCCTGAGGAAATATCTCTTCAAAGTATTGATTTAAAAATGAGTACTGTAATTTATCGGACTCATTGTGATGACTGGAATCCCCAGGCAATATATGATTATGTTCCTGTGGAGCAACTGTTTACAAATCCCATTGCAGTCAATGAAAAAGATAAAGTAGTTTGGTTTATTGTTGAAAATCGTATCCAAGTTGGGTGGGGAACAATCGAGACTATCAAAGATATTCGATATGATTTTTTTGCTTTGTATTGGAATGAAGAAAACAACCTTCTCTATATTAATTGTTCAAGTACGGATAGCATCTACAGTGACCTAGCGAAAACTGTTTGTGGTGAGGATGTTGAAATTCTAAATGGAGAGGAAATATATCGGTCAATGGCGAAAATTGACCGATTAGTTCCAACCAATGTAGGGGTTTTAGATATTCGGAATCGGAGTCGTAGATTCTCATTGCATGTAGGCGCAGACGTTATTGAAGGATTCCCCCTTGCAGAAGCGCAAACAAAGACAAAGACAAATATTTTTGCGAGTGGTTTCGAGAATGGTTACAAAGTAAGTATTGGTGCTTCATTGAAAGGACGTATTTGGAGTTATCGGATAGCAACCTCAATAAGTGATTGGGTCGAATGGTGCAATCATATTGGCCAGAAAGTAATCGATTCAGAAATAAATCCAGATGTGGTCATGGGGGGATTTATCCGCCCAATAGTAGTTGATTCTCGACCACCATATGTTGCATTAGGAATTGATTGGCCTTGGGAAGTTTATGCAAATTGTACAGATGAAACTCGATTAAAGTATGCCGGTCACGAGTGGCCACTTATTGATTCATATCCGAAAATATCAAATTTCAACACAGATGGAAATATCTTATTCGAGATTAACACTCCTGAATCGAGTGTAAAGTATGAAATATTTTTTTCTAATAAGAGTATGAAATTACGGGCCATTATTGATGAAATAAAAGTAATTACAAAGCGGACTGAAGTGAATCTTTCTGATTACCTAAATAGTCTTGGATTAACAATTATTTTGGAACAGGATGCTACTTTAATTTTCCCGAGATTTTTATTAAAACCGAATCGAAATTTATCTCCCTTTGATGAACAAAATATTATTCCGTTGGATTGGACTGGTATAAATTTACGCAAAGAATCTCAAGGACAGAATCGCGATAGTGATTCAATTCAATATAGGGTAACTGACTATATCAAGAGTTTGTTGGATTGGGATTTAATTATTGATGATGATGGTTCAGGCGAAATTGCAGATATTGTTGCACTAAAAATTAATGGAAATGATTTGCATATCCATATATCTCACTGTAAATTCTCCTCTGAAGATATACCCGGAGCGAGAATAGAAGACCTATATGAGGTATGTGGTCAAGCTCAAAAATCTGTAATTTGGCGCAGAAATATAGATGTGTTTTTTAAGAATTTAATTAGGCGAGAAAAGAAACGTGTAATAAACAATCAAAATGGAATTATTATTGGAGATAGTAATTTATTACTGAGTATTCAAGACAAATCACGTTACCTAATTCCCAAACTGACAATCAGTATTGCACAACCGGGACTATCTAAAAGTAAGGTAAGTTCAAAACAATTAGAACTTTTAGCTTCAACGGAAGTCTACATTCAGGAAATAGCAAATGCAAAATTTTTTGTTTTATCTAGCCAATAATTATTTACCAATCAACTAATCATTGAAATACGATGCGTTGATTGAATTCTGTAGATTTGATTTTCTATTAATCCAGCTTGAGTTGCATAGGAAGGCCACTCCATAATTGAATTGACAACATTCTCAAGAAGCTCTAATCCGTGTTTTTTACTAATTCCAGCAAGACTCGCCAATTCTAGGAAATCTTCAGAACTATAGTTATCTCGTTTGCCATTAATACTCATCTGGTGTTGATTTGTCCATTCACCAGCAGGGTCAAAAGCGAAGGTTACATCGAATGCAGGTGACAATCTCCATTCACCTGAAGGATTCATCAGAAAAGCGATATTCTTTGTGTGGTCATCTTGATTTCTGCCCACGACATTAAACATTGCGCGTAAAACCTGTTGTTCGATTTCGTCCTGGGTAAGACCCAATTGGCGCATTACCTTAATTGCCTGTTCATAAGAATAGCGACCAGCTTGATTGAAATCCATATGGGCCAAACCACATAATGAGACCATATGGAGTTTTTCGCCCCGTTCATTTCTATCAAAACGTTTGGTCATAAAGTGACTTCTACCATTCTCATTGAACAAACAACAATCCTTCATGATTATGCCGGCATCTTTAGCCATCAGATAATAGGCATATTCAATTTTTCCATACCCAATCGGGTCTACTTTTTCTTTGTCTCTGTTATTGCCAATACCATCGAATTTAATCAACCAGTTCCCGAAATTCTCTGGGGTTTGGATATCCCCCGGAAGCATTTCGTTTGTATCAGGATTCCAACTAACAATAGCCTTTGCTCTTGACCCTCCAGCGGATATTCCAATCCGTAACAACTCATCTAAATGAGTGTGGTCAATTTCATCGAGGATAGAAGTTGACCCATTTATCTTTTCCTCAAAAATTCTATTTATTTGTCCAACGAGTTTTGGAACATCAAGTGACTTAGAATTAGAAATTGAATTCAAGAGGGGAGAGGAATATTCAAGTGCGCCTAACCCGCGATTGCCAATTAATGATAGACGGTCAATCGACCTGAACGAGATTTCAGGAATTTGATGAACTTTCAACCAAGCTCGGATTATTGAGTTTCCGAATTTATCAGGTAAAGAATCAGATAAAAGCCCCGGTAATCCTAAAAAAGTATTAAATGCGAGGTCAGGGAAACCATATGATTGTTCTCGTAAAGGCATAGTCAAGGGAGATAATTGAAGGCCAATGTCGAGAATCGAAGTGGAATACTGGAAAGTCCCAAAATTTCTCTGGTCATCCCAAATGATATTTCCAACATCTTTTCCCCAAATGGTGATTTGTTTACTTTTCATAGTTTTTCTTGACCATTTTTTATAAATAGAGGTTGAATAAGTAATTCATTAGAATAAAGTTTTGATGATATCTGTATTTAGTAACTTTTCGAATAAGCGAATTGAATTATTTTTGGCACTGAAAACCAAAATATTTCAATTCTTGAAGTCGAAAAAGACTGTTATCTTCAATAAGCAAGGATAGATATATATCAATAGAATTTTTAAAGGACTTTTCAACTTCATCCTTAGATATTCCATTAAAAGTTATAACAGGTGAAATTCTTTCTACTTCTCCTGTATAAATCATCCCTTTAGAATCATATTCGATTGAGCCAGAAAACCCTTTGTAATTTAAATCTACTAATTTTTTAAATTTTTCAACATCTTCAGGTATGGGTAAAGAAGAAAGGTTTTGATAAATATTCTTATTTATAAAATCATTTTTTTTATTTTTATTCGGCATTTATTCACCTTTTTTGTTGATTATTTTTAACAAGAATACCTTTATGAAATTAGATTATTAATTTGACTGTTGAATTACAAAGCAATCTCATTTAGTCTATTTAACCAATTGGGTTCAGGATTATTTATTAAAGTTAAATATCTTCCAAGAAGTAATAACAACCGGCTTACTCCAGTTTTATACAGGCTTGCCTCTTGGCGTAACTCTTCCGCTGCAGCATTCCAGGCTATCATAAATATTTCACCTTTTTCTGATACGACATTATCAATTAACAATAGGTCAGACAATTTAAGTCTTGAAATCTGGCTGGTCTGGTCAATATACTCTGATAATTGAATTACTTTCATATGTTTCTTAATTAGCGAAACATCATATTTTTCATATCTTAATTTTTCATCAAATTCATCAATCAAGATAACAATATCGTCTTTCAACATTACACCAGAACCCAAATAAGTTTCAATAATTGATTTGGGTTCAATTTTTAGAGGGTAACTTAATAAAGAAGTTTTTCTAAGAATAGACGAATAAGTCCCAACCTGTAAGAAATATTTTAGGACTTCTTCTTCGGTTATTTTTTGTTTAGAAAGAGAATTTTTTAACCAACTTATTTCAATATTTTTTTCATCCTGTAATGAATCAAAATTAATAGATTCATTAATAATTCGATTTAGATATTTAGAAAAAAAATTGCATATTGTTTTTGGTTTTTTTTGAAAAGCAATTTCTACTGCTTCTAAATCTTTTTTTGTCGGAAATAAGTGTTGGTCATATGAAGTAATGGAAGGGATTATTGGTTGAACACCATACAAATGAAAATACAAACTATCAAAATCTGCGTTTACTGATTTTGCTATTCGAATTGCACTATCAAGGGTAGCTTCAACACGCCCGTTTTGCATTCTACTTATTGTTGTGTAATGCAGACCTGAAAGCCTAGAAAGTGTTCGTAGGTCTTGACCAGATTTAGATATTTGTCCTTGAATCCAAGTCCCAAAAGAAGTGTCCATCTTCATCCTTATAAAAATGTCATAAAAAGATAATTATACATATTGACTCCAGAATGAAGAATCGATATCATCGAAATTAGATACAGAACGGTGAAGAAACACAAAATAGCACCAAATAATCAGTATTGTACTTCACATTATTTCATCGTTCAATAGAGTATTTAGTTTCTCATTGGACAGAGGATTTATGTCACCAGTTCGAATTCCAAAAAGTCATAGCGGTAGCTTCACCGGAAAATTTCCATCGCAAAAAATGTGTCGAATGATTCGTTATGAATCGAGTATTGAGAGGGATTTTATTCATTTGTTAGAGGCTGATGTAAATGTTGATTGGTATGAGGAACAACCTCTTCGAATTGAATTTTTTGAAAATAAAAAGAAACATTCTTATGTCCCGGATTTTTCAGCAGAAATTAATGGAGAAACCTGGATATTTGAATGTAAACCAAAAAAGTTAGTTGGTCTGGAAAAAAATCAAAGGAAATTTGAGGAAGCAGAGAAGTATTGTTTACAGACAGGAAAAAAATTCAGAGTAGTAACAGAAGAGGAGTTAAGGACTGGAAATAAATTGAAGAATATAAAATTTTTAACTGGATATTCCCGATGTGAAATTAATCCAGTTCTAGCTTCAAAAATCCTTTCATTTTTCAAAAGTAGAGAAAATGCGTGTCTTAGTGATTTTGTTGAATCAGATAAGAATTTTTCACCACAAGTCATCTATCCTGCGATTTTTTTG
>CAYQUX010000017.1:0-102276 GCA_964420995.1 uncultured Leptolinea sp. | reverse complement strand
GCGCCAGCAATGAACCGAATAAAAAAAAGAGAGACCCCTTCTGGGGTCTCTGAGGCGACGAGGGGATTTGAACCCCTGATGAGGGTTTTGCAGACCCTTGCCTTGCCACTTGGCCACGTCGCCATTGATCCATGCAGGCCGATTTTATCAGGTCACCAGAATAAACGCAAGGAAGGTTTTACGCCCGCGCCAGCCGACAGTTGAACCAGAGGATACCCAGCACAAAATAGACGACCGAAAGCAGGGTCATCAATCCCAGCCGGAAGGATATTTCACCGAAGCCGGCGCCGCTGACCAGCGATTGCCGCAGGATCATCATGCCATGCGTGGCGGGGATCAGGTCAAACAACCCGAGCTGATGTCCACCAATCGTCAACAAAGCCGGGATGCTAAACGGGAAGAACGCGCCTGACAGGAACACCTGCAGCATGGAAAACACACTGCCGGTATTCACCGCTTCGCTGTCATTATGGATGATGCAGGCGGTCAACAAACCCAGGCCGATGGAACTGAAAGCCAGGACAAGGCAGGTCGCAAACGCCAGCAGGATTGAACCGGCCGTGTTGAAACCCAGCAGTTTCGCCATCCCCAGCATCAACACGAGCTGTACCACTGCGGCGCACATCTGCGCCAGGCTGATACCGATGAACCATTCGGTTGTAGTCAATGGCGAGAGCTGCAACAGTTTCACTGTGCCGGTGCGCAGCTCCCGGCCGATCAGGGTGGCTGTCTGCGGGATGAGCAGCAGAATGGCCATGATCATCACCCCCGGCGCGAAGGCATCAAAGTCGGTAAGCGGCATGTGCAGTGTCAGGTTTTCCACCGCCAGATCAACGATCGGGTGCAAGCCTTCCCGCTTTTCCTGCACCGGATTCAAGGCGGCTTCCAGATAACTGCTGGCATTGATGAATGCCATGCTGGTACCATCGCCTTTCACCACGCGCGTCAATTTCCCTGCCTCATCCGGTGAAAAGATGACCAGCATGGCGGCTTCCTTTTTTCTTAAGGTTTCGTCGGCAGCCAGGGTATCTGACACCGGGATCAAATTGAACATGGGACGGCCGTCTGTATAGGTTTTGTTTTCCAACACGCGGATATCCTCATCCGCCAGACCCTGTGATTGATCCGCCACCAGAACATTATAGGTGAGCAGCCGCGGGTTGCGGCCATAACCAAACGCCATGACCAGCATCATGGCGGCCGGTAGGAGGATGGTCAGCAGCAGGAATTGCGGATCACGCAGGATTTCCCTCAGATATTTTCGGGCGATCATCCAGATCTTCATTCGCGCAGCCTCCGCCCGGTAAGCTGGATGAACACATCTTCCAGCGTGTTGGCATGAATGGACACCTCACCAGGTTTGAAACCAGCCTTCTGTAAAACCTCCAGAATTTCCGCCAGGTTGCCGACAGCATTTAATGCGCGAATGTTCAATGTGTCGGTTTCCGCGTCAAATTGGACATCATGGCTTAAACCCGCCAACGCGACTTTGGCTGCTTCCGGATCGCGCAGACCATTGGTCAGATGGATCTCCACCAGATCGCCCTCGCCCAGGCTTTGCTTCAATTTTTCCGGTGTATCCAGCACCAGCAATTCCCCGTGATCGATGATCGCCACCCGGTCGGACACGCGCTCCGCTTCATCCATGTTGTGTGTGGTGATGATGACCGTCTTCCTGCGCGCCAGCGATTGGATATACTCGCGCACTTTTACCCGGCTTTGCGGGTCAAGCCCGGCTTCGGGTTCATCCAGAATGACCACTCCAGGGTCATGCACCAGCGCCATGGCGATATTCAACCGGCGCTGCATGCCTCCCGACAATGTTTTCGCCAGGCTGTCGCGTTTGTCTTCCAGTCCCAGGTCAGCCAGCAGACTCAGACCGGATTGCCGGGCCTGTGACCCGCGAATGCCGTACATCTGCGCCATGAATTCAAGTTGTTCAATACATGTCAGACGTTCCCAGAGAACAATGCTCTGCGGGCACATACCGATGGTCTGACGGATGTCTGGACCATTCGAATTCAATTCCTTTCCCTGGATCAACACCTGCCCTGAAGTGGGTTTCAGCAGGCCGCAGATCATATTGATGGAGGTGGTCTTGCCTGCCCCATTCGGGCCAAGGAATCCGAAGACTTCACCTTCCTTCACCTGAAAGGTCAGGTTGTTGACGGCGGTCAGGGTGCCAAACCGCCGGGTAAGATTACGGGTTTCCAGCACGATGTCAGTCATGGGTTCCTTCTCACTTTTCAATTGTCAAGATGCGCGATCCAGGCGGATTCTCTGGAACAGGAAAACACCCAATCCGAACAGGATCAAGGATCCGATGACCAGCCAGAACAGATCCGGCCAGACATCGGCCATGCCATCGCCATAGATCATGATGCGGCGGATGGCATTGGTGGCAAATGTGGTGGGCATCAAATCGGCAAAATCCACGGTTTTCCCGAAAAGGGTGAACAACGGCATGGGCGGCAGGGGATACATGGCGCCCGAAAAGAACACCAGAGGGACAAGGAAGATCATCGCAAAATTAGCCGCCTCCCCATCACTTTTGGAAAAGCACGCGGTGATCATCCCGCAGCCGGCTGCCGTCAGACAGGTGACCAGGGCGAATAAACCCAGCAGCAACACCGATCCGCTGGTCTGCAAACCGCACGCGTAGGCCGCTGCCAGCGTGATAGCCACCTGCACAGCGCACACCGCGAGCTGCGCCAGGGTGATCCCGCCGA
Source organism: uncultured Leptolinea sp. (assembly GCA_964420995.1). GTDB lineage: Bacteria > Chloroflexota > Anaerolineae > Anaerolineales > Anaerolineaceae > Leptolinea. The sequence continues at coordinate 99,547 of CAYQUX010000017.1, read as the reverse complement.
TCAGATCCCACCCGGTCACACCGGCCAGACGCAGGCGCTTGAACGCCCCGCCGACCATCTCGCGCACCAGCAGGATGGCGGTGTACAGAATCCCGAATGAAACGCCGAAGACAACCACGCCCGGCACGCCAAATTGAAAATCATTCAGGTTCCCCGTGCCCTGAACAAATTTATATTCGATCACCTGAGCGGGTTGTTTCCATCCTGTTTTTTCAGTGATGAAGCTCCGCATGGGTTCTTCAAACATGGAGGAAAGGAAGTTGGCCATATCGGAATACGGATCCTTGAGCAATTCCAGGCGTGGTAACCGGGCGGGATCAGCCGCCCGCAGACGTTCCGAAAAATCTTCCGGGATGGTAAGTAAAGCAGAAGCCTTCCATTCGTTCAGTGTGGTACGTGCCTCTTGAACGTTGTGGATTTCCGTCACAGTGAAAAGCGGGGCATTGTCAAATGTCGCAGACTTCAACCTTGAGACAAATTCGCCACCGAGTGGCCCGCGGTCACGGTTATCCACCAGCAGGATCAACATACTTCCCAGGTTCTTCGATCCGCTGCCGTAGGCAAAGAAATACAGGTAGACCATCATCGCGGGGAAAGCCAGGAACAGAATCAGCAATTGGGGATCCCGAAGCGCTTCTATTAATGTTTTTTTGGCAATATTGAGGGCTTTCACGCGTTTTTCTCCTTCGCGATTCCGTTCATCACCAGGTCGGTGACGGCTGCATAGATTCGTTCCGCAGACATACCGTCATCGGTCAACTGATAGTAATTCTTCAATTGCGGGAAGATCAATCCATCGACGATGGCAATGGTCAGGGCGTGCAGCACGCGGGCGGTGGCATCCACATCCATGCCGGGACGCGCTTCTCCATTTTCAACCGCGGAGCGCAGCATCTCTTCCACCATGCCGCGAAGAACGGCGGCGATGGGGCGCACCACACTTTCCCCGTACTGCGGATCGCCGTGATAGGCGGCCGCCGCGAAGAAACGGGCGAAGCCCAATTGGTCTTCCGACCAGTTCACCCCTTCCGCGATATACATGGGCAGCAATTCCCGCAGGGGCGCCTGGGTCATATACGGGCGGTAGGCTTCAAACAACTGAACCGTTGATCGGGTGGCCAATTCCGTGGCAAACGCCAGTAGATTTTCACGACTGGCAAAATACTGGTAGAGCGATCCGGTGGATACGCCGGCGCGCTCCGCCACCCGCTTGATGTTCAGGTCTTGCGGCCCGGTCTCCCCGGCTTCGTCAAGGATGGCCTTGATCACCGCGGCTTGCCGGTCGGAATCCAACCGGCGGAAGGTGCGAGTGACCAGCCCTTTCTTTTCCAATTCCAGGATGATCGGTAGGTAATCGAGTGTGAATTCACCAGTCATATTTTATATTCCTCTGGTTCATATTATATGAACGTTTTGTTCATATGTCAAGAGATGGAGACCTGGGATCTGCATGATGAGAGTAGGATAGAATCATTTATTTGATGGAGGCGGCGTATGGAACTCGCAATCAACGTAGAAAGTCAGAACGGCCTGAACTGGAACAACTGGCAGCGCATCGTCAAAATGGCTGAAGAGCTGGGATTTGCCGCCGTATTCCGCTCTGATCACCTGGCCAGCTTTGACGGTCCGCCTGACCTTGACGCGCTGGACTGCTGGATGTCACTCGCCTGGCTGGCGGAGAATACAAACTGTATCCAGTTCGGTCCGCTGGTCACGCCGGTGACTTTCCGCCATCCGGGCATCACCGCGCGCATGGCCGCCAACCTGGACGACCTGAGCGGAGGCCGGTTCATCCTGGGCCTGGGCACCGGTTGGGCGGAGCGCGAACATGCCATGTGGGGCTTTCCGCTGGGTGACGTAAAAACCCGCTTTGAACGTTACGCTGAAGGGCTGGAACTGGTTTACCGGCTGTTTCACGAAGAGGGCTCGGTCACGCTGGACGGGAAGTACTTCAACGTGAAAGACGCGCAGATCCTGCCCCGGCCAGTCAAACCAGGCGGACCAACCATTCTGGTGGGCGGCAAGGGCGGGCAGAAGACATTATCGCTGGCGGCGCGGTTTGCCGGTGAGTGGAATACCCTGTTGATGCCGGTGCAGGAGGCGGTCGCGCTGTCAAAAAAGCTGGATGGCGCCCTGGAAGCCGTCGGCCGCGGGAAAGCGTCCATCAAGCGCTCGATCATGCTAAATGTGATCATTGGCCGCTCGGACGCGGAGGTAAGGCAGAAGATGGGCGGAAAGTCGGAAGCCGAATGGCGCGCCATCGGTGCGGTGGGCACGCCGAGCGCCGTGGCGGATCAATTGCTGGAATATGCTGCCGCCGGCATGTACCGTGTGGTGGCGCAGATGAACGACGTGAATGACATGGACTTCCCGGAAATATTAGGAACAAAGGTCATTCCGCAGATGAAATGAATCCCCCTACCCCCTCACCTGCACTGCACAAAACGCAGTGCGGTGCAAGTGTCACGAAGGGGGTCAAAAATATATCTGGGAATTCTTGTATTCCTTTAGCTGGCTATTTCGGAAAAAATGTTGATAGTTCCCCATGACCGGGTTTTTTCTGGTCAGGAGGTTCCAAACCGGTTTTCTCTGGGCTTAATTTCATTTCGGAATTGAATCCTCCTGCCCCCTCACCTGCACTGCACAAAACGCAGTGCGGTGCAAGTGTCACGAAGGGGGTCAAAAATATATCTGGGAATTCTTGTATTCCTTTAGCTGGCTATTTCGGAAAAAATGTTGATAGTTCCCCATGACCGGGTTTTTTCTGGTCAGGAGGTTCCAAACCGGTTTTCTCTGGGCTTAATTTCATTTCGGAATTGAATCCTCCTGCCCCCTCACCTGCACTGCACAAAACGCAGTGCGGTGCAAGTGTCACGAAGGGGGGCAAAAACATATTCAGAAGTTCCTGGCTTCAATCTGCCAGTATTTTCGGTTTATTTATTTTTTTTGCTCCTCTTGACTGACGCTTTTCCAGTGAGAAAAAAACCTGTTTTTTGTCCCCCTTGACCGGTGCTTTTCCGGTCAGAAGGGGGGTAGGGGGGATTCTGGGCCAGTTTATCCGAATCCAATCCATAATGGTACTAGTTTAGATCAGGAAAAAGATCACGGCTCCATGGTTTTTCAAGTACTTCATTTTTTTAAATCACCCTCATCTGCCTTCTCCCTGAGGGAGAAGGACTTTTGTAGACAGGCTGCATTAAAAATAAGAAGCGCCGCGTCAGGGATAAACCACAAAAATCCTCTGGGATTGAGCGGAGGATGAGACTTGTTTAGCAAGCAAAATGCCGCGAAGAGGTAAATTGAATAAATAAAAAGACCCCATTCCCGGTGTCTAAAGAGGGCGATGGGACTCGTTGAGTGCAGCGAAATGTCGCGCAAAAAGTAAACCGTTTAAATGAAAAGACCCCATCCGGGGTCTTGAGCGGGCGATGGGACTCGAACCCACGACCTTCTCCTTGGCAAGGAGACATTCTACCAACTGAACCACGCCCGCATCACTTGCAGGCAAAATATTATCACGGTTAACGGCATATGTCAAATATTTCAAGAGCCGGCACAGTTAGGGAAAAACCAAATTTCTCAACCCCTTGACAAAATATATATACTTAGTATAATTAGTGTACACTGTTCACTATGGAAACACCTGCTCCCAAGACCCGCCGTTTTGAAAAGACCCGCCAGGGGATTATCTCCGCCGCGCGTGAGATCATTCGCACCGAGGGGGTGGATGCCCTGTCCATGCGCAGTCTGGCTGAGAAAGTCGATTATTCTCCATCCGCGCTGTACAAGTATTTCAACAACAAGGAAGAGATCATCGAAGCCTTGCGCCAGGTAGGCTGGGGGCAAATGGAAATTCTCTTCAAAAAACGCATCAATTCTCAACAAACCATTCCACAGACCTTGATCGAGTCAGCCCTTGCCTATCTCGACCTTGGTGATCATTACCCGGAATTGTATCAATTGATGTTTAACTCAAGCGTCAACGCCCCATCAGATCTCAAAACCATCGAAAATGATCCAAATTTTTATATTATCACTCAAATGATCCAAAAGGGAGTGGATAGCGGCGAGTTTTCCATTCCCGGTGATATGACTGTGCTTGAATACCGATACCTCGCCTGGTTTATTCTCCATGGGATCTGTATGCTGCGAATTAGCAAATACCGAAATTGTCTCGATCAGTTTGATCCAATGACTCAAGAGATTGTGAAAAAGTTTATCGTGCTTTCCGCAAAGCAACCGGTGTCAATCTCGTCCGTTAAGTAAGGGCAGATATTTTTTTATCAACAAGAGAACACTGTACTCTCATTTAACGGTGTTCGAGGAGGAAAAAATGCAAGAAAAAAAGAAAATGAACCGCCGGCAGTTTTTGAAAATCGCCGGAATCGCCACCGGGGCCGCCATTGTAGCCTGCGGGGGATTGGGAGCCGCGGCCACCATCGCGCCGAACATTGAGTTTGTCGAAAACCATAAGGAAGGAAAACCAGAAATGAAGAAAGTATTGATCGCCTATGCCAGCAAAGCCGGTTCCACATCCGAGATCGCGGCAGCCATAGGTGAGGTTTTGAACAAAAGCGGGATGGATGTCACTGTGGAACGCGTCAATAATGTGAAGGATATTTCTGCCTACCAGGCTGTAGTCGTTGGCAGTCTCATCCGCATGGGTGCCTGGGCTCCGGAAGCAAAGAAATTCATCGAATCCAACAAAGAGACCCTGGACAAGGTTCCCACCGCGTTTTTCACCGCGTGTTCAACCTTGAAAGAAGATACGGTCGAAAACCGTGCGACCGTAGCCGGTTATCTTGAACCTATCCACCAGATTTATAAACCGCTCGAAAGCGGTATGTTCGCCGGCAAGATGGATACCAGCAAACTCAGTTTCTTCGACCGCACGATCATAAACATGATGTCCAAAGGCGAGGATCCGAACAAAGATCACCGCGACTGGAATGCCATTAACGCCTGGGCGGAGAAACTGGTCCCTCTGTTCGCTTGATCAAAATAGTTAATGCAATGATCAGGCTGTGGCTCTTAGAAGTTCACAGCCTGTTTCGATATTTAATTGGTAATCGCCGCAACTGGCAGGGATGATCAGGCTGTCATGACAGGACAGTTCAAAACTCCAGTCATTACCTTCCACCCGCGTCTGGCCGTTGATCACAGTCAGGGCGTGAAACGATTTTCCATCCATTGGGGTGAGTAGCGGGTTGGCTTCGGGCTTAAGTTTTTCCAGGGTGAAGTATTCACATGAGACCAGATCCACCCTCTCATCCTCTGCTGACATTTTTACACCAACCTGTATTGATGGATCGATCACCTGCACGGACTGCTCGATGTGCAGTTTGCGGCCTTCGCTGGCCGGTCGATTCCAGTCAAACACGCGGTAGGTGATATCAGAGTTTTGCTGCACCTCATATACCAGCAAGCCCGGCCCCAGCGCATGGATCGTCCCCGCGGGGATGACCACATATTCACCCTTACCTACGCGCACTCTATTGGTGTAATCCAGAATCGAACCCTCGCGCACAGCGCGTTCCACATCGGCTTGCGTGACTCCGGGTCTGGTTCCGCACAGAATCTCTGCGTCTGCCTCCGCGTCCAGAAAATACCAGGCTTCCGTCTTGCCAAATTGATCCGCGCCTTCCATGCGGGCGGCCTGCCGGTCATTGGGATGCACCTGCAGGGAAAGCCACTGGTTGCAATCCAGCAGTTTCACCAGAATCGGGAAGCGGTTTCCTATCCGTCGGGTTACCTTTGTGCCCAGCAGGTCATCGCCAAATTTCCAGGCAAGATTGGCCAGTGTCTGGCCGGCAAATTCTCCACTGGTGATCCGGTTGCTTTCATGAATGGCCCAAACCTCGGCTGTCGGGTAATGACCCGGGCGCAGCCGGCTGCCGCCCCACACGTACTCACGGTATTGTTTTTCCAGGGTGAAGGGTTTTAAAGTCATTTTTACTCACCAGACCGGGTGATTGCCAGCGCGATGGCGCCCATAACCCCGGCATGGTTTCCCAGCGCGGGTTTTACAATCAATTCATCAATATGATCCAACACGCGCGGCGAACGGATATAGCCGTTCAATTGTTTCTGCACATTGGCGCGCACTTTCTCAATCAGCCCGCTGTGCTGCGGCACCCCGCCCCCCAGAACCACGCGCTTTGGAGAAAAGTTCAAGATCAGGTTGGAGATCATAAAACCCAGGTACCAGGCTTCCAGGTCCCAACCGGGGTGATCATCCGGCAGTGTTTCGGCGGGCTGCCCCCAGCGTTTCGCCATGGCCGGGCCGTTGGCCAGCCCTTCCAGACAATCTTCATGGAACGGGCAGCTTCCGGGAAAAGGATCCGCCGATCTGTCATGCGGTATGAACATGTGCCCGGCTTCCGGGTGGATCAGACCGTGCAGGGTGTTGCCGTTCACCACCACACCCACACCAATCCCTGTTCCTACGGTTATGTACAGCAGTGGATCAAGTTCACGGTTCTCAGGCACCCAGTAGTATTCGCCATGCGCCGCCGCGTTGACATCGGTATCGAACGCGCAGGGAATGTTCAAGGCATCATGTATCCCGCCAACCAGATTCGCCATGGCCCATTTGGGTTTTGGGGTGGTGGTTATAAACCCGTAGGTGGGTGATTTTTTATCCAGATCGACCGGACCAAAAGAAGCGATACCCAATCCGGCGAGCTGATTGGATTGCGTGAAAGGGCGAAAGAATTCAATTGTCCGGCCGATGGTTTCTTCCGGATCAGTGGTTGGGAATCTCTCCTGCGCCAGGATATCATCCGGGCCGGAAGCAACAACACAGACGAATTTTGTTCCTCCAGCCTCAACACCACCGTAATACGTTTTCATGAAAAACCTCAATTTCCAATTATTTTTTCATCATTCATGCAGACAACTGATTAATTCTCACAGGCCAATTCTAAACTGAAAGTTGTGATGCAGGAACCTTGATTTTCGAGGCTGTCAGATTTTTCTACGCTTCCCTTCCATTTCGCAGCCGTTACAGGATCAAAGGGGTTTATAGACTGGAGAGCACTACTTTGATTCCCAGTTTGGCCATATCCAGGCGGGATTTCGCGGGCAGTGATTCGTCTGTGATCAATTTATCAACAATGGAGAGACTGGCCACCTGGGCAACCGATTCCTGCTCGAAAATGGTGTAATCTGCCAGTAATATCACCTCGCGGGCGGAATGAATCATAGCCTGCTTGATGGTCACTTCCGAAATATTGGTGTGCGACAGTCCAAATTCCTGACTTATACCGCTGACGCTCAGGAAAAGTTTGTCCGCGCGCAGTTCTCGCAACGTGCTTTCGGCGGTGGGTCCCACCAGCACCTGGCTGCTGCGCCGCAACGCGCCTCCGGTGGAAATCAACTGGATCTGGGCGTCCTGTTCCAAAATATCAAAAACCTGGGTTGAATTGGTGATCACCGTGAGGTCGGCTTTGCCCAGTAATTCACGTGCCAGGTATCCGGCAATTGGACCGCCGTCAATAATGATCACCTCGGAAGAATGCACCTGCTCGGCCGCCAGATGAGCGATAGCCCGCCTTCGGACTTCGATCTCTTCCACAACCTCTTTTTCCGCGTCCACAATTTCCAGCGAAATGTTATATCCGCGGGTATATTCCTGCATATAGTGCACCAGGCTTCGGTACCAGTCATGCTTGCTGAATGGAACAATGAACCCGATGCGCTTTGGCAGCGAATCCGCGGGACGGTTTCGCGATGGAGAAATATCCAGCGGAATCGAGAACATTTTCCGCACCTGATCCCAGCGCAAATCCCAACCGGTGGAAGTGCGGGTATAAATATCACTCAGATTTTGGGACGTCACTATGGTGAACGGGGTGACCAGTTGTGCCGGTAACGGGTTCTGAGCGAACGCCGCGATGGCTGCTTCGACACAAACCGGAGCGGTGATCTCGGGGAACATGGCCAGGCCGCCTTTGCAGTACGTGCCTTCTGAAAGCGCGGTGCGCATGGTATCCCCTTCCAGACCAAACGGGAGTACGGTGATCTTTTCGGGGTCAATGGCAAGGTCACGGCAAGCCTGAATGGCGCCCCAGGCGGTGGCGTCGTTGATGCCAAAGATCAGGTTGACCTGTGAATGCACGGTCAGCGCGTCACGGGCAAGTTGATAGGATGTGCGCGTACTGGATTGCGCGTTTATGGACAACACAAGGGTAGACTGTGGGCACACGGAATGCAATCCATCCATAAATGCCCGGCTGCGGAGCTGCGTGTTGGGGAGACTGTAGGTCAGGTCAAGGACCTGGATCTGGCCGTTCCAGCGTCCGCCAAACTCATTGCCGGCCCATTTTCCCAGTTCAAAGGCCGCCCGGTAATTGTCCAGCGCTACCACGGTCATCTGTTTTTCCAGCGACGCCGATTCAGCGATGATGGGTATGTTCATCTTGCTGGCGCGATCCAGCAGAAGGTCATCCACCCGGCGTTCCAGCGAGCTGGTTATGATCACATCAACACGGTTGGCCAGAAGTTCATCAACCGTCTCAGCCTGTTCTTCACCGGCCATGTCTTTGGTTGGCAGCAGAGCCCATTTGAGGGGAGCCGCTCCACCATACGTACGTTGTAGTTTACCCCCTTCGTCCAATACCTGCAGGTCGCGCCGGATGGTCATTTCGGAGACACCGAAATGTTCGCTTAAGTCGCGAACAGACACGAATCCGCGTTCATTAATGAGAAGTGTGATTTGTTCAAGACGATCTGTGGCGGTCATGCACTTCCTCCCCTTACAGGAGTAATAATAACATGGGTGATCTGCATTTTTTCAGGACGGTGATAAAAAGAAATGTTCTACTTCAATCGATTATAGTGATTTGTATGTTTGATGTCAATAATATTGAGAACTATTTGTACGTTTTCCAACAATTATCTTGACATTCCCAAACAATTAATGCTAATATATGAACATAATTTTTTAGACTGTTTGACTTTTATCATATCAGCTATCCAGTTGAACATTACAGGGGGTCAGGCAATAGTTTCCGGAAAGGAGGTTGTTTCAAAAGTTCCCTGTTTTGGAATACCAGTTTTAAGGAAATTTCTCACCGGCTGTAATTCAATCCCCAAAAACATCGGTTACTGAAGGAGAAGAAATACCAATGAAAACGAATCGCTTGTTATCCATTTTTGGCGTTCTTTTGATCGCCACCATGGTGCTGGGCGCCTGCGCTCCCGCCGCCACACCCGCGCCGGCCGCCCCGGCTGAACCCGCGAAACCGGCTGAGCCGGCCGCACCTGCCGCTCCTGCTGGCGGACCCGTTGCCCTCAAAGCTCCCATGGAAGCCAAAGACATCACCGTGGCCGGCGTTGTCTTCCAGGATGACCAGTTCATGAAATCCATGGTCCAGGGCTTCGAAGATGCCGGCAAGAAACTTGGTGTCAAAGAAGTCATCGTCGGCAACTCCAGCAACGACCAGGCCAAAGAGAACGAACTCATCAACACCTACATCTCCAAGGGTGTCAATGGTATCGCCATCGCTCCCCTCAGCCCCACCGTCTCCATCGCCGCGTTGAAGCAGGCCAATGACAAGGGTGTCGCCGTGGCTCTTACCAACTCCGGCGGATTCACCGACGTGGCCTTCATCACCGGCGGTTACATGAGCGACAACACCGCCAACGGCAAAGCCATGGGCGATGCCGCCGCCAAGTATGTCAAAGACAACGGCCTCACCGGCACCATCCAGGTCGGCATCGTTGACTACGACCATCAGAAACCCGAAGAATCCAAACTGCGCTATGGTGGTTTCGAAGAAGGTTTGAAAGCCGCCGGCGTTGATTACAAAGTGGTCGCCCACCAGTCCGCTGAAAAACAGGACACCGCTCTGACCGCCACCGCAGACATGATCACCGCCAACCCCGACATTCAGCTCATCTTCGCCTGCAATGAAGGCGGTTCCATCGGCGCTGCCATGGCTGTCAAACAGTCCGGCAAGAAGATCGCCGTCTTCGGTTATGACGGTTCCGATCAGATCACCAGCATGATCATCAACGATGAACTGCAGGCCGCTGTCGCCCAGGATCCCTACGGGCAGGGCGTCGCCGCCATGACCGATCTGGTCAACTACCTGATGGGCAAACCCGGCAGCAGCGTTGGCAAATTGACCATCGCCCCGGGACTCACCCTCTCTGGCGCCGACAAAGCCGCCGTCAATAAGTGGCGTGTCGACAATGGCCTGAAAGAAATTGAAATCCCGGCTGCCGCTGTCGCTGAACCGGCCGCTCCTGCCGCCGCGGGCGGACCCGTTGCCCTCAAGGCCCCCATGGAAGCTAAAGACATCACCGTGGCCGGCGTCGTCTTCCAGGATGACCAGTTCATGAAATCCATGGTCCAGGGCTTCGAAGATGCCGGCAAGAAACTTGGTGTCAAAGAAGTCATCGTCGGCAACTCCAGCAACGACCAGGCCAAAGAGAACGAACTCATCAACACCTACATCTCCAAGGGTGTCAATGGTATCGCCATCGCTCCCCTCAGCCCCACCGTCTCCATCGCCGCGTTGAAGCAGGCCAATGACAAGGGTGTCGCCGTGGCTCTTACCAACTCCGGCGGATTCACCGACGTGGCCTTCATCACCGGCGGTTACATGAGCGACAACACCGCCAACGGCAAAGCCATGGGCGATGCCGCCGCCAAGTATGTCAAAGACAACGGCCTCACCGGCACCATCCAGGTCGGCATCGTTGACTACGACCATCAGAAACCCGAAGAATCCAAACTGCGCTATGGTGGTTTCGAAGAAGGTTTGAAAGCCGCCGGCGTTGATTACAAAGTGGTCGCCCACCAGTCCGCTGAAAAACAGGACACCGCTCTGACCGCCACCGCAGACATGATCACCGCCAACCCCGACATTCAGCTCATCTTCGCCTGCAATGAAGGCGGTTCCATCGGCGCTGCCATGGCTGTCAAACAGTCCGGCAAGAAGATCGCCGTCTTCGGTTATGACGGTTCCGATCAGATCACCAGCATGATCATCAACGATGAACTGCAGGCCGCTGTCGCCCAGGATCCCTACGGGCAGGGCGTCGCCGCCATGACCGATCTGGTCAACTACCTGATGGGCAAACCCGGCAGCAGCGTTGGCAAATTGACCATCGCCCCGGGGCTCACCCTCTCTGGCGCCGACAAAGCCGCCGTCAACAAGTGGCGTGTCGACAACGGTCTCAAGGAACTCGAAGTCAAGTAATCCATCAAACGGGCAAAATCCGTAAAATGGAACGGCGAAACAGGGAGACTGTTGTCAGTCTCCCTGTTTCAAAAAAAGTACTGCCGTGGCTATAATGATTTGCAGAAGCCGCGTTGCGAAGAAATCCCCGGAAAAACCCTTAAATTTCAAATATTGATCCTTTTTTCAAACGGCATAAACAAATTTCTTCTTAAGGCAAATCGGCAGTCTACTACTGGAGGTTGACAAGGTGAGCGAATTACAGATCAAAGCAGATCATCTAACGAAAGATTATCCCGGTACACGCGCCCTTGACGACATTTCTATCTCCTTTCAAAGCGGAAAAGTCAACGCTCTGGTTGGCAAAAATGGATCGGGCAAATCGACTCTGGTAAAGATATTCGCCGGGGCGGTATCCCCCACATCTGGGAATATCTATCTCAATGATGAGAAACTGACCTTCAATTCAACGTCTGATGCCAACGCGAAAGGGATCGTTACTGTTTATCAAGAAATGAGCCTGGTTCCAGGTTTATCGGTCGCCGAAAACATATACCTGGGCCGCCTGCCTAAAAAACACGGTATCATCGACTGGAAAAAGACGTACGACATGGCAGGCGATCTGCTGCAAAAGATGAAAGTGGATATCAATCCGCGCGAGACATTGTTTCGATTAAGTATGTGGCAAATGCAGGTGGTTGAGATCACCAAGGCTCTCAGTTTCAATCCCAAGGTGATCATGCTGGATGAGCCGACATCGGCACTGGCCCAGCATGAAGTACAAAGCCTGTTTGACGCGGTACGTGCCCTGCGTGATCAGGGTGTTGTGGTGATTTATGTCACCCACAAGCTTCAGGAACTGCCCCAGATCGCCGATACCGTGAGCGTGTTGCGGGATGGGCGCCTGATGGGCACAGTGCAGATGAAGGAAGTAAAACACAAAGACATTATTGATATGATGTTTGGCGAAGTCAAAACCCAGAGCCGCCCAAAAGATATCAAAGTTCAGGACGAGGTCGTCATGGAAGTCAAAGGCCTGAGCCGCGAAGGGTGGTATCAGGATGTGAACTTTAAACTCAATAAAGGGGAAGTACTGGGAATTGCCGGCATGCTCGGGTCAGGGCGCACAGAATTGTTGCGCGGGATATTTGGCGCCGACTCGGTTGATAAGGGGGAAGTGGTGGTTGAAGGGGTTTCGTATAAGAACGCGGGGTTGCGAAAAATGAAGAAAGCGGGCATCGGCCTGACCCCCGAAAACAGAAAGCTCGAAGGCCTGATCCTCATACATTCCATTCTGGACAATCTTTGCTATGCCAGCATGAACCTGACCTCCCGGAATACGATTGAAGATAAACCCAAGCGCATCTCCTTTGGTTTGAAGCAGGTTAAAGAGTTGGAAATTAAAGTGCCGGATGTCAACGCGGCCTGTAATTCACTATCCGGCGGCAACCAGCAGAAAGTGGTTGTGGGTAACTGGCTGAACACCAACCCGAAGATCATGCTATATGACGAACCATCCCGCGGTATCGATGTGAACGCGAAACAACAGATCTTTGAGATCATGTGGGCGCAAGCCCGCAAGGGTATTTCATCCATCTTCGTTTCCACCGAACTGGAAGAGTTACTGGAAGTCTGCCACCGCATACTCATTATGCGGCATGGAATGATCGTGGATGAAATCAACCCTGACACGACCAATATCAATGAACTCTATGAAATCTGTATGAGAGGAGATTAGTTCATCATGGGAATCTCAACCGCAAGCAAGCAAACGTTAAATCAAAAAAAGATCGGCATTTTTCTGCTGGATCATGCCATTGAGGTCATCCTGATCGTACTGGTCGTGGCGCTGGCGTTAACGGTAAACAACTTTATGACCTGGGGCAACTGGATGAACATCCTGCGCTCCAACTCTTTAAAAGGCGTCATGGCTTTCGGCATGACCATGGTGATCATCGCCGGGTTGATCGACCTGTCGATCGGCTCCACAGTGGCCCTTTCCGGCGTTATTGTTGCCCGTTGCTGCCGTGATCTGGTTGCTGCCGGCTTGGACCTGACCACCGCCTGCGTCATCGGGATCGTCCTTTCCTTTGGTATGGCCATTCTCATTGGCTGGTTCCACGGTGTGTCGGCGCATAACGGAGGCATGCCGCCCTTTATTGTCACATTGGTAACCCTGAACGCGCTGTACGGCCTGGCCGGTATTGTCAGCGGCGGTTTCCCAATCGCCAATCAGTTCCCGGAATGGTTCAACTACCTGGGCGGCGGGCGCATTGCCATTCCCGGCGCCACCAATGTCGACGGCATTCCCGTTCCGGCGATCATCCTACTTCTCTCTTTTGGAATTGTGTATTACGTGATGGGATACACCACCATCGGCCGCTCCATTTATGCCACCGGCGGCAATGCCGAATCCGCCCGTCTGAGCGGCATTGACGTTGGCAAGACCAAGATCATCTGCTTCATCAGCATCCAGGTGTTGGCGGTCATCTCCGGATTTATGATGTCCGGTCAGGTGCTGGCAGGTTCATTCAGTTTCGGCCGCGGTTGGGAACTGGACGTGATCAGCGCCGTAATCATCGGCGGTACCAGTTTTAATGGCGGCATCGGAAAAGTGTGGGGAACGTTGTGGGGTGTCATTTTCATTGGCGTAATCTCGAATGCCATGACCCTGTTGAATTTTGATATTTACACCCAGTATGTAGTGCGCGGCATCATCATGTTCCTGGCCGTGTTTATCAGCTCATACCGGATCAATATAAAAGCCTGACATTCATCCCATGTCTCGTTTGTAGGTATCCCCGGTTTCCCAATCGGGGATATCTATTTAATGTGCTCGCATGTTGCCAGTAATAAACAGATGATATGGAATAAAATAGTCAGTAAGGAATTCGTTGACACGTCCACTATTAGTGAGATAGAATATTCTGTGAACGTTTACACAGAAAGTGAAACTCTTTCATGGCCCGACACTCCGATAAAACCTCTTCCAGTAACATAACCATAATCGACGTCGCCCGCGAAGCCGGCGTGTCTTACGGAACGGTCTCCCGGGTGATCAACAACTCACCCAACGTGAAACCGGAGACCCGCGAACGGATAAAAGAAGTGATTAAGCGCACCGGTTTTGTGGGCAACCGGAACGCGCGCAGCCTGGTCAGCGGCCGTACCAATATGATCGGGCTGCTCATCCCTGACCTGGGTACCGCCTACATTGGCGAGATCATCCGTGGAATTGACATTGAGCTCGAATCGGCCAGTTATAACATGATGCTGTACACCACTCACCGGCGTGAGACAAAAGAAGCCGGATATATTACCTCGCTTATTCAAAGCGGAGTGGATGGTTTGATCCTCATTCTTCCTCGTAATCCAGCCAACTTTCTGGAAAAATTGCGTTCCCTCAGCTTCCCTTACGTTCTGGTTGACCACCAGGGCATCGATGAACAGGGGCCGGCAGTCGGGGCGACCAACTACCAGGGCGCGTTTGACGCCACCGAGTATCTGATCAGCCTTGGGCACCGAAAGATCGCCTTTATTACCGGCAGCATGGACCTGGGTTGTTCGCAGGAACGCCTTCATGGTTTCAAGGCAGCTCTTGCCAAACATGCCATTCCCGTAAACAATGAATGGGTTATGGAAGGAGATTTTGAGCAATCCACCGGATACCGCGGAGGGAAGTATCTGATGTCGCTTCCCAGCCAACCCACAGCCATATTCGCCTCCAATGACCTTATGGCGTTTGGCGTTATGGATGCCGTCAGGGATATGGGGTTGAAAATCCCCGGTGACATATCGGTCATAGGATTTGACAATATTCTCCAGGCTGGCCAAACCATGCCCGGTTTGACAACCGTTCAGCAACCCCTCGAGTTGATGGGCAGGCAAGCCACCCGTATCCTGGTGGATATGATGACGAAAGGTGAGATCAAAGCCGGAAAGGTCGAACTGCCTACCCGCCTGGTTTTACGTGACTCATGTAAATCGTTTTAAGTTGATGGTTTCTGTAATACCAATTATCCCCAGAGGAGCAAAGGAAACGTTGAAATGAAAGCATTATTTCTTGGTATTGATGTTTCAACAACCGGTTCGAAAGCTTTGTTGATAGACGAAAAAGGTAACGTACTGGCAACCGCGGTTAACGAGCATTCCATCTCCACACCCCGTCCGTTATGGTCCGAGCAGAATCCACAGGAATGGTGGGATGCTTCGGTAAAAAGCATCCGGCAGGCGATCCAGCAGGCCGGAATTAACGGTGAGGATATCAAGGGTGTGGGACTTACCGGCCAGATGCACGGCCTGGTGATGATGGACGCGGCCGGGAAAGTCCTCCGCCCCGCCATTCTCTGGAACGATCAACGTACCGCCGAAGAATGTGACGAGATCACCCGGTTGCTGGGTTTTGACCGCCTTCTGGAATTGTGCGGCAACAAAGCGTTGACCGGATTTACCGCGCCAAAAATCCTCTGGGTGCGAAAACACGAACCCGAAATCTATGCCAAAACCGCGCATATTCTGCTTCCCAAAGATTACGTGCGCTATCACCTGACCGGTGACTACGCGGTCGACATGGCGGATGGATCCGGGATGATTCTGTTTGACCTCAAGAAGCGCAATTGGTCAAAAGAGATTCTGGACAAATTGGGCATCCCTGAAAGCTGGCTGCCGAAAACGTATGAAGGCTCCGAGGTTACCGGACTGATCTCTCAAGCCGCGGCTGAGTTGACCGGTCTGAAAGCCGGAACGCCGGTTGTCGGCGGCGGCGGCGACCAGGCGGCCCAGGCTGTGGGTGTGGGCGCTGTGACCCCGGGAATTGTCGCCCTTACGCTGGGCACCTCCGGTGTGGTCTTTGCCACCACACCCTCTCCCTTGATTGAGCCGCAGGGACGCCTGCACGCTTTCTGCCATTCCGTTCCCGGCACCTGGCACTTCATGGGTGTCATGCTTTCAGCAGCCGGTTCACTGCGCTGGTACCGTGACACGCTGGCGCCCGGCATGAGTTATGACGATTTGCTGGCTCCCGCCGCGCAGGTTCCCGCCGGCAGTGAAGGCCTGCTGTTCCTGCCCTACCTCACCGGTGAGCGTACACCCCACCCCGATCCACTGGCGCGGGGCGCGTTTGTTGGTCTGACCGTACGTCACACCAAGGCGCATATGACCCGCTCCGTCATCGAAGGCGTCTCCTTCGGTCTGCGCGATTCCATGGAGCTCATCAAGAGCGCCGGCCTGGGAAAGATCCAGCAGGTTCGTGTTTCCGGCGGCGGCGCCCGAAGTCCCCTCTGGCGGCAAATGCTATCCGATGTGATGAACAGTGAACTGGTCACCGTGAATACCACCGAAGGCGCTGCCTTTGGTGCCGCGCTGCTGGCCGGTGTCGGTGTGGGAACCTGGAAAACTGTCGAAGAAGGCTGCGCGGCCACCATCAAGACCCTCGAAAAAACCACAGCCAACCCCGGCGCGGTCAAGGTTTATGAAGACTACTACCAGCAATACACCGCGTTATATCCGGCGTTAAAACCGACGTTCACGGCTGTTGCCGGTTTATAGATATTTCGGAAAACAAGGAAATGTTTGATTAATGAATTCCACTGATACAAATACTCCTCTTTATTTGGATGCTTCCCAACCTGTGGAGAATCGGGTTGATGATCTTCTCTCACGCATGACGCTGGACGAAAAGATCAGCCAGATGTGCAGCAATGCTGCCGCCATCGACCGGTTTGGGATTCCGGAATATCACTACTGGAATGAAGCGCTGCACGGGGTCGGCCGCAACGGACGGGCCACCGTGTTCCCGCAAGCCATTGGCATGGCCGCCACCTGGGATCCAGAGTTAATTAAGAAGGTCGCCACGGCCATAAGCACGGAAGCCCGCGCCAAATATCATGAAACACTTCGTAAACGCGGCAACACAATCATCTATCAAGGACTGACCTTCTGGTCGCCAAACGTTAACATCTTCCGCGATCCCCGCTGGGGGCGTGGTCAGGAAACCTGGGGGGAAGACCCCTTCCTGACCGGTGAAATGGGCGCCGCCTTCGTGCGCGGCATGCAGGGTGACGATCCGCGCTATTTGCGGACGGCAGCCTGCGGCAAGCATTACGCCGTACACAGCGGACCTGAAGGTCAGCGCCACACATTCGACGCCAATGTTTCCAAACGCGACCTGTTTGATACCTACCTGCCGGCATTCAAGAAACTGGTGGTGGATGCCGGTGTGGAAATTATGATGGGTGCCTATACCCGCCTGTATGGTGTTCCCTGCTGCGCCTCTCCTCTGCTCATTCAAGAAATCCTGCGGGAAAAATGGGGATTCAAAGGACATTTTGTGTCTGACTGCGGTGCATTGAACGACTTCCACCTTTACCACAAGTTCACCAATGACGCGGCCGAATCATCTGCGGTGGCGGTAAAAGCCGGGTGTGACCAGAGCTGCATTTGCACGTACGAAAACCTGCCGGAAGCTTTGGAACGAGGTCTACTCAGCGAAGCGGATATTGACCGGGCGTTGCGCCGTACATATGCCACCCGTTTCAAGCTGGGCATGTTCGACCCACCCGATCAGGTACCGTACGCGTCCATCCCCATGAGTGTGGTGGGCTGCAAAGAACACAGAAAACTCTCTTATGAGACGGCGATTCGCTCCATTGTATTGTTGAAGAACAAGAACAATGTTTTACCCCTGAAGGAAAATGTGCGCGACCTGTATGTAGTCGGCCCGAACGCGGCCAATCTGGACTGCCTGCTGGGCAGCTACTTCGGCATCGGTGAAACCATGACCACCGCCCTGGAAGGTATCGCGCAGCGTGCGCCGGAAGGCACCAAAGTGGAATACAAACCCGGCACGCTGTTGGCGCAAACGGCCGCCAACGACTGGGACTGGTCGTTGGACGCCGCGCCAGCCGCGGACGTCACCATTGCCTGCATGGGTCTCGCGCCGATGCTGGAAGGCGAGGAAGGTGACGCCCTGCTCTCCACCCGCCAGGGCGATCGTGAGACGATTGAACTCCCGGCCCAACAGGCGGAATACATCAAGAAACTGGTGGTCAGGGGAGCCAAAGTTGTTCTGGTTCTGTTCGGCGGCAGCCCCATCGCGTTGGGTGAGATCGCGGACCTGGTTGAAGCCATTGTGTTCGTCTGGTACCCGGGCATGGAGGGCGGGAAGGCCCTGGCCGATGTCCTCTTCGGCCGGGTATCTCCCTCAGGCAAATTACCCCTCACCTTCCCGCTGTCGACCGCGCAATTGCCGGACTTTGATGACTACAGCATGGACCACCGCACCTATCGGTATTCCACAGATACCCCGCTGTACCCCTTTGGGTTTGGATTAAGTTATTCCAGATTCACTTATGGTGATCTAAAACTTGCCGCCAGGGAAGTTAAAAAGGGTCAATCTCTGGACATGCAATTCACAATAACCAATGCCGGCGATATGGAAGCGGAAGAAGTAACCCAGGTATACTTGACGGACGAACAGGCGTCAGTAAAAGTGCCCCTGCATAAGTTGATCGGCTTCAAAAGGATCAGCCTTCAACCCGGAGAAAAACAGACAATATCATTCACAGTCACTCCTGGCATGATGGCTCTGGTCGATGAAAATGGAGACGAGCGGCTGGAAAGCGGGTCATTCACACTGCGGATCGGCGGTAGTTCTCCTGTGGAACGTTCCACCGCTCTCGGGCTTCAGCCGCCGCTGACCGATTCATTCAACCTGGCCTGATCCTGTCAGGAACATAGCACATCCAAGGAAACACCACCCATTAATCCCGGGTGGTGTTTTATATATCCTGTAAGAACTTTGTCACTTACAGGATAACAATTGTCAGTGACCAATGTATTAATTTGTTTGTTTATCCAACATTCATTCTTGACAAGTAAAAATCGGTTGCTATAATAATTTTGTAAACGCTTCCACGAATAAATCACAGTTCCTTAGATTTTTGAATAATTGAACATAGTTTTGCTCTCCAGAATAGGCGTAATAGCTGTTGTATTTCTATTGTCTCTTTCATAATGATTGGCTCACTGGTTTTCACGTAAACGCTTACGTGGTTTCAACAAATTTCTGACCGCATGAAAACTTCCGGCTCCTCACCCAGTACCATCACCATCTTTGAAGTCGCCTCGCGCGCCGGGGTTTCGTACGGCACCGTATCTCGCGTGTTGAATAATGATCCACATGTGCGTATCGAGACACGTGAACGCGTTAATCAGGTGATCCATGATCTGGGGTATGTGGTCAACCGGCAGGCGCGCAGCCTGGCCGGAGGGAAAACGCACATCATCGGCATCCTGGTTCCCGATCTGGGCACCGGTTACATCGGCGAGATCATTCAGGGGATCGACACAGAATTACAACTGGCCGAATATGACCTCATGCTGTACACCACGCACCGCACCCCGGTGCTGGAAGCCGATTATGTGACCAGTCTGGCGCAGGGTATTGTGGATGGCTTGATCCTTGTGCTTCCCAGGAACCCGGAAGATTATGTTGACACGTTGAACAAACGGCATTTCCCGTTCGTTCTGGTCGATCACCAGGGTTCCGGCAAAGACTGCCCTGCTGTGGGCGCCGCCAACTGGCAAGGCGCGTACAACGCCACCGAATATTTGATCCACCTCGGGCATAAACGCATTGGTTTTATTACCGGCTGGATGGACCTTGGCGCGGCGGTGGACCGGCTGGAAGGTTACCGCGCCGCGTTGTGGGCATCCCACATTCCCTTTGAAGAAGAACTCGTCCGGAAGAGCACGTTCAATCAATTGGACGGCTATAACTGCGCCATGGATCTATTGAATTTGTCCAATCCCCCGACGGCTATTTTCGCTTCGAATGATGTCATGGCTTTTGGCGCCATGGATGCTGTCAGGGAAAAGGGAAAGCGCATTCCAGAAGATATCTCCATTGTCGGGTTTGATGACATTCCCCAGGCCAGCATCATTCATCCCGCGTTGACCACGGTAAAGCAGCCCTTGCGCAAGATGGGCAGTGTGGCAACGCAGATCCTGCTGGACCTGCTCAAGAATCCTGGAAACCCGACCAAAAGAATTGAACTACCTACGGGACTGGTGATACGAAATTCCTGCCAGCCCCCACGGATCTGAAAACCAGAAGGAGGTGATTGTTTTCCAAATCAGCTATTGAGTGTTTGTCCTCATACCTCAATGTATCAAAACAAAAAAAGGAGAAGGGTGTTATGCGTAACAAAATGTTCAAGATGTTAAGTATTTTGATGATCGCTGTCTTTGTTCTGGCAGCCGTCCCGGCCCCGGCCGTTGTAGCCAAAGCCGACAAAGTCGTCATCGACTGGTGGCACATTTCCACCAAAGATCCTGCCCTCACTGACTGGCAGAAGATGGCCGATGCCTACACCAAAGCCCACCCGAATGTGGAAATCAAGATCACTGTTCTGGAAAACGAAGCCTTCAAGACCAAACTCACCACCGTTATGCAGTCCGGTGAAGTTCCTGATATCTTCCAGAGCTGGGGCGGCGGCGGTCTGGCCGAGCAAATTGAAGCTGGTCTGTTGAAAGACATCACCGCTGATCTGGATGCTGATGGCGGCAAATGGCGCAAATCCTTCGCTCCCGGCGCTCTGGCTGTCTTCGCAAATGATGGCAAGAACTACGGCGTTCCGTGGGACATGGGCATGGTTGGCTGGTGGTACAACAAAGACCTGTTCAAAAAAGCCGGCATTGACAAAGAACCCGCCACCTGGTCTGAATTCCTGGCTGCCGTCAAGAAATTGAAAGACGCCGGCATCACCCCCATCGCTCTCGGTGAAAAAGATTCCTGGACCGGCATGCATATGTGGTCATACCTGGCCACCCGCATCGGCGGCGAAAAAGGTTTCAAAGCTGCCCTCGATCGCTCTGGCTCCTTCGCAGATCCCGCGTTCGTAAAAGCCGGTGAAGAACTCAAGAAACTCATCGACATGCAGCCCTTCCAGGATGGTTTCCTGGGCGCGACCCACGATGATATGCAGGCCGCCCTCGGAAATAGCAAAGCCGCCATGATACTTGGTGGACAGTGGTCTCCTTCTGTTCAGGCTGCCAACAGCGCTGACAAGAAGGGTGTTGCCAACCTCGGTATGTTCGGCTTCCCCGCTGTTGAAGGCGGCGCCGGTGATGGCAGCGACTGCGTCGGCGGCGGTAACGGTTTCGCTGTTGGCAAAGATGCCACCCCCGAAGCCATCGACTTCGTCAAATTCCTGACCAATGTTGAAAATCAGACCACCATCGCCAAGAGCGGCACGGGTATCCCCGTGGTTGCCGGTGCCGAAGTTGGTATTACAGATGCCAACATGAAACTGGTCCAGGCCAAATTTGCCCAGGCGAAATACTTCCAGTTGTACTACGATCAGTTCCTGCCCGGTGCCGTTGGTGGAGCCATCAACGACAATACCCAGAAACTCTTCGCTGGTACTGCTTCTCCGGAAGACGTAGCCAAAGCGATTGAGGCTTCTGCCAAAGAGAACATGAAATAATTTCCTGTAACAAAACAGGTGCGTGGATGACCGTTACAGGTTGTCCCGCACCTGTTCTTTTTGAATCAGGTAATCCTATTACGTGTACATTGATGTAAGATGATTAAGTAATCCCCTGAATATCTCCCTGAGGATAATACCCGGGCTTTCCACCAACAATTCTCACCCGGATATGATAGAGAGAAAGAGTTCTTTATGCAGCCACTGTTCACAATTCCTAAAGTTGTCGGTTCCAAACATACATCCGGTCTTTCCCGTAAAGCCAAAGAAAACCTGTTCATCGCCCTTTTTTTATTGCCTGCACTTATTCTATTTTTCCTTTTTGTGATCTATCCCATCTTTCGGTCAGTGTACTACAGTACCTTTAACTGGAATGGGTTAGGTCCCGCGGTAAAAAATGTTGGGTTGAATAATTATGTTAAGATCATCTCAGATGAAGTTTTCTTGAAGGCGGTCAAGAATGTTCTGGTGATTATCGTATGCTCTCTGGGAATCCAGCTTCCCATGGCCATGCTGCTGGCTGTTCTGGTCGGCCGTGATCTACCCGGCCGCAGTCTTTTTCGGACGATTTTCTTTCTCCCCTATGTTCTTTCCGAAGTTAATGCGGGTATCATGTGGCTGCTGCTATACAACGCCGACCCGGAACGCGGTCTTTTCAATGGCATTTTGGTCCAGTTGGGGTTAACCCCAGTATCCTGGTTGGGCGATATGAATATCGTCCTCTTTGCTGTTTTCATGGTCTTAACCTGGAAATATTTCGGATTTCATATGCTCCTGTACCTGACAGGGTTGCAGAACATTCCAACTGATATTGAAGAGGCAGCCCGTATGGACGGCGCCAACTCTATTCAAAACTTTTTTTACATCACCCTGCCGCTGCTGGGCAGCCCGATCAAGACGTCTGTTTATATGTCGGTACTGGGTTCCATACAGCAATTTATTATTGTCTGGGTGATGACGGGCGGTGGACCGGTCAATGCCAGTGAGACCATGGCCACGTACATGTACCGCTTTGGTTTCGTCCGCTTCCAACTGGGGTATGGATCCGCGGTGGCCATCATCATGTTCATCCTCTGCGTGATCTTCTCTTTGATCTATCAGCAGATGACCAAGAAACCCGATTACCTTACCGGTCTTTAGAAAGGATCCGCGATGCAAAGAGTGATTCCCACCCCAAAATGGATGCGAAAAGCGGTTCCGCGCGCTTTGCAATATTTAATACTGGTCATTGCCACCATCCTGATCTTTGTTCCCATTGTGATCCTGATGTTTGGCAGTGTCAAAACCACCGGGCAGATGTACTCGCACCCGTACGATCTTCCCAATCCACCCCAGTGGGAAAATATTATAGGAATTCTGACCACACCGTCCTTCTGGAACATGATGAAGAACAGTCTCATTGTCATGGTGGCGACCACGGCAGGAACTGTCCTCATCTGCGCCATGGTCTCCTTTGTTCTCGCCCGGCTTGAATTTCGGGGAAAGAATTTTGTTTTCAACCTGTTCACTCTGGGATTGATGTTCCCGATCAATGTGGCCATTTTGCCCGTGTATTTTGTCCTTCGACAGATCACCCAGATGGGTATTCCGTTGATTGACTCGCTGGTGGGCATTATCCTTGTACAGATCGCCTTCCAACTTTCCGGCAACATCCTGATCCTGAAAGGCTTTTTTACGGCTGTTCCCACCGAATTGCAGGACGCGGCATATATTGACGGCTGCAATAACTTTGATTTCTTCTGGCGCATCATGCTGCCGTTGGTCAAGCCATCATTGGCCGCCGTTGCCGCGCTGGTCATGATAGTAAGCTGGAACGACCTGCTGGTTCCCCTGGTGGTGCTTAATAATAATGAGCTGTGGACACTCACACTTGGCACCATGCAGTTCCAGGGTCAATGGGGGCAGGATCTGGCTCTCGTATCCGCCTTTGTCTTCCTGTCATCCATTCCAACCATTGTGTTTTACCTGTTTGCTGAAAAACAAATCGTCGCCGGTCTCACGGCTGGAGCCATCAAAGGCTGAGTTCTTTCATAATTCTTTCTTCCTTTCTGCCGTCGACCGGATGAATATATATACTCATCCGGTCGACCGGTATCACAGGACAAATCCATGAACATGTATCACATTACATTACACCCGCAATTCACCATAGCATCCGTCGACCCGCGTCTGTTTGGTGGTTTTCTGGAACATCTTGGCCGGGCAGTGTATGAAGGCGTCTTCCAGCCTGAATCGATCCACGCGGATGAGAACGGTTTTCGCACAGATGTTTTGAAAGCGCTTAAAGCGTTACGTTTGACCACCATGCGCTACCCCGGTGGTAATTTCGCTTCAGGCTACCACTGGAGGGATGGCGTTGGTCCAAAAGATCGGCGGCCGGTAATTACAGACCCGGTCTGGGACAGCCTGGAAACCAACCAATTCGGTACGGATGAATTCCTGAGACTTTGCGCGT
Source organism: uncultured Leptolinea sp. (assembly GCA_964420995.1). Classification (GTDB taxonomy): domain Bacteria; phylum Chloroflexota; class Anaerolineae; order Anaerolineales; family Anaerolineaceae; genus Leptolinea. Next base: position 75,416 of record CAYQUX010000017.1, on the reverse strand, counting down.
TGATGGACTGGCAGCCCATGCTGGCCTGCAACCTGGGTACCGGCACTCCTGAAGAAGCCCGCGATTGGGTGGACTATTGCAATAAGACCGGGCGTATCAACCCGTCTGTCGCATCTGCACAGACGGGAGGTGTTAAATACTGGTGCCTGGGCAACGAAATGGACGGTCCCTGGCAGTTGGGTCATGCACCCGCCGGAGAATACGCCCTGCGCGCCAGCCAGGCAGCCAGCCTGATGAAGGAGGTGGATCCTTCCATCGAGTTGACCGCCTGCGGGAGCTGTACAATCGACCTACCCACTTACCTGGAATGGGATCGCGAGGTTTTGGAATGCCTGGGCGACCAGATCGATACCATCAGCCTGCACCGCTACGCCGTTAATAAAGATGGCAATCTGCCCGAATACCTGGCCAGCACAATTGGGATTGACCGGCAGATCGAAGAGATGGACGCGGTCTGCCGCTTTGTGCAGGCCAGAAGGCGCAGTTCCAAACGGATCTACTTGAGTTTTGATGAATGGAATGTGTGGTACCGCACCACCGGACCTGAATTTTCTACCGGACATGGGAAATTCGCCCCACACCTGGTTGAAGAAGAATTTGACCTGGCTGACGCGCTGGTGGTCGCCGGTTTTATCAACAGTTTCATCCGCCATGCCGATTGCGTGAAGATGGCCAGCCTTGCCCAGGTGGTCAACGCCATCGCGCCGCTGGTTACCCGAGGTGATGACCTGCTGATGCAGACTACCTATTACCCCCTGTTGATGGTTGCCAACCGGCGTGATGGCCTGTCACTGCGCCAGAGTATCTCCGGACCCGGGTATACCAGCCGGGTCTACGGCGAAGTATCCGGTATTGACACCAGCGCCGTGCTGGGTGAAGACAGACTGCATGTTTTTGCTGTCAACCGCAGCCCGGAAAAACCGGCCAGTGTAGCCGTTGATATGGAAGGGATGATCAAATGCGTAAATTCAGCGGAAATCATCAGCGGTGAAAACGCTTCAAGCAAAAATACGTTCGATGATCCAATGAATATTTTTGCCAGGCCGTTCCACGCCATCCGTGCCAAGAAAGGCGCGGCAGAAATGGACATACCACCGCTGTCGTTTGTTGCCGTCAGCTTTGACCTGCTCTAAATTATTTCCTCCGCAACAACAGGTGTCAATTTTCTGGCTGTTTCAAGGAATACCTGGTATTCGAGGCGGGCGGATTCCTGGGCTTGTCGAACCAGGGAATCCAACGCATCCATATGGTTGGATAGTTTTTCCACCACCTCGCGGTCCACTTTATGGTCATCGCAAGCCACCTGCAGTATCTTCACGGCTTCTGCCGGTGTACTGCGCTCCCTGTATGGACGCTCTTCGGTAAGCGCGGTAAAAATATCGGCCACGCTGACAATCCGGGAACCCAGAGGTAAATCCACTTCCTTCAGCTGGAACGGGTATCCCTTGCCGTCCAGACGCTCGTGATGGTACGCCGCCCAGATACGCACCAGGTCAAGGATTTGCAGGGTTTCCATTATTTTGAACGTGTAGTAGGTATGCCGGTGCATGACGTTCATTTCTTCCGGGGTAAGCCGCCCCTTTTTTTCAAGGATTTCGGCCGGTATCGCCAGCTTCCCCAGGTCATGCAGAAGCCCGGCCAGGTTGAGCAACTGGCATTCAACCTCCGAAAATCCGCACAGGCGTCCAAGTTCAGCCGCGCAGACAGCCACCCCGGCGGAATGAGTCGACGTGAATGGACTGCGAAAATCAATGATACGGCGAAATATATTGGAAAGGCCGTAGAAACCCTCGTCGGTCACAGCCAAACCAGGCCAGTGTAACTTTGTACGCAGCGAATTAAGTGAGAGGTAATACACGGCATCCAACCAGAAGGCTTCACGCCGCGACAGGGCGTCAAAGGCTTCCACCATTTCAGGCACAAACCGTGATCCCGCCTGTGCGCTGATGCGCTCACGTATTCCACTGACCTGATCCAGTATTTCCTCATCCGGGTTGATCAACACGGCAATTCTATCAGCCAGGTGCAGCAGGTGGCTGTATTTTAGAACAGACATGCCATCCAATTCCGCGCCCTGGCCATTGTTCCAGGGAACGTGATGAAAACGAATGAAATCGGCCGCCCGTTTTAGCGGCGGAAAAGAACGCAATAACAGGTAGCCGCGCACCGAGTGACCATACGGATCCTGGTATTCGAAATCCAATGTGCCAAGCCTTTCTTGAAGAGTTAGCCCGCCCACGTCATGCAGGGCGGCCGCCATTACCACATCCTGAATGTCTTTTTCCGGCAGGCGCATTTGTGTCGCCAGACCGAACGCCACCTGAGCCGTGCGGCGGTGATGGTCGGCCACCAGCGGGCTGACCAGATCCACCGCCTCAGATAAACACAACACAAGGTCTATAATGGGGGCTTCCGGTAAGCTGGTTTTCTTTTTCATGGGACCTCGAGAATAGTCATGAATGATCCGGTGGATATCATTTTGAAGCCGCGAGGAACCAAATGTGATTTTATGAAACAGCAATCAAACGTATCAAAGAATAAACAGGCTGATTTATATCCGTTACACAGGTGAAAATACAACTAATTTGCCTGCCAGTTGCCAGGATATTACTAATTCAACTATATATTGGCAGGCACGGTTGAGTCAAGCGCGATTTTTTCATTTTATGATTCGGGGAATATGAATCGGTGTAACTCCTCCTCCGCTCTTCCCAGTTTGGTGCAATAATGTTCCACCTGTTTCGCGAAGGATGAGCCCGGCCAGGCTGCCTTAAAACCGGCTTCCATCTCATCCACCCAGTCGCGCAGCACGATTTTATCCGGCAGTTTATATGTTTCCGTAAAGGTGATCGTTTCAATGGGCAAACGGGGCGGCATGGGTGGGTAGGCATTCTTTGCGTACCCGAAAACCATGGTCATCAACGGTAGTACACCCGCCGGTAACCCGAGTTTTTCCCGCAGGAAATTCATATCCAGCAAACCGCTGCGGCCAGTATCAGAAAGCATTACAGAGGAGACTCCCAACGCCTCGGCGGCGATATTCATATTCATGGCGGCCAGCGAAGCATTCATCACGGCGGCCGTGTGGTCGATCAGCGGGGTATCCGGGAAGACGTCCATGGCCTGCCGCAATCGGTAGGTATCCGTCAGAATGATCACCGCGCGAGTGCCGCGGAAGGGGATGAAATGGTCAAACGCAGCCCGCCACTGGTCCATGTCAAATACGGCAAATGACCAGGTCTGCAAATTGACCGTTGACGGCGCCACCCGGCCGGCTTCCAGGATGGCCTTGAATACATCCTCCGGGATGGGCTGATCGGTAAACCGGCGCACGCTGCGCCGCCGCAGAATGGTCTGCAAAAGCTGGTTGTCTTCCAAAGAGGGCGGGATGCGCGGCCTGTCTTTCAGTATTCGGATCAGGCTGGTAATGAAACGCGTGATATTCATTTTCTGTTTGCGATTATTGGGCTTCTTCCTTCTTTTCCAAAACGGAAACGAACCCGCCGAACTGGCGGTATTCATCCATGCGGCAGGAATTGACGAACTTGCCGTCATAAATGGTGATATCCGGGCAGCTATCGCACATATCCGCGCGCCCATCTTCGAGAAGGTCAGGCGCCTGAATAATGCCGATACTCTGCATATACACATCCTCAAACAGATGGGACGGGTTCCGTAGAATGTCAGCCCAACGGTTTTTCCAGGCCTGGCGCACCTGTTTGTCCCACGGTCCCATCAAAAAGACTTTCGGGCCGATCTTCGCCGTGGACAGGTAAGCCAGGTACCGCCCGGTGAACCAGTGATGCCCGGTCTGCGCCAGTTCCATGGTCTTTTTCCCCACGGAACCGTACGCTTGATGTTTCCCGCCGATCAGCGCGCCGATTGTCCATTTGAAACTGTCATGCCGAATGCTTCCGCCCAGGTAGCCGGATGCCTCGTACACGGGAAGGGTTTCTTTGATCTTCTCATACACTTCCGGCCCGGTTACGAACTCTTCATTAAACGTATCGCGGGCATAACTCAATTTGCTCAGGTCAATTTGATGATCCTCTTTATCCGTGCCGATGCTGTCGTCCAGCGTCATGGTACGGTAAGTGATAAACACCAACCCCTGCACCTTTTCAAAATTGTCCTGCCCCCAGCGAACAATATCGGGGATCTCGTGGTAGGTGGATGGGTACACCGTGGAATTGAACACGATGTAGAGGCCGCCCTCGGTGTGTACCATGTCGGCATATTTCTGGCGCAGGTCGTTGTGCTCCTTTTCCGTTTTATTCTGCCAACCCGGGCGGTTCTGGTGACTGTCAATATGCATGGTAAAACCAGCCAGGCCGGCTTTTTTCAACTCACGCAGCATTTCAGGAGTTAAAGCCAGTCCGTTGGTCAGGATGACCGGTTTGATGCCCTGCTCTTTCATAAAAGCCACCAACTCGATGATCTGCGGGTAGATCAACGGCTCGCCACCGGCAATAGAGAAGTTATCCGGGTTGCGCCACTTCTTGAAGAACAAGACTTCTTCTTTGAGTTGTTCCAGCGGCTTGTGGCCGGTCATGTACTGGCGGTAACAGCCTTCGCAATGTATGTTGCAAATGTCAGTAACCTCGATCCACGCGATGGGATTGTCATTCATTGACCAGGGGAGCCGATAATAATCACTTTTTTCGAGCATTGTACCTCCCGCGCTGAAAAACGATATCGAAGATGTATGATTCACTGCTTTGCCCCCACGATGTTATCCCTTATCATACTCATTTCGGAAGTAAATACAAATCTTTTCACGAGAAAATTACATTGGTCAAAAACACGATGAATTTTGATAAAATCCTTTCCTGATCATTCAACATTAAGGACGGTCTATCATTACTCCCCTTCAATACGGATTGATTTTCATCACCACGGTACTCGCCGGAGTGATCAACGCGGTGGCCGGCGGCGGCACGCTGCTTACCTTTCCCCTCTTGCTGGCGCTGGGGTTGCCGGCGGTTGGCGCCAACGCCACCAACCAGCTTGCCGTGATGCCGGGATTCTTCGGCGCGGCGGTGGCCCAGTTTAAAGACCTGAAGGGACAGGGCAGGCGCCTGGCCATGGCTCTACCTGTCTGCGCCGCGGGAGGATTGCTGGGCGGCTGGCTGCTGATTCGCACTGGAGAGCGGTTGTTTAATGAACTGGTACCTTTCCTCATCCTGATGGCGGCGTTGCTGCTGGCGGCACAGGATTCGGTGCGCGGCTGGTTGTTGCACCGATCGGCGGCGGGGCATATCCACCTGACCGATGCATGGATCATCCTGCCGGTGGGGCTGGTATCCATTTACGCCGGTTATTTCGGCGCGGGCGCCAGCGTGATCATCCTGGCCGTCACCGGGCTGGTGCTGGAAGAAAGCATGACCCGCTTGAACGCCATCAAGCAGGTTATCGGGCTGGTTTCCGGTGTGGCCGCGGCTGTCTATTTCATCATCGCCGGGCAGATCATCTGGCCGGTGGCTTTAGTGATGGCAGCCGGTTCGCTGATAGGCGGCCTGTTCGGGGGGAAACTGGCCGGAGCGGTGAATCCAACCATGCTGCGCTGGATCGTGGTGGTGGTCGGCCTGGTGCTGGCGGTGGTGTATTTCCTGAAATAAGGGTGTGATAAGATTAATTTAAGAAAGGGCATCCTGGGGAGTATCTCCCGGATGCCTGTTTTATTTATCGCTGATTGAGTCCTCCAACAGAATTATTGGGTGATTGCCTCATATTCCCCCCGCAATTCCAAAACAAATTGCCGAAGTTCATGCCGGGTGGTGGTCATGATTAGCGCCGGACCTTGCTGGGAATAGCTTATCTCGTCTCCAAAATTATACGAATCCACCTGGATGATTATGGTGAAAGGGTCGTAGGGCAGCGTCCCCCCGGCGAGTTCCCGGATAAGCTCGAGGTCGTTTTCCCGTTGACTGGATTCATCTGACAGGTAAACCCTGTGCCGGTTGCTCTGCATAAAGGGAAAAAAATCATCCGGGTAAATAGCCATCAGGAAACCGGGTTCAATGGCTTCATAATACTGTCTTTCACCGGTCTCGAGGGCTTTTTCGATATATTTAATGAGGGCGTCTTCGTCACATTCCTCCCCTTTAATTCCACCATAAGGCCGGTCCAGCCATTTTGTTGAATAATTTCTATCTTTCAACACCCGGTCGTCAAAAATCGATTTGCCTTTATAGCAGAAGAATATATTGTAGCGAATCCAATCTTCCTCATCCCGGCTCTTGAATTGGATTTCAAAACTAATATTGCCGGATGACAGTATTGCCATGGTTCCCTCCATTGAAAACTGAATTATTCAGACCTTGCAGTAAGGTCTGAAACAGGATCAGATCACAATGGGATGTTTTCACATGGAAGGATGTATTTTACTTTATGTAAAAAAGATCAATAAGTGAATGGATTTATTTGCACTTCAGGCGGGGAGGGTGGGATTCGAACCCACGGCTGAGGAACCCCAGCACTCACTTAGCAGGCGAGCCCAATCGGCCACTCTGGCACCTCCCCATATACATTTGTTAATTAACCGCCAAAAGGCAGTCAGGCGGAGGGAGAGGGATTCGAACCCACGGTGGGTTTCCCCACACCTGTTTTCAAGACAGGCGCCTTAAGCCACTCGGCCATCCCTCCCTGCGCGAGATTCTATCATATCTCGACGGCTTTTTGGCAGGTGAATTTCCCCGCCCTTTCAGATAAGCTCTGGTAATCGGTGTTGCCCGTCAAAAAAATATCCGCTGCCCGAGCCCGTCGAGGGCAATAGACAGACGGTTTCGACAGACGGTTTCGACAGACGGCTTCGACAGACGGTTTCGACAGACGGTTTCGACAGACGGCTTCGACAGGCTCAGCCGCCGAAAAGTAAATGGAACCAGACCTCTCGCCGTGCGATAAGGCACAGAAAACGGTGGGGCAATTCTAATGCCGGTTACAATACGATCGCGTTACGGCCGAACAACTGGTCGCGGAGCTGCACCACCTGCCGGCGCAGGTGATCGTCACGTTCGATCAGGTCAGCTACCTTGTCGCAGGCGTACATTACGGTGGTATGGTCGCGTCCACCCAGCGCCATCCCGATCTGCGGGAGGGACACGTTGGCCACCTCACGCAACAGGTACATGGCTACCTGCCTGGGAAGAGCGATACCGCGGGAGCGGTCGCGCCCCAGCATCTGTTCGGTGGTGACGCCAAAAGCGCGCGCCACAGTGTTGACTACCTGGCGGGGTTCCATGGTGCTGTGATGCGGCAGCATATCAGCCAGCGCGGAAGTGACCAGTTGGGTGGTCAACGGCATGCCGCTCAGGTCTGAGAAAGCCAGGACACGTGTCAGAGCACCTTCCAGTTCACGGATGTTGGACTGGATCTGGCGGGCGATCATCTCAATGATCTCATTGGGTATCTGCCGGCCGGCGCGTTCCGCCTTGGAGCGCAGAATGGCCATGCGGGTTTCCAGGTCAGGCGGCTGGATGTCAACCGTCAAACCCCACTCGAAACGAGAGCGCAGGCGTTCTTCCAGCGTGACCATGGCCTTCGGAGGCCGGTCAGAGGAGATGACCAGTTGTTTATTGGAGCCGTGCAGGGCGTTGAATGTATGGAAGAACTCCTCCTGGGTGGATTCCTTGCCGGCAATAAACTGGATATCGTCGATCAGCAGAACATCGGCCTTGCGGTAACGGTCACGGAATTGATTGGTGGTGTGTGTGCGAATGGCATTGATCAGGTCATTCGTGAAATCTTCAGATGAAACATACAACACAGAAAGATTGCGGCTGTTCGTCAGATTGCCAATAGCCTGAAGCATGTGGGTTTTACCCAGTCCCACACCGCCGTACAGGAAGAGCGGATTGTAGGCCTGCGCCGGGTTTTCAGCCACGGCCAGGCTGGCCGCGTGCGCCAGGCGATTGCTGGCGCCCACCACAAACGTGTCAAATGTGTAGCGCGGGTTCAATGTACGATTGGCCCGGACTTCGGTTTCCCGCGCCTCCTCTTCCATTTCGTTCTCAAGGACGGCTTCATCAACGGCGGGCTCAATATTCTTCTGCCAGACAATAAACTTGACCATCTGGCTGGAATCCATCAATCCTGTCAAAATGCGTGATACCGTGCTGGTAAGGCGTGTTTCCAGCCAATCACGCGCGTAGGCGTTTTGCACACCCACGGTGAAGGTATTCTTCTCATGGCCGATCAACTCTGTACTGCGTACCCATGTGTCAAAGTTTGCCTTGGGCATCTCCATCTGAAGTTGTCCCAGCGTCGCCTGCCATGCAGATTGAGCGTTCATCATCAGCCATGCCTCCGAGCAAAGAATTTTCGTTGCATCCGGAAAATTTCAATAGTTAAGAAAACCCATTGCGGCGCAATGGGAAAATCTCAACAGTAATTTTTCGGATATGTGGGTGAAAAACTCTGGGGGAGTTCCCCTCTAATTCACAACCAAGATTCTATCAAAAAGTGGAAGGTGGAACAAGATGATTAGGCTACGGCAGCCTAAAAAAACGTAAAACTTTAAGGTTATTAATCTTAAAGAAAATGACAATTGTCAATCCTTAAGGTTCGCTGTTCGAATGTGTGTTCTTGCCAAGTATTGGTTCCACCCAATTTATCCCACCCCATATATGGGGGTTGATGATGGTTTTTTGATTCCTGCCCCCAATTAAGGGGGCTGTGGAAAAACAATTATTACTAGAATAAATCAAATTCGTTCCAGACTCGGGAATTCAATTCTGCGAGTCAGACATTATCAACCGGGCCGTCTTGCGGCCGATTTGAACGGCAAAATTCGTCCCGCGGTCCCACGGGTAAACCTGGCTCATGCTGGCGAAATACAACCCCGGAATGGGAGTGGGAATGGGGGGAATATTTCTGGAGTGGTTAACCAGAGGAATGGGCTGGGCATAATTCGTGCGGAACAGCCAGGATTTGCGTACCCAGTCCGGCTTAAAATCCGGGTTGACACGCTGAAGCGCCGGCAGGAAGCGCTGCAGCAATTCTTCCTGTGACAACCGGAAGTATTCGTGGTCTGTCTCCAGGTAATCGCCGCAGTACAGCAGATGGTCGCCATTGTAATTTTCGGTGGGCAGGAAATTGGTATGTTCCACCAGGGCAAGGAAGGGAAATCCGGCTGCCTTGGGCAGGTTGAACCAGTAATAACCTTTTGTCGAAAGCTGCTGCTTGATGGCCAACACCATAACCACTGCGCCAATGCTTTTCAGATCCAGTAGGCCTTTCAGGTAGTCGCCGGGCAAATCGGGGGCCATTCTGGCCATCAACGCCGGTGACACGGTGACAAGGCAGCGGTCGAATTTCTGGACACCGGCGCTCGTGGTCACATTGATTTTTTCATCCGGGTTTCGCGCAATATTTTCAACAGAAACACCGAAGTGAATGACCGCTCCACGCTTCTGCAATTCAGCCGCGAAATCATCGGCGAACTTCTGGAATCCGCCTTCAAACGTGGCCAGTTTTGTGGTGCGGCTGTGCAAGCGCGCCCACATCCAGGCCATGTTGACCTGCCGCGCGTAGCGTTCGCCGAACTTGCCATCCAGCATGGGAAGCCACATCTGGTTGTAGGCCGTTTCTCCCGCCCATTTACGCATCCAGCTATCCACAGTGACCTGTTCCATGGGCTTCCAGTTTTTCGTCAGTCGCACGTACAGATTGGCCAGCCCGAAACGCACCTTGTTCAAACCCCAGCCAAGGCCGGGGTAAAGCAAAGCAGATAGGATGGAGTCAAAGGGATAGAACTGCCCTTTGTGGTACATCACGGTTACCGGTTTGCGAACCAGCACACGGTCTTCCCACCCCAGCTCGCGGATCAGTCCCAGCATGTCGCCATCTGATAGAAACCAGTGGTGATAAAACTTTTCCAGAGACCACTTCCACTCCGGTTCCTTGAAACCACCCGCCAGCCCGCCGGCCTGGTCTGCTGATTCGAAGATGACAACATCATGTCCGGCTTTGATCAGGTCATACGCGGCCGACATGCCCGCCATACCACAACCCACGATACCTATTTTCATTCGTTTGTCTCCGGTTTCTCTCCCCAGCGCATCCCTTCGCGGGCAAAATACCAGGCTCCCAGCAGGGTGATGGGCAGCCAGAGGGCCACATGCAGCACCAGCGTGTAGCCGGCCGCCACTTCGCCGGAAACGCCGTAGGCGGTCAACAGGGCAATGCCGGGAGCGTCAAAGGTGCCCACATAACCGGGGGCGGATGGTAACGTGGTGGATAAATTGACAATACCGTTCATCAGCATTAACGCGAAGAAACTAACCTGGAATGGGAAAGCGTGCATGACAAACCAGTATTTTCCGGTTTCGAACAGCCAGATGATCACCGAGGTGATAAAAATCATCAGGGCTTCGCGCGGGCTGCGCAATGACTCAAGACCGGAAAGGAAGCGGCGGGTAACGCCCAATACCTTTTCGCGGAAGCGTTCAGGCAAAAAACGCACGAATATTTTTTCAATAATGCGCTCGCTGGCAGCCGGAAAAGCCGCGGCCAGCAGGAAGACGATAAGCGCGCCAATAAATGCTGCCGCGCCCCAGACGGATAGATTCTGGATGCTGCCAATAAAACCCGAGTCGCTGTTCAGGCGGGCCAGTTCGGGCAGGTTGAGAAAAACAAATCCCAGCATAACCACACCATCAAAGACGCGCTCAATGAAGATGGTCGCCAGTGAGGCAGAGATGGGAACGCCCTCGTGTTTCTTTAAAACAACGGCACGCAATACCTCACCGGCGCGTGCCGGGTAGATATTGTTGCCCATGTAACCAATGGTCACAATGGGGAACATTCTGCGGGTGGAAATGGGTTTCAATGGTCGCAGCAAATAATGCCAGCGCCAGGCGCGAACCCACACCCCCATGAAATACACCAGAATGCCCGGAATTAACCACCAGTAGTTGGCTGTCTTTACCGCCCCCCATACCTGATCCAGGTGCAATCCGCGCAGCGCCAGGTACAGAAAAACGATGCTGATGACCAGCCCCACCCAGAATTGCCAGCGTTTCAAATGTTCACCCTGTTAGTATAGATTCTGAGAGTTGTTACCGCGACCAGTCGATTGGATCAATTTGCGACGAGCGAAATGATCCACGAGAGGATCACAATAATGGCCAGTAAGTTGAACACCAGTTGCTGCGTACGGCGTTTGCGTTGTTCCGTCGTAGGCGCAGACCGGGATTGGGATTTGCCAGACATTTTTCTTCCTCCAATTCGTCTGAATTGTACCATTGCCGCCTGCCATCAAAAAAAACGGGAGCCAATGGCTCCCGTAAAAGGTTGCAAGAAATGGGGCTTATTTGCTTTCCGTTGAAGCCGTCGTTTCGGCTGGCTTGACCGCGGGGGTGCTTTCTGCCGGCTTTGATTCGGTCGTCGATGACTTCTCTTCGCCATGCGATCCGCTCAGCCGTCCCTGCCCGGAAGGAGACCGGTGATCGGTGGCGTAGAAACCGGATCCTTTGAAAACAATCCCGACAGGGGTGTACACTTTGCGTAATTCTTTCTTTCCGCACTCCGGACAGCGTGTCAGAGGGGAGTCGCTGAATTTCTGCGTCTTTTCAAATTGGACACCGCAACTTTCACACCGATAGGTATAAACAGGCATAACCGACAACCTCCAATCGAACCGAGGACATTTCTTATCCAACAAGAGAATATAGCACGCGATTGTATATAAATCAATAGAAAAATGAGGATTTTGATAACTCTAATAAGAATTTTATATTTTCGAGGTTAAAAACGAGCCGGGGGGAAAAATCCACCCGGTGGCAGCCAAACCACCTTATTTCATTTTCAACGCCAATCCCGCGGCCATGAAGTACACCTCATCAGCCCGGGCAGCCAGTTTTTGATTAACCCGTCCCTGCGCGTCACGGAATATCCGTCCAAGATGGGTTTCCGGCACGATGCCCATACCAACCTCATTGCTCACCAGTATCCAGGGTTCCAGCCGGGAATCCATGGCGGCAAACAGATCAGTCAGCACATCCTCTACGGCTGTTTCATACTCAGTCTCTGCCGCGTCTCCAGGCACCCGGCAGAACGCGTCACTCAACAGCAGGGTCACACAATCCAGAAGGATGGCGTCATAAGGGATGGGTTTTCCACGCAAGGCTTCGGTTAAACCAACGGGGGCTTCCAGCGTGTCCCATTCAACCGGGCGGGATGCACGGTGTATTGCCACCCGGCGTTCCATTTCAGCATCCAGCGCGCGGGCTGTGGCCACATACAGGACTCGGCTGCCCATCTTTTTTGCCAGTTCCTGCGCGTAAAAGCTTTTGCCGCTTCGCGCGCCGCCAAAAATAAAGACCTTCCTACCCGCCATGCGCATTTCTCACGCGTCAATGCGTTTCAGGCTTTCATCAATAGCCTGAAGGGATGTTGCCAGGTCCGCTTCTGAGAAGACTTCCAGGGTCAAAACACCGGTAAATCCGCTCTTCAACAGGTATCGGAAAAGATCATCAATCCTGCTTTTCGGCATCAAAGCCAGCGACTGGTGGTCGCGTTCGCCAATGCCATGCAGGTGCATCACGTTGGTTTGTTCGATTCGCCCGGTGAAGAATTCCAGCGCATCGTGCCCATCCAACCACAGGTGGCCGATATCGATACAGCGCGAGCTTCCGCTGCGGCTGATCACGCCGTCGTTAAACGCGGGCGGGTAGCCTTCCAGATTTTCAACTGCCAGCAGGCGGATGTCGCCGGTTATTTCGGCGACAATTTGCAGTGATTTAATAGCCTGCTCCTGCCAGTTTGCCAGAACTTCAGCACTGTTTGAGCTGCGTTCTTCCTTGCCATCCATATGGACAATATAGGCCCGGGGAGAGAGATCACGGGTGACTTCGATCACCCGCCGGGCTTTAACCTGCGAGATGTGCGCTTCGTCGCCCCGGGCTGCCAGTCGCAGATCAAGCGGCAGGTGCACGGTATAGGTCAGATCGTGAAGCTTCGCCAGACGGTTCAATTCGTCCACATCATCCGCGCTGGGAAGATTGCTATGTTCGCTATCCAGTTCAAAGAGAACCAGTTGCACATCCCGCACTTTATCCGCCAGGTAGCGCACATTCGGCAGGATTTCATCCGGGATGATGTACGACGTAGTGCCAATTCGGAAGGGGAGATCAGAAAGCCGCATAGGTTAACAATACCATCAATTCTGAAGATTCAATAATGAGGCCAAACACGTCGCCGGTCACGCCGCCAATGCGATTACGTACCACGGCCAGAATACCAACCGCGGCCAGGGCGGCCACACCGGCAGACAACGCCGCCCGCCAGCCGCCGACTACCATTAACACGGCAGGGAAAAAGGCGGCCGTGAAAATTGCACGGTTGGTCAACCCGGATGAAAAATCACCAGCCATGCCGCCCTCACGGGCCAGCGGCTGCCTTCCAGCAAGAAGGACCAACCAGCGGCTGAAAACACAGGCAAAAAGGATCACGAAGGGGATGTTGTTCCCCGGTTGTGCAGCCAGGGCAGCTGTTTTGATGATCAGGAATACTACCAGTGCGATGACTCCAAAACTTCCCAGCCGCGGATCCGCCATGATCTCCAATCTGCGTTCGCGGGTGGAGCCGGTAAACAGGCCGTCAAAGCTGTCCGCCAGGCCATCCAGGTGCAAGCCGCCGGTCAACCCGACCCACAGTGCCAGAGTCAACCCGGCCGCCAGCGGAGTGGCAAACAATTGACGGGATAGCCACCAGCCAGACGCGGTTATAAGACCGATGATCAGACCGACAAAGGGATACCAGACAGCCGCCCGGCCTGAATCACCCGACCGTGGAGATTCGGCCAGATCCCCGGCTGGTAATATGGTCAGCATGGAAAATGCCAGCCGCAGGTATTTCATGCCCGGTCTGAAACTCCCGCATCTTCAAAAGTGGCCATCTCATTCAACAGTCGCACCGATGCCTCAATTATGTGAAAAGCCAGGGCGGCGCCGGTACCCTCCCCCAGCCGCATGTTAAAGTCCATCAACGGCTCCACGCCGATCTTTTCCAGCATGGCGCGCTGCCCGATCTCCACAGAACGGTGCGCGGCAATCAGATACGGACGCACATCTGGTGACAGTTCCACAGCCAGCAGCGCGGCTGCCGTGGAGATAAAACCGTCCACCACCACAGGCACGCGCCGGGCCGCCGCCCCGACGATCAAACCTGCCAGGCCGCCTATCTCAAATCCGCCCACCTTCGCCAGCACATCCAATGGATCTCTCCTGTCAGGTTGGTTAACCTGAATGGATTTTTTTATGACGGTTATCTTGGCCGCCAACCCTTTATCATCAACACCGGTACCCCTGCCGGTTACCCGCTCCACCGCTTCACCGGTAAACACAGCAGCCAGAGCGGAGGATGGGGTGGTATTCCCGATCCCCATATCGCCGGTGGCAATCAAATCGAGCCCGCGGTCAATTTCCCGGTTGGCAACATCCATACCACGGGAGAGGCACAATTCCGCCTGCTGACGGGTCATGGCCGGTCCCTGCGCCATATTGCGTGTTCCATGATCCACCTTGGCGTTGATCACCCGTGCATCAGCCGGGAAGTCAACCGCCACACCCATATCCACCACGCAAACCCGCGCGCCTGCCTGCCTGGCCAGCACGTTGATGGCCGCTCCACCGGCAAGGAAGTTCATCACCATTTGCGGGGTCACGTCTGACGGGTAGGCGCTCACGCCTTCACGCGTCACACCATGATCACCGGCCATCACCACAACAGCCTTGCGGGAAACATCCGGTGTTACTGTGCCCTGAATGGATGCGATTTGAACCGAAAGTTCCTCCAACCGGCCCAGGCTTCCGGTGGGTTTGGTAAGTTTATTCTGCCGCTGCCAGGCCAGTTTTGCGATGGTCTGATCGGGTTGGGGGATGGTGGGTAAGCGCAGCACGATTGATATCACCTTTCAATAAAAAAGTCCGGTTTCCCGGACAATGGATTAATCAAGTATTGAAACAGCCGCTGTCTGGTCCGGACAGAGTTTACGGCTTAAGCCGGCAGGTATCCTGACTTCCGGCATGAATCACCGGTCACAGTTGCGGCACAGTGCTGGACTTTCCAAAATCTCGGATCACCAGCTTCCCTGATATTCCCTGGCACTTATTTTTCTGAGAGCAAGTGTATTGCAGGCATTGCGGTTTGTCAAATCATCTCCCATGTCTGATTACCAGAGTGAATTAATGCTTTTTTTACGCCGGTGGTATATACAGAACCCGGCCATTCGACCGAATACGGATACATAAGATATACCTTCTGGCGGGGAGGCTTTTGTGTACGTTGGATCGGATTCGCTACAATCTCTGGTTATGGCTCGTCGGTTGCTGTTATTGACCCGCGAGATAGAGAAGCATCGCAAGGATCCCACAGCCGAGACAAAATCATTTAAAGAGATCATCGATGAGGATGAGATCCAGCTCAGCGGTGGGGTGGAATCCAAAACCAACACATCCCCGGCGGTAAAACAGGCAGCCAGCGTTGATATGAACGTGGATGTCAAATTATCAGACCTGATCAAACAGTTGAAAACCGTGCGTGATCAGGCTCCAACTGACTCAAGCGGGACGGCGACAGAAAAAGTGACGATTACCCAGTCGTCCTCAACCTCTCTTGAAATTGAGTGGAAATCCTACGAGCCTGTGGATGGCCTGGTGGTTCGCAATAAACATCTGGCGGAAACCAATCTCTATTCGTTTGAGTTTATTGACGGGGTCACCTTTAAAATAACCGACAAATCAACCGGAAAAAGCACCACCATCTGGGGCGACCCGCACGTGGATACATCAGACCAGGAAGGGAACTACAACGGTGAGTTTTCCGACTTGAAATCCAGCAACACGCACACAACCCTGAAATTACGTGATGGCACCAGCGTGACGTTTACTGCCAAGGACGACGGGGTGATTGAGGCTGTAGATATCATCAAAGAAAACCAGCTGGTTCATGGAATCGGCGCGGCGGATAAAGAATTTTCAGAAGATTCCGGCCTGTTTGAAACAAGAGTACGCGCGACTTCGGCTTCCATTCGTCCGGCTCAGGGGGACATGGTTTACGCGGGGGGCGACGGAAATGATTGGTTTGATGAAGCTCACCGGCTGGTGTGGGGCGTCACCACAGGCCCCCTGGCTGGCAATGCGCCCATGAGCTACATGCAGGTGCGCTATTCGGAACAGTTCAAGCAGACTGTCTCTGTAGAGAACGTAAACCGCACCATATAACCCGGATCAACCAAAGCGTCCGGTAATGTAATCCTGGGTGCGTTTGTCCCTGGGCAGGGTAAACATTGTCTCCGCGGGAGCGTATTCCACCAGTTCGCCCTGCAGGAAGAAGGCTGCCATATCGCTGATACGTGCGGATTGTTGTGTGTTATGCGGGGCGATCACAATGGTGAACTTTTCTTTCAATTCGCGCAGCAGCTCTTCAATCTTGGCCGTCGCCAGGGGATCCAACGCGGAGGTGGGTTCATCCAGCAAAATGATCTCGGGCTGCAGGGCCAGCACGCGTGCCATGCACAGGCGTTGCTGCTGCCCCCCGGAAAGAGCGATACCCGGATCATTCAAACGATCCTTGACTTCATCCCAAAGAACACATTGATGGAGAGCCAGTTCCACCGCCTCATCCAGTTTTTTTCGGTTTTTTATACCGGCCATTACCAGCCCATAAGACACATTGTCATAGATGCTCAAGGGCAGCGGCACCGGCCGCGAGAAGACCATTCCCACCCGTCGGCGCAGCGCGCTGACATCCAGATCAGGCGATAAGATGTCCTCTCCATTGATCAAGGCTTTGCCCTTCAACACGGTCACGTCTGCCAGGTCGTTCAGGCGGTTCAGTACGCGCAGTAATGAAGATTTACCCCCGCCGGCGGGTCCAAACAAAACGGTGATGGCATTCGCCTGGACGGTCATGGAAATATTCTTGAGGCTTTCTGTGCCATCAGAATAGGTGAGGGTGAGGTTTTCGATAACAATCTTATCCATGTGTCACCATTGCCTGCGCGCCCGCGCCCGCGAGCGGATGACGGTCGCGGCGATATTCATGCCCAGCACAAACAGGAGCAGCACCAGCACAGTTCCATACTGGATCTGGATCGGCATACCGGGCACCTGTGTAGATATTACAAACAGGTGGTATGGCAGTGCCATGGTCGCATCCAGAGGAGACTGCGGCAGCCGGGGCAGGAAGAAGGCAGCTCCGGTGAACAGAATGGGCGCGGTCTCACCGGCGGCGCGTTCCAGGCCGAGGATCACTCCGGTGATAATTCCCGGCAGCGCCTGAGGCAGCACAATACGTCTGATCGTCTGCCAGCGGGTGGCGCCCAGCGAAATACTGACCACACGGAAGGATGTGGGCACCGAGCGCAACGCTTCCTCTGTGGTACTGATGATCACCGGCAGGGTCATAATTGACAGGGTTAAGGAAGCCGCCAGAATGCTGGTGCCAAATCCCATGAAGACCACGAATAATCCAAGCCCGAACAGACCGTACACCACGGATGGTATTCCGGCCAGGTTGATGATGGCAATGCGGATCAGGCGCGTCCAGCGGTTATTCGGCGCGTATTCCGCGATATAGATGGCCGCGGCAATACCCAGCGGAACCGAGAAAATGGCCGTACCCAGGGTAAGGTAAAACGTGCCAATGATGGCCGGCCATAACCCACCGGCTTTCATGCCATTACTGGGCATGGCTGTCAGAAACTCCCAGGAGATGGCCGGAGTTCCCTGGTGGAAAATATACAAAACAATGACGATGATCGGGATGACAGTTATTAAGCTGATCAGGAACAGGAATCCAAAACCCAGTTTTTCCACCTGTTGAGGGATGAGCAGCCGTCTTCGCATACCGTCTACCTAGGAAAGCAGCCGTTCGCTGCGAGTGGTTCGCCGGGAGGTCAATGTAAACGCCAGCACATTGACGAGTAGCGAGATCAGAAAAAGGACGATGCCGATGAGGAACAACACGCTGTAATGAACACTGCCGGCAGCCACCTCGCCCATTTCCGAGGCTACAGTCGCCGTCATGGTGCGGATGGGCAGAATGATCGCCTGTAAACCCTGCGGCATGACCGGCGCGTTGCCGGTGACCATCATAACCGCCATGGTTTCGCCCATGGCACGGCCAAGTCCAAGCAGCACGGCCGTGATCATGCCCGAGCGGGCCGCCGGAAGGGTGATCCCCCAGATGGTTTGCCAGCGGGTGGCCCCCAATGCCATGGACGCTTCCCGGTAGGACCTGGGGACAGTGTTCAATGCGTCTTCACCCACTGAAACGATGGTGGGAATGGAGATCATCCCCAGCAAAATGGCTCCGGTCAATGCCGTTAGACCAGTGGGCAGGTCAAGGAAGCGGCGCATGAACGGCACCAGCACCTGGATGCCCAGAAAACCGAGTACCACCGAGGGTAATCCAGCCAGCAGTTCCACAAGCGGCTTTAGTATCTCTTTGGTCCAGGCGGGCGATACCTCGGAGATATACACGGCCGTTCCCACACCGAGAGGAATGGAAACCAGGCCAGCGCCCAGTGTGACGATAATCGAACCAAAAACCAGCGGCCAGAGGCCGAAATGACTTTCTGTGGGATACCAGCGGGTGCCGAACAGGCTGTTCATGTCCACCGTCCACAACGCCGGCACACCTTCACTGAGCAGGAAATAGAGAATCAACAGGACAAAAATAATGCTTGAATACCCGCAAACCTGTATCACACGGGTAGCCAGGGTTTCCTTCCAGACAGGTACGGAGCGCAATTCGTCCATTTTCAGGTTCCAGGGACCTTTACCGGTACGAAACCCGAATCAGCCACAATTTTCTGTGCCTGTGGTTCCATGATCCAGTCCAGGTATTTTTTAACGGCGCCGGTTGGCTCACCGTGGGTATACATGTAGAGATCACGGGATATGGGGTACAGGTTTTCGTTAACTGTCTGAACGGAAGGCAGAATGTAGTCTGAATCTTTATCTACCGCCACGGAAAGCAGCTTGACATCAGATGTAATGTATCCCAGACCGTCATACCCGATGGCATTAGGGTTTTCATGCACCTCTGCGATGATCCCTTCCGATGAAGGCAGTAATAACGTGGAGGGGGAGAAAAGGACTTTGCTTTTTTTATCCCCCAGGCGAATAACCGTCTCAAGAAAATAGACGTGCGTCCCCGAATTGGACTCGCGTGAGAGACAGACAATGGGTCGGTTTTCACCGCCCACTTCAGACCAGTTGGTGAAGATGCCCTGGTAAATTTTTGAGACCTGTTCCAGGGTCAGGTGATTGACCGGGTTGGCCGGGTTAACGATCACCCCGATGGCGTCGCGAGCGACAATAAACTCAACCGGTTTGAACCCTTTCGATTCGGCTTCTGTAATCTCCTCGGGTTTGATGGCCCGTGAGGCATTGGCAATATCCACAGTATTGGTCATCAACGCGGTTATGCCGGTACCCGAACCACCACCCGTCACCGAAAGCCGTACGTCAGGGTATATATTCTGATAGGCTTCCGCCCATAATAGGGCGAGGTTGACCATGGTATCAGAGCCTTTGTTCTGCAGATAAGCGGAACCGGAACTATCTGTTGTTTGAACGGTTTGAGAAGCCGGGGCGCAGGCTCCCAGCAACAAGACCGTCGCGAAAATGATATGTGCGGCGGATTTCATTCCTGCAATTATATCTGATGACAGGATGGTTCTGTCAGCGGATTTTTTCGCCTAATCCTGTATAATGGAAAGAACCCCTCACTGGTCAGGCCAATGGATACAATTCTTATACTCGATTTCGGTTCACAATACACCCAATTAATTGCCCGCCGGATTCGCGAACTGCACGTTTACAGCGAAATCCTTCCCTGGGATACTCCCGCAGAAAAAATGGCGGCTCTTAAACCGCTTGGTATTATCCTATCCGGGGGGCCTTCGTCTGTTTACGACGAAGGCGCTCCATCTATAGATCCCTTTGTGATGGGAGCGGGGGTTCCCCTGCTGGGAATCTGCTATGGCATGCAGGCCATTACGCGCATTCTTGGGGGAAAAGTGATCCCGGCCGGCGAAAAGGAATTTGGACCTTCGCAGATCAGGGTTGGCAAAACCAACCGCCTGATTCCAGACGGTTCGCATGATGTTTGGATGTCGCACGGTGACCGCATTGATAGCATCCCGGATGGTTTTACCATCCTGGCGGAAAATCCCAATTGCCCCTTCGCGGCCATGGGAAATGAATCCCGCAGAATTTATGGTGTTCAATTCCACCCTGAAGTCCGCCACACTCCCCGCGGTATGGAAATTCTGCGCCGCTTTGTGCTGGAAATTTGCCAGGCCAGAGCCGACTGGACGCCTTCATCCATGATCGATCTGGCTGTTGAGCGCATCCGTTCTGTGGCAGGTGAAGCGCGTCTTCTTTCAGCCGTGTCCGGTGGAGTCGATTCGAGCGTGGCCACCGCCCTTGCCGCCCGGGCATCCGGGGACCGGTTGAACGCGGTTTTTGTTGATCATGGTCTGCTGCGCAAGAATGAGCGGCAGTATGTTGAACAGGCTTTCGTTCCCATGCTTGGGGAACGCTTTGTGTGTATCGATGCGTCTGAATGGTTCCTACACGGCCTTGAGAGGGTGACTGACCCGGAAACAAAACGCAAGGTAATCGGAGAAACCTTCATCCGCGTGTTTGAGAATCACGCCCGCAGTCTGGGGAAGATCGATTACCTGGTTCAGGGCACCATCTATCCGGATGTGGTCGAATCAAGCGCGCCTGAGCGCAATAAAGCCGCCCGCATAAAAACCCACCACAACGTGGGCGGGCTTCCGGAAGATATGCAATTCAAGCTGGTGGAACCGCTACGCTATTTCTTTAAAGACGAAGTCCGCCTGGTTGGCGAGGCGCTTGGATTACCGCCGGAACTCATCTGGCGGCAGCCCTTCCCGGGCCCGGGGTTGGCGGTACGCTGCCTGGGCGAGATCACCGCTGAACGGTTGGAGCGGCTGCGGAATGCTGATGCCATCTTCACCGAAGAATTATCGTCGGCCGGGTGGTTGAAAACCCGCGCAGCCGGTGATGAAGAGCGGGCGGCACAGGCGTTTGCCGTACTTTTGCCGGTACGTTCGGTGGGTGTTATGGGCGATCAGCGTACCTATCAGGAAGTGGTCGCTCTTCGCGCCGTAACCACGGATGATTTCATGACCGCAGATTGGGCGCGCCTGCCGGCAGACCTGCTGGCCAGAACAGCCAACCGGATTGTCAATGAGGTCACGGGAGTCAACCGGGTCGTTTACGATATCACCAGCAAACCGCCCGGCACCATTGAATGGGAATAATAAAAACAGGGAGATTATCGCAATGGAATTAGGGGAAGTTTTATCAAAAGCCTGGAAGATCATCTGGAAGAATAAAGTCATGTGGATATTTGGGATTCTCGCCTCCTGCAGCCAGAACTCTGGCGGCGGAGGTGGAGGTGGTTCCAATTCAAGCATGAATTACAACCTGCCGGGTAACCAGAATGGGATCACCAATGGAAATGGTCCATTTTCCAACGGACAATTTCCCGAATTGGAAGAGTTTTTCAAGAACTTTGAGAAATTAACAGACACAGCGAATGGCGCCATGCCCGACATTGGGATCATAATCGGTCTGTTATGCCTCGTGCTTTTCTTCAGCCTGATTCTGGTCATGGTAGGAACAATGGGCCGGATCGGTCTAATCAGAGGTACGGTTCTGGCGGAAGCGGGGCATGAACCGCTGCGGTTTGGTCAGGTCTGGGGGGAGAGCACACCTTTCTTTGGGAGAGCCTTCCTGCTGAATTTACTGTATGGATTGGCCGCGACTGTGGCGGTCATCCTCCTAATCATCCCCCTGCTCCTTCTGACGGTTGGCACCTTCGGTATCGGGTTGGTATGCCTGCTCCCGTTGATCTGTCTGCTTGTGCCGGTGGGTATGGCGCTCAACGTCCTGATCGAGCAGGCGAACATCGCCCTGGTGGTGGAAGACCTGGGTCTGTTGGATGCTGTTAAGCGCGGCTGGTCAGTCTGCCGGGAGAACCTTGGCCCAGTAGCCGTTGTGGCCTTGATCGTCATAATTGGCGGCGGTATTGTTGGGATCATCATTTCCCTGCCGCTGGTGTTTCTGGTGATCCCGGTGGCCATGATGGGTGTATCAAATGATCAATCCACCCAGACCACAATGTTGGGTTTGGTCGGTGTGATGTTATGCTGCCTTACTCCCCTGGTAATTTTCCTGCAGGGAGTCTTGCAGAGCTATATTGGTTCAATCTGGACACTGGTCTTCTTACGCCTGACAGGTAAACAACCGGAACAGCCTGAATTTCAGGTCTTAACGATGACTGCATAAACGCATACGAGGTAGACAGTGAAAAAATGGCTGCACATGACAGGGGCCGCGATGCTGGTTATGGCGATATTTTTCCATACATCAGCCGCCCTCCCCGTTACCGCGCAGTCATCCGCGCGCTCCCGAATCAACCGAATTGACCCCTCCCGATTTCCCACCATTCACCTGGAAGTGGATGTGCTCCAGGCAGATGGGAGTTTCTCACCTGATCTAACCTATGAGGATTTCAAAGTCATTGAGAATGGCATCCTGCGGCCGGTGGATGAAGCCAACGAAACACCGACCGCTGTGGATTTTCTGGTAGCCATAAACGGCGGGCCGATCCTGGCCAACCGGCTTTCCAGCAAGGCCAACTGGCAATTGATCAAGGAAGCCCTGTTGAACTGGGTGCCGGAAGCCCAATCCATCGGCAAAGGCGATTCGGTCAGCCTGGTGACCAACGCGGGAGTAAAAGCCGCTCATTTGAATACACCCGACGCGTGGACGGCGGCTTTCAACACAATTTCGCCGGAATTAATCGAAGCCACCCCAAGCCTGACCAGTCTTTCCAAAGCCATTGAACAGGCCATAGGCGCGCCGGCGCAAACCGGAATGAAACAAACCGTTCTTTACATCACCCCGCTGATGTCCTCGGGTCAGGCAAAAGCCATGGATACGCTTGCCGAACAGGCTGCCGGGGCGGGAATTCAGATTAATATCTGGTTGATGGCTCCCGCGTCAGCAAAACAACCAGAGTCCGAAGCAGCCATTCAATCGCTGGCAGATCGTACCGGCGGGCAGGTTTTCAGACTTACCGGCCGTGAGGCGCTTCCCCCGATTGAAAGTTACCTGCAGCCTTTGCGCCGGCAGTATGAAATTGTCTACCGGTCACGCAGCAACCAGAGTGGAACACAGATAGTATCGCTTGAAATCCAATCACAAAAAATTCAAGCCAGATCACCCGAAGCCAACTATGAATTATCGGTAAAAGCGCCGAATGTCATGTTCGTGAACCCGATCCAATCCGTGGATTTAACCTGGAAACAAACCGAATCCGGCCGGTCAGTGCTTTCACCATCCGAAATACCCCTTGAGCTTAATATTGAATTCCCGGATAAACACCCCCGAAATCTGGTCGTCAGTCGTCTGCTGGTTGACGGAAACATGGTTGATGAAAAGAATGGCTCCGCCTTTACAAAGCTGAGCTGGCCAACGGGTAACCTGAAAACCAGCGGCACATATAACCTGCAGGTTACAATAAAAGACGAACTGGGATTTTCAAGCAGTACTGTGGTCCTGCCTCTCGAGGTATTTGTTCCAGCACCTCCGGCTGCCAACTGGCTTGAAGCTGTATCATCCGAACGGTTGGCTCTGGCGGTAGGTGTGATCTTGTTGGTGGCCGGCGCAGCCTTCTTCACCCAATACCGGGTACGAAAAACGAGGGAAGCTCAGGAGGCACTGCAAGGGAGACCGGCTTCCGCCCGGGTGGATTCGCGTCCACTGGACCGCCCGGGAGTCATTCGCACAATTACCGAGCCCAACACACAACCCGCCATGACGGCAGTAACCCGCGATAGGACGGGTTGGTTGCTCCCCGTGGAGAACAGCGATTCCATCACCACACAACCTCCCTTCCGCCTGGGCGACAAGACCATCAACCTGGGCAGCAGTCCGATCCGCGCACAAATGGTCATCTCATCGCCCAGCGTTGACGGCCTGCACGCACGCATCACCCGCAAGCCAAACGGCGATTACTGGCTGGAAGACGCAGGATCCGTCTCCGGCACCTGGGTGAATAACTCGCCGGTATCCAACCTGGGTATTGCCCTTTCTCCGGGTGATATGATCCGCGTGGGGAAGGTCAGTTACCGGTTTGAACTGCGGGGATAACCGGGTGGAATTGGTTCTTTCGGTTTTTCCTTGACAGTGTGCCATTTTCCGGTACAATACAGCCAATGAAATTTGACCTGCGAGCCCGACGAACCCTGTCTCACCCACATCTCCGGATGGTTGGGTAGGTTTCGCTGGACTGACGACGTGAAAATTTCTTGATCAGTACATCCAAACCCCGCCACCTGGCGGGGTTTTTTGTTATTATTTTTTCAGGAGGCTGCTATGAGTGAAAAGAAAGATGTAAAGAAGGTTGTTCTGGCTTACTCGGGTGGATTGGACACCTCGGTGATCGTCCCCTGGTTGAAAGAGAATTACAACTGTGAGGTCATATGCTACTGCGCCGATGTCGGACAGGCGGAAGAGTTGGAAAACCTTGAAGGCCGCGCCAAAGAACAGGGTGCCGCGAAGCTTATAAAGCTCGATCTGCGCGAGGAATTCTGCAAGGATTACCTGTGGCCCATGTTGAAATCCGGCGCGGTTTATGAGCGCAAATACCTGCTGGGCACATCCATCGCCCGCCCGCTCATCGCTAAAAAACAGGTGGAAATCGCCTGGGCGGAAGGCGCTGACGCCGTGGCCCACGGCTGCACGGGTAAAGGCAATGACCAGGTGCGTTTTGAACTGGCCTTCACCGCTCTTGATCCACGGTTGAAAGTGATCGCCCCCTGGCGCGAATGGAATATCCAGTCACGCGAAGACGCCCTGGCGTATCTGGCCGCGCATAACCTGTCCGCGCCCAGCAAGAATCCGTCCTTCTACAGCCGCGACCGCAACCTCTGGCACATCTCTCACGAAGGCGGCAACCTGGAAGACGCCAATAGTGAACCCCGTGAGGATATGTTTGTCCTCTCCGCCTCCCCCTTTGACGCGCCGAACGAACCAGAAACGGTTGAGATCACCTTTGAACAGGGAGAACCTGTAGCCCTTAACGGTGTTCCCACCGCGCCGGTCAAGCTGGTGGAAACACTCAATATCCTGGGCGGCAAGCATGGCATTGGACGCATTGACCTGGTGGAAAACCGCCTGGTGGGCATGAAGTCCCGCGGTGTTTATGAAACACCGGGTGGCACCATTCTCAGCTTCGCCCACAAGGAACTCGAATCCATCACCCTTGACCGCGAAACCATGCACTACAAAGACGTCCTTTCACACAAGTATGCCGAACTGGTCTACTTTGGCCTGTGGTTCACCCCACTGCGTGAGGCCATGGATGCCTTCTTCCAGTCAACCCAGAAGGTCGTCACCGGCTCAATCAAAGTAAAATTGTACAAGGGCAATATGATTGTAGCCGGCCGCACCAGCCCCTACAGCCTGTACCGCGAGGAATTCGCCACCTTCGGGCACTCCCAGGTATACGATCACACCGACGCCGCCGGCTTTATCCGTCTGTTCGGGCTGCCATCCAAGGTTCAGGCCATGATGAAAGGCCTGGGTGAGGGATTGCCGCCGGTGCCGACTGAAAAGATTATTCGCGATTAATGATTAAGGAGAATGTATGACGCTTTGGTCAGGCCGTTTTCGCGCCGGGCTCGATTCCCTGGCATCCCTTTTGAATAATTCACTGCCGGTGGATAAGCGTCTATACGCAGAAGATATCCGCGGCAGCCAGGCCTGGGCACGGGCGCTGGCTGCCGCTGGAGTGATCACGCCGGACGAGGCTGAAACACTTACCAACGGCCTTCAGGTTGTGCGGGCTGAAATGGATGAAGGAACCTTCACTTTCCTCGAGAATGATGAGGATATCCACACGGCCGTCGAACGCCGCCTGACAGAAATCGTGGGCGCCGTGGGGGGAAAACTGCATACCGGCCGCAGCCGAAACGACCAGGTGGCCACCGATTTCAGGCTGTGGATGGCAAACACAGCCGCAATGTTGGACGGTCTGCTGGTTGATCTTCAGAAAACGCTCATTGCGCGGTCGCAGAAAGATCTGGATGTCATCCTTCCCGGCTATACGCATTTTCAACAGGCCCAGCCCATCCTTCTTAGCCATTGGTGGCTCAGCCACTTCTGGGCGCTGCAGCGCGACCGTGACCGTTTGAAGGAGTTATCTCAACGCGCGGCAATTCTTCCTCTGGGCAGTGCCGCCCTGGCAGGAACAACGTTTCCCATTAACCGTTTTGCCCTGGCGGAAGATCTCGGTTTTTCCGCTCCATCGCCCAATTCGCTGGATGCCGTCTCTGACCGTGATTTCGCGGCAGAGTTCCTATTCTGGGCTGCCCTGACCGGCGTTCACCTTAGCAAAATGGCGGAAGCCCTGATCCTGTATTCGACCATTGAATACGGCTTTATCACCCTCGCGGATGAATATTCCACCGGTTCCAGCCTGATGCCGCAAAAGAAGAACCCCGACATGCTGGAATTGACCCGCGGCAAGGCTGGTGTCTTTACCGGCTTATTGACCGGTCTTTTGACCATGCTTAAAGGGCTGCCCTCCGCCTACGATAAAGACCTTCAGGAAGATAAATCAGCCGTTTTCGAAGCCGCGGATACCATGGAAGTTCTTCTCCCTGTTCTGGGGGGAGTTATTTCTACATTAACCATCAATATTGAGCGCTGCCGTCAGGCCATCCATCCGGCTGTGCTGGCAACCGACCTGGCCGATTACCTTGTAGCCAAAGGGGTGCCTTTCCGCAATGCCCACGAGGCAGTGGGCAAGGCGGTCAGGCTGGCAGAGGAAAAGGGAAAAAGCCTGCCCACCCTGACATTGGAGGAATACCGGTCGATCCATCCGGCCTATGCCGAAGACCTGTACACCGCCCTAAGTCTTGAATCTTCCGTAAACCGGCGGTCGGTTTACGGCGGCACGGCCCGTGAGGCGGTCGAAATTCAGATTGGGGAAGCCAGAGCGGCTCTCGGGTAAATCCGGCGCACGGCAATCCGAACCAGATATTGCATATCGTTCGCGGCCGGTTTTGAGGATTTAGTGACCGCGATGTTTTTCCGCCTTCCTGGCCTGCCTTGCCTGAAATTTCAGGTCCTCCGATTGCTGCCGGATTTGTCGACGGTGTTCGCGGTTATTTTGCGCCTGCCGCTCCATTTCCTGTTGCAGAATCTGTTGTGAGCGGGTGGATGCCGCCGGATTCTTCATCGCTGCCCTGATCTCCCTCATGCGGCGTTTGTAACCCACCTCGCGCAATTCGACAGAAGCAAGGTTAACAGGATTGGAGAACGTTAACCCCGGAAACCCGTTCCGCGCCAACTCGAGTAATTGCGGCTCAGTTGGTTCAGCGCCAAACACATGGCGGGCCATTCGATATGTATCACCATCATTATGTTCAAAAATCCCGACCCAGAAGGGGGGATCAAATAATACCGTCAATGAATTTTCCATCATTTTTCCCTGTGCAAAAAGAACCGCGAAAATGCGGTTTATTTTTTCCAATAACGTTTATTCGGTTGGGAGAAAAATGATAGGTCTACTTGCTTGAATTTTATCAGATAAGTTGAATTCAATGTGTTCCCTGAGAAAAAGTGGAAGGATGACACAAATATCAGATCAGAGAATAGTGTTTCCGCCATTTTACTTTACAGTTAAGCAATTATCATGGAAACCACTGCAACAGTAATGATGGAGGAAGGGAATATAAATTGGCATATTACCCGTTTGTTCCTATTCTTTTATCAAAGTCACCCAGGCGATCGAAAGCATCGCTAGCGTGAGCGAGGAAAATATCGCGGCCATTGAAGAGGTTTCCGCCTCCTCCGAAGAGATGAGCACCCAGGTGGAAGAAGTGACTGCTTCGGCGCAATCGCTGGCTGATCTGGCCAATGGTCTAAGAGATGTGGTAAACCGGTTCAAGGTTGCATAATTGTTATGTGCATCCAAAAAGATCACAGGCTCGGATCGCCTGTGGTCTTTTTATTTATCTGAAATTTGCCCGGGTAATAGGGTAAAGATGATGAAATTTTTATCAATTATTTATTTCTTTGCCATTGAATCCTCCTATTATAAGAGAGGAAATATGTTTTCTTTATTCACGGGAGATGTCTCTCTCGCTTATTGGGGGTGTTTTTTTCTCCAGTCATAAAAAATTCGAATTCAAGAGTGGAAATAAAAGATCGGGTTTTTTTAATGCTGGATATCGGGAAATTTTCCATCTCAGGGTTCACCAACGCTTGCATCATAGATTGACCCCCAAAAAAGGCAAACGAAAATGAAAATCATAGATAATTTGAAAACCGGTGTTCGGCTATCAGTCGGGTTTGGACTGCTTTTGGTGATTTTCACCGCCATAATCATATATATGAATACTCAAATCGCCGGACTTGGCATAATTCAAGATGCCGGCAGTCAACGAAGCAAGGATGCCATTCGCGCGGAAGAAGGCGCGGGAATGGCCGCCAAGTTATATGAAGTTATTGCCGATACACAAATAAATCTGAATTTCGCTGAAACTGCAACAACCTGGGAGGATATTAAAACCGAGACCAATGGTGATCTCGAATATTTGGCCAATGCAGCAGATACCGATTCGGAAAAAACCCTTATTCAAGATGCTTCTGACAGCTTCAAGAAGATAGTCCAGACGTATGAAACTGAAATGTTGCCAGCCCTGAAAGCTGCCAATGGGTCTACTCCAGAGACTATGAAGATGGATTCAGAAATTGATACCTATACTAAAAATATGGGGGAATTACTGTCAGATTTTTCAAATTCCTTGCAGGCAGAAAATACAGAGGCTGATGAATTATTCGACACTACCAGAAGTCGTGTACAAATCGTATCCATTACTGCCGGAATTTTTAGTGTAATCATCGCCATCATACTATCAGCGGTTATCACATTATCCATGACAAGACCATTAACGAAAGTCGTGGGAATAGGCAATCGACTGTCCAATGGGGATCTTGTTCGCGACATGTCTGAAAAGGAAAAGGATAACGTTCGCCTCCGGAAAGACGAGATCGGGGATCTCGGAAGAGCGTTTGACAATTTAATGAACTACATGCAAGAGATGGGTACCGCAGCAGATACGATCGCTCACAACGATCTTACGGTTTCCATTACACAGAAGTCTGATAAAGATGAACTTGGTAAGGCTTTCGCGAGAATGATCAAAGGATTGCGTGAAACGGTGACGGAAATAAATCTCAACTCCAGGTCACTAACTGAGGCATCAGACCAATTGGCCAGGGCATCCGACCAGGCAAGCCAGGCTACCAATCAGATCAGTATGACAGTTCAGCAGATCGCGAAAGGCACATCTGATCAGGCTGAATCCATCAACAAGACAGCTTCTTCTGTTGAGCAAATGTCCAGCGCGATTGACGGGGTGGCCAAAGGCGCCCAGGAACAGAGTAAGGCAATATCCATTGCTTCTGATATCACCCAACAAATCAGCACAGCTATCCAACAAGTTGCCGGAAATGCTGCCGCCGTCACAAAAGACTCGGAAACAGCCGCAAAAGCGGCTCGTGATGGTTCAACGACTGTAGAAGAAACCCTTAAGGGGATGCAACGAATAAAAACCAAGGTAGGCGCGTCGGCGGAAAAAGTACAGGAAATGGGGCAGCGTTCCGGTGAAATTGGCGCCATTGTGGAGACCATTGAAGATATCGCCTCTCAAACCAATCTGCTGGCGCTGAATGCTGCCATTGAGGCGGCCCGTGCCGGTGAGCACGGCAAAGGTTTTGCCGTGGTAGCAGATGAGGTGCGTAAACTTGCGGAACGCTCCAGTTCCGCTACCAAGGAGATTGCCAATTTGATCTCAGGGATCCAAAACACCGTGGCAGAAGCCGTAAGTGCCATGGTGGAAGGATCCAGGGAAGTCGAGGTTGGTGTTGAAAGCGCCAACAAAGCAGGCTCAGCCCTTTTTGATATTCTGGCTGCCGCAGAAGCTGTCAATAAACAGGCAATGCAGGCGGGCGAAGCCACCGGAAAAATGAACGCGTTTGCCAGTGAACTGGTTTCTGCCGTCGATACGGTTTCGGCGGTTGTGGAAGAAAACACCGCCGCCACAGAGGAGATGGCCGCCAATTCCACCGAAGTCACCCAATCAATTGAAAGCATTGCCAGCGTAAGTGAAGAAAATAGCGCTGCCATCGAAGAAGTATCTGCTTCCACAGAGGAAATGAGCGCCCAGGTCGAAGAGGTGACCGCCTCCGCGCAATCTCTATCCAGTATGGCACAAACACTTCAGGGAATTGTAAAGAGTTTCCGTCTTGAAAAACCAAGCCATGAAGAGATGCTGGCAGAAATTGAAACATTCAAAACTGCCCACTTACACTGGCTGAAGAAAGCCGAGGTCATGCAAAATGGGGGTGAAAAGCTGGATCCATCAAACCTCCCCACAGAGAGACAATGTGCATTAGGCCGTTGGTATTATGGCGTAGGAAAAGTTGAATACGGACAGATAAAGGAATTCAAGGACATTGAAGATGTCCATAAAAATTGTCATACCAGGTTGAGAGAATTTGCCGTTACATATTTAAATGATGGATCCCAAAAATCGGTTACGGCTTTAGAGCAGCTTAAATCAAACTCCAACCTTGTTGCGGAATCACTTGAACAATTAAAGAAGGTACTGTAAATCCTTCTTCCGAAATCCATTGGATCAGTGAGTAGTAGTTAAATGAAACTGGAGGGCAAAGAAATCGCTTGCCCTCCAGTTTTTCATTATCGGGTTTTAAATCGCTTCACTACGAAAAACAAATTGTCCATCTACGATGGTTCCAAGGACGCTGGTTTTTAAAATGTCCATGGGTGCAATGGCAAAGATATCTTTATCGAGTATGGTCATATCCGCCAGGTAACCAGCGGACAGTCTTCCCAGACGGTCTTCCATTCCAGCCGCATAAGCCGGACCTGTCGTGTATCCGCTGACGGCTTCGTCCACCGTCAGGCGCTGTTCGGGACGCCAGCCTTCCGGACCGGGTGTGCCATCCGCCCGTCGCCGGGTGACTGCCGCGTGAATACCCGCCAGCGGATCAATGGTCTCGACGGGGCAATCAGACCCCAATGCCAGCACAGCACCTTTTTCCAACTGTGTTTTCCAGGCGTACGAACCGCTCACCCGGCTTCCCCAGTGTTTGTCCGCGATGTACATGTCCGAGGTGGCGTGCACCGGCTGCATGGAGGCAATCACACCCAGTTCCGCCAATCGACCGGCATCTTCCGGTGCAAGCAGTTGCACATGTTCGATTCGGTTGCGCAGGGTACATTCCGGCAATTGTTTTTTGGCTTCCGCGTAAATATTCAATACTTCCCGATTGGCCCGGTCGCCAATGGCATGAATGGCAACGGCCAGACCGTTGGCATTGGCTTTAAGGGTGCTTTCGCAAAGCACTTCAACATCCGTTGTCGATATGCCGGTATCGTTTGGCGCGGAGTCATACCCGGCCAGCATCCAGGCGGTTTTAGGACCCAGGGCGCCGTCCGCAAACATTTTTACCGGTCCAAGGTGCAGCATGTCATCGCCGAACCCGGAATACAGGCCGGCGGATATGACAGCATCCAGATAGGCAAGGGGGATTCCCTTGTTGATCCGCAGGGTCAGTTTTCCGGCTTGTTTCAATTTCTGGAACGCCTTAAAGACCGAAGGCTGGTCCAGGTCGTGTACACCGGTCAGACCGAGTTTATTGGCGGCTTGCATGGCAAATTCAACCGCGGCTGCCAGTTCGTCTGTTGTGGGAGCTGGAATTTTATTGTCGACCATCCACATGGCTTCTTCCAGAATAATGCCGGTGGCTTTTCCCGCGTTGTCGCGCACAATCTGACCGCCGGGGGGATCCTGTGTCTGGTCGTTGATACCCACCACCCGTAGCGCGG
This sequence comes from uncultured Leptolinea sp., assembly GCA_964420995.1. Classification (GTDB taxonomy): domain Bacteria; phylum Chloroflexota; class Anaerolineae; order Anaerolineales; family Anaerolineaceae; genus Leptolinea. The sequence goes on along the minus strand of CAYQUX010000017.1, from coordinate 43,436 downwards.
CGCTGTTCACCCATATGGCATGTCCGCTTTTCGCCTGCAGCGATACCGGATGGTCTGGTGAAACCCGGTCGAGCATTTCTGCGGTGGGGAAATTACCCCCCCATACGTTATGGTTCCAACCGAAACCGATGATCCATTTTCCCCTCGGTAATGACTTCGCTTTCTTCTCAACCTCCGCAATCACTTCTTCCGGGGTGGGCAGTTCGGCGTTAATGTTTTGCAGCATCATGGCATAGTATTCAAAGTGCATGTGGGCATCGGTCAACCCGGGAAGAACGGCGGCCCCTTTCAGGTCCACGACTTCAACCGGTTCTTTCCCGAAAACCGCCAGGGCGCCGTCATTATCGCCGAGATACGCAAAACGACCATCGCGAACAGCGGCGGCAGAGACAACAGGTTGTTTCTCATCAAGCGTGTGAAATACACCATTAAGCAAAACCAGGTTTTTTGCGGTTGTCATATAGTCCTCTTATGCGTCTATGTTGAACTGGATAATCCGAGATAACTTTCCTTTACGCGTGGATCGTCCAGAAGGTCAATACCCTTGCCGTGTATTTTAATCTCGCCAGTCTCCAAAACAAAGGCGTGATCGCTGATTTCCAACGCGAGCGAAGCGTTCTGTTCGACCAGAAGGATGGTCAAACCGGTATCTTCGTTCAATTGTACGATGGTATCCAAAACCAGGTCAATTATTTTCGGCGCCAGTCCAAGTGAGGGTTCATCGAGCAGCAATAGCTGCGGTTCTGACATCAACGCGCGGCCAATGGCCAGCATTTGCTGTTCGCCGCCGGAAAGGGTGCCGCCCGGCTGGTTGACGCGTTCACGCAACACGGGAAACAGGCTGAAAACCTCATCCATGCGCCGCGTGATCTCAGGACTCTCCTTTTTTGAATACGCGCCCAGCACCAGGTTTTCTTTCACGGAAAGCGGACCGAAAATGCGGCGGCCTTCAGGTACCAGGGTTACCCCTTCCTTGACCACCAGAAATGATTCCTTGGGAAGGTCTTTGCCTTTAAATTTAATACTCCCCGAGGTAAATGCTTTCACACTGCTGATCGTTTTCAACAGTGTTGACTTTCCCGCGCCGTTCGCCCCGATAACCGAGGCGATCTCTCCGCGGGAAATCTGCAGATTGATGTTACGCAGGGCGTGAATACCGCCGTAATGCACATTTAAATTTGATACGTCAAGAAACGGAACGTTTTCTACCATTACGCTCTCTTCTTTCACCAAGATACGCCGCGATTACCTGCGGGTTGTTTTGAATTTCTGCCGGACTGCCTACCGCGAGTGTTTCACCCAGATTCAATACCAGGATGCGCGAGTTGCGGCACAAGTCCATCACCACATTCATGTGGTGTTCGATCAGGATAATGCTGTATTTCTTCAACTCGTGAATATTCCGGATCATCTTGATCAAATCAGAACATTCATCTTCATTCATGCCGGCGGCTGGCTCGTCAAGAAGTAACAACTCGGGGGACGTAGCCATGGCGCGTGCCAGTTCAAGACGGCGCTGCAACCCGTACGGGAGGATACCGGCTGCCTGGCTGCCATAGTCTTGCAGACCTACCAGCTCAAGCAGTTCTGCCACCTGTTTTTCAACCAGTTTTTCCATGGCGGTGGCACGCGGGGTGCGGACGAAGGCTTCAAATATTGTGTAGTGTGGATTACTATGCAGTCCAAGCGCCACATTTTCAAACACCGACATTTGCGGGAAGAGGCGGATATTTTGGAAGGTGCGGCTTATCCCCAGGTGGCAGAGTTGATCGGACGACTTTCCGATAATATCCTTCCCTTTGAAACGAATAATGCCTTCCGTCGGCTTAACTGAGCCGGTGATGAGGTTAAAGATGGTGGTCTTTCCGGCGCCGTTTGGGCCAATCAGACCGATTAGTTCTTCCTTTTGCAGCTCAAGGTTCAGGTTCTTAACGGCTTTTACACCGCCGAAAGATACAGAAACATTATCTATATGGAGGACAGACTCACTCATGAACATCCTCCGAACCTGATTTTGCCTTCTTCTTGAAGAGACCGGCAGCCGTCTTTTTTATGAAAAACCAGGTTGCCGTGAAATTCATTTCGGTGTAACCCAGTAATCCCTGAGGTTTGAAAATCATAATGATTACGAAAAGCAAACCATAGATGATCAAACGCCATTCGGTAAAGAAGCGCAGCAGTTCCGGGACAGCCACCAGCACAAACGCCGCAATGGCCGGCCCGATGAGGGATTGCATCCCGCCAAAGACCACGGCAGCCAGCAGATCATACGAGCGGGTGGCCGTAAACATGGAAGGCACCAGATAGGCCATGTAGAATCCAAACAGGCCGCCCGCCACGCCGGCAAAGAACGCGCTAATGAACAGTGCGATCAACTTGGTTTGCAGCAGGTTGACACCCATCATCTGGGCGGCCACCTCATCCTGCTTGACGGCAATACAGTTCTTGCCAAATTGCGAGGTAACAAAACTGTGCGAAAGATAAACAGCCAGCGCGACGGAGATCAATACCACCGGCAGGGTGGTCAACTGGGGAATTCCGGTAAAACCAAACGCGCCGCCCAGTGATTCATACGTATTGTTGAGCAATAACCGGACGGCTTCGGCAAATCCGAAGGTTGCGATGGCAAAGTAGTCGCCGGTCAATTTACTTCGGAAGGTGGGAAAGCCGATGATCAGGCTGCACAGACCGGCAAAAACACCTCCGATCAATATTGAAATGCCATATGGAACATTAAAGTTCATGTACACATACGCCGCCGCGTAACCGCCCAGCGCCATGAAGGCGGCATGTCCGATGGAGAATAACCCGGTGTATCCGGTCAGGATGGCCACCCCCAGCGCCGCGATAACGCTGATGCCGCCCAGGATTATGATTGTGTTAATGTATCCCATACGATATGCTCCTTACAGCTTTTCTTCCGACCGGGCGCCAAAAAGGCCGTTAGGCAGGAATAAAAGCATGATGATCAGGAACGTGAACGAGAAGAGATCGCGGTACACCGACGAAATGTAACCGGAGATCAACGTCTCCAGAACGCCCAGAAGCAGGCTTCCCACCACGGCTCCGGGCAGACTTCCCAGGCCGCCGATGATGCTGGCGATCATGGCCTTGGTCGTCACCGAGCCGAGGTACGGAAAGACGGCGTATTTAATGCCGTAGAAAACACCACTGATGGATGAAAGAATACCGGTGATAAAGAAGATGATCAACGCCACATTGTTGTTGTTGATCCCCATAATACCGGCGGTAACTGTATCCAGTGAACTGGCACGGATGGCTAATCCCTGTTTGGTGCGCATCAGAAAGAACCAGAGCAGACCAAGCGTAACGAACGAGATGATCGCCGCCGCCAGATCCATCTTGCCAAATGAAACGCCCTGGATATTGATCGTGCCAGGAATGATCTCGGGAAATTTACGAAAAGCACCGCCAAACAACAGGTTGACAATGTTGATGATCGCAAGGTTGGCTCCCATGGCAGAGATCATCATATACAACCGCGGCGCGTTGCGCATGCGTAACGGGCGGTATGCGCCCGTCTCAACGAGAAGTGAAAGAGCCACTGTTAGTAGTATCGATATGGTCAGCGCCAGCCAGACCGGTAAATAAAAACTGGTAATGGCATAAAAACCGGCAAACGCGCCAACCACCATAAAAGCATCAAAAGCCCAGTTGGTGAAGTTATACACACTGTAAACCAGCGCGTATCCCACCGCGAGCAGTGAATATACCGCTCCGATTGAAATTCCACTGACAATTTGTTGGATAAGAAGTGTCACAAGGTTTGCTCCTCCCGGTTGGTTCAGCCAGGAGCTGATAAATATAAAGTACCGGCAAGCAGGACGTTATACAGGAAAAACCCTTCGGGGGCGTCGGAACGCCCCCTCCGGGTAACGTTGGATCAAATCCGCAGGAATTTGAAGAATTCTACGGGGCGTAGGTTTTGGCAATCTTCCACTTCGAATCGCTGATCTCCATGATGATGACCGGTTTGTTGTGCGGGTTATGGGTATCAGGTTCAATGGTTAGATTGCTGGTGAACACCGGAACGTCTTTCATGGTTTCGATGGCATCGCGAATGGCCGTGGCAGACGGGGAGCCGGTTTTCTTGATGGCTTCACCGGCGCCGTATTCGATCATCTTCAAGGCGTCGAGGGCATAGTAGGCGTAGACAGACGCTTTCTGGCCGTGGGCTTTTTCGAAAGCGGCATTGTATTCCTGGAATTCAGGGGATTCGGTGGAGACACCGCTGGAGAGGAACGCGCCTTCCAGCTCGGTACCAGCCATGCTGAGCAGTTCATCAGCCACCCAGCCGTCAACACCCAGGTACTGGATCTTGAGACCGAGGGCGGTGGCCTGTTTGGCGATGAGGGCGATATCGCGGTAGGTTCCGGTGGGAACAACCAGAATATCAGCACCAGATTCGGCTACTTTCGAGATCTGCGCGCGGAATTCAGTGTCGTTGGCCTGATAACCTTCTTTAGCTACCACTTCCCCACCCAGTTCCTTGAAGTGATCTTCAAAGTAGTTCTGAATACCCACGGAATAGGCGGCGGTTACATCGGTGATGAAGGCGGCTTTCTTCTTGCCAAGTTCCTTGTAGGCAAAATCAGCCAGCGCGTAACCCTGGTATGGATCGATGAAGCAGGTGCGGAACATATACGGGTGGACTTTGTCATTATCATCCACAGTCACTTTAATATTGGAGGCCGTGGTGGCGATCACGGGGATCTTGGCGGTGGTGGCCATGCTGGCAATGGGAATGGCGGCGCCTGACCATTCGGGGCCTATGATGGCATTCACCTGATCCTGTTCCATCAAGCGTTTGGCCGCAGCCACAGCATCCGGAATTTCAGAGCGGCTGTCGTAGGTGATCAGTTCGACTTTATAACCCTGAATGCCACCTTTGTCATTGATGGCTTTGACCTCATCCTCAAGGGCGACTTTGGCAGCCTGACCAATGTAGGAATCGGGGCCGGTCATCTGGGCGACAAAACCGACTTTGATGGTCTTGGATTGGCTGCATCCGGCAAACAACCCGGCGAGGACAACGACCAACAAGAATAACGCTAAAATTCTGAACTTCCTATTCATATTCTCCTCCATATAAAATATTTGATCATGGTTGAATGATGCTCTCACCCATGTGTCTCCCGATTGTTGAAATTGCGATTGTCAAAAGATCGGCCTGCTTTCTTTTGATTTAAACAACAAGACCCGGGACAAAGCATTCCAGGTCTCAAGAACAGCTCATTCCACGCGTGGATGAATCAAAAAAACAACGGCATAAACACGATATTGTCGTCGTGGAAATGCATATTGATTTGAACGCGCCGGCATACCAGCTCTGGATAATATCTTTCCTTATCCGGCCCGTAATATGTCGGTTGGTGAAAGGGATTAAATTCATTGTTTTCTGGGAGGGGATTTACGTTGAATATGACGTTAAATCTGGTTGTTTATATCACGCTCCCCGAATATGTCAAGAGAACCCGGGAGAAAATTGCATTTATCACCCAAAAGGGTACCTTCTCAAGTTAACAGCATACCTGTTTTAAATCAATACACGTGATCTTTTTTAAGGTATGGAGAAACGCGCCCTGTCTGTGCAATCAGCGCCTGTAGATCAGTTGAGTCGTATTGTCGTCAGAAGAAATTGTCAGATTTCCATCGGACAGATTGAAACCGGCTTTTTTCCTGAGGGTATATAAAATTGTTTGCTCCTGTTCAAGCCTGCCATCCGCTTCAGAGCACAGTGATTTGGATGTAGAAACCGCGTCGAATTTTATATGCGCGGCATCGATTGAATAAATTCCGGTGAAATTGTTGCAACCGGTCGTTCCTGATATGTGATAATCCAGGCTGAAATTGACCCGGGGAAGCGGTTCCCCAGTGGCCTTCACAGTCTGCCCGGAGTGAACAAATTCATACAGGGTCCACGCGCCATTTCGAATATCAATGGCCACATCCGTGCTTTTCGGCACCGGTGTTGCGCCCATCATTTTATAAAGTACCCAGTTGGTTTCTGCGGGGGAAGAGAGACCGGAATTTCTTTCCGCCTGAACCTGCAACGCGTAGATAAAACCGGGAGTGTAAGGCAAACCGGTAATCCTGCCTGTGTACAGCTCCCAGGGGGCATCCTCCCGTTGTTTGATCTGCAGGCATAAATTTTCCCGTTGGGGATTATCACAATTTACCATTTCCGGACCGACGAACATAAATTCAACCGGTGGTGGGACATCATTCAGGCCGTTTAGTATTGAGCAGCCTGACACGGAGAATGCTATAACCAAACCCGCAATGGCAAGATGTTTCAGCATGGCGTATTCCCCTTATCATTCATTCGTCAACAGAGTGAGATGTTTTAACCCTGAGCAGAACAACGCAGGCGATGATCAATACCAGAGTAACTGCCAGCCCGCCTTCCGGGCCAAACGCGCCGCCGGTGATCAGGTCTGAGCCGGTTTCCCGTAAATTGATAAGTGTGGTTCCGCCGATGGAGGAACCGCTGACTTCCAACCCGATGATATTTCCCTGCGCCCAGTTCCAAAGGCTGTGAATGGCAAAAACTCCCCACAATCCACCCTCCAGTATGGCGTACATACTGGCAAACACGCCAAACAGAAACAGATTCAATATGGCTATGGGATTGAGATTCTGATTCAGCAGGTGCATGGAAGCAAAAAGGACGGATGAAGCGATGATTCCCCAGAACGGTCCGTATCGAATACCAAATACAGGTAAAAGGAAACCCCGGGTCAGTGTCTCTTCTGCCGCGCCCTGCACCAGCCAGCCGACCAGCATGATGATCACACCCGGGATGGCGCCTATCCCCGCCCACACAGTTGGATCTGATTCGGGCTTCATCAACCCGAACGCTGACATGCCTGCCACTGGCAGCAGCATCATCCCAAAACCCACCAGAGCCCCACGCGCATATTTCCTCCAGATTCCCGTGCGCTCCAGTCCGGTCGTCCAGAAGGAACGATGTTCAAAAAAACCAAGCCAGCCCCAGACGAAGACAAAGAAGGGTAAAAAACTGAAGACCAGGAACATGGCGGTGATCAGCGGAGAATTTGAGTTTGTGGGATTATTGAACGCGGCGGCTGAAAATTCCTCCCTGGCCAGGTTGACAACGATCACCGGAGCCGCGCAGAAAGAGGAAAGCAGGGGAACAATCCCGGCGTAAAAAAAGGCAACCAATGGGTACGCGTACTCCCAGATTGTCTGTAATGCCTTGATCTTGAACCGGGGGATTTTAAGGGAACCCTGGCGGGCGAGTTCAAATAATTGATTATTCGCGTTTAGCACGGCGCTGAACATGGTTAAATTATGTGGTTTATAATGAATTTTCACAAGCCCTTTTTCGAGCTGAAAGAATAATACCACGTATGCTACCGCTGATTCTGATCATTCTATTTATTCTGCATGATGGTGAAGAGGCGCTGTTTCTTCCAGATTGGGTGAAACAGAACGCGCCCGTTTTTGAAACGCTTCAACGGAACCATCCGTTTACGCGCAAAATTCTTCCCATGCTGCTTTCCAGCAACCCGAAACAGTTTTCCATGTCAGTCTTGCTTTTGTTGGTGCTCATCAGCATTGTCAGCCTGCTTGCCGTCATCTTCCCGCGAGAGCCGTTTATCCAGGGCGTATATCTCGGGGCGGTGATCGTCTATACGCTGCATCTTTTTGTCCACTTCGCCCAATCACTTTTTCTGCGCCGCGTCATCCCCGGTACGGTAACGTCTTTAATCATCCTGATTCCATCCATGATGCTCTGGTTTATTCAAATAAACATCATGGGGATTACTTTCCTACATTCCCTTGTATACGGATTGATTGGCCTGGCCATCCTGCTTCCGACTTTTCCCATGGTCATGAAATTTGGCCGGTGGATTGTCAGAACACCCTGACCGAAGGGCAATATAAGAAAACTCTCATTCTGTATATTGATGCTTGCATTTCATAAACGTTCGTCGTAATATAAACACTAATACTTGCTAAACCGATCAGCCGGTATCCAAAAATTGAATAGTTGATGCACTCTTATCCAGAGAGGTGGAGGGACGGGCCCTATGATACCTCGACAACCAACCGCAAGGTATGGTGTCAATTCCCGCAGAAGCAGTTTTCTGGGAGATGAGAGGAGATCTGTGGCTTTTCCGCACCTCTTCTTATCTACCAAAAGAAGAGGTTTTATTTATTCAGGAGAAAGCCATGCCCATCAAAATTCCCAACAAATTACCCGCCCGAGAAACCTTGAACAGCGAAAACATCTTCGTCATGGACGAAGATCGGGCGATTCACCAGGACATACGCGAATTGCAGATCGCCATCCTGAATCTGATGCCCACCAAGATTGCCACTGAAACACAGTTGCTGCGGTTGCTGGGCAATTCACCTCTTCAGGTCGATATCACCCTGCTGCGAACGGATACCCATCAGAGCAAGAACACTTCCGCCGAACACCTCCTGGCGTTCTACGAGACTTTTGAACAAATCAAGCACCGCCGCTTTGACGGGCTGATCATCACCGGCGCACCAGTGGAAAACCTGCCCTTTGAAGAGGTTGACTACTGGGATGAGCTGAAACAGATCATTGACTGGGCTGCCCACCATGTTTTCTCCACGTTCTTCATCTGCTGGGGAGCGCAGGCTGGCCTGTATCATAAATATGGCATTCCCAAATACCCCTTGCCTGCCAAGCAATTCGGGGTGTTTGAGCATCATATCAGCACAAGGAACACAAACCTGTTGCGCGGATTTGATGACCGGTTTTTCGCGCCGCATTCCCGCCACACGGAAGTGCGCCGTGAGGATATTGAGAAAGTTCCCGAACTGGATATTCTGGCCGAATCAGATGAAGCCGGCATCTACCTCGTTTCCACCCATGACGGCAAACAGGTATTTGCCACCGGCCATTCGGAATACGACCCTCTCACCCTGAAAGGCGAGTATGACCGTGATGTGAATCTGGGTTTGCCGATAGCTGTTCCAAAGAATTACTACCCGAATGATGATCCCACACGACATCCTGTCGTGCGCTGGCGCGGTCACGCCAGCCTGTTGTTTTCCAACTGGTTGAACTACTGCGTTTATGAAGAAACGCCGTACAACCTGGATGAATTGAACTGACACCCATGGCTGAAACAAGAGTTAAGGAGGCAGATCCCATGCGCATGTGTATGTGTAAAAAATGAGAGTGTCCTTTGACGGTGCGTTACGCGTCCATAAATCAAGGTAGTACCCGCCTATTTTTAAGGAAGAGACATCATGACAACAAAAGAATCCACCCGCCAATTTGGCTTTTCAACCCGGCAATTGCACGCCGGCCAATCGGCTGACCCGGCCACCAATTCATTTGCTGTGCCCATTTACCAGACATCATCATACGCGTTCAACAGTACAGAACATGCCGCCAATTTGTTTGCGCTGAAGGAACAGGGGAATATCTACACCCGCATCATGAATCCCACCAGCGATGTGTTTGAACAACGAATCGCCTCTCTGGAAGGCGGGGTTGGCGCTCTGGCGGTCAGTTCAGGTCACGCCGCCCAGGCACAGGCCATTCTTGCCATTTGCCAGGCGGGCGACCATATCGTTTCGGCAGCCACGCTGTACGGCGGCACGTATAACCAGTTCGCCTACACTTTCCCGCGCATCGGTATTGATGTCACATTTGTGGATCCATCTGACCCGGAAAACTTCCGTAAAGCCATTCGCCCCAACACGAAAATCCTGTACGGCGAGACATTGGGAAATCCGCGCATTAATGTCTTCCCTATGGAAGGGGTGGCAAAGATCGCGAAGGAATCTGGCATCCCGCTGGTCATCGACAACACGTTCGCCACACCATATCTCTTTCGTCCATTTGAATGGGGCGCCAATATTGTCATCCATTCTGCCACGAAATTCATTGGCGGGCATGGCACCTCCATTGGCGGTGTGATCGTGGATGGCGGCAACTTTGAGTGGGAGGGCAACCCGCGCTTCCCGAACTTCAATACACCGGACCCCAGCTACCACGGGTTGGTCTTTGCCAGTGTCGGTCCGGCCGCTTTTATCACCAAAGCCCGCGTTCAAATCCTGCGCGACTTTGGCGGTTGCATTTCACCCTTCAATTCCTTCCTCTTCTTGCAAGGGCTCGAAACCCTCAGTCTGCGAATGGAACGTCATGTGCAAAACGCGCAAAAAGTGGCGGAGTTTCTGGAGAAACACCCCAAAGTATCCTGGGTTGCCTACCCTGGTTTGAAAAGCAGCCCTGATTACAAAGCCGCGCAGAAATACTTCCCGAAAGGATCCGGCTCCATGATGGGTTTTGGAATCAAAGGCGGCGTGTCGGCCGGCGGCACGTTCATTGACAACCTGACACTGTTCAGCCATGTAGCGAATGTGGGTGATGCCAAAAGCCTGGCCATTCATCCCGCCTCAACCACCCATGGTCAGTTGAACGAACAGCAGCAACTTGAAGCCGGTGTTTCGCCCGACTTCATTCGTCTGAGCATTGGTTTGGAGGATATTGAAGATATTCTATGGGACCTCGACCAGGCGTTAAAACAGGCATAACCCGGAACATTTCAATAAAAAATCACATCACAAGTTACGGCCCTACCCACCTCAACCGGTTTCCATCAGGAAGCCGGTTTTTTTATACGCTTTTTATCCATTTGTGATAAATATCACTTGTATTATCCATAAATACCTGTATAATATGTTATAGGTTGTTATAGCATATGGATGATCTTCTCACCGCCCGACAGGTTCAGGACATGTTGAAAGTAGACCGCATTACGGTCTACCGGATGCTTAATGACGGACGCCTTCAGGGAAACAAGATTGGTCAGCAATGGCGCTTCTCGCGGATTGATGTGGAAAATCTCGTCAATGGCCTCAAGGTGGGGAATGAAAACCTGAAAGATCATGATGAACCCGGCCTGCCAGTTCACTGCTTGCAAACCATTCAGGATCTGCTTGCCACAGTGAGCCAGGTTTCCGCTGTACTGGTCAATGAGCAGGGAAATTCCATAACAGAAATGAGCAGTTATTGCGACTATTGCCGGCAGGTTTGCAAACAGGAAGTTATCAAATCAGCCTGCCAGGCATCCAGAAGGGAATTCGTGCAGAAGGCCCAATCTGGCAGGAAACGCTTTATCTGTCACGCCGGCCTTCATTACACTGGCACGATGGTGGTTTCAGCCGATACACCGGTCGGACTATTTCTGGTGGGAGGATTTCGCCGGGATGATCTTGATTCCGGGAATGTGGAAGCTTTACTGTCCAGATTAGCCGAAAAAACCAACCTTCCACTCGAAACCCTGCGATCCTCCTTTCAAAAGGTACCCATACTGACGGAAGAGCAGGAATCAACACTGGATGTGTGGACATCAGCAACAACCCAGGCGTTTGAAAGTATCTTAAAAGAACGGTCAGCGTTTGCCCGCAGGCTGAAGAAAATTGCAGATTTAACCCAAATTCCCTGAGGAGGAATAATGAAAACTTTACTGGTTCTTGGCGCTGGAACTGCCGGCACCATGATGGCCCGAAAAATGGCCTCAAAGTTGGACTCTCACGACTGGAAAGTGATCCTGGTGGATAAGGACGAAAAACACTACTACCAGCCGGGTTTCCTTTTCCTCCCCTTTGGCAAATACACAGCCGGACAGGTAATTAAACCGAAGCGCAATTTCATCCCGGACAAGGTTGAGTTCATCATCTCGGATATTGAAGTCATCGAACCGGCGGCCAACCGGGTGAAACTGACCAAAGACAACAGCGTTATCAACTACGATTACCTGGTTATCGCCACCGGCGTGGATATTCATCCGGAAGAAACTGAAGGAATGATGGACGCCGCCTGGCGCAGGAATATTTTTGATTTCTACACATTTGAAGGAGCTTCCGCTCTGCATCCCTTCCTAAAAAACTGGGAAGGCGGCCGGTTGGTAATGAACGTGGTGGAAAATCCCATCAAGTGTCCGGTGGCTCCGTTGGAATTCCTCTTCCTGGCGGATGATTATTTCACCCGCCGCGGTATGCGCAACAAGGTGGAACTTGTTTACGCCACTCCTCTTTCCGGCGCGTTCACCAAACCTGTCGCGGCAAAATCACTGGGAGAAATCCTGGTTAAAAAGAACATTCATGTAGAAACAGATTTCATGACCGGTGAAGTTGATTATGGCCGGAACACGCTTAAATCATTTGATGAACGTGAAATCCCCTACAACCTTTTGGTAACGGTTCCGGTAAACAAGGGTGCCGATGTGATCGGCCGCTCCGGGATGGGTGATGCTCTTAACCTGGTCTCGACCGACAAATTCACCCTGCAATCCAAGAAATGGCCCAATGTCTGGGTACTGGGAGACGCGACCAACATTCCCACATCAAAAGCCGGGGCAGTGGTTCACTTCCAGTTGGAATATGCCGTGGAAAATATGCTGGCTCACATGGCAGGTAAGGAACCAGAGGCATGTTTTGACGGCCATGCCAGTTGTTATATTGAATCCGGCTTTGAAAAAGGTGTTTTGATTGATTTTAGTTACGATGTGGAGCCGCTTCCGGGCGCGTATCCGGTCCCTTACGTTGGACCATTCTCGTTGCTAAAAGAAACCACGATCAACCACTGGGGAAAATTATTCTTCCGTTACATGTACTGGCATATGATGATGAAGGGAATTGATATTCCCTTACCGAGCGCGTTCAGTATGGTTGGGAAAGACCAGCTGGTGCTGGTAAAAGAAATCAATTAAGAAATTTGTCATATCAGGAGAAAAACACGAATGGCAACGAAAACAATCGCGGGTAAGACGGTTCAGGTCAATGACGATGGATTCATGACCAATCCGGCAGAATGGACAAAAGAGATCGCCGTTGAAATGGCCAGAGAAGAAGGTATCGACCCATTAACCGAAGCCCACTGGAATGTGATCGACTTTTCACGCAAGAGCGCGGATTCCAGCGGCGGGGCTTCCCCCACGCTGCGGACTATCACCAATGGGTGCGGCATTTCCACCAAAGACCTGTTTTCACTATTCCCCAAAGGTCCCGCAAAAAAAGTAGCGCGCATCGCCGGCCTTGGCAAACCGGAAGGCTGTGTTTAACCGGTTATCCGTTTTCTAAGTAAAAGGAGAGATTTGATGGCTGACGAACCTCGCAAGATCGCGTTTATTTGCTCCAAGGGAAACCTGGATATGGCGTATCCGGCTCTGGTCATGGGTTGGGCGGCGCTTGGCAATGGCATTGATGTGACCATATTCTTCACCTTCTGGGGCATGGATATGATTAACAAGCACCGCATCGACCATCTGGAGATCCCTCCGGTGGCAAATGCCAGCATGAAGATGAACATGATGGGCGTTCCCGGGTATATTGGAATTCCCCAGTTCCTGGGCGCGTTCCCCGGTATGACCCCTTTTGCCACCGCTTTGATGAACAAGAAAATGAAAGATCTGGGGGTTCCGCCCGTGCGTGAATACCTGGAAATGCTGGTGGATGGCGGCGCCAATCTGTATGCCTGCAAGATGTCGGTTGATATGTTCGGCCTGAAGAAAGAAGATTTCATCGACGGGGTGAAAGATATTGTCACCGCCGGCGATTTCATGGATATGACCGAAGGCGCCCAGATTATCTTCATTTAGTATTATCAATACTCCCTCAACTGATAACTCCTAAAAAGAATCAACAAAAGAGGCTGCCTTTCACTAATGGCAGCCTCTTTTCATGCCAGAATATCTATAGCTTGAACCGCGCGACCACTCCTTTTAATTTTTGAGCCTGCTCCGCCAGTTCGCTGGCCGAAGCCGAGACTTCTTCCACCTGGGCAGACATTTCCTCTGTTGATGCCGAGACCTCTTCAACCGCGGCGGAATTCTCTTCCGAAATCGAGGCAATATTTTCAATTGCCTGTGAGACATCTGTTGAACTGGCTGACATTTCCTCGGTGGCGGCTGTATTTTCTTCCACCACGGCCGAAACCGAATCGACAGCGGCAACCAGTTCGTTGGCTGATCTGGACATAAGCGTTGTTGCTTCAGCCGCCTGTTCAGCCTGAGTCTTTACCGCTTCAGCCGCATCAAGAATTGATGTAAGGGCGTCACCCGCTTGACCGGCTTTAATCACACCTTTATCCACCTCGTTCGAACCCTCCTGCATGGCGGTGACGGCCTGGCTGACGGTAGATTGGATTCCGGTAATCAGGCTACCAATTTCCTTGGTAGCCGCTGAAGAACGTTCTGCCAGTTTGCGAACTTCATCCGCCACTACAGCGAATCCCTTGCCCGCGTCACCCGCCCTCGCGGCTTCAATTGCCGCGTTCAGGGCGAGCAGGTTGGTCTGGGAAGCGATATCCTCAATCGTAGTGATGATTTCACCAATTTGTTCAGACCGTGAGCCCATTTCCTGCACCTTTTGAGCGGAAACGTCCACTTTGGCTTTGATGTTGTTCATGCCCTGTAACGTGTCTTCAACAATCTTGGCGCCATCGCGGGCGGCATTGGCCGCGTTGTTTGACCCGCGCACAACCTCATCCGCGTTACCGGCCACCTTGAGGATCTGATCGGAAAGCTGGTTGGTTAATGTAACGGCATTGGCTATATCAGATGCCTGTTCCTGGGCGCCTTTAGCCACGCCATTGATCGCGTTGGTCATCTGTTCCACTGATCCGGCAGTCTTGCTGATGGAACCCGCCTGCTGGGTGGTTCCCGCCGCCACCTGCTGGATGGTCATGGCAATCTGCGATGTTGCCTGTCCGGCTTGATGGGATGTTTCCGCCAGTTGCCGGGAAGAATTATTAACGGCATCAGAACTTGCCGCAACATCACCTATGGCATCGCGCAGACTTTCACCCATGGTTACAAAGGCGTGCCCAAGCAGGTCTTTTTCCTCTTTGGGGGTTACTCTCGCGGTTAAATCTCCTTGCGCGATTCTGCCCGCGATTTCAGCCATTTCTTTCTGATAACTGGTAATTCCGGTGAACGCCGCTCCAATCGCCCCAATCTCATCCGAGCGCTTCAGTATGGTATCAATCGCTTTTCGGTCTACACCGGTCACAGCGGAATCCCCCACCGCGATGCGTTTCGCGCCCTGAACCAGGGTGGTGATCGGTTTGGAAACAGCCTGCCCGATAATGAACCACATGGAAATCAGGCCAATAATAACCAACACAATTCCGATCAGGCTGGAAAGGTAAACAGCCTGCATGGCAGAACGCATCAATACGTCTGTGGAAACTACAAGAATACCCGCCCAGGGGGTTGGGCTTTTACCAATGGTAAACGGCGCGAAAGCCACAAGGGTTGAACCGGAAATATCCACGTGCTCTTTGCCGGTTTTTATCGCTTCAACTTCATCTTCAAGACCTGATACACCCAATTCGCCTAATGGTTTGCCGATGGAATCAGGATGTTTTCCCGCGGCCACCACTGTGCCGTCATTACTGACCAGGATAAACTCCGCCGTACCATCGTACAGGTTGATTTTTTCCGCCATCGTTTGCAGGGAGGTAAGGGCTGTATCCACCCCGACCGCCCCGTAGAATGTGCCATTGTTTAAGATGGGCACCATGACGGAAGTTAAGAGAACATTCTTCCCGTCAATTTCGTACAGGTAGGGGTTTAGAATACATTCTTTGCCTGTTCGTTTCGGGCAAAGGTAATACTCTCCTGCTCCTTCTTTTTCATAATCAACAAGGGCGACTTGCGAGATCGCGCCTTTTGAATCACGCACCCAGTAGGGGATTAAGCGCCCGGTGGAGTCGTGCGCCTCCGTATTGGCGAAATCCGCGTCTTTCCCGTCAAACGCGTTGGGTTCCCAACCTGTTGAAATTCCCAGGAATGCAGGGTTGTTTTCCAGGACTTTTCGCAGCATGATATTAGCCTGATCCCGGTCAATTTGGAGTGAATTAGCGTTATCTTTTATACCTGAAAACTGATCAGCGAGTGTGCGAGATGCGTCCATGCCAACTTCCAGCTCTGCCTTCACCTGATAGGCAGTTTTTTGAGCGCTTTGTAAGGCACTTTCTGTGGCGGAATCGATGGCTGTGTTCCGTGCCATAATACCGTTAAACACAATAATCGCCGTCCCAATAATAATCAAACCAAGGCCGATGAAAAAAATCAACCGACTCTGTAATGTGCGGAAACCCAGACTTTTGTTTTTCATTTTATCAACCTGTCTATTTCCTCTCCCTGTGGATAAATAATTACACTAGGGTTTATAAACAATCGAACCCGAAAAACCCATAAACTATATCTAAAATTACCGGCGGACTTCCCCCGGCAAATCAAAATTCCTCCCACCTCTCTGGAGAAAGAGGTAATACGCTCTTGACATTAACGTTACGTCATACTTTATACTGTTGGCATGATAGACACGAACCATCTGACCGTTAGACAGCTTGCCCGCCTGGCCGGAATCACCCCGCGGACGTTGCATTACTATGATGAGATCAGCCTTTTAAAGCCTGATTTTGTTGAACCCAATGGTTACCGGCGGTACGGCGAGCAGGCGCTTTTACGGCTTCAGCAAATCCTCTTCTATCGGGAAATGGATTTCCCGCTGGAGACAATTCGTGATCTGATCACCCGGCCGGAATTCGATGTGGTGCGCGCCCTGCAGGCCCACCGCGCCTCACTGCAGGAGAGGTCAAACCGGCTGGAAACATTGATCGCCACCATCGATAAGACGATCGAACATCTGGAAGGAAAACGGGATATGAGCAAAGAAGAATATTTTGACGGTTGGACGGAAGAAAAACAACCTGAATTTGAAAAGGAAATCTGTGAAAAATATGGCGAACATGTTTTTGACGGAGTGATTGATTGGAACAGCTACACGAAAGTACAACAGGCGGCCATCATCGCCGAAGGTCAGGCCAACATGCAGGCTATGGCTGCCCTGATGGACCGGTCGCCCGGAAGCCCGGAGGTACAGGCCGTAGTTGCCCGTTGGCATCAACACCTGAAGTATTTCTATGAACCATCCATTGAACGCATGCGCGGACTTGGGCAAATGTACTTGGATGACCCGCGCTTCACAACCGTGTATGAGAAGGTGCGAAAGGGGCTGGCGATCTACATGAAGCTGGCAATTGATGTGTACTGCGATGGATTGGAGAAGAAACAATAAATAAAAAAGGAGCCCTGAAGATTTTTCAGGGCTCCTTTTCTTTCACCATTTTAATATCGCCCGCGCGGCGCGGATGACTACGCGCCCCGGGTAGGATTAACCTGTTTCATTGCCCCCTTTCGGTTCGCCTGTCTTTATAGGTCGAAGATCCGCCACCCTTTTAACAGGGCATACTTGCGCAAAACCGGATCCGGTGTAACAGCCACAGGGTTATCCGCCCTCTCCAGCAGAGGGATATCATTCATTGAATCGCTATACGCCCAACTGTCTTCCATGGGAACCGGGTTTTGCATTAACCATTCCGACAGCTTTATTGTCTTGCCATCCTGAAAAGCCGGAGTGCCAACAATCTTCCCGGTTGGACGATTTTCCGCCATCTCCATTTGCGTGCAGATCACATGCGGGAATTCGAGGCGGTTGGAAATGGGTTCAACCAGTATTTGGTTCGACGCGCTGATCAGTATGGTGATATGCCCCAACTCGCGGTGCCATTGGATACGCTCCAGCATGGCCGGGCGAAAGGTTTTAACAATGGATTCCAAAAATTCTGCCTGTAAATCCGAGAGAACCATCGGGTCCATCTGTATTAATGGATTGACAAAATACTTCTCGTAATCATAAATGTTCAATATTCCCTCTTCATAGAGCTGAAAGAAGTCTGTCATATCGTGAAGAAATTTGAAACTCACTATCCCCTTTTCTTTCAAGAACTCACCCCAAAGCCATTCAGAATCACCTTCAATGATTGTGTTGTCCAGATCAAAAATAGCTATAGTCATATTTTCCTTCTAGATGGCCAGCATGATGTAAAGACAATTTTGAATTATTATGCCAGCCATGCCGTGAACTCAGGGTACATTTATTTTCCAACTTAATAATTAAGTCATCAATAAGCCATTGTTAATTCCTGGTTAAGTTCACCGGGTGAGAAAAACACCTCCAAAAGTGTCTGCGGATTATTCAGGGGAGATATTTAACTCGATGTTAAATACCGTTAATTCAAGGGAAATGACCGGTTAATAATCACAGCCTACTATTGCATTGATATCTAATTCGCCCGGAAGAGGAAGAAAGGAATTATTCAATGCAACACAAATTTGCAAAACCCGTACTTGCCCTGTTCGTGCTGACACTGGTCATGTCAGCCTGCGCGCCAACAGCGCCTGCCAAGACTGAAGCGGCTCCTGCCACTGCAGCCGCCGAGACAGCCTCCACTGAGGCTCCCACAACCGCTCCCGCCGCCCCGGAAAAGAAAGTCGATTTCAATACCGTGAAATCAGCGGAAGAAGCCGGTGGAATGGAAGCCCTGATCGCCGCCGCCAAAGCCGAAGGCGAATTGAATGTCATCACTCTGCCCCGTGATTGGTGCAATTATGGTGAGATGATGGACAATTTCTCCAAGAAATATGGCATCAAGATTAATTCCCTCAATCCTGATGGCGGATCTGCCGATGAAATCCAGGCCATCAAAGACAATAAAGACAATAAAGGCCCGCAGGCACCGGATGTCATCGATATTGGCCCGGCTTACGGCCCCACTTCCAAAGCTGAAAATCTTCTCGCCCCTTATAAAGTAGCCACCTGGGATACCATCAAGGGTACCAATGATCCTGACGGGTATTACTTTGTTGATTACAGCGGCGTCATGGTTTTCGAAATCAACAGTGATGTGGTTAAAGAATTCCCCAAGACATACAAAGAACTGCTTGATCCAAAATACAAAAGCAAAGTCGCCCTGGCGGGTGATCCACGTGCCTCCAATCAGGCTGCCCAGACGGTATATTCCGCAGCTATTGCCAATGGCGGTTCCCTGGACAATATCCAGCCCGGCCTTGATTTCTTCAAAGAACTGAATGCTGCCGGAAACCTGCTCCCGCTCATCGCGGACTCAGGCCCCATTGCCAAAGGTGAAACCCCCATCACCTTCCAGTGGAGTTGGAATGCGTATGCGAACAAGGACAATTTCAAAGGCAATCCCAATATTGAAATTGTTTACCCCACCGACGTCAACTGGGGCGGCTATTACTACCAGGCTATCAGCGCGTACGCTCCGCACCCCGCTGCCGCCCGCCTGTGGGAAGAATACCTGTACTCCGACGAAGGTCAACTGACCTGGATCAAGGGTTACTGCGCCCCCGCCCGTCTGGAAGACTTGACCAATCGCAATGTCGTTCCGGATGATTTGAAAGCCAAACTCCCCGATCCTGCTCTGTTGACCAGCTCCGTCGTGCCCAATGGCGATCAGTTGACCAATGCCCGCAATGCCATCAAGGAGCAATGGGATTCAGTTGTTGGTCTTGATATTAAATCTGCCAACTAAACAGCGGTAAAGCACACCTCTCTTTGGCGTGACCCGGCTCTGCCACCGGGTCACGCCAGTCCGTATGCACCAGTAGTGTTTGTTCGTTCTTCCCGTCAAATATGGCGTTATAAGGAGCATGGCAACGTGGAAATCACCCGTGAAAAGATCAAGACATCCGATGCAAAAAAAAGCCTTACAACCAGCTCGCTGAGAAATTGGTTCGGTGTTGTTCCATTTTTTCTGTTTATCAGCATATTTGTGATCCTGCCATCTACCAATTTATTTGTGGGCGCCTTTCAAGATGGGAAGGGCAATTTTACTCTGGACAATGTGGCCGTATTAACCAACCCGTATGTTCTTAAATCTTTCAGCATCAGCCTGCAGGTAAGTTTAATTACATCGCTGGTTGGGGGCATATTCGGTTTCTTTGTTGCGTACGCGATTACCATTGGAAAAGCGCCGCAATGGATGCGGAATATTATTATGACGTTCTCCGGTCTGGCGGCAAATTTCGGGGGGGTGCCGCTGGCTTTTGCCTTCATCGCCACCCTCGGTCACACCGGGTTTATCACCATATACCTGAAGAACATTTGCTTTACCGGAATGGGTGGTGTTGAAACCTGTCCTTTTGATATTTACCAGACCGGTTTTAATCTCTACAGTCTCACCGGTTTGACATTGACGTATATCTACTTCGAGTTCCCTCTAATGGTGTTGACCATAACTCCCGCGCTTGAAGGATTAAAACGCGAGTGGCGGGAAGCATCCGATAATCTGGGGGGGAATACATACCACTACTGGGTTCACGTCGCCCTCCCCATACTTCTTCCATCCATATTGGCCGCCATGATCCTTCTATTCTCCAGCGCGTTCGGCGCGTTTGCCACTGCCCAGGCGTTGACCGGTGGGAGCATATACCTGGTAACCATATTGATTGGCCAGCAAATCCGCGGTGACGTATTAAATAACCCCAACCAGGGTTACGCTCTTGCACTTGGGATGGTCATCGTAATGGCCGTGTGTATAGCCGGTTATTCCATTCTTCAACGACGGACATCAAAATGGCTGAAATCATAAAACCACAGAAAAAAAACGCCTGGGGGATTGTCTGGGCACTATTGGGGATGCTCTATTTTTTCATTCCACTCTATGGCACTCTGGAATTTTCGCTTCGCATGATCAAAGGACGGATCAGTCTTGAAGCCTACCGAATCGTTCTGGCTGACCCGAAATTTTTGGAAAGTTTTCAATACTCGGCTGTCATGGGTGTGATAACAGTAATGATCAGCCTGGCGATATTCATACCTACCGTCTACTGGGTTCATTTAAAACTGCCTCAAATCAGGCCGGTAATCGAAATCATAACCATATTACCGTTCATCATACCGGTCATCGTTTATGTGTTTGGCATTATCCGCACCTTCAGCCGGCCGCCGCTGCAGATGACCCTGCGTCCGTTCACCACAGACATATTGATGGTTGCCGGTTACGTTGTTCTTTCCATGCCATACATGTACCGCGCCATTGATGTTGGAATGCGTTCCATCGATGTTCGCACACTTACAGAAGCCGCGCAAAGCCTGGGGTCAAATTGGTTTCAGATCATGGTCAATGTCATCATCCCCAATATGCGGATTGCCATTTTAAGCGGGTCTTTGATCTGTTTCGCCACTGTGATCGGCGAATTGATCCTGGGAGATTTCCTTGTACGGCCTGCCCTGGGACCATATATGGTTCAGATCGGTCGTGACAGAGCATACGAGCCTGCTGCGCTTGCCATTCTCAGTTACGCGCTTACCTGGATTTGTCTTGGGTTAATCCAGGCTTTCAGCCGCGGCGGCACCAGTCAGCAATTGACCGGCCGTTAATCAACAAGAAAGAGAGGTTTGAATGAGTTTCATTGAACTTGCACACGTAAACAAACAATTCGCAGACCACATGGCGGTCGAAGATTTCAACCTTGAAGCGGAAAAAGGGGAGTTTATCTCCTTTCTTGGACCCAGCGGGTGCGGGAAAACCACCACCCTGCGCATGATCGCCGGTTTTGAACTTCCCACATCAGGCAACGTTACGCTTGACGGACGGGATATGACATTTACACCTCCGAACAGGCGGAATGTGGGAATGGTTTTTCAATCGTATGCCCTTTTCCCCAACATGACGGTTGCCGACAACATCGGTTACGGCTTGAAGATAACCGGTAGGTCAAAATCAGAGATCAAGAAACGCGTTGATGACATGCTTGTCCTTATTCATATGGAAGATTTCCATTCCCGGTATCCCAGCCAGCTCTCCGGTGGACAGCAACAACGGGTCGCATTGGCCCGCGCGTTGGCATTCAAACCCCAGGCCCTTTTGCTGGATGAACCCCTATCCGCATTGGACGCCAAAATCCGGGTGGAGCTGCGCCAGGAGATCCGACGGATTCAGCAGCAACTGGGCATAACCACCATCTATGTCACTCATGACCAGGAAGAAGCCCTCTCACTGTCAGACCGAATTGTTGTCATGAGTCAGGGACGTATTGAACAGATAGGCACACCGTATGAAGTATACAAAACCCCTTCCACTGAGTTTGTAGCTTCATTCGTCGGCCACTTGAATCTGCTTCCGATAAAAAGTTTTGACAGCATCAAAAAGAGCGCCGATTTGGATGGCTTTTCGATTATTTACGGCCGGATCGCAGAGAAATTCTCACCAGAAAAACCCTGCCTGGCCATTCGCCCTGAAGAAATCAATCCTGGCAAAATGGATGGACAGAACAACTTGCAGGGAATCGTGGATAGTATTCACTACCTCGGTTCCATAGTCCGCATTCGGGTCAACGTGAAGGGGTCAGTGTTCATCCTTGACCAATTCAATGATTACCGGCTGACCATCCCCCGGGTGGGCGACCTGTATGATTTTTATTTCCCGGTGGAAGCCTGCTGGTTGATTTGATTTTCTTCCATTGAACCATAAATGGTGTTTAAACATGGCAGGGGCGGTTGTCGGATACCGCCCCTGCTTTTTGGCATTTTTACTACCCCCAATACCTTTTTAGAGTTATCTCAGTCCCGAGGTGTTTCACCCTGGCGCAGGCGGTAATTGATCTCTTCAATGACCAACGGGCAATCTGCCAGACTGTCTACCACATAATGAGCACCGGCTGTGTACATTTGATCCGAAGCTGCTTTTCGTCGACGGGTATACTCCTCTTCCGTGAGTCCGGAAACCTGGTCTTCCGTCATGGCGAAAAGATTTCCGGTAACCGCCAGACCGATTGTCCATGCGCCGGCATTTAATCCTTCTTCGATATCTACCAGTGTGTCGCCAATTTTGACGCAGGCTTCCATGGGGAAAACGTCCAGCCGGGTGGCATTTTGATACATCATCCATGGATACGGTCTACCAGCAGGCACATCGGTGGCAGATACCCAAGAATCAGGAGCATATCCATTGGCGTTAGCAATTGGCAGCAGCACCTCCATCATTGCACGTGTATAACCGGTTGTCGAACCAATTTTCATATCCATTTCCCGCATGGCAGAAACCGCTTCCCGCACACCTGGAATAACGTCACTGTATTCTTCAAGACAGTGCATCTGCATTGGAACGAACTCTTCAAACATGGCATCAATCTCTTCCGTGGTGATCGCATGCCCGTGTGTGGACTTCCAGAGTTTAGCCACATCTGAATCGCCGGCAATGGCACGTAAATGATCTTTCTTCATCAATCCCATTGGTGCTCGAGCCTGTTCAATGGTGATGGGAATGTTCCGGCTGGCAAACAGCTTAATGAATACGGCCGTTGGAGCAAACGAACCATAATCGACTGTTGTTCCAGCCCAATCCAAAACGGCACATCTCAATTTTCCGCAATACTTGCGATGATTTATCAATCCCATGGTTCACTCCAATTAATCCGTATGTGACCCGTCAGTTTCCAGTTGAATTTTCATTTCAGACAGTACCTCTTTAACGGCGGAAAGGAGCAGGAAGACATCTGACTGGTCCAGCCGCCCAATATGGCCAACCCGAAAACAATCAGCTTGACTCAATTTGCCGGGGTAAATAACGCACCCTCTATCGCTAAGTTTGCGATAGAAAATATTGAAATCAAAATTAGGGTGTATAGGGTATCGAAACGAAGTGATGATAAATCCCCGGTTTTCCTTTTCAAGATAGGGAACGAACCCGGTCTCTTCCATGCCTGATACCGTCATTTCGTAATTAGATTTATAACGCTCGCCGCGCCCCTGAACACCACCCTCCTCCTCCAATTCCAGCAGAGCCTGATGGAAAGCCATCAGCACCTGTACCGGAGGGGTAAAGCGGAATTGTCCGCTCTTTTCGAGACCATCCCACTGGGAATAGAGATCAAGTGCCAGTGAACGGGCAAATCCCTTAGTGGCCAGGAAAGGTTCTTTCTTTGCCAGAATGAATGAGAAACCGGGAACGCCTTCTATACATTTATTGGATGACGAAACAAGATAATCAATTTTCCATGAATCAACAGGTATCTCATATGCTCCGAAAGAACTCATCGCGTCGACGATATACACACATTTATGTCTTTTTACCACTTCGCCAATCGCTTTAATGGGGTTGATGATTCCCGTGGTTGTTTCACAATGAACCACAGCCACATGCGTAATCTGCTGGTCATTGGTCAATATCTCTTCGAGCAGGTGGATATCCGGGATCTGGTTCTCAGGGCATTGTTGAACAACGACCGGGATTCGATGAGTCTCAGCCATTTTAACCATGCGTTCGCCGTATGCCCCATTTACAAGAACAAGGAGTTTTCCACCAAATGGTATGCAACTGGAGATAACCGATTCGACCCCGAATGTTCCACTACCCTGCATAATCACGGCTGTATGGGTTTCTTCTGAAGCCTGCCCCAATATCACCAACCTTCGGCGAATGTCTGCCACTTTTTCAATAAATTGAGCGTCGCGTGATCCGAGATCATGCAACATGGCCAGTTTTACAGTCTGGCTTGTTGACAATGGTCCTGGGGTAAATAACGCTTTATCTTTCCATGTCGACATAGTCTTCCCTTATTATGATTGTGCTGAAAGGATGTTTATATTTTCCCTTGATACGTTTAATTCCAGAATAAGAGTGAGTTAACAATTCTCATTAATTGAGTTAAAGAACAGAGCGGACTTTTCGTCCGCTCTGTGTATATTTTCTAGAAGAAAATTTTTACTACTTTTAGCGCTTTTTGTTTCCATGGAACCCGGTGGGTCACGCCGGTGGCTTTGGAGATGGTATCTTTATTCGCCAGGTACCAGCGGTAGTTGCGTACCATGGCTTCTTTGTTGGAATACTTCGGCTGCCAGCCCAGTTGGGTCTTGGCCTTGTCAATGGACACAAAAGAGTCTTTTGACGCCGTTTCGTAAACCCAGGGATACAGCGGTGAAAGTTTCAATTTATCCAGGATCCGCAGGACGATGATCACAGGTTCCGCCGGGAAGCAGATGATTTTCTTGCCGAAACCGGCTTCATCCAACACCGCCTGGTAATCTTCTGCCATGGTGGTGAATTTTTCCGCGCCCATATTGAAGGTATCGTTGACGGCCTTTTCCTCTTTGGTCATGCACAGGTGAATGCCCTCACACAGGTCTTCCACATCAAACAACTGGTAACGGTTTTTTCCATTGCCAATATTGGGGAAATTCTTTCCCTGGCTGGCCCAGTCATAAAAAATGGCAAAGACACCCAGTCGCTCCGGCCCCACAAAGGATTTCGGACGGATGATGGGCACGCACATTCCCCTGGCGCGCGCGTCAAGGCAGGCTTGCTCGGCTTCGATTTTCGCGTGCCCGTATGGGCCAACGCCAATCAACTGATCGGTTTCAAACAGGGGGTGGTGATCAGGAACACCGTAGACGGCGGTGGATGAAATATGTATAAAGCGTTTCACACCGGCCGCGGCGGCTTCTTCCAGCAGGAGTTTCGTGCCAACCACGTCGGTGGTGTAGATTTCTTCCGGCGTGTACAGCGGCAGCGCGGCCGCCGTGTGAATGACCACATCCACGCCCGGCATGAGTGATTTCACGGCATCCCGATCACGTATATCGCCCTGCAGAAATTTAATCCTGTCCCGCTCGGGGTAATCAAAATTGACAAGATCGATGCCTGAAATATCGGTGTACCCCTTCTCCAGAAGGTAGCGCACCATGTTAATGGAGAGGAATCCGCTGATCCCTGTGATTAGAATTTTCATCTTTCCTCTTATGGTAAGGTTTTGCCTGAGTTTTATTGACAGAGTATTATAAACCAGCCAGTTAAGAAGTGATTAATAGTTAAACGGCAAACCGGCTGAACAATCAGCCGGTTTGCCTGACCACCGTACTATTTATTTATACAATTCCGTACGCCAGCATGGCTTTGGCGACTTTGAGGAAGCCGGCAATATTGGCGCCGACCACATAGTTTCCTTTATATCCGTACATCTCAGAGGCATCCACGCAGGACTGGTGGATATTCTTCATGATACCCTGCAGGCGCTGGTCCACTTCTTCGCGCGACCAGGAGAGACGCATGGCATTCTGTGACATTTCCAGTCCGGATACCGCCACACCGCCCGCGTTGGCTGCCTTGCCCGGGCCGTAAAGCACGCCCTTGTCGATGAAAACATCCACAGCTTCCAGGTTGGTGGGCATGTTGGCGCCTTCGGAAACGCAGAAGCAGCCATTTTTGACCATGGCTTCCGCCTGGGTTTTGTCAATCTCGTTCTCGTGGGAAGACGGAAAGGCCAGATCAACCTTGAGGTTCTGTTCCTTGATCACATCCCAGGGACTCTTGTCGGCGTAATATGGCACGTTGAACTGGCTGGCATACTCGCTGATGCGCCCGCGCCGGTAATTCTTGAGGTCAAGGACATATTTCAGTTTTTCGGCAGTGATGCCGGACTCGTCAACGATGGTGCCGTTGGAATCAGACAGGGTTACCGGTTTGGCGCCCAGTTGGATGAGTTTTTCCACGGTGTACTGGGCTACATTGCCTGATCCACTGATGGCGGCTGACTTGTTCTGGATGTCCTGTTTACGGGTGGCCAGCATTTCCGCGGCAAAATAGACAGAACCGTAGCCGGTAGCTTCCGGGCGGATAAGGCTGCCGCCGTATTCCAACCCCTTGCCGGTGAGCACGCTCTCGTTGGCGTTGACTATCTTGAGGTAATAGCCGTACAGGTAGCCAATTTCACGCGCTCCCACGCCGATATCACCGGCGGGAACGTCAGTGTCCGGGCCAATATGGCGGTACAACTCACGCATGAAAGCCTGGCAGAAGCGCATGACCTCGCCGTCTGATTTGCCTTTGGGGTCAAAATCAGAACCACCCTTGGCGCCCCCCATGGGAAGCGTGGTGAGGGAATTCTTGAAGATCTGCTCAAAACCCAGGAATTTAATAATCCCCAGGTTGACGGATGGGTGAAAACGCAGTCCGCCTTTATACGGACCGATGGCATTGTTGAATTGAATGCGGAAACCGCGGTTGACCTGCACCTCGCCGCTGTCATCCACCCAGGGAACCTTGAACAGTATGGCGCGATCTGGCACGGCGATACGTTCGTAGATTTTCGCTTTCACGAAATCCGGGTGTTTGCTGACGGTTGGTTCCAGCGAGTTTAAGACTTCTTTTGCAGCCTGAAGGAATTCAACCTGTCCGCTGTCTTTTTCCTGCAATTTGGCGAGAACATCCTGAATAACGGTCATCTGGCATCCCCAATCTTTGGTCATGGTTTGGTACGGGTAGTTTTATCATGGGGATTATTGAAATCTTATAAAAACAGATGGGGAAAAAATCAAAATTTCATAAAAAACTACCGGCAGCGGGATATGATGCCCCTACCGCTGCGGCCATCCACTTTGATCTGCAAGCGTTCGGGACAGCGCACCTGGCGCACAAATTCGGTTTCCTTCCCGGCCGGTTGGCTCTGCAGCCAGTCCCACTGGATGCGGTACGGGCTGTTGAAAGGCATGGAAAAATAGAAAACCCCCAGATTGATCAGGTTGTGGAAGTAATGCGATCCCTGGCTGAGTTCGACCTTTACGTTTTCCTGCGTGGCTTCCACAATCACTTTCGCGCCGCACACCTGCCCCCAGGTGACCGGTATGCCCAGCCACGGGTCGAACGTCCCCAGGCGGCCGAAGACGATCAACACATAAGGCTTCTTCGCGGACACAAGTTCGCGATTGAATTTTTCCAACTCGTCCGCGATTCGGCGGGTATGTTTTAGCTCAAATTTCTCCGGTTTGACATATACCACATCAGTGATATCTTCCACGAGTCCATTACCCAACACCAACTCTGAAGCCGCCAGGTTTCGCTTGCTTCGCAATTCACGGTCAGTGACCTCAAGATTGCCGGCCGGAAGCACCATGGGACGCACCTGTAACAGCGCAAAACAATGCGGGTCGAAGGTCATGGCAAACTCGATTTCAACCGCCGTTTTGAGTTTCTGTTCACAGGCGGCCAGTACCTGTTTCACCAGATTATTAAATGGCAGTTCGTTTATTTCCAGCAGCGGGGAAAAGGTCAGCGCCCGGGGACCCCGGTATGACATACCCACTGACAACCTTTCCGACTGCACGTCATACGTCGAAACCAGATGGCACAGCGTTTCATCCGGTTCGGCAGCCTGCAGATTGACCAGCTGCATAAATTCGGTCTCTTTGATGGGATCGTATTCCGGCGGTTCACCCATGTTGACCACCCAGAATTCGTTTTGCGTTTCGGCAAACAGTTCGTCAATCGATTCAAAGGGCGGCGGCCGTTTGGGGTAAGCCGGTGAGAATGACCAGGTCTTGCCCCCATCCACGATGGTCTTACCCAGTCCCAGCGCCAGATCGACCACGCCATCCTGCGGGCGGGCGGGTTTGACCGGGTAGTAATTGTACGAACGTGCCACTCCAGCCAGTTCCGGGTAGAAGCGTTCACTGTGCCGTTTTCCCACCATATCCTGCAAAATGACAGCCATTTTTTCCGTCCGGCAGTCAAGACCGGTGGCACGGCAATAATCCCGCGAAATTTTGAAAAACGTGGATGCCCAGACATACTTGACTGCTTCGAGCAGTTTTTGAAAGCGCGCGTCCGGGTCGTGCTGATTGTTGGGGATCATTTTTGTCGCGTATACACCGGCAAACGGCCGGCGAGTTGAATCTTCCAGATAACCGGATGACCTGACAGCCAGCGGAACAGTGACCTCTTCAATCATTTTGCGCAATTCCCCCAGCACCTCAAAGGGCATATCCCCCTGCATGAACGCGTACGCGATGCGTTCATCCGGCAGGTTGTCGTAGGCTAACTCGTCCAGATGATTGTTGGCCAAAAAAGCGTCAAACACGCTGGTACCCAACACCGTCAATGAGGGGATTTCCAGTGTGATTTCCGGGAAATTGACTTCAAGCCCGGCCAGTGCTTTTTGCACGAGGAACAGACCGTGGGCTTTGCCGCCGATCTCCTCGCGCATGCCCGGCTTATCTTCCAGAACGCAATAGCCACATTTCAAACCGATGAAATGGAAACGATCAGGCATATCGCGTTGTATTTACCCGATCCAGCCGCGTTCCTGGCAGGCGCGCGCCACCCGATCAATGGCCACCATATAGGCGGCATCCCGCATGGGCAGGTTGTTTTTGCGCGCGAAAGAACTGACATCGTAATAAGCGGAGGTGAGATGCGAATCAAGCTTCCCGAGCACCTCATCCTTGCTCCAGTAATAGTTCATATTGCTCTGCACCTGCTCGAAATAACTGCATGCCACGCCACCGGCATTGGCAAGAATATCGGGAATGATCCGAATCTCCCGTTCATTCAAAATGGGATCGACAACCAGATCAGTCGGGCCGTTGGCCGCTTCCGCCAGTATCTTCACCCGGCGGCTGATCTTCTCCACGTTATCCGGCCGGATCTGGTTCTCCATGGCCGCGGGAACGAGGATATCCACATCCTGTTCGATCCATGCCTCTCCAGGCAGCACCTCGCATCCAAGAGCTTTTGCCTTTTCCTTATCAATCTCGCCGAATGGATCGGTGATGGCGGCCATTTTCTCGTAATTAATGCCGTCTTTAAGCCGGTAGGCGTAGGCGGTATGGTCGGTGTGGTTCAGGCAGGCGATGCAGGTCACCTTTCCCCCCATGCGGGTATAAAGTTCAACGGCATGCCGGCCGACCGTGCCAAAACCCTGCACACTGGCAGTGGTTTTGGTGATATCCAGGCCAAGCTCCTTGAGGGCTTCCCGCACGGAAATCATCACCCCAAAACCGGGGGCTTCCTTTCTTCCCTTGGAGCCCGACAACCCGACCGGCTTGCCGGTAATGTACCCGGGTTGTTTGACCCCCTGAATGGCTTCATATTCATCCAGCATCCATAACATATGCTGCGGGCCGGTCATGATATCCGGGCCCATCACGTCCCACTCCGGGCCGGAGTTCACCGCTGTCATACGCACAAAAGCCCGGCATAGGCGCTCCTGTTCTTTGGGGGTCAGGTTATGGGTATCCACCGCGACCCCGCTGCTGCTGCCGCCCAGCGGCAGGCGGGTGACGGCGCACTTCCAGGTCATCCACATCGACAGCGCACGAATGGTATCCACTGTCTCCTGCGGATGGAAGCGAATGCCGCCCTTGGTGGGGCCGAGTGCGTCGTTGAATTGCACCTTGTATCCGCGGAAAACACGGGTCTCGCCGCTTTCCATGTAAACCGGCAGGCTGAACTGGTATTCGCGGCGGGGTTGGCGCAGAAAGTCGCGCATGGCCGGGTCCAAATTGATCAGGTCGGCGATACGGTCAAATTGTTTTTGGGCTGACTCAAAGATGTTATAGGGAATATTCTGACCCATATTTCACTCCTTAATCCGCCGTTGGTTCTGTGGCCAGCATGTAACCCACACCCGGTTTACTGATAATCAAGCGGGGCTGCTGCGGGTTGGCTTCCAGTTTGCGCCGCAGGATATGCACATACGAACGCAGATAATCGACCTCATGGGAATACTTGACTCCCCACACCGTGGACAGCAGTTGTTCGTGCAATAAGACCTGCCCGCGGTTCTTCGCCAGTTCAAGGATCAGGTTAAATTCCGTTTCCGACAGATACACCTCACGCCCATCAAGAATGATCTGCCGGCCGGGGATGTCGATCTTCAACGGGCCGCAGACAATCTGCCTTTCCCTGGGCGCGGCAGTGTCTTTTTCACTGCGCTTTAGTACGGCGTTGATGCGCGCCAACAGGATTTGCGCGTGCACCGGTTTGACCACGTAATCATCTGCCCCGTCCTCGAAGGCGCAGAGCATATCCGCCGGTTCCGAGGAGGAGGACACAAAAATGATCGGCACATCCGAGAAATCATGTATACGCCGCGCGGCCACACAGCCATCAATTTCGCCCTCCAGATTGGTTTCCATCAAGATCAGATCGGGTTGTTCACGGGCGGCGGTATCCACCGCCTGTTCCCCGGTGCGTACCGCGAGAATCCGAAATCCACCATCGGCAAGAATATGGCGCAGTAATGTAATATGCCTGGAGTCGCTGTCCGCGACCAGCAAAGTTTTCTTTTTTTTCATTGTTCCCGGATATAGATTGTGGCTGGTACTGTTAAGTATAGTGGCTTTTTCACCAATTCGCAGAAAGGAAAAACCCAGATTAAAAAAGCTCCGGATTGTTCCGGAGCCAGGTAAATAACCTTGTAGCAAAGCTTTGATTCAACCGCGCAGCTGGGTTGATCCCATCAAGAACCTGTCAACTTCGCGCGCGGCGCCGCGGCCTTCATGGATGGCCCACACTACCAGACTCTGCCCTCTGCGTATATCACCGGCGGAGAAAACGCCGGGAATGTTGGTGGTGAAGGTACCCTCATCCGCTTTCACGTTGCTGCGTTCATCACGCGCCACGCCCATCTGCTCCAAAAGCTGGTCTTCTGGCCCCAGGAAACCCATGGCGATCATTGCCAGTTGCGCGGAAAAAACACGTTCCGTACCGGGGATTTCCCGCGGTGATTTCCGACCATTCGCGCCGGCGACCCATTCCACATGCACAGTATGGATCTCTTTCAGTCGTCCTTTATCATCACCCACAAAACGCTTGGTTTGAATGTCAAAAATACGCGGGTCGTGACCATCCACCGCGATGGCTTCCTCCTGTCCGTAATCCACTTTATAGACACGCGGCCATTCCGGCCAGGGATTGTCCGCCTGTCGTTCCGCGGGCGGCCGGTCGAGGATCTCAAATTGGGTGACGCTGCGGCAGCCGTGCCGGAGAGCGGTGCCCACGCAGTCTGTGCCGGTATCGCCGCCGCCGATCACCACCACGTCTTTCCCACGGGCGGATATGGTGGACATGCGGTTGTCCTGCAGGGTGCTGCCCAACAGGTTGCGGGTGTTGCCGGTGAGGAAATCCATGGCGAAGTGCACACCCTTAAGATCGCGCCCTTCCACCGGCAGGTCGCGCGGTTTGGTGGCGCCGCAGCATAACACCACAGCGTCATTTTCATGCATCAGGGTATCCGCCGGAATGTCCTTGCCAACCTCCACACCGGTGACAAAGTTGATGCCTTCCGCGGCCATGAAATCCACACGGCGCTGCAGCACGGCTTTATCCAGCTTCATGTTGGGGATGCCGTACACCAGCAACCCGCCGATATGATCGGCTCGTTCGTAAACGGTCACCATGTGACCGGCCCGGTTGAGCAGGTCGGCACAGGCCAGACCGGAAGGACCGGAGCCGATGACGGCCACTTTCTTTCCGGTGCGCACGGCGGGCGGTTCGGGAACCATCCAGCCTTCCTTGAAACCCTTTTCGATGATAGCCAGTTCGATATTCTTGATCGTCACCGGCGGATTGGATAAACCCAGTGTGCACGAACCTTCACACGGCGCGGGGCACACCCGCCCGGTAAATTCCGGAAAATTGTTGGTGCGCAGCAGCCGCTCAAGGGCCTGCTGCCATAGCCCGCGGTACACCAGGTCATTCCATTCAGGAATCAGATTGTTGATCGGGCAGCCGGACGCGCTTCCGTTTAAAATGCGGCCGGTATGGCAGAATGGGACACCGCAATCCATACAGCGCGCGCCCTGGATCTGCAATTTTTCTTCAGCGAACGGCTTATGGAACTCCATCCAGTGTAATATGCGCTCTTCTGAGACCAGGTCTTTGGGTAGTTCCCGTTGATATTCCATGAATCCGGTTGGTTTTCCCATGATGGCGTTCTCCTTTCTCAGTTTCCGCTGGCGCGAACCAGATTTTGTGTGTTCAACTCAAACGCTGCCATAACAGCTTCTTCCCCAGAAATACCCGTGGCTTCCACCTGGCGGATGGCTTCAAGGACGTTCTTGTAATCTTTTGGCAGAACCTTGATGATCCGCTTGCGGGTGTCTTCCCATTTCTTTAGAACCCGTGACGCCAGTTTGCTTCCCGTGTACTCCGCGTGGCGTTCAATCATGGCTTTCACGTCCGCTGTCTCTTCCGGATCGTCTAGATAACTCAGTTCAACCATCTCGCGGTTGCATTTCACCTCAAAATCGTTGTCCCAATCAACGACGTAGGCCAATCCGCCAGACATGCCCGCGGCAAAATTGCGTCCGGTTTTTCCAAGTACCACCACCCGGCCGCCGGTCATATACTCACAGCCATGGTCGCCCACCCCTTCCACTACAGCGCTCAGACCGCTGTTGCGTACAGCAAAGCGTTCACCCGCCACACCGGAAACATACGCTTCACCGGAGGTGGCACCATAGAAAGCCACATTTCCAATGATGATATTTTCCTCCGGCGCATATGGCGAGCCGGCCGGTGGATAGACAATCATCTTCCCACCAGACAGCCCCTTTCCAATGAAATCGTTGGAATCACCTTCCAGAATCAGGGTCAGGCCGCGTGGTATGAAGGCACCAAAACTAAGCCCGGCTGAACCATGGAAGGTCATGCGAATGGTGTCATCTGGCAGACCTTCTGCCCCGTAACGCCGGGTAATCTCGCTGCCCACCTGTGTGCCCACCACCCGGTTAATGTTGCGAATGGGCATATCAATTTCCACCCGCTCACCCTTTTCGAAGGCGGGTTTGCACAACTCCAAAAGGAACTTGTGATCCAGGGCTTTTTCCAACCCATGGCTTTGCTGGATGGTACAGTACCGGCCTGCTCCCTCCGCCATATCCGGAACGGTTAGCAGGCGGGACAGATCAACGAACCTGGCCTTCCAATGGTCAAGGTTTTGCTTTTGCATAAGTTTATCCGCCCGTCCAACCATTTCATCCACGCTGCGGAAGCCCAGTTTCGACATCAATTCACGCATTTCCCGGGCAATAAAGTACATCAAGTTAACCACATGCTGTGGATCGCCTTTGAAGTTCTTGCGCAGGGCGGGATTCTGTGTGGCAATACCCGTCGGGCAGGTATCCTGATGGCATACGCGCATCATCACGCAGCCCAGCGCCACCAGCGGCGCGGTGGCAAAGCCAAATTCTTCGGCCCCCAGCAGGGCAGCTATAACCACGTCGCGCCCGGTCTTGAGCTGGCCGTCTGTTTCCAGCACCACCCGGCTGCGCAGATTGTTGAGCACCAGTGTCTGGTGGGTTTCGGCCAATCCCAGTTCCCAGGGCAGGCCGGTGTGTTTGATACTGGACTGCGGCGACGCGCCTGTGCCGCCATCATGCCCACTAATGAGGATCACATCGGCGTGCGCCTTGGCCACACCTGCCGCGATGGTGCCCACTCCCACTTCTGACACCAGCTTAACATTGATACGCGCCTGAGGATTGGCGTTCTTCAGATCAGAGATCAATTCCGCCAGATCTTCAATGGAATAAATATCATGGTGCGGCGGCGGGGAGATCAGTCCCACGCCGGGTGTGGAATGACGGGTTTTCGCGATCCATGGATAGACTTTCTTGCCCGGAAGCTGCCCGCCTTCACCCGGTTTGGCACCCTGCGCCATTTTGATCTGCAATTCACGGGCATGGATCAGGTAATTGCTGGTTACACCGAAGCGCGCCGAAGCCACCTGCTTGATGGCGCTGTTACGCGAATCACCGGTGGCATCCTCTTCGTAGCGTGCCGGATCTTCGCCGCCCTCGCCGGTATTGCTCTTGCCGCCAATGCGGTTCATGGCAATCGCCAGGGCTTCATGAGCTTCCTGACTGATGGAGCCATAGGACATGGCGCCGGTTTTGAAACGTTTGACGATGGATTCAACCGATTCCACCTCTTGCAGGGGAATGGGATATTTCGAAAACTTAAACTCCAGCAGGTCGCGCAGCGTATCCAGGCCGTGAGTCTGATAGTTGATCATGGACGCATACGCCTGGTAGGCGGCGTAATCATTGGTGCGCACAGCCTGCTGCAATTTGTAGATGGTCTCCGGATTAAACAGGTGATGTTCCCCCTCGGCCCGCCACTGGTAGTTTCCACCCACATCCAGCGTGCGTCCATTGACCGGTCTTTCGGGGAAGGCATGCGCGTGCCGTATACCGGCTTCCTTCGAGATCACATCAATACCCACACCGCCTATGCGTGACGGAGTGGCGGTGAAATAGCGGTCCACAAACTCCTTGCTCAAGCCTACAGCTTCGAAGATCTGCGAACCGAAGTAGCTGGCGATGGTGGAAATGCCCATCTTGGAGATCACCTTGACCACGCCCTTGACGATGGCTTTGGTGTAATTATGCGCGGCGGTGTGGTAATCCACACCGGTCAGCAGCCCCTGGTTGATCATTTCCTCAATGCTGGCGTAAGCCAGGTACGGGTTGATGGCCAATGTTCCGTAGCTGATCAGCATGGCAAAATGGTGAACCTCACGCGGTTCGCCGGATTCAACGACCAGGCCAATTTTCGTGCGTGTACCATGGCGCAACAGGTGATGATGCAGCCCTGAAACCGCCAGCAGCGCGGGAATGGGCGCGTGATCTTTGTCGATCCCGCGATCTGACAGGATCACGATATTGGCTTCATCATTGGCGATGATTTCATCCACCCGGGTGTAAAGGGCTTCCAGCGCCTGTTCTAATCCGGCGCCGTCGTTGGCCGGGTCAAACAGGATGGGCAGGGTGACCGTGCGGAAGTACAGGCGGTTGAGATGGCGGATCTTTTCCAGTTCTTCATTGTCGATGATCGGGGATTTCAATTTGATCATGCGGCAGTTTTCCGGCCGCGGTTCCAACAGGTTCTGCTCGGAGCCCAGCATGACCTCTGTGGAGGTCACGATCTCTTCCCGAATGGCATCGATGGGCGGATTGGTCACCTGGGCAAAGAGCTGCTTGAAGTAGTTGTATAGAAGCTGGGGTTTTTCCGAGAGAACAGCCAGAGGAGCGTCATTGCCCATTGAACCGATGGGTTCCATGGCATTGCGCGCCATGGGACCCAGGATGACCCGCAGGTCTTCATAGGTATAACCGTAGGCATGCTGGTATTGCAGCAGCTTTCTTTCACGGTCTTTATCATCCAGATCCTGCCCGATGCCGCTGATGGGTGGAATTTGCGGATCTGGCAGGTCTTCAAGATCGACCATGTAATCTTTCAACCAGCGCCGGTACGGGCGCATGGTTGCCACGTCATGTTTGATCTCATCGTCGCTGATAATGCGGCCGTCTTCCGTGTCAATCCACAACATGCGGCCCGGTTCAAGGCGGCCTTTCTTGACGATGGACTGAGGCGGCAGGTCAAGCACGCCCACCTCGGACGCCAGGATCACCATGTCGGTATTCGTCACATAATAGCGCGACGGCCGCAGTCCATTGCGATCCAGGGTGGCGCCGATGCCCACACCGTCGGTAAAGACCATCGAAGCCGGCCCATCCCAAGGTTCCATGAGAGAGCTGTGATACTCGTAGAACGCCTTCTTCTCTTCGCTCATGGTATCGTGATGTGACCAAGGCTCGGGGATCATCATCATAATGGAATGGGGCAATGAGCGGCCGGTGAGTACAAGCAGTTCCAGCACATTGTCAAAAATGGCCGAATCCGAGCCGTCTGAATTAATCACCGGCAGGATTTTTGGCATGTCGCTGCCGAACAACGGGCTCTGGAAGCTGTACTGTTCGGCATTCACCAGATTGACATTGCCGTGCAGGGTATTGATCTCACCGTTGTGCGCCAGGTAGCGGCAGGGATGCGCGCGATCCCAGGATGGGAAGGTATTGGTACTGAAGCGGGAATGCACCATAGCCAGCGCGGTTTCCATGTGCGGGTCAGACAGTTCAGGGTAGAAGAAGCGCACCTGTTTTGAGGTGAGCATTCCCTTGTAAACCAGTGTCTTATACGACAGGCTGCAAATATAAAAATGCTGGCTTCCAGGCATATTGCCATAGCGCAAAGCTTTCTCCGCCTGTTTGCGGATGACAAACAGCTTGCGCTCGAAAGTCATGCGGTCTTTGATATATTTACTGCGTTCCAGGAAAACCTGGCGCACCACGGGTTGGCCGGCGGCAGCCGTCGCCCCCAGCATGCTGCCATCTGTCGGAACCGTGCGCCAGCCCAGCACATGCTGACCCTCAGTCTCGGCGATCTGCTCAAACTTTTCCTCCATCGGCCTGCGCTGAGTCTCATCCGTCGGCATAAATAGCATTCCCACTCCGTAATAACGCGGCCCGGGGAGGTCAAAGCCGGCTGACTTGCACTCACGTTTCAGGAAAGTATGCGGGATCTGGATTAACACACCGGCTCCGTCACCGGTGTTCGATTCGGAACCGCTCGCTCCACGATGATACAGATTATCCAGAATGGTTAACGCGTTGGTGATAATCTCATGAGAGGGTTTGCCCTTGATATTGACCACAAAACCGGTGCCGCAGGAGTCGTGTTCGAATGCAGGGTCATACAGTCCCTGTTCGGGTGATTGATTTCGGGGGATGGGAAGGTTTTGGATAGTCATGGCGGTTTTTCCTGATTATTGACCTACGGGAGATGAGGACGTGTTGGGGATGGAAGAAGGTATGGATATACAGAACCACCACCCTGGAATGGGCAGTGTGAAAGTTTGTGGCTCGGTTATTTCTACGTCAGTTGGAAGAACCGGAGAACCGCAGCCGATGATCCACGCGCCCGGCACGGCCGGCGAACCCACCGCCACGAAACACCACAGGAAGGTTGCGAACGCTCTGGAAGATATCGACAGGAGTACGGTACATGTTGGTTTCTGCCTGAAACAACTTAGGATGAAACCGCCTGGTGGAAAGACCAGTGGATGGATTATATCCATGCCTCGAACACCGGGTATTACCCAAACGGGTCATTTTTTCACCCAAACGGGTAATCCCATGGGAAACCGATAACTCCAGGAATGCGGCCGGATGTGACCCTCTGGCAAAATTTACACTTAATTTGATTGGTTTAATGAACATGGGAAACCAACCTTTATTACCCTGTCTATCTTGTTGATTTGTTTTCGGGGTTTGAAGTCACCCAAACGGGTATGCTACGGCGTGGCGGGCAACTATTAGGGCATAGTATACAAAAAAGAATTTCCAATTTCAAGAGGGAATTTATCCGAATTGGGAAGGCTTTTTAACAACCCGCGCGCATCCTTCTCTCTTTGCAGGGTTGTATTAAATAGGCTGGATGACTGGCTTTAACTATCGGCGTTTGATTAGAAAATTTACAAAATAAGGGAAAGTGTTGAATAATCTCGTATAATAAGCTCTTCCCCTTCAATCTTTAACAAAAAAAGCAAACGCACTTATCCCGGTCTTTCACTGGAGAATTCCTTGAGATATTACCTGATTGTCAATCCCGTTTCGGGGCGAGGCCATGGTGAACGCTCCATTCCCGAAATTGAAGCTCACTTTAAATCGGCCGGCCTGGAGTATGAACTAAAACGCACCGAATACCCCGGTCACGCCCTCGAACTGGCGCGCACCGCGCGAGGCTATGATGTGATCATCGCCGCTGGCGGAGATGGAACAGCCAATGAAGTACTTAATGGCATCCTGGACGCGGACCACCAGAACGAAGCACAGCCGGCCATGGCCATAATTCCGGTGGGGCGAGGGAATGACCTTGCCTACAGCATGGGTATTCCCGCGACCATCGCGGAAGCCTGCCAGTGTATCACCGCGGATAGCCGCCGCAATGTGGATGTTGGCCGCGTGTACGGCGAAAATTTCCCCTCGGGGCGCTATTTTGGCAATGGTGTGGGGGTGGGGTTTGACGCCGTCGTGGGCTTTGAATCATTGAAAATGAAACTTCTTACCGGGTTCGCCTCGTACATTGTGGCTGCCGTTAAAACCACCCTGCTGTATTTCAACGCGCCGCACCTGAAACTGGTTACCGCCGATGGCGACCATTCCGGGCGTTATCTGATGGTGTCCATCATGAACGGCATACGCATGGGCGGCGGTTTTTACATGGCGCCGGAAAGCAACCCGACAGACGGCAATTTTGACCTGTGTGTTGTCGATCAGGTCACCCGCCGCCGGCTGCTGCCGCTGATCAGCAAGTTTACCAAGGGCAGCCAGAAGGGCGACCCGGCGGTGAAATTCCTGCGGACCAACTCGCTGGAGATTCACGCGCTGGACGGCAGCATCCCGGCACACGCCGACGGTGAAACCGTATGCGAAAAAGGCAAGTCCATCCGCATCGAACTGCATCCGGGAAAACTTGAAATGATCTACCAGCCGGGGCTGCGAAACTGAAATGACTGTCGCAGGGATCGTCAACGGAACACTGCGCGGGATCACCCGCACCATCTGCCTGGTGGATGATTCTGAACTGGCGCGCATCCCTTCACATGGACCGTTGATCCTGGTGGGCAATCATGTCAATTTTCTTGACGCGCCCATTCTGATCTCACATTTGCAACCCAGGCCGATCGTCGCACTGGCCAAGGTGGAAACCTGGAATAATCCGCTTTTCGGTATGTTATTCAGTACCTGGAAATCCATTCCCATCCGGCGGGGTGAGGCGGATATGACCGCCCTGCGCGAGTCACTGCGGGTTTTGAAGGAAGGACAGATGCTGGCCATTGCCCCCGAAGGCACCCGCAGCGGAAATGGCATCCTGCAAAAGGGGCAGCCGGGTGTGGTGCCGCTGGCCATTAAATCAGGCGCACCCATCTACCCGGTGGCTTTTTTTGGCGGGGAACTTTTCTGGAAGAACCTGCGATCCCTTTCACGAACGCCATTCACCATCCGCGTAGGCAGACCGTTCCGCCTGAAATATGACAGTCCGCTTCCGACCCATGAGGAACGCGAGATCATGATCACCGAGATCATGTACCAGATCGCCCTCTTGCTGCCGCCCGCGTACCGGGGAATTTATAGCGATTTGAGCAAGACGACGGAAACGTTCCTGGAATTCATCTAGGTCAGGCAAGGCTGCTGGAAATCTCTACCGGCGCGCCCTGCTCCAAACTCAGTTTCACATCAATGATGCGCTGATTCGCCGAGCCGCGGAAGAACAGGCCCGATACGCGTTCCGCCTGACGGAACGGGCCATCCACCAGCACGTCACATTCACGCAACAACGCCCGAACGGCCGGATCGTCTTTCGCCAGCAGGTCTTCCCACAGGAAACCCGTGTAAGCCCACACATCTTTTCCACGAGCGTGGAATTCGCGCGCCAGTGCCAGTGCCGCTTCCGGTTGTAAAAAAGGCTCACCGCCACTCAGGGTGATGCCGCGGATGAGCGGTGAGTCCTTGATCATGCCGATGATATCCGCCAGCTCATAGTCCACCCCGCCCTGCCGGTCCCACGTTTCCGGATTATGGCAGCCCGGGCAGTGATGCTCACAGCCCTGAAAGAATACCGTGATACGCACGCCCGGGCCGTCGGTAACACTTTCCTGTGTAATTCCAGCCAGTCTGACTTTCATCTGTTTTCTAATGAATATGTGCCTGCCGGTCATGCAGCTCCGCTTGCTTGGCGGAGTTGAACCGGTCTACGGTGGAAAGATACCCGGTGATGCGCCGGATGCGCCGGATATCCCGGGAGCCGCAGGACGGGCACTCCGTATCGATCAGACCGCTGTAACCGCAAACCCGGCATTCGTCGATCGGGAAATTGATCCCGCCATATCCAACGCCGACCTGCCCCATGGCGCGGATGACGGCCTCGAAGGCTTCCAGGTTGTGGACGGGGGGAGCTTCCAGCTCGACATAACTGATATGACCGGCATTGGTCAGGTAATGGTATGGACCTTCGATCGACAACTTTTCAAACGCGGTCATATCGGTGGTTACCGGTACATGGAAACTGTTTGTGTAGTATTCCCGATCTGTCACACCGGGGATCGTACCGTAGATCTTTTGGTCAATCTTGACAAATCGCCCGGCAAGGCCTTCCGCGGGGGTGGCCAGCAGCGTGAAGTTCATATCATACTGGTCACAGAAGAAATCGATCATGCGGCGCATGAACCCGACAATTTCCAACCCGAGTTTGCGGCTGTCATCTGATCTGGCATGAGTGGCACCGGATAAGATGGTGAGGGTTTCCGCCAGTCCGATGAACCCGATCGAGAGTGTTCCATGCCGCGACGCCACACCGATCTCATCGTTGGGCTGCAGGTGACCCGAATCCTTGTAAAGACCCTGCCCCATCAGGAAAGGCATATCCTTTACTTTCAGGTGTGATTGAATGTTGTAACGGTGCATCAATTGCCGGCCAACCAGCGTCATGGTTTCTTCCAACAGCCGGTAAAAAGCATCCACATTTCCGTCAGAACGCAGCGCGAGACGCGGCAGGTTGATCGAGGTAAAAGACAGATTCCCCCGCCCGTCGCTGACCGCTTCTCCATGACGGTTGGCAATTACACGGGAACGGCAACCCATGTAAGCCACCTCGTCACCATATGGCAGATTTTGAGGTGAATCCATGAATGAGAATGTTGGAT
Organism: uncultured Leptolinea sp.; assembly: GCA_964420995.1. Lineage (GTDB taxonomy): Bacteria > Chloroflexota > Anaerolineae > Anaerolineales > Anaerolineaceae > Leptolinea. The sequence goes on along the minus strand of CAYQUX010000017.1, from coordinate 2,199 downwards.
TCATGCGCGTGGCCGCGGTACGAATGGCCAGTTCGAACAGATCATAGTTCGGGTCGCCGGGGTTGAAATTAACTCCGGCTCTAACCCGGAAAATGATGTTCGGGAAGATGGGTGTTTCCCCCCGTCCCAGACCTTTTTCATATGCCAGCAATAGATTGCGGGTCACCCGCCGGCCGGATTCCGACGTATCGCACCCCAGGTTAATGGAGCTGAACGGCACCTGCGCGCCGGCGCGGCTGTGCATGGAATTCAGGTTATAAACGAGACCTTCCATGGCCTGGTAAATATCGTCCTCGCTGGCGCCATCCACAAATTCCGCCATATCGCGGTCGAAGAAGGCGAAAGACTGCCCTCCATGCATATCATTCTGCGAGCTTTGCAGAATGATGGCGGCCTGCGCCGCCGCGGAACCCGGCCGCCGGGGTGGTCGGATAAAGCCATGCCCGGTGTCAAATCCGGTGTGCAGCAGTCGCCCAAGGGGGATCTGAATGCAGGTAAGCGTCTTGGCATAGAAATCAAGGTCATGGATGTGGATGTCGCCGCTGGTGTGTGCCAGGGCAATATCTTCGGGGATCAGGCGGGAAAGATAATAGTGACGGCTGGCTGCTGAAGCGATTTGCAACATTTTTGCCGAGGGAGAATTTCCCACATTGGCATTCTCGCGGTTGGTTTCCACCAGCGTCTCCGCCACGGCGTCCATCAATTCAGACTTGCCTTCACGAATGCGGGTGCGCCGGTCACGGTAGAGGATGTAGGCCTTGGCGGTTTTCGCATGTCCGTTCTCTATGAGGATCTTCTCGACGGCATCCTGTACTTCTTCCACAGCCGGGATGACGACCTTCTTCTCATCGCGCAGATATTCCACCACAAGCTGCGCCAGATGCCGGGCGGTTTCCATATCGTGCCCGCCCACGGCATGCGCCGCCTTGAAAATGGCCATCACGATCTTGTCGATGTCAAAATCATCCACACGGCCGTCACGCTTTTGGATGGACCGGAAGACAATCTCCCGCGCCGGTGATTCAGTTGGCTGATGTGATACGTCAACAAGTACAGACCGCGATTCATTCAAGTCCATGTTATTCCCTCTTCCTTGTAATGATTACCTTATGGTAATGCAAACTCATTTTTACTCCGAGTGACAATTGTTCCAAAAGAACAGGCGGTTTATCCATATATACCAGTCCAAATAACACTTAACACCATATATGGCGGTATACCCTGGATTCACCAGGGCACACAGAATATACAGGCTGTTTAAATACCAGGTTCAGTTGTCGTAAATTTGATCCAGAGTGGCGAGCAGCGGTTGATGGTGAACCGGAGGCTGTCTGGATCGGGATGGTCATGACAGATGGATCCTCTGGTGAAAGTAAGAGGAACCATGAACAGGAAAATGAAAAATCCATTCCCTGGGATAAGTGATCGCGTTGGTAATGATCATTTCCATAACGTGCAATGGGCCAGATCCCGGGTGGCGGATGAATGCCGCCACCCTTCACTGGCAAGGATGCAATTTTCCTGCCAACCAGTATCTTCGGGTAATCAAAGGAAATTGCGGTATGGGCCGGAACAACACGTGAAGGCAGATCAGGCAAAGAAAAGGCTCCTTTCTGATGGCAGAGGAAGCTCACCCCGGTAAGGACAAGCCGCCAACGAAAAGGAGTCACTTATTGTTCGTTGGAAAGCTCAACCCTTTAGCGCGAAGGGAGATTATTTCTGTGGACAGGCATCCGGACTATCACCGTTGCGCGACAGAGCCAGAATTTCGCTGGTCTTTCCCTGTTATTGCAACCGCCTACGACAGGTCGGTTCCACAGTGCTTTAGAACATTATAGCCACGGATGGTGTGGAAAGGAATGTGGGTATCTTAAAATATTGGATATTTTAAACATTCCATCATGGTAGCGTCGGTTTGGTGTTTTAGATCCTTGATGATGAACGGTACCCCCAATCGGCAGGAAAAATAACTACAAAAGAGGAAAATTCAATCATCTTGAATGTATATAAGATAGTTAGCAATCTATCCCATAAGATAGTTTCTTATTTAGCCTATTTACACAACCGGCAGAAGAATCCCGGTTAAAAGGCACCTTTTCCAATCTGCTTTGTGGATTGGGTGAAGGTCGGTATTGGGGCTTTTGGCACGGCAGAATCAGCCCCCTCCAACCTCCCCCATTTTCAAAGAACGAAAATGGA